>NZ_JANUGX010000099.1 GCF_024753245.1 Massilia norwichensis | reverse complement strand
GCCCCGGCTTTCGTGGAGGCCGGTTAGTGTGAGTCAGGCCGGGACGGCTTGACTGCTAAGTTGCTTGTAATAGTTTGCCTCAGCTTCGGCTGGCGGTATATAGCCGAGCGGCTCCAGCAGTCGATGGTGGTTGAACCAGGACACCCATTCCAGCGTGGCCAGTTCGACGGCCTCACGTGTTTTCCAGGGAGCGCGGCGATGAATCAATTCAGCCTTGTAGAGCCCATTGATCGTCTCGGCCAGGGCATTGTCGTAACTGTCGCCCTTGCTGCCCACAGAGGGCTCAATGCCGGCTTCTGCCAGACGCTCGCTGTACTTTATGGATACGTA
>NZ_JANUGX010000098.1 GCF_024753245.1 Massilia norwichensis | reverse complement strand
ATTTTCGGTGCCGGTGCCGTCGACACCGTCATCCGCGACTGTGGTCTTGGTCAGTTCCTTGCCGGAAATGCCGGCAGCGGTCCAGTTTGTCGTGCCGCCATCATCCGAGATCGAACCGCCATCGAAGCCGCCTGCAGCTTTATAAATGTCCTTGTGCATGGTGGTCAGCGAAGTGCCGATGTCCAGCTCCATCGTCTCGTCCTTGCCGGCGCCGATCTGGAAGGTGACGGAATCCTTGAACTTGCCGTCCGAGTTGTTCAGCAGGGTGGTGCCGCCGAAGCCGGTGTTCTTGACGATGTTGCTCAGCTCGTCGGTCAGCGAGGAGTATTCCGACTGCATCGCA
>NZ_JANUGX010000097.1 GCF_024753245.1 Massilia norwichensis | reverse complement strand
ACAAACAGAGATTGAACTGAAGAGTTTGATCCTGGCTCAGATTGAACGCTGGCGGCATGCTTTACACATGCAAGTCGAACGGCAGCGCGGGGCAACCTGGCGGCGAGTGGCGAACGGGTGAGTAATACATCGGAACGTACCCAGAAGTGGGGGATAACGTAGCGAAAGTTACGCTAATACCGCATACGTTCTACGGAAGAAAGCGGGGGATCTTCGGACCTCGTGCTTTTGGAGCGGCCGATGTCTGATTAGCTAGTTGGTGAGGTAAAGGCTCACCAAGGCGACGATCAGTAGCTGGTCTGAGAGGACGACCAGCCACACTGGGACTGAGACACGGCCCAGACTCCTACGGGAGGCAGCAGTGGGGAATTTTGGACAATGGGCGCAAGCCTGATCCAGCAATGCCGCGTGAGTGAAGAAGGCCTTCGGGTTGTAAAGCTCTTTTGTCAGGGAAGAAACGGGGTTGGCTAATATCCG
>NZ_JANUGX010000096.1 GCF_024753245.1 Massilia norwichensis | reverse complement strand
CGAACGAAGTGAAGCGCAACTGCGGAAGGGTGACCGACCGTGGAGAGGAAGCGTGGATCGAAACTGCGATCCGATGGACAAGAATCGGATATGAGGCGGTGCCGATCAGGGCGAGCGGGCAACAAACCGCGAAGCTCTTGTGGTCAATGATCAGGCGGCGTAAATCCGGCGGTTGTGCAGGGAAGGATTGCGTTCTTACCTGGGGAGATCTCACCTTGTGCCTGAAAGGGCGACGGTGCTAGCCGGAGTGAGAAGTCAGCAGAGGCCGTAGTAGGTACTGGTGTGGTCGGCAAGACTAAAGACTGGTGCTGAAGGGCCGAAGGAATGGGAGCTGGAATCTGGCCGGCCATTCGAGAGGGAATGCTTCAGATGCCCGGTAACGGGGCTCGTCAACAAAGGGCCAAGGTGAAGCTGGAAGCCCGGATGACAGCGAAGAACTCAATCGACCGGGTTGGAGGCAGATGAAAGTAGGCGTAGTGCGCGGGTCCGGCGCTACGACCTCAACCGTTCCAACCGCCCGGTGCGGACCCGCATGCCGGGTGGTGTGGGAGGGGACCCGTCAGTTAGACTGGCGGCCCCTATCCCGATT
>NZ_JANUGX010000095.1 GCF_024753245.1 Massilia norwichensis | reverse complement strand
CTGCAACCGCTGATCGATCCGACTTTTAGTGAACACAGCTACGGGTTCCGACCCGGCCGACGGGCGCGCGATGCCGTGCTCGCTGCGCAGCAGTACGTGCAGGAAGGCCGCCGCATCGTGGTGGACGTGGACTTGTCGAAGTTCTTCGACCGCGTCAACCACGACATCCTGATTGACCGCCTGAGGAAACGCGTAAACGACGCTGGAGTGATCCGGCTGGTGCGCGCCTACCTGAACGCAGGAATCATGGATGGCGGCGTGGTGGTCGAAAGAATGGAGGGAACGCCGCAAGGTGGTCCGCTGTCTCCATTGCTGGCCAATGTGCTTCTCGACGAGGTGGACCGTGAGCTTGAACGACGGGGACATCGTTTTGCCCGCTATGCCGACGACTGCAACGTGTACGTGCGCAGCCGGAAAGCTGGCGAGCGGGTGATGGCCTTGCTCAAGCGCCGCTACGACAAACTGGGCTTGAAGATCAATGAATCGAAAAGTGCGGTTGCCGTCGCGTTTGGCCGGAAATTCCTGGGTTATGCCTTGTGGCAGAGCCCGAATGGAGAGGTGAAACGCGCAGTGTCGTCAAAGGCTCTTGAGACATTCAAGCAACGTATTCGGCGGATAACGTGCCGGAACGGCGGGCGCAGCATGGCGCAGGTCATCGA
>NZ_JANUGX010000094.1 GCF_024753245.1 Massilia norwichensis | reverse complement strand
ATCTATACCGGCGGCTCCTACGGCATGATCCAGGATAACCACATCCACCACGTGGCAAAAAGCGTGGCCTGCACCAGCGCCGGCGGTTCGGCAATCGGCGTGGACAGCTACTACCACGGCGTCAAGACCGACGTCGTCAGCAACGTCGTCAACGACATCGGCCCGGCCGGCTGCACCTACGTCCAGGGTATCTACGTGAGCACCTCGGGCACCATCAAGAACAACCTGGTGTACCGCGTGGGCGCGGTGGGTATCCACCTGTGGCACGACGCCACCGATGTGATCATCACCAACAACACCGTGACCAGCTCGAACTTCGGCATGGTGGTGGGCGGCGGTAACTTCTATTACACCAGCGCCGGTGCGAACAACGTCTACGTTGCCAACAACATCATCTACGACAACAAGTACGGCATCTCGGAGCAGGGCACGACCGGCAAGAACAACAAGTACGTCAACAACCTGGTGTTCCAGAACCCGTCGTACAACTTCTCGCTGCGCAACGGCCTGAAGGACACCGGCACGATCAGCTCGAACCCGCTGTTCAAGGCTTACTCGAAGACCGCGGCGACGCCGGACTTCCACCTGACCAGCAGCTCGCCGGCCATCGGCCGCGGCACCGCGACCAACGCTTACCCGACCGACCTGGACGGTAAGCC
>NZ_JANUGX010000093.1 GCF_024753245.1 Massilia norwichensis | reverse complement strand
CTGCAACCGCTGATCGATCCGACTTTTAGTGAACACAGCTACGGGTTCCGGCCCGGCCGACGGGCGCGGGATGCCGTGCTCGCTGCACAACAGTATGTGCAGGAAGGCCGCCGCATCGTGGTGGACGTGAACCTGTCGAAATTTTTCGACCGCGTCAACCATGACATCCTGATCGACCGCTTGAGGAAACGCGTGAACGATGCCGGAGTGATCCGGTTGATTCGTGCCTACCTGAACGCGGGAATTATGGATCGCGGCGTAGTGGCTGAGAGAATGGAAGGGACGCCGCAAGGCGGACCGCTGTCTCCATTGCTGGCCAATGTGCTTCTCGACGAAGTGGATCGTGAGCTTGAACGAAGGGGACATCGCTTTGCCCGCTATGCCGACGACTGCAACGTGTACGTGCGCAGCCGGAAAGCTGGGGAGCGGGTGATGGCTTTGCTCAAGCGCCGCTACGACAAACTGCGCTTGAAGATCAATGAATCGAAAAGTGCGGTAACCGCTGCGTTTGGCCGGAAATTCCTGGGCTACGCCTTGTGGCAAAGCCCGACTGGCGAGGTAAAACGCGCAGTGTCATTGAAGGCTCTTGAGACGTTCAAACAACGGATTCGGCAGATAACGTGCCGGAACGGCGGGCGCAGCATGGCGCAGGTCATCGACGAACTACGTAGCTATGTGCTGGGG
>NZ_JANUGX010000092.1 GCF_024753245.1 Massilia norwichensis | reverse complement strand
CTTTGGGTTAAAAGCGGGCTGTGCCGTAAAAGCGAGGCGAGGAGGCGGTCGGGCTTTCTCGACCTTTCCTAAAAGCGTGCGTCTGATGGACTCATACGGCCTCCGGCTACTGCTCGGCCGAGCTGTATTACTTAGGCAACGCGAAGGGTGTCTGGCGGCCGTTGCCTGGTATGCACCCTGCTAGTTGCACTGGCTAGGTGACAGGGGGCGGGCAAGGGCGAGCACCCAATCATGCATCTGCGGGCCGCGGCATCGACCCTGGGACAACATTGCGACGGGGTCTAGCGCAGAAGTCGACTTGGCGATATTCCCCACTGTGCGACCCATCTTCCGACCTAATAGGCTTGCAAGCTGTTATCCGCTTTGATATAGTGCGCGTCCTGCTTCTGCAGCGCACGAAAAGTTTAATAGAATCAACGAATGAAACTTGTATAAACGGCCATGCCGGGTGCGCTGAAGAAAAACGAGGGGTTGACGAGTTAAGCGAATTGCTGCATAATCTCACTTCTCTGCTGCTGACGAACAAAACGATTCGCAGAACGCAGCAAGGCAGTACCGAATGCGATCTTTAACAATCAACAGTCGATAAGTGTGGGCGTTTGATGAAAGTGCCAGCAGCCGCGAAAGCGCTGCTGAATGCTTAAATTATCAAATGTTCACAAAAAGTATAACGTTGCTCAGCAATGAGTGACGGTCAGTATTTTGAGTGAGCGAAATCGATCCAGTGGATCGATTTCGAAACCGGTAGCGATACTGGTTTCG
>NZ_JANUGX010000091.1 GCF_024753245.1 Massilia norwichensis | reverse complement strand
ATATCCGCAGCTTCGGTGACTGGCTTAGCCCCGTTACATCTTCCGCGCAGGACGACTCGATCAGTGAGCTATTACGCTTTCTTTAAATGATGGCTGCTTCTAAGCCAACATCCTGACTGTTTTAGCCTTCCCACTTCGTTTTCCACTTAGCCAATCTTTGGGACCTTAGCTGGCGGTCTGGGTTGTTTCCCTCTTGACGCCGGACGTTAGCACCCGACGTCTGTCTCCCAAGCTCGCACTCATCGGTATTCGGAGTTTGCAATGGTTTGGTAAGTCGCAATGACCCCCTAGCCATAACAGTGCTCTACCCCCGATGGTGATACTTGAGGCACTACCTAAATAGTTTTCGGAGAGAACCAGCTATTTCCAGGTTTGTTTAGCCTTTCACCCCTACCCACAGCTCATCCCCTAATTTTTCAACATTAGTGGGTTCGGACCTCCAGGGCGTGTTACCGCACCTTCATCCTGGCCATGGGTAGATCACCTGGTTTCGGGTCTACACCCAGCGACTGTCGCCCTGTTCGGACTCGATTTCTCTACGGCTCCCCGATCTGGTTAACCTCGCCACTGAATGTAAGTCGCTGACCCATTATACAAAAGGTACGCCGTCACCCCACGAAGAGGCTCCGACTGTTTGTATGCACACGGTTTCAGGATCTATTTCACTCCCCTCCCGGGGTTCTTTTCGCCTTTCCCTCACGGTACTGGTTCACTATCGGTCGATTACGAGTATTTAGCCTTGGAGGATGGTCCCCCCATCTTCAGACAGGATTTCACGTGTCCCGCCCTACTTGTCGTACGCTTAGTACCACCG
>NZ_JANUGX010000090.1 GCF_024753245.1 Massilia norwichensis | reverse complement strand
TTGCGAGCCCCTGTCGCTATGATGGACCAGCTCGTTTCGTTCGGGCTGACGGGCGTACAGCGCCTGCTCCAGGGCGTCGAGCACGAAGTCGGTCCGCATCGAGCTGCTGACACGCCAGCCGACGATGCGCCGGGCGAAGACGTCGATGACGAAGGCCACGTAGACGAAGCCCTGCCAGGTCGAGACGTAGGTGAAATCGCTGACCCACAGCTGGTTTGGCCGCTGCGCCTTGAATTGGCGGTTGACCCGGTCGAGTGGGCATGGCGCCTTCGCATCGGCGACCGTCGTGCGCACAACCTTGCCGCGCACCACGCCACGCAAGCCGGCCTTGCGCATCAAGCGCTCCACCGTGCAGCGGGCCACCTCGGTTCCCTCACGTCGCAGTTGGCGCCAGACTTTGTCGGCGCCGTAGACCTGCAGGTTCGCTTGCCAGACCCGCTCAATGTCGACGCTCAGGACATCGTCACGCTGGACTCGTGCACAGCGCAACGCCGGGTTGCGCTGCTGTGCTGCATAACGCCAATAGCCCGACGGCGCGACCTGCATCACCTTGCAGATCGGCTCGACACCGTAGGCATGGCGGTACTGGTCGATAAATGCCCTCACGGCTTGAAGTGGCGGCCGAGCTCCGCCTGGGCGAAAAACGCACTCGCCAGACGCAGGATCTCGTTTGCCTTGCGCAGCTCGCGCACTTCTCGCTCCAGCGCCTTGATGCGCTCCTCTTCGGCGGTGGTCGGCCCTGGGCGCTGGCCGGTGTCACGCTCTTGCTGGCGTACCCAGCGACGCAGCGTTTCAGGTGTGCAGCCGATCTTGGCTGCGATGGATTCGATCGCCGCCCATTGCGAGCTGTACTCGCTGGCGGCCTCGCTGACCATGCGCACGGCGCGCTCGATGACTTCGGGGGAATACTTGGGTTGCTTCTTCATAGCTCCATTTTCTC
>NZ_JANUGX010000009.1 GCF_024753245.1 Massilia norwichensis | reverse complement strand
GGCCGCCAGCCTGGGGCCGCAGCGCCAGGCGCAGCGGCGCGGGCGAGGCATCCTGCCCGGCCGCCAGCGGCCGCATCATGAAGAACAGGGTCTCGCCGCCCTGTGCGGCCAGGTGCAGGCGGCGCAGGCTGTCGCTGCGCACCTGGTTCTGCCAGAACAGGATGGCGCCGCAACTGCCGCTGCGCAGCACCTGTTCGGCCGCCCACAGCGCATCCGCCGTGCGCTCGGCGCGCAGCCAGATCAGTTGCGAGGGCGGCACGCCCAGCGCGGCCATGGCCAGCGCCTGCGGCGGATGGGGCGGCTGCAGCAGCACGATGCGGCGTGCCGCCACTTCCGCCAGCGCGGGACGCAGCAGGCGCATCTCGCCGATGCCGGGCTGCTGCAGCAGCAGGTCGACCAGGGCGCCGGTCGGCCAGCCGCCGCCGGGCAATTGCGCCGACAGCGCCGCATGGCCGGTGTCGACGCAGCGGGTGGCAGAACGCGCCAGCTGCGAGGCGCGCCAGAGCGACGGATGCAAGGATTCCGGCGCTGCTGGAGTGGAATCTGAGCAGTTGATCATAAGTGATGCGAAGAAATACTGTATGTTTATACAGTACTATTCTCATCAGGTTTTGGCAAGTTTTATCTTTTGTAATGAATCAAGGCCTGTTCTGAGTAGCGTGTCAATCCGGACCTTCGCTGCTCCAAAATTGCGACAGAACGATTTTTCTTTTCTGCCGTTCAACATGTATGATCCACAAACTCGGCCTTGAGCCTTGCAATGTTTGCCGACGGCTGCCGAGGCAAGTCACCCGACATGGTGGCAAGTCTGCGGAGCGTCGGGCCGATGAAAAACCCGTGGGAAGCAACGATGAGAAGCATTTTACGTATCTGGTCGAGACCAGCGCTAATGGCTGCGCTGGCACTGTCTCTTGCAGCCTGTTCGACACCAAAAGTTCAGACAACGAAAGCTGGTGGGCGCTATTACCTCAACGATGGTCCGCCCAAAGGCATAACCCAGGCGCAGATCGATGCAGTCAAGGAGCCGGTACCCAGGGCAGAGCGGTTTGTCTCCGGTACGCTCAAGCCTTATGTTGCTATGGGAAATAGCTACCGGCCGATGACCAGGTTAACGCCCTACCATGCGCGTGGCGTGGCAAGCTGGTACGGAACCCGTTACCACGGATTGCCGACGGCAAGTGGGGAACCCTACGACGTGATGAAGCTCACGGCTGCGCATCCGACCCTCCCGATCCCCTCTTATGTCAGGGTTACCAACCTCGAGAACGGTCAAACGCTGGTCGTTCGCGTCAACGACCGCGGCCCGTTCCACTCGGACAGGATCATCGATCTATCGTACGTGGCCGCAGCCAAGCTCGGCTATGCGGCGAAAGGCAGGGCGCTGGTCGAGATCGACGTCATCCTGCCGTAAAGCCGCTGTACATTTTGAGTCGCACTGACGAGTCCGCTGGTCAGTGAAGAAGAGCAACGACGAGGCCATCGATGCCCCCAGTTTCGCGAAAGCGCCCACAGATCGGTGACGTCATCGAAATTCGTACCCCTCGGGGTCTGGCCTACGCCCAGTACACGCATATGCATCCCGCATATGGCGCGCTACTACGCGTAATGCCCGGACTCTATCCTTCCAGACCCGAAAACTTTGCTGCACTCGGCCTCGCCGAACCCCAGTTCAGCACATTTTTCCCGCTGGGCTCGGCTTGCAGCAAAGGGATCGTACAAATCGTAGCGAATGAAGCGATTTCGGCATCTCTAAGGATGTTTCCAACGTTTCGAGCGTCGGTAAAAGGGCAAGACGGTATGTGGGGACCGTGGTGGTTGTGGGATGGAGAAAAGGAATGGAAGATCGGAGAGCTCCAGCCGGGGATGAACGCATTGCCGCCGCGTGCAATCATCAACGATACCTTGCTGGTCGAACGAATCGTCAGTGCTTGGCGTCATGAGGACTGGTCGTAGGCGGCGGCCGGACCGGCGTTGCAGATCGTCCTCGTTTTACGCGTAAACCTTCAGGCCGGCGGTGCCGCCGGAATCTTCAAGCCCTTGGCCACCGCGGGACGTTGCAGGAAAGCCCGCAGAACCCGGTCCACGTTCCGAAACCTGTCGAAGCCGACCAGCTCACGGGCGCCCTCGATGGCCTGCAGCCCGTTCACCCAGGGGAAAGTCATGATGTCGGCAATCGTGTAGCGCTCGCCCATGATCCATTCCCGCCCTTCGAGGCGCTGGTCCAGCACGCCCAGCAGGCGCCGCGCTTCTTCCGCGAAGCGGTCGCGCGGCCGCTTGTCTTCCCAGTCCTTGCCGGCAAATTTCAGGAAGAAGCCCAGTTGGCCGAACATCGGCCCGATGCCGCCGTTCTGGAACATCACCCACTGGATCGTCTCGTAGCGGCCCGCGGGCTCCGGCGGGATCAGCTGGCCGGTCTTTTCGGCCAGGTACAGCAGGATGGCGCCCGACTCCCACAGCGGCAGCGGCTGTCCGCCGGGCCCGTTGGGATCGATGATCGCCGGGATCTTGTTGTTCGGGTTCAGCGACAGGTACTCGGCCGACGTCTGCTCCTGCTTTTCGAAGGCGACGCGGTGCACTTCGTAAGGCAGGCCGGTCTCTTCGAGCATGATGGCCGCCTTGACGCCGTTCGGTGTCGGCATCGAATACAACTGCAGACGATCCGGATGCTGCGCAGGCCACTTCCGTGTCACCGGAAAACTGTTCACGTCGCTCATGGCTTCATCTCCTTCGCTGGTCGGCAGACCATGCTAGCAAAGGACGCGGCCATATGACGCGCGATCGCCCTGGCGGCCTCAGCCGGTCCGCTGCGCTATCATGACGTTATCGCATTTTCGATCGAAACAATGTCCTACACCGTCCCCTGCACTGGAATCCGCCCATGACCACGACCATGCAAACCATCGGCCTGGTCCTGTTCGTCCTGGCCCTGCTTCACACCTTCTCCACCCACATGTTCGAAGTGCTGGCGCACCGCCATCCGCGTCACGCCGGCCTGTTCCACCTGCTGGGCGAGGTCGAAGTCGTGTTCGGCTTCTGGGCCTTCGTGCTGATGATCTTCATGGCCCTGGTCGAGGGCGGCGCGGCGGCGGTCGACTATGCCGAGTCGCGCCACTACACCGAGCCGCTGTTCGTGTTCGTGGTGATGGTGGTGGCCGCCTCGCGTCCCGTACTGGAAGCGGCGCGCGGGCTGCTGCGCGTCATCGCGCGCCTGGCCCCGGTCCGCTCCGAAGTGGCGCAGGCCTGGCTGGCGCTGGCCCTGGTACCGCTGGCCGGCTCCCTGATCACCGAACCGGCCGCGATGACGCTGGCCGCGCTGATGCTGGCGCCGACCGTGTTCCGCCAGGGCATGCCCGAATGGCTCAAGTACGGTGCGCTGGGCGTACTGTTCGTGAACGTCTCGATCGGCGGCACCCTGACCTCCTATGCCGCGCCGCCGGTGCTGATGGTGGCCGGGACCTGGGGCTGGGACAGCGCCTACATGCTGCTGCATTTCGGCTGGCGCGCCCTGATCGCGGTGCTGTTCAACGCCACCGTCATCGTCTTCCTGCTGCGCTCGCACCTGCGCCAGCTCGACGCGTCCGTCGAGGGCGAAACGGCGCCGGTGCCGCCGCTGGTGGTCCTGATCCACCTGGCCTTCCTGGCCGCGGTGGTGCTGCTGGCCCACCATCCGGTGCTGTTCCTCGGCCTGTTCCTGCTGTTCCTCGGCTTTACCCAGGCCTACGACCGCTACCAGTCGCCGCTGATCCTGAAGGAGGGCCTGCTGGTCGGCTTCTTCCTGGCCGGGCTGGTGGTGCTGGGCGGCCTGCAGCAGTGGTGGCTGCAGCCGATCGTCTCCAGCCTCGGCCCGACCGCCCTGTTCTTCGGCGCCCTCGGCCTGACGGCGGTGACGGACAACGCCGCCCTGACCTACCTCGGCTCGCTGATCACCGGCCTGTCCGAGCACGAGAAATACATGCTGATGGCCGGCGCGGTGGGCGGCGGCGGCCTGACCGTGATCGCCAACGCCCCGAACCCGGCCGGCGCGGCCCTGCTGCGCCACGGCTTCGCCGACGAGTCGATCGGCGCCGTCTGGCTGCTGCTGGGGGCGCTCGGACCCACCTGTGCGGCGGCCATCATGTTCCTGTTGTAACGTAAAGACCCACACGACAAGGAAACCGCGATGGACAAGGATCTGCTGGTCAGCAAGACGGGCACCATCGAGCGCTGCATCAAGCGTGCCCGCGACGAGTACGAGAAGGACCCGACCACCTTCGTCGGCGACATCACGCGCCAGGACGCGGCCACGCTGAACGTGATCCGCGCCTGGGAAGCGGCGGTGGAAATGGGCGATTACGTGCTGGCCCAGGCCGGCATGGGCCCGGCGCACGACGAACGCGAAGTGATCTCGCTGCTCGCGGAAAACGGCTGGCTGGACCCCGCCCTGGGCGAGGACCTCAAGCGCACCGGCGAGTTCTGCCGCGCCGAATGGGATTACCAGGCCGCGCCGCTCCCGGCCCTGGTCACCATCATCAAGCGCGGGCTCGACGATTTCGACGCGTATGCGCGGGCGCTGCTGGCCCGTGCCGCCGGGAGCCCGGCGCCGGCCGCCGATGCCGCGCCGGCGGGCGATCCCGCCATCTGACGCCGCTGCATCGCGCCATCGATGTTTGCCTAACTGGTATCATGCGCGCTTTCATGGACCGGACAACACAAGAACATGAGCCAACCGACCAACCTGCCCTCCTTCTGGAGCCGGCTTTCCCTCGCCTTCGGCGCCTTCTTCAAGACCGCCGGCGATGCCGAATTCGCCGCGCGCGTGCGCGATGACCAGATCGGCCCTGTCGCCGCACCCGCGCCCGTAGCGCCTCCGGCGCCTGCCCCGGCTCCCGCGCCGGCTCCCGCACCTGCGCCGGCCCCGGCGCCGCTGCGCGTGGCAACGCCCGACGCCGCCCTGCAGCTGCTGTCGCTGCTGCAGCGTGAAGCGCGCCTGATCGACTTCGCCAACGAAAACATCACCGTCTACAGCGATGCCGACATCGGCGCCGCCGCGCGCGTCGTGCACGAAGGCTGCGCGCGCGTGCTGCGCGAGCACTTCACGATCGAACCGGTGCGCAGCGAGCTCGAAGGCGCGCGCGTGACCCTGCCGGAAGGCTTCGACGCCGCCAGCGTGCGCCTGACCGGCAACGTGGTCGGCAAGGCGCCCTTCACCGGCACCCTGAGCCACCGCGGCTGGCGCGCATCGAAAGTGAGCCTGCCGCAGTTGGCCGACAAGCACGACGCCAGCGTCATCGCCCCGGCGGAGGTGGAACTGTGAGCGCGAATATGGAAACCGCACGCTACGCGATCGGCATCGACCTCGGCACCACCCACAGCGCGCTGTCGTATGTCGATCTGCAGGCCAGCGACGGCGAAAAGGCCGACCAGGGCGTACTGCCGATCCCGCAGCTGAGCGGCCCCGGCACCGTCGAGGCGCTGCCGCTGCTGCCGTCCTTCATGTACATCCCGCACCCGGACGAACTGGCGGCCGGCGAGCTGGCCCTGCCCTGGACCAATGGCCAGGCCGCGCCCGTGGTTGGCGAAATGGCGCGTTCACGCGGCGCCGCCACCCCGATCCGCCTGGTCTCCTCGGCCAAGAGCTGGCTGTCGCACCCGGGCGTGGACCGCCGCGCGGCGATCCTGCCGACCGACGCACCGGAAGAAGTCGAACGCGTCTCGCCGCTGAGCGCATCGACCCGCTATCTCGAACACATCCGCAATGCCTGGAACGCCGCGCATCCGGAGGCACCGTTCGACCAGCAGGCCGTCACCGTGACCATACCCGCGTCCTTCGATCCGGGCGCGCGCGAACTGACCGCCGAAGCCGCGCGTAACGCCGGCTACGGCAGCCCGACCCTGCTGGAAGAGCCGCAGGCGGCCCTGTACAGCTGGATCGAAGGCAGCGGCGGCCGCTGGCGCAAGCAGGTCAAGGCCGGCGACATCGTGCTGGTGGTCGACGTCGGCGGCGGCACCAGCGACTTCTCGCTGATCGCCATCCTCGAACGCGACGGCAACCTGGAACCGCACCGCGTGGCGGTCGGCGACCATATCCTGCTCGGCGGCGACAACATGGATCTCGCCCTGGCGCACCTGGTCGCACGCAAGCTGCAAGCCAACGGCACCCAGCTCGACGCCTGGCAGATGCGCGCCCTCACCTACGCCTGCCGCGGCGCCAAGGAGCACCTGCTGGCCGATGCGAACGCCACCACCTGGCCGATCGTGGTGCCGAGCCGCGGCTCGAAGCTGATCGGCGGTTCGATCCGCACCGAGCTGACGCGCGACGAAGTCACGGCCTTCATCACCGACGGCTTCTTCCCGCGCGTGGAAGCCAACGCCCGCCCGGCCACCCGCGCGCGCGCCGGCCTGACCCAGATCGGCCTGCCCTACGCCCAGGACGCCGCGGTCACCCGCCACCTGGCCGCCTTCCTGGGCCGCCAGGCCGGCGCCACCGCGGAGCTGCAAGGCTTCAGCGGCCAGGTCAATCCCGAGCACACCTTCCTGCACCCGACCGCGGTGCTGTTCAACGGCGGCGTGTTCAAGTCCGACATCCTGGCCAAGCGCGTGATGGACACCATCAACGACTGGTTGTACATGGAAGGCGCGGAACCGGCGCGCATGCTGGAAGGCGCCGACCTCGACCTGGCGGTGGCGCGCGGCGCGGCGTATTACGGCTATGCGCGGCGCGGCGGCGGCGTGCGCATCCGTGGCGGCACGGCGCGTTCCTACTACGTCGGTGTGGAATCGTCGATGCCGGCCATCCCGGGCATGGAGCCGCCGATCACCGCCCTGTGCGTGGCGCCCTTCGGCATGGAAGAAGGCAGCGAGCTGGAACTGCCGGGCCAGGAGTTCGGTCTGGTGGTGGGCGAGCCGGTGCACTTCCGCTTCTTCGGTTCGACCGTGCGCCGCCAGGACCGCATCGGCGAGGTGCTGGAGTTCTGGGGCCCGGACGAGCTGCAGGAACTGAACGAGATCCAGGCCACCCTGCCGGCCGAGGGCCGCACCCCGGGCGACGTCGCCCAGGTCAGGCTGCACGCGCTGGCGACCGAGGCGGGCACGCTGGAGTTGATCGCCGTCTCGCGCGAAGGCCAGCGCTGGAAGGTCGAGTTCGACGTCCGCGCCAACGACCAGCAGCAGTAAAACGCGCGTGGGCACATCGGCAGCGCCGGCCTGGCTGGTCGGCATCGACCTCGGCACCACGAATACGGTGCTGGCCTATGCCGCGCCGGGTTCGCAGGAGGTCGAGACCTTCGCCATCGAGCAGTTGGTGGCGCCGGGTGAAGTCGCGCCCGCGCCGCTCCTTCCTTCCGCCCGCTACCACCCGGCGCCGGGCGAACTGGCGGCCGGTGCGCTGCAACTGCCCTGGCATACGCAAGACCCGACCGGCGTGCAGGATGCCGTGGTCGGCCGGCTTGCGCGCCTCCTGGGTGCGGCCACGCCTGGTCGATTAGTTGCATCTGCCAAGAGCTGGCTGTCCCACCACGGCGTCGACCGTACCGCCCCCATCCTGCCCTGGGGCGCGCCGGACGAGGTGCCGAAGATCTCGCCGCTGGCGGCCAGCGCCAGCTACCTGGCCTATCTGCGCGCGGCCTGGAATGCGCGCCATCCGGGCCAGCCGCTGGAACGCCAGGACCTGGTCCTGACCGTGCCCGCTTCCTTCGACGAAGGCGCGCGCGCCCTCACGCTGGAAGCGGCACGCCTGGCCGGCCTGCCCTCCTTGCGGCTGCTGGAAGAGCCGCAGGCCGCGCTGTATGACTGGCTGCAGCGCCACCGCGACCGGCTCGCCGGGGAGCTGGCGGCATCGCGCCTGGTGCTGGTGGCCGACGTCGGCGGCGGCACCACCGATTTCAGCCTGGTCAAGGTCGAGCTGGAAGACGCCCAGCCCAGGCTCACCCGCATCGGCGTCGGCAACCACCTGATCCTCGGCGGCGACAACATGGACCTGGCGCTGGCCCACCTGGCCGAAGCGCGCCTCGGTGCCCAAGACGGTGCCCACGGCGGCGGGCAGGATGGACAGGCGCCACCGGCACGCCTGTCGGCAGCCCGCCTGGCCCAGCTGACGGAGCGTTGCCGCGCCGCCAAGGAGCAGCTGCTGGCCGCCGATGCGCCGGAGCAGGTCAACGTGACCCTGCTGGGCACAGGCTCGCGCCTGATCGGCGCCAGCCGCACCGTCGCGCTCACACGCGAAGACGTTCGGCAGATCGTGCTGGACGGCTTCTTCCCGCTCAACCCCAGCCAGGAAGGCGCGAAGCGCGCGCGCGCCGGCATCGTCGAATTCGGCCTGCCCTACGCCAGCGATCCGGCCATCACGCGCCACCTGGCCGACTTCCTGCGCCAGCATGCCGGCGCCGCCCGCGAAGCGCTCGGCATCGAAGACGACGGCAGCCTGCCGGTGCCGGACACGCTGCTGCTGAACGGCGGCGTGTTCCGCGGCGCCGCCCTGGCCGCGCGCCTGGCCGACACCCTGTCCGCCTGGCGTGGAGAACCGATCCGGGTGCTGCACAACCGCGACCCCGACGTTGCCGTCGCGCGCGGCGCGGTCGCCTATTCGCTGGCCCGCCAGGGCCTGGCACCCGGCATCGAAAGCGGCTCGGCGCGCAGCTATTTCCTGCTGCTCGACGATGCGCCCGGCGGCGGCATGCTCAAGACGGTCTGTCTGCTGCCGCGCGGCGAAAAGCCCGGCGTCGAGGTGCGCCTGCTGGAGCGCAGCTTCGGCCTGCGTCTGGGAAGGCCGGTGCGCTTCCACCTGGTGTCGACGACCGCCGATCCGCAAGGCGCGCCGCCGCTGCCCGGCCAACTGATCGACCTGGACCCGGCGGACGTCGTGCGCCTGCCGGCCATCGCCACCGTGCTGCGCGCACAGACGGCCGGCACGGGCTCGGAAAAGAAAACCGAGATGCCGGTGCAGCTGGCGGCCTCGCTGTCCGAGGTCGGCACGCTGGAAGTGCATTGCGTGGCCGAAGACGGCAGCGGCCAGCGCTGGAAGCTGGAGTTTCAACTGCGCGGCGCGGAAGACGAGACACAGGACGAAGATGCCGACGCCGCCCTGCCGCCGCGCCTGACGGACGCCCTGCAGCGCATCGACCGCATCTTCGGCAGCCGCAACCAGCAGGTCGAAAGCCGCGAAGTGCGCCAGCTGCGCGGCTCGCTCGAGCACCTGCTCGGCGCGCGCGAGCAATGGACCACGCCGCTGCTGCGCCGCCTGTTCGACGCGCTGATGGAGCGCGCCAAAGGCCGCCGCCGCTCCGCCGAACACGAACGCGTGTGGCTGAACCTGGCCGGCTGGTGCCTGCGTCCCGGCTTCGGCGATCCGCTCGATGGCTGGCGCATCGAGCAGCTGTGGGCCCTGTTCGAGACCGGCGTCCAGTACCACAAGGACAGCCAGGTACGCGCCGAGTGGTGGACTCTGTGGCGCCGCGTGGCCGGCGGCCTCTCGACCGAGTCGCAGCTGCGCCTGCTCGACGACTTCGCCTTCAACCTGCAGGCCGACCCCGCCGACCGTGCGAAGCGTCCCGTCACCCTGGTCGACGGCAGCGAGGACGACATGCTGCGCCTGGGCGCCTCGCTCGAACGCATCCCTTCCGCCTACAAGGTCGAAATCGGCGACTGGATGCTGGGACAAATCATGGCGATCCCCGCCATGCCCAAACCCGATCCGAAGACCGCCGCCACCTATGCGCGCTATCTGTGGGCGCTGGCCCGGGTCGGCGCGCGCCAGTCGCTGCAATCGAGTGCACATGAAGTGGCGACCATCGAAGCCGCCGAGCGCTGGCTGGAGAGCCTGCTGCAGCTGGACTGGCGGCGCATCGAGCCGGCCGGCTTTGCCGCGGCCCACATCGCGCGCAAGACCGGCGACCGCTCGCGCGATATTGGGAACGAAATGAGCGGCGACGCCTTGCGCCAGCAGGTGCTGCACAAGCTGGCCGCCAGCGGCGCACCCGCCAGCTGGGCGGCGATGGTGCGCGAGGTGGTCGAGCTGGACCAGGCCAGCACCACGCGCATGTTCGGCGACGCGCTGCCGCCGGGCCTGAAACTCCTGCGCTGACGCCTATTTCCGCGGCGCGAGTTCGGCGAGCACGCCCTCGGCCGCAAGATGGTGGCCCACTTTGTTCCAGTGCCCATCCATCGGCAGGAAATCCATTCTTTCCCGGTACACGCGCCAGTGCTGCGCGAAGATCGGCTGCATGTCGACCAGCCCGAAACCCCGGCTCCGGATATGCCGCAGTAAAGCCTGGCGTTCGTCGCCCGGCCAGGTGGGCGGGTATTTGCCGGGCGCGTAAATGGCGCCGCGGTCGCCGTCGACCAGGAACACAAAGCGCGTACCGTACTGCTTCCGCAACGTCGCCAGCTCTTCCATCAAATACCCCAGGGCCAGCTCGCGCCGGGCACGGTGCGCGGCCAGCGCCGCCGTGTCGCCAGTGCTGGCATCCGGCATTGGCGCGTTTCGCATCTGGAACCACTGCGGGAATTTCAGGTTGTAATAGGCATACCTCAGCAAGGCGGACTTCAGGACCGTCTCTTTGGCCCGCGATTCGACATAAGGCGTATGGCGCACGCTCACCGTATTCCCCTCGATGACGAAGGCATTATGTCCGCCGGTGGCCGGCCCATCGATGCCCACCAGATCGGAAGGCTCCACAAAAATCACGACGACTTTTGCGTGCGTCGTCGGAAGAAAATGGCGTGCAATCTGCAATGCATCCGCCAGGCCGTTTCCCGAAGCGGCCGGCGCATAGACCTTGCCGAGAGCGGCGTCGAGTTGGCCCTGCACCGTATCCGGGTAATCGTTCATGAAGCTTTCGATGAAGCTGTCGCCGATGACGAGGGCATTGGCATCGTCCGTGAAATCCCGGGAATTGCTGAAGCCCTGCCGGTTGGTGATGCCATGCCGGGCGTTCTCCATTCCCCAACCGGCCGAGTACAGGTAGGGTTGTCGCGCCAGGTAACGGGCATATGGCGTTTCCGCATTGGTGTTTTCCATGCGGATGCCCGAATTCACCGGCAGGAAATGCAGGGCGGCCCCGATCCCGAGCAGGGCGATGCCCAGGCCGATCGCAGCGTAGAGCAGAAATCTCATGGCATCAAAAATTAAAGTAGAGGAATTCGGAGACACCCCGGGTTTCAGTGATCGCCAACAGGAACAAGGCCAGCCCCAGCAGCGCGCCAAACAGCATGCCGCCGCGGGGACCACTGCATCGGCGTTCCAGATCGGGCAGCGCACCGCGCCCGAGCATCTGATAGGCGTTCGGCAGCAACAGGGCGATGGCGGCGCAGCCAGCCACCCACAGCCAGCATGCCTGCATCGGCATGATGCGATCGCTGCCGAGCATGGCCTGGCTTGCGCTGTCGGCGGCCGTACCATGCCACATGGCCTCCAGCACATTGAGTGCTATCTCGAGCGAATTGGCACGGAACACCACCCAGGCCACGACGACCGCCAGCCAGGTGGCCAGCAAGCCGAGCACCGTGCGGAGCAGGCCGCCCCGCTCCCCGAGGAGATGGCGCAACGCATGGTTCAGCATCAGATAGCAGCCATGCAGGCCGCCCCATACGATAAAGGTCCAGTTCGCCCCATGCCATAGTCCGCCCAGCAGCATCGTGATCAGCAGATTCAGGTAACGCTGGAATCTCCCCTTGCGATTGCCGCCCAGCGGAATATAGAGATAGTCGCGCAGGAAGGTCGACAGCGTGATATGCCAGCGCCGCCAGAAGTCGATGATGGAAGACGCTTTGTAGGGCGAGAAGAAGTTAATGGGAAGAATAATTCCGAACATGTAAGACAAGCCGTAAGCCATGTCGGAGTAGGCGGAAAAATCGAAATAAAGCTGGAAGGTGTAAGACAAAGCGCCAGCCCAGGCTTCAAGCTGGGTCAGCTCCGCATGATGCAGGTCGAATACCGGCGCGACGAATCTGGCCACGCCATCGGCAATGACGACTTTCTTGAACAGGCCGATCGTGAAAAACGCCATGCCGACCGTGAGCCGCCCCTTGCTGAAGAGATGCGTTTGCGGCGCATCGAATTGCGGAATCATCTCCTTGTGGTGCAGGATCGGCCCCGCGATCAAATGCGGAAAATACGTCACGAACAAGCCGTAGCTTTCCGGCCGCGTCTCGTCCACCTTCCCTTGAAAACAATCGACCAGATAGGCGATCTGGGTGAAGGTAAAGAATGAGATGCCGATTGGCAGCTCAACGTTCTTCCATGCAAACTCCACGCCGGAGAAATGCATGACATTCAGGACGATGAAATTCGCGTATTTAAAGAACAGCAGTAGCGAAAGATTGAATACCAGCCCTGCGATGAGCCAGGCGCGCGCGCCGGATGCCAGCTGCAATCGGCGGTTGGCGACAATTTTTTTGCCAACCGTAAAATTGCAGACAATCGACAGCACCAGCAAGGGCAGATAATGCCAATCCCAGTAACTATAGAAAACCGTCGACGCAAGAAGGAGGAATACGATCGATGCCCGTAGATTCCTGCGCGAGATCAGGAAGTAGGCCGCCAGCGAAATGGGGAGGAAGACAAGGAAAAATGCAAAGGTATTGAAAAGCAATTTCCGTCCTCCGGTTTCAAGATTATCCGTTCCGCTTTCGACGAATCGAGGGGACATCTGGATGTTTCATGACCAGCAAACTGAGCCTTACGCGATTCTATTGTACTTCCAGGCCGCGCCACAGCCCGGCGCCGAGGCTCGGCTGCGCGGTGTAGCATGCTTCTCGACCAACGAACGAGAAAGGATCCACCGTGAACCAGCGCTACCAACCGATCACGCGCCTGGGCCTGGGCGGCACCGGGCTGGGCGACATGTACCACAGCACCAGCGACGAAGCGGCCATCGGCACCGTCGATGCTGCCTGGGAAGCCGGCATCCGCTACTTCGACACCGCGCCGCACTACGGCGCCGGCCTGTCCGAGCACCGCTTCGGCCAGGCCCTGCGCCGTCGTCCGCGCGACGAGTACACGCTGTCGACCAAGGTCGGCCGCCTGCTGGCGCCGCACCTGCCGGGCGAGATCGAAGCGCCCTTCGTCGGCGCCCTGCCCTTCAAGCGCGTGATCGACTACACCGCGGACGGCGTGCGCCGCTCGGTCGAGGACAGCCTGCAGCGCCTGGCGCTCGGCTACATCGACATCGTCTACGTGCACGACCTCTCGCCCGACATGTTCGGCAGCGAGTTCGAGCACTACTACCGGATCGCGGCCGGCAAGGGCGGCGCCTTCGAAGGCATGGTCAAGCTGCGGGAAGAAGGGATCGTCAAGGGCTGGGGCCTGGGCGTGAACACGGTCGAGCCCTGCCTGCGCGCGCTGCGCGATTCCGACCCGGACATCTTCCTGCTGGCGGGGCGCTACACGCTGATGGAAACCACCCCGCTCCAGGAACTGTTCCCGCTGTGCGCTCAGCGCGGCGCCCACGTGGTGCTGGGCGGCCCCTTCAACTCCGGCTTCCTGGCCGGCGGCGAGCATTACGACTACCAGCCTGCCAAGCCGGAGCAGCACGCGCAACGCGAGCGCCTGCGCCAGGTGGCCAGCCGCCACCACGTCGACCTGGCCGCGGCCGCGCTGCAGTTCGGCCTCGCGCATCCGGTGGCGGCGGCCACCATCCCCGGCGCCAGCAGCCCGGCGCACCTGCGCCGCAACGCCACCCTGATGCACACCGAGATCCCCGCCGCGTTCTGGGAAGAGCTGCGCAGCGAAGGGCTGGTGCCTGAGGAGGCGCCGCTGCCGCCGCGCAAGGCGGCAGCGCCTTAATCCGACTGCGTTCGCAAAACAGCGAGGTTGTGGATCAGGCGTTCGTACAACATCTGCTTCCACTCATGGTCGAGCGGAGCCGCCGCCCCATCGAAGGCGGCGGCGATGCGCTCCAACAAGGTGTCGAGATAGCGGGTGGCCTCTGCACGGTGATCGAATCCGAAGCGATGCGCGTCGGCCAGCACGGTATCTCTGGAAATGTCGAACCGTCCCGTTGCCAGCTGCATGTGAAGACGCCCTGGTGTTTCGACCGGATTCGGCACCACATCGAAGGCCGGTGCCAGCCGCCAGCGCCGCTCTTCGCTGCGATAGACGATTGCATGATTGCGCACGTGGTCGTCATCGTTGCCACATACTGCATTGAAGACCATACGTCCAAATAGTTCGATGCGGTCTTCCACCGGCGCGCCTGTCAAACGAAGTTCCTCGGCCAGGCGCGGATAGCTCCAGCGGTCCGTCTGCAGCAGGCCCGGATATTCGGCTTGCAGCAAGGAGGCGGCACTGACGCACATATAACGCCGACGATCGCTACGGTCGAAGCGCAGGATACGCACTGCATTCCGTCCTCCTGCCGCGGGGTGAAACACTGTCGCGGCAAAATTCAGGCCGCTTGCGGCGCCCCAATGCTGACAGACGTGCTCGAGTAAAGGAATATTGGCAGCATCTGTGCCAATCTCAGGCTTGACCAGCCAAAATTGTCCCTTGTCGTCCCGCACGGTGGCCTTTGGCCGGGCACCTCCCACACTGGCAGTCTGTACCAGCCGGGCACGGATTTTCGGACGCACCGGCGGGCGGCGTTCAGCAAGCGCCGTTAATTCTTCGACGACCTCATTCAATTGGGGCAGACCGGGCGCATTCACCTGCGCTTCCGGCGGCTTGGCACCAGCTCCGACAGCAAGCGCGCCCCAACGGTCGAGGTTGCTGGATTTGAGCAGATATTGCAGTGGCGGCGCATCTGCCGGCAGGTTGTGTTCCCGGCGCAGCAAAGCCTGACCCCATGCGTCTGGACAAGCATCCCGCAGCACATCATGCAGTCCCTGGTAGCGCGGTGCAATGACATCGGCGCCAGGCAAGAACGGCAAGTTGACCGGGTCGATAGCCCAGGTCAAGCCTGCGTCGACGTAGGAAGGCGCATACATGAAATGGCCTTCGCCAGCCGTGTCCATTTTGTAGCGGCCCACCGTGACCCAGTCTCCGCTGTCCGGCCGCTGAAGATAGACAAACAAAGGCCTAGAAATAATCGCCATCGTCCCCTCCCCGTTCCTCCTGGCGCAATCTGACGCGCCGGCCTTTCTCACCCTGCCACAGCCCGACGGGCAAGACAGGAATGGCCTGATCGACGATACCAAGCACCAGGAATGCGGTCACATAGGCGCCAGCGCCTGCACCTGGATCGCCTTTTTCAAGCCGCAGCAACGTGGTGCGAGAAATGCCCAGACGGGTGGACAGATCGTCAATCGTGATACGCTGGCGCAGACGCTGCGTGCGGATGCTCTGTCCCCAGATGTTCAGTCGCTCCTGCACCAGAGTTGGCCAGGTTTCGGTACGGGAAAGCTTTTTTGGCATGTCAGTATAGGCTCATAGATGATTCATTATAGTTTATAAAGTATCTTCTATGAACATTCTAAAATATTCGTTGACCCATAGATGCTACTTTAAACCACATAAAATCGCATCTATAAGCTCTTCCATATAGCAAGGAACCAAGTTTCATCGAACACATCCTGGCAACAGCCACACTTGGCAGTCGCCTGACATCCAAGAACATGTTCGGCGAATGCGCGCTCTACGCCGGCGAGAGTGGCGCCGGCCACCGGGCGCACATCGCAGCGCTCTCCGGCAAGCCGGCCAATTTTGCGGCATCATCCATCTCCTCGATCGCATGCAAACAAGGAGAAAACAATGACCGGCAGCACGAACCCCTTCTCGACCTACGTTCCGCCACGGGTCTGGTCGCCCGCCACGCCGTCGGGCGGCGCCTTCGCCAACATCAACCGCCCGGTCGCCGGCGCGACCCATGAGCTGGAACTGCCGATCGGCAAGCATCCGCTGCAGCTGTATTCGCTGGGCACGCCGAACGGGCAGAAGGTCACGATCATGCTCGAGGAGCTGCTGGCCGCCGGCCACACCGGTGCCGAATACGATGCCTGGCTGATCAAGATCGGCGAAGGCGCCCAGTTCGGCAGCGGCTTCGTCGACATCAACCCGAACTCGAAGATCCCGGCCCTGGTCGACCGCAGCGGCGAAAAACCGGTGCGCGTGTTCGAATCGGGTTCGATCCTGGTCTACCTGGCCGAAAAATTCGGCGCCTTCCTGCCCTCGGCCCTGCCGGCCAGGACCGAGACCTTCAACTGGCTGATGTGGCAGATGGGCTCCGCGCCTTTCGTCGGCGGCGGCTTCGGCCACTTCTACGCCTACGCGCCGGAAAAACTGGAGTACCCGATCAACCGCTACGCGATGGAAACCAAGCGCCAGCTCGACGTGCTGGACCGCCTGCTGGCCGAGCGCCGTTTCGTCGCCGGCGACGAGTACACCATCGCCGACATGGCGATCTGGCCCTGGTACGGCGCCCTGGTGCTGGGCGAGCTGTACGACGCCGCCGAATTCCTGTCGGTGCACAATTACCAGCAGGTGCGGCGCTGGGCCGACGAGGTGGCGGCGCGCCCGGCAGTGATGCGCGGGCGCAAGGTCAACCGCGTGCGCGGCAAGCCGGAAGAGATGGTGGCCGAGCGCCACGACGCATCCGATCTCGACTGATCCGCCGGTCTCGTTGCCTGCGGGCTAGCTGGCGCGCCCCTGCTGGGTTCGCGGCTAGACTCGCGGTATGGATACCAACGACCACCCCGACCGCAAGCCTGACGACGGCGCCGAAGTGCATGCTTCGCGCCGCCGCTTCGTCGGCACCGTGGCCGCCGGCATCGCCGCCGCGCCGGCCCTGGCCCAATCCCAGGGCGCCAGCCCGCAAGCAGCCGCCGCGCCCCGTTCCCTGACGCCGCCGCCCTATCCCGCCCCGCCCTTCCCGCGCCAGAAGCAGGACTGGCCCGGCCTGGCCGGCAAGATGACGCCGCGCCCCGACCATGGCGAAACCACCTACCGCGGCAGCGGCCGCCTGGCGGGACGGCGCGCACTCATCACCGGCGGCGATTCCGGCATCGGCCGCGCGGTGGCGATCGCCTTCGCGCGCGAGGGTGCGGACGTGGCGATCGGCTACCTGCCGGCCGAGGAAGCGGATGCGCGCGAAGTCGTGGCCCTGATCCGCCAGGCCGGCCGCAATGCCGTCGCGCTGCCCGGCGACATCCGCGACGAAGCCTTCTGCAAGAAGATGGTGGAGCAGGCCGTGCGCCAGCTGGGCGGGCTCGATATTTTGGTCAACAACGCCGCGCGCCAGCAGTCGATCGACTCCATCCTCGAGCTCACCACGGCCGAGCTGGACTGGCATTTCAAGACCAACCTGTACGCGCTGTTCTGGATTACCAAGGCGGCGGTGCCGCACCTGCCGCCGGGCGCCAGCATCATCACCACGGCTTCGGTGCAGGCCTACTCGCCCTCGGCCAACCTGCTGGCCTATTCCCAGACCAAGGCGGCCCAGGTGGCCTTCACCAAGTCGCTGGCCAAGCAGCTGGCGGACAAGGGCATCCGCGTGAACGCGGTGGCGCCGGGACCGGTGTGGACGCCGCTGCAGGTCACCGGCGGCCAGACCCAGAGCAACCTGGAAAAGTTCGGTGCCGATTCGCCGATGAAGCGTCCGGCCCAGCCGGCCGAGCTGGCGCCAGCCTATGTGGCACTGGCCGCTGCCGACGCCAGCTATACCACCGGACAGGTGTACGGGGTGGCCGGCGGGACCGGCAATCCCTGAGCTGTTTCGACCTTGGCACAATTGATCATCCTCAAATACGCAAGCGCCCTGCCTTTTACCCTGATCGGATCGATCCGATAACCCGCAACACCAGGAGACTGTCATGAGCTATGCAGACCGCGACAAATACGGGATGTACAAGAACACCACCGGCAGCGCCGGACCCGGCCCTGCCCTGATGGGCGCCGACACCCTGCTCGGCGACAGCGTCGTCAACGGCGCCAACGAAGACCTGGGCGACATCAAGGAGATCATGCTCGACATGAGCACCGGCCAAGTCGCCTATGCGGTGCTGGCCTTCGGCGGCTTCCTCGGCATGGGCGAGAAGCTGT
Source organism: Massilia norwichensis (assembly GCF_024753245.1). Classification (GTDB taxonomy): domain Bacteria; phylum Pseudomonadota; class Gammaproteobacteria; order Burkholderiales; family Burkholderiaceae_D; genus Telluria; species Telluria norwichensis. The sequence continues at coordinate 161,056 of NZ_JANUGX010000009.1, read as the reverse complement.
TCGCCGTGCCCTGGCAGGCCCTGCATCTGGACACCGTCAACCACCGCTTCGTGCTCGACGTCGACAAGGACCGCCTGCAGAACGCCCCCGGCTTCGACAAGGATGCCTGGCCCGACATGGCCGACGCCCAGTGGGCGAACCAGATCCATTCTTTCTACGGCACCGACCCGCAGCGCGGCGGCGCCCCCAGCATGGGACCTGACGTGGCGATGCGCGGCATGCCGGGCGGCGCCGGCTCGATGTCCGGCATGGGCGCCGGAATGGGCGGACTCGGCGCTGGCCATGCGGGTGGTGCTGGCACGGCGACCGGCGCCGGCGTAGCAGCCGGAATCGGCGGCGGCGCGGGTGCGGGCGATCTCGGCTCGGGCACCGGCGGCAGCACCGATCCGCGCGCCGGCAACCAGGGCGACGACACCGACCTGAGCAGAATCCGCGGCAGCAATATCGGCTGAGGGGTCCCAGTCAGGCATGCATCTTGATTTCAGCCGCCCCGGCTTGCCGGGCTTGTTGCTTGCAACCGACCTGAGTCCCCGCTGCGACCGGCCGCTCGAACGCGCCAAGCAGCTGGCCGCGGAATTCGGCGCAGCGCTCGAGGTGCTGACCGTGTACGAGTCGCCGCAGGAGCCGGGCGCGGTTGGCGACTGGCTCGACGGCAGCCGCGGACTGGAGCGCGAAGCCCATGCCGCCAGGGTCGAGATCGCACAGGAATTCCAGAGCAGCGGCATGCAGGTGAACCAGCGCTTCCTCGCCGGCCGCGTGGACGACACCATCCTCGCCGCCGCGGCTGCGCTGCCGGATTATCTGGTCGTTACCGGCAGCTCGCGCAAGGAAACGCTGGGCCACCACATCCTCGGCTCCACGGTCGAGCGGCTGGCGCGCGGGCTGACGCAGCCGCTGCTGGTGGTGCGGCGGCGCGTGCGCGGCAGCTATGCCAATATCCTGGTCGCCATCGACGGCTCGCCGACTTCGCGGCTGGCGTTGCGCATGGCGGCGGCGATCTTTCCCGGCCGCCGCATCGTCGCCTTCCACGCCCATGTCCCCAACGACCTGCTGGAGAGCGGCGCCGCGCAGCATGACGCGATGGAGCGCTTCCTGGACGACTGCGGCCTGCCGCCGGCCGTGCGTGCGCATATCGAGACCGTGATCGCCGAGGGCGATCCCGAACCGCTCCTGACCGGCTTCGCCCGCACCAATGCGGTCGACCTCGCGGTGCTGGGGCTCCACACCGAACCGGCGCTGCTGCGGCTGCTGGCCGGCAGCCGGCGCGAGCACCTGCTGCAGGACTTCAGTTGCGACACCATGCTGGTTCCAGCCGCGCCCTGACCGATGCCGCTGCTGCCCACCCTGGTCCTGCTTCCTTTCGTCGGCGCCTTCGTCGCCCTGTGCATGCCGGGCGGCTCGCGTACGCGGCCGGCCGCCGCTGCCGCCATCGCGACGCTGGCGGCACTGCTGCTCACCATCGCCCAGTTCGGGCGCATCGCCGGCGGCGAGGTCTTGAGGATGCGCGCGGCCTGGCTGCCCGAGGCCGGCCTCGACCTGGTCTGGCGGATGGACGGGCTGGCCTGGCTGTTCAGCGTGATCGTGCTGGGCATTGGCCTGCTGGTGCTGGTCTATGCGCGCTACTACATGTCGCGCGACGACCCGCTGGCGCGCTTCTTCGCTTGCATGCTGGCCTTCATGGGCTCGATGCTGGGCGTGGTCCTGTCCGGCAACCTGATCCAGCTGGTGGTGTTCTGGGAACTGACCAGCTTTACCTCCTTCCTCTTGATAGGATATTGGCAGCAGCGCAACGACGCCCGGCGCGGCGCGCGCATGGCCTTTACCGTGACCACGGCGGGCGGACTGTGCCTGCTGGCCGGCATGCTGATCCTCGGCCACATCGCCGGCAGCTACGAGCTCGAGGCCGTGCTGGCGGCGGCCAGCCGCATCCAGGCCCATGCGCTGTATCCGGCGGCGCTGGTGCTGATCGCGCTCGGCGCCCTGACCAAGAGCGCGCAATTCCCCTTCCACTTCTGGCTGCCGCATGCGATGGCCGCGCCGACCCCGGTCTCGGCCTACCTGCATTCGGCCACCATGGTCAAGGCCGGCGTGTTCCTGCTGATGCGCCTGTGGCCGGCGCTGTCGGGCACCGAAGCCTGGACCTGGCTCATCGGCGGCGCCGGCCTCTGCACGCTGCTGCTGGGCAGCTTCTATGCGATCTTCCAGCACGACATGAAGGGCTTGCTGGCCTACTCGACCATCAGCCACCTCGGCCTGATCACGGTGCTGCTCGGCATCGGCACGCCGCTGTCGGTGATCGCCGCGGTGTTCCACACCATGAACCACGCGATCTTCAAGGCTTCGCTGTTCATGGCGGTCGGCATCGTCGACCACGAGACCGGCACGCGCGACATGCGCATCCTGCGCGGGCTCGGCAAGGCCATGCCCTATACGGCGGCGCTGGCGGTCGTCGCCAGCGCCGCCATGGCCGGGGTCCCGCTGCTGAACGGTTTCCTGTCGAAAGAGATGTTCTTTGCCGAGGCGGCGCTGGTGGGCGGCACCGAGGACTGGTCGCTGGCGGTGGCGGCCACCTTGATGGGCATTTTCAGCGTCGCCTATTCGCTGCGCTTCATCGGCGTGTTCTTCGGTCCGCTGGCCCAGGACCGGCTGCCGCGTCCCGCGCACACGGTCCACGAGCCGCCGCGCTGGATGCGCTTTCCGGTCGAGTGCCTGGTGGTGCTGTGCATCGCGGTCGGTGTGCTGCCGCAGCGCACGATCGGCGACGTGCTGGCGGTGGCCGCGCACGCGGTGCTGGGCCCGGGCATGCCGGAATACGACCTGGCAATCTGGCACGGTGTCAACCTGCCGCTGCTGATGAGCGGCGTGGCGCTGCTCGGCGGCTGCCTGTTCTACGTCTTCCTGCGCCGCCGCGCCAACCTGCGCCAGCGCACCGACGTGCCGCTGCTGCACCGCCTGAAGGGCGCGCAAGCCTACGAGAACGTCATGCAGTGGCTCAGCCTGGGGGCGGCCTGGCTGATCCGCTGGACCGCCACGCGCCGGCTGCAGCCGCAATTCCGGATCCTGGTCGTGGTGCTGGTGGCGGCGCCGCTGCTGCTGGCGCGGCCGCTGCCGGACTGGCCGCGGCTGCAGCTGGCCGACTTCGATCCGCGCTTCGCATCGCTGTGGCTGATCGGCGCCGCCTGCGCGGTGGCGGCGGCCTGGAAGGCCAAATACCACCGCATGGCGGCCCTGGTGATGGTCGGCGGCACCGGCATCGCCACCAGCATCAGCTTCCTGTGGCTGTCGGCGCCGGACCTGGCGCTGACCCAGCTGATGGTCGAAACCGTGACCACGGTGCTGATCCTGCTCGGCCTGCGCTGGCTGCCGCTGCGCCGCCAGCCGGCCGCGCTGGCCGGGCCGGCACCGGCCTCGACCCAGTTCCGGCGCGGGCGCGACCTGCTGCTGGCGCTGGCCGGCGGGCTGGGGTTGGCGGCCCTCAGCCACGTCGTGCTGACCCGCCCGGCGGGGCGCAGCATCAGCGACTTCTACGTGCTGCGCGCGCTGCCGGAAGGCGGCGGCGCCAACGTGGTGAATGTGCTGCTGGTCGACTTCCGCGGCTTCGACACGATGGGCGAAATCACCGTGCTGGGCGTGGTCGCGCTGACCGTGTATGCGCTGCTGCGGCGCTTCCGGCCGGCGCCCGAAAGCGTGGCGATCCCGCTGCAGCAGGCCAGCGACGCCGATCCGGCGGTGGGCCAGACGCCGGCGCAGCAGGCCGGCAGCGGCTACCTGATGATCGCCGGGGTCTATATGCGCGCGCTGCTGCCGGTGATGGGCCTGGTGGCCGCCTATTTCTTCATGCGCGGCCATAACCTGCCCGGCGGCGGCTTCGTCGCCGGCCTGATCTTCGCCACCGCGCTGATCGTGCAGTACATGGTGGCCGGCACCGACTGGGTCGAAAACCGCCTGCGCCTGCGCCCGCACCGCTGGATCGCCTCGGGCCTGGGCATCGCCTGCGGCACCGGCCTGGGCGCCTGGCTGGTCGGCTATCCCTTCCTGACCAGCCATACCGCCCACCTGACGCTGCCGCTGCTGGGCGAGATCCACGTGCCGAGCGCCTTCCTGTTCGACCTCGGCGTGTTCCTGGCGGTGGTCGGCGCGACCATGCTGATCCTGGTGGCGCTGGCGCACCAGTCGCTGCGCAGCCACCGCCTGCCGGCCGGCAGCGGGCGCGCGCCGGCGCCGTCGGCCCTGCCGCCCACCAAGGAGATCCAGTAATGGAAGCTGTCATCGCGATCGCGATCGGGGTCGTGTTCGGCGCCGGCATCTGGCTGGTGCTGCGGCCGCGCAGCTTCCAGGTGCTGTGCGGGCTGATGCTGATGTCGTATGCGGTCAACCTGTTCATCTTCATCGTCGGCCGCCTGTGGATCGACCGCCCGCCGCTGACGCCGGCCGGCAGCGCGCCCGACCCCGCCGCGCTGGCCGATCCGCTGCCCCAGGCGCTGGTGCTGACCGCGATCGTGATCGGCTTCGCCACCACCGCGCTCTACCTGGTGGTGATGATCGGCTCGCGCGGCCTGACCGGCACCGACCACGTCGACGGCAGGGAGCCCGAGCCATGACGCCGCTCGACCACCTGCTGCTGGCGCCGGTGCTGCTGCCGCTGCTGTGCGGCGCCGTGCTGGTGCCGCTGACCGAGGGCTGGCACCGGCTCAAGTTCGCGCTCGGCTACGCCTCGGTGCTGGGCATGCTGGCGAGCGCGCTGGCGCTGGCCGCGCTCACCGATGGCGGCTACTGGCAGCACGGCATCGGCGTCTACCTGGCCGCCAACTGGGCGGCGCCGTTCGGGATCGCGCTGGTGGCCGACCGCCTGGCGGCGCTGATGCTGCTGCTCACCGCGCTGCTGGCGCTGGCCGCGCTGCACTTCGCGCGGCTGCGCTGGGGCAGGATCGGCGTGCATTTCCATTCGCTGTTCCAATTCCTGCTGATGGGCATCAACGGCGCCTTCCTGACCCACGACCTGTTCAACCTGTTCGTGTTCTTCGAAGTCATGCTGGCCGCTTCCTACGGCCTGGTCCTGCACGGCTATAACGCCGAGCGGCTGCGCGCCAGCATGCAGTACATCGCGATCAACCTGGCGGCCTCGCTGCTGTTCCTGATCGGCGCCGCGCTGATCTATGCGGCCGCCGGCACCCTCAACATGTCCGACCTGGCGGCGCGCATGGCCGGCCTGGCGCCCGGCGCCCGCGGCCTGTTCGAGATCGGCGCCACCGTGCTGGCGCTGGCCTTCCTGATCAAGAGCGCGATGTGGCCGCTCGGCTTCTGGCTGCCGACCACCTATGCCGCCGCCTCGCCGCCGGTGGCGGCGATGCTGGTGCTGATGACCAAGGTCGGCGCCTACGCCATCCTGCGCCTGTGGCTGCTGCTGTTTCCGCAGGCCGGCTTCGGCCACGACGCCCTGCTGTGGGGCGGCATGGCGACCATCGTATTCGGCGCCGCCGGCATGCTCTCCAGCGATAACGCCGGGCGCCTGGCCGGCTATGGCGCGGTGGTCTCCTCCGGCACGCTGCTCGCCGTGATCGGCTACGGCCAGGCGACGCTGGTCGCGGGCGCCTTGTACTACCTGGCCGGCTCGACGCTGGCGATCGCCGCCTTCCTGCTGCTGATCGAACTGATCGAGCGGATCCGCACGCCGCACGCCTCGGTGCTGGCGGTGACGCTGGAAGCCTGGGCCGTCGAGGACAAGCCGGACGAGCCGGTCGGGCGCGGCGTGCCGGCGGCGATGGCCTTCCTGGCGCTGTCCTTCGCCGCCTGCGCGATGGTGATCGCCGGCCTGCCGCCGCTGTCCGGCTTCGTCGCCAAGTTCAGCCTGTTCCATGCGCTGCTCAATCCGCCGCAGGGCACGATCGCCGCCGCCGGCTGGACGCTGATGGCGCTGATCATCGGCTCCGGCCTGGTGTCGGTGCTGTCGATGATGCGTTTCGGGGTGCGCACCTTCTGGGCCAACAGCGGCGCCGCGCCGCCCAAACTGCACCGCTCGGAAGTGCTGCCGGTGCTGTTCCTGCTCGGGCTGTCGGTCTTCATGACGGTCGAGGCGGGATCGGTGTTCGCCTGGCTGGACCGTGCCAGCGAGGGCATCCACCGCCCGCAGGATTACATCGGCCGCGTGCTGGGCCAGCCGGTGGTGCCCTCGCCCGTGCCGCAGCCGGCCGCCGCGGAGGCGCCATGATGCGCTGGCTGCCCTACCCCTTCATCTCGCTGGGCCTGCTGGTGCTGTGGCTGCTGCTGAACCAGACCGTGGCGCCCGCCCACCTGTTGCTGGGCGCGGCGCTGGGCATCGCGGCGCCGCTGCTGACCCGCAGGCTGCAGCCGCTCGGCTACCCGCGCCTGCGCACCCTGGCCCAGTTCCTGGCCCTGGTGCGCCTGCTGGCGATGGCCTCGGTGGAGGTGGTGCGCTCCTGCTTCAGCGTGTGCCGGATCATCCTGTTTGCCGACTACGCCGGCGTCAATTCGCAATTCATCCGGGTGCCGCTGACGCTGCGCGATCCGCACGGCCTGGCCCTGCTTTCCTGCCTGATCAACATGACTCCGGGCACGGTCTGGGTCGAGATCCTGCCGGAACGCTACGAGCTGTCGCTGCACGTGTTCGACCTGCACGACGTGCAATGGTGGATCGCCACCATCAAGAACCGCTACGAACAACCCTTGATCGACATCTTCGAAACGGAGGCTCCCCCTCATGGCGACCCTGCTTGAACTCGCCGTCGGCTATGCGCTCGTGTGCGTGCTGGCAGCCATGCTGCTGTGCACCCTGCGCCTGCTGGCCGGCCCCTCGGCGCACGACCGCGTGCTGGCGCTCGACACCTTGTGGATGTGCGGCATGCTGCTGTCGCTGGTGCTCGGCATCCGCTACGGCTCCCAGGTGTATTTCGAAGCCGCGATGCTGATCGCCCTGCTCGGCTTCGTCTCGACCGTTGCGCTGACCAAGTTCCTGATGCGCGGGGAGATCATCGAATGAACTGGCTCGGCATGCACGGACTGGACCAGGCGCCGCCGTGGGCGCTGGGCGTGGCGGCGCTGCTGCTGGTCATCGGCGCCAGCATCGTGCTGATCGGCGCACTCGGCCTGCTGCGCCTGCATACCTTCTACCAGCGCATCCACGGACCGGCAATCACGATCACCCTCGGCACCGGCTCGATCCTGCTGGCGTCGATGGTGGTCTTCACGGCCGCGCAATCGCGCCCGGTGGTGCATGAACTGATCATCGCCGTGTTCCTCCTGATGACCGCGCCGGTGGTCTCGATGCTGCTGATGCGCGCCGCCGTCTACCGCGACCTGCGCGCACGCAGGCTGGATGCGGGCGTGACCGCCGGCGGCGTGTATCCGGCGCCGCCCGCGGGCGAATAGCGGCGCGCATTTCGCGCCGTCCGGCTGCATCTGGCGCCGGCACTGCGCCATTCGTCGCATGCCGTCTCCTTCCCGCTTCCCTTCGGGCACAGTGGCCTCAACTTAACCACGCAACGGAGACCGCCATGCTGCAGCAAATCGTGATGCACACCCCCGCCTACGTCTGGGCCATCCTCGCCGTGCTGGTCTGGCGCGGCACCGCCGCCCTGCGCCAGCGCGAGATGAAGCTGCGCAGCCTGTTCATCGTGCCCGCCGTCATGCTGGCGCTGTCGCTGCAGGACGTGCTGGTGAAATTCGGAGCGAATGCGATCGCGCTGGCCGCCTGGGCCGCGGCAGCGGCGGGAACGGCGCTGCTGGTATGGAAGTTCGGCCGCAGCCGCACCGCGCCCGGCGCCACGCCCGGCAGCGTGATCGTGCGCGGCAGCCGGGTGCCGCTGGCGATGATGATGGCGGTGTTCTTCACCAAGTACGCGGCCGCGGTGCTGCTGGCCGTCCTGCCGCATGCGCGCCATGACGCGCTGGTGGCGGCCGGCGTGTGCGCGCTGTTCGGCGTCTTCAACGGCTGCTTCCTGGGCCGCCTGGCGCGCGACGTGGCGGCGCTGCGCGGGATCGGTCAGGCGGCTGTCCCCACCCATGCGGTGCGGGCCTGAGCCGACTTCGGTTCGTCAGCGCTGTGTGTTGGCCAGCGCCTCCGCATCCGCGCCGGCCGGCAGGCGCAGCGGCGACGCCGCATCGGTCGCCGCACGCCACACGGCCTGCACCACGTCGGCCGCATGGGTGACCGGGCCGCCTTCCGCGCGGCCGGCAAAGACCCGCTCGGCGAAACCGGCATACGCCTCGGGAATGGCTTCCTGCATGCGCGCCTGGGCGTTCCGGCTGAACGGCGTCTCCGGCGAGCGGCCGGGCAGCACCAGGCTGACGCGTATGCCGAATTCGGCCAGCTCCAGCGCCACCGACTCGGTAAAGGCATTCACCGCCGCCTTGCTGGCGGTGTAGACGGACAGCAGCGGCAGCGCCAGCAGGGTCGTGCTCGATGAGACGTTCACGATCGCACCGGCGCGGCGTGCGCGGAACTGCGGCAGCAGCGCCTGCGTCATGGCCAGCGTGCCGAAGGTATTGGTCTCGAAGACTTCGCGCACCGTGTCCATCGTCGTGCCTTCGAAGGCGCCCATCAGGCCGATGCCCGCATTGTTGACGAGCACATCGACCGGCCCCGCGGCCTCCACGGCGCGCAGGATGCTGGTGCGGTCCGTGACATCCAGCGCCAGCACGCGCAGGTGCTCGGACGCCGCCAGGATATCCTCGCGCGGCGTGCGCATGGTGGCGACGACCTTCCAGCCTTGTGCCAGGAAATGCCTGGCGATTTCCAGGCCAAAGCCGGACGAGCAGCCGGTAATCAGGATGGTTTTCATGGTGGGACTCCTTTCGCGATGGGTGAAGCATCACGATAGCTGGCCAGCGCCGTACTGGCTATAATGGAAAATCCATTATTCATGCGCGGGAGTCCGGAATGACAGACCCATTTGCCGAGATCGTCGCCCTGCTGCAGCCGACGGCACCGTATTCGAAGCTGGTTGGCGGCGCCGGCGCATGGAGCGTGCGGCGCGAGGAATACGGGCGGCCCTTCTTCTGCGCCGTCCTCGAAGGCAGCTGCCATCTCGCCCCGGACGAACATCCGGCACTGTCCCTGCATGCGGGCGACTTCGTGCTGCTGCCGGCCGCTGCCGGATTCACGATGTCCAGCCTGGCGCACGGCCCCGTCGACGAGCCCGCGGAGCCGGTGCGCCTGCCGCATGGCGAGATCCGCCACGGCAGGACCGACGGCCCGCCGGACGTGCGGCTGTTGGTCGGCTATTGCGAATTCGGCGCGCCGGATGCGAGCCTGCTGGTGTCGCTGCTGCCGCGGCTCGTCCACGTGCGCGGCGAAGACCGGCTGGCGACCTATGTGGCCCTGTTGCGGGACGAATCGCGCGCGCAGCGGCCGGCGCGCGACGTGGTGCTGGCGCACCTGCTCGAAATCCTGCTGATCGAAGCGCTGCGCGCCGGCACCGGCAGCACGGCCTCGCCGGGGCTGGTCCGCGGACTGGCCGACGAAAGACTGGCGGCCGCGATCAAGAAGATGCACGCGCAGCCGACGCAGGCCTGGACCGTGGCCGCGCTGGCGAAGGAAGCGGCGATGTCGCGCTCGGCCTTCTTCGAGCGCTTCAACCGCGAGGTCGGCATGGCGCCGATAGCCTACCTGCTGGGCTGGCGCATGGCCCTGGCCAAGGATCTGCTGCGCCGGCAGGAAGGCGGCGTGGCGGAAGTGGCCGAACGGGTCGGCTACGGTTCCGCCAGCGCCTTCAGTACGGCGTTTACCCGTCATGTCGGCGTGCCGCCGGCACGTTTCGGACGCGATCTGCCGCAGGCTGCGGCGCATGCTTGAGGAGCGCAGCGCGAACGCTGCCCGGCCATTCGCCCCTGCGGTGTGACAAAGCGCGGATTTTTTCGGCCCTTGCGCCTGTTATTGTCGAGCATGGCCAACAGTATCCAACTTCCGTACCTGCCCGACCTGCTCTTCACGTTCTACCTGCTGGTCGTGTTCCCCTGCCAAAGGCTGTGGCGCAGCCAGCATGCCGCGCCGCGCAGGCCGCCACGCTCTCCCTTGCAGGCATACTGGCGGCAGGCCCGCCTGGTGCTGGTGCTGCTGGCCGTGCTGGTGCTGGTCATGCGTCTCGGCGAACACACCGCCTTCGACCTCGGCCTGGCATTTCCGGACTCCTTCGCCGCCCTGTGCGGCCTGGCCGTCGCCGGCGTCGTGCTGCTCGCCCTGCACATCGCCAGCAAGCGGATGGAGCGCAGGATGACGCCAGCGCAGCGCGCCAGGCAGGAAGCGCAGGTACGCGAGCTGCCCTTCGCGATGCCGCGCACGCCCTTCGAGACCGCCACCTATCTGCTGATAACGGTCCTCATGACGGCAACCTGGGAAGTCCTGTTCCGCGGCTACCTGCTGCTGCTGCTGCCGCCGCTGACCGGCCTGCCGCTTGCGGTGGCGCTGGCCGCCGCGGCCTACGGCGCCGCGCATGGCTACAAGAATCCGCGGCAGTTCGCGGGGTCGATCGCGGTATCGCTGGCCTTCACGGTCGGCTATGCGCTCAGCGGCAGCCTGTGGTGGCTGATCGTTCTGCACGCGGCGGCGCCGGTGTCGATGCTGTTCTCGGTCCGGCGAATCCAGGAACGGGCGGCGGCCGGCGCGGCATCCGCCTGAGCCGCGCCGGCGCGCGTGCTCAGCGTAGCATCGACTCCCACACCTTCTGCAGGCGCTTGCTCGACACCGGCATCGGCGTGCGCAGCTCCTGCGCGAACAGCGAGACGCGCAGCTCTTCCAGCATCCAGCGGAAGTCCGTCATGCGCGGATCGAGATTCTTCATCGGCTGGTTCTTGATGGTGCGCTGGAACTGGCTGGCCGCGCTCTGCCACTCCGCCATCAGCTGGGTGTCGCGCGCCGTGTTGGTGCGCAGCTTTTCGAGTCGCACGTTCATCGCCTTCAGGTAGCGCGGGAAGTGCGCCAGCTGGCTGTACTCGGTGTCGGCAACGAAGCGCTTGTGCACGAGTTCCTTCAATTGCGCCTGCATGTCGGCGGCCACGGCTTGCGGCAGGTTCTGCAGGCGCTTCGGCATGCCGTGGAACTCGGCCAGCACCTGCCCCACCAGACGCGCGATCTCGTTGATCAGGAGGCCGATGCGGCCCTTGCCCTCGTCCTTGCGCTTGTTGAAGGAGGCTGCGTCATGCGGTAGCGGGTCCTGCAGGCAGGCGATATCGATCGCCTTGTTGACGATCTGCTCGCGCAGCTCCTCAGGCGAACCGACCGACATGAACTGCATGCCCATCTGCTGCATGCCAGGCACGTTCTTTTCCGCGAACTTCAGCTGGTCCTTCAGCTGCAGCGCGAACAGGCGGCGCAGGCCGGCGCGATGGGTGCGCGCGGCCACGTTGGGGTCGTCGAAGACTTCGAGGTCGCAGTGCGTGCCCTTGTCGACCAGGGCCGGGAAGCCGATCAGGGTCAGCTTGCCCTGGTTGATCTCCAGCAGTTCCGGCAGCTCGCCGAAGGTCCAGGCGGTGATGTTGGTATGCTGGCTGACGCCGGTGTTGGCCGGTGCCTGCGCCGCGGGCGCGGGTGCGGCGCCCTTGCCTTTCGCGGCCGGGGCAGGCGCGGCCGCCGCGGGCGCCGCGGCCCCCGGCTTGCCGAACGCCGCCTGCGCCCGCGCCTGGCCGCTGGCCACGGCCGCCGGCGAACTCTCCGCCATGCGCTGGAAGCTCTGGCGCGCCTGGCCGCCCAGCTCCGCCTGCAGCGTGGCCAGGTTGCGGCCCATGTCGAGCTGGCGGCCATGCTCGTCGACCACCTTGAAATTCATCGACAGGTGGGCCGGCAGGGTCTCCAGCTTGAAGTCGGTGGTCAGCACGCGCGCGCTGGTGTGCTGGTGGATGTCGGCGATCAGCGCGTCGATCAGGTCGCCGCGGCCGAAGCGCACCGGGTCCTGATTGCGGTCGAAGAAGCCGGCCGCATAGTCCGGCAGCGGCACGCAGTGGCGGCGCAGCTTCTGCGGCAGGGACTTCAGCAGCAGCTGCACCTTCTCCTTCAGCATGCCCGGCACCAGCCAGCCCGGGCGCTCCTGCGGGATCTGGTTCAGCGCGAACAGCGGCACCGTGAGCGTGACGCCGTCGCGCGGGCTGCCCGGCTCGAAGTGGTAGCTCAAGCCCATCTCGATGCCGGTGACGTTCATCGTCTTCGGGAACAGCTCGGTGGTGACGCCGGCCGCCTCGTGGCGCATCAGCTCTTCCTTGTTCAGGAACAGCAGCTTGGGATTGTCGCGCGAGGCGTCCTTGTACCACTTCTCGAAACCGGCGCCGTTGACGATGTCGCCCGGGATCTCCTTGTCGTAGAAGGCCGCGATCAGCTGGTCGTCGACCAGCACGTCGAGGCGCCGCGACTTGTGCTCGAGGTTCTCGATCTCGCGGATCAGTTTGTGGTTGTGCGCGAAGAAAGGCGCACGCGTTTCGTAATCGCCCGCCACCAGCGCGTCGCGGATCAGGATCTCGCGCGCTTCCTGCGGATTGATGTTGGCGTAGTTGATGCGTCGCTGGCTGTAGACGACGATGCCGTACAGGGTCGCGCGCTCGCTCGCCGTCACCTGGGCGCTGCGCTTTTCCCAGCGCGGCTCGCCCCAGGATTTCTTCAGCAGGTGCGCGCCGATCTTTTCGACCCACTCGGGCTGGATCTGCGCCAGCGTGCGCGCGTACAGGCGCGTGGTCTCGACCAGTTCGGCCGCCATCACCCATTTACCGGCCTTCTTGCCGAGCGAGGAACCGGGCCAGATGTTGAATTTGATGCCGCGTGCGCCGAGGTAGGCGCTGTCGTCTTCCATCTTGTAGCCGATGTTGCCCAGCAGGCCGGTCAGCAGCGCCATGTGCAGCTGCTCGTAGGTGGCCTCGGCTTCGGAGAGGCGCCAGCCCTGCTCCCTGACGATGGTGAGCAGCTGCGAATGCACGTCGCGCCACTCGCGCAGGCGCAGCTGCGAGAGGAAGTTCTCGCGGCAGTTTTCCTGCAGCTGGCGGTTGGTCTTCTTGTGCTCGATGGCCTGCTCGAACCAGCGCCAGATCTTGATATAGCTGAGGAACTCGCTCTTCTCGTCGGCGAATTTCTTGTGCTTCTCGTCGGCCTGCTGCTGGTACTCCATCGGCCGGTCGCGCGGGTCCTGCACCGACAGCGCCGAGGCGATGATCAGCATCTCGGTCAGGCAGTGGTTATCGACCGCGGCCAGGATCATGCGGCCCACGCGCGGGTCGAGCGGCAGCTTGGCCAGCTTGCGCCCCATCGGCGTCAGTTCGTTGGCATCGTCGACCGCGCCCAGCTCCTGCAGCAGCTGGTAGCCGTCGGCGATCGCGCGGCCCTGCGGCGGTTCGACGAACGGGAAGGTCTCGACGTCCGTCAGGTGCAGCGACTTCATGCGCAGGATGACGGAGGCCAGCGAAGAGCGCAGGATTTCCGGGTCCGTGAATTTCGGGCGCTGCAGGAAATCGTCTTCCTCGTACAGGCGGATGCAGACGCCGTCGGCCACGCGGCCGCAGCGGCCGGCGCGCTGGTTGGCGGCGGACTGCGCGATGCTTTCCACCTGCAGCTGCTCGACCTTGTTGCGGTAGCTGTAGCGTTTAACGCGGGCCAGGCCGGAATCGACCACGTAGCGGATGCCGGGCACGGTCAGCGAAGTCTCGGCCACGTTGGTCGCCAGCACGATACGGCGCGCGTTGGTGGTCTTGAAGACGCGGTCCTGCTCCTCAACCGACAAGCGCGCGAACAACGGCAGGATCTCGACGTGCGGCGGATGCTGCTTGCGCAAGGCTTCGGCGCAGTCGCGGATCTCGCGCTCGCCGGGCAGGAACACCAGCACGTCGCCTTGTCCCAGGCGGCACAACTCGTCGACGCCATCGACCACGGCATCGATCAGGTCGCGCTTGTCGCGCGCGGCCTGGGCTTTCGATACCGGCTTGCCGGCGTCGCTGCTGCCTGCGGGCGCGGACACCGGATCGCGGTCGACCGGACGGTAGCGCACCTCGACCTTGTACAAGCGGCCCGAGACTTCGATCACCGGCACCGGCTTGTCCTGCGTGCCGAAATGGCGCGCGAAGCGTTCGGCGTCGATGGTCGCCGAGGTAATGATCACCTTCAGGTCCGGACGGCGCGGCAGGATCTGCTTCAGGTAGCCGAGCAGGAAGTCGATGTTCAGGCTGCGTTCGTGGGCCTCGTCGATGATGATCGTGTCGTAGGCCTTCAGCAGCGGGTCGGTCTGGGTCTCGGCCAGCAGGATACCGTCGGTCATCAGCTTGACCCAGGCGCCCGGCTGCAGCGTGTCGTTGAAGCGGACCTTGTAGCCCACGTGCTCGCCCAGCGGCGTGCCCAGCTCGTGGGCGATGCGCTTGGCGGTGCTCGATGCGGCGATACGGCGCGGCTGCGTGTGGCCGATCATGCCCTTCTCGCCGCGGCCCAGTTCCAGGCAGATCTTCGGCAGCTGGGTGGTCTTGCCGGAACCGGTTTCGCCGGACACGATGATGACCTGGTGCTTCTGCAGCGCCTCGGCGATCTCGTGACGGCGGCTTGATACCGGCAGGTCTTCGGGGAAGACGATGGCGGGGAGCGGCGTGCGCATTGGGGGCTTGCGTTCACCGCGTGGCTGCTCGCCACGGGCGCCTTCGCGCGGCGGACGTTCGCCGCCGGCTTTGCCTTGCCGATTGCCTTCGCCGCCCTGCGGAGCCGCAGCCGGTGCGCGCACGCGTGCTTCCGCAAGCGCATTCGCCAGCGCGTTTGCGGGCGCCTGGGCGCGTGGGCCGCGGCCTCTGCCTGCATCCTGCGCAGCGCTGCGGCCACCCTGCCCGGCCTCCTGCCGGCCGCCTCCCTGGCGACCATCGCCGCGCTGGCCGGCATTGCGCTCGCCGGCCTCGCGGTGCGGCCGTTCCGGCTTCGCCTGCAGCTCGTTCGTCCTGGTCAGCGGCGCACGCGTGTCGGCGCGCCCCGCGTCCTTGCGGGACGGGTTCGAAGTGGCATCGGGGGAAGCTGCGCGCGCCGGGCTCGGCGAAGGCTTGTTACTCTGTTCAGACATTGATTTTTACAAGGTATTTGGTGCGCAAGTCGCGCAGCCAATTATAATGCGGCAAATGGAAAACCCTACCCAATTCGTCCAGTGGCTGCGCTCGGTCGCGCCGTATATTCATGCGTTCGGCGGCAAGACTTTCGTCGTCGCCTTCCCCGGTGAACTCGTGGCCGCCGGCGCCCTGCCGGTACTGGCCCAGGACCTGTCCCTGCTGGTCGGCCTCGGCATCCGCGTGGTGCTGGTGCACGGCTCGCGGCCCCAGGTGGCCGAACAGCTCGGCCTGCGCAACGTCGAGGGCCGCTTCCACAACGGCGTGCGCATCACCGACGGCGCCGCCATGGAATGCGCGAAGGAAGCCGCCGGCGAACTGCGCCTGGACATCGAAGCGGCCTTCAGCCAGGGTTTGCCGAACACGCCGATGTCGAATGCCCATATCAGCGTCGTCTCGGGCAACTTCGTGACCGCGCGCCCGCTCGGCGTGATCGACGGCGTCGACTTCGAACTGACCGGCGTCACGCGCAAGATCGCGGCCGAGAAGATCCATCCGATCCTGCAGACCGAAGACAACATCGTGCTGCTGTCGCCGCTCGGCTTCTCGCCCACCGGCGAGGTGTTCAACCTGACCATGGAAGACGTGGCGGCGCAGGCGGCGATCGCCCTGCATGCCGAAAAGCTCATCTTCATCACCGAAACGCCGATGATGGTCGACGCTGCCGGTGCCGAAATCCGCGAACTCTCGTCGCACCAGGCCGAAGCGGTGCTGCAAGCGGGCTTCCTGCCGAACGACGCGTCGTTCTACCTGCAGCATGCGATCAAGGCCTGCCACAGCGGCGTCGACCGCTCCCACATCGTGCCCTACCAGATGGATGGCTCGGCCCTGCTCGAACTGTTCACCCACGACGGCGTGGGCACCATGATCAGCCACGAGAACCTGGAAAGCCTGCGACAGGCCACAATTGAGGACGTCGGCGGAATTATCAAGCTCATCGAGCCGCTGGAAGCCGACGGCACCCTGGTCAAGCGCCCGCGCGAGCTGATCGAACGTGAGATCGACCATTTCTCGGTGATCGAGCACGACGGCGTGATCTTCGGCTGCGCCGCGCTCTACCCCTTCCCGGGCGAGAAGATGGGCGAGATGGCTTGCCTGACCGTCAGCCCCGATGCCCAGACCCAGGGCGACGGCGAACGCATCCTGAAGAATATCGAGAACCGCGCCCGCGCCGCCGGGTTGACCCGCCTGTTCGTGCTGACGACCCGCACCGCGCACTGGTTCAAGAAGCGCGGCTTCGTGCCGGCCACCGTCGACGACCTGCCGAAGGACCGCGCCCACATGTATAACTGGCAGCGCCGGTCGCAGATTTTCATCAAGACCTTATAATTGTCCTTTTCAGATTTCGAACCAGGAGCAAGAACATGGCGCGCACCGTCCACTGCATCAAACTGAACAAGGAAGCCGAAGGCCTGGACTTCCCGCCCTACCCGGGCGAACTGGGCAAGCGCATCTATGAAAGCGTGTCGAAGGAAGCCTGGCAGGGCTGGCTGAAGCACCAGACCATGCTGATCAACGAAAACCGCCTGAACATGGCCGACGCCCGTGCCCGCAAGTACCTGGCGACCCAGATGGAGCGCCATTTCTTCGGCGAAGGTGCCGACCAGGCCGCCGGTTACGTGCCGCCGGCCGCGTAAGCACTGCATTCCTTTCGGGCAGCGTGTCCTGCGCTGCCCATTTCTTCCCTTCTTTATTTCTCCGCCAGCCGGCATTCCTTTTTGAAAGCCGAGCCTTCTGACGTCTTTCTCAATAGACCTGCGAATAGTTTTTCTTCGCAATATTTCGGTTAAAACCGATACCTGACGCAAGGAATTACTGCCCTGCAGATTACACGGGTCATCCTTTGCCTACGATCTAAAGTGTGTTTTGCCTTCATCGGAACTGAACGGTAGCGCCAGGCGTCTGTATTGCCTGCAAAGCCCGTTTATCGCGAAAGGCAAACATGACTGATCCATTGCGAAGATTAAAAGATCCTGTAATCAATGAAGACGGCAGTCTCCATGTACGCACAGTTCTGACGCCGACCAGTTTGAAGACGCGCGGCCTGGTGTACAAAGGTTCTAACAAAGTTGTTCCGGTCATATTTATTCCGGGAACCATGGGAACGAATCTGCGGGTCAGGCGCGACGTGGCTTTACCGTCGGGCTATCCGCTCAGGCCCGGCGAACCGGCGTGGCGGCCGCCAAACAGCGATAGCGCCGCCCTTCTGTATGCAGCCGATTGGAAAAAGCGAAGCCCGAAAATGCGTCAGCTGATTCTTCATCCGGACTATGTGGAAGTCGACGATAGCGGCGATCTCGACATTGGATCGTGCTATCTGGAAAAGAGCGTCATGCGCGAACGCGGCTGGGGAGAAATCTTCAATGGTTCCTATGGCACCTTGCTCTTCGAACTGCAAAGCCATTTGGAAATGACTTTCCAATTTGATGCGCTCAATAAACGGCATATCCGTAGCCGCTGGAAAGAAGTCATGCAGGCAATGGAAGGCGACACGCTCAAGCGCTGGGGGGCGCGCTCGGTGGCGCCCCTGACCGAAAGCGAGCTGGAAAAATATGCCGAATACCAATATCCAATTTATGCCTGTGGCTACAACTGGTTGCGGTCCTGCGGCGAATCGGCAATCCGCCTGGAAAAGCGCATCGACGACATCATCAAATGGTGGAATGCCCGTAAGCATGAATGCAATAAAGTTATTCTCGTCACCCATTCGATGGGCGGACTGGTCGCGCGTGCCTGCGCGAAACGTATTCCCGACAAGATCTTGGGCGTCATCCACGGCGTGATGCCGGCACTCGGGGCGCCCCTTGCCTATCGCCGCCTGGCCTGCGGCACCGAATGCGACAGCCCGGTCAACGGCAAACTCGATAACTTCAAGGCCGGCAAATTCGCCGACATCGCGGGCAGGCGGCCCGAGGATACGACCCCGGTGATGGCGGTGTCGGCCGGGGCGCTCGAATTGCTGCCCAACCAGTTGCATCCGACACCCTGGTTGCACGTCAGCGTCATGCAAAAACAGCCAAGCGGAGGACGTCGCACCGCGGCCAACGATTGCCTGCATTTACCAAATGAATCTCAACCGAATCCCTACGATTTATATCGGGATATGAGCTCGTGGTATAGGTTAATCAATCCGGGTTTAGCCGATCCTGCCAAGCTATACAAAAAAGAAGGCGAGGCGGCCAAGAAAATAAACGAGGCCATCTCGGCCGCAGAAAAGTTTCACCACTGGCTATCGGATTATTACCACCCCACTAGCTTTGCTTACTACGGCGCGGATAAGAATCATCCGAGTTACGGGCAGATCCGCTGGGTGGCGCAAGCCTCGGGCGCGGATGCATCGGTGCCGGTGACTGCCGCAAATATTCGAAGCGCTAAATGTTTGAACCATGGCCCCGACGGTAGCCGCAAGGTGGAAGTCGAGGGCAGGATGGTTCTTACTTTTTCTGTCGAGCAGCAAGAGTCGACGGGCGACGATACCGTGCCGGACCAATCCGGCGCGGGACCGAAAGGCAAGGTCAAGGCCTTGTTTGCCACGCATGGCTATCGTCATCAGGAAAGCTACAAGCATCGCGACAGCATCCTGCTGACTTGCTACTGCATCGTCAAAGCTGTCCAGGAATTAGGCAAGAATGGATAAGCCCAAAAAGAAGGTGCATCCATTTTTAGGTGTCCTGGCGGCACTCTATGGGATTTATCTTCTTTACGGCATAGGAAATTCGATGATGGACCGTTACACAGTGGGACAGCTCACTGAGCAGATGAAAACAGCTTGTGTTGGCAGGTTCCTCATCGATTTGCCGGCCACCATGGACTTTTCATACGGTCAGGTTTTCATCGACGGCTTGTGGGTTTCAGGGCAGGAAGAAACAAGGGAAGCATTCGACGCACGCGTTTTGGCAAGACAAACCGAGATCGAGGGCGAACGAAACGAACTTGGTCAGAAAAACCTGGAAAGACTCGATCAGTATAACGACAACGGGTTTGTCGGAAAAATACTCGTATTCGGCCGAAGCATTACCAAGGGACAGGAAAACGGCAGGCCCGTGGAATGGAGGAGCGTCAAACTGGAAGCCTATGTTCATTCGAACGGGAAAAGTTTCAATTTCAAAGCCGATGGCTATGATCCCGAGCTCGTCGGCGACTTGCGCAAGCTGATCGACAAATTGCGGCTCGTCCCGGCAAAAGAGCTGCCGACTGCCGCCGGCTTCTGCTTCGGGCCCGGCATGTTCGTCGATCCTTTGCCGGCCGAGCTGACGGAAGGGGTCACGATCTTTGCCGGCTTTCCGGACCATCCCGACCTTGCGCTCGCACTCACCACGCGCGCCGGTACCGAACCCGACAAGGAAGACCGTCTCGCGCGCGATACGGCGGTCGATGCAGAAATGCCGCTGTGGCAAAAGCCGCTGATGGACAAGCTTAGAAAAGGCAAGCGCACGATCAACGGTATCGAAGGCGGCGAAGTGGCGGAGCGCTGGACCGAGCTGAATTTCGTGCACACCTTCGGCTTCAACTGGGAAGTCACCGGCACCGAGGACAATGTCTACGTCCCCTTCATGCACCTCGAAATGTCGACCGGTCATCCGGTGCATGCCGGCGCCCGGCCGGTGACGAGCTTCCTCGGCGAAGACGCCCTGCTCCAGCTCTGGGACAAGATCTCGTCCAGCATTCGGATACGTCCGACCGGTGCGCCGCCGGCAAAACCCGAAGCGCCGCCGGGTCCGAAGCCCGGCGACACCGCCTCTGCCGGCGATATCTGTCCCGTCACCGGCTGGTGGCAATGCCCGGACGGCGCCAAGGGCGCCAGGGTGGCGGGCGGGCAGCACCAATTCCTGACGAAGGGCCAGCGCATGCCGCAAGCACTGCTGTCGCGGCCACAAACGCTGTGGAACAAGCTGCGCGGCGTCCAGGCCAGCTACCGGCTCGAGCAGCCGACCAGCTGGACACTGGTCGACCGCCGCAGCCGGGTGCGCATGCTGCCGGCCGTCCCGCCGGCCGGTGCCGGCCCCGCGAATAGCGCCTAGGCCGTTACAAGCGACCAAAGTCCGCCAGCACCCGCATCACATCCTGCACCTCGATGCGGTCGACCCAGTCGCCGTGTTTCGGCGCCGTGATCACGGTGCTGTTGGCGCGGTCGATCGGCGCCCACTCCGGATTGTTCTGGCGCATCAGGGCGATCACCGGCACGTGCACGGCATTCGCCAAATGCATCACGGCCGTTTCCACCGAGATGATGAGCTCGCACAGGCTCAGCACCGCCGGCAGCTGGAAGAAATTGTCTTCCGCGCTGAAAAGGTGGGTGCGCTCCAGCGCGGCATCGTCGAATAGCGCATGGGCGCGCTGCAATTCCTCGGGCACCACGTTGACGACAAAGCCGACGTCGCGCCATGCCGGCCTGCAGCGCATCGCGCGGATCAGGCCGATGACGCGCTCGAGCGGCCAGCTGCGCTCGACCGATTTGGAGAACGCATTCAGGAACACCACCCGCGCCGGCTGGCCGTCGACACCCATGAAACCCCAGTCGGCAAACTGGTCGCGCGCATAGGCTGTCCAGCGGTCGGCGATGTTGAGCACCGGGAAGCGCGCCGCGCGCGGGATCTCCAGGCCGAACAGCTGGGTGAACCAGCCGGCGTAGATATCGCTGATGTGCTGGTCCGGGTGCGGGGAAGGCGTATAAGCCGGGATCGACGCGTCCAGCTTGCGGTAAATGAAGCGCTTGACCAGGTCGTAAGGCCGCACCCGCTTCTTTTGCCCGACCACGAAGCCCCGCGGGCTGATGCTGCGCGCCATGCTGGCGTACTTGTGGCGCTCGAGCACGGCGAGCGAGACCACGATCGGATAGTCTTCGCGGCGCGCCTGCGCCAGCGATTCGCGGTAGACCTGCGGGCTGTAGGTCTCGTCGTAGACTTTGGCGATCCAGGGACACTCGGCCAGCCAGTCGTACAGCGCGTACTTCTTGAGGTGCGCCCAGTCGGCAGAACGGCTGGTGCGGCGCCGCTCGTCGACCCAGAGATGGATCTGCAGATGCGGATAAGCGCGCGCGAAAGCCTGGAAGCAGGCCTGCAGGTAGGTGAAGTCGCCGAGTGCCAGATGGGCGATGAAGAGGATCTTGTCGGCTTGCCGCAGCAAGGCCGGCGCGACCAGGGGTGCCGGCACGGCCGGCGCATCGAAGCGGATTGCGTCGAGCTTGAGAGACTGTCCACCTGAAACTTTCATACTGCTCCGTTCTGCACAGAAGAGGATGCGAAAATTCTATGGGCAACTACCAGCTCGAAATGCAAACGAACTGTAAGACGACGTAAAGTTATGTCAAGACGATAGCATGCTGCACTGCGCAAGTCTGCGGGTGCACGATTGAAACACGCATATCAGGAAGGGGCGCGGCAAAAAGAACACAGGCGCACCGAAGCGCGCCTGCGAATGAGAAGAAAAAGCGGGGTCGCTTACATCTGACGGCACTGGCGCATTTCGCAGCGCGCCATGAACACCTTGCCGTTATCGCACTGCATGCGGTAGACCTCGACCGGTCCCTGCTCGGTGACCAAGCCGGCGCCCTGCCCGCCCGTGCAAGCCTGCTGCTTCGCCATCTTCTCGACGGTGTTCGAGGAAACGCCGAGGCGGAAGGGCAGCTTCTGGATCGGCGTGCCGTCGGCATCCACCGGACCGGCCGCCTGGTACGCGATTGGCTTCGCGGCCGGTGCCGGCGGGCGCGTCTTGTGGGAGGCGCAGCCGCCCAGCACGGCGGCAAGGAGGATCATGACGGGCAGACGCTGCATGCCGCTCTCCGGATCAGAAAGTCAGAGTCTTGACGCCTTCCGCCATGCCCAGCAGGCAGACGTTGGCGCCGCGCTGGGCGAACAGGCCGACGGCGATCACGCCGACGATCTGGTTGATTTCGGTTTCCAGGGCCACCGGATCGGTGATCGCCAGGCCGGCCACGTCGATGATGTGGCCGCCGTTGTCGGTCACGAAGGCTTCATCGCTGCCCGGCTTGGTGCGCAGGCGCGGCTGACCGCCGAGCGCGGCCAGTTTGCGGGTCACGGCGGCACGCGCCATCGGCACGACCTCGACCGGCAGCGGGAACTTGCCCAGCGTCTGCACCAGCTTGGAACCGTCGGCGATGCACACGAAACTCTTCGATACGGAAGCGACGATCTTCTCGCGCG
The DNA here is from genome assembly GCF_024753245.1 of Massilia norwichensis. Classification (GTDB taxonomy): domain Bacteria; phylum Pseudomonadota; class Gammaproteobacteria; order Burkholderiales; family Burkholderiaceae_D; genus Telluria; species Telluria norwichensis. The sequence continues at coordinate 138,833 of NZ_JANUGX010000009.1, read as the reverse complement.
TCAGGGCCGCACCGCCGCCCTTGATCATCGCGCCCGAGGCGTCGATCTCGTCGGCGCCGTCGACGTAGACGGAAATCGATTCGACCTCGTTCAGGTCGCGCACCTCGATGCCGTGGCCGCGCAGGCGCGCCGCAGTCGCTTCCGAGGACGCGACGGCGCCCTTGATGCGGTCCTTGATCTTGGCGAGTTCGTCGATGAAGTAATTGGCGGTCGAGCCGGTGCCGACGCCGATGATTTCGCCGTCGACCACGTAGTCGATGGCGGCGCGGGCCACGGCCTGCTTGAGTTCGTCCTGGGTCATGATGTGGGTGGGAGGTGAAAAATGCCGCCATTTTAACGGATGCGCGCACGGCAGCCGCAAATTCAGGCCTCAGATCAGGCGCAGCATCGCCGCCTTCAGCACCCCGGCCGTCTTGTTGGCCGCGCCCAGTTTGCGCAGCGCGTTATCGATGTGGAAGATCACGGTACGCTCCGAAATCGTCAGGATGTCAGCCGATTCCGAGGCCGTCTTGCCGTCCGCGGCCCAACGCAGCACCTCGACTTCGCGCTCGGTCAGCTTGATCGACGCCACGCCATCCGGTTTGGCCGCCAGGATGTTCGACAGGGCCGCGTGCGCCGCCTGCGCCAGCCACTGCATCTTCTGGACCTTGACCTGGTACTCGTTGCGGGCAATGCCTTCGCCGGAACGCGCAAAGGTCAGCAGGCTGGCGACGCCCTTCAGGTCGTGGGTCGGCTGGGCCCAGCCGAACTGCAGACCATGGGCGCGCGCGTCTTCCCACAGCGGCCGGCTGGACGCGAACAGGGATTCCGTCCACAACATGGACCGGGTCGAGGTCATGCCCTCGGCGACAGTGGGATCGATCCGCAGGTACTGCTCGGCCTGGTAACGCTGCTGCCAGGCCTGCGGGTAATTGTTGAACATGACGACCCGCGGATTCGAGAACGGCAGCGGCAGACGCATGCCGAGCGCGCAGTACTCGAAACCGAGTTCGTTGGCCGCTTTCGCCAGAAGTTCCAGCAAAGCTGCCTCGGTCTTCGCTGCCGCAAAGTCGTGCAGCCACTCTTGATGCCCTTCACCCGCGAACTGCTGCAATGCTCTACCCTCCACGAACCTGCAAGAACTTACAGTGCCCTGGCCGGGCGGAGACTGCTAGACTGGCGTGCCATTCATAGTTGACAACGATAACACAAGAATCCGCCTACCCGTTCAGCATTTTTGACGATCCTGAGGAGAAAAATGGTGAGCAAGAACACGGTTTGCCTGTGGTTCAAGGGCGATGCACTGGATGCCGCGAAGTTCTATACCGAGACCTTCCCCGACAGCGAGCTCAAGGCCGTTCACCATGCACCGGGCGACTACCCGGCCGGCAAGCAGGGCGACGTGCTGACGGTCGAGTTCACGGTGGCCGGCATTCCCTGCCTCGGCCTCAACGGCGGTCCCGGCCCCAGTCACAGCATCGCCTTCTCGTTCCAGATCGCGACCGAGGACCAGGAAGAAACCGACCGCCTGTGGCAGGCCATCGTCGGCAACGGCGGCCAGGAAAGCGCCTGCGGCTGGTGCCAGGATAAATGGGGCCTGTCGTGGCAGATCACGCCGCGCGTGCTGTCCGAGGCGATCGCCGGCAAGGATCCGGCGGCCGCCAGGCGCGCTTTCGAAGCGATGATGGACATGCGCAAGATCGACGTGGGGGCCATCGAAGCGGCGGTGAAAGGATGAGGCCCGCTGCGCTGGTGAATGATTTTTTCAGGAGACCATGATGCTGGATTTTCTCGCTGAAGCAGGTTTGAATATCGCAAGCCGCAAAAGCCGGTTTTTCAGGTGGTTCAACATCGCCTGCTTCCTGCTTCTGCTGGCCTTCGTTCTCGTCTACTGGCGCGAACTGGTTTGAGGCGGGAGGACCGCAACATGGACCAGCACACCGGCGGTTGCCTCTGCGGCGCGCTCCGCATCACGGCCAGGGGCGAACCCTACCGCGTCGGCCTCTGCCATTGCCTCGACTGCCGCAAGCACCACGGCGCCGTGTTCCACGCCTCGGCGATCTTTCCGGAACAGGCGGTGACGATCACGGGCGAAGCGCGCGCCTGGGGCGGCCGGCATTTCTGCCCGCAATGCGGCTCGTCGGTGTTCGCGAAGAGCGGGGATGAAATCGAGGTCTACCTGGGCACGCTGGACCATCCCAGCCAGTTCAAGCCGACCTACGAACTCTGGACCGTGCGTCGGGAAAACTGGCTGCCGCCATTCCCGCTGGCCCGGCACTACGAGCGCGACCGTCCCGATGGGCGCACCGAGGGATAGTCAGTCCGCCGGCAGGCAGCCGAACAGGCGCTTGCCGGGCCGTTCGCCGTCCCATATCTGGTGCACGACGGCGCTGCCGTCGCGCTGCTTGGCCAGGCAGAAGCGCGCTTCGTAGGCCTGGGCGGTGCCGCGGGCCTTGCCGGGCCGGGCGTCGATGCGCAGGTAGTAGACCTTGCCGGGTTCGAGCTTGGCCGCTTCGGTGCGCGGCAGCGAGGCGACCTGTCCGCCGTAGGGGACGCACATCGAAAAGCTCAGGGGAAAGGTGCGTTCGGGCGGCATCGTCATCTTCCACAGCAGGTGCTGGCCATCCGACACCGTCACCGAGTGGAAATCCGGCGTCCCTTCCCTTTCCTCGCGCGGACTAATGGTGAAACAGGGGCCGCCACGCGGGCCTTCGCGCACTTCGGCTGCGCCAATGCGGGCAATGGCGCCGGCGCTCGGTGCCAGCAGGAAGGCGCATAGCGCGCCGGCAAGAAATGGGAATCGCATAATCTTCTCGGCAGGAAACACTCTCGCCAAGAGCCTACGTTGGCTAGGCGGATTCTGAATTGAGGAGACGCAAGCGGAATCGGTCAAAAACCGGCCAGCACCTGCTCGTGCAGTGCCGACAGGCTGACGAGCCGACAACAGCGAACACAGAAAATTAGCCAATCCGCATTCAAATTTATCGACTCTACATCGTCATCTCTGATGTCGGCAGCTATGCATTAGCACCTCCCCTACGGCCTTCCGGGGTGCCTTCAATGGGCTTGATCCAGCTCGCTGCACTCTATGACCCCTCCCAACCCTGCCCTTATTCGGTCGAGCAAGAATCCCCCACTTACCAATCTGTAACGGACTTGGTATTCGAGCGCCAACGGGTAGTTGCTAACCATCGCCTAGCTTGGAGATAACAATGTCTGACTTCTACAAGTATTTTAAAGAGAACATGGAAGACCTAGGGCTGATCGCACCGCCACAAAGTCTTTACGGAACACAGGCACTTGCCATCTCGACAATAAGCACCATCCTTGCCTACATTGACAAGTTCGGGACAAAAGTCACGGTGAGGGAGTTGGCAGGGGCAGGCACCAGGTTGGAGGGACTGGCCGTGCTGGGGGCCTTAGGAGCGGCCTATTATGCTGGGGCAGTCATCGGCAGTCTTGCAGTGGCGACAGGCCGAACAATGAGCGATGGCACTTCGATGGCCGATGTTTTTTATGAGCTTTCGAAGCGAGGATGGAGCAGAACGTGGCTCAGGTCACTTTTTCACCGGCGTCCCGGCCTCTATAACGCAAGCGTATCAGGGCGAAAATACATTAAGCACTACGAGAACTACAAATGAAAGACTCGCTATTGTTGCTCGTCACAGGTGCTGGAATATCCTTGATCGCTTGGGCATTCTGGCACTATCTCGGAAACGATGCGTTTAGTACATTAACCGCTCTCGTTCTTGTTGGTCTAGTGGCAGATAATTTCCGACTTCGCCGTCAGGTGCGTGCACTACAAGGGCACCATTGACATGCTGCGGCGAATATTCGCCTTTCTTGCTAACGCTTCAAATGCAGCAGGTATCGGCCGTAATCACGTGGAAGATTCGCCACGCTGGCAGAATCGGCAAGAAAATCCGCTAACACTTCTTCATAGAGCGACAGGCTATCCTCGTAGCGTCGCTGGCGCATCGTCCTCGGGGAACTCTGGTGTTTGAGTGCAAAGTAATCGGCCAGCAGCTCGCCCTGCGCTTCCATGTTGTAGTCCGCCAGCGTTGTCTCCGGTACTAGCTCGTAGTCGTACGACAGTCCGATACGCACCGCACCGCGCAGACGTACCGCGTATCCCAGCTGATGTTGCCACACGTGCACCATCTCATGCATGAACCAATGGATGACAGTGGGACTGCCCTCGCTGTAATCGGGCAGAAAGCAGGAATGGTGGAAATAGATGCTGCCGTTCGGCGTCATGGCGCAGTTCTTCGGCTGCACCAGCGGCAGGTAGCGGCGGTTGTGGACGCGCACGCGTGTGTAGTCGATGGCGTCGCCGAACAGCAGCGACGCCATCCTGATTTCGCCCGGGGTCAGCTTGCGCGCCAGGCGGGTCATGCCGGGTTGAAGCCTAACCCTTACGCGGCCGGGCGGATGCTGGCCGCGGCTTTGGCCAGGTCGGTGATCAGATCCCAATCGCCGGCCTTCATCGCGTCCGCCGGGGTCAGCCAGGAGCCGCCCACGCAGGCCACGTTCTTCAGCGCTAGGAACTGCGGCGCGGTCTCGATCGAGATGCCGCCGGTCGGGCAGAAGGTCACGTCCGGCAGCGGGCCGCCGATCGCTTTCAGCATGCCGACGCCGCCCGCCGGCACCGCCGGGAACAGTTTCAGCTGCTTGAAGCCGGCTTCGCGCGCCACCATCACTTCGGACGGGGTCATGCAGCCCGGCAGCAGGGGCAGGCCGCTCTTCTTCGCAGCCTCGATCAGGGCCGGGGTCAGGCCCGGCGACACGCCGAACACCGCGCCGGCATCGCGCGAGGCGGCGAATTCTTCCGGCTGGGTCAGGGTGCCGACGCCGACGATGGCGCCCTCGACCTGGGCCATCGCACGGATCGCGTCCAGGCCGTGCCTGGTGCGCAGGGTCACCTCGAGCACGCGGATGCCGCCGGCGACCAGCGCCTTGGCCAGGGGGACCGCGTGGTCCGGATCGTCGATCGCGATCACGGGGATCACGACCGCCGATTTCATGATGTCCAGCAGGCTCATATCAGTACTCATCGTTGCACTCACTTACTTGGCGGTGGATTTACGGAACAGGAAGTCTTCGTCGGAGCCCGGCATGATCTCGCCGCTGTCCGTGCCTTCGTGCAGCGGGACGGTGGTGTCGATCGGCGATGGCAGCGGGAAGGTGGCGGCGCCATGCTCGGCTTCGCTCACATTGGCGCGGAACATCGAGAACAGCTCGCGGCCCATGCCGATGTGGCTCTTGCTGAGGTCGGCGGTAGCCATCTTGCGCGATGCCCAGACATCGGCCGGCACCAGCGCTTCCAGCGTACCGGCGGTGGCATCGACGCGGATGATATCGCCGTCGCGCACCAGGCCAAGCGGACCGCCGGCCAGGATCTCCGGCGACACGTGGATCGCCGCCGGCACCTTGCCGGACGCGCCCGACATGCGGCCATCGGTGACCATCGCCACGTGGTAGCCGGCGTCCTGCAGGTTCGACAGCGCCGGGGTCAGCGCGTGCAGTTCCGGCATGCCGTTCGCACGCGGGCCCTGGAAGCGGATCACGGCGACGAAGTCGGTGTTCAGCTGGCCAGCTTTGTAGGCATGCATGAACTCGTCCTGCGAATCGAAGGTCTTGGCCGGGGCCTCGACGATGTGGTGCTCCTTCTTGACGGCCGAGATCTTCATCACGGCGCGGCCCAGGTTGCCCTGCACAAGCACCATGCCGCCGTTGTCGCTGAACGGATTGGTGTACTTGCGCAGCACGGTTTCGTCGCCGCTCTGCTCGGGCACGTCCTTCCAGACGACCTTGTCGCCGTCCAGGAAAGGTTCCTTGCAGTGGGCGCGCAGGCCGTGGCCGAGGATGGTGTTGACGTCCTCGTGGGCCAGGCCGGCATCCAGCAGTTCGCGGATCACGAAGCCCGGGCCGCCGGCGGCCTGGAAGTAGTTCACGTCGGCTTCGCCGTTCGGGTAGATGCGGGTCAGCGAAGGCACGACTTTCGACAGCTCGTCGAAGTCGTTCCAGTCGATCACGATGCCGGCCGCGCGCGCGATGGCGATCAGGTGCAGCGTGTGGTTGGTCGAGCCGCCGGTCGCGTGCAGCGCGGCGATGGCGTTGACGATGCTCTTCTCGTCGACGATCTGGCCGATCGGCATGTAATTGCCGCCCTGCTGGGAGATCTTGACGGCTTGCTGGGCCGCAGCTTTGGTCAATGCGTCGCGCAGCGGAGTGCCCGGGGTGATGAAGGCGGCGCCCGGCATGTGCAGGCCCATGATCTCCATCAGCATCTGGTTGCTGTTGGCGGTACCGTAGAAGGTGCAGGTGCCGGCGCCGTGGTAGGACGCGGCTTCGCCTTCGAGCAGCTCTTCGCGGGTGGCCTGGCCTTTCGCGTAGCGCTGGCGGATCGCCGCTTTTTCCTTGTTCGACAGACCGGAGGTCATCGGGCCGCCCGGCACGAAGATGCCCGGGATGTGGCCGAAGTGCAGCGCGCCGATCAGCAGGCCCGGCACGATCTTGTCGCAGATGCCCAGGTAGAGCGCGGAGTCGAAGGTGTTGTGCGACATCGCGACCGCGGTCGCCATGGCGATGGTGTCGCGCGAGAACAGCGACAGTTCCATGCCCGGCTGACCCTGGGTGACGCCGTCGCACATGGCCGGCACGCCGCCCGCGAACTGGGCCACGGCGCCGATCTCGCGCACGGCATCCTTGATCACCTTCGGGAAGTATTCGAACGGCTGGTGCGCCGACAGCATGTCGTTGTACGACGAGACGATGGCCACCGACGGCTGCTTCTGTTCGCGCAGCTTGAGCTTGTCGTTGGCCGGGAACGCCGCGAACGCGTGCGCCAGGTTCGTGCACGACAGCGATCCGCGCTGCACGCCCTGCACGCGCGCGGCGTCCAGATGCGCCAGGTAGGCCTGGCGCGAGGCGCGGCTACGCTGGATGATGCGTTGGGTCACCTTCTCTACTACGGGATGCACCATGATCGTTCCTTATGAATTAAATTTCTGAAATTTTACTACAAGTTGAGAAGGAGCGCTTGCCAGCGCCTCGTTTTCATTTGCAGCATTCGGGAATTCGGGTAGCGACAGCGGGCATAGAATGTCCGCCATAAAGTAGGGTGGGCACCCCGTGCCCACGCCATTACGCGCACCATTTGTAGTGATTTTACGCGCGCTTCCTGTATGATTCGATAATCTGCATAAAATGACATCATACCGTCCATCGCCTTCGTCACCACTACCCATGCGCCAACCTCTTCTCACCAGCACCACCAGCTACCAGTCGCTCCGCAACCATGCCAACCAGGCCAGGGAATGGCAGATGCGCGAGCTCTTCGCACAGGATCCGCAACGTTTCGAGCGGCTGTCCGTTGAAGCCGCCGGGCTGTTCCTAGACTATTCAAAAAACCGTCTGGACGGGCGCACGCTTGAACTGCTGGCCCAGCTGGCGCGCGAGCGCGGCGTCGAGCGCCTGCGCGACGCCATGTTCGCCGGCGAGAAGATCAACCTGACCGAAAACCGCGCCGTGCTGCACACCGCCCTGCGCGCGCCGCGTAACAAGCCGTTCACGCTGGACGGCCAGGACGTCACCGGCGACGTGCACGCCGTGCTCGACCGCATCAAGACCTTCAGCGACAGCGTGCGCAGCGGCGCCTGGAAAGGCCACACCGGCAAGGAAATCACCGACGTCGTCAACATCGGTATCGGCGGCTCCGACCTCGGCCCGAAGATGGTTTGCCTGGCGCTGCGCCAGTTCGCCCATCCGCGCCTGACCATGCACTTCGTCTCGAACGTCGACGGCCACGACATGGACGCCGCGCTGAGCCGCGTGAACCCGGAAACCACCCTCTTCATCATCGCCTCGAAGACCTTCACCACGGCCGAGACCATGATGAACGCGAACACCGCGCGCGCCTGGTTCCTGCAGCACGCGCCGGAAGAGGCGCTGGCGAAGCACTTCGTCGCGGTCTCGACCAACGTCGAAGCGATCAAGACCTTCGGCATCGACCCGGCCAACATGTTCCCGTTCTGGGACTGGGTCGGCGGCCGTTACTCGGTGTGGTCGGCGATCGGCCTGCCGGTCGCGCTGAGCGTGGGCTTCGGCTACTTCAGCGACCTGCTGGCCGGCGCGCACGCGATGGACGAGCACTTCAGGACCAGCCCGATCGAGCAGAACCTGCCGATGATCCTGGGCCTGGTCGGCTTCTGGAACCGCGAATTCCTGGATTGCGGCTCGGTCTCGATCGCGCCCTACCACCAGGACCTGAACCGCTTCCCGGCCTACCTGCAGCAACTCGACATGGAAAGCAACGGCAAGCGCGTCACGCGCGCCGGCGACACCATCAGCGACTACGAAACCGGCCCGGTGATCTGGGGCGACGTCGGCACCAACGGCCAGCACGCCTACTTCCAGCTGCTGCACCAGGGCACCGACGTCACGCCGATCGACTTCATCGCCGCCCTGCGCCCGGCCCACGAATTCCACAACCACCACGCCGCCCTGCTGGCCAACTGCTTCGCGCAATCGGAAGCCTTCATGAAAGGGAAGACCGAGATTGAAGTGCGCCAGGACCTGGCCGACCAGCCGGCGGACGAGATCGAGCGCCTGGTGCCGCACAAGACCTTCCCGGGCAACCGTCCGAGCAACACGATTCTGATGGAATACCTGACCCCGGCCACGCTGGGCGCCCTGATCGCGCTGTATGAGCACAAGGTCTTCGTGCAGGGCGCGCTGTGGGACGTCAACAGCTACGACCAGTGGGGCGTCGAGCTGGGCAAGGTGCTGGCCAAGAAGATCGAGGCGGAGCTCAACGGCGAAGCCCAGCCCGCCCAGCACGACAGCTCGACCAATGGCCTGATCGCGCGCGCCAAGGCCGCGGTGTAAAGGGGGACGACAGATGAAAACCGAACAATTCGTGGTAGTACACGACGAACCGATGAAGACCGGCGAATGCCCGGTCTGGCACGCGGTCGAATCGGCGCTGTACTGGGTCGACATCCCCGAGATGATGGTGCACCGCCTGCACCCGGCCAGCGGCAAGTATTCGTCGTGGAAGATGGACAGCGAGCCGTCGGCGCTGGCGGTGGACGTGGACAACAACCTGGTGGTCGCCACCCGCAATGGCTTCGTCTACCTGAACACCATCACCGGCGAAACGGAAGACATCGCCCCGGCGCCCTACGACACCAAGCGCCAGCGCTTCAACGACGGCCGCGTCGACCCGGCGGGCCGCTTCTGGGTCGGCACCCTGTACGAGCCGCGCGACCAGCCGAATGCCGAGATGCACGTGCTGGAAGCCGGCAAGCTGCGCCAGGCCTGGGCCGGCGGCATGACCAACTCGAACGGCCTGGCCTGGACCCTGGACAGCAAGACCATGTTCCACGCCGACACCACCAGCCACCGCATCGACGCCTACGACTACGACTTGGCCACTGGAACGCCGTCGAACGGCCGCAACCTGGTCACCTTCGAAGCCGACAAGACCACCGGCACCTACGGCGGCCGCCCGGACGGCGCGGCGATCGACAGCGAAGGCAATTACTGGATCGCGATGTATGAGGGCGGGCGGATCCTGAAGCTGTCGCCGACCGGCGAGCTGCTGCAGCAAATCGATTTGCCGGTGAAGTGTCCGACTGCGGTGTGCTTCGGCGGGCCGGATCTGCGCACCTTGTATGTGACCAGTGCCTGCGGTGGCCGGCCGGCGGAAGAGCTGGCGGCGATGCCGCATAGTGGCAAGGTGCTGGCGTTCCGGGTGGATGTGGCTGGGGTGGAGATGCCGGAGTATCGGGGCTGAGCTTCAGAATGCCGGCGTCGTGATTGTCAGCAGCCTTGCACAATCGCGGTCGAAGGCCATACTGACGCGCCAGATGCGCCCGGGCGTCCAGTAGCGGGCGGATAAGGTCACCGTTGGCGACCTGTCCGCAACGCTGTCGGCGTCCAAGCGCAGGCGCGTGCCCAGCACTTCCTCTGCCTTGCCGCGAACCATGCACCCGTCCAGCGGGAGGCGCAGGTAGCCTTCGAGCACCTGCCCATCGTCCGCAGCGGCACGCCAGTGCAAGTCGATCCTGTCGCCGGCGGCCACGCACTCGACGCCACTCTGGCCGGCGGCGCATTGTTTCTTCACCTTCAAACCAAAATGCCGCTCGACCGCTGCAGCCGCAAACGGTTGCGCCTCCGCCATCCACGCAGCGGCAGCTTGCAGCGGTTCGGCTGCAGCGCTCAAACAGAGCACGACGGCGAGCACGGGAAAATATCGAATGAAGGGCATGGCGAGTTCCCTGTTGCGCGATGCGTGTATGTTACGCCCAGCACCCCATGGATATGGCACCATATACCTTCAGCATGCCTTCTGACGTAGTAAATTTACTTGCGCAATCAATAATTGTGTAGTAAATTTACATTCATCCTGTCCCTCCTCTTTTCACGCTCAGACACCCATGGCTCTTTCCGATTTCGACCTCGTTTTCTTCGGCGGCTCCGGCGACCTCGCGATGCGCAAACTCTTGCCCGCGATGTACGCGCGCGACGTTGCCAACGACCTCCCCGTCAGCGCCCGCATCATCTGCGTGGGCCGGGAAGACATGTCGCAGGAAGATTTCCTGCAGATGGTCGAAACGAATTCGAAGCCGCACATCAAGGAAAGCGTCGACGAACAGGCGTGGCAGAAATTCCTGCAGCGCATCACCTGGGTCGCCGTCGATGCCGTCAACCTGCAAAGCTACGCCGGCCTGGTGGAGGCGCTGCGCAAGGATGAGCAGCTGACCCGCGTCTATTACCTGGCAACGCCACCCTCGCTGTTCGCCCGCATCTGCGACAACCTGGCCGCCAGCGGCCTGGCGACCGCCAACTCGCGCGTGGTGCTGGAAAAGCCGCTGGGCCGCGATCTCGAATCGGCCAAGCAGATCAATGCCGACGTCGGCAAGGTCTTCGCCGAATCGCAGATCTACCGGATCGACCACTACCTCGGCAAGGAAACCGTGCAGAACCTGCTGGCCCTGCGCTTCGGTAACATCCTGTTCGAGCCGCTGTGGCGCCGCGAGTGGATTTCGGATGTGCAGATCACCATCGCCGAGAAGATCGGCGTCGGCAACCGCCTGGGCTACTACGACAATTCCGGCGCCCTGCGCGACATGCTGCAGAACCACTTGCTGCAGCTGCTGTGTATCGTCGCGATGGAACCGCCGACCTCGATCGCGCCGGATGCCGTGCGCGATTCCAAGCTGCAGGTGCTGCGCTCGCTGAAGCGCTTCACCCCGACCACGCTGGCGCAGAACATCGTGCGCGGCCAGTACCGTTCCGGCTACGTCGATGGCCAGCCGGTGCCGGGTTACCGCGACGAGCCGGGCGCGCCCAAGCAGTCCAAGACCGAGACCTTCGTGGCGATGAAGGCCGAGATCGATACCTGGCGCTGGGCCGGCGTGCCCTTCTATCTGCGCACCGGCAAGCGCATGGCGGATCGCCTTGCGGAAATTGTCGTGCGCTTCAAGCCGATCCCGCATTCGATCTTCAACCAGCCGACGTCGAGCTTCCAGCCCAACAGCCTGGTGATCCGCCTGCAGCCGGACGAGGGCCTGTCGCTGAACCTGATGTCGAAGACGCCGGGCGACGGCATGCGCCTGAAGCAGGCCGAGCTCGAACTCGACTTCCGCGAGCAGTTCAAGGCGCCGCGCATGGAAGCCTACGAGCGCCTGCTGATGGACGTGCTGCGTGGCCAGCTGACCCTGTTCATGCGCGGCGACGAGCTGGAAGCCGCCTGGGAATGGGTCGAGCCGATTCTCGATTACTGGGAACAGGACGACACCTCGCCGGTGCCCTACTCCTCGGGCACCTGGGGCCCGGCCGCGTCCAGCGCGCTGATCGGCCGCGACGGCCTGCAGTGGCGCGAAGAAGCGCTGCCGGAAGACTGAGGAAACGACAGCCGTGTTACTCGATTCCATCCGTACCCAGCTCGATTCGCTGTCGAAGTCCGAGCGCAAGGTCGCGCTCGCGGTGCTGGCCTCGCCCAGCGCCACCGTCAGCCAGAACATCACCGCGCTGGCGCGCGCCGCCCAGGTCTCGGAGCCGACCGTGGTGCGCTTCTGCCGCACCCTCGGCTACGACGGCTGGCACGAGTTCAAGCTGAAACTGGCGCAAGGCCTGGCGCTGGCCCTGCCCGGCGCCAGCGAACAGCCGGCCCAGGACGACCTCGCCGCCGACCTCGTCAACAAGATCTGCAGCCGCTCGATCAACACCCTGCTCGACCTGCGCAACAACCTCAAGCCCGAGCTGATCCAGCAGGCGCTGGACATCCTGTCGCGCGCCAACAAGATCGAGTTCTACGGCCAGGGCACCTCGGGCTTCGTCGCCGCCGACGCCCAGCACAAGTTCTTCCGCTCCGGCGTGCCGACCATCGCCTACACCGACCCGGCGATCCATTCGATCGCGGCCGCCCTGCTGCGCGAAGGCGATGTGGTGGTGGCGATCTCGCAGCGCGGCAACAACCCTTCGCTGGTGCGCTCGGCCAAGCTGGCGCGCCGCGGCGGCGCCGAGGTGATCGTGCTGGCGCCGTCCGGCACGCCGCTGGCCGACATGGCCAGCCTGCTGATCCCGATCGACCTGGTGTTTGCGATCGACCCCTACACGCCGATCTCCGCGCGCCTGGCCTACCTGGTCGTGATCGACGTGCTGGCGGTCGGCCTGGCGCTGCAGCGCGGGCCGGAGTTCCGCAAGAAGATGCAGAACGCCCAGAAGGCGCTGCAGGAGTTCGACATGCAGTTCGACTCCTTCATCGGCTAAGATGCGCAGATGAAACACACGCTCTTCCTCTTCGACCTCGACGACACCCTGCTCGACTTCAAGGCTTCCGAACAGCTCTCCTTCGTGCGCACGCTCGAAGCGCTGGGCATGCGCGAGGGCATCGACAGCCTGTTCCCGCAATACCAGGCGATCAACATCGCCCTGTGGCGCGAATTCGAACTGGGTGCCGTCTCGAAAGACTTCCTGAAAGTCGAGCGCTTCCGCCGCACCTTCGCCCAGAACGGCCTCGAGCTCGACGCGGCCGCCGCCAGCCACCTCTACCTCGAATCGCTGTCCGAGACCGTGGTCCTGATCGACGGCGCCAAACAGGTCTGCGAAGCCTTGTCCGCGATCGGCGAAGTCGGCATCATCACCAACGGCGTCGAGCACATCCAGACGCGGCGCATCGCCAGCTCGGGCCTGAAAGACCATATCTCCTTCGTCTCGACTTCGGAGGCCTGCGGCCACGCCAAGCCGGACAGCCGCTTCTTCGACTACGCGACGAAGATGGCGCGCGCCTTTGCGCACCACGAAACGGTGATCGTCGGCGACCGCCTGGATGCCGACATCCTCGGCGCCAACCGTTTCGGCATCGACAGCTGCTGGTTCAATCCGGGACGAATGCCGAACGCATCGGAGGCGCTGCCGACCTGCGAGGTGGCGACGCTGCACGAGATCGTGCCGGCCCTGAAGGCACTGGCCGTCGGCTGAACTTGGCGGGCGGCGGTAGAATAGCGCTTTTCGACAGTCCCTACCGTCATCGCCATGCACATCAATCCCGAACGCAGCACCCGCCCCGACTACGATCTGTTGGTACGCCAGGTCGTCAGCGTCCTCGAAGGCGAGCGCGACCTGACCGCCAACGCCGCGCAATTCTCGGCCCTGGTCTACGACACCCTCGCCGACCTGAACTGGGCCGGCTTCTACCTGACCGTGCCGAGCAAGAAAGGCAAAGGCGAAGACCTGCTGGTCGGCCCCTTCCAGGGCAAGCCGGCCTGCGCCCGCATCCCCTTCGGCCGCGGCGTCTGCGGCACCACCGCCGTGCAGCAGCAGACCATCGTCGTGCCGGACGTGCATGCCTTCCCGGGCCATATCGCCTGCGATTCGGCCTCGGCCTCGGAGATCGTGCTGCCGGTCATCAAGAACGGCAAGCTGGTCGGCGTGTTCGACATCGACAGCCCTTCTCTGAACCGTTTCTCGGACGAGGACAAGGCCGGGCTGGAAGCGATGGTCGCGGCTTTCGTGGACGCTACCGACTGCTGATACGGCTGATACAATCACGGAATTCGTACCTCACATCACTTTCCTCGTCATGAACCAACTCGAACAGCTCAAGCAGTACACCACCGTGGTGGCCGACACCGGCGACTTCCAGTCGATCAAGGCCTACGCGCCGCAGGATGCGACCACCAACCCGTCGCTGATCCTGAAAGCCGTGCAGAAGCCGGAATACCGTCCGCTGCTGGAAAAAGCCGTCGCCGAGTCGAACGGCGCCGGCGTCGAAGAAATCGTCGACCGCCTGCTGATCGCCTTCGGCGTCGAGATCCTGAAATACGTGCCGGGCCGCGTCTCGACCGAGATCGACGCTGCGCTGTCCTTCGACACCGAAGCCACCGTCGCCAAGGGCCGCGAACTGATCGCCCTGTACGAAGCCGCCGGCATTTCGCGCGAGCGCGTGCTGATCAAGATCGCCTCGACCTGGGAAGGCATCCGTGCCGCCGAGATCCTGGAAAAGGACGGCATCCGCTGCAACCTGACCCTGCTGTTCTCGCTGTGCCAGGCCGTCGCCTGCGCCGAAGCCGGCGTGCAGCTGATCTCGCCTTTCGTCGGCCGCATCTACGACTGGTACAAGAAATCGACCGGCACCGACTACCAGGGCGCCGACGATCCGGGCGTGCAGTCGGTCAAGCGCATCTACCAGTACTACCGCAAGTTCGGCTACAAGACCGAAGTCATGGGCGCAAGCTTCCGCAACACCTCGCAGATCCTGGAACTGGCCGGCTGCGACCTGCTGACCATCTCGCCGGACCTGCTGCAGAAGCTGGCCGATGCCGACGGCACCGTCGAGCGCAAGCTGGTGGCTGACGAGTCGGCCAACATCGAGAAAATCGCGATGGACGAGAAGACCTTCCGCTTCATGCTGAACGAAGACGCGATGGGCACCGAGAAGCTGGCCGAAGGCATCCGCGCCTTCTGCGCCGATTCGCTGAAGCTCAAGAAGATGATCGAGGAACTGCGCTAAGAATGGACTTGGATTCCCGCCTGCGCGGGAAGTCATTTCCGGCAATGCCGGGAATGACATTCGCACAAGGGCGGCTTTCGGGCCGCCCTTGTCGTTTACAGGCCGGCTTCTTCGGCCAGCGTACGCAGCATCTCCGCCGCCGCCATCTCGCGCGCCAGCGGCGCGCCCTGCCCGGCCCATTGCGCCGCGAACTCGTGGTTGCCGTTCTTCGAGGCGGCCGCATGCAGCTGCTTGGCCGCGTCGTAGGCCACCGGGTAGGCCGCCGCCGGCGGGCTGCCGGGGGCATCGCCGTGGGCGATCAGGCCGTTCAGCATGCCGCGCGCCGGACGCCCGGAGATGCTGGCTGTGAGCCGGGTCGCCATCGCGCGCTCGCTCTGCAGATTGGCGCGATACGCCGCGCTGGCCGAGGATTCCGGGCACAGGATGAAGGCCGTACCCAGCTGGGCCGCCGCCGCGCCCAGCTCGAACGCGGCCCGGATGCCGGCGCCGTCCATGATGCCGCCCGCGGCGATCACCGGCAGCCGGGTCTTCTTCGCCAGCAGCCGCACCAGCACCGAGGTGCTCAGGCGCTCGTCGGGCTGCTCCGGATCGAACATGCCGCGGTGCCCGCCGGCTTCGATGCCCTGGGCCACGATCGCGTGCACGCCGGCCGCTTCGATGATCTCCGCTTCGCGCAGGTTGGTCGCGGTCGCCATCGTATAGATGCCCGCTGCGTGGAAGGCGGCGAGGCGCTCGGCCGACGGCAGGCCAAAATGGAAACTCAGGACCGCCGGGCGCAGCTCGAGCAGCATCTCGAACATCGCGGCGTCATCGTTGAAGGACTTGTAGATCTCGTCCAGCGCGGTCGGCGCTGCGATGCCCGCGCTGCCGAACAGCGGCGCGAGGTGCGCCAGCCAGGCGGCCTCGCGGGCGGCGTCGCGCTGCGCCGGCACGTGGCAGAACAGGTTGGCATTGAACGGACGGTCGGTCAGGGCGCGCGTTTCTTCGATCATCTGGCGCGCCTGCGCGGCGTTGCTGGCGCCCAGGCCCAGCGAACCGAGTCCGCCGGCGTTCGACACCTCGGCCGCCATGCGCGGCGTCGACACCCCGGCCATCGGCGCCTGGATGATCGGATAGCGGATGCCTAGCCTTTCAAGGAACTGCTGGGACAAGCTCATGGTTTTCTCCTGTCGAATGCCGCCGCGGTCTTGCGGCATCTGCAAGAATACCGCAAGCGCCGCCCCTACTTCTTGCGGTGGAAGCGCCGCGCGCTGACCGGCTTGCCGCCGACGTAGCCGATGACTTCGATGTGCTCGGTATCGTAGACCAGCGGATAGCGGATGCGGGTCGTCTCGCCCGCGCGGCCGCAGGTGCTGCTGCGCAGCTGCAGCAGATAGGTCGGAATGCTGCCCTTGAGGCCGGCCAGGAAGCGGGTGCCGCGGCCGTCGACATACATGGTGCCGGGCTTTTCTTCCTGCAGCACGAATTCCTGGACGCACTTGGGCGTCGATCTGGCCGGGCCGGTCCAGGTCATCGTGCCGTCTTCGATGCGCAGCACCGTATAGGCGGCCGGCGCCTTCGGGTCCTCGTCCAGCAGCCATTTTCCGGCGAACGGCAGCGGCTGCGCCAGCGCGCCCGGCGCCCAGGCCAGTCCAAGCAGCAGCGTCGACAACAGCGCGCACCCGAACTTCATGCGCGCCCTGCCCGCAAGCCCTGCATGTAGGGATCGATCACGCAGCGGCCCAGCTCGAGCAAATCGAAGCCCTTCGGATCGAACATCCAGTTGCGGATCAGGCCGTCGATCATGGTCCACATCGCCAGCGCCACCGTGCGGGCGTCGACCTTCGAGCCGATCAGGCCGCGGTCGGCGGCCAGCCCGATGCGGCGCTCCGCGCGCGCCATCCAGTCGCTCATGCTGTGCTGGCGGCGGCAGCGCACCGCATCCAGCTCGTCGACGAATTCGACCTTCAGGGTGGCGATCTCGAACACGCGCCTGGCGCCCGGATCCTCGACCGTACGGCGCAGGACCGCCAGCATGTAGTCGCGCAGGTCGGCCAGCGGATCGCTCGATTCGGCGGCGTCCAGCACCTGCAGTTCGGCCTCCAGAGGCAGGGTCGCGCGTTCCATCATGGCGTTGAAGAGCGCGCCCTTGTCGTCGAAATGCCAATAGATTGCGCCGCGCGTCACGCCGGCGGCGCTTGCGATATGCTGCAAAGTCGTCCTGGACACGCCCTGCTCGACGAACAATTTTTCTGCGGCATCAAGAATGCTGTCACGCGTGGCAGCGGCCTCTTCTTTGGTTCTGCGGGCCATGATTCGCCTAGCTCCCTTTTTGGTGGTCGGAAAACATTAAACATACACTCGTGATAGTATATCTGGGTTTATTCAAAAGCCAGTGACGAATCGTTTTACGGTGCCAGTGTAGTGCCGTGGACGGTTTTGTCCTTTTTTCAACAGAAGGAAGCACTTAATGCGCTCTGCCCACTCTTCACCCTTGAATCTGACCAGGATTGCCGCGTGCACCCTGACCGCTCTGGCCCTGCTGTCGGCCTGCGGCCATAAGGACGCTGCCCAGGCCGGCGCCGGCGCGCCGGGCGGCAAGATGCCCGCGCCGCAAGTCGGCGTGATCACGACCAAGTTCCAGCCGGTCGCCCTCGAAACCGAACTGCCGGCTCGCGTCGAAGCGATCCGCGTGGCCGAGGTGCGTGCCCGCGTCAACGGCGTCGTCCTCAAGCGCCTGTTCACCGAGGGCAGCATGGTCAAGCAGGGCCAGTCCCTGTTCCAGATCGATCCGGAACCTTACCAGGCACAGGTCAACAGCGCCCAGGCCGCCCTCGGCCGCGCCCAGGCCACCCAGGCCTCGGCCGCCGCCACCGTCGAGCGCTACAAGCCGCTGGTCGAGGCCAACGCGGTCAGCAAGCAGGAGTACACCAACGCCGTCGCCGCCGCCAAGCAGGGTGAAGCCGACGTCAACGCCGCCAAGGCCCAGCTGCGCATCGCCCAGATCAACTACGGCTACGCCAACGTGTACGCCCCGATCTCGGGCCGCATCGGCCGTGCGCTGGTGACCGAAGGCGCACTCGTCTCGGCCCAGGAAGCCACCCAGCTGGCGCTGATCCAGCAGACCGACAACGTCTACCTGAACATCACCCAGTCCGCCGCCGAGCTGCAGCGCCTGCGCAAGAACGCCGGCAACAAGGGCATCGATTCGGCGATCCCGGTCTCGGTCGTCCTGGATGATGGCAGCGAACTCGGCCGCAAGGGCCGCCTGCTGTTCTCGGACGTGACGGTCGACCCGACCAGCGGCCAGGTCACCCTGCGCGCCCAGGTCGCCAATCCGGACAACGCCCTGCTGCCGGGCCAGTACGTGCGCGTGCGCCTGGCCCAGGCCGAACTGCCGTCGGGCATCCTGATCCCGCAGCAGGCCGTGACCCGCGGCGGCCAGACCGGCGACACCCTGATGGTGATCGGCGCCGACAACAAGCCGACCCCGCGCACCGTCAAGATCGCGTCGCAGGAAGGCAGCAACTGGGTCGTCGTCGACGGCCTGAAAGAAGGCGAGCGCGTGATGGTCGACGGCTTCCAGAAGCTGCAGATGCTGCCGCCGGGTACCCCGGTGCAGCCGGTGCCGTGGACCGCGCCGAACAGCGCTGCCCCGACCCCGGTCGCCGCTGCCGGCAACCCGGCTGCGCAGCCGAACGCTACCGGCGCCGCAGCCGCCAACGCAGCCACCGGCTCGCGTACCCCGGCCACCGGTACCCCGGCCGCCGGCGCTACCACTCCTGGCCAGAGCCGCCAGTAAGCGTAAAAGGAACAGGACTTTCCAATGGCACGTTTTTTTATTGACCGCCCAATTTTTGCCTGGGTGATCGCGCTGTTCATCATGGTGCTTGGTGGCGTCGCCATCAAATCCCTGCCGATCGCGCAATACCCGACCGTGGCGCCGCCTTCGATCGTCGTCAACGTCGCCTATCCGGGCGCGTCGGCACAGGTGCTCGAAGACTCCGTCATCTCCGTGATCGAACGCGAGATGAATGGCGCCCAAGGCATGATCTACATGGAATCGACCAGCCAGGCCAACGGCACCGGCTCGATCACCATCTCGTTCGAGACCGGCACCGACCCCGACCTGGCCCAGGTCGACGTCCAGAACCGCCTGTCGCGTGCGACCCCGCGCCTGCCGCCGGCCGTGACCCAACAGGGTGTGCGCGTCGACAAGGCCCGCTCCAACTTCCTGCTGTTCACCATCCTGTCGTCGGACGACCCGAACTGGGACCCGGTGGCGCTGGGCGACTATGCTTCGCGTAACGTGCTGCCCGAGATCCAGCGGATCAAGGGTGTGGGCCAGGCCCAGCTGTTCGGCACCGAGAAGGCGATGCGTATCTGGATCGATCCGGCCAAGCTGGTCGGCTTCAACCTGTCGCCGACCGACGTCAACACCGCCATCAGCCAGCAGAACGCCCAGGTCGCTTCCGGCACCATCGGCGACCTGCCGCTGAACGCCGGCCAGCAGATCACCGCGACCGTGGTCGTGACCGGCCAGCTGGCAACCGTCGAGCAGTTCGGCAACATCGTGCTGCGCGCAAACCCGGATGGCTCCACCGTGCGCCTGAAGGACGTGGCCAAGATCGAGATCGGCGGCCAGGCCTACGCTACCTCGGCGCGCCTGAACGGCAAGCCTTCGGCCGGTATCGGCGTGCAGCTGTCGCCGTCCGGTAACGCGCTGGAAACTGCCGACCTGATCAAGGCCCGCATGAAGGAACTGTCGAAGTTCTTCCCGCACGGCATGAAGTACACGATCCCGTACGACTCCACCACCTTCATCCAGATTTCGATCAGCCAGGTCGTCGAGACCCTGATCGAAGCGGTGATCCTGGTGTTCATCGTGATGTACGTGTTCCTGCAGAACATCCGCTACACCATCATCCCGACCATCGTGGTGCCGGTCGCCCTGCTCGGCTCCTTCGCCTGCCTGCTGGCGATGGGCTTCTCGATCAACGTTCTGACCATGTTCGGCATGGTCCTCGTCATCGGTATTGTGGTCGACGATGCCATTGTGGTGGTCGAGAACGTCGAGCGCATCATGTCCGAGGAAGGCTTGCCGCCGCTGCAGGCCACCCGCAAGGCGATGGGCCAGATCTCGGGCGCCATCATCGGCGTGACCGTGGTGCTGATGTCGGTGTTCGTGCCGCTGGCCTTCTTTGCCGGCGCGGTCGGCAACATCTACCGCCAGTTCTCGGCGGTGATGGTGACCTCGATCGCCTTCTCGGCCTTCCTGGCGCTGTCGCTGACGCCGGCGCTGTGCGCCACCCTGCTCAAGCCGGTCGACGCCGGTCACCACATGGAGAAGCGCGGCTTCTTCGGCTGGTTCAACCGCACCTTCACCAAGGGCGCCAAGCGCTATGAAGGCTTCGTCGGCAAGGTCCTGAAGCGTTCCGGCCGCGCGCTGGTCGTGTTCGTGCTGCTGCTGGGCGTGGTCGGCCTGATGTTCACCCGTCTGCCGAACTCCTTCCTGCCGAACGAAGACCAGGGCTACGTGATCGCCAACATCCAGCTGCCGCCGGGTGCCACCGTCGAACGCACCGGCACCGTGCTGCGCGCGCTGGAAGACTACGTCATGAAGCAACCGGAATACGCCAACATCGTGGCAGTGACCGGCTTCTCGTTCTCGGGCCAGGGCCAGAACATGGGTCTCGCCTTCATCCCGCTGAAATCCTGGGACGAGCGCAAGGGCCAGGGCCAGGATGCGCAATCCTTCGCCAACCGCATCACCATGCACATGGGTGCGCTGCGCGACTCCTTCATCTTCGTGGTGAGCCCGCCACCGATTCCCGAACTGGGCACCGGCACCGGCTTCTCGTTCCGCCTGCAGGACCGCGGCGGCAACGGCCACGAAGCGCTGGTGAAAGCACGTAACCAGATGCTGGGCATGGCCATGCAGAGCAAGGTCCTGACCGGCCTGCGTCCGGAAGGTCTGGAAGACGCGCCGCAGCTGAAACTCAACATCGACCGCGATAAGGCGCAAGCCCTGGGCGTGAGCTTCGGCGCGATCAACCAGGCGCTGTCGACCTCGCTGGGTTCGGCCTACGTGAACGACTTCCCGAACGCCGGCCGCCTGCAGCGCGTCATCGTGCAGGCCGACGCCAAGGACCGCATGCAGCCGGACGACCTGCTGCGCATCAACGCCCTCAACACCAAGGGCCAACCGGTGCCGCTGTCGGCCTTCGCCAACACCGAGTGGATCACCGGTCCGATGCAGACCATCCGCTACAACGGCTACCCGTCGATGAAGATCACCGGCGAACCTGCGCCGGGCTACTCGAGCGGCCAGGCACTGGAAGAGATGCAGCGCCTGGCAGCCCAGCTGCCGCCTGGCTTCGCCTACGAATGGACCGGCCAGTCGCGTGAGGAAATCCTGTCCGGCTCGACCGTGTTCGTGCTGATCGGCTTCGCGCTGCTGGCGGTGTTCCTGGCCCTGGCCGCGCTGTATGAAAGCTGGTCGATCCCGGTCTCGGTGCTGCTGGTCGTGCCGCTGGGCGTGCTCGGCTCGCTGCTGGCCGCATCGATGCGCGGCATGTCGAACGACGTCTACTTCAAGGTCGGCCTGATCACCATCATCGGCCTGGCGGCGAAGAACGCGATCCTGATCGTGGAATTCGCGAAGGACCTGCAGGCCCAGGGCAAGTCGCCGTTCGAGGCGGCGCTGGAAGCGGCCCACCTGCGTTTCCGTCCGATTATCATGACCTCGCTGGCCTTCATCCTCGGCGTGCTGCCGCTGGTGATCGCAGGCGGTGCCGGCGCGGCTTCGCAGCACGCCATCGGTACCGGCGTGATGGGCGGCATGGTCACGGCAACCGCGCTGGGCGTGATCTTTGTGCCGGTGTTCTTCGTCGTGATCCGCAGCTTCTTCAAAGGCAGCAAGCGCCAGCAGGAGATCTACGCACACCACGCCGACGGCGCCGGCATTGCGAAGGAAGAGATGAAATGAAAAATATGAAAAATGTCCTGACGCCCCTCGTGCTGGCCCTGTCGCTGGCCGGCTGCGTGAACCTGGCGCCGAAGTACGAGCGCCCGGCCGCGCCGGTGGCCGGCGGCTTCCCGACGGTGGCCGGCACCGTCAACAGCGGCAACCCGGTTGCCGCCGAGGCCCCGGCCAACATCGCCTGGCAGCGCTTCTTCGCGGATGCGCGCCTGCAGCAGCTGATCCAGCTGGCGCTGGCCAACAACCGCGACCTGCGCGTCTCGATCCTGAACATCGAGCAGGCCCGTGCCGCCTTCCAGATCCAGCGTGCGGCACGCTTCCCGGCAATCAACGCCGGCATCACCGGCAACCGCGCCTCGACGCCTGGCGACCTGCCGCTGACCAGCAACTACCAGGTCGGCCTGTCGGTCACGGCCTTCGAGCTCGACCTGTTCGGCCGCGTGAAGAACCTGAGCGATGCGGCGCTGGCGCAGTACCTGGCGACCGAGGAAGCACGCAAGTCGACGCAGATCAGCCTGATCGCGCAGGTGGCCAACACCTACCTGACCTTCCTGGCCGACGAGGAACTGCTGGGACTGACCCAGCAGACCCTCAAGACGCGCGAAGAATCGCTGCGTCTGTCGCGCCTGCGCTTCGAGAACGGCGTCACGTCCAAGCTCGACCTCGACCAGGCGGTCTCGCTGGTCGAACAGGCGCGCACCACGCTGGCCCAGGCCCAGCGCCAGCGCGCCCAGGACCTGAACCTGCTGACCCTGCTGATCGGCCAGCCGATTCCGGATAACCTGCCGCCGGGCGCCACGCTGGCATCGACCCAGCTGCCCGACCTGCCGGCCGGCATGCCGTCCGACCTGCTGATCTCGCGTCCGGACATCCGCGCCGCCGAGCAGCAGCTGATCGCGGCGAATGCCGACATCGGCGCGGCGCGCGCGAACTACTTCCCGCGCATCACGCTGACCGGCAGCGGCGGCACCGCCAGCACGGAGCTGTCCGGCCTGTTCAAGTCCGGCTCCTACGGCTGGAGCTTCGCGCCGCAGGCGATCCTGCCGCTGTTCGACTTCGGCGCCCGCCGCGCCGGCGTCGAGAGCGCCCGCGCCGGCCGCGACATCGCCGTGGCCCAGTACGAACGGTCGATCCAGACTGCGTTCCGCGAAGTGTCGGACGCGCTGGCCGGCCAGGCCACCTTCAGCGAGCAGCTGCGTGCCCAGCAGGCGGTGGCGGCGGCGGAAGCCGACCGCTTCAACCTGTCGGACCTGCGCTACCGCAACGGTACCGCCAGCTACCTCGACCTGCTGGATGCCCAGCGTTCGCTGTTCATCGCCCAGCAGCAGGCGATCGAAGCGAACCTGGCGCGCCTGCAGAACCAGGTGAACCTGTACCGCGTGCTGGGTGGCGGCTGGAGCGAAGGGGCGAACGCCAACGCGACTGCCTCGCGCTGACTGAACGCGCGCGTTCAAGCGGACGCGCGCACGATTGGAAGGTCCCGGACCGGGGCCGGTTATGCAATTTCGGTATCATGAAATCGCAGACCGGCCCCGGTCTTTTTTCGTCTCTTCCATGCCATGCGAACCTTTCTGCGCGCACATTGGAAAGCCCTCGTCGCCATCGCCATTCTCGTGGTGCTGGCGCTGTTCACCGTGACGCCCGGAGCCGCCGTGTCCCAACCCTCGCTTGCCCTGCGCCTGCGCAGCCACGTCACCGCCATCGCTTCCACCGAGCACAACACGGCCACGCCCGTCCAGCTGGAAGCGGCGGCGCGCTACATCGAGGACGTGCTGCAGGACGAGGGCTATGCGATCCGGCGCCAGGAATACAAGGCCGGCGGGCAGAAGGTGCGCAACATCGAGGTGTCGGTGGCGAACGTCGATGCCGGCAAGAAGCCGGCGCGTATCTTCATCGTCGGCGCCCATTACGACTCGGCGCCGGGGGCGCCGGGAATCCTCGCGGATTCCCCCAACGACAACGGCAGCGGCACCGCCGCCGTGCTGGAGCTGGCGCGTTTGCTGAAGAACATGCGCCCGAGCCAGGGCACCGAAGTGAAGTTCGTCTTCTTCGTCAACGAGGAGCCGCCCTGGCTTAGTGGAGAACTGCGAGGAGAGGAGATGGGCAGCATGCAGCACGCGCGCAAGCTGCACGCCGAAGGCCAGAAGGTCGAGGGCGCGCTGGTGCTGGAAACCATCGGCTGGTATTCGCAGCGGCGCCACAGCCAGCAGCTGCCGCCGGGCATGGAGGGGCGCTACCCGGACACCGGTAATTTCATCGCCTTTGTCGGCACGCTGGAATCCTCGCGCCTGGTGCAGGACGCCCTGTCCGCCTTCCGCGCCGCCTCCGACTTCCCGGCCCACGGCCTGGCGGCGCCGGCCTATGTGCAGGGCGTGACCTTTTCCGATCACGCTTCCTACAACCGCTTCGGCTATCCGGCGATCATGATCACGGACACCGCCTTCATGCGCTACCCCTACTACCACACCGCCGAGGACACGCCGGACAAGGTCGACTACGACAGCACGGCGCGCGTGGTGCAGGGCCTGGCGCGCACGATCACGGCGCTGGCGGCCGGCGCACAGGGCTGAGCGCATGGGCGGGAAACTCGCGGATGTCGGCTTCCTCGGTTTCGACGTGTTCGGCACGGTGGTCGACTGGCGTGCCGGCGTAGCGCGCGCGGCGGCGCCCTTTCTCGAGCACCACGGCTTGCGTCTCGATCCCTTCGATTTCGCGAATGCCTGGCGCGCGCTCTATCAACCCGCGATGGAAAAGGTGCGCTCGGGCCAGCGGCCCTGGGTCAGGCTGGACGTGCTGCAGCGCGAGAACCTGGAACAGCTGCTGGCTGCGCACGGCGTGGCAGCAGGCGACATCCCCGAGGCAGAGCTGGCGGACTTGACGCGCGCCTGGGAAAGGCTGGACCCCTGGCCCGACGCGGTCGAAGGCTTGGCGCGCCTGAAACGCCGCTTCGCCATCGCGCCGATCTCGAACGGGCACATCGCCGGCATGCTGCAGCTGGCCCGCTTCGGCGGCCTGCCCTGGGATGCGATCCTGGGTGCGGAGGTTTCGCGGACCTACAAGCCGCAGCCGGCCACCTACCTGCAACCGCTGGACGCGGCCGGCTTCGCGCCGGCGCAGGCGGCGATGGTAGCGGCGCACAACGCCGACCTGCGGGCGGCGCGGGCACTGGGCATGCGCACCGTGTTCGTGCGCCGGCCGCATGAGTATGGGCCGGACCAGGACACGGACCTGCGGGCGGAAGAGGACTGGGATGTGGTGGCGGAATCGCTGACCGAGGTGGCCGATATCCTCGGCTGCCTGTGAGCGATCGCGCCGGGTTTATTTTTCGTCGGACAGGTAAAGATCGGTGTAGACCCTGGCCAGCCGCTCGGCGGCTTCGCGCTGCTTCTCGGGGATGCGGCCGAAAACGCGCGCGAGGCCTTCGCTGGTCTGGCGGCGGATCGCGGCATCGTCGCCATCGACAGCCGGGGTGCGCCGGTAGCTGGCGTCGACGCAGCGATACCAGGCATAGGCTTCGACCTCATTCGCCGTGGCGCCCTTCCCTTCATCGTAAGCAACGGCCAGGTGCCACTGCGATTCGCGATGCTTCATTTCCGCGGCGGCCCGCCACAGCGCCACCGCGCGCACCGGGTCCGCTTCGCCGCCCATGCCGTAATACAGCAGGAAACCGAGGTTGTTGTAGGCTTCCGCGTAAGGCTGGGCGACCAGCTTGCCCCAATGCTGGCGGGCCGCGGCGTAATCCTTGGCGCGGAATGCCTCGACGCCGCGGTTGTACACCGCGATGTCGTCCGCCTGCGCCAGCGCGTTCAGAGAGACCGCCAGCAGCATGGCGGCCGTCAGGAGGGTCTTTTTCATCATTCCGCCAAAAACATCTCGTGCAGATCGTTGAGGAAGCGCTGCCCCAGCTCGGTCGGGCGGATCACCTTGAAGTCGCGGTACAGCAAGCCTTTGGCCTCGGCTTCGTTGAGCGTCTTCTCGATGGCCGTGATCGACATGCCGGTGCGCTCGCCGAACAGGTTCGGGTCGAAGCCATCAAGCAGGCGCAGCGTGTTGAGCATGAATTCGAAGCCCATCTCGGCGCGCGTGATCTCGTGCTCCTCGTGCACCGCATTGCCCTTTTGCGCCGCTTCGATGAAGGACGCCGGCTGCTTGTAGCGCGCCTGGCGCAGCACGCGGTGCGGGAAGGACAGCTTCGAATGCGCGCCGGCGCCGATGCCGAGATAGTCGCCGAACTGCCAGTAGTTCAGGTTGTGGCGCGCGCGGTGGCCGGGCCGGGCGTAGGCCGAGACCTCGTAGTGCTCGTAGCCGGCGCCCGCCATCTTCTCGTGGATCATGTCCTGGATGTCCGCGCTCTCGTCGTCGTCGGGCAGCTGCGGCGGGTACTTGGCGAAGACCGTGTTCGGCTCCATCGTCAGGTGGTACAGCGACAGGTGCGGCGGCGCGTAGGACAGTGCGGTATCGATGTCGCGCTGCGCTTCTTCGAGCGTCTGCCCGGGCAGCGCGAACATCAGGTCGAGGTTGAAGTTGTCGAAGTTGGCCTGGGCGATCTCGATCGCCTTGCGCGCTTCGTTCTCGTCGTGGATGCGGCCCAGCGCCTGCAGGTGCCTGCCGTTGAAGCTCTGGATGCCGATCGACAGGCGGTTGATGCCGCTGGCGCGGTAGGCCTTGAATTTTTCCGCCTCGAAGGTGCCGGGATTCGCTTCCATCGTGATCTCGGCGTTGATCTCCAGCGGCAGCAGGGTGCGCAGGTCGGACAGCAGGCGGTCGAGGCCGGCGGCCGACATCAGGCTGGGCGTGCCGCCGCCGATGAACACGGTCTGGATCTTGCGTCCCCAGATCAGCGGCAGCGACTGTTCGAGGTCGAGGCGCAGCGCGTCCAGGTAGGCCTGCTCGGGCACCGGTCCCTTCGACTCGTGCGAATTGAAGTCGCAATACGGGCATTTGCGCACGCACCACGGCCAGTGGATGTACAGCGACAGCGGCGGCAGCGCCGTCAGGTTCAGGGAACCGGGCTGCAGGTATTGCAGGGCGGCGGTGGCGGGATTACGCGGCTCGGTGTTCGCCGCCACGCCGTTGCCGACGGGTTTAATCGGAATCATCGCTTCGATTACCTGAGCTTTTCGACCAGGGCGCGGATCGCCTGGCCGCGGTGGGAGATGGCGTTCTTCTCGGATGGCTCCAGCTCGGCGGTGGTCTTGCCCAGTGCCGGGATCAGGAAGTAAGGGTCGTAGCCGAAGCCGTTGGCGCCGCGCGGGGTGTCGACGAT
Source organism: Massilia norwichensis (assembly GCF_024753245.1). Taxonomy (GTDB): domain Bacteria; phylum Pseudomonadota; class Gammaproteobacteria; order Burkholderiales; family Burkholderiaceae_D; genus Telluria; species Telluria norwichensis. The sequence continues at coordinate 111,605 of NZ_JANUGX010000009.1, read as the reverse complement.
CTGGCCGCGCCAGATGCCGTCGGCGATCACCGGCTGCGGATCGTCGGCGTGGCGCACGTAGACCAGCACGCAATAGTAATAGGCCGACTTGTCGGCGTGGCTTGCGAGGTCTGCGATCAGCTTTTCGTTGTTGCGGGCGTCCGACTTCGGTTCGCCGGCATAGCGCGCCGAGTACACGCCGGGCGCGCCGCCGAGGGCGTTCACGCAGACGCCGGAATCGTCGGCCAGCGCCGGCAGGCCGGTCAGGCGCGAAGCATGGCGGGCCTTCTGCAGGGCGTTCTCGACGAAGGTGCCGAAGGGCTCTTCCGCTTCGGGGACGTTGAACTCGCCCTGTGGATGCAGTTCGAAGCCGATCGGGGCCAGCAGCTGGGCGAATTCCTTGAGCTTGCCTGCGTTGTTCGAGGCAAGGATGAGGCGTTGGGTCATGTTCTTTATCGGGTGCGCGGGGAAGCCGCTATTTTAGCGCCCCGGCCCCGTCAGCGCTCGTCGCTGATGAATGCGGCTTCCTCGTAAGCGCCCAGGGCTTGCGGCCTGTCGGGGATGTGGTTGGTCCTGAGGATCGTGCCTTCCTTCGCGTAGACCAGGTAGGACTCGCCTTCGCCTTTTTCGGTCGGCAACTGCCAGAACTGCGGCCGGCAGCCGATGGAAACCCAGACGCGGTTCCTGCTCGTGGCAAATTGCAGGGCCTGCCCTTCCGGGTAATGGCCCTTGATCGGTCTGTCGACCGTGAACACGGCCTGATGGTGCTGCCAGCCATCCTTGTCGACGGCTTCCTTCTCGAAAGTCAGCTTCGACAGCCGGCCGATGAAGATCAGGTCGGCCTGTTCCTTGAGCTTCGTAATCTCGGCCTTGGTTTCGTCGACGATCTGGCGCTGCCTTTCCGCCGCCTGCTCCTTGTTCATGATCGCGCATGCGCTGCCCAGGGCAGGCTGCAGGCCAGTCACGAGAACCAGCGCGGGAAGGATGCGGCAGGCAAGCATGTTCATGATTTCCTCCATTGAAATGGATGAGTATAGCCAGCGATTGCCCGCACACACTCACCGATTGTCACGACTGTCGCACGAGCATTTTTTTCGTCGACGCTATGTCCGTTTCTGCACAGAACCCTGCCCAACGCGGCCGTATGCTGACCCTCATGAAACCCGAAGACATCACCAAGGGCGCAGGCAGCGATGCCCCGGCAGCGCCCAAAAAGAAGCGCCGGATCAAACCCCTGTCACTCGCTGCGTGGAAGCAATTTATCAGGGTGGCCAAACCCTATTGGCTGGGCGAAGAAAAGAAGCAGGCCTGGCTGCTGCTCGGCCTGCTGATCGTGCTGATGCTGGCCGAAACCAAGTTCGCGGTGATGCTGAACGACCAGGCCGGCGAAATGACCTCGGCGCTGGCCAGCAGGAATGGCGACCGCTTCTGGACTTCGGTACGCGCCTGCCTGTTCGTGCTGGCCTTCGCGGTGCCGATCTACGCCTTCTATTACTACATGCGCGACCTGTTCGCCAACAAGTGGCGGCGCTGGCTGACCGGCCGCTTCCTCGACGGCTACCTGCAAGGCCGCAAGTACTACGAGCTGGGCGCCGACCCCGACATCGACAACCCCGACCAGCGCATCAGCGAGGACATCAACACCTTTACCGGCAGGTCGATCAACTTCCTGCTGATCTTCCTGGGTTCGATCATGCAGCTGGTGGCCTTCAGCGCCGTGCTGTGGTCGATTTCGCACCTGCTGGTCGGCGTGCTGGCGGTGTATGCGCTGACCGGCACCGTGGTCGCCTTGTGGGTGTTCGGCACGCCCCTGATCCACCTGAATTTCTGGCAGTTGCGGCGCGAGGCGGATTTCCGCTTCAGCCTGATGCGCGTGCGCGAGAATGCCGAGTCGATCGCCTTCTACCGCGGCGAGGCCCAGGAGCGCGCCCACATCGACAGCAAGCTGGACAAGGTCATCAACAACTTCGCGCGCCTGATCCGCAAGCAGCGTTCGCTCAACTTCTTCCAGCGCACCTTCAGCCAGCTGACCCTGGTGCTGCCGAGCGTGATCCTGGCCTCGCAGGTGCTGTCCGGCGAGCTGGAGGTCGGCCGCGCGGTGCAGGCGGCCGGCGCCTTTACCGCCGTGCTGGGCGCGGTCGGCGTCATCGTCGACAACTTCGAGAGCCTGAGCCGCTTCGTGGCCGGCATCGACCGCCTGCAGGGGCTGTCGAACCTGCTGCTGCCGGCCGAGAGCGGCAAGCCGGCGGAGGAAAGCCTGCAGCCGCGCATCCAGAAGCGCCCGGGCCAGCAGCTCACGCTCGAAGCCCTGACCCTGCACCCGCCGCAATCCGACCGCGTGCTGATCAAGGAGCTGAACCTGGTCCTCAAACCCGGCGACGCCCTGCTCATCACCGGCGACAGCGGCTGCGGCAAGAGCTCGCTGCTGCGCGCGATCGCCGGCCTGTGGCATCGCGGCAGCGGCACGATCCGCCATCCGCCGATGGAAGAGTTCTTCTTCCTGCCGCAGCAGCCCTACCTGCAGCACGGCAGCCTGCGCAGCCAGCTGATCTACCCGAGCGCGGATTGCGACCTGAGCGACGACCAGCTGCTGGCCATCCTCGAGCAGGTCCACCTGCCCTATCTGGCCGAGCGCGTGGGCGGCCTGGATGCGGTGCAGGACTGGGAAAAGCTGCTGTCGGTGGGCGAGCAGCAGCGCCTGGCCTTCGCCCGCGTGCTGGTGCACGAACCCGGCATCGTGATCCTCGACGAGGCGACCAGTGCGCTCGACAGCGCAAACGAGGCGTCGCTGTATGCGCGCCTGCGCGCAAGCGGCACCACCCTGATCAGCATCGCGCACCGGGCGGCGGTGCTGCGCCACCACACCCACGTGCTGCGCCTGAAGGGCGAAGGCGCATGGGAACTGCACGAGGCCAGCGGCTGCCAGTTCGATGCGCCAGGGGCCGCGACCGGCAGTGCGGGTGTCGAAGCGCCGCGGGCACAGGATGCGCGCAAGGCCGTGCCGGCGACGTCGCCGGCGATCAGGGTGCTGAGCCTTTGAGCGGCCGCGGCGGCACGCCTTCGCTGGTCATCGTGACCGGCCTGATCGTACCGTCTTCATTGAAATACAGCCGGTCGATGGCCAGTTCGCGGTGGTTGCCGTCCTTGTCGTTCAAGGGCCGGCGGTGATAGGCGATGTACCAGTCGTCGCTGCCCGGAATGTTCACGATCGAATGGTGCCCGGCGCCGCGCGCGATCCTGGCGTCCTGCTCGAGGATCGTGCCGATACGCCTGAAGGGCCCGACCGGTGACGCGCCCATGGCGTAGGCGACGCGGTAATCCGGCCCGGTCCACTCCCCTTCCGACCACATCAGGTAATACACGCCCTTGCGCTTGGCCATGAAGGAGCCTTCCACATAGGCCGGGTCCGGCGTGATCTCCTTGTAGGTGACGCCATCCGGGAAAGGCAGGAGGCTGAGCAGGTCGGGCGCCAGCCTGACCACGTTGGCATGCTTCCAGCCGCCGTAATACATATAGAGTTGGCCGTCGTCGTCCTTGAAGACCATCTGGTCGATCGGCTGGGCGCCGTTGTGGATTTCGCCGATCAGCGGTTTGCCGAGCGCGTCCCTGAATGGCCCCTCGGGACGGTCGCTGACGGCCACGCCGATGCCGCCGAGCTGGCCGTTGCTCTTGATGTCGTTGGCGCCGAAGAACAGGTAGTAGCGGCCATGGTGCTCGATGGCCGAAGGCGCCCAGACGGCATAGGCGGCCCAGGCAACCCGCTCGACGTCGAGCACGTGCGGGTGCCTGGTCCAGTGCACCAGGTCGGGCGAGGAAAAGGCGTCGAGGAAGGTCTGCTTCAGGAAGGGTTCCCAGATCAGCTGCGTCTGTGCGCGCAGCCGTTTTTGCCGGGCGTTGAAGGATGGCGGCTGCTCCGGCTTGCCGGCAGCGTCGGAATAGGTCGGATAGATCCAGTAGCGGCCATCGAAGATGCGGATTTCCGGATCGGCGTACCAGCCGGGCACGATCGGGTTGGCTGCCTGCGCCGCCATGCCGGCGACCGTCGATACCACCAGCAGCGCTGCCTGCGCCAGTACGCCGAGCTTGTTCTTCATTGGTCCTCCTGCGCCTGCGCGCGCCGCAATCCAGCCTATCAGATCAGTCAGGTTTGTGTGGAAACCTTCCCATTTTGGCAGAAATTTCTTTGCATGCGGTTAATTGTTCGTTAGCATCACTGTCCGTACACCATTACATAATTACGTACCAAGGAGACCTGAGCAATGAGCACCACGGAAATCTTCCTGCTGGCGATGCTGCTGATCTTCGTCGCCCCCTATCTGGTCTGGCGCCTGTGCCGCACCGATTATTTTGCGCCCCTGGTGATCGTCCAGATCATCATGGGCATCATCCTGGGCCCCGGCGTGGTCGGCGCATTCTTTCCCGAGTACCACAAATTCGTTTTCAATCCGGACGTGGTGAAGACCCTGAACGGCATCGCGCAATGGGGCGTGATGCTGTTCGTGATGCTGGCCGGCGTGGAACTCGACCTCAAGAAGGTCTGGCAGTACCGCCGCGAGAGCGCGGCCACGGCCGGCCTGTCGCTGGGCGTCCCGCTGCTGGCCGGCTGCGCCGCTGCTTTCCTGCTGATGCAATACCAGGGCTGGATCGGGTCGAAGGCGGCGCCCTGGCAGTTCATGCTCGGCACCGGCATGGCCTGCGCCGTGACCGCGCTGCCGATCCTGGTGCTCCTGCTCGAAAAGCTGAATATCCTGCGCCAGCCGATGGGCCAGCGCATCCTGCGTTACGCCAGCCTGGACGACGTCGCGATCTGGGGCGTGCTGGCGCTGATCATGCTCGACTGGGAACGGGTCGGCCGCCAGCTCGGCTTCCTGCTGCTGTTCGTGTTCCTGACGGTGCCCTTCCGCCGCCTGATGGCGCGCCTGCCGCGCAGCGACCGCTGGTACGTCGCCCTCGGCTGGCTGATCGCCTGCGCGTTCGGCGCCGACTGGGCCGGACTGCACTTCATGGTCGGCGCCTTCCTGGCGGGCGTGGTGATGGATGCCGATTGGTTCGGCCAGGAGCAGCTGGATGCCCTCTTCAAGAACGTGCTGATGGTGCTGATGCCGGTGTTCTTCCTCAGCACCGGCCTGCGCACCAAATGGGACCTGGGCGGCTACCAGGTGTTCTTCGCGGCCGGCCTGCTGTTGTTCGCCTCGGTCGGCGGCAAGCTGGCGGCTGCCCATATCGCCGGCAAGCTCCTGAACTGGAAGAGCGGCGAAGCCTCGATCATCGGCTGGCTGCTGCAGACCAAGGCGCTGATCGAGATCATCTTCGCCAACATCCTGCTCGACAAGCAGATCATCACCAGCGAAACCTTCACGGCCTTGCTGCTGATGGCAGTCGGCAGTACCATGCTGACGATCCCGGTCGTGCATCCCAAATTGCACCGGGCGCAGCACAGCGGCCTGGTCAATCAAGCGAGTTCATAACACCCCATGGCGAGAAGCGGTCTTTCAAAATCGCAGGTCCGGACCTGCCGCGAGCAACTGCTGGCGGCGGGGCGCTACCCTTCCGTCGACGCGGTGCGCCTGGCCCTGGGCAATACCGGCTCGAAATCGACCATCCACCGCTTCCTGAAGGAGCTGGCCGACGAGGACACGGGACGGGATGCCGGCAGCATGCGCGAAGACACCGCGCGCAGCCTGCACGACTTCGTCGAAGAACTGGCTGACCGCCTGCACGGCGACGCCCAGCAGCGCATCCGCCAGCTGGAAGCGGCGCATCGCGAGGCCTTGCTCGAGAAGGAGCGCGAGCTGGCCGCGCTGCGCGCGACCGTCGCCCGGCTGGAAGCGCGCCTGGAGGCGCTGGAAGAAGAGCGCGGCGGCTTCGGCTTCGACAGCGTCGACAGCTTCGGGCGCCTCGACGACGGTCCGCGCCCGGCCGGCCAAGGCTTCGGCGTCTTCAACAGCCGCCTGGCGGCATCGCGCGGCGGCCGCGACGTCTCGCCCTTCAGCATGATGGCCGGCGGGGCGCGCTCCGAAGCCTTCGACGTCGACAGCATGCGCCCGCCGGCACTCAAATTCCTGTAAACAGTCACGGACCACCCACCCCCGCTTGCGAGCCGCGATACATTTCCACTATACTCGAAATATCGAAACGATACGCGAGTCGAGCATGGACAACAATGATGCGGTAACAGCCCTGGCAGCACTGGCCCAGGAATCGCGGCTGGCTGCCTACCGCCTGCTGGTGCAGGCCGGCCCCGCCGGACTCGCCGCCAGCCGCATCGCCGACGCGCTCGGCATGCCGCCCTCGTCGCTGTCCTTCCACCTGAAAGAACTGAGCCATGCGAAGCTGATCGTGCCGCGCCAGGAAGGCCGCTTCGTGATCTACGCCGCGCAGTTCGACACGATGAATGCGCTGGTCGGTTTCCTGACCGAGAACTGCTGCGGGGGCGAACCCTGCCCTCCGGCCTGCAAGGCCTGACCCTGCTATGAACGTCCTTTTTCTCTGCACCGGCAATTCCTGCCGCTCGCTCATCGGCGAGGCCGTCTTCAACCACCTGGCCCCGAGCGGCTGGCGCGCCATCAGCGCCGGCAGCCAGCCAACGGGCAAGCTGAACGAGCGGGCATTGGCCCTGCTGGCCGCCAAGGGCATCCCGACCGCGGGCTACTTCAGCAAGTCCTGGGACGCGCTGCCGCTGGTGCCCGACATCGTGGTCACCGTTTGCGCCAGTGCCGCCGGCGAGACCTGCCCGGCCTATCTCGGCCCGGTCCTGCATACGCACTGGGGCGTGGACGATCCGAGCCACGTGGTCGGTCCCGATGCGGAAATCGACGCGGCCTTCGAGCAGGCCTATGCGATCCTGCGTGCGCGCATCGAAGCCTTCCTCGCCCTGCCGCCGGACTTGCTGCAAGCCGACCGTGCGCGCCTGAAGGTGGAGCTCGACCGCATCGGCGGCATCGGCGGCTAGGGCAGCGCCGTGCTGAGCGCCTTTCTCATTTTCGTCGCCACCCTCGGCCTGGTCATCTGGCAGCCGCGCGGACTGGGCATCGGCTGGAGCGCCGCCGCCGGTGCCTCGGCAGCCCTGCTCGCCGGCGTCGTCCAGGTCGGCGATATCCCGGTGGTCTGGCACATCGTCTGGAACGCGACCGGCACCTTCGTGGCAGTGATCGTCATCAGCCTACTGCTCGACAAAGCCGGGTTCTTCGAATGGGCGGCGCTGCACGTGGCACGCTGGGGAAAAGGAAGCGGACGGCGCCTGTTCGTGCTGCTGGTCCTGCTCGGCGCCGCGGTGGCCGCGCTGTTCGCCAACGACGGCGCCGCGCTGATCCTGACGCCCATCGTCGTCGCCATGCTGACGGCGCTGCGCTTCACGCCCCGGGCGACGCTGGCCTACGTGATGGCGGCCGGCTTCATCGCCGATACCGCCAGCCTGCCCCTTGGCGTATCGAACCTGGTGAACATCGTATCGAGCGACTACTTCGGGATCGGCTTCGCACGCTATGCGGCGGTGATGGTGCCGGTCAACCTGGTGTCGGTGGCGGCCACGCTCGCTGCCCTCGTTTGCTTCTTCCGCAAGGACATCCCGCCCGACTACGACCTGGCCCAGCTCAAGCAGCCGATGGAAGCGATCCACGACCGCGCCACCTTCCTCACCGGCTGGTGGGTGCTGGCGATGCTGCTCGTGGGTTTCTTCTGGCTCGACGACGCCGGCGTGCCGATCAGCGCGGTCGCCGCGACCGGCGCCTTGCTCCTGCTCGCCGTGGCGGCGCGCGGGCAGCGCATCCCGACCCGCGAGGTGCTGCGTGGGGCGCCGTGGCAGGTCGTCGTGTTTTCGCTGGGGATGTACCTGGTCGTGTACGGCCTGCGCAATGCCGGGCTGACCGCCTGGCTGACGGCCTTGCTGGATCGTTGCGCGCAGCACGGCATCTGGAGCGCCGCGCTGGGAACGGGCTTCATCACGGCCATCCTTTCGTCCATCATGAACAACATGCCGACCGTGCTGGTCGGCGCGCTGGCCATCGACGCCACTATGGCCCAGGGCGCGGTGCGCGAGGCGATGGTCTACGCGAACGTGATCGGCGCCGACCTGGGCCCCAAGATCACGCCGATCGGCAGCCTCGCCACCTTGCTGTGGCTACACGTGCTGTCGGCGAAGAACATCCGCATCTCCTGGGGCTATTATTTCAGGGTCGGCATCCTGCTGACGCTGCCCATTCTTCTGGTGACCTTGAGCGCGCTGGCCCTGCGCCTGGGTCTGGACTGAGCTGAAAGAAATCATGGACAAGATCCCGAATCTCCCCAACATCAAACCCGAACTGCTCGACCTGCCGACCATCGACAAGCTGGCGCCACAAGGCGACCTGCAGCACCCGCCGCGCATCCTGATGCTGTACGGCTCGCTGCGCGAACGCTCCTTCAGCCGCTTTCTCACCTACGAAGCGGCGCGCATCCTCGAGCATTTCGGTGCCGAGGTGAAGATCTTCGATCCGATGGAACTGCCGATGGTCGGCAGCGTGCCGGAGACGCATCCGAAGGTGGCCGAGCTGCGCGAACTCTGTCTGTGGTCGGAAGGCCAGGTCTGGTGCAGCCCGGAGCGCCATGGCGCGATCACCGCGGTGATGAAGAACCAGATCGACTGGATTCCGCTCGAAATGGGCGCGATCCGCCCGAGCCAGGGCCGCACGCTGGCGGTGATGCAGGTTTGCGGCGGTTCGCAGTCCTTCAACGTCGTCAACACGCTGCGCCTGCTGGGGCGCTGGATGCGCATGTTCACGATTCCGAACCAGTCCTCGGTGCCGATGGCCTACAAGGAATTCGACGAGGCCGGCCGCATGCGTCCTTCCGCCTACTACGACCGCGTGGTCGACGTGATGGAAGAGCTTTTCAAGATGACGCTGCTGCTGCGCGGCCGCACCGATTACCTGACCGACCGCTACAGCGAGCGCAACGAGCGCGCCCGCAAGGCGATCGACCGGCAGATCGAAAAGCTGTAACGGCGCTCAGCCGATCAGGCCCAGCGACTGCTTCTGCAGGGTCACCAGTTCGCGGATGCCCTTCTCGGCCAGGTCCAGCAGGCGGTTCATGCCGGCGCGCGAGAAGGCCGCGCCCTCGGCCGTGCCCTGCACTTCGACGAAGTGGCCGAGGTCGGTCATCACCACGTTCATGTCGGTGTCGCAGTCGGAATCCTCGATGTAGTCGAGGTCCAGCACCGGCATGCCCTTGTACACGCCCACCGACACCGCCGCCACGAACTGCTTGACCGGCACGGCGCCGATCAGGCCGCGGCCGACCAGCGCGTTGAAGGCATCGTAGGCCGCCACCATCGCGCCGGTGATCGACGCGGTGCGGGTGCCGCCGTCGGCCTGGATCACGTCGCAGTCCAGGTGCAGGGTGCGCTCGCCGAAGGCTTCCAGGTCGAAGGCGGCGCGCAGCGAGCGGCCGATCAGGCGCTGGATCTCCTGGGTACGGCCGGACTGCTTGCCGCGCGCGGCTTCGCGGTCCATGCGCGTGTGCGTCGAGCGCGGCAGCATGCCGTATTCCGCCGTCATCCAGCCCTGCCCTTTGCCCTTCAGGAAGCCCGGCACCTTCTCTTCGATGCTGGCGGTGCAGATCACCTTGGTGTCGCCGCATTCGATCAAGACCGACCCTTCGGCGTGCTTGGTGTACTGGCGGGTGATGCGGATGCTGCGCAGCTGGTCGACGCTGCGGTTGCTGGGGCGGGTGGTGAAGGTCATTTGGGTCCTTTTATTCGATCATTTGAGTAGCTGGGAAGATTTTTCGATCGCGTCGCGGATCTCGGCGATGGCCTTTTCGATGTCTTCGTCGTCGAAGTCGTCCAGCGCCGCGGTGGCCGGATTCGCCGGATCGGCCGCCGGCTGCTCGGCCAGGCGCGTCGTGACTTCGCCTTCGGGCAGCATCAGGGTCGAGACCATGCCGTCGTCGCCGCTGGATGCCGCATCGTGCGCGCCCTGCCACTGGATGGCGAGGGCGGTGGTGTTGTCGCCGCGGCTGCCTGCGATCGCGGTGGCCATGCCGATCATGTCCGGCACCGCCTGCACGATGGTGTGGGTCGACAGCTGGTGCACGATCTCGGTGTCGGGCAGGATGCCCCACAGGCCGTCCGAGCAGAGCAGCAGCACGTCGCCCGGCTCCAGGCTGGCCTGGCGCGACAGCTCGACCCGCGGCGGCGTGTTGGCGCCGAGGCAGCTGTAGAGTTTATTGCGGTCGGGGTGGGTATTGCGCTCGCTGGGGTCGGCCAGGCCCTTGGCGATCAGGTGTTCGATGTGCGAGTGGTCGCGCGTGCGCGCCAGGATCTGGCCGCGGCGCAGCCAGTACAGGCGCGAGTCGCCGCAATGCGCCCACACCGCGCAGTTGTGCTGAACCAGGCAGGCGACGATGGTGGTGCGCGGGTTGTCCGGCATGCCCTGCTCGCGGGCGTAGCGCTGGATCGCTTCGTGGGCCTGCATGAAGGCTTCTTCCAGAAAGCGCTCGGGCTTCCTGACCCAGGGCGTGGCCGCATTGCGGAACAGCGCCGACATGGTCTGCAGGGCGATGCCGGCCGCGACCTCGCCGCGCTGGTGGCCGCCCATGCCGTCGGCCAGCACCAGCAACAGGGCTTCGCGCGTGTAGCTGTAGCCCATGCGGTCCTGGTTGACCTTGCGGCCGCCGATGTGGCTTTGCTGGTAGACGGAAAACTGCATGGCGGTTCCTAGGCGAAGGGATTGATGCGGCCGACCAGGCTGCGCCAGCCGGATGCCGCGGGCGCGTCGGCCCGTTCTTTTGCGGGCCGCGCGGCGGACGCGGCCGGCGCGGCCGGCACCGGCGCGCCGGGCATGGCCGCCTGCAGCACCTTCTGCACCGCGAACACGCTCTGCGGACGCGCCAGCGGGTCCATGTCCAGGCAGGCCCGCGTCATCGCCAGCAGTTCGGGCGAATACGCATCTGCGATCCTGGCGAAGCGCTCGGGCATCTCGTCGCGGGTGCGGCGCTGGTCGGCCGGCTGCGGCGGCGCGGCGGCCATGCAGGCGTAGATCGCCGCGCCGATGCTGTAGATGTCGGTCCAGGGGCCGAGCGCGGCGCCCTTCGCATACAGCTCGGGGGCGGCAAAGCCGGGCGTGTACATCGGCGCCAGCGTCGGCACGTCGGTGTTGATGGTCTGGCGCGCGGCGCCGAAGTCCAGCAGCAGCGGGGTGCCGTCGGTACGCAGGTAGACGTTGGCGGGCTTGAGATCCAGGTGCAGCAGCTTGTTGGCGTGGACTTCGCGCAGGCCGCCGCAGACGCCCTTGAAGGCCTGGCGGATGAAGCCTTCGCTGGCGCGCTGGCCCTTGGCCAGCAGGCGCGCGATCTGCTCCTGCAGCGAATGGCCCGATTCGTAGGCCATCACCATATAGACCGTGTCGTTGGCGCGGAAGAAGTTCAGGACCCGCACCACGTTCGGATGGACGATCCTGGCCAGCGCCCTGCCCTCCTCGAAAAAGCACTTCAGGCCGATGCGGAACACCGGCAGATTGGCCTTCGAAATGATGGGAATCAGCTGGCCGGGCTGGCGCAGCGCCAGGGCGCTGGGGAGGTATTCCTTGATCGCGACCGCATTGCCGTCGCCATCATATGCAAGATAAACAATACTGAACCCGCCGGACGCAATTTTCTTTACAATGCGATATCCGCCAATTTCCAGCCCATCGGGCAGGGGAGCGTTATTTTGTGCAGCCATGTGGGAAGTATTCCTTGCGTAACACGGCGATTGTGTGGATAAATCACCGCTTTGTAAAGAATAAAGGGGCCCTCGCGGCCCCGTGATAACTCGGGGATTCCATTGAGCATTTCTAGCATGACAGGTTATGCGGTCGCCACCAGCGAAGGCGCTGCCGGCACCCTCACCATCGAGATCAAGAGCGTCAATTCACGCTTCCTCGACCTGCAGTTCCGCATCAACGACGAACTGCGCGCGCTGGAACCCGACCTGCGCTCGGCGATCATGGCGGCGATCACGCGCGGCAAGGTGGAAGTCCGCCTGTCCTTCGGCCGCAAGGCGGCAAGCGGCTCCCAGGTACTGAACCAGGCACTGCTGGCCGACCTGGCACGGCTGCAATCCGAAGTCACGCGCCATTTCGTTTCGGCCCCGCTGATGACCGTGGCCGAACTGCTGCGCTGGCCGGGCGTGATCGAGGAGGCGCAGGTTGGCCAGGAATCGCTGCAGGCCGACGTCGCCGCCCTCACCAAACAGGTGGTGGCCGCTTTCGTCGACAGCCGCAAGCGCGAAGGCGCCGCCCTGGAGGCGATGCTGCTGTCGCGCATCGAATCGATGGAAGCCATCGTCAAGCGCATCACGCCTTTGATCCCGCAGGTGATCTCGCAATTCCAGCAGAAGGCGGTGGAACGCATGCAGGACGCGCTGGGCCTGGCCGGCCACGCCAACCCGCAGGTGCTGACACGCCAGGAAGTGTTCGAGCGGATCCGCCAGGAAGTCACGCTGTACGGCATCCGCATCGACGTCTCGGAAGAGCTGTCGCGCCTGACCGCGCACCTGAACGAGACCCGTCACATCCTGAAAAAGGGCGGCCAGGTCGGCAAGCGCCTCGACTTCATGATGCAGGAACTGAACCGCGAAGCGAACACGCTGGGCGCCAAGGCCTCGGTCAAGGAGCTGGCGGATGCGTCGATGGAGCTGAAGCTGCTGATCGAGCAGATGCGGGAGCAGGTGCAGAATCTCGAATAATCGAGGGTCATGAATTCGGGGTCAGAGCCCACCCGTGAACACCGGGCTCTGACCCCGAATTCTGACCCCACTGATCAATCGCCGGCTTTTCAAGCTTGGCATGCGTGGGCACGGTGTGCCCACCCTACGGGGTGGGTGTTCCGTGCCCACGTGGATTTATGAACATCGAAAACGTAGCAAAAGGAACAACCATGATCACCACCGCCTTCTCCGGCAGCCTGTTCATTGTCGCCGCCCCGTCCGGCGCCGGCAAATCGACCCTGGTCAATGCCCTGCTGGCGCAGGAGCCCGGCATCAAGCTGTCGATCTCGACCACCACGCGTCCGCCGCGCCCGGGCGAACAGGACGGCGTCCACTACCACTTCACGACCGCCGACGACTTCGTCGCCCGCGCCGACCGCGGCGAGTTCCTGGAATGGGCCGAGGTGCACGGCAATTACTACGGCACCAGCCGCCTGAGCGTCGAACAGGAAATGAAGAACGGCACCGACATCCTGCTGGAGATCGACTGGCAGGGCGCGCGCCAGGTCAAGAAGTTGTTCCCGGATGCAGCCGGCATCTTCATCCTGCCGCCGTCGATCGCGGCGCTGGAAGAGCGCCTGCACAAGCGCGGCACCGACGAACCGCACATCATCACGCGACGTTTGCTGGCCGCGGGCGGTGAGATCGCTCACGCTCCGGAGTTCGAATATGCTATCATCAACGAAGAGTTCAACGTCGCCCTGTCCGAGCTGAGGGCGATTGTCAAAGCGACACGAGCACGATTCGCCCAGCAGGCGGCCCGCAATGCTTCGCTGTTCGCGCAGTTAGGCATCCACGCGCACCAACCGCAGAGCTGATCCCTCGGTAATTCGGGGTCAGAGCCCATTCGTTAAAACCGGGCTCTGACCCCGAATTACCGCCCGATTCGCAATTTATTTCCAGATCTAGGAGCACACCATGGCCCGCATCACCATCGAAGACTGCCTGAAGAATATCCCGAACCGCTTCCAGCTGACCCTGTCCGCGACCTACCGCGCGCGCCAGCTGCTGCAGGGCCACACCCCGAAGGTCGAAGCCAAGGACAAGCCGACCGTCGTCGCCCTGCGTGAAATCGCCGCCGGCAAGGTCGGCATCGAGATGCTGAAAAAGGTCCCGATGTAATTACGCCAGCCGGCATCGGCAGTACAAGAATAAGCCGGGGTTGGAGCTCAAGCGCATCAAGCGGGCTCTGACCCCGGCTTATTCTGCTATGCTGTCCCCACACAGCGGCTGATTATCTTCGAGTATGACCTTGTCTCCCCCGGAATCCACCCACGCAAGCACCACCAAAGGCAGACCCGGCAGGCCTGCCAGCAAGCCGCACGAAGCCGAGCCGGCCCCTGCTCCAGGTGTCGCGTCGATTTCCCACCTCGCCAGCAAGTTGGGCGAATACCTCACGCCCGCTGAACTCAAGAAGGTCAAGGAAGCCTACCGCTTCTCCGACGAGATGCACCTCGGCCAGGTGCGCAAGTCGGGCGAACCCTATATCTCCCACCCGATCGCCGTCGCCGAGATCTGCGCCGACTGGAAGCTGGACGCCCAGGCCATCATGGCCGCGCTGCTGCACGACGTGATCGAGGACCAGGACGTCAAGAAGGAAGAGCTGCTGGAGCGCTTCGGCCCCCAGGTCGCGAACCTGGTCGACGGCCTGTCCAAGCTGGAGAAGATCGAATTCCAGAGCGTGGTCGAGGCCCAGGCCGAGAACTTCCGCAAGATGCTGCTGGCCATGGCATCGGACGTGCGCGTCATCCTGATCAAGCTGGCCGACCGCCTGCACAACATGCGCACGCTGGGCGTGATGGCGCCCGCCAAGAAGCGCCGCATCGCCGGCGAGACCATGGAAGTCTACGTGCCGATCGCGCACCGGCTCGGCCTGAACGACATCTACCGCGAGCTGCAGGACCTGTCGTTCTCGCACCTGTACCCGCTGCGCTACCAGACGCTGGCGAAAGCGATCAAGGCCGCGCGCGGCAACCGCCGCGAAGTGGTCAAGAAAATCCTCGACGCGGTCAAGAACCAGCTCGGCGTGGCAGGCATCCAGGCCGAAGTCTACGGCCGCGAAAAGACCCTGTTCGGCATCTATAAAAAGATGCGCAACAAGCGCCTGTCGTTCTCGCAGGTGCTGGACGTCTATGGCTTCCGCGTGGTGGTCGACACGGTCCCGAACTGTTACGTGGCGCTCGGCACCCTGCACGCCCTGTACAAGCCGATGCCCGGCAAGTTCAAGGACTACATCGCGATCCGCAAGATCAACGGCTACCAGTCGCTGCACACCACCCTGATCGGCCCCTACGGCACCCCGGTCGAATTCCAGATCCGCACCCAGGAAATGCACCGCACCGCGGAGAGCGGCGTGGCGGCGCACTGGCTGTACAAGACCGGCGACCAGAACATGTCGGACCTGCAGCAGCGCACCCACGCCTGGCTGCAGTCGCTGCTCGACATCCAGCAGCAGACCGGCGACTCGGCCGAGTTCCTCGAGCACGTCAAGGTCGACCTGTTCCCGGACTCGGTGTATGTGTTCACCCCGAAGTCGAAGATCATCGCCCTGCCGCGCGGCGCGACCCCGCTCGACTTCGCGTACTCGATCCACACCGGCATCGGCGACCATACCGTGTCGGTCAAGATCAACCACGAGCCGGCCCAGTTGCGCACCGAGCTGCGCAACGGCGACATCGTCGAGATCGAGACCGACCCGGATTCGCGCCCGAGCCCGACCTGGCTGTCGTTTGTCCGTACCGGCAAGGCGCGTTCCGCGATCCGCCACTACCTGCGCACCATCAACCTGAACGAATCGGTGGAACTGGGCCAGGAACTGCTGAGCCAGGCGCTGGCCCAGCTGGGCATCCGCGGCGAACTCTCGCCCTCCACCATCGACAAGCTGCTGGCCGAATCCTCGGCCAAGTCGATGGAAGAGCTGTACGCCGACATCGGCATCGGCAAGCGCATGCCGGCGCTGGTGGCGCGCCACATCTTCGGCATGATGGACGCGCCGGTCGACGCGGTGCCGGCCCAGCCGAGCAATTCGCCCGAACTGGATCCGGTCACGATCTACGGCAGCGAAGGCGTCTCGGTCCAGCTGGCGCCCTGCTGCCTGCCGATCCCGGGCGACCAGATCGTCGGCCAGCTGCGCCGCGACCAGGGCCTGGTGGTGCACACCGGCGACTGCTCGCAGGCCAAGCGCCTGCGCAACAAGGAGCCGGACCGCTGGATCGCGGTCCAGTGGGGCAATGAGCTGAACCGCCGCTTCGACTGCCGCATCCGCCTCCTGATCAACAACGAGAAGGGCATCCTGGCCCGCGTGGCCGCCGAGATCGGCGAGTCCGACGCCAACATCACCTACGTCGGCATGGACGAGGACGATGAACACATGATGACCCAGCTGCGCTTCACGATCCAGGTGAAGGACCGCGTGCACCTGGCCCACCTGATCCGCAACCTGCGGCGCGTGGCGGGCGTGAACCGGGTCGAGCGCGAGCGGACCTGACTCATCGTCGTTCCCGCCTGCGCGGGGACGACGACTAGGACACCGCAGCCGTATCGAACAGCGGATTCTGGATCAGCCCCAGCACATTCCCGAACGGGTCCTTCAGCTCCGCCACCCTGATCCCCTCCCCCACATCCTGGATCGCCTCGTGTTCCGTCGCACCAAGCCCGACGATGCGCGCGACCTCGGCCTCGATGTCGTCCACGCCCCAGTACACCACCGAGCCCGCAGTGCCCGGCGTCCCGTCCGGCACCAAACCCAGCTCGAAGCCGCCGATGGCGAAGCCGACGTAGAACGGCTGGTCGAAGTAAGGCGCGGTGCCGAAGGCCTCGGCAAACCAGGCCTTGGCCTGGTCGAGGTCCGGTACGGGGTACTTCACGGTGCGTAATCCCTTGATCATTTTTAGTCTCCTGACATCCCGGTAAAAGCCACATGATGCCATTTCGCCATGGCCGGGTATTGGAAAAATGGAAGCTCCGCTACAATGCTGGATCGGAGGACGACCTCCCCCATCCGGGAAAACATGCGGGACGGCCCGGCTTGAAGAGGGAGCCGTCATGGCCTGGATCCTGTTGCTTGTCGCCGGTCTGTTCGAAGTCGTATGGGCATATTCGATGAAACTGTCGAATGGTTTTACCCATCCCACCTATTCCATCGTTACCATCGTCACCATGACGGCAAGCTTCGGCTTGCTGTCCGTGGCAATGCGCACCCTGCCTTTAGGGACGGCGTATACCGTCTGGACCGGGATTGGCGCGATTGGCGCATTCATCGTCGGCATCGTCTTCCTGGGCGAGCAGATCGGCCCGATGCGAATTGGCGCCGCGGTCCTGATCGTCGGCGGGCTCGTGCTGATGAAGCTGTCCGCGCATTAGCCGGTCCCGGAAGCGGCCATGGATATTGCATCTCATGGCCGCCCCAAACCTTACTTCGCGCCGTTCACGTTAATGAAAGGGATCGCACCGCCCGCCACGCTGGGCAGTTTGCCATCCCATTTCTCGATGGCCTGGCGCTGGTTCTCCATCTCGCGCAGGCGGATCAGCTCCGGGGTCACCTGCTGGCGCTGGATCGCCAGCGATTCGGCTTCGGCCCGGGCCTGGGCCACACGCTGCTTGGCTTCCACTTCGATACGCAGCAGGTCGCGTTCGGCCTTCAGCTTCAGCTGCTCGGCCGTGGTCTTGGCTTCGATCGCTTCGTTGAAGGAGCGCGAGAAGTTGAAGTTCACGATCGAGAACTCGTCGACCACGATGCCGTGGCGTCCCAGGCGTTCGCGCAGCTGGACCATGATCTGGTCGCGCACGTCGGTGCGCTTGGCGATCAGTTCCTCGGCGGTGAAGCGCGCGGTGACGGCCTTCACGGCTTCCTGCACCGACGGGATGATGATGCGGGTGCCGGGCTCGTTGCCGAGGTCGCGGAACACCGTCATCGCCGCTTCCGGCTTGACGTGGTAGTTCAGCGCCACGCGGGTGTGCACGATCTGCAGGTCGCGCGAAGCGGCATCGCCGTCGCCTTCGCCCTTCTGGATCGAGACGTTGACCAGGTTGAGCTTCTGCGCCAGCGGGATGCGGAAGTGGATGCCTTCGCTGAGCACCTGGTCGCTCGGGCTGCCGAAGGTCGTCATCACGCCCCGGTGTCCGGACGGTACGGTGCCGAAAGGCGCGAGCGATACCACGACGATCGCTGCGATGACGATGCCGATGACCTTGAATGGCAACCTGTTCATTTGAATTCCTTTCCGATGAGTTAAGCCGCGTTATTGAACGGCCAACAAAGTGTATCTCGGAGGAATTAATAAAAACATCAGGAAATTCTGATGTGGATCTGCGGAAAATTCGAAACTTGTCAAAGTTGGCAGTCAAACCCTGTCGCCCAGGCTGCTCTTCAGCCAGTCGCGCCCGCGCCCATCCAGCGCCTTGTCGATGACCTCAGGCGGCAGGCTGTACACCGTGGCCCAGGTGGCACGGCCGTCGGCCGCGTTCGAGGGAAAGCTGGTGGTCTCGATCGGCCAGTGGTATTTGCGCTTCAGCGAGCGCACGATGGCGGCCAGGGTCACGCGGCCGCGCAGCGGCTCGGCGCCGGCCTGGTCGGCGCTGGACAGCAGGATCGCGAGGACTTGGCCGCGTCCTGTGCGCGGGCCGGGGAAGATCGGGGTTTTCTTGGGCATGCGTTTCGATGATGGTCATGGCGCCGGCACGCGGCCAAGCGCGAACGCCTGTGGCGTCTCGCCGGCGAACTGCCGGAATTCGTGGATCAGGTGCGACTGGTCATAATACCCGCACTCGCCTGCCAGGCCGGCCCAGTCGACCGGCGCTCCTTGCACTCCGCGCAGGGCGCTGCTGGCGCGGCGGAAGCGGCAGACCATCGCAAAGGTCTTGGCGTTCAGGCCCACGCGTTCGCGAAATTGCAGCGCCAGGTGCTGGCGCGAGACGCCCAGCGACTGCGCCAGTTCCTCGACGCGCAGCGCGCCACCCGAGCTTTCGATCAGCCCGACCGCCGCGCGCACCAGGCGCTCGCCGCGGTCCACTGCATGCCGCTGCAGGCGCGCCAGCAAGGCCCGTTCGATCGTCGCCAGGCGCTGCGCCAGGGTCTGCTCGCGTTCCCACAATGCGGCCGCCAGGGCCTCGGCCTCGTGCGGCGGCCACAGTTCGGTCAAGCCGGGATGGCCGTCCTGCAACAAATGCAGCGGCATGCCGAAAAAGGCGCGCGCCGCGCCGGGCAGGAAACGCACCGCCACCGTCAGCACGGGTTGCAGCACCTCGACCCGGTGCGGGCGCGACATCATGCCGGCCACGAAGCCGGCAGGCGCGCGGTCCTGCCACAGGATGTCGATGCAGTTATCCGGCAGCACACGGTGGCGCAGCGGCGCGCCGCCCGGCACGGCATGGCTGCTCCACAGGCAGGCGACCAGGCCGGCCAGACGCGGATGCGGCGGGAATTCCCGGTAGAGGTGCATCGCAGGCTAGCGCCTGTGCATGCCCAGCGCCAGGATGCTGTCGAAGGCGGCGCAGGCGCCGGCGCTGGCGTCAAGGATCTCCCGCGGGCTGCGCACGTGTTCGCGCAGCGCCTGCATGAAGGCGCGCCAGCGCGGGCCGGGGCCGGTGTCCGCCCCTTTCAGGTAACGCAGCGGATGCGGGGCCAGCCGCGCGTGCAGGCGTTGGTAGAGCACGGCGCCGCCCAGCTGCGATCCTTCGATCACGTAGCACACGCCCCAGCGCCAGGCGGGACTGACGTCACGCGGCCAGCCGGTCACGCCGGCCGCGCCGGAGGACGCTGGCGGCATGTCCTGCTCCGCCAGGTCCTGTTCGATCAGCGCCAGGCGGCCAGCCTGGTCGAACTGTGCGTCGCACTGCGGACCATCGTCGAAAGTGCGCAGCCAGGCCTGCAGCGGCGCCAGCCAGGCGCGCAGCATGCTCAGGTGCGCTGCGTAATCGCCCAGGGAAGCATCGGGCGCGCCGATCGGCAGCCCGCTGTCGAGTTCCTCATGGCGGCTGTGCGTGGCCGAGCGCAATGCGGCGAGCGCATCCGGCTCGCGCGCGGTCTCGGTAGGGTATTTCATGGCATCAGTCCGTGATCGGTTCGGGATAGTCGACGCTGAGGATTTCCAGCTCGTCCGTGCCCAGCGGGGTCTGCAGGGTGACGACCTCGCCCTCGCGCGCCTTGGTCAGCGCGCGCGCCACCGGCGAGATCCAGCTGATCTTGCCCTTCAGCGGATCGAGCTCGTCGATGCCGACGATGGTGACGGTGTGTTCCTCGCCCGCCTTGTTGAGATAGCTGACGGTGGCGCCGAAGAACACCTGGTCGTTGCCGTGATGGACCGACGGGTCGACCACGAAGGCCGAGTCCAGGCGCTTGGTGAGGAAGCGGATGCGGCGGTCGATTTCGCGCAGGCGCCGCTTGCCGTAGATATAGTCGCCGTTTTCCGAGCGGTCGCCGTTCGAGGCGGCCCAGTGCACCACGCGCACGACTTCCGGCCGGTCGACATCGATCAGCTGCAGCAGTTCGTCCTTGATGGCCTTGTGGCCGGCGGGGGTGATGTAGTTCTTGGAGCCGGCCGGAATCTGCTGCGCCAGCGCCGGGGTATCGTCATCGTCCTCGTTGTCGGACTCTTTTACAAAAGCCTTGTTCATGGCCTCATTGTAGCCTTAAGCGTACAAACATGATGCATGCGCGCCAACGCTGCGCCGGTGGGCCCCGGCATTTCCCGTATCATTCGGGCATGACACGAGCCATGACGAATGCCCGCAGCAGGCTGTTCGCGCCACTGGTGCACCTGGCCGCCCTGATCCTGCTGCTCGAAGAGTGGTGCTGGGACGCCGGTGCGCGCCTTGGCGCCGGCCTGGCACGCTGGCCGCTGCTGGCAGCGCTCGAAGCGCGCGTGCGCCTGCTGCCGCCCTGGGGCGCGCTGTGCCTGTTCGTGCTGCCCGGACTGATGCTGTTGCCGGTCAAGCTGCTGGCCCTGGTGGCGATCGCGCACGGCCACGCCGTGTCGGGCGTTGCCACCATCGTGATCGCCAAGCTGGGCGGGGCGGCGGTGGTGGCCCGGATTTACACGCTGACCCTGCCGACCCTGCTGGCGGTGGGCTGGTTCGCGCGCTGCCACGGCTGGTTCATGACGCTGAAAAACCACTGGGTCGGCCGGCTACGCGCCAGCCAGGCCTTCCTGCGGGCTCGGCAGATGCTGCAGGCTTCGCGGCGCAGGCTGCGCCAGTGGCGCATGCGCATTGCGCGCCGGCTGCGCGGCCGACGTGCCGCCGTGCCCTTCGGCAGCCGCCATGCCAGCCGCGCATCGCGGGTGCTGCGCCGCTTTGTCGTACTATGGCGCGCACGGCGCCGCTGAGGATGACACCATGACCGACAACGATACCAAGCTGGCCCCCGCGATGCAGGCCGCCACCACCGAGATCTACCTGCTCGACGCCGAGACCCTGCGCCTGGTCGACGTCAACCAGGCCGCGCGCCAGAACCTCGGCTACGGCCTGGAACAATTGTGCGGCATGACGCCGTTCGACCTGGCGCCCAGCCTGGACGCCGCCACGTTTGACACGCTGCTGGCCTCGCTGGGCCAGGAAATCGGCGCCCAGGTCAGCCTGTCCACGCGCTTCCTGCGCGCCGACGGCAGCCGCTATCCGATCAAGCTGTGTTTCCTGCGCATCGTGCGCGACGGCCGCTCGCTGTTCCTGGCGATCGGCGACGACCAGTCGCTCGCGCACGCCGCCAACGCCGCGCTGCAGGAATACCAGGCGCGCTTCAACGCCGTGGTCGACCACATGCCGGGCCTGGTCTACCAGTTCGTGCGGCATCCGGACGGCAGCACGGCCTTTCCCTACCTGAGCGAAGGCTGCGCCGCCCTGCTCGGCCTGTCGGTGAGCGAGCTGCAGCAGGACCCCGGACGCTTTCCGCAGCTGATCCTGCCGGAAGACCGGAAAAGCTACGGCGACACGATGCAGGCCTCGATCGCCTGCGCCTGCGCCTGGAACTGGGAAGGCCGGATCCGCATCGAGGACACCTGGAACGACGTCAAGTGGATCAACCTGCGCGCCACGCCGCTGCCCCTGGAGGACGGCGGCATGCAGTGGGACGGCATCATGACCAACATCACGGCCAGCAAACTGGAGCAGGAAGAAGCGAAGCGCTCGCGCGCGCGCCTGGCCGAGCTGACCGCGCACATCGAACAGGTCAAGGAGCAGGAGCGCACCCGCATCGCACGCGAGATCCACGACGACCTCGGCGGCAACCTCACGGCGATCAAGATGGCGCTGGCCATGCTGGCGGCGCGCCTGCCGGAGGAGCCCTCGCTGCATGAAAAGGCCGAGTACCTGGACAGCCTGGTCGACCGCACCATCGAGGCGGTGCACCGGATTTCGCTGGACCTGCGGCCGTCGACGCTGGACCTGGGCATCGTCGCCGCGCTGGAATGGCAGGCGCGCGAATTCGAGAAGCAGATGGGCATCGCCTGCACTTTCCGGACCGACGGCGCCGACGGCGAGGATTTCGAGGGCGAACTCGACCCCGACCATGCCAGCGCCCTGTTCCGCATCTTCCAGGAATCGCTGACGAATATCGCCAAGCATGCCGGCGCGACCCGGGTCAGCGTCACGCTGCGCCGCCAGCGCCAGCACCTGACCCTCACCATCTGCGATAATGGCCGCGGCCTCACCCCGGCCGACCGCCTCAAGCCGCACTCCTTCGGGTTGCGCGGCATGAGCGAGCGGGCCCGTGCGCTGGGCGGCACCCTGAACTTGTCGCCGGCGCCCGGAGGTGGCACGATGGTGATCGTCAAGATCAGGCTGCAATCCGAACCCACCCGAGCATGACAGAAAAAGCCAGCATCCGCGTTTTTATTGCCGACGACCACGCCATCGTGCGTGCCGGCCTGAAACAGATCCTCGCCGAGGAACGCGACATCTCCGTCGTCGGCGAAGCCGAAACCGGCCTGGACGCCATCAAGCTGTTCCGCAAGTCGCGCTGCAACGTGCTCCTGCTCGACATCTCCCTGCCCGACCGCAACGGCATCGAAGTGCTCAAGCAGATCAAGGACGACAAGCCGGAGCTGGCCGTGCTGATGCTGTCGATGCACAGGGAGGACCAGTACGCGATCCGCTCGCTGAAGGCGGGCGCCTCCGGCTACCTGACCAAGCAGAGCGCGCCGCGCGAGCTGGTCAGCGCGATCCGCCTGGTGGCCGGCGGCCAGCGCTATGTGAGCGCCCAGCTGGCCCAGGTGCTGGCGGCCCAGCTCGGCGAAGACCACGAGAAGCCGGTCCACGACACCCTGTCGGACCGCGAATACCAGACGCTCATGATGATCGCCTCCGGCAAGACGGTCAGCGAGATCGCCAGGGAACTGTCGCTGTCGGTCAAGACCATCAGCGAATACCGTTCACGGCTGTTGTCGAAGATGAAGCTGAAGACCAGCGCGGAGCTGACCCACTACGCCATCCGCAACCAGCTTGTGGATTGACGCGGGCGCCCACGAAGGCGCCGCTCGGATTGGCATGAGCGGTTCAGGAGCACTTCCGGTGACCGTGCCAGCGCCAGGCACCCGATGGCTCTCGGACCAGAGTGACGATGCCGCGGACTTTCGTGGACGCGCAAAGATACTGCGCAGTCAGTACGCCTTGTCTCGTCCATTGAGGATGTTCGAACGTGGATACCACTGTTTCGATACCATTTATTTTGGCGATCGTTCCCGCATAGCCTTTCCACTGAAGCTTTCCAGTCGTATCGTAGACGGCCCAGTTTTCGCCATCCACGCCGTCCTCCTGTTCGATCGCCAGGAACTCCTTGGCATCTGGCGAAAACAAGGCGGTATGTCCGGCACGCAGCCGTTTTCCGGTCTCATCCAACAAAAGGGCCCCGGAAAACAGTCCCTTGTCTGACTTCCGGATCAAATGGGCCTTTGCCCTGGAATCATAGCCGCAGTAGCGCCAGTGTATGCCGCCCATACCTCCCTCATCATGCGGTGGCTTGTCGACAAATTTCTGACGGCCTTTTTGCGAAGTAACCTCCAATACATGCTCTCCCACACGGTGCGCTCCTCTCGGCGCTTCTTCCAACGCCGTGCGTTCCACCTTTTCGGTCTCGCATGAAAGGAGAATGGGAGCATCCTTCGCCAGCACGGCGGTTCCGGCAAAGACAAGCGTCGCACACAAGAGCGTGCGGCTAAGGGCGGTAAATGACATAGGCTGGAGTCTCCTTGCGATATTCCTGGCCAGGCCAGAATCCGTTCCGCTGCACGAAATCGGATATCCAGTTCCTTCCGTCAAAGCCCTGGATATGGCCGCTCTTTCGATGTGAAGTTGCCTGAATCACTGCAACGTCGCCTTTCATTGGCTTGAAAGTCGAGAGGCTCTTCACCTTTACCAGTTTGAAGCCGGCACGCAACAATGACGGCCCCCAGTCCTTGGCATGTACCGGCCAGGAGGCCGGCTCGTACCCGCCAGCTGCAAGCGCTTGTCGTACGAAGTAGGCACATCGCCCGTTACCGTAACCTGTCTGATCCGCATTGTTGCGCAGGTGTTCAGTGAATTTATCTACGTTGACAGCGGCCATGCCGGCACCTATGCGACAACCTTGTTCGTCGACAG
This sequence comes from Massilia norwichensis, assembly GCF_024753245.1. Lineage (GTDB taxonomy): Bacteria > Pseudomonadota > Gammaproteobacteria > Burkholderiales > Burkholderiaceae_D > Telluria > Telluria norwichensis. The sequence goes on along the minus strand of NZ_JANUGX010000009.1, from coordinate 87,331 downwards.
GTCCCAACCTCCCGCAGTGCTGCCGCCCGCGCCGCCGGTGATCTTCTGTTGGGTGTACTTCCATGTCACCCTGGCGAATTTTAAAGACAGGTGCTCTTGCATACCGTGCCCAGGCCTGATTCCTGGCTTCACTGAACTGATCAGTACATGCTCCAACGCCATTTCGAAGTACTTGACCCGTTCGCCATTGCCGTCGGCTCGAAAGAACTCGAATTTTGCCTTCGGAATAGTTTTACCCATCGCACAATGCTGTAAAAGAAGAGGCGTAGACAGATCAGTGAGCTTTGCAATCAGGATCTCGTCGAATTCCGCCCGTGCAGTCGTATGTCCACCGGCGGTGGAAGCCACCGGACTACGCGGCTGATCGACCCCGAAGTCCACGTCCAGGCATTCAATCCAGTCCCTGTGCCTGTCGTCCATCGACTCGCCTTTAATGCCCTCGATTTGCAGATATGCGTCGATCGCCATGATCTTGTATCTCCTGGTGGGTGGACAAAAACAACTTGCTATTCTTGACTTTCCCACACTGCGGAGATTAACCGCACTCAATGCTACCGATGAGTCCTCTCAACAGAGCACCAAATTTTCCTAAGAGACACGAGGACCGTTCTGCCCTCGGTACGGCTTTGTTGAGCAAATCGAGCAAAGGCCGAGCTGACGCTATTTGTAGTTCGTTTTATAACACTGGGACCGTAACCGGGGTACCCAGCCGAGTGAAACGGTTCAGCACGGCAGCCCGCACTTGCAGCTCGGCGACTTGACGATCGAAGTCGCGTGCCATGACGCGTTCACCCAGCAGCCTGAAGCAGCGCATCTTGGTTTCAACAAGGCTGCGCCGGTGGTAGCCGCTCCATCTCTTCCATATTGCCCGTCCCACCCTTTTTGTCGTCCGCAGGATGTCGTTACGTGCATCGGCGCCACAGCGGTTTGCCTTCCAAGGCTTGGCGTTCTTACGGGTCGGGATGATGGCATGCGCGGCGCGCAACGCGATGGCTTCATGACAGTCCTTCGTGTCGTAGGCGCCATCGCCACTGACGCTGGCAATCTTCTCGTCAGCAGGAATCTGGCCCAGCAGCGCTGGCAGGACAGGTGCGTCGCCGATACTGTTGTCGGTTACTTCCATGGCCCGGATCTCGAGCGTGGAAGCGTCGATCCCGAGATGCACCTTGCGCCATTGGCGGCGGTAATCGGCGCCGTGCTTCTTCGTCTTCCACTCGCCTTCGCCCAGCATCTTGATGCCCGTACTGTCCACCAGCAGATGCAAGCCTGTCGTGGTCGGCATGGCGCCGATGGCCACCTGCAGCGTCTTTTGCCGCCGGCTGACCGTGCTGTAGTCCGGCACCGGCCAGTCGAGCCCAGCCAGATGCAGCAGGCTTTGCGTCATCCCCATGGCCTGGCGTAGTGGTAGATTGAACAGGCACTTGATGCTCAGGCAGAACTGGATCGCCTCGTCGCTGAACGTCTGGCTGCGCCCACGCTTGCCGCTCGGCTGACCATGCCAGGTCATCGTCGGATCAAGCCAGATGAGCAGCGATCCACGCGCCTTGAGGGCTTCGTTGTACGTCTTCCAGTTGGTCGTGCGGTATTTCTGTGGAGCTGGTTTCATCCCGTTCAGGCTACCAGACCTACGCGTTCCACGCTGGGCCGAGCCTGATTTACGCAACAAAGCCCCTCGGTACAGTCCGCATAACTAAGCGGTATTCCAGTGTTTTTTCGACCGATCGAAATCAAAAAACAAGGCTAGTATTGCGATAATAACTATTCCAAGTAGCAACGTCCGAAATGCCCAGCTCCCCCCAGAACCCGGCCGAAATCGCCCGGGAAGCCTTTCGCCGCCTGGCGACGCGGCGCATTGCGCCGACGCCCGACGCCTACCGCGAGATCTATGACGAGATCGCCGGCGTGGCCGCGCCCCCGGCGTCCCCCGCCGCCCCGGCTCCCGAGCCCGACCCGGGTGCGGAAAACGTGCTGTCCGGCTTCGCCTACCGCCTGGCCGATACGCCCGGCGAACTGGCAGAGTTCGGTGCGCGCCTGAACCGCGCGGTCAGGCAGCGCGACTGGGACGGCTATGCGCGCATGCTGTCGCAGCTGGCCGAGAAGCACCTGCGCCGCCACACCCATCCGGTGATGGCGCTGGGCGTCGAGGATGCCGAAGCGAAGCTCATGCGCGACCTGCTCAGCCGCACCCTGAGCTTCGCGGTGGCCGCCCTGCTGCCGGCAGCGTCGCCGCTGGCCGTCGAGGCCGAATCGCTGGGCGCCGCCGTCAAGACCGCGCACGACGAAGCGGCGCTGCAGGAAATCGGGGGGCGCCTGAAGGAACTCTGCTACCAGATCGAACTGAAGAGCGGCGACACCGGCGAACTGCAGGAGCTGCTGCTGCGCCTGTTCAAGCTGCTGCTGGAAAACGTCAGCGGGCTGCTGGACGACGACAGCTGGATGCGCGGCCAGATCGCCGCCGTCCAGGACCTGATCGCCGGCCCGCTCGATGCGCGCGCACTCGAAGACGCGACGCGCAGCCTGAAGGATGTCATCTACAGGCAGGGTCAGCTGAAACATGGCATCGCCGATGTCAAGTCGACCATGAAGAACATGATGATGACCTTCATCGACCGCCTCGGCTCGATGGCTGCCTCGACCGGCAATTACCAGGAAAAGATCGGCGGCTTCTCGGAGCGCATCCGCGCCGCCGCCAACATCGAGGAACTGAACGTGGTGCTGGAAGAAGTGCTGCGCGAAACCCGCGCGGTGCAGGCCGACGCCCTCGCCTCGCGCGACCGCATGGTCGCCGCGCACCAGGAAGTACAGGAAGCCGAGGCGCGCATCCGGGAGCTGGAAGCGAAGCTGCTGCACATGAGCGAGCTGGTGCGCGAAGACCAGCTGACGGGCAGCCTGAACCGGCGCGGCCTGGACGACGTGTTCGAGCGCGAAAGCGCGCGCGCCGACCGCCGCGGCACGCCGCTGTGCATCGCCCTGCTCGACCTCGACAATTTCAAGAAGCTCAACGATACCTACGGCCACCTGGCCGGCGACCGCGCCCTGCGCCACCTGGTCAAGGTGGTCAAGGACACGCTGCGCTCGATGGACGTGATCGCCCGCTTCGGCGGCGAGGAATTCCTGATCCTGCTGCCCGAGACGAACGTGGAGGCCGCCGCCGCGGCAATGGTGCGGGTCCAGCGCGAGCTGACCCGGCACTTCTTCCTGCACGATAACGAGAAGATGCTGATCACCTTCTCCTGCGGGGTGGCGCTGCGCCACCAGAACGAGGAGCAGGCTTCCCTGATGGCGCGCGCCGACCAGGCGATGTACCGGGCCAAGACGAGTGGCAAGAACCGGGTGGTGATCGCGGACTGAGGCGCGGCGGGCCGCGCCCCCCTACGATGCCTGCGCGAGCCCGCGATAATGGGCTGCGCGCTCGCTGTCTCCCATGCCCTCGTACAGCACGGCCAGGTTGTGCGCCGCCAGGTGGCTGCCGCGGCCCGTCACCGAACCGTCGAGCTCCGGCTGGTCGCCGATCTCCAGGCAACGCAGGAAGCTGGCCTCGACCATCGGCAGCAACTCGCCCGCCGCGGGCGGGTTGCTGGCGGCCCAGTCCAGCAGCAGGTCGCCCAGGGCAAAATAATAATCCGGCGAATCCTGCCAGTTCGCCATTTCGGCGTCCGCCAGGTGGATCGCCTCTTCGTGCAGTTGGGCCTTCTTCAAGGTAAAGATGGCGCGCACCACCAGGTCGTGGCGGAAGGCGGCACTCTGGTCCGCCAGCGCGAGCGCCTGGCGATAAAAAGGCACGGCCTGCTCGAATTCGCCACCGATCTCATGATTCTTGCCTAGCTGGTAGAGCAGATAGGCGTCCTGCGGGCTGTCCTCGAGCGCGCGCAGCAGCAGGGCCTGGTTGCGGCCGCGCTTGCGCGCCGCGTCCGCCTGGCGGTAGCCGTCATGGTGCACCGGCAACGCCAGGCGCCGGCGCGGCAGGCTTGATACCGGCTGTTCGTGGATCCGTCCGGCATAGCGCACCGCGCGCGGCAACATGCGTGCGATCCACGACGTGGCGCGCTCCACCCGGCCCTGCAGGTCGAATTCGCTGGCGATCGGCAGCAGACCGATCAGTGCCGGCCCGGCCAGCACGTCCGCGATCGACTCCCTGTCGGCCGCGGCAAGCCATTCGTCGGCATCGAGCACCAGGTTCCAGTCGCAGGATGCGAGCTCGAGCGCGGCGTTGCGCGCCGCCGCGAAATCGTCGCACCAGGCAAACCGGTGCACCTGCGCGCCGTGTTCGCGCGCGATGTCCGCGGTGGCGTCGCTCGACCCGGTGTCGAGCACGACGATCTCGTCGACCAGTCCGCGCGCCGATGCCAGGCAACGCCCGATGCGAGCAGCTTCGTCGCGGGCGATCACCACCAGTGCCAGTTGATTCATTCACATCCTCCCGTGCGGCCCGCATCGTCATCACGGGCATAAAAAAAAATTTCGTTCCCACTATAAACTTTTTCCGTGGCTTACCGTTACCCATTTCAACAACGGTTTGAATGCCCCGGAACAGCGAGGCAGGCCAATGTGACCAGCGGCACGTCGCCCACCTTCGAAAAGCAAGTTTGGAGAAACAAATGTCCAACGTCATCAATACCAACATTTCCTCGCTCAACGCACAGCGCAACCTGGCCAGCTCGCAGTCGTCGCTCGCGACCTCGCTGCAGCGCCTGTCGACCGGTCTGCGCATCAACAGCGCCAAGGACGACGCCGCCGGCCAGGCGATCTCGACCCGCATGACTGCGCAGATCAGCGGCATGCAGCAAGCGACCCGCAACGCCAATGACGGTATTTCGATGTCGCAGACCGCCGAAGGCGCGATGGGCTCGATCAACGACATCCTGCTGCGCATGCGCGACCTGTCGGTGCAGGCCTCGAACGGCACCAACGGCACCGAAGAGCGCGCCACGATCCAGAACGAAGTCGATCAGCTGTACCAGGAAATCGACCGCATCTCCGGCGATTCCAACTTCAACGGCATCAAGCTGCTGGACGGCTCGGCCAAGAACACCAGCTTCCAGGTGGGCGCGAATGCGGGCCAGACCATTTCGTTCTCGATCGGGGAAGTGTCGACCAAGTCGCTGAAGCTGAGCGGCAGCGCCGCCGCCTCGGGCGACGTCAGCAGCGGCCGCATCAAGGCTGACGGCCTGGATACGCTCAGCAACGCGTCGCTGAGCATCAACGGCACCGCGATCAAGTTCGACGCCAAGGATGTGGGCACCGACGACAAGCGATCGGCATCGGAAGTCGTCAAGGCCATCAACAACAGCAGCGCCACGACCGGCGTGACCGCGTCCGCCAGCAACGTCGTCAAGGGCGATGCGGCCGGCACCGGCGTGCTGGCAGCGGGCGACCTGAAAATCACCGTCCAGAACGCCGATGGCACTGCGGGCGACGAGATCAGCATCGCCGCCTCGAAGAACATGGACGAGCTGGTCGCGAACATCAACGCCCAGGTGGGCGGCATCACCGCGGCGCTCGACGACAAGGGCGTGCTCACGCTGTCGAACGATACCGGTGCGGCGATCACGATCAAGGCCAAGGACGCCGACGTGGCAAGGGCTGCCGGCCTGGACAGCGCGACCGCAGCTTTGGACAAGGACGACAAGCTTGTTGGAGCAACCTACAACGGCTACATCAGCCTGGCCGGCCAGAATGGCGCGGAAATCAAGCTGGGCGGCGAAGATCTGGCGAAACTTGGTTTTAACGCCAGCACGGGCAGCGGCAAGCTCTCGGGTTCGGCCGCTATCGTTGACCAAGCTACCGATGCCGATACGGCGATCGGTGCGCTGAACACTGCCTCCGGCAAGATTGCGAGCACCGACAAAGTCAAGATCAACGGTGTTGAGCTGAACCAGGACGCGTTCAACGATGCGCTCACCGCGGGGGAAAAAGCGCAGGCCATCAATAGCCTGACGGCCCAGACCGGTGTGAAAGCAACGGCGACCACCGAGGCCTTTGTCGACCTGTCGAACGTTGGAGATGGCGATAAATATGCCATCAATGGCAAGACTTATACGTTGCACACTGACGACGCTCCCGGTGCAAACGCTAAGACGGCCGAGCAAAAACTGGTCGATCAAATTCAAACCGCCTTTGCGGTTGGCACCAGCGGCGGCGTGAACGCCGAAATCGACGCCAAGTCGGGCAAGGCGCGCCTGTTCTCCAGCACCGGCCAGGATATCGTGATCGGCGGCGATCCGGCTCCTCTCGCTGCTATTGACGCTGGCGCTGATCCTGCGACGATAACAGCGAACGCTGGCACGATCAGCATTTCGACCGCTGCAGACTCCGCAGGGAAAGTCCTCAATACCGCGACGCCTGATGCGACCGACCCGGCTGCTAACCCGGCTGCGCCCAATGCTGGTGCCATCGCCATCCGCGGCAAGATCAGCCTGACCAGCGAAAGCGGCGGCCCGATCAAGCTGGAAGACGGCACCGACGGCGCCGGCCTGGCTAAGCTCGGCCTGGTCGAACAAGGCGGCAGCGCCGACCCGATCCTGGGCGGCAAGCTGGACGTCTCGACCGCCAAGGGCGCCCAGGACGCCATCGGCCGCATCGACAAGGCGATCGCCTACGTCGCCGAACAGCGTTCGAACATGGGTGCGGTGCAGAACCGCCTGAGCTCGACGATCTCGAACCTGGCCACCGCCACCGAGAACGCCAGCTCGGCGCGCAGCCGGATCCAGGACGCCGACTTCGCCACGGAAACGGCCAACATGACCCGCGGCCAGATCCTGCAACAGGCCGGCACCGCGATGCTGGCCCAGGCCAACTCGCTGCCGAACGGCGTGCTGTCGCTGCTGCGCGGTTGATCCGCAGGTAAACGCGCCTGATGTAGTACGCCCGACCGATTGCTTTCGGCCGGGCGTTTTTCATTTTAGGGAAAGAACATGGAAATCCGACCACTTGCAAGCAGTCCACAGCCGACAGCGACCAGTATCGAACGCCAGCTTTCCGGCGGCACCGCGACCGCCTCTCCGGCCGTCACCCCGGCAGCGGCGCCGTCGGCCGGGCGCGCCGACGAGCGTAGCGGCGGCGCCGGCCTGCACCAGGCCGTCGAACACATCAACAAATCGCTGCAGGCGTCCGCGCAAAGCGTCGAGTTCTCGGTGGATGAGGACAGCGAGCGGGTGATCGTCAAGGTGGTCGACCGCGACACCGGCGAAGTGCTGCGCCAGATGCCGAGCCAGGAAGCCCTCGACATCGCCAAGGCGCTGGACCGGACGCAAGGCCTGCTGATCAAGAACCAGGCTTGAGGCCGCGCTCGTCCATGCCGAGATCCGAATTGGCTGGAAAAACTGGCTCTGAAGGATGATTTGACCCGGCAGGCGGCGCGGTATAGTGCTCTCTCGTTGGAGGAAATTCATGACAACCATCAGTTCCGCAGGCATCGGGTCCGGGCTGGATGTGGACGCGCTGGTCACCAAGTTGATGGAGGTCGAGCGCCAGCCGCTGACCAATATCGACAAGAAGGAAGCCAGCTACCAGGCCAAGCTGTCCGCGTTCGGCACGCTCAAGTCTGCACTGGCCGATTTCCAGACCGCCGCCAAGGCGCTGAGTACGCCGGCCCAGATGTCGCCGCTGAAGACCAGCGTTGCCGACGCCACCGTCATGAGCGCCAGCGCCGGTAGCGGCGCCGTGGCCGGCAGCTACGACATCGAAGTCAAGAGCCTGGCGCAGGCCCAGAAACTGGTCAGCGGCACCGGCTACGCCGCCACCACCGACGCGGTCGGCACCGGCAAGCTCAGAATCGCGCTCGGCAGCTACGCCAGCGGCAGCTTCGCAGCCGATGCGACCAGGACTCCCGTCGACATTACCATCGACAGCAGCAACAACACCCTGGCCGGCGTGCGCGATGCGATCAATGCATCGAATGCCGGCGTGACGGCCAGCATCATCAACGATGGCAAGAACAATTACCTGTCGCTGACCTCGAAGGCAACCGGCGAGAGCAGCGCGATGCAGATCACGCTCCCCGCGGACCAGGATCCACCGGCCTCGGCGTCGCTGGCGGCGCTCACCTTCGACGGCGCCGGCGGCCCGAACATGAAGCAGACGGTGGCCGCGGCCGACGCCCATATCGTGGTCGATTCGGTCGACATCTACAAGCCGGGCAATACCATCACCGACGCCATCCAGGGCGTCACCCTCAATCTCAGCCATACGACCGCGGACGGCGTCAGCACCAGGCTCTCGCTCGACCAGGATACCGCGGCCATCCGCACGGCGATCGAAGGCTTCGTCACGGCTTATAACAACGTCAGCAAGATGATGGCCGATGCCACCTCCTACGATGCCGCGACCGGCAAGGCCGGCACCCTGAATGGCGACAGCACGGTGCGCGCGATCCAGGCGCAGCTGCGCGGCATCCTGGGCGGCGCCATCAAGGGCGCCGCGCGCGGGTCCGCCACCTTGCCGGACATCGGCATCACCTCGCAGCGCGACGGCACCCTGGCGATCGACTCGGCCAAGCTCACCAGCGCGCTGAGCGACCCCAACAAGGACCTGAGCGCGCTGTTCGCCAGCCGCGGCACCAACAAGGGATTCGGCGCCCAGATCGATGCGGCGATCGGCCGCATCCTCAGCCCGGTAGGCACGCTGCCGACCCACACGAACAGTTTCAACGCCTCGATCAAGGACCTGGAAAAGCAGCGCACCGCCCTGAATACGCGCCTGGACGCGACCGAGGCCCGCTATCGCGCCCAGTTTTCGGCGCTGGACCAGCTGATGGCCAGCATGAGCAGCACCAGCAACTACCTGATGCAACAACTGGCCAGCCTGACGAACAACAGCTAGCCCTCATAGACAACAAAAGGAAATTCGATATGTTTGGTTCAATGCGCAGCGGCGCCAACGCGTACGCCAACGTGGGCGTGGAAACCGGCGTGATGGCGGCCAGCCCCCACAAATTGATCGCCATGCTGTTCGATGGCGCACTGGTCGCTCTGTCGACCGCGCTGGTGCAGATGAAGGCGAAGAACATCGCCGCCAAGGGCAAGGCGATCTCGAAGGCGATCAGTATCATCGACAACGGCCTGCGCGCCAGCCTGGACAAGAATGTCGGCGGCGAGATCGCACTCAGCCTGGACGCCCTGTATGAATACATGAGCAGCCGGCTCCTGCAGGCCAACCTGAACAACCAGCCGGCGCTGATTGAGGAAGTGCAACGCCTGCTGACCGAACTCAAGAGTGCTTGGGAGGCGATCGATCCGGATGCCCGTCCGGCCCAGCCGCGCATGGCTTCGGCAATTTGAATGGACATGGCATGCTGACGACGACCGAACAAGTACTTGTCATCTACGAATCGATGGCACAACTGAGCACCGCCATGCTGGCCGCCGCGCGCGACGGCGACTGGGACCGTCTTACCGAACTGGAACGCGACTGCGCAGCCCAACTGCGCATACTGCAGGCACACGAAGCAACGGTTGCCATGCACGGTCCGGCGCGCACCAGGAAGATCGCACTCATCCGCAATATCCTGACCGACGACCGCGCGATCCGTGACCTGACGATGCCCTGGATGGCCCAGCTGTCCGCCCTGATCGGCAATACGCGCGCCCAGAGCCGCCTGGCCAGCGCCTACGGCGCCGTCTGACGCCGGCCGACGTGGCCCGTTTCGACCTGCCCGGCGTCGCCGCGCCAGCCGCCGTCACCGCCGGCGCGACGCTCGGCGACCCGCGCCAGCAAGCCTTCCAGCGCGCACTGCAGACCATGCTCGGCGCCAAAGTGCCGGTGCAAGTGCTGGCGCGCCTGGCGGACGGCAGTTCGCTGGTGGAGGTGGCAGGCATTCCCGCGCGCATGCAGCTGCCGGCCACTGCCCTGCCCGGCACCGAGCTGCCGCTGACCGTGATGAGCGCCTATCCGCGCCCCACCTTCCAGCTTGCCGAAGGTGACGCAGGGGCGCCGCGGCTGCTGTACGCGAGTGCCGACCCGAAGAGCGGCATGGCCACCATCGCCGCCGCGGCCACGCCGCCGGCATCGGCGCCGTCCGCCATGGCGGATGCAGCGTTGCCTCCCGGCGTCACCAGCGAGCTGAGCCCAGCCGCGCGCCTGCTCGGCGCCGCCCTCGCGCAGGCCGGCGGCGCACCGGTCGTACATGCCACAGCCCCATTGCTGCCGGGCCAGGCGGTGGCAGCACGCGACCTGGCGCCCGCCCTGCGCCAGGCGCTCGAGTCCAGCGGCCTGTTCTACGAATCCCACGTGGCCGCATGGGCCGGCGGCGCGCGTAGCCTGGACAGCCTGGGCGCCGAGCCGCAGATGCGCCACCCTCCCGCCGACCAGGCCGCGGCTGCGAACTACCTCGCGCCGCAACTGGCGCTTCAGGAACACCAGCAACTCGTCTGGCAAGGACAGCTGACAGCCGGCCTGCCGCTCGAATGGCGGATCGGCCGCGACGCTCCGCCGCGCGACCAGGATGCCGGACCGGACACGCCCGAGCCGGCATGGCAGAGCGGGTTGCGCCTGCGTTTCGCCCACCTCGGCGAACTCGAGGCCAGGCTCGTCCTGCGCGGCGAGACGCTGTCGGTCTCCCTCACCGCCGGCGACGGCGCCACGTCCCTGCTGCGCACGCATGCGCCCCGACTGGCGGAGGCGCTGGCGGCGGCCGGCATTCCGCTGGCCGGCTTCGCGGTTGCCACCGGCACGGACGCGGATGACTGATACCACTCCGGGCAAACGCCAATCGGCCGCCGCGCTGGCCTACCAGGCCGGCGACGCCGCGCCACGCGTGGTGGCGAAAGGACAGGGCATGGTAGCGGAACAGATCATCGAGCGCGCGCGCGCGGCCGGGGTCTTCGTGCACGAATCGGCGGAACTGGTGGCGCTGCTGATGCAGGTCGATCTCGACAGCCGCATCCCGCCCGCCCTTTACCGCGCGATTGCGGAACTGTTGGCATGGCTATATCATATTGAGGCTGCGCAACAAGCTGGAACTCCACTTCCTGGCCCGCCGGTCGCAGCAATGCAACTCACCTCAACGAACGACGGCGGAAGTCAATGCAATCGATGAACAAGATGGAACCGGAAAACTGGCACGACTACGAAGTCGAGTCGCGCAGGGAGATCCTTGCCCTGATGCGCCGCATCAGCGAACAGCGCCAGCTGGTCAGGATGATCGTGTCGGGCACGTCCGATTCCTGCATTACCTCGCTGTTGGCAATCGATCCGGACAGCAATACGATGACGTTCGACCGCTCGGTCGACGCCGAGCAGCACCACCGCATCCTGGCCGCCGGCGGCATCGATTGCGAGACTTCACTGGACAAGATCCGTATCCTGTTCAGCGTCCGGAACCTGCGCGAGACCGCCTATGAAAACGGCACGGCCTTGCAGGCCCCGGTTCCCGAAACCCTGATCCGCCTGCAGCGTCGTGAGTACTACCGCATCCCGACCCCGCTCAGCAATCCGGTGCGGGTCGTGTTGCCGGTCGCGGGCAACGGGGAAACCGCTCCCCTGACCTTGCCGTTGGCCGACCTCAGTTGCGGCGGCATCGCGATCCTCGACAACAAGCGCCAGCTCAACAACCAGATCGGCCTGGTCCTGCCGGATTGCCGTATCGAGCTGCCCGAGTTCGGACCGGTCACGACCTCCCTGCAGATCCGTAACTCGGTCGACATGACGCTGCTCCACAATAAGCCGAACCACCGTCTGGGCTGCCAGTTCGTCGATATATCGCCCGCCAACCTTGCCAAGGTGCAGCGCTATATCACCAAGCTCCAGCGCGAGCAGAACGCGCGCATGGCCGGACTGGTCTGAGGCGCCGGCCGCCGCGGCGGTCAGCGCTCGGCCAGGTGCTCGTAGACGAAGGACTTGATGGTCAGCATGGTCGCAGCGTCGTTGCTGCCGTCGAACTCGATTCCATAGCGCATCTGTTGCGAAAGCTTGCCCTTGACGCTGCGGATCGTGCATGCCACCGTCAACAGATGGTTCTGCTGGGCGATCTTGAGCCGGAACGATGCCTTCATCCGGGTTCCGGCCTGGCCGAGCACGAAGTTGGTCGCGATCGCGCAACCGCTGCCCGACAGATTCATGATCACCGCCGGAATCGTATGATCATCCTCGACAGCCAGCACGACCGGGATGCGGGTGTCGACCCGCAGCGCCTGGCGGAAGGGCTTGGTGACCGCTTCCGTCGGATAACGCAGGAACATGTGAGGACTCGGCAAGGAGGCATAACGCATCAGCGAAGTCTTGAAGACGCACAGGTTGCGTCCGAAGATGACCTGTACCGCGATCGGCAAACCTTCGAAGTCGTTCCAGACCTGGCCGCTTCCCAGGCGCAGGAGGGGCGCAGAGACGATCAGGGCCTGTTGCGGGATGCGGCCGATGAATTCGACCTGCTCGTTGCGCGGCTCGAAATCGCCCGGCAACTTGTAGGTCAGCGTCGTTCCTTCGGCATTGTGCTTCAGGTGAATGAGCGGATCGCGCAGCTGGCGCGCCATCGCGTCTTCCCCATCGACCAGCGTCGCAGCAATGCTCCGATCTCCCGGCAAGGCGGCGCGGACGGGACGTTTGTCCAGCAGGCGGTTACGCACCGCCGGACTGTCGATCACAAAACCTTGCGGTGCCAGCAGTTCACCCGAGCGCAGGTAGATCGGCCAGGGCAACGGCGTCCCGACCTTCAATTCTTGTTCGGAGAGATAAATGAATTTGGCCATGGAGTTGCCGATAGTGTCATAACTACTGCGCTAACGCAATACTGCTGAGGAAGAGTGCTGGAAGCACCATGTTATTCGTCGTTTTGAATATCGATTTGTGTCGCATAATATACTCACACGTACTTATGGGACCGCATTTAAAAATGCAAGCAATTTCCGATGCCGAGTTGAACTGGCGCGACTATGAAATCCACTCGCGCAGGGAGATCGCAGCGTTGATGCGGCAACTGTTCGAAAAGAAGCAATTGATCCGCCTGGCGATCAAGGGCGAAGCACACAGCTGCCTGACCTCGTTACTGCACGTCGCCACGGATACCGGCACGATCGTCCTGGACCGCTCGGTGAGCCGCGAACAGAACGAACGCATTCTCGCCGCCGGCAAGGCAAGGTGCGAGACCTCGCTCGACAATATCCGCATTTTCTTCACCGTGGAAGGCATCAGCGAAACCACCTTCGATGGCTCGACCGCCCTGCGCGCCACCTTCCCGGCCAGCCTGGTCCGCCTGCAGCGCAGGGAGTTCTACCGCATGACGACGCCGGTCACCCATCCGGTCCTGGCCACGATACCGCTGCCGGCCGGACAAGGCGAAAGCGAAGACCACGCGCTGCTGCCCCTGGCCGACATCAGCTGCGGCGGCATCGCGCTTCTCGACAATATGGGCCTGCTGGGAACGACCATCGGCCAGACCTTCGACAACTGCGTGATCGGGTTGCCCGACATCGGCCCGGTGACGGGTTCGCTCCAGATCCGCTATGCCCTTGATGTGCCGCTACTGAACAACAAGACCAACCGCCGGCTGGGAATGCAGTTCATCGACATGCCACACGCCAGCCTGAGCGCGGTGCAGCGCTACATCACCAGGCTGGAACGCGAACGCAACGCCCGCCTGGCGGGGCTGGCATAGGCCCAGCCACCAGCGCCCGAGCGGCGCTCACACCTGCATGTTCATGATGTCGTGATAGGCCGACACCAGTTTATTACGCACTTGCACGGTCGCCTGGAAGGTGATGCTGGCCTTCTGCATCGCGATCATCGTATCCGACAGGCTGACCGAATCGTCGCCGGCGGCGAACTTCTTGCCCATGTCTTCGGCCTGGTCCTGGACCTTGCTGACGTTGTCCAGCTGGGCTTTCAGCGCGTCCGAAAAGCTGACCTTCGACGAAGACTCCGGAACGCCGATCCCGCCGATCCCGCCGACGCCGCCGGAAGCCAGGGCGGACGCCGCCGACGGCATGGCCGGCTTGCCGGCCGCGGCCTTCAGTTGCGCCATCATCGCCTCGATGCGGCTGCTGTCGATTCCGCCGATATTCATGTCCGCCTCTTTCCAGTCAGTTGGGGTCAGAGCCCATTCGAGTGAACCGGGATCTGACCCCAAAAGAAAATATTCATTCAGGCTTTCAGGATATCAGCGGCGCGGCAAGGGCTGCCTTCGAGCAGCGCCGTAAACAACCCCTTTTTCGAGGGTTTGAATGTTGCCCTGTGGCTTCATAATAGCGTTCAACTACCCTTTATCCCCGACCACCCACCATGGCAACAGCAGCGGAACCCCTTCTCGACGACGATCTCGGCGCCCGAGCCGAACCCAAGCCGAAGTATTGGGAAACTCCGATGGGCAAGCGTGTCGTCGCCGGCGCCGCCGCCGCGGTCGCGGTCGCGATCGTTGCCGCGCTCTGGCTGTGGAGCTCGGCGCCCGACTACAAGGTCCTGTTTTCGAACTTCAGCGACCGCGACGGCGGCGCCATTACCGCCTCGCTCGACCAGATGGGGGTCAAGTACAAGTTTTCCGAAGGCGGCACCGCAATCCTGATCCCGGCCGAACAAGTCCCCAGCGTGCGCCTGAAGCTGGCCGCCCAGGGCCTGCCGCGCGCCGGCAACGTCGGCTTCGAGCTGCTCGAGAACCAGAAGCTGGGCACCTCGCAGTTCGTCGAACAGGTCAACTACCAGCGCTCGCTGGAAGGCGAACTGGCCAACTCGATCCAGGCGGTATCGGCGGTGTCGTCGGCGCGCGTGCACCTGGCCCTGCCGAAACCGTCCGTGTTCGTGCGCGACCAGCAGAAACCGACCGCTTCCGTGCTGCTCAACCTGCAGCCTGGCCGCGCCCTCGACCAGGCCCAGGTCAGCGCGATCGTGCACCTGGTGGCATCGTCGGTGCCGGAACTGACCCCGTCCAACGTGACGGTGGTCGACCAGAACGGCACCCTGCTCTCCGACACCTCTGCCCGCAACGGCAGGCAGCTCGACCCGAACCAGCTGAAGTACGTCGAAGCCCTGCAGCAGAACATCGTCAAGCAGGTCGAGTCGATCATCGCCCCGATCGTCGGCCAGAACAATGTGCGCGCCGAGGCGACCGCCGAAGTGGACTTCGCCCAGGTCGACACCGCCGCCGAGATGTACAAGCCGAACTCGCCGCCGGAACCGCAGGCGATCCGCAGCCAGCAGACTTCGGAGTCGACCGGTCCGGGCAGCCAGAACCCGTCGGGCATCCCGGGCGCGCTGTCGAACCAGCCGCCGGGCGCGGCCACCGCACCGGTCGACGGCGCGCCGGCCGGCCAGCAGGCGGCAGGCACGCCCTCCGCGCCGACCAGCAAGAACGCGACCACCAATTACGAAGTCGACAAGACCGTGCGCTTCGAGCAGAAGCCGATGGGCGGCATCAAGCGCCTGACCGTGGGCGTGGTGGTCAACTACCGCCGCAGCATCGATCCGAAGACCGGCAAGGTGGTCGTCAAGCCGCTCGGCGCCGCCGAAATCGCGCAGATCAACGAGCTGGTCAAGCAGGCCATGGGCTTCAACCAGGCCCGCGGCGACAGCCTGAACGTGGCCAACGCGCCGTTCGAAGGCGTCGACAAGCCGGCCGACGCGCAGCCGGAATGGTGGAAGGACCCGAACAACCTGCCGCTGGCGAAGGACATCGCAAAGTACCTGTTCATTGCCATGGTCATCGCCTTCCTGTGGTACCGCATCCTGCGTCCGCTGCTCAAGCCGGTGATGAAGCAGTTCGACAAGGCGGTGGAGATGCCGCCCGAACCGGAGCCGGAGCCGGAACCCGATCCCGATGCGGAGCTGCATGCGGCGCACGAAGCCGAACAGGAGAAGCAGGTCATCATCTACAAGAGCAACCTGGAAATGGCCAAGAGCCTGGCGCAGAATGACCCGCGCATCGTCGCGAACGTAATCAAGGAATGGCTGGGCGCCGAATAACCATGGCAGACAAAGACAAAGACAACGTCAACAAGGCGGCTATCCTCATGCTGGCCCTGGGCGAATTTGAAGCGGCGGAAGTGATGAAATTCCTCGGCCCGCGCGAAGTACTGAAACTGGGCGCGGCGATGGCGCAGATGAAGGCGGTCCAGCATGAGGAAGTGACGGCGGTGCTGTCCGATTTCCGCGAACGGGTCGACCTGCAGTCGACCGTCGGCCTCGATTCGGACGAGTACATCCGCCAGGTGCTGACCAAGGCGCTGGGCGACGACAAGGCGACCGTGCTGCTGAACCGCATCCTGGGCGGCAAGGACGCCTCCGGCATCGAGAGCCTGAAATGGATGGATTCGCAGTCGGTATCGGAACTGATCCGCAACGAACACCCGCAGATCATCGCCACCATCCTGGTCCACCTCGAACGCGACCAGGCCTGCGAGATCCTGGCCCACTTCACGGACCGCCTGCGCAACGACGTGGTGCTGCGCATCGCGACCCTGGACGGCGTGCAGCCGGCCGCCCTGCGCGAGCTGAACGACGTGCTGACCAAGCTCCTGTCGGGCAACGAGAACATCAAGAAGTCCTCGCTGGGCGGGGTGCGCACCGCGGCGGAAATCCTCAACTTCATGAGCGGCGAGCTGGAAAGCTCGGTCATGGAGACCATCAAGAACTACGACAACGACATGGCGCAGAAGATCATGGACGAGATGTTCGTGTTCGATAACATCATCGACATCGACGACCGTGGCATCCAGTTATTGCTGCGCGAAGTACAGTCAGACATGCTGATCATTGCGCTGAAGGGCGCTTCTCAGGATTTGCGCGAGAAGGTATTCAGGAACATGTCGCAGCGTGCGGCCGAGATGATGCGTGAAGACCTGGAATCGAAGGGGCCCGTGCGCCTGTCCGAAGTGGAATCCCAGCAGAAGCAGATCCTGCAGATCGTCCGCCGCCTGGCCGACGAAGGCCAGGTCGTCCTGGGCGGCAAAGGTGAGGACTCGTTCGTCTGATGGTGAATTCAAAAGACTTCCAGCCCATGTTCAAACGCTGGGAAATGACCTCTTTCGGCGACGAGCGCCCCAGTGTCGCGGCGAATCGCCGCGCGGCCGAAGCCGCCGAAGCCGCCAAAGCCGCCGAAGCCGAAGCCGCCCGGCGCGCGCAGGCCGTGCCGCCCCCCACGGTCAGCCCGGAAGAACTCGAAGCGATCCGCGACGCGGCGCGCCGGCAGGGCTATGCGGAAGGCCATGAAGCCGGCCACGCCAGCGGCTACGAAGACGGCCTGGCCCAGGGCCGCGCAGAGGCGGCCGCCGAACTCACCCATCTGCAAGGCATCGCCGCCGACTTCGGCAATGCGGTCACGCAGGCCGACGAAGCCATCGCCGCCGACGTGCTCGAACTGGCCCTGCACCTGGCGAAGAACATGGTGCGCACCGCCTTCGAGGTACGCCCCGAACTGATCCTGCCGGTGGTACGCGAAGCGGTCGACTACCTGCCGACCCTGCAGCTGCCGGCCCTCCTGGTCCTGCATCCGGAAGACGCCCTGATCGTCCGCGGCAGCATCGGCCATGAGCTGGAAAAGACCGGCTGGCGCATCGTCGAAGACGGTACAATCGCGCGCGGCGGCTGCCGCATCGACACCGCCAGCAACCAGATCGACGCCCAGATCGCCGCGCGCTGGCAGCGCCTGTCGCATGCGCTGGGCCGCGACGTGGAGTGGCTGGGATGACAATCGCAAGCGCAGGCCTCGACCGCCACACCGCGCGCTGGAAGTCCTACCTGAAGGACTGCGGCAACGTGCTCGATTTCGTCGAGCCGATGCAGGTCTCGGGCCGCGTCACGCGCGTGGCCGGCCTGGTGATGGAATGCGTCGGCCTGAAGCTGGCGGTGGGCAGCGCCTGCACCATTCCGGTCGCATCGGGCGCGCGCATCGAGGCCGAAGTGGTCGGCTTCGAGGGCGAGCGCCTGTTCCTGATGCCGCAATCCGACGTCGAAGGCGTGGTGCCCGGCTCGCGCGTGTTCCCGGTCGAACCGAGCGTGCCGAAGCCCGGCAGCGTCGACCACCCGCGGCGCCGCCCGATGGACCGGGCGCGCCACCTGCCGGTGGGCTGGGGCCTGCTGGGACGCGTGGTCGACGGCGCCGGCCGTCCGCTGGACGGCAAGGGCCCGCTCGACACCCTCGAAGTGGGCCCGCTGAACGCGCGTCCCATCAACCCGCTGGAACGCGCGCCGATCTCGGAGACGCTGGACGTGGGCGTGCGCGCCATCAACGCGATGCTGACGGTCGGCCGCGGCCAGCGTCTCGGCCTGTTCGCCGGCACCGGCGTCGGCAAATCGGTGCTGCTGGGGATGATCGCGCGCTACACCACGGCCGACGTGATCGTGGTCGGCCTGATCGGCGAACGGGGACGCGAGGTGAAGGAATTCATCGAGCAGATCCTGGGCGAGGAAGGCCTGGCCAGGAGCGTCGTGGTGGCGGCGCCGGCCGACTCGCCGCCGCTGCTGCGCATGCAGGGCGCGGCCTACGCCACCACCATCGCCGAGCACTTCCGCGACGAGGGCAGGAACGTCATGCTGATCATGGATTCGCTGACCCGCTACGCCCAGGCGCAGCGCGAAATCGCCCTCGCGATCGGCGAACCGCCGGCCACCAAGGGCTATCCTCCCTCGGTATTCGCCAAGTTGCCGGTGCTGGTGGAGCGTGCCGGCAACGGCCAGGAAGGCGGCGGCTCGATCACCGCCTTCTACACCGTGCTGTCCGAAGGCGACGACCAGCAGGATCCGATCGCCGACGCCGCGCGCGGTATCCTGGACGGCCACATCGTCCTGAACCGCAGGCTGGCCGAGGCCGGCCACTACCCGGCCATCGACATCGAACAGTCGATCTCGCGTGCGATGCACGGCATCACCTCGCGCGAGCACCAGCAGGCGGCGCGCACGCTCAAGCAGCTGTACTCGCGCTACGAACGCTCGCGTGACCTGATCAGCGTGGGTGCCTACGTGCCCGGCACCGACCCCGTTCTGGACAAGGCGATCCAGCTGCATGAGCGCATCGAAGCCTTCCTGTGCCAGGAAATTTATGACAACACCAACATGCTGCAGAGCTTGGGGGAATTGACCTCTCTGTTCGGCTGATTGATTGGCGGCAACGGCCGCTATACTGCAAGTCATTATGGCCAACAAATCCGCACTCGAGACCCTGATCGACCTCGCCCAGCGCGAGTCGGACAACCGCGCCAAGCGTTTGGGCGCGGCGCTGAAGGCCGTCGAGGAAGCGGAACAGAAGCTGCAGATGCTGCTCGGTTACCGCCAGGATTATGCGGACCGCCTGGACCAGGCCCAGATGAACGGCATCACGCCCTTCGCCTACGCCAACTTCGTGGCCTTCATGGGCAAGCTGGACAACGCGGTCAACGGCCAGCAGGAAGTCATCAAGCATGCGCAGTACAAGGCCGACACGGAACGCAAGGCGCTGCAGGAGAGCGAGCGCAAGCGCCTCTCCTACCGCACCCTGAACGAACGCGCGGCGGCGCAGGCGCTGGCCATCGAGACCAAGCGCGACCAGAAGATGATGGACGACTTCGCGGCCCGGACCGCGCGCATGAAACGCTGAACGAGACTACGATGCAGACCAATTCCCTTCCGATCCAGCTGAACACCACCGCTCCGGCCCAGCGCAGCGGCGCTTTTGCCGGCGACAGCGCGCAAGGCGGCGCCAGCTTCGGCGCCATGCTGTCGAACGAAATGGAGCTGCGCCAGCCGGCGCCGCCCCCTGCTCCGGCGCCCGCGCCCGCCCCGAAGACGGCAACACCGAAGCCGCAGGCCGCCGACAGGCCGGCCCAGCCCGACGGCGGCGCCGAAGCGCCGACATCGCAGGAAGCCGCCAAGCCGGCCGATGCCGACAAGACCGCCGAAGCCAGGGACAGCGACGACACCGACAGCGAGGATGGCGAGGACGATGCGCAACCGGGCCAGGCCGGCGATCCGGCCAGCGCCATGCTGGCACTGATGGCCAGCCTGCAGCCGGCCAGGGATGCCAAAGCCGCCGCCGCGACCAACGCCGCGGCCCAGGCCCAGGACGTCCTGGGCGGCGCCACCGGCAAGGGCAAGCGCGGCGACACCGCCCAGTTGACCGCATTGCAGGCGGCGATGAAGTCGATGTCGAAGGACGCCGCCCATGGCGGGGACGACAGGTCCGCGGCCGTGGATGCGGGCGGCAAGCCGGGCGTCGACCTGCGCGCGGCCCTGGCCGCCACCGCTGGCAAGGGCCAGGCCGAACCGCAGCTCGACGCCAGGGAGCTCAGCCTGCTGCAGGCGCGCGAAACCGCCGCCGCCCGCGAACCGGCGGCCGCCGTCGCCGCGCTGGCCCAGGCGCAGCCGGCCGCGATGGCAGCCGTGCAGGCGGCAGCCGGCGCCGCGGAAGGCCTGAGCGCACGGGTCGGCACCCAGGCCTGGGAAAACCAGGTCGGCCAGAAAGTCGTCTACATGGTCGGCAGCGAGGAGCAGACCGCTTCGCTGACGCTGAACCCGCCGGACCTCGGTCCGCTGCAGGTGGTGCTGTCGGTGAGCAACGACCAGGCCAGTGTGACCTTCTCCGCGAACCAGGAAGAAGTCCGCCAGGCCCTCGAGAACGCCCTGCCGCGCCTGCGCGAGATGATGAGCGAGAGCGGCATCGCGCTGGGTAACGCCACCGTCAATGCCGGCATGCCGGACAACGGCCAGGCCCAGCAGCAGGCCGCACGCAACAGCGGCGGCTTCGGCGGCAATGGCCGTGGCGGCGGCGATACGGACGGCAAGGCCGAGGACTCCGGCGTCCGCCCGGTGACCCGCCACGCCGTTCTGGGCGATCGCGGGATGGTAGACACTTTCGCCTAAGAAACAACGAGATAGCCCCCGATCTCCCCTCTTTTCAACCATTGCTCCTGCTCACTTTTTCCCGATAATGACATAATGGCGGGACGATCCACAGCGGGACCAAGGTATCTTGAAAGCGAATCCAAAAATGAAAGCTGATCCAAAGGCAGATGCGGCAGCGGCGCCAGCGGGCGGCGGTAAAAAGAAGCTGTTCATGATGATCGGCGCACTCGTGCTCGTACTGGGCCTGGGCACCGGCGCAGGATGGTACTTCCTGCACGGCAGCGGCGATGCGGGAACGGCCGAGACTGCCGGCAAGAGCCACGCCGGCAGCAAGAAAAAGAAAAAGGAAGAGCACCCGCCGGAATACCTGGCGCTCGAGCCCTTCGTCGTCAATCTCCAGCCGGAGAACGGCGACCAGTATCTGCAAGTCGCATTCACGCTGCAGGTCGACGGCGCCGAACAGGCCGAACTCATCAAGTCCAACATGGCCAAGGTGCGCAGCCGCCTGTTGCTGCTGTTGTCAGGAAAAAAAGCGTCCGAGATCAATACGGTCGAAGGCAAGCAGCAGCTGGCGGGCGAAATCCTGGCAGCGGTCAGGACGCCGTTCAGCGAACATGGCGACGAACAGGAAGTGTCGGACGTTCTTTTCACCTCGTTTATCATCCAGTAAAGCAGCATGGCCGATAATTTTCTCTCACAGGAAGAAGTCGATGCCCTCCTCAAGGGGGTCAACGGCGATCAGGACGATGTCGCGGCGCCTGAAGACACCTCGGGAGTCCGTACCTATAACCTGGCAACGCAGGAGCGGATCGTCCGCGGCCGCATGCCGACGCTCGAGATCATCAACGAGCGTTTCGCCAGGTATTTGCGGGTCGGCCTGTTCAACTTCCTGCGCCGCAGCGCCGAAGTCTCGGTGGGTTCGGTGCGGGTCTCGAAGTACAGCGAGTTCATCCGCAACCTGGTGGTGCCGACCAACCTGAACCTGATCCACATGAAACCGCTGCGCGGCACCGCGCTGATGGTGTTCGATCCGGGCCTGGTGTTCCTGCTGGTCGACAACCTGTTCGGCGGCGACGGCCGCTTCCACACCCGCGTGGAAGGCCGCGACTTTACCCAGACCGAACAGCGCATCATCATGCGCATCCTGGACATCGTGTTCGAGGCCTATGCCAAGTCGTGGGAACCGGTCTACCCGATCGAGTTCGAATACATCCGTTCGGAGATGAACACGCAATTCGCCAACATCGCCACCCCGAACGAAGTCGTGGTATCGTCCACATTCACCGTCGAACTGGGGTCGGTGTCGGGCCAGATCCATTTCTGCATGCCGTATTCGATGATCGAACCGATCCGCGATGCGCTGACGTCCAGCCTCCAGGGCGAAGCCCTCGAGGTGGACAAGCGCTGGATCCGCCTGCTGACCCAGCAGATCCAGGTGGCCGAGGTGGAACTGGTGGCGGTGCTCGGCCATGGCAAGGCGAACTTCGACGAAATCCTGAACATGAAAATCGGCGACATCATTCCGATCTCGGTGCCGGAGACGATCCAGGCGACCGTGGATGGCGTGCCGGTCATGGACTGCAGTTACGGCGTCCTCAACGGCCAATATGCGCTGAAGGTCGAAAAACTGCTGGCCAATAACGAAACCTTTACCAAGTAATAGCGTAATACCCAGGAGTATTCCATGTCCGATACCCAAGACGACCAGAGCAGCATCGACGACGATTGGGGCGCCGCGATTGCCGAACAGGCGGCTGCGGAAGCCGCTGCGCTCGCCAGCCAGCAGCAGGCCGCCAGCGCCGCCGTGTTCAAGGACTTCTCGAACAAGGGCCCGCGCCCGGAAACGCCGAACGACATCGACTTCATCCTCGATATCCCGGTACAGTTGACGGTGGAGCTGGGCCGCACCAAGATCGCCATCAAGAACCTGCTGCAGCTTGCGCAGGGCTCGGTGGTGGAGCTGGACGGCCTGGCCGGCGAGCCGATGGACGTGCTGGTGAACGGCTGCCTGATCGCCCAGGGCGAGGTGGTGGTCGTGAACGACAAGTTCGGCATCCGCCTCACCGACATCATCACCCCGTCCGAGCGCATCCGCAAACTGAATAAATGACGACGCACGCGCGCCTGCTGACCATTTTCTTCCTTGCGCTGCCGCTGGGTGCAGGCGCGCAGCCGGCCGCCCCCGTTGCCCCGCCCCTGCCGGCCGGCCCTGCCACCGCCGGCCTGCTGCAGACCCTGTTCGCACTCATCGTCGTGCTGGCCCTGCTCGGCGCCCTGGCCTGGTTCCTGAAGCGCTACGGCCCGAAAGCCATGGGCGGCAGCGCCAACCTGCGCGTGGTGGGCTCACTCAGCCTGGGCGGGCGCGAACGCCTGTTGGTGGTCGAAGTAGGCAAGCAGTGGATCGTGGTCGGCGCTTCGCCCGGCCGCGTCAACGCCCTGGCGACCATGCCGAAGCAGGAAGACATGGATGCCGACGCCGATGCCGGCGACGCGCATGCCGTCCTGGCACCGCATGCGCAACCCGCGAGCAGCTTCGCCGACTGGCTGAAGCAGACCATCGACAAACGTAAATAAGCAGCACCACCGATGCGTAAACAACGAATCCTGCTGGCGGCCGGCCTGATCGCCCTGTCGCTGGCCGCCGCCGCAGCCGCAATCGCGGCGCCGGCCATCCCCGCCTTCACCACCAGCCCCGCCCCGGGCGGCGGCACCGCGTATTCGCTGCCGGTCCAGACCCTGCTCCTGATGACGGCGCTGACCTTCATCCCGGCGGCCCTCCTGATGATGACCAGCTTCACCCGCATCATCATCGTGCTGTCGCTGCTGCGCCAGGCGCTCGGCACCCAGACCGCGCCGCCCAACCAGGTGATGGTCGGCCTGGCGCTGTTCCTGACGCTGTTCGTGATGGGCCCGACGTTTGATCGCATCTATACCGAAGCGTATGTGCCGCTGCAGGAGAACCGGATCCAGATGGGCGAGGCGATGGACAAGGCCGCCGCGCCGCTGAAGGGTTTCATGCTGAAGCAGACCCGCCAGTCGGACCTGGCGCTGTTCGTGAAGATCTCGCGCACGCCGGCGCTGCAGGGGCCGGAAGACGTGCCGCTGCGGGTCCTGATCCCGGCCTTCATCACCAGCGAGCTGAAGACCGCGTTCCAGATCGGCTTCGCGATCTTCATCCCCTTCCTCATCATCGACATGGTGGTGGCGTCGGTGCTGATGTCGATGGGTATGATGATGATGTCGCCGGCGGTGATCTCGCTGCCGTTCAAGCTGATGCTGTTCGTGCTGGTCGACGGCTGGCAGCTGCTGCTGGGCTCCCTGTCCCAGAGTTTCAATTAGCCAGAGTTTCAAACAAGGATACGAGCATGACCCCGGAAAGCGTCATCGCGATGGGCCGCACGGCCATGGAAGTCACCCTGATGGTATCGGCGCCGCTGCTGCTGGTGGCCCTGATCATCGGCCTGGTGGTCAGCATCTTCCAGGCCGCGACCCAGATCAACGAGCAGACCCTGTCCTTCATCCCCAAGCTGGTCGGCGTGTTCGTCGCCCTGGTGCTGGCCGGTCCGTGGATGCTGACCGTGATGACGGACTACATGCGCAGCGTGTTCACCGGGATTCCGGGTTTGATCGGTTGATTGCGCATTGATCTCGTTTACCACCACCGAACTGTATGCCTGGATCGGGGGCCTGCTGTGGCCCCTGACGCGCATCCTCGGCCTGGTGGCGGCGGCGCCGGTGTTCGGCAATACCGGCGTGCCGATGCTGGTCAAGCTGAGCCTCGGCGTGCTGCTGTCCGCGATCGTCGCGCCGACCATTCCCGGCATTCCCGCCGTCGATCCGACCTCCTGGGCCGGCATCCTGATCCTGGCGCAGGAAATGCTGATCGGGGCGGCGATGGGCTTTGCGATGCGCCTGGTGTTCGCCGCCATCGAATTCGCCGGCGAGGTCGCCAGTACCACCATGGGCCTCGGTTTCGCCACCTTTTTCGACCCCGCCTCCGCCGGCCGCTCCTCGGCGATCGGCCAGTTCCTGGCGCTGGTCGCGACCATGGCCTTCCTCGCCATGAACGCCCACCTGGTGCTGATCCAGGCGCTGGTGGAGAGCTTCTACACGCTGCCGATCTCCGCCACCCCGATCTCGCTCGCGGCGCCGCTCGAGATGGTGCGCTGGGGCGGCCGCATCTTCTCGGCCGGCCTGCAGATCGGCATGCCGATCATCGCCGCCATGCTGATCACCAACGTCGCGATGGCGATCCTGACCCGCGCCGCGCCGCAGCTGAACCTGTTCGGCATCGGCTTCCCGATCACGCTGGGCGCCGGCTTCCTGATCCTCAGCCTGACGCTTCCCTACCTCGGCACGCCGCTGCAGAACCTGTTCAACCAGGGCATCGAGGCCAGCCGCAGGATTCCGCGCACGGGCGGCGAGCGGCCGGGTCAACCGATGTAGTTGAACAGCGACAGGCCCGACATCGTCTTGAACGACACCTGGGCCGCCTGCAGCGTCTGCTGCTGCTGGGTAAACAGCGAGATGGCCTTCACCATGTCGAGATCCTGCAGACCACTGAGCGTGCTCTGATACTGGACGTTCAGATCGGCGCCGTCGTCGTCGAGATAGTCGATTTCCTTCATCCGCGACCCGATCGATGCTTGCACCGTCAGCACGTTGTCGAGCGCGTTCTTCATGTTCGTACTGGCAACGCGCAAGCCGTTCGCCAGGGCTGTCTTGCCGGCCGGCGTATCGGCCGGAGCGCGCAGCGTCTTGATCAGGTCCGTCACCGTGGTGAACACGGACTGTCTGGCGCTCGGTTCGACGCTGAAGCTGTCGCCGTCGGCAGGAGCGCCTTCGATGTCGAACGACAACCCATCGAAGGCAATCGCGGCTCCCGACACGTAGGGCTGGTTCCTGGGCAGGCCGGTGTCGTCCGTTGCCATCTTGTCGGTCACCGTATAGGTCGTCACTGCCGGCGTACCGCCGACGCTGAAGCTGATCACATAGTCATGGCCGGTCAGCTTTCCGAGGTCGGTGGCGGAGCCGGCCGAGATGACGCCAGAGCCGGCGTTGGCGGCGCTGGCCTGCGTCTGGAAATGGCCGTTGCCGGTGACGATCGCTTCGAAGATCGCGCTGCCGTTCTCACTGACCGCCATTTTGCGCGACGACCCGACCTGCAGGCTGCGCTGGCCCTGGTCGCCCTGGTAGAGGGAGCCGTCCGCCGTCGGCTGGAACGGCTGGACAGTCGACCTGTAGCCGGAGAACAGATAGCCGCCGGTACCGTCGGCGGTGTTCGCCAGTCCGAACATCTCGGCAAGCCGGCCTTCCAGCTCGGTAGCCAGGGCTTCGCGATCGGATTGGTTGTAGATGCCATTACCTGCGGTAACGATCAAACTCTGGATGTCCTGAATCTGCCCGGTCACGCCCTGCAAGGTCTGCTCGACCAGCGACAGCGAGGTCTTGGCAGCTGATCGATTGGTGCCGAACTGGGTGTTCATTGCCTGCGACTGCGTGACCTCGAGCGCGCGTGCCGCGGCGATCGGATCGTCGGCCGCCGTCAACAGGCGACTATTCTTCGACAGTTGCATCTGGGTCCTGGCCATCTGGCTCTGCAGCAGGTTGAGCTGGTTTGTGCTGCTCTGGAACAATGCGTTGGTACTGAAGCGTATGGTCATGGTCCTGACTCCGATTAGTGACCGATCGACAGCAAGGTGTCGAACATGGTGCTGGCGATCTGCATGACCTTGCCCGCCGCCTGGTAGGCCTGCTGGTACTTGAGCAGATTGGCCGCCTCCTCGTCCAGGTTGACACCCGAGACATTATTGGCAGCACTTTCCGCCTGCGCCAGCTGGGCCGCGCTGGCGTCCGCGTTGACCTGCACCTCCCGGGTCTTGTTGCCGACCGTCCCGACCAGGTGGGCATAGGCCGACTGGTAGGTGGCACTGTTACCGTCCAGGATATTCTTGGTCTGCAGGTCGCCCAGCAGGCTGGCATTGCGGGTGTCGCCGGTGCCGGTCGTGCGTTCGATCACGAACTGGTCGCCGTTCGACGGCACGCCGCTCATGCTGAAGCTCATTCCGCCTACCGTATAGGTGGCGCCGGCCTTGAACGGCACCGGCAGGCCGGCGGCGTAGGGCGAGTCGGGATCGCCGCTCACGGCCACCGCCTGGCCCGCCGGAAAACCGCCCAGGGTGCCGGTCGCGCTATCGTAGACCAGCTTCACGGGAGCCGTCAGCGGAGAGGCCAGGTAGGTCTTGTCTACCGTGGCCTCACCGATCTTGCCGCTGCCCCTGTTGTCCACCGGGTTACTGGTCACGATGGGGGCAGCCGCTGCGATCTGGCTGGCATCGGTCAGCTTGACCTTGAAATTGGCGGCGCCGTTGGCGGTCGGACGCACCAGGAAGTTGTCACCCGTAGCGGCCGTGCCGGTGATCATGAAATCGATGCCGTCGATGGTTTGCGGCGTCGTCTGCGGATACGGCACGATTTCGTTCGGCTGGCCGTCCGACAGCCGCGTCACCAGGCATTTGCCATCCTTGAAGTCGACCTTGTAGTCGCTGGCGGTGAGCGCGGTGACATCGCTGATCGTGGCCGAGATCACCGTAGTGCTGGTCTGGTTGTTGGCGATGTTCGCGGTGTACTCCGCCGGTTCGATCGCGAAGAAATCGCCGCCCGGGTTACCTTTCGCATCCAGGCCCAGGTGATGCTGTTCATTAAAACTGGCGGCCAAGCCGATCGCGATCCGTCCCAGCGCGTTCTGGGCCGGATCGAGTGTCCTGGAGCGGAATTCCAGTAGGCCGCCCAGTTCACCGCCAACGAGGGCGCTTTCCGGAATCGGGGTAATCTTATCGTTGGTAACGAAGCCAACCGTCACCCGGGTCTGGTCGGTCGGCGAGCCGATCGCAGCCAGCTGGAATGCGCGCGAGCCAACGATCAGCGGTTGCCCATTACCGATCGAAACGGTCAGGCTGTTGTTATCGCCGGCCACGACGGTAGTCTTGATCTGCTTGTTCAGCTCGACAACCAGCTGGTCGCGTTTGTCGAGCAAGTCGTTCGGCAGATTCAGGCTACTGTTGCCGGCCAGTTTGCCGATCTGGTCGTTCAGCGAAGCGATCTCGGAGGCATAGCTGTTGATCAGGGTGACGTTGCTGCCCACCTGCCCGTTGACGCCTTCGCGGATCTCTTCCATGCGGCCGTTCATGGCCTGAAAGCGGGTTGCCAGGGTTTCCGCCGCGCTCAGCAGCGCACCACGCGACGGCACGCCGGCACGGTCACCAGTGAGGCTCTGCACCGCCGAGAAGAAATCCTGCAGCGCCGGCGACAGGCCGGAAGTGCTGCTCGACAGCATATTATCGATCTGGGTAATCTGGGCCTGGTAGGCATCCAACCCACTGCTCGCGGCCTGGGCCGTGCGGACCTGGGCGTTCAGAAACTCGTCCGAGTAGCGCTTGATCTGGGCAATCTGGGTGCCGGTGCCGATATAGCCGTTGCCCACTGAATTTGCAATGGCGGTCGCCTGCACCACCGTCTGGCGGCTGTAGCCGGCGACGTTGGCGTTGGTGATGTTGTGGCCGGTCGTCGACAGCGCCGCCTGGGCGGCGTACAGACCGGACTTGCCGATGCTGAGGAGGGACATGTGCTCTTCTTCCTGTGTACGTTGTTGTTGTCGGCAGAACCCGCCAGAACTTTATGCCAGCGAATGCTTGATGATGCGCGACAGCTTGGCCGCGTACTGCGGGTCGGTGGCGTAGCCGGCACGCTGCAGGCCGTGGGCAAAGGCGGCGGCGTCGCCGCCGTGGTCCAGCACTTTTTCGTAGCGCGGATTGTTGCCGATCATCCGCGCGTAATCCTTGAAGGACTCCGCCGGCGAATCGTAGGCCCGGAACTTCTCGACCCGCGTGTGCGGCCGACCGTTCACGTATTCGGTGGTGACGGCGGTAGCGACCTTGCCCTTCCAGCCCGGACCGGCCTTGATGCCGAACAGGTTGTTGCTGGAGCTGCCGTCGTGGTTGCGGATCACGCGCTTGCCCCAGCCGGTTTCCAGCGCGGCCTGGCCCAGCATGAACTTGGCCGGCACGCCGGTGGCGCGCTCGGCATCCTCGGCGGCGCCGGCCAGCTTGTCCTGGAAGGCGCGTACGTGGGCCGGCTTGCCGGCGTCGGTCGTGCTGCGGGCGCTGCCGGTGATGCCGGATGCGGAAGGGGCGGCGTCGGTCGACATGGTGTCGGCACCGCGCTGCAGGCGGCCCACGTTGGCGCTCCGTTCGCCGCCGATCGCCAGCGCGCCCGACTGCATCTGCTTGGCCAGTGCCTGGCCCTGCTCCTGCACCGACAGCTGGCGCACCAGCACGTCGGCCAGGCCGATGCCGCGCTTGGCCAGCTTCTGGCTCATCTGCTGGTCGAGCATGGTGGTGAAGGTCCTGGTCTCCTGGCTGTCCGTCATGCCGTCCTGCGGCGTCGCATCGCGCATGCTCTTCATCATCATGTTGATGAACATGGACTCGAACTGCGTCGCCGCGCCTTTCAAGGCTTCGGGCGAACCGGCCTTGGCGGACTGTTTCAGGTCGCCGAGGCTGTTGGTATCGAGCGCGAATTTTCCGGACAGGTCAGGGGTCGAGCCGAGCATGGTTTGCCTTCTTCTTCAGATGATCTCGAGTTCCGCGCGCAGCGAGCCGGCGGCCTTCAGCGACTGCAGGATCGAGAGCAGGTCTTGCGGGGTCGCGCCGATCGCGTTCATCGCTTTCACGACTTCGGCCAGCGAGGCGCCGTTGTTCAGCATGATGACGCGGCCGGGGTCCTTCTTGACCGAGGCCGACGGATTCTGGGTCACCACAGTGGCGCCGCGCGAACCGGCTGGCGGCTGGCTGACCTGGGTATCGCCGCCGATCGTCACCGTCAGGTTGCCGTGCGAGATCGCGCAGGTGTCCAGGGTCACCGCGCGGTTCATCACGATCGAGCCGGTGCGCGCGTTCAGGATCACCTTGGCCGCGGCTTCGGACGATCTGACGTCCATGTTCTCGAGGATGCCCAGGAAGGACACGCGCTGGTCGCTCGAGGACGGCACGCGCACCCGGATCACGCGGCCATCCAGGGCGGTGGCGATGCCCGGGCCGAACTTGTCGTTGATCGCCTCGACCACGCGGCTGGCGGTGGAGAAGTCGGTGGTGTTCAGTTCCAGCTTGACCTGGTTGTCGGCGCCGAGATTGGAGGCGACCGCGCGTTCGACGGTGGCGCCGGCCGAGATGCGGCCCACCGCCAGCTGGTTCACCTGGGTCGAGGCGCCGCCGCCGGATGCCCCTACCCCGCCGACCAGGATGTTGCCCTGGGCCATGGCATACACCTGGCCGTCGGCGCCCTGCAGCGGCGTCATGAGGAGGGTGCCGCCGCGCAGGCTCTTCGCGTTGCCCATCGAGGACACGGTCACGTCGATGGTCTGGCCCGGCTGGGCGAAGGCCGGCAGCGAGGTGGTGACCATCACGGCCGCCACGTTCTTCAGCTGCAGCTGGGTGCCGGCCGGCAGGCTGATGCCTTTCTGCTGCAGCATCGCCATGATCGACTGCACGGTGAACGGCGTCTGGGTGGTCTGGTCGCCGGTGCCGTCGAGGCCGACCACGATGCCGTAGCCGGACAGCTGGTTCTGGCGCACGCCGCCGAAGCTGGCGATGTCCTTCAGGCGCTCGGCCCGGGCCGGCGTCGACAGGATCGGGCAGATCAGGGCGGCGGCGAGGGCGATCAGTTTGAAGTTGAAGCGCATGGTCAGAAAGGAAGCATGGACTGGAAGAAACGCGACATCATCGAGGTCAGCTCGGCGCGGTCGATCGTACTGTTGGTGCGGTACTCGACACGGGCGTCGGCCACCAGGGTCGACGACACCACGTTGCCCGGCTGGATGGTGTCCGGATTGACCATGCCCGAGAAGCGGATGAATTCCACGCCCTTGTTCATCGCGACCTGCTTTTCGCCGACCACGATCAGGTTGCCGTTCGGGAGCACCTCGGACACCGTCACGCCGATCGTGCCGGTGAAGGCGTTCGACGCGGTCTGGGTGTCGCCGTCGGCATACTTGGTGCCGGTGCTGGTGCCCACGCTGGCGCCGAGCCTGCCCTGCAGCGGGCCGGGGATGCCGAAGTCCGCGCTGCCCGACTTGTTGCCGGTGCTGGCGCCGCTCTTGTTGGCCGAGGTCTTCTCGACGATGCTGACGGTGAGGATGTCGCCGATGTGGCGCGCGCGGCGGTCCTCGAACATCGGGCGGAAGGTGCTGCTGTTGTAGATTGCGCCTTCGGTGGGTGCGCCGGCGTCGGCGATCAGCGGACGCACCGAGGTCGGCCCCTTGACGATCGAGGTCGGGGTGGCGGCGCAGCCGGCCAGCAGGACTCCCAGGGCCGACACCACAGTCGCCCCCGCAACCTTCTTGAACGTCGCCCCCGCGAAGGCGGGGGTCCAGGCTTTACTAACTTTTTTCATAACTGAGCCAGCTTCTGCAGCATCTGGTCGGAGGTGGTGATCGCCTTCGAGTTGATTTCGTAGGCGCGCTGGGTCTGGATCATGTTGACCATCTCCTCGACCACGTTGACGTTCGAAGTCTCGACATATCCCTGCATCAGGACGCCGGCGCCGTTGGTGCCCGGCGTGTTGGTGTTGGCGGTCCCTGACGCCGCGGTCTCCACGTACAGGTTCTCGCCGCGCGATTCGAGACCGGCCGGGTTGACGAAGGTGGACAGCTGGAGCGAGCCGATCTGGGTCGAGCCGGCCTGCCCGGCGGTGGTCACCGAAACGGTACCGTCGCGACCGACGGTCATTGACAAGGCGTTGCTGGGGACCGTGATCGGCGGCTGAATGACGTAACCGCTGGAGGTGACCAGCTGGCCATTGGCGTCGCTCTGGAAGGAGCCGTCACGGGTGTAGGCCTGGGTGCCGTCGGGCAGCAGCACCTGGAAGAAACCCGAGCCGTTGACCATCACGTCGCGCGAGTTGCCGGTCTGCTGGGGGTTGCCCTGCGTAAAGATGCGCTCGGTCGCGACGGTGCGGGTACCGGTACCGATCTGCAGGCCGGACGGCAACTGGGTCTGCTGCGAACTTTGCGCGCCGGGCTGGCGCACGTTCTGGTACAGCAGGTCCTCGAACACCGCACGCGACTTCTTGAAGCCGTTGGTGCTGACGTTGGCGAGGTTGTTGGTGATGACGTCGAGGTTGGTCTGCTGGGCTTCGAGACCGGTTTTTGCGATGAATAAGGAACGGATCATGGTGGAGTTCTCCTGACGGCGACGGCACTCCATCGCCCACCATGAAATTATGTCCCAGCAGCAATCAAGTCAAAGCGAGGATCTGGGTGGCTTTCGCCGCGTTATTCTCGGCGTTCTTCAGCAGGCTCATTTGGGTTTCGAAGGAACGCGCCAGCGAGATCATGTTCACCATCGAGTCCACCGCCGACACATTGCTGCCCTCGAGGGCGCCGCCGGCCACCGTCACGGCAGGGTCGGCCTGGGCGTTGCTCCCGTCCTTCAGGCGGAACATGCCGTCGTCGCCGCGCACCAGGTCGGACTCAACCGGATTCACCAGCTTGATGCGGCCCAGTACGGTGGGCGCGGCCGGCGTGGTCGTCGTCGACAGCGTCGAGATGGTGCCGTCGCTGCCGACCGCCACGGTCACATCCGGCGGAATCGTGATCGGGCCGCCCTCGCCGGCGACGTTCAGGCCGTTTGAGGTCTGCAGGATGCCGTTCGGGCTGATCTGCAGCGAACCGTTGCGCGTATACGACTCGGTCCCGTCCGCGTTCTGCACCGCGATCCAGCCCTTGCCCTTGATGGCGACATCGAGGTCGCGCCCCGTCACCTGTATCGGACCGGAAGAAAAATCGGCGCCGGTCGTGTTGTCGACCACAAAAGCGCGCGTGGGCAAACCCTCGCCCTGGACCGGCACCGCGCGAAACGTATCGAACTGCGCCCGGAAACCCGTGGTGCCGAGGTTCGCCAGGTTGTTCGAGGTGGTCGCCTGCTGTTCCAGGATGTGCTTGGCGCCGCTGGCCGCCGTGTAAATCAACCGATCCATCATCTTTCCTTAAACCGGGGTCAGAGCCCGAATTTTGGCAACTGACCGCTAGCAATTTCCTAAAACCGGGCTCTGACCCCGGTTTGCGTTAGCGCAGGTTCACCAGCGTCTGCAGCACCGAGTCCTGGGTCTTGATGGTCTGGGCGTTCGCCTGGTACACGCGCTGGGCGGTGATCATGTTGACCAGTTCGGCCGTCAGGTCGACGTTCGAGCTTTCCACCGCCGACGACTGCAGTACGCCAAGGCTGCCCGTATTCGGCGTGCCGATCATCGGCGAGCCCGATGCCGAGCTCTCGGCCCAGGCGTTGTTGCCGAGTGGTTCGAGACCATTCGGGTTGGTGAAATTGGCCAGCACCACCTGGCCCAGCGGCTTGGTCTGGCCGTTGCTGTACTGCCCCAGGATCACGCCGTCCGCACCGGCCGAGAAACGCTGCAGGTGACCGGCCGCGTAGCCGTCCTGCGTCGTCTTCTTCTCGCTGGTGTCGGCGCCGTACTGGGTGGTACCGGTGAAGCCCAACTGGATCGGCAGGATTTCCTTGGCCCCTGTGGGCGGATACACCGGCAGGTTCACCGTCAGTGGCAGGGTCTGCGGCGACATCAGCGGGGCCGACAGGACACCGTTCGCATCGAACTTCAGCGTGCCTACAGGGCTTGGCGGCACCGTCGTGGCCGCGGCAATCGCCTTGTCGACCTGGGCGGGAGTAAAGCCGACGGTGCTGCCGGCACTACTCGCAGCTGCCCGGATCGCGGCAATGGTGGCAGGGCTGGCACCGACGGTGGCGCCGATCACCGCTTCCGCCGTCTTGCCGGCATAATCGGCCAGGGCGGTACCGACTGCGGCCGCATCGATCGGCACGGCCTTGGTCGCAGCGGTCCAGGCATTGCGCGCGGTCACCACGCCGGTGTCGGTCTGGGCCTTGGCGAGGACGTTGGCCCTGGTCATTTCGGTACCGTCGCTGCTCGCGTACACGTCCCAGCTGCCAGCGCCCGTCTTCACGTAGTACAAGGACATCACATGCGCATTGCCCAGCGTATCGTAGACACTCACTGGAGTCTGCTTGTTGTAGGTGGTCGCATCGTTGGCGTCGAACGGATAGTTGAGCGGCTGTTCGGCGCGCGAATCCAGGTTCAGCGACGTATCGACCTTGGTGGTCGCATTCGGCTTCAGGTCGGCAGTACTGATCTGCAGCGGCGCCGCGACGCCCGCCATGATCTGGCCGCTGGCATTGACAGGGTAGCCGGTCAGGCTGGCTCCCTGAGGTGTTACCAGGAATCCATTCTTGTCGAGTGAAAACTGGCCGTTACGGGTGTATTGCACAACACCCGCCGCTTCGGTACGGAAGAAGCCGGCACCATTGATGGCGATGTCGAGGGGGTTGTTCGAGGTTTCGATATTCCCCTGCGTGAACTGCTGGGCGATGCCGGCGACCGACGCGCCGATACCGCCATTCACACTGCCTGCCCCGTTCAGCGAACGCGCGTAGACGTCGGCGAACTGGGTGGTCGAACCCTTGAAGCCGACCGTGCTGGCGTTGGCGATGTTGTTGCCGATGACGTCCAGCGATTTCGCGGCGCCGTTCAAGCCGCTCAGGCCCTGTTGGAAAGACATGTTCTGCTCCTAAAAATTACAAGACTTGCTTGATGTCGGCCAGCGTGACCACGCCCTTCACGGGCAGGTTCAGCTTGACGCCGTCGGTGCTGTTGGTGGTGACCGAGGCCACGCTGTCGAAGGAGAGCGTCCTGGCGTCGCTCAGCTTGTCGCCGCCGCGGCTGGCGGTGACCTGGAAGGTGTAATTGCCGTCGGCTAGGGTGATCGGCTTGCCGTCGCTGTCGAGCTTGGTCTCGTCCGGCACGCCGTTCCAGGCCAGGGGCAGCACGCCGGCTTTTTGCGCGCCCAGGTCCATGCTCTGCACCGTCTTGCCGGTCTTGTCGATGATGTCGATCTTCACGCTGTCGGCGTCGCTGCCCAGTTCCACGCCCAGGATGGCCTTGCTGCCCGACAGGGTCACGTTGCTGCCCTCGACCAGCACGCCGTGGCCGATCAGGTTGGTCGCCTGCATCGCTTCCGAACTCTGGTAGCTGGCTTTCAGCGAATTCAGCGTGTCGTTCAGCTTGTTCACGCCGGTCACGGTCTGCAGCTGGGCCAGCTGGCTGGTGACCTGGGCGTTGTCGAGGGGGTTCAGCGGATCCTGGTTCTTGAGCTGGGTGACCAGCAGGGTCATGAACTTGTCGGTGTCGGCCTGCACGCTGTCGCCGCCGGCGGTCGCCGGCTTGGCGTTCATCGTCGACATCAGGTCGTTGATGGCGGTGGTCGATCCTGTATTGGTGTTAACGGTGGACATGGGTAGGGGCTTTCAGCGTTTACTGACCAATGGTCAGGGTCTTGAGCAGCATGGTCTTGGCCGCGTTCATGGTTTCGACGTTGGTCTGGTAGGAGCGCGACGCCGACAGCATGTTGACCATCTCGTCGACCACGTTCACGTTCGGCATCGTCACATAGCCCTTGTCGTCGGCCAGCGGATTCTTCGGGTCGTACACCTGCTTCATCGGCGACGGGTCCTCGACCACTTCGCGCACCTTGACGGCGGTGGAGCCGCCCGCCACCGGCACGGCCTCGAACACGACCTGCTTGGCGCGGTAGGCTTCGCCGGTGGCGCTGGTGGCGCTGTCGGCATTCGCCAGGTTGCTGGCGGTGGTGTTCAGGCGCTGCGACTGGGCGCTCATCGCCGAACCGGCGACGTTGAATACATTAAATAGCGACATGATTACTGGCCTCCCTGAATGGCGGCGAGCAGGTTGCGGATCTGGTGGTTGATCATGGTGATGCCGGCTTCGTAGCGCAGCGCGTTGTCGGCGAACTGGGTGCGCTCGGTATCCATGTCGACCGTGTTGCCGTCCACCGCGCCCTGGGACACGGTGCGGTACAGGACCGGGGTGCCGTCCGGCAGCGCCTTGCCGTCCGCCGCCACCGGTGCGTTGGCGATGTGGCCCTGCGCGGTGGTCGCCAGCGCGCTCCGCAACGCATTGGAGAAGTCGATGTCGCGCGCCTTGTAGTTGGGCGTGTCGGCGTTCGCGATATTGGACGCGAGCAGTTCCTGGCGCTGCGAGCGCAGGCTCAGCGCCGTTTCGTTAAAACGCAGGTAATCGTCGAGTTTGCCGATCATGCCGCCTCCGGGCCTTCACTTATTGGACAGCATCGATCATACGGGTCTGTCGAGTCTTCCAATCGGGCAATAAAGAGACCCAAAAGGGGGCTATTCCGAGTTTCAAGGCGGAACCAGGAAGCCTAAGATGGCAGCATCGAATCCCCTGGCGACGTCTTTGTCATGCTCCGCACCCTGTTTGTCTCCCTGTTGATCGCTCCGCTGCTCGCCCTGCCCGGCCTTGCCGCGGCCGCGCCCGGAATCCAGAACGTGAACGCGCTGCGCGCCGTGGTCGAGCAGTTCCTGCTGACCCAGACCGCCGGCCTGCCGGGCGAAGTCTCGGTAAAGGTGGGCGCTGTCGATGCGCGCACCGCGCTGGCCAGCTGCCCGGCGCCGGAAGCCTTCCTGCAGCCGGGCGCGCGCGCCTGGGGCAAGACCACGGTCGGGGTGCGCTGCACGGCGCCGTCGAACTGGACCATCTATGTGCAGGCCCAGGTGAACGTGAAGGCGGAATACGTGGCGGCGGCGGTGCCGCTGGCCCAGGGCCAGCCGGTCGAGCAAGGTCAGCTGATGTTGGTAAAAGGCGACATCGCGGCGATGCCGAACGGGATCATCACCGACATGGCGCAGGCGATCGGGCGGACTCCGACCGTCTCGCTGGCGGCAGGTACGCCGCTGCGCCTGGATCTACTCCGCAGCAAGCCGGTGGTGCAGCAGAACCAGGCGGTGCGCCTGGTGTTGAACGGTAACGGTTTTTCGGTGTCGTCCGAGGGCCGCGCGATCGGCACCGCCGGCGAAGGCCAGGTGGTGCAGGTGCGCACCGCGACCGGCACGGTGGTCAGCGGAACGGCGAAGGCCGGCGGCATGGTCGAAGTGGCATTCTAAGAGCTTCCAGACGTATGAGATTATCCTAAAGTTTTCGCTGGCAACGCCGATAAACATGGCAGATCCCGGGCTTTCTGTTCCGACCTGCAAAGGATGATGCTGTGAAAATCAACGATACCCTCAAGAACAACGCCGCCGCATCGGCTATTAACTCGCAGGCGAACAATACGCCGCCAGCCATCGCGAAGAGCGCCGACAACGCGGCCGCAGCCGCGGCCAGCGCGACCACGCCTGCGGCAACCGACACCGTGCGCCTGTCCTCCCAAGGCCAGGCGCTGGCTGCCGGCAGTGCGAATCAGGTGTTCGACACCAAGAAAGTCGAGCGCATCAAGGCGGCCATCGCGGATGGCCAGTTCCAGGTAAATTCGGAGAAAGTGGCGGACGGCCTGCTGGAAACGGTACGCGACCTGCTGCACTCCCGCAAACGATAGATAACACATGGTCACTGCATCCCCCGGCGCAACGCTGCGCGAAGAACAGCAACTGATCGGCTCCATCGTGGAGCTGATGAAATCGGAACAGCAGTTCCTGGTCAGTGCGGATGCCGATGGCCTCTCCACCATCACCCCGAAGAAGCTGCAGCTGGCCCAGAAGGCGACCGAGCTGTCGCGACTGCGTCACAGGGCGCTCGGCGCGGCCGGCTTCCCATCTCTTGAAAGCAGCATGGAACCCTGGCTGGCGGTCGAGGGCAACGACGAACTGCGCGCCGACTGGAACCGCCTGCTCGAACTCACGCGCGAAGCCAGGGAACTCAACCGCGTCAACGGCATGCTGGTCAACAAGCAGCTGGCGCACACCCAGAACATGCTGAACGAACTGCGCCCCGCGACGGACGGCGCCGGCGTGTACGGCCCGGGCGGCCAGGCGCTGGCTTCGGGTCCTTCACGGCGCTACGTGGTGGGCTGAGCCTGCTCCTTCAGTAACATCTCCACCAGCTCCGCCGTCAGCGGCCGGCTGAAGTAGAAGCCCTGCATCCGGTGGCAGCCGTGCGCCCCCAGGAAGTCCACCTGGGCGGCGCTTTCCACGCCCTCGGCGATCACTTCCAGTTTCATCGACTGCGCCAGTGCGATCACGGCCTTCACGATGGCGGCATCGCCGTCGTCGATGCTGTCGTTGCCGGCGATATCGGACACGAAGGAGCGATCGATCTTCAGGCAGTGGATCGGGAAGCGCTTCAGGTTGGCCAGGCTCGAGTAGCCGGTACCGAAGTCGTCGACCGCCAGGTGTATGCCCATGGCCGCGAGACGGGCCATGGCTTCGGCAGCCGCGGCCGGGTTCTCCATCAGGACGCTTTCGGTGATCTCCAGCGTCAGCCAGGACGGTTCGCAGCCGGTTTCCCGCAACAGGCGCTCGACGTTGGCCGCCACGTCGCGCTCGCGGAACTGGCGCGCCGACATGTTCACGCTCATGCGCGGCGGCGCGCCGCCGGTCAGTTTTGCAAAGCGCGCCTGCTGGCGCAGCGCCGCTTCCAGCACCCAGTCGCCGATCGGCACGATCAGGCCGGTTTCCTCGGCCAAGGGGACGAAATCGGCCGGTGATACCATCGCTTCGCCCTCGGGCTGCCAGCGCAGCAGCGCCTCGACGCCGACGATGCGGCCGCTGGCGGCATCGACCTGGGGCTGGTAGTGCAGCACGAACTCGCCGCGCAGCAGGCCGCGCTGCAGGCCGTTCTCGATGCGCAGGTGCTGTTCCGCCCTGGTGGCGAGATCGGCCGCGTAGAAGGCGTAGTGCTTGCCGCCGCTGGCCTTGGCGCGGTACATCGCGCTGTCGGCCGCCTTCAGCAGGGTTTCGCTGTCGTGCCCGTCGCCCGGGTACATGGCGATCCCGATGCTCGCGGACGGGAACACCTCATGCCCGCACAGCACCAGCGGCTTGAACAGGCTCTCCAGCAGCTCGGCCGCCAACAGCGCGGCGTCGCCGGGCGCCGCCAGGCCGGCCAGCACCACCACGAATTCGTCGCCGCCCTGGCGCGCCACGGTGTCGCCCTCGCGCATGGCGCCGGCCAGGCGGCGCGCGATCTCGACGATCAGCTGGTCGCCGGCTGCGTGCCCGAGGCTGTCGTTGACGTGCTTGAAGCGGTCGAGGTCGATGAACATCACGCCGACCTGGCGGCGCGCACGCGCGGCCTGCAAGATCGCCTGCGCCAGACGGTCCTGCAGCAGCAGGCGGTTCGGCAGCCCGGTCAGGGCGTCGTGGCGAGCCATGTGCAGCAGTGCTTCCTCGGCCCGCTTTCGGCGTGAAATTTCTTCTTCCAACCCGATCTCGCGGGCAAGCGCTTCCACTGAACTGTCAGATCCTTCCATAAACCGTTAAACCCCAATGCTCGAAGATGGCGCCCGCGGAGCGGATCGCTGACCGCCGCGAAAGAATCATGCGGCGGCTACCGCGGCAGGCGTTGGCGCGGTGGTCCGGGTTGCTGTGGGGTGCATCGTGTGGGCCGGGCGCACGCTTGGAACAAGCAGCGCGAGCGATCAGGACGGGGAGCGATGTGCTATTCGAATAGCGATTCTAAATACCAGCGTAAAACTTTTGTGTTCTCGCAGCACGATTGCATTCTAACAATAGAAATTATTACATGGAAACATTTTCTGTAACAAACAATTAATCTGTTGCAATAAAGCCTCACTTCAGTACGTTCTTGCGGCGTAGCAATGTTCTTGGCGCCCCGCTTGCTACAACCGGAGTCTGGACAAGCACCGGGAGAAGCGAATGGACTGGAAAACGATCATGGGAGCGGCGCTGGCGATGGGCGCACTGGCGAATCCGGGCGGCGCGCTGGCCGCCGCGGGCGAGGTCACGATCAAGGTCACGCCGGAACGCCAGAGCCTGGCGAAAAGCGACAACGTGGTGGTCGACGTCACCGTCACCAACGCGACCGCGGCCACGCAATACCTGCTGAAGTGGCAGACGCCCTTCGGCGCCATCGAGGCCCCGCTGTTCGAGGTCACGCGCGACGGCCTGCCGGTGCGCTACCTGGGCATCCAGGTCAAGCGCGCGGCTCCCACGCCAGCCGACTACATCGCCCTCAAGCCGGGCGCCTCGCGCAGCGTGAAGGTCGAGCTGTCGGCGCTGTACGACATGGGCACCACCGGCGCCTACAGCGTGCGCTGGCGCGACGGCGCGACCCAGCTGTTCAGCCGTCCCGGCGTGGCGCGTACCGCCGCCCTGCCCGATGCCATGCCGGCCTCGATATGGATCGACAGCCGCCTGCCGCGCGGCGCGCTCGACACCGGCGGCGCCA
Organism: Massilia norwichensis; assembly: GCF_024753245.1. Taxonomy (GTDB): domain Bacteria; phylum Pseudomonadota; class Gammaproteobacteria; order Burkholderiales; family Burkholderiaceae_D; genus Telluria; species Telluria norwichensis. The sequence continues at coordinate 47,293 of NZ_JANUGX010000009.1, read as the reverse complement.
CGGCGGAAGGCGGGGGCCTGAGCTTCAGCCGCTGTTCGAACGCCCAGCAGGAGACGATCGCCGCAGCGGCGCAGGCCGCGCAGGCGATGGCCCAGGACGCCGGCGTCTACCTGCAGCGCACGGAGCTGGGCCCGCGCTATGCCGGCTGGTTCGGCGCCCCCGACCCGGCGCGCTCGTCCACGGTGACGCGCCACTTCGAGGCGATCAAGGATGCCTTCGCGAACAAGCCGGTGACGGTCGACTGCGGCTGCAAGGAGTCCTACTACGCCTACGTGTATCCGAACCAGCCGTACAAGATCTACGTCTGCAAGGCCTTCTGGAGCGCGCCGCTGACCGGCACCGATTCGAAGGGCGGCACCCTGGTGCACGAGATGAGCCACTTCACCGTGGTGGCCGGCACCGACGACCTGGCCTATGGGCAGCCGGCGGCCCGGCAGCTGGCGGCCAGCGATCCGGCCAGGGCGATCAACAATGCCGATTCGCACGAGTACTTTGGCGAGAATACGCCGGCGTTGCAGTAGTTATTTCTGGGTGTGGCTGAACATGACCGGCTCGGTCTGGAGTTCGGCCGTGGCATCGAGCTGGCGCACGTCCGCCAGCGCGTTGCCCTCGTAGCGGATCACATAGGTGTGCGTGCCCGGCCTGAAGGCGTAGGCGTGGGTGATGTCGATGGTGTGCGTGTGGGCCGAGTGCGGCGCCAGCTCGACGTAGTCGTCCAGGGTCAGGGGCCCGCGCTTGACCATGCGGCCGGTGTAGGGCACCGGCGCGTCGCCGGGATGCTCGCGCAGGTCGAACAGGCGGCGCGCCGGTTCGGTATCTGCCGCGATCTCGCGCGGCAGGCCGATCCTGCGCTCGCCGCGGTTCTCGATCCTGAAGGTCACCAGTACCTTGTCATGCCTGGCGTCGACGCTCAGGCTCGCATGCACATTCATGTCTTCTCCTTTGGCAGTGGCCAGCGGCAGCATCGCGCACAGCATGGCGCCGATCATCGTTCGCCTGTTCATGTCAGTCATGTCCGGTGCGCTTGAGGACGTCGATGTCGGTGATGACGACCGCTGCCTCGCCGGTGGAGCGGCCGTCGCCATCGACAACCGCGGCGGCCGCCACCTGCGTCCATATCTCGCGCCCATCGTCCTGAAGGTACAGCATCTCGATGCCGGGCACTACCCACTCGCCGCGCAGGGCCCGGGCGCCGGGAAAGTCCATGAACCCGACAGGGCGGCCGTCCTCGTGCCAGGCGCGCCAGCGCTCCCCGCGGACCCGGTCGATCGACGGCATGACGCCAGTCGGCAGGTAGTGGTGCATGATCCGGTTCGACAGCAGCATCGTGCCGTCGGGCTTCATGACGCAGACGCCCACAGGCAGGCTCTCGAATATCGTGGACAGCCTGGCTTCGCTCTCGCGCCTGGCTTCTTCTTCGCGCTTGCGGCGGGTGATATCGTTCGCCGCCCCGAACCATTCGACGATCTTTCCTTCGGCATCGAGTAGCGGGATCGCGCGCGAAAAGGTCCAGGCAACGCCGCCGTCCTTGCCGATGACCCGGTGCTCGAGTTCGAAAATGCTGCGCTCGGCGATGGCGCGCGAGATCGCGGCCTGGACCCGGGGCCGCTCTTCGGCGGGAATATAGGTATCGATCCAGCTTCGGCTGGGAGCATCGGTATTGGCGAGAAAGCCCTTGCCCTGCAGGACCCGCATCTCGCTCCAGTCGGCGCTCATCCGGTACAGGATGTCCGAGCTTGCGGTGACGAACAGGCGCAGACGCTCCTCGCTCTCGCGCATTGCCTCCTCGGCGGCGCGGCGGCTGGTGATGTCGAAGAAGGTCATCACCGCGCCGTCGATGCTGTGCCGGGTGGTGCGGTAGGGATGCACCCGCACGATGTAGTCGCGTCCATCCGTGCTGCGCACCTCGCGTTCCATCACCTGCAGGGTGACGAAGACCTGGGCCGCGTCTTCGGCAAGGCGTGGGGCATCCAGCCGGTTGGTGATGTGCAGCAGCGGCCGCCCGATATCCGCGGGGATCACGTTGAAGAAGTCGGCGATGCGCGGGGTGTAGCGCAGGATGCGCATCTCGCGGTCGAGGAAGATGGTGGCGACGTCGCTCGACGCCACCAGGTTGCCCAGGTCGTCGTGCGCCTTGGCGGCTTCCTCGGCGCGCCGCCGCAGATCCAGGTTGGTGGCGGTCAGCTCCCGGTTGGCGGACAGCAGCTCGTTGCGGCTGCGTTCCAGCTCGGCCGCGGCGGCGCGCAGCTCCTCGACCGTGGCCTGCATCTCCTCGCCGTAGATGCGCATCTCGCCGGCTGCGGCCTCCGCGTGTTCGATGGTCTCGCGCAGCTGGCGGCGGGTATGGCGCAGCTCCTCGTCGAGCTGGTCCAGCAGGGCCTGGTCCTGCGGCGGGACCGGCGCGGCCTGCGCAGCGAACTCCGGCAGTTCGACGAAGCGCACCAGCATCAGGCCCCCTTCCGCATGCGGGTCCTGGAAAGGCAGCACCTGCAGGTCGACCGCGCCGGCGCCCTGTTCCCGCTCGCAGCGCAGCGGGCCGGTGCTGGCCGGGCCTGCGCTCTTGCGGGCCTGGAACAGGGCCGCCCGCAAGGGCAGCTGCAGCTCCGGCAGCACCAGCCTGAGCAGCTCACGGGTCGGTTCGCCGCCGGCCTGGCGCAGGAAGCCCACCGCCTGTTCGGAAATGTGCAGGATGTCGCCCTCCGCATCCAGCAGGATGCTGGGCGGGGCCAGCTCGGCCGCCTTGTGCAGGTGGATCTCGGCGAACGAGAACAGCCGCCCGCGCCGGCTGGCGGGCGGCACGGCCGCGGCGCCGGCCTCGATGGGCAGTGCCGGTGCCGGGACCGCGGAAGGCAGCGGCACGGCCAGCGAGGCCGGCGAGCGCGCCACCTGCCTGGCCTGGTAGATCTTCCGCGCCGCGTCGACCGGCACGAACAGGTCGGTGGCCGCCTCCACCGACTCGGCACTCCCCAGCATCAGGTAGCCGCCCGGATTCAGCGCAAAGTGGAACTGCTGCAGCAGGTGGCGGTGCATCTCCCGGTTCAGGTAGATCAGGAAGTTGCGGCAACTGATCAGGTCGAGCCGCGAGAACGCCGGCTCGTGCAGCAGGTTGTGGCGCGTGAACAGGATCCGGTCGCGCAGGCTCCTGCGCACCTTGTACTGGTCGGCTTCGCGGGTGAACCAGCGCATCAGCTGCGGCTCCGGGATGGACTCCGCTATCGAGATCGGATACAGGCCGGCGCCCGCCGTCCCGATCGCATGCTCGTCGATGTCGGATGCGAATATCTGCCAGTCGGCGCCGCCGCCCTGGCGCACGGCCTGGTCGGCCAGCAGCATGGCCACGGTATAGGCTTCCTCGCCGGTGGAACAGGCCGCCACCCAGGCGCGCACCGGATCGCGGCCGGACCGGAACAGTTCGGGCAGCGCTACCCGGCCGAGCGACTCGAAGGCGTCGCGGTCGCGGTAGAAGCTGGTCACGCCGATCAGCAGGTCCTTCATCAGGGCGGGCGCTTCGGCGGAATCCTTCCGCAGCAGCTGGTAATAGTCCGCCAGGTCGGGCGTGCCGCGCACCTGCAGGCGCCGCTCGAGCCGGCGCAGCAGGGTCGAGCGGCGGTAGTGCGTGAAGTCGTGACCGGTGCGCTCGTGCAGGACCGCCAGCACGTCGCGCAGGGTCACCTCCGGGAAGGGTCCCATGTCGAGCGGAACACCGTCGAGCCGGTTGCCGGCGTGAGCCTTGCGGCGGATCGCGCCGAGGGTATCGCGCAGCTCGAGCAGCTTGCGCGGCATCTCATGGGCCGGGAGCACGAAATCGGCCATGCCGGACCCGATCGCCGAGCGCGGCATGCTGCCGTGTTCGGCGTCGCTCGGCAGCTGCACGATGGTCATGCCGCCCATCTCCTTGATGCAGGCAAGGCCGGCGGTGCCGTCCGACCCCATGCCGGACAACACGATGCCGATCGCGTATTCGTGGTGCGCGTCGGCCAGCGTGCGCAGGAAGATGTCGATCGCGACCGGACCACCACGGCTGCGCTCCAGGCGGCCGAGCACCAGCTCGCCGTCGCGCATGCTCAGGCTGCGGTCGGGCGGGATCACATACACCTTGTCGGGCAGGACGGGCATGGTATGGCCGACCTGCACTACCGGCATGTCGGTCGCGCTCTGCAGCAGCCTGTCGGCGGTGCTCGGCTCGCCCGGCGCCAGGTGCAGGATGACCACCAGCGCCATGCCGGAACTGGGCGGCATGTTCTGCAGCAGCGTGATCAGGGCCGGGTAGCCGCCGGCCGAGGCGCCGATGCCGACCACCGGAAATGGCAGGCAAGCGGGCGGTTTTTCTGTTTCCATGCCATGACATTAGCGCATGGGGGGCGGTGGCGGGCGCACAGCTCGTCCGGGTGTGGTGGGCACGGGGTGCCCACCCTACGATTCTGCGAGGATGGTGACCGCCACGCGCCGGTTGCGTGCGCGCCCGGCCGGGTCGTCGTTGGAAGCGACCGGCTGGTTGGCGCCGCGCCCGACCGCGGCCAGGCGGCGTTCCGGCACGCCGTTCTCGATGAACAGCCGCACCACGGTGGTGGCGCGCACCGCGGACAATTCCCAGTTCGAGGGGAAGGCCGCGTTGCCGATCGGAGTGGTGTCGGTGTGGCCCTCGACCTCGATCGCATGCGGATCGTCCTTCAGCAGGCCGGCAACGGCGGCGAGGGTTTCGCGCGCGTTGCCGGCGAGGCCGGCGTCGCCCTCGTCGAACAGCACGCTGGCGTTGATTTCGACGGTGATGCCGCGCGCCGTTTGCGTGACGCGCACCTTGCCACTGTTGACCAGCGGCGCCAGCACGCTATTGAGCTTGCGCGCCAGCAGGTCCAGGCGCTCGCGCTCGCGTTTGGCCGCCTCGAGCCGCTTGTGGGCGATGATGTTCGACAGCGGCAGCGCCAGCGGTTCGGTCTCCACCGAGGCATCGTTCCTGGTGGCGGCGCCACGGCCGCCGAAGGCATCGCCGAGCGCATCGGACAGCACCTTGTACTTGCCGGCATTGACCACCGAGACCGCGTACATCACGACGAAGAAGGCGAACAGCAGCGTGATGAAATCGGCGTAGGAGATCAGCCAGCGTTCGTGGTTCTCGCTGTCTTCGACGAAGCGCTTGCGGCGGGCCATGGTGTGCTCAGCCCCCGGTCAGTGCTGCGCCATCAGGCAGGCGATGCGTTCCTCGAGCACCCGGGTGGTGTCGCCGGTGGCGATGTCGTGGAACACGTCGGTCAGGATCTCGTACTGCAGCACGCGCTCGGCGACGATCCCTTTCAGCTTGTTCCCGACCGGGTAGAACAGCAGGTTGGCCAGGCCCACGCCGTACACCGTGGAGACGAAAGCGACCGCGATGCCGGCGCCGAGGCGCGAGGGGTCGCTGAGGTTTTCCATCACGTGGATCAGGCCCAGCACGGCGCCCAGGATGCCGACCGTCGGCGCATAGCCGGCCGCCGATTCCCAGATGCGGGCCGCCTGGCGCTCGCGCATTTCGTAAGTGTTAATCTCGGTGAACAGCAAGCTGCGCAGCTTGTCCGGATGGATGCCGTCGACCACCAGGCGCAGGCCCTTCTGGATGAAAGGATCGGCCTTGGCCATGTACTGTTCGAGCGAGAGCAGACCGTCGCGGCGCGCCGACAGGCTCCACAGGTGGATTTCGCGCGCCAGCTGCTGGCGGCGGTCGGGCGGCGGCGCGAACACCCATCGCAGCATGCGCAGGCCGCGGATGAAGGCGGACTTCTTGGTCTGCAGCAGCACCGCGCCGAAGGTGCCGACCACCACGATCGCGAACGCGGCCGGCTGCACCAGCGAGGAGAACTTGCCGCCGTCGAGAGTGTGGCCGACCAGGATGCCGGCGACGGCCAGCAACAGCCCGAGCAGGCTGGCTATGTCCACGCAAGCTCCCGCAGATAGGTACGCAGGCGGCCCACGGCCTGGCTGTGCAGCTGCGACACGCGCGATTCCGACACGCCCATCACCGCACCGATCTCCTTCAGGTTCAGCTCTTCCTCGTAATACAGGCCCATCAGGATCTTTTCGCGCGGCGGCAGGCTGTCGATGGCATCGATGACGGCCTGGCGGAAGTCGGTTTCGAGCAGCGCGCGCAGCGGATCGTCGTCGTCAACGGCATAGCGGTCGAGCCAGCTGTCGTTGCCGTCTTCGTCGTGGAAATCTTCGTAATAGACCAGCTGGTGGCCGCCGGAATCGCCTAGCATTTCCTGGTAGTCGGCCAGCGACAGCTTGAGCGACTTGGCGATCTCGGATTCGCTGGGCGGACGACCGAGCTGCTGCTGCAGCGTCGCCATCGCCTGCTCGACCTTGCGCATGTTCTGGCGGGTCGAGCGCGGCAGCCAATCGCTGCTGCGCAATTCGTCCAGCATGGCGCCGCGGATGCGCAGCACCGCGTAGGTTTCGAACTGGGCGCCGTGGTTTTCTTCGTAGCGTTGAATCGCATCGAGCAGGCCGATCATGCCTGCCTGTACCAGGTCATCGACTTCGACGGACGGCGGCAGCTTCGCCTTCATCTGGTGGGCGAGACGCTTCACCAACGGCGTGTGCTCCGTCAGCAAATGATTCTTGTCCGCTTTCCCTTTGACCGTGTACATGTTCTTTTAAAATTATGCCATCGCAAAACGACCCGCCAGGCGGCGGAATGCCACCGAAGCGCCCGCCAGCGGAAACGCGTCGACCACCGCGCGGCCGAGGCGCGCGGCGCGCTGCAGGTACTCGTCGGCAGGCACCGAACCCATGGAGCTCAGCGTTACTGCCAGGTAACGTGTTGCCGCTGATGACATATTATCGTATACCACCTTTGCCTCGGCTTCGGTAGCGCCGGTGACAAGGATACCGAAAGGACGACGGCCAAGATGTTGCGACAGTCGCTTCACCAGCGCGTAGGCGTTGGTGATCGAGGTGGCGGAGGTCGAGACCTGCACCACGATCTCCGACGACGCCATGATCGGCACCGGGAAGCTGTCGTCGTCGGAAAATTCACCGTCGACGATCACGATACTGCCGGCCGACTGCTTGACCAGCACGTCGAAGGTCTTGGCCAGGCGGCGGGCGTCATCTATCGTCATTCCCGCGGAGGCGGGAATCCAAGCTTGGGTTCCCGCCTTCGCGGGAACGACGTTGGAAGACGCGGGAACGACGTTGGAAGACGCGGGGACGACGCCGTTCATCTTCACCACGGAAAACCCCTGCGGCACGGTCTGGATGACCTGGTTCAGCGCGCACTCCTGGCGCGCCACCTGCAGCAGGCCCGGGCTGCGGTCCACGCCCAGGCGCTGGGCCACGCCGTAGTCGCGCTCGCAGGCGTCGACGATCAGCACGTCGTTGCCGCTCTGCGCCAGCGAAGCGCCGAGGTTGACCAGCATGGCGCCCTTGTCGTCCTGCGGGGTCGCGGAAAGGAAAGTCACGATGCGCGGCTTGGGGCCCGCCAGCATCCGGCGCAGGCCTTCGGCCTGGTCGAAGTCAAAACTAGCCAACGTGCACCTCGCGCAGCGAACGGTCGTTGTTCAGGTTGCCCAGGCCCGACATCATCAGCGGCAGGTCGGCGTCGTTGAACTGGGCGGCGGCCTCGCGCTTGTTGCGGAAGGCGCGGTCGATCAGCATGGCACGGTCGGCCAGGTGCAGGTCTTCCGGCACGCGCTGGCCATTCGAAATGTAATAGAGGTTCAGTTTCTGGCGCACCAGCACGTCCAGCACGTTGCCGATCGACGCGGCTTCGTCCAGCTTGGTCATGATGCAGCCGGCCAGCCCGGTGCCCTGGTAGGCGCGCACCACTTCGTTCAGGGTCTCGTTGGTCGAGGTCGCGTTCAGGCACAGCAGGCGCTGCACGTTGGCGCCACTCTCGGTCAGCATGGCCACCTGCTCGGTCACCATCTGGTCGCGCTGCGACATGCCGATGGTGTCGATCAGCACGGTGTGCTTGTTGCGCAGTTCCTTCAGCGCGATGCGCAGGTCGGCCTCGTCCTTCACGGAGTGCACCATCACGCCCAGGATCTTGCCGTAGATGCGCAGCTGCTCGTGACCGCCGATACGATAGGCGTCGGTGGTGATCAGGGCCAGCTTCTCGGGACCGTGGCGCATCACGCAGCGCGCCGCCAGCTTGGCGGTGGTGGTGGTCTTGCCGACGCCGGTCGGGCCGACCAGGGCGAACACGCCGCCGCGGTCGAGGATCGCGTCCTCATCCGACATGGTGGTGATGTTGCGGGCCAGGACAGTCTTGATCCAGCGCAGCGATTCGGCGCCATCCTTGCCGGCCGGGAGCTTGTCGATCAGGTAGCGCGACAGGCTGGCCGAAAAGCCGGCCGCCAGCATCTCGCGCAGCACGGCGGCCTTCTGCGGCTCGCGCTGCTGGGTCGAGCCCCAGGACAGCTCGGACAGCTGGGTCTCCATCATGCCACGCATGGCGCGCAGCTCGCTCATCATGCCCTGCATCTCGGCGGCGGCGGCGTTGGCAGCGGACTCCTTGGCCTGGGCGATGGCGGCCGACATCATGGCGGTCATCGCGGCCATGTCGAAAGCGGGCGTTTCCGGCTGCGGTGCGCGGCGGTTGGCGTAGGTGTGCGGGGCCGGTTCTTCGAAATCGTGGAAGGATGGCATGGCCGGGCGCTGCATCGGGGCGCGCTGTAGGTCGGCCGATGCGGCCGGCTCGGCCTGGATGTTGCTGAAGCTGCGGGCTGCCGGGGCGTCGTAGGGACGAGGCGCGCCTGCTTCGTGGAGGGTGCGTGCGGCCGGTGCTGCCGGCAGATCGTCCATGTGGTGCAGCTGGGGACGCGGCGCCGCCATTTCCGATTCCGGCGACGGCGAGGACAGCGAGGCGACATCGTCGTTGTCCAGCGCCAGGATCTCGACCACGCCATCCACCGGGCGGTTCGACAGGATGACCGCGTCCGGTCCCAGGGCATCGCGCACCTTGCGCAGGGCCTCACGGGAAGTCGGGGCTGTAAATTTCTTCACGTTCATCGTTGGTCTCCGCGCTTGCAGGCAGGTGTTGCAGGTTAATCGTCTTGAACAGGATTATTGACGATGCCGCAGGGAAACCATCGGGGGAAAAGGACGGGGAAATATGCCTATTTCCCCAAAGCAGGATTTTGAAGGCCGATTTATCAGGCCGTACCCACCAGGCTCGTCACTCGAATCGTCTTCGTCTCCGGAATCTCCGAATGCGACAGCACCTTCAATTGCGGCAACGCCCGGCGCAGGAAACGCGACAGCAAGGTACGCAGCGGACCCGGTACCAACAGCACCGGCGTCAAGCCCATCGCCTCCTGCTGCTGGGCGGCGTTGGCCGCTTGCTGGACGATGGTGTCGGCCAGGCCCGGCTCGATGCCGGTGCCGTCGCCGCCGGCGTTCAGGGCCTGGACCAGCAGGCGCTCGAGGCGGTTGTCCAGGGTCATGACGGACAGCTCGTTGGTGCCCGGGAACAGCTGCTGCACGATGGCGCGGCCGAGGGCGATACGCACCAGCGCGGTCAGGTCGTTCGGATCCTGGGTCGAACCCGTGTGCTCGGACAGGGTCTCGATGATGGTGCGCATGTCGCGGATGTGCACGCCTTCCTGCAGCAGGTTCTGCAGCACTTTCTGCAAGGTCGACAGCGACACGACCTTCGGCACCAGGTCCTCGACCAGCTTCGGCGCATCTTTTGCCAGATGGTCAAGAAGTGCCTGCACTTCCATACGGCCCAGCAGTTCCGAAGCGTGGGTGGTGATCAGGTGGTTCAGGTGGGTCGCGATCACGGTGCCGGCATCGACCACGGTATAGCCCATGCTCTGCGCTTCGTCCTTCAGGCCGGCGTCGATCCAGATCGCCGGCAGGCCGAAAGCCGGGTCGGTGGTCACCAGGCCCGGCAGCGTGCCACTGGCCATGCCCGGGTTGATCGCCAGGAACTGGCCGTTCATCGCCTCGCCGCTGCCGACTTCCACGCCTTTCAGCGTGATGCGGTAGGCCGAGGGTTTCAGTTCGAGGTTGTCGCGGATGTGGACTGGCGGCGCCAGGAAGCCGACTTCCTGCGCGAATTTCTTGCGGATGCCCTTGATGCGCTTGAGCAGCTCGCCGGCCTGGCCCTTGTCGACCAGTGGAATCAGGCGGTAGCCCACTTCCAGGCCGAGGGTGTCGACCGGCATGACGTCCTGCCAGGTCGCCTCTTCCTGCTCGGCCGGCGTGGTGGCGGCCGCGGCATTGGCGCCGGCCGCGCCCCCTGCCCCGCCGGCCTGGCCTGCGGCGCCTGCCGCCGCGCCCTGCGCCCGTGCCGGCGCGTTCTTCTGGCGCTTCTCCACCAGGTAACCGGCGCCGAACAGCGCGCTGCCCAGCAGCAGGAACACCAGGTTCGGCATGCCCGGGATCATGCCCATGCCGCCGATGATGGCGCCGGTGATGTACATAACGATCGGGCGGCCGAACAGCTGGCCGACCACCTGGTCGCCGACGTCCTGGTCGCTGGCCACGCGCGAGACGACCATACCGGCCGCGATCGAAATGATCAGCGACGGGATCTGCGCGACCAGGCCGTCACCGATGGCCAGCAGCGTGTAGTTCTTGACCGCGTCGCCGAAGGCCATGTCGTGCTGGATCATGCCGACGATTAGGCCGCCGATCACGTTGATCAGGGTGACCAGGATGCCGGCGATTGCGTCGCCATGCACGTACTTCGAGGCACCGTCCATCGCGCCATAGAATTCCGCTTCCATTGCCACGTCCGAGCGGCGCTGCTTGGCTTCCGCTTCGCCGATCAGGCCAGCGTTCAGGTCGGCGTCGATCGCCATCTGCTTGCCTGGCATCGCGTCCAGGGCAAAGCGCGCGCCCACTTCCGCGATACGGCCGGCACCCTTGGTGACGACCATGAAGTTGATGATGGTAAGGATGATGAACACCACCAGGCCGACCGTGTAGTTGCCGCCGATGAGGAAGTGGCCGAAGGCTTCGATCACCTTGCCGGCCGCCGCGCCGCCGGTGTGACCCTCGGTCAGCACCACGCGGGTCGAGGCCACGTTGAGTGCCAGGCGCAAAAGGGTCGTCACCAGCAGCACCGCCGGGAAAGCCATGAAGTCGAGCGGCTTGACCGTGTACAGCGCGGTCAGCAGCACGATGACGGACATCGCGATGTTAAAGCTGAAGAAAAGGTCGAGTGCAAATGCCGGCAGCGGCAGGATCATCATCGACAGCAGCAGGATGATGAGGATAGGCGCCGCCAGCGCGTTGCCGCGTCCCGCGATTGCCTGGGCCCAGGCCGGCAGTCTAAAACCGTTCATTCTTGATTCCTTGATTGCTTCTTCATTTGTTCGCTTGGTGGGCACGTTCGTAATGCTTCGCATTACCCCACCCTACCGTGTTTCGCAGGCTGGGCACCCTGTGCCCACGCCACGTCATGTCTGCTGCTTTTGGGAGGCCGGATTGAACGGGTCCATCTCCGGCGGCACCGGCAGCTTGTTCGGACGGTCCGGATAGTGGTCGCTACTGCCCTTGGTATAGGCGCGCAGCTGGTAGACATAGGCCAGCACTTCGGCCACCGCCGAGAACAGGGCTTCCGGAATCTCGTCGTCGATGTCGGTGTGCTTGTACAGCGCACGGGCCAGGGCCGGCGCTTCCAGCAGCACGACCTTGTTTTCCTTGGCGATCTCGCGGATCTTGGCCGCGACTTCGTCGGTACCCTTGGCAACCACCTTCGGCGCGCCCTTCTGGCCATCGGCGTATTTCAGCGCCACCGCGAAGTGGGTCGGGTTGGTCACGACCACGTCGGCAGTCGGCACGTTGCTCATCATGCGCTTGCGTGCCATCTCGCGTTGCATCTGGCGGATCTTGCCCTTGATCTGCGGGTTGCCGTCCGATTCCTTCGATTCCTGGATCACTTCCTGGCGCGTCATCTTCAGCTTGTTGGCGTAGTGCCATTTCTGGTACGGGCCGTCCAGCAAGGCGATCGCACCCAGCGAAGCGACCATGATCATGAAGGCGCGCGCGATCAGGCCGCCCAGGTGGGCGGTGGCGGTGCCGAGCGGTTCGACCGCCAGGCCGATCACGGCATCCTTCTCGCTCATCACCACATACCAGGCGACGGCGCCGACCAGCAGGGTCTTGGCGACGGCTTTCAGGAGTTCGACCAGCGCATTGGTCGAGACCATGTTGCCAATGCCATTCATGGGATTGAGCTTGGCGAAATTCGGCATGAAGGATTTGGCAGTGAAATTCCAGCCACCGATCAGCAGCGGCGACACCACGGCGACCAGCATGATGGCCAGCGCCAGCGGCAGGCAGGCCAGGATCACGGCGCCGATGTCGGCGGTGACGCGTTCGATGAGGACGTTCGGGTTGTAGATCTGCTCGCGATCGAGCGACAGGCCGCGCTGCAGCGTGGTGGACAGCTTGTCGACGACGCCGCCGCCCAGCATCCACAAACCGGCACCGGCAGTCATCAGCACCGTGAAGGTGGCGACTTCGCGCGAGCGGGGAATGTCGCCGTTCTTCCGTGCGTCGCTCAGCCGTTTGGCTGACGCTGGTTCAGTCTTCTCTGCGTTGCTTGCTTCTGCCATGCTGTTCCCGCTTCTGCTCCTGTTGGGCCGGCTGCGCAACCGGCTTTGATCAGGATGGGATTATTCCAGATGTTGCCCTGAGGCTATAGATTGAACAGGCGGGGAAAGACCGGCCTTTTCGTTCCCGGGTGAACGGGAAGGTTAAAAAGCGTGAGAATTCTCAGCAACAATTACTGTACACTGATGTGTTACGGACAAGTGTTAGAATATTCACATTCCTGTTGCAAATTTTTCTGACTAAAGGATGAACATGAAGAAGATTATGGTTACCGGCGCAATCCTGGCTCTGCTGTCGGCACAGGCCCTGGCACAAGACACTGCGGGTTCGGCTGCTTCGAACGCAGGTAACACTGCTGCTGCCCAGACTGGCACCGCATCGACCGGCGCTGCATCGACGGGTACGTCCGGTGGCTTCCTGACCGGCGGCACCGTTGCCGGCGTGTCGACCGCTACCGCAGTTGCTATCGGCTCTGCAGTTGCCCTCGTTGCCGTTGCAGCGTCGGACGACTCCACCACCGTTAGCCACGCGACCACCACCCACCATTGATCGAATGGCGGGACATTAGTAGTGCCCCAGCCTTGTGTTCTGGTTAATAAAAGCGGCCCGCAAGCATGAGGGCCGCTTTTTTACGGCAGGTCCCGGACCGCTAAGTGGAAAATTAAGCACACTTTTTTGCAGACAGTTACCGGACAAGCCAGCTTTTAATGAAGCAAGGCAACATATAGTTGCTATAATCGCTTGGCAACAAAGTATTGCTGCATCGCCCCTATTTGAAACTAAGGACTATCATGAAAAAGATCATCGCCACTGGCGCAATCCTGAGCCTGCTGTCGGCACCGGTGCTGGCACAAGAAACCGCTGCTGCTTCGAACGCAGGTAACGCCGCTGCTGGCCAAACCGCTAGCGCCGCTGGCACCACCGGCACCGCCGCTGGCGCTGCTACCTCGGGCGGCTTCTTCGGCACCGGCGCCGTCGCTGGCCTGTCGACCGGTACTCTGGTTGCTGTCGGCGCCGCTGTTGCGGCTGTCGCTGTTGCCGCTTCGGACAACGACTCGACCACCAACCACTCGACCACTACCCACCACTAATTGTGCGTGGCGGGACGCCTTGCGCGCCCCGGTGTTGGTTGCAAAATCGGCCGCTGATGCGGCCGATTGCTTATGCGAACACGTCTGTTTCGCGGAAACTCTTACCTTCCACGTCCTTTACAGCCAACTGCGGCGCACCTGTGATGGGCCAGGCAATGCCCAGCTCCGGGTCATTCCACAGCAAAGTGCGCTCGTGCTCTGGATACCAGTAATCGGTAATTTTGTAGAGGACTTCGGCGGTGTCGCTCAGGGCCAACAGGCCATGCGCGAAACCAGGCGGTATCCACAGCTGCCTGCGGTTTTCCGCGCTGAGCATCACACCTACCCAGCGGCCAAAGGTGGGTGAAGACTTGCGTAGGTCGACTGCCACATCGAATACGCTTCCCTGCGTTACTCTCAACAGCTTTCCTTGCGGATGCTGGATCTGATAATGCAAGCCGCGCAAAACACCTTTTCGGGACACGCTGTGATTATCCTGCACGAATTCGATCTGCAAGCCGGTCGCCTCCTGAAAGTTGCGTGCGCTGTAGCTTTCGAAAAAATAACCACGGTCATCGCTGAAAACTTTCGGTTCCAATAGCAGTACATCGGGGATCGCAGTAGGTGTTACGGTGTAGGGCATATTTCGGTATCGGGTTTCAAAAAGATTTCAATAACTTCAAAAGATAATCCCCGTAGGCGTTCTTCGACAAGGGTGTGGCCAGCCGTTCGAGCTCTGCAGCACCGATCCAGCCCTGTCGGTACGCGATTTCTTCGGGACAGGAGACCTGCAGGCCCTGACGCTTCTGCAAGGTGGCGATGAAACTGGCCGCCTCGAGCAGGCTGTCGTGGGTGCCGGTATCGAGCCAGGCCAGGCCGCGACCCATGATCTCGACATTCAACTCACCCTGCTCGAGATAGGTCTGGATGACATCCGTGATTTCCAGTTCGCCCCGTGCGGAAGGTTTGATGTCGGCGGCGATGCTGGCGGCGTTCTTGTCGCAGAAGTATAGCCCGGTCAGCGCAAAGTTCGACTTCGGTACCCTCGGTTTTTCCTCAATGCTGAGCACGCGGCGCTCGCCGTCGAATTCGATCACGCCGTAGCGCTCCGGCTCGTGCACGTGGTAGGCGAACACGGTTGCGCCGTCGACCCGCGCATTGGCGCGTTTCAAGTGAGCTGCCAGTTCATGGCCATAGAAGATGTTATCGCCAAGGATGAGCGCGCAGGGATGGTCGCCGATGAAGTCGCGGCCGATGACGAATGCCTGGGCCAGGCCGTCCGGCGAGGGCTGGACCGCATACTGGATGCTCATCCCCCACTGGCCGCCGTCGCCGAGCAGCTCGCTGAAGCGTGCCGCGTCCTGGGGCGTGGTAATGACGAGGACGTCACGGATCCCACTCAGCATCAGGGTGCTGAGCGGGTAGTACACCATCGGCTTGTCGTAGACCGGCATCAGCTGCTTGCTGACCGCCTGGGTTGCCGGATACAGCCGGGTGCCGGACCCGCCTGCCAGGATCATCCCTTTTCGCTTGGGCTCAAGCATCGCTTTCGCTCCGAAGAAGATGCCGTAAGACCTCCCGCACGCCGTCCTGCCAGGGCGGCAGGCGCAAGCCGAAGGTCTGGCGGAAAAGACTGGTGTCGAGCCGGGAATTGGCCGGGCGCCTGGCAACAGCCGAATATGCCGCGCTTGTCACCGGCAGCAGCGCATCCGGTCTGGCACGCAACTGGCACCCTGCCTGCTGCGCTGCCTCGAGCACGAAGCGGGCGTAGGCACACCAGCTGGTTTCCCCTGCCGCCGCAACATGATAGGTCCCGTAGGGGAAAGCGTTCGCGCCTTCGCGCGCAAACTGGCGGATCAGGTGGGCCGTCAGGTCGGCCAGCAGCGCGGCGGATGTCGGAGCGCCGACCTGGTCGTCCACGACGTTCAGGCGATCGCGCTCGGCGGCCAGGCGCAGCATGGTCTTCGCGAAGTTTCCCCCATGGCTGCCCAGCACCCAGCTGGTGCGCAGGATCGCGTGGCGCGGACACGCTTCAGCCAGTGCGCGCTCGCCGGCGAGCTTACTACGGCCATACACGTTTTGCGGCTGCGGCGCGTCTGCTTCGGTCCAGGGCGCGTGGCCAGCGCCATCGAACACATAGTCGGTCGAGTAGTGGATCGCCATTGCCCGGAGGCGCGCAGCTTCTTCGCCCAATATGCCGGGCGCGCGGGCATTGACGGCAAAAGCGAGGTCACTTTCAGCTTCAGCCTTGTCGACGGCGGTGTAAGCCGCGGCATTGACGATGATATCCGGCGCGGCCGTGCGTACCAGCACGCGCAGCGCTTCGGTGTCGCCCAGGTCGCAATCCGCGCGGCCGACAGCCAGGACCTCGCCCAGCGGCGCCAGCGCCCGCACCAGCTCGAAGCCGACCTGCCCGTCCTTCCCCGTCAACAAAATCTTCATTCACTCTCCGTATTGCTTGCCTGCCCAGTCGCGGTAAGCGCCCGTGCTCACGTGCTTCACCCACGCTTCGTTATCGAGATACCAGCGCACCGTTTTGCGAAGACCGCTCTCGAAGCTTTCAAGCGGTTTCCAGCCCAGCTCGCGCTCCAGCTTGCCGGCGTCGATCGCGTAGCGGCGGTCGTGGCCGGGGCGGTCGGCCACGAAAGCGATCTGTTCACGGCGGGAGCAGCCGTCGGCGCGCGGGCGCATGGCGTCGAGCATATCGCAGAGCGTCGTCACGACCTCGAGATTCGCCTTTTCGCTCCAGCCGCCGACGTTGTAGACCTCGCCGAGCCGGCCTGCTTCGAGCACGCGCCGGATCGCAGCGCAGTGGTCGCCCACGTATAGCCAGTCGCGCCGTTGCTGGCCGTCGCCGTAGACCGGCAAGCGCTTGCCGGCCAGCGCGTTGTGGATGCACAGCGGGATCAGCTTTTCCGGGAACTGATACGGCCCATAATTGTTCGAGCAGTTCGTCGTCAGCACCGGCAGCCCATAGGTATGGTGCCAGGCGCGCACCAGGTGATCGCTGGCTGCCTTGCTGGCCGAGTACGGGCTGTTGGGTTCGTAGCGCCTCGTTTCCTGGAAGGCCGGCTCGGTGCTGCCCAGCGAGCCATAGACCTCATCAGTGGAGACATGCAGGAAGCGGAAGGCAGCCTGCTCAGCAGCCGGCAAGCCGCTCCAGTACCCAAGCACCGCTTCGAGCAGGCGGAAGGTGCCGACGATATTGGTCTGGATGAAGTCTTCCGGACCGTAGATGCTGCGGTCGACGTGACTTTCGGCGGCGAAGTTGACGACCGCGCGGGGCCGGTGCTCGGCCAACAGCCGCGCTACCTGCGCCGCATTGCCGATATCGCCCTGCACGAAGACGTGACGGGAGTCGCCGCGCAGGCCGGCCAGGTTCTCGAGATTGCCGGCATAGGTCAGCTTGTCGAGGTTGAGCACCGGCTCGTCCGAGCGGGCGAGCCAGTCCAGCACAAAATGACTGCCGATGAAGCCGGCGCCGCCGGTCGTCAAGATCATGGGTGGGGTGTTCCTGTATGCGCGTACATGGGCCGTATTGTACGCGCCACCCTCGCGCTGTCAGTAGCTGCCGCTCCAGGCCACGCTGACCGACTTCGGTCCCGGCGCCACGGCAAAGCTCGAACCCGTGTTATTGCGCTGGCTCTGCCACAGCCAGCTGCCCATCGCATAACCAAGCACGCCGCCGGCCACCACGTCGGATACCCAGTGCTGACGGCCTGCGGCGCGGCCCATGGAGCTGGCGGCGGCCAGGCCGTACAGCCATGGCGCGTCGTATTCCTGCGCGAACGGCGTCACCGCCGCGAACGCGATCGTGCTGTGATTCGACGGGAAGGAGGCGTTCGAGCGGTCCGAGGTCCGGCTCCACGGTCCCAGGCCTTCGTTCGGGCGCGCGCGGCCGACGATGCGCTTGGTGGCGATCGACACGGCGGCCGCGCCGGCGATCGACTCGAGCGAGATGATGCCCATGTTCTGCAGGCGCGCGTCGCCGAGCGCAACCGCGCCCGCGGCGGCGCCGGTCAGCAGCACCGGCATGGCCTTGCCGACGTTGTTCCAGGCGCGTGCGGCGCGCGTACCGTCGCGCTTTTCCATGAAGCGGTCGAAGGGCTTGTCGAGCAGTGCGCCGCCGAGAATCGCAGCGCCGCCCAGCAGCGTGCCGTTGGCCCATTGCGGCAGGGTCGGCGTGTTCGAGAACGACTGTTCCAAGCGATAGCGGAAGATCGGCCACATGTTGGGCATCGGACGCACCGGCGGGTTCACCGCCGGCAGGTTCTGCTCGTCGCGGCGCTCGGCAAAATTGCCGAGACCGTCGTAGGTCGTCAGGTCGCGGCGCGGCTGCTCGAACAGGTCGTACAGGTCGCCGGGGCTGGCGACCATCTGGCCGACGTCGCGGGTCCAAGGGGACAAGCCAATACCGGCCGTTGCCTGGGTATCCGACGGCAGCATGATGTTCAGCGGGACCGACAGGAAGACGCCCTTGTCGTTGTAGGGATTGGCCGGCGTGCCTGGGTTGGTGATGTCCTTGCCGTTGGTTTTCGTGTACCAGGCACCGATCTCGACACCGGACTGGAAGCGGCGCTTGAATTCGACGCGCACGCCGTTGTCGCGCGCCAGGAAGCGCCCTGCCCGCGCCGTCGCCGTGATGTCGTACGGGAGCTTGTAGTGCAGCGCGCCGAGCGCGGTGACGGTCTTGTAATCGAGCTTGTCGAACCAGCCTCTGTAACCGCGCTGCTGTAGGGCGTCGACGCTGATGTCGGCCGCCCAGCGGCTGTCCTTTGGCAGGTACAGGATCTGGCCGCCGACGCCACGGTACATCTCTTCATAGAAGCCGGCGGAAGCGCGCGCGTACAGGCGCTCGTCGAGCGTCAGGTACTGGTTGAGCAGCAGGCGGTTGAGCTTCAGGCGGCTGCCGCGCTTGTACTCGGCGATGTCGGTGCGCACATGCGGCAGCAGGCTGTTCGACTTTTGCGTGACGCCCGAGACGTTTTCCAGAATGTTCAGCTTGAACGCGCTGTTCAGGTAAGTACCCTGGCCCAGGCGGCGGTCGTAGTTGGTGGCGGCCGCCACTTCGTAGCGCAGCGCGCCGCTCGGGTCGTTGAAGAAGAACGAGATCTTGGGAATCGTCTTGAAGCGGTTCGCTTCGCGGTCTTCGGACACCACCTGGACGATGTTGCCGTCCTGGCCCACCTGCACCGCCAGTCCCTTGCCTTCCTCGCGCACCGCGGCGAGCAGGCCCTGCTGGTCGTCGATGCGGTCGGCCGGGGTCGCGTAACGCACGGCCACGGTCTGCAGGAAGGACTCGCGGTCGGCCAGGCCGGTCAGGTAATCGGTGAGACGCGGCAGGTCCTGGAACTCGTAGGTCGCAATTGGCTGTTCCAGCTTGGTATAGGTGACGTGGATTGCGCGCGTGCCTTCCGGCGCG
Organism: Massilia norwichensis; assembly: GCF_024753245.1. Lineage (GTDB taxonomy): Bacteria > Pseudomonadota > Gammaproteobacteria > Burkholderiales > Burkholderiaceae_D > Telluria > Telluria norwichensis. The sequence goes on along the minus strand of NZ_JANUGX010000009.1, from coordinate 28,258 downwards.
AACGCGAGCGCGGTACGCGCCGCCCGGCCGATGGCGCGGCCCATGTTCGAAATCCGGTTGTTGGTCAGCGTGAGCTTCAGGACGTTACTGTCGAGTTCGACGCGCACGTTCTTGAAGTCCTGCTTGACTAGCGCCTCGGCGAGCGCTGCGCCGCGGCTGCCGTCCTGCTGCCACTCGGCGGCGGTGGCGCGCGGCGGGGCTTTCTTCGGATCGAAGGGTGCCGGCTCGTAGAGCTTGGGAATGAATTCACGCTCGCCGAACGGGATGCTGACGAATGCGTTGGCGCTGAAGTGGTCGCGGTGGCGGGCGACTTGGGCGCCTAGCCAGCCCCAGCGGTATTCGAGGCCGGCGGCCAGGCCTTTTTCGCGGGACGCGGCGCCAGTGCTTGCTGCGCTATAGTCGTTCTTATAGTTATTGGCGTCGTATTCGGCCACTACTGCCCAGTGTGGTAGCGAGGTAGGTACCCAGCGTGCGCCAGCGAAGAGTCCGTTTGGACGCCTTCGTCCGTAGCCGATACTGGCCTCAAAATTCCTTGCCGAGCCAAAGATCTTGGACGCGACGATGTACTGGCCCTTGAACAGCTCGGTACCGAGCAGGTCGGTCGCGCCGACGGAAATCGCCGGCATCCAGTCCGATTCTTTCCAGACGTTGAGCTTGGCATCGAAGACCTTGTCCTTGAAGCGCCCATAGCCCTTGCCGTACTCAGGATCGTCAATTGACGAGAACGCAGGCGTTCCCGTGATCGACACATAACGTCCCGTCAACTGGAGGAAGGGCAGGAAGGTCGCCGAGACCCACGTGCTGCCGTAGGGGCTGTCGTACCCATAGCCGGTGCTGAAGGTGCCGTCCGGCTCCACCCATGCACTCGGCATGTTGACATAACCCGACTGGCCCTGGATCGTCGGCGTCGCGCCAAACGCGCTCGTTGCGGCCAGGACTAGGGAGCTGTATAGGGAGAGCTTGAATGAGTTTCTGAATTCGGTATCGATCATCAATAAATCCGGCAAATACGCGATCGACCTCTAATCCGAAATCTCGTTCTAATGACAATCGCAAATAGTAGAGTTTATCAGCTCAACCATGCCTAGCCAACTGCACGTGCTGTTTACCACTGAATAACAGACAGCAGCAAAACGCATAAGTCGACCCGTTCAAATTCAGTTGACGCGTCGACGCAACAGTTCTGTCAGACTCTTCCTACCGCTCTACTTTCAGGAACAGCAACATCTGGATTCCATTTTTATAACCAGTTGCTTGCGTCCGCAGCATTTCAGCCCGGCAAAGTCTGCTTCTACTATCAAAAGAGCACTTCTCTTGACTTTTACGCAATCGCGAAAGCCGTCCTTGAGACAGGAAAATTCCTACCCTAGTCTGCCTTTTTCCTCTGCAATAAAGTATTATTCCGAGAACATCATGCATTGCAGCACTACTCCAAAGTCAGCTCTGACAAATCCGTTACAAACGGTGAGAATTTAAACAGATCCAGGAATGAAAAAACTTTCGGCATTGCCAAAAGGATGGGTTTGTCATTCAAAAAGCGCTGCGTTAAATAATTGATGACATTTAAATGAAACGAAAAGTCATCTTATTACAAATATGAAGAAAACATTTCTCGATCTACCTCGTCGTAAAAAGCAGGCAGTCGCAGCCGCGGCAGACCTATTCTTTGTCCCATTGACTTTCGTTGTCGCTTTGGCGCTACACTTCAACGGTTTTGATACAACGAAGTTCGGCAGCTACCTGTGGTTGATCCTGGCTGCGCCAGTGATTTCGATTCCGGTGTACGCGCGGATTGGGCTGTATCGTGCAATCATTCGCTACATCGACCACCAGATCGTCATGACCGTGGTGAAGGGCGCGGCCGTTTCCGTTGGCATGCTTGGCGTGCTGGCGATGATGTCGCTCGGCGATGCATTCTCGCCTACTCCGTTCGTGATCTTCGCTGCCAACCTGATCCTGTACTTGCTGGCCAGCCGCTTCCTGGCGCGCGGATTTTTCCTCGGGGACCGCCGTGCTGCGGACCGCGTCAACGTGATCATTTACGGCGCGGGGGATGCTGGCCTCCAACTTGCCAACGCCCTGCTGCCAGGCAAAGAGTACCTTCCGGTTGCCTTTGTGGACGACAATGCGCAACTGCACAAGGCCACGCTCAGTGGCATCAAGGTCCATGCCGCGGAACGTATTGCCGATCTGGTCCAGCGATACGAGGTTGGCGCCGTCCTGCTGGCCATGCCATCACTCAGCCGCAGCGAGCAGAAACAGATCATCGACCGTCTTACGCCGCTCAAGGTCAAGATCAAGGTAACGCCGCCGGTGAACAACCTCGTAAAAGGCATGTCGCGTGTCGACGACGTGCGCCAGATTGAAATCGAAGACCTGCTCAGCCGCGATCCGGTTGCGCCCGACAATGCCCTGCTTTCGGTTTGTATTACCGGCAAGGCCGTCGCGGTCAGCGGTGCCGGCGGTTCAATCGGCTCGGAACTTTGCCGCCAGATCGTGAAACTGAAGCCGCGTCGCCTGGTGCTGCTCGAGCTCTCGGAGTACGCGCTGTATGCGATCGACCAGGAACTGCGCGCCGTCGTGGCGGCAAGTGGCCAGGAGACCGAACTGGTGCCCTTCATGGGCTCGGTGCTGGACTTCGAGAAATCGCGCGAAATCTTTCAGCATTTCGAAATCGAGACTGTCTACCACGCGGCGGCTTACAAGCACGTGCCTTTGGTGGAACAGAATCCGATCGAAGGCATCCGCAACAACGTTTTCGGTACCCTGAATTTTGCCCGTGCCGCAGTGGCAGCCAAGGTGAAATGCTTCGTGCTGGTCTCCACCGACAAGGCCGTGCGTCCTACCAACGTGATGGGCTCCACCAAACGCCTTGCCGAATTGATCCTGCAAGCCTTCGCGCGCCAGCACAGCAGTACCCGTTTCTGCATGGTTCGCTTCGGCAACGTGCTCGGTTCGTCCGGCTCCGTCGTACCGCTGTTCCGTAAGCAGATCGCTGCCGGCGGTCCGGTCACTCTGACCCACCCGGAAATCACGCGCTATTTCATGACCATCCCGGAAGCAGCCCAGCTCGTCATCCAGGCTGGCTCGATGGGCCAGGGCGGCGATGTGTTCGTGCTCGACATGGGCGAACCGGTGAAAATCGCCGACCTCGCAAAGAAGATGATCCAGCTGAGCGGCAATGAGGTGCGCTCTCCAATGTCGGAAAGCGGCATCGAGATCCGCTATGTCGGCTTGCGTCCGGGCGAAAAACTGTATGAAGAACTGCTCATCGGCGACAACGTGAGCGACACCGACCATCCGCTGATCCTGCGTGCTCAGGAAGCCGAGATTGCCTGGCCCTTCCTGGAAATTATGCTGAAGCACCTGAACGAGGCCTGCGCGCGTGGCGACCAAACGGCGATCCGTGCCCAGCTGCGCAAGATCGTGCCGGAATTCACCCCATCTTCGGAGATCGATGACCATTTCTGGAAAACCCGCAAGGAAGATCCGACTCCCATGAGCATCGATAAGCCGCTCGAAGAAGCGCGCGCCTGACTAACAAGTATTTAAGGGTAGTACTACATGAAACGTGCAGTTGATTTTGTATTGGCATTGATCGCATCCCTGATCTTTCTTCCATTAATGGCCGTACTCGCGGTCGTGGTGAAGCTGACTTCGAAAGGCCCGGTGCTGTACTGGTCGGACCGCGTCGGCAGGAACAACCACATCTTTTCGATGCCCAAACTGCGCACCATGCGCACCGACACCCCGGTGGTGGCAACGCACCTGCTGTCGGACCCCAACCAATACCTGACTCCGGTAGGTGGCTTCCTGCGCCGCACCAGCCTGGATGAGCTGCCCCAGCTGTGGTGCATCCTCACTGGCGACATGAGCGTGGTTGGCCCGCGCCCTGCCCTGTATAACCAGCAGAACCTGATCGAGCTGCGTACCGAGCATGGCGTGCATACGATCCGCCCTGGCCTGACCGGCTGGGCCCAGATCAACGGCCGCGACGAGTTGCCGATTCCCGACAAGGTCCGCCTCGACGCCGATTACCTGCGGATGCAATCCTTGTTCTTCGATGCGAAAGTGATGTTCCTTACCTTCATCAAGGTGGCACGACGCGAAGGCGTTACCCACTAATAAATAAAACAAAAGATAAATAAAACAAAACGGCTGGGGCGCTTCATGCGCCCCAGCCGTTTTATGAATACAGTCAAATCCGGGTACCGGTCGAATACGTGCCTTATCGCGTCTTGCTTTCCTGGTTGCCCAAGAAGTGATCGACGGTTCTGCCAATGGCGAACTGTGGCGAAACGACCGGCTTCCACTGCAGACGCTCCAGCGTTGCGCCGATGTCCACCTGCAGGGAACCAAAGAGCCTGTCGGCGACCGCCGACTTGCCGGCCAGGCGCGCAGCAGAGCGCAGCACCACGGGCGGGACCGGCAGGAGGAACACGTTTTTCCCCATCGCCTTTGCGATCATGCGAACCAGATCGCCGACATGCATGTCCTGCCCGTCCGACACCATGAACACGGCTCCTGGTGCATTTGGATGCACGGTGCAGGTGATGAGCAGGTCGACCAGGTTTTCCACCGCAACCATGCTGCGGTAGCCATTTGCCATTCCAAAGGGCAGCGGCAAGCCAAGCCGTACCAGCTTGACGAGGTTGAGGAAATTGGCTTTCACGCCCGGTCCATAGACCAGGGGCGGACGCACGATAACCACTTCCAGGCCGGTTTCACGGCCCAGTTCCAGTAGCGCGGTTTCCGCCTCCATTTTCGACTGGCCGTAGGGATCACATGGCGCGGGACGGTCGGCTGCGCTGAACGGCGTGCTGGCCGTGGCTTCGCCGTTGACCTTGACGCTGCTGACAAAAACGAAGCGCTTGACGCCAGCCTCCACTGCCTGGCGCGCCAGCCGAAGCGTGCCCTCCAGATTGACTTCCCGGTAGGCACGCAGGGGGTCTTCGACGGTATCCGACATCACGTGAACGCGTGCCGCAAGGTGAATGACCGCCGAACACCCGGCTAGCGCCGCGCGCCAATCCGTCGAACCGTCGAGGTTGCCGACGGCCACCTGATCCTGTTTTGCCGCCGTTCTAACGGCAGCCCTGAAACGAATGCCGCGCTGCGCCAGGGCCTGACACAGTTCGCGGCCAACGAATCCATTACTTCCAGTGACAAGAATCATTGAGCTATCTCTATTTTGGATGCTGCCTTGGGGCCAATCAGCCGTGCATACATCGATTCCAGCTGCGTGATCAGGCGATCGCGGTCGAACTGCGCCGTGCCGGCAGCCAAGCCATTATTGCCCATGCGTTCCCGCTCCTGCGGCGTCATCGCGGCGAGTCGCAGCACTGCCTGGGCCAACCCGTGGGAATCGCCAGCGTTGCAAGTCATTCCTGCCTCGGCTCTCTCCACGACATCCGCACCTTCGCCGTTGAGCATGCAAAGCAAAGGAATCCCGGCTGCGAGGTAGGATTGCAGCTTGCCCGGAATCGTCATCGAGAAGATCGGCTCATCTTTCAGGGACACCAGCAAGGCGGACGCATGCTTGAAGAAGCTGGCCATGCGGTCGACCGGATAACGCCCCATCAACAGGAAACAATCGGACAAGCCGCGCTTTGCGACTTCCTGCGCCAGCCAGTCGCTCATCCTGCCGTCACCGACGATGACCCAGCGGATACGCTTATCGTGCTTGAGCTCTTCGGCGGCGGCAAGGATCGCCGGAAAATCCTGCGCATCGCCGACGTTCCCCGCGAACATAACGGTGAACTTGTCTGGCGCAGCATCCAGTTCCGGTGCCGGAGCGACCTTGCCCATGTCGAACACCGCTTCAGCCCAACTCGGGAAGTATTCCACCGGGCTGTTTGGCCCGGCGTACTTCCTGATCTGGGGAATGAAGCTGCGCGACTGCGCCAGGATCAGGTCGCAGCGGCGATAGATGAAGGACACCAGTTTCCCGACCAGCTTGAGAACCGAAGCCGACTTGACGACGCCGATGGCGTGCAGCGTTTCCGGCCACAAGTCCAGTACCCAGAAGCCCAAAGGCGCCTTCTTCAAGGCCCGCAAGGCCGCCGCAGGGAGGCCCACCGTAATGGGCGAAGGCTCGTAGCAGAAGATGGCGTCGAACTCCCGGCCACGCAGCTTCCATGTTCCCAGCACGATGGCGCTCGTGGCGAAGGTAAAGTAGTTCGTCAGCAACCGGATCCCGCCCTTGCCGCGCGCAGTATGGGGCACGCGTACGACTGTCGCTCCTGCGTAGTTGTTGAACTTCTCCGGATCCGCTACGAACTCGGGGAAGAACTCTCCCGCAGGATAGTTCGGGTGACCGGTCAGCACGGTGACTTCATGCCCACGGCGCACGAGTTCCGCGACCAGATCGTTGACGCGAAAGTTCTCGGGCCAGAAATACTGTGTAACGACGAGCAAGCGCACTAAGGCCCCCTTACTGCTTCTTCCAGACCACCCGATTCACGTAGTCGGTATAGCTGTGAATGATGCGCACAACCTTATCGGACACGTTCGGCATGCTGTAGTCGGCCACCAGACGCAGGCTGCGCTCGCTGCCACGCGACTGGGTCGAGAGAATCGCAAGGCCCTGCAGAACACGCTCGACCTCAAGGCCGGTCATCATGACCGCCGCTTCTTCCATGCCTTCGGGCCGCTCGTGCGCTTCACGCAGGTTCAAAGCCGGGAAATTCAGGATCGACGATTCTTCGTTGATCGTGCCGCTATCGGACAGGACGGCGGTCGATTCCAGCTGCAGCTTGACGTAATCCTTGAAGCCCATGGGCTTGAGCAGGCGGACCAGCGGGTGGAAGGTCGCACCAATCGCATCGATACGTTTTTGCGTGCGTGGATGGGTAGATACGATCACCGGCTTACCGAACTGCTCGGCCACGGCGTTGAGGATGCTTACCAGTCTGTTGAAGTTGTAATCGGACTCGATGTTCTCTTCGCGGTGGGCGCTGACGACGTAATAGTCGTATTGCTGGAGCCCCAGGCGGTTGAGGGCATTGGACGCATCGATACCTGCACGGTAATGCGTGAGCACTTCATACATCGGACTGCCGGTCTTGATGACGCGGTCCGGCAGTAGGCCTTCACGCAGCAGATATTCGCGCGCGATATCGCTGTAAGTAAGGTTGATGTCGGATATATGGTCGACGATCTTGCGGTTGGTTTCTTCAGGCACGCGTTGATCGAAGCAGCGATTGCCGGCTTCCATGTGGAAGATTGGGACTTTACGGCGCTTCGCGGGGAGCGCGGCGAGGCAACTATTCGTATCGCCCAGCACCAGCATGGCGTCCGGCTGGATCTCGGCCAGTGCGCTGTCGACCGCGATGATGATGTTGCCGATGGTCTCGGCCGCGTTGCCGCCGGCCGCATTTAGGAAGCGGTCCGGACGCCGCACGCCGAGGTCCTGGAAGAAGATCTCGTTGAGCTCGTAGTTGTAGTTCTGGCCTGTGTGGACCAGTACATGTTCGCAATGTTCATCCAGTGCGACGAGAACGCGCGACAAACGGATGATTTCGGGACGCGTCCCGACGACGGTCATCACCTTTAATTTTTTCATGGGCGAACCTTGTAAGTAACGGTGTCCGGGCGTTGCCGGTCGAAAATTTCATTTGCCCAGAGCATGACGATCATTTCGTTATCACCGATGTTGGTAATGTCGTGGGACCAGCCCGGGACTGTCACCACAATTTCCGGCTTGGCGCCATCGGTGAACAGTTCGTACTCCTCTCCGGAGACGATGTGACGAAACTTGAACGATGCCTTGCCCTGAATGACAAGGAATTTCTCGTTCTTGGAATGATGGTAATGGCCACCTCGGGTCACGCCGGGACCGGCGGTGAAAAACGACATTTGCCCAGAGTCCTGGGTCTTCAGCATTTCGACGAAACGCCCGCGCGGATCGGCATACACCGGCACGGTGTAAGAAAACTGCGCAGGCGGCAGGAAGCTGAGGTAGGTCGCGTACAGAGCGCGAGTCAGGCCACTTCCCACCCGATCGACGACTAGAGATTCACGACGTTCCTTGAAGCTACGCAGCGTGTCTGCCAGTTGACCGACGGTGATGGCGTATTCAGGAGCGACCTGCATTTGCTGGAACCCCTGCGGACGCAGCTTGAGGGCCGAAAGGAAGCTGTCAAGCACATCATCGACGTAAACCAGGCGGATATTTGCGCTGGGGTCATTAATGCTAATCGGCAGGTCATGAGCAACGTTATGGCAGAAGGTCGCTATCGCCGAGTTATAGTTCGGACGGCTCCACTTGCCAAACACATTGGGCAGGCGATAGATGTAGACTGGAGCACTGCTCTCGATTGCCAAGTGCTCAAGAGCAATTTCGGCTTCACGTTTGCTGCTGCCATACGGATTGTCCAGTTCAGCTTGAATCGACGAGGTATACAGTACCGGCAAGACCCGGCCGCTACGTCGAATTGCGTCGCACAGCTGCTCGGTGAGGCCCGCGTTACCGTCCTTGAACTCGGCTGTGTCCTTGGGGCGGTTGATGCCAGCAAGATGAAACACGAACTCGACCTGCTCGACCGCCGCCTGCAGCTCGCCACTCGACATCCCTCGGACAAATGAAATATGTTCGATCTCGAGTTCACGCAGACGCACGAGCAGGTTCTTGCCGATGAAACCATCGGCACCAGTCACCAGTACCTTCATCTTATTCCTCTGCCTGAGCGAATTCGCCAGCCATCAACGCACGCATAAACGACAGTTTCGTCAGCAGTGCGCGCATGCCTTTTACGTCCAAACGCTCGGTGTTGTGCGAGTTATAGTCAGTCGCTTCCGAAATGCGCTGCTCGCCCTGCTCGACAAATTTGCCATAGTTCAGGTCGCGCAAATCAGGCGGAACCCGGAAGTAGCCGCCCAAGTCCTCGGCCGATGCCATTTCCTCACGCGACAGCAGCGCCTCATAGAGCTTTTCGCCGTGACGGGTACCGATCACATTGATCTCGTGCTTCGGGACATCCATCAGTTGGGTCAGCGCATGAGCCAGGGTCTCGATCGTCGCTGCCGGCGCTTTTTGCACGAACGTATCGCCTGGACGGCCATTCTGGAACGCGTAGAGCACCAGATCCACTGCGTCGTCGAGGGTCATCATGAAGCGTGTCATGTTCGGATCGGTGATCGTGATGGGTTTGCCAGCACGAATCTGGTCAACAAACAGTGGGATCACCGAGCCGCGTGACGCCATGACGTTGCCGTAGCGGGTCACGCAAATTACAGTCGAATCGCTACCGCGCGATTTGGCAACGGCTACCTTTTCCATCATGGCCTTCGAGATACCCATCGCATTGATGGGGTAAACGGCCTTGTCGGTGCTGAGACAGACGACGCGCTCGACACCGCAGGCGATCGCGGCCTCGAGGACGTTTTCGGTGCCGATGACATTCGTCTTGACCGCTTCGAGCGGATGGAACTCACAAGACGGCACCTGCTTCAGTGCGGCGGCATGGAAAATGTAATCGACGCCCCGTACGGCGCTCAGCACCGACTGGGGATCACGCACATCACCGATGTAGAACTTCAGCTTGGGACTCGCAAGCCGCTTGCGCATGTCATCCTGCTTCTTCTCATCCCTCGACAGAATCCGAATCTCACGAATATCTGAATCAAGAAAACGACGCAGAACGGCATTACCAAACGAACCAGTACCGCCCGTAATCAATAAAGTCTTATTTTTAAACACTGTTACCTCAATATATCTATCTATTGTTTTAGAGACTGAATCTGGAATAAGCTTACTTATTAAGCTGGAACTTCTTCCCCTGAAGCGGCAACGCCTATCGAGGCGTCTGCACAAACTTGCATCAAACGCTTAGCCCGGTCTTCGGCGCTGGTAAAACGTTCTAACCGCGCGCTACCGTTTTCGACCAATTGCGCATACAGGCTCGGCGTCGAGGAAAGTTGCAAGATACGTTGGGCTATCTCTTCTGGATCCTGGGGATCGAAATATAGCGCAGCGTTTTCCAGCAAGGACGTAGCGAACGTGAGGTTCGACGTCAATATTGGCTTCCGCATTACCATTGCTTCCGGATAATTAGCGGAAAAGCATTCCAGTAAGGTCGGGAGAAAAACCGCATCTGCCTCTGCATAAGCTGCCGGACACTCTGCCGCAGACAGTGGGCCGAGTGTACGAACAAACGGATGCTCGCTCTCATCAAAGATCTTGTCAAAGTCCTCAACTGGAATCGTCAGAACGAAACAAAACCTGATTCGTCCGACAAGATGCGGTATCACTTTCTTAATGATTTCCAGATTCTTGTGCGGATAGTAAGCTGAGACTGTCAACAATCTGAACGTACCATCATCTACCACTTGCCGATCAGCATTTTGCCCTATATACGGCAAAAAGTGTGCGCTATGTGTGTTGCCGACAACACGAATCTGAGCTAACGGGAATCGGTATTGTGAGTTGAGGCGTCGTTTGACGTCCTCGGTTTCACACCAGAGGAAATCCACCTCTTTCTTGAAGTGATGCCACTTGTATATCCTTATCAGGAATTGCTTTATCCTCTCGCGAAGATTCAGCATTTCATGCACCGGACTCTCAGGCGTGATCAGCCAGGGAAGGGCAAAACCGCAGACATGAGGTGCAAGCGGGCGCCAATAAGCTGGTCCAAAGACCGTAAGCACGGCGTCCGGCGCGACTTCACGCTCAATACTGTTAAGCCGTGCCACGGCCCGGCTACGTGCCCTTAACGGCGCCGGAGACTCGACATGCCAAAAACGAAAATTGGCAGGGAAAGCTGCACATTCGATCTGCTTCGAAACTTGCTCAGAAAGAACGACAAAATATTCATTATTCGGGATCTGCTTCAGTTCGTTCAACAACGATACTGCGACCTGAACACCGCCTCCAACTTTCAAGGTCGAAGCATTTATCAATAATCTCATTGGTTTTTCTCTACTGCCGCCATCATATCGCCAATTTTCTTACACTGGATAGCCGCGTTCTTTTCGCGAAGGATGAAGTCCCTGGCTGACGCGCCCTTTTGCTGCAACTGCGAGGATGGCTGTTCGACTATCCGCTCAATTTCACTGGCTAAGGCTGAAATAGACAGATCTTCTGGAACGTAACTATATTCGTAGTATTCCTCAGGAATCCCGTCGAGCCGATGCATAAGCACAGGCACCCCCGACGCGAGATATTCCATGGTTTTGGACGGGAAGGAATATCGGGTGAACTCCCCTTTCGAGGTTCTCGGATTGACGAGCAAGGTCGCTGCTCGTTGATAGCCCAAGACTTCATCGCGTGGAATCTGGCCTTTGAAGACAATTCGCCTGTCACTCGCCGCGGCAGTTTCGATCGCCTGCTTGCAGTCGCCATCGCCGCAAATGAACAGCCGATAGTCTTCCCTGCGAATCATTTGAAACGCGTTCAACAGCCTCATTACGCCATTACGTTCGTCCAACGATCCGGAATAAAAAATCGTCTTGATGGCGGATTCCTTGGGCACCGTCGTTTGCCCCCGGCTTCCCTCATCATAGATACCTTCAACCACTACCCATGGCTTTCTGCCGACCGGCAGCCGTTCAACCATGTGTTTACTCAGAAGAACGAACGCATCGACGCTGTCATAACTCTTTTTGAGAGCATCCTGCGTCATCCGCGAATATATGCCATAAAGCATGGATGGTTTGTCGTCAGTAAAACCGGGAAGGTCGGGCACGATGACACATACCTTGACGTACTTATACTTGTTCTTCAGCGCTGCGACTGCCTTCATGAATGGCGCGTGCAGGTCGTAGATGAAGACGGTTACAGATCCAGCACTTGCTTTAAGCAGCCCGGACAATGCTCGCCTGGTCTGCACATACCGGGCAAAATGCTTGACACCGACGAGGTTTAAAAAACTTAAACTGTTCCCGCTTGCTCGTGAATTGAATGCGACCTTTACCTGTGGAACAGTAAGTTTTCGATATCTCGCCGGGTAAGCGCCAACTTGAGGAAGGTTAACAATTTTTAATTCAGGATAATATTGAGACAGGCCCGCAACCAACGCGTGTTGCAGCGCGTTGTTCGCATTCGCTATCGGCCCGATACTAGAATCCTGTATTTCCTGCTTCAGCTGTTCTGGAAACAAACTCCCAACAAAAATCGCGGTCACTCTTGATCTCCAGTTTTGGCCACAACAGAACGGACTCGAACAAGTCCCAACATGATTAGTATATTAAAGAACAGCGAGAAGCGAAGTTCCTGAGCGCTAATCATCATTAACAATGCAACAAAGACGAAGACAGCTACCAGTCGCGAACCGGCCAGCAGGTTTGCAAAACGCAGGAGACCGAGTGTCACCACCCCCCCCAATAACGCGCCATATATCGCGAAAGTATTGATCACTGTATTTGTCGATGAACCTTCCGGACTTATGGGGAATCCGAAAAGCTCTTCAGAATATATAAGATACTGATCGACGAATTTCGTTAGACCAACGCCGAATACGGGGTTGTGGGCAAATATCAAGGATGGGACGGAGATAGATGACACCCTGGCCAACGTACTCGCAAACTCCGTGGAGTCCTCACTAAATTTCGAGAATATCTGTTCGGACAGGTCCGGGAAACTGTAAAGCGTAATGGCAGCACATACGGCCAACGATATCCCGAAAGCGAACACCTTCACGTTTTTCTTCTTCGCGAGATATGCAATCAACAAGACGCTAGCGATCGCGAAACCGGCAGTGGAAAAGGTCGTAAGCAAGGCGAGAAAAAACACAGCGAGATAGCGATAACAAGGCACTTCTTTATACAAAAGTTCGATTCCGATCCCGACTCCAAGGTAGAGGGCGAAGACACCAGGCTCGCGGAAAACGCTAGTATTTCGCAGGATTTCCGCATCTTTGAACACAGCACCTACGAAGAGATTCGAAAACTCCACCCCGCCATAGTTTACTGTGGTCGGAAATATATCCACCAGCGGCCTCAGTGCGATTGATGAAGCGAATATCACAAGAGAGATGCATGCCAGCCAATACAGGTAACGACTGAATGAAAACAAAAAGGCCTGCCTGTCGACATAGTGCGCCAGGACAAACGCCAGCAACATAACGAGAGCCTGCAGAAAGTAACCATTACGCACATCGCCGTTGCTCACCATGCTCAGGATGAACGCGAATACAATCAACCCGGCATAGATCCGGCTTTTCGGCTCGAGTCGACGTTCATGCAGTACTTTTGAGAAGAGCAATGAAACAAGAACGATAGTATAGACGGTATATCGAATGACAACAAAAACCTGGTTCACGTTAGTACCAAAGGTAATTGTGTCATCGGATACAAAAAGGACGACGGACAGTAATACAAAAAGCGCTTGCGTCATAAGGTTTGGAGCAACTGGGAGACACACGGCTTATTCAGATGCATGGCTCTGGAACGTTTCTGCCCCTGCTCCCCCATTCCGCGTAAAGTTTCCTCATCTTGGCCTGCAAGATGATTTATCGCTTTTGCGAGCGCCAACGCATCGCCGTTCTCAAAAACAAGACCAACGGACGAGTCGACGAACTCTTCGGTGCCGACGACGTCGGAGACGATGACGGGTTTGCCCAGATGTTGTGCCTCGAGGACGGGCAAGGAAGCGTGCGGCACGGAAAACGGTGAAATGACGGCTACCGAACGACGGTAGTACGCGACAACGCTGTCGGAAACACCGATATGGATGATTTTTCCCGATTCCTGCAGTTTTCTCTTGAGCACCGGAAGACGACGGGTATAGGGAGAAAGGAGCTGCCTTATCATAAACTTCCAACCGCTGAGCCGCTCCAGTTCGTGGGTGTATCCCAGGAAGAAGATCCGTACGCGGTCGTCCAAATGATCCAGCGAATCCACCAACTGAGCAAATCCCTTAATTCGCTGACTGCCTCCAACGTAAGTAAAGTAACGAAGACCGGGCTCAACAGATATCGAGACCCCTTTAGTCTCGTCGAGTACAATCGGGTCGTACACCGTGACTGTCTTGCTTGGCAAACCGAGGCGTACACCATTGTCTTTCGAAATTGCGATAACTAAATCCGCGTTCCGGCCGATGACGTGACGGATCAAAGCACGTCGTATCCCGAATACACCGTCCGCGAGCGGCTCACGGATATGGACCACGACTTTCTTTTGCAGCCCCTTGGCAGCTACTGCCCAGTCCGAGATAAACATCGAATTCAGATAGACGATGTCACAGTCCTGCGCTGCTTTTCTGAGCGCTGCGGGACCGAAAACGTACATGCTCATGAAGTATATAAGCAATGTGTACAGGTTGCGGACCAAGCCCAGAGGACTGAAGAATGAGGCTGCAGAATGCACGAAGAGGTCGTACGCTTTACGATAAAACCAAGTGTCAAGCACGATCACCGCAACGCCCTCTTTCCGGAGGTAGTTCACGGCTTCGCTGGCAAAGATGCACAACACAGTCACTGTGTGATCAGCCCTTAGCTCCCTGATCAAGCCAAGCAATGCAATCAGACCGCCACCGACCCCTTGGCCGTGGTGAATTAACAGGATCTTTTTCTTCGACATTGTCTTTATTACCTGCCCCACAAACCGACAGCATTCCTTGCAAGAATTTTTTTAACCTGCTTGGGTTGAAGATACAAGCCCACGCCGTTCACGAGGCAAGTTGCGAACATGATGCCGGCGCTACTTTGCAACATTTTTGCAAGAAAAACTGCCAAGGGAAAATATACAAATAACGAAACAATGACTACGACAGCAGTGACGGCAATTTTGCCCGTTCCGTTAATGAAGTTTGTGTATGGTGCGAGAACAACGTTAATCATCGAGAAAGCTGCCATGGAAATTGTGATGACCAATGGAATTTCGACACGGCTCCCGAGCCAAACTTTATAGACCCAAGGGCTGGCAAGAACCATACAGACGATGCCGCTAACGAACAGCAGCGAAATTTTGTTGAGCCTCCTTAATAATGCGTCGAGCCATTGCAAATCGCTTTTTGCGTATGCATCGGTAACCGCACTCCATATCGGCGTCATGATGATCGCGTAACCCACCACGGGAAGCTGAAAATAAGTGAATGCAGCGCCGAAGACGACAACCTCTTCGGCGTTGAACAGGTGGGAAATCATGACGTTATAGGTCGAAAATAGGACTACAGCGCCAATCTGGACAATGAGAAACATACCGCCGAGATTGAGAAGCGTCCTGACATGCTGAAGTCTGACCATACGAATAGTCGGGCGAAGGTAACTGAACTCACCTCGAAAAGCGACGACATTCAGGATTAAGAACATCAACAACGGGAGACCGACCAGCAGACCGCCGTAAATCGGCAGACTGCCTATGGAAAGCTGGCGTGCACCCAATATGCAAAGAAACGCGAGAACGTTACCGCCAACAACGACAATATTATTCATTGCCGGCCTTTGCGCAGCAATGTAGATAACGCCGATCAACTGAAAAATAAAACGAAGGAGAAAGAAGCTGAAAGCGACGCTCGTGAGCATGTAGAGCTCGTCCGCCTCGATCCGGTCGACGTGGAGAATCCAGTTCCAGTCGATTAACGAATTAAAGGCGAGAAAACTTCCTAACATGGTCAAAAATATTGCGGAGACGAAAGCATATGTCGTGCTCACATATTCGCGCCCCAGAGTCCTATCGCCGGCGGCAAGCGCTTCCGTCAACTTGTTTCGAAGACCGTTTCCCAGCCCGAGGTCGAAGAAGCTGAACCACGTGAATATCGAGGATAATGTAAGCCAGACTGCGTAGCGCTGAGGACTCAAGGTGTCGATCAGTAGCGGCACCAGCAATAGTCCGAGAACTACGCTGATCACCTTGATCAAAAAGGTATAGATGACCTGGACGCGGACCTGCTGGGTTCTATCCGAACGCTCTACAACTTCATTATCCGGCTCAGCGACCTTCCCTTGACTCATACCTTCTAAAACCCTTAAAGAACAAATTTTGCGCCGGTGCTGGCCTGAGAAATACGCGTTTGGGTGCAGCCACGACGCATTTGAGCAATGACCGCTCACCGAACTATTGGCGTAACCGGTCAGTTCTTCGGCGCTTTCTTGCCGCTTCCGTTAATACTAGAGTCAGGCTTACGGCCTGAACTTCAGATTTCCCTTGAGCTCTGCAAATTGTGCTTTCAGCTTCGATGACCCGTCAATATGGTTTTTCACTTCAGAGACCAAGACCCATATGATGGAAACAACCAGGGCCAGAAATACCGCGGCCAAGGTAATGATTGCGCGCTTGGGCCTGAATTTCTTTTCGGGCTGTACCGCAGGATCAAGCACTTGAATAACGGATGGATCTTTCGCCTCATCCAGGCGTGAGGTCTCATATTGCTTCGCAAGCAACTCATAAAGCATCTGATAATACTTTACGTCGCGCAGAACCTTGATGTTCTCCAACCCTTCCTGCTTAGTGCCGGCTTGGTCCTTGCGCAATCCTGCGCGGCCATTTTCCAGATTCGAAAGCTCATTCCGTAAGCTGAAAAGTTCCTGCTGAGTACGCTTATACTCCGGATTGTTTTCGGTAAAGAATGCATTCATAGAGGACAGTTGAATTTCTTTTGCCGAAATCTGGGCGCGTAGCCTACCAACTGTCTCAACAATGGCGCGGCTCTCGTTATCGACACTAATTACGCCGTGAGTATCGAGTGCCCCTTTGAGCGCCACCTCGGCCGACGCAAGGTTGTTCTTCGCTGTCTCCAACTGGCTTTCAAAAAACATGCGGCGCTTCGACGCCTCCGTCACTGCCAGCACCTTGCTAAGCTTATATAATTCTTCAACATAAGCATTTGCCATCTTCGCAACACGTGCCGGATTCTCGTCCTCCACTTCAATAGTGATGAGGCCATCTTTACCAGCGGAAATAAAAGTACGATCTTCCAGTTTCTTTCTCGTTTTTTCATTCGACTTAAGATCGTAGGAACGTTTCAACTCGAAACGCTCAACAATTCGGTCAGCAATGGTTCTACTTTTCAACATGCCGACATAAAGATCATTTGGGTTCTTCAGTCCGACCATTCCTCCCACAGCGCCTGCGGCCAGACCTCCCGATTGGGAAAGAATTGCACTTGTGGCAGATTGCGCCTGTTGAGGCGGTAACAATTTTGTTCCTGCGCGATATACATCCGGTAAGGCAAGGCTGACCGCAGCCGACAATACCGCAACCACGACTGGCAGAACGATCAGTTTACGCTTGTGCCTGGCCAAAACGATCAGTGCGTCAATTGCACCGAATCCGTCGTTCTTGGAATTGGTTCCTGTTTCTTTTCCCATCACCTGACCGTCGTTCATCGCATATACCGCTTAAAAGTTATCTTCACTGACTCAATGTGGCTGCTATGCTTTAGTCACGCAGCGTTTTAATAGCCGCTGCACCCAGGCCAAAGTTCGCCAAAATCTGCGTCCACTCACGCGCACCTTGCGTGAACTTGGTCCACGCAGTCTGCTTGTCCAGCTTCTCAGGCACGACGATCGTATCGCCCGGCATGACCTCAAGCCCACCGATCTTGCCGAAGAACCAGCCCTGCGACTCCGACGACACCACGGTGCCATCAACACGCAGTACGAAGGCGTTGTCGATATCAGCGTCGGAAGTCGTACCGGCCAGACGCAGGTAATCCTTGACGCGGCTATTCGGCTTCCACAGCGGCGATGCCTCGACGTTGACGGCACCGAACACGTGCACGAAGGCCGGCTTCGACGGCACCACCAAGCGGTCGCCGTTCTGCAGCGTCACCTGCGGCAGGCGCGCAAACGAGCGCTCATTCGGATCCAGGCCGAAAGCAATGCGGCCGGTCGGCTGCAGCTTGCGGAAGCGTGCAATGCGCTCTTCCGCGATGCGGCGCTGGGTTTCGAACTGGGCTGCCGCAGCGGCGGCGTCCGCCGGCGACCTTACCGCCGCATTCGCTGCCTGAGCAGATTGCTCATTGCGAACCTGTGCTTCCAGCCTATCCGCCGCACGCTGCAAGTTCGCCTGCTGTTCCTTCTTCACTTCTTCGCGGAAGAAGCCGGTACCGAACAGATAAGCATTACCGGTCGGGCCACCTGCCTTGGCAATCAGGCTTTGCAGCGTATCGCCGGCCGTCATCTGGTACACACCCGGCACCTTGACCTCACCTTCGATGCGCACGAACACTTGGCGCTTGTCCATCGGCACCGCCACGTCTTCTTGCGAGAAGATTGTCACGGTATCGCCCGGCTGGAGCTGGACGTTGTCCGGACCGGCTGGGTTGCTGAACACGGCACCCAAGTTGAACGGAATCAGCTTGACGCTCAGGTCCGAGCGGTTCACGCGTTCGACGACGGCGTAATCCCAGTTGATCGGCGCGATCAAGTTACCAATGCGCGCGGCGATCTTGTCCGCGTCCTCAGTCGTATCCTTTTCGTTTTCGCCTGCTGCGACAACGTTGTTCTGGCGCCTGGTCGATTCGCGGGTGATCAGGTACTCACGCGAAGGGATCAGGTCGCTCACGCGCATGCCCTGCTTGAACGGCGCACGTACCGGCTGGTCGACGTTACCGCGCAGGATCACGGCGTTCGAGAAGTCCGGGGTGATCGAAGTCACGTTCAGCACGTCGCCATTTTTCAGCGGACGTTGCAGGCCTTCGGTATTCAGCGCGAATTCTTCCACGCTGCGCGGTTGGCTCCTGGTTGGGTCGATACGCTCGAGGAAGGCACGTCGCGGGTCAGCCACGACCGGCAGGCCGCCGGCAACGTCGAGCAGCGAAGCTACACTGTCGCTGCTGTTCTTCAGTTCGTAGATGGCCGGGCTATTTACCTTGCCGACCAGGGCTACATAGCCGCCGGCTGGTGGAATATAGATGGTGTCGCCGTCGAGCAGCTTAATGTCGGCCGACTTGTCACCCTTGGCGATAAAGGAATACAGGTCGAGTTCCGCAGCAACCTTGCCGCCGCGCTTCACCTGCACACGGCGCATGCTGCCGTTGGCGTTCGGGCCACCGCTCGCGAACAGGGCCGTCACCAGCGTTGACAGGCTCGACACGGTATAGGTACCCGGACGGCTGGCCTGGCCGACCACATACACGGTAATCGCGCGCAGCTGGCCGAAATTCACGCTGACGGTGACGCCTTTGTACAAGCGCGCCACGGCATTGCGAATCACATTTTCCGCATCGCTTGCTTTGACACCCGCCAGCACTACCGAGCCGATGGTTGGAATATTGATCGTCCCATTACGGTCAATAGTCGCACGGAAGTCAATATCAATGGTGCCCCAGCCGCGGATCATCAATTCATCGCCTGGGCCAAGTGGATAATCGCTGGGCACCGGGGAATTCAGAATCGGCGCAAAAGTGCCAGGCGCGTTCGCAAAAAATTCCGCGCCAAAAATCGGTAAGACCTTACCAGTGTTATCAGAAATGAATTTTTGGAATTCGCTCAGCTCAGCACTTTTATCAACGCCTTGCCTCGCCAATGCCTTTGGAGCAATCACGCCGTTGCCGGCTTCGGCCGCAGCTTGCGCTGCAGCTGCCGCTGGTGTGGCAGCGTTGGCGATCCTGACGCGCCGAGCTGCAGCAGGCGCAGTGGCAGCCTCCCCTACACTGGACGACTCCTGGCCGAACATGTCAGCTTTATTAGTTGCGTCTTGGGCGGAAGCGGCAATAGCAGCCACGGCCAGCGCGACGGCTGTAAAACTCTTGGTGAACTTGAACATTGGTTTTGGAGGAGTGGGACGCGTCTAGAACAGCCTGCTATTTTACCCGACAGCAATGACTATAGGAACCCTTTTGTTGTCTTCATTTCTATGCAAATCGTCGCTTTAGATAAAAAATTCAGCATATTCGCCACAGTCGAGATGCCCTTTCGCAGGGGAATAGCAGGAGCGCAAAACGCTGCACTTTTATCCATGGATAGATTGATCTTGTCGATGTAACACCCTCGTTATTTTTGGTGAGATTTCAAACAGAGCATGATTCCCACTCTATTTAACGGAACAGCAAATTAGTTAAAACCGGATTAATATGAATAGACAATTTGATATAAAAATATTCCAAGAAGATGGGCGTTTTAGCGTTGTCGGCTTTCTAATTTGGGCAGCCATCGCAGTCCTTTCACAGCCTGCCTTCGGCGCAACCGAAACCACCGAACCCCTGTTCCAGCTCCCACCCTCCACCATCAAACCCCTCCAAGGCAGCATCGAAACCAAGCAATTCGGCGCCGCCGGCCTGGCCCGCGCCTTCGACCTCGCCGACGACCTGGCCAAAGACCTCTGCACCACCCTCCCCCACGACCGCAAGACCGCCATCTACGAACCAGCCACCACCCAGGGCATCCTGGCCGCGCGCCAAGTACTTGATGCCATCGAGCGCCTGAAGGACGATCTGGCGAAGCAGAATAAGGCACTGCAGCAGCTCATCGAGGCCCATACGCCGCAGGGCAGCGCCGCCGGCCTCGCCTTCACCCTGCTGACCGTGGTACCGGCCACGCTGAAGGCAGGCGCCGAGCTGTCATCGCTGTTCAAGACGGACGTGTCGGCGCAAGGCATTGCCTACGGCGATGGCGCTCGCAGCCTGTTCACGACGCAGCTGGCGCACCGCTGTCCCGACAAGGTGGCGGGGCTCGGCACAGGCTACCTTGGCGAGATGGAAGTCAAGCAGTACACATCGCTGCTCACCCGCGTACGCGCCCTGGCAACGCAGCGCGGCGAGCTGGCGCAGCGGATTGGCGCCCTTGACCGGCTTGCGGATGCGGCTAAGGGCGAGGAGAAACGCAGCCTGGCAGCGGTGGTCTCCAGCGCTGGGGCCGTGCTGAAGACGGTCGATGCTTTCATCGATTCGCTCAAGGCCGGGGAAACGGGCGACCGCAGTCCGCTGTTCAACGCGGGACGCTACCTGAGCTATGCCGCGCGTACCGAGGGGATGCTGGTGCTGGATTTCGACCTGCGCCTGGAAGGATTGAGCATCGTGAAGGATTCGCTGTTCACGGGGCAGAAGCTGCGTTTGTCCGGCGTCGCTTTCCTCTGGTACCGGCTGCATGAGCCGGATGGTCGTTTGCTTGTTGCCGATGCAATGCGGCGGGTGGCGCGGCCGGTGGAGGTCGATTTACGAGGCGATAACGTGAACGCGGAGTTCTTCGGTTCCGGTAAATAAACTTGGGTCCCCGCCTTCGCGGGGACGACAGTGGTGACGCGGGTCGACGTTCAAGCGCTAAGGTTCGAGTCGCGCCACCTTCTGCTCGATCGCCCCAAACACCGACTTCTCCTTCTCGTCCAGCATTTCGATCCGGATCATATCCCCAAAGCGCATGAACTGCGTCACCGGCTGGCCGAATTCGATCGTCTCCTGGCAGCGCTGTTCAGCGATGCAGGAATACCCCTTCGATGCATCCTTGTTCGACACCGTACCCGAACCGACGATGCTGCCGGCGCGCACGTTGCGGGTCTTGCAGAGGTGGGCGATCAGTTGCGGGAAGTTGAATACCATGTCGACGCCGGCGTCCGGCTGGCCGACCAGGCGCTCGTTCCAGGTCGAGCGCAGCGGCAGGTGGACTTTGCCGCCGCGCCAGGCATCGCCCAGTTCGTCGGGCGTCACCGCCACCGGCGAGAAGCTTGTTGCCGGCTTCGACTGGAGAAAGCCGAAGCCTTTCGCCAACTCGGGCGGGATCAGGTTGCGCAGCGAGACGTCGTTCGCCAGCATCAGCAGGCGGATTTGTCCATGCGCCTCGTCGGGCGTCGCGCCCGTCTTCACGTCGCCCGTGATTACGGCCACTTCCGCCTCGAAGTCGATGCCCCATTCTTCGTGCGCCAGCACAATGTCGTCGGTCGGGCCGAGGAAATCGTCGCTGCCGCCCTGGTACATCAGGGGATCGTCCCAGAACGAAGCCGGCATCTCGGCGCCGCGTGCCTTGCGCACTAGTTCCACGTGGTTGAGGTAGGCCGATCCGTCGGCCCATTGGTAGGCGCGCGGCAGCGGCGCCATGCAGCGGGCCGGGTCGAAGTCGAAGGGACGGCGCGTGCGGCCGGCGTTGAGTTCGTCGTACAGCGCCGCCAGCTGGGGCGCGATGAAGGCCCAGTCGTCCAGCGCAGCCTGCAGGCTTGGCGCGATGCCGTCGGCGATGTGGGCGGTTTTCAGGTCACGCGAGACGACGGCCAGCTGGCCGTCGCGCGATCCGTCGTTGAGGGTGGCGAGTTTCATTTCGCCATTGTAGTGCAGCCTACTATGGAATCAGAAGGTGCCGAGCACGCCGACCCCAGCCACGTTCTGATAGTAGTTATAGTCGATCAGGCTTTGACCATAGCCGGAAAAGTACTGCACATAGCCCTTGAAGTGACCAGCCAGCGGAAAGGCCCAGCTCAGCTGGACCGCGCCGCGGTTGGTCGAGAAGTTCCGGCGCAGCAGGGCCCGGTAATCGTGGCCGTTGCTGCGATAGGTGACGTTCAGGTCGCCGTGGCCCATGTAGTCGACGATGTCCGGGTTGTTGTCGTCATCCGCCGGTTCGTTGATCCGCTTCCAGAGCCGACCCAACACCGTGAAGCCGGCGCGTTCGAGGCCGACCTGCGCGTAGTACCGGTTCCAGCTGCGCGACAGGGTGGATGCCTGGCCGTTCGACTGGTGCACCACGCCCAGGTTGAGCATGCTGGCGTGCATGCCCAGCACATTGAAGTTCAGTGGCGTCACCACCATCAGCTCGGGCTGGTAATTGGTCTCGCGGAAGGGACTGGACGCCTCGCGGTTGCCGGCCTGCCAAAAGCTGTTCTGGGTGTAGCCGAACCAGACGTCGACCGGCTTGTCGAAGGCGGTCTCGACCAGCTTGGTCTTGAAGCCGAGCTGGAACACCAGTTCATTGTGCGACAGGTCGGTCGTGAAGTCGGCGAGGTCGCGGAACGGACGATAGGGCTCGTTGTTCGGGTGCGCGGTGCGCGTCACCATCAGGTAGTTCGGATTGTGCGGGCGGAAGTTGAACACGCCGCGCTTGTGCTCCTGGTCCAGTTCCCAGTGGTCGGCCAGGCTGAATCCGCGGGTCTTTTCCGGCGACAGGTCCAGCGATGCCTCGACCTCGGGGTCGACCCGTGCGACGGACGGTGCCACTGGCGCCCCGCCTGCCGCGCCAGTCGTGCCGCCAGCCGATGCGCCGATGGCGGCGACGGCGGCCGCAGCGGCGCGCGACTCGGCAGCAAGGGCGGCGGAGTGGGTCAGCGCCGGGTTTACACCCGCAAGACGGTCATAACAGGCCAGCCGCTGGACGCTGTCCGTCACCTGCGTACAGGCGGAAAGGTCTGGGGCGACCTGCTGGGCCAATGCGGGTTTGAGTACGAGGAGTGTTAAAACGGAGAGATATTTATACGTTTTCGTAGGCATGTTCGTCATCTATTGAGCCACCTCTCGTCGAAGTTGATAAAGTATTGACAAGAGTTTCAGATGTCGATATTCGCGGAATTTTGTATTGTGCGTCGCACGAAAGCGCTTCGTTCAATGTCCGGCAACCTTGGTGCCGCTCGCCGCAGGCTTGCTGACTTCGAGCAACATCTTGTCGAGGTTGGCACTACGTTCACGCGTATTCGGATGCTCGTTGTCGAGGTTCCCCATCTTCTTGACATTCTGCACCAGCATGTCGAGCCCCGTAACCGTGCTCTCCGGCAGCTGCGGACCGAGGCTGTTCTGGAAGCCGCGGATAACCTTGGACAGCCGCTTCTTGTCCGGCATGGCGCGCTCGAGCAGCCGTACCGCGCAGGCGTCGGCCTGCATTTCCTGGGCTTTCGAGAAGGTCACGAAGCGCGTCATCAGTTCGTTCGAGTAGCCCAGCACCATGGCAGGGCTCGAGGTACTGCCTTCGATCAGCTTCCTGAGCCTGTCCACGGTATCGATCGTATCCGTCAGACGGGCCTGGGTGGCATGGGTTTCGTGGCGCTGCAGCACATGCGCGATTTCGTGCGCGAGGGCAAAATAGGCGCGGTCTTCGTTCTTGGGTTGGATAACCAGGTCGCGGTCGATGTGAATATAGCCGCCCGGCAGGGCTTGTGCGTTTCCGGCACCCTTGCGCACGAAGATCTGGAATTTGTACGGCGTTTCTTCTTTGACCTGGGCCAGCAGTGTGTCCAGCATTTTTTGCGCGCGAACAATCGCCGCCTTGTCGCTTTTCCTTTCACCGTCGAGCAGGTCGGCCGCCTGGTTGGCATGTTCCCGCTCCCCCAACATACGCTCGGCGTCCATCGGCAGCCAGTTCAAGTTCTTGCCGGCCATTTTCAGCATGTCGCGCATCTCGATAGGCTTGCCGCCAACATAGGGCACCAGGAAATTGTTGGCGCCTATTTTGCCGGCCAAAACGCCAAGAGAAATCGCGCTATCGGTGACACCGAAAGGCTCTACCATCGCCTTGCATTCGGGATCGTACTGCTTTGCGGCCACGTTCCAGACCTCATCGAAGGCCTTGAGCTGCATCGGACTCGCGCCCGGCGCCGGAGACATGCCGACCATCGCCTTCAGCTTGGAGAACACCGAGTCGGACGGCACTTCCTGAATTTTCTCTTGCTCCTTTTCAAGCGATTTATCCTGTCCTTTACTGCTTCCAAACAAAGATTTAACACCATCGAACAGGCCGGCGGGCTTTGCCGTTTCCGCGCCGTCGACGCCTGCGGCTGGCGTGGCCTGCCCCGCCGCATAGCCCAGGCCGCACACCAGCATCAGTGCCACTGCCAGTTTCTTGTTGTCCATTTCATTGTCCTAACAGGGTGCGCAGTTGGCCAAGGATGCGTTCGCGGTCCGCGTACAGGCCGGCCTCGTCGTAGATCGCGGCCTGGTAGACCAGGCGGGTACTGTCCTCGAGATGCTGGCTGTCGAGCTGGGCCAGTTGCTGTTCGACCTCGCGCCGCTCGGCATCGGGCAACAGGGTGAACTCGCCGTGGTAAGTCGCGGCAGACGTCACCAGCACCCAGCTGAACACTGCCTCGGCGCTGGCCCTTCCAACGGGAATGTCGAGCTCGCGCGGCGGTGCTTTGGTATCGACCAGCATGCGGCCGTCCACGCTGATTTGCAGCATGCGAGGTGCTTCGGCGCCGAGCGCCGAGAAGTCGAAGTGGACTTTGCCATCTCTGGCCAGTGCCACGCCGTTCGGCAGGCTTTCCGGCGGCTGCGTGTCGAGACGGCGGCCGCCGGTGCGCGTGTTCGCGAGCAGTTTTTCCCATACGCTGGCCAGTGCCTTGACGCGAATGCCGGGCACGATCTTGCACGGCGAGGTCGCGCGCAGGGCCTGGGCCGCAGCCGCGGTCTTCGGCGCGCCCTCTTTCTGTACCAATGGCGGGAGCGTGCAATCGCTTGGGGCGGCGGTAGCCGTGAACGGCAGGCCCATCAATATCAGGAGTGGCAGATAACGGGACATGGCTCTCAATGGTTGAGGATTAAAAACATGGCTTGGATGACGACGGCCCAGAACATGGCCTGGCGCAGGCCGAAGACGCAAAGACCGGCCCAGTCGGCGCCCGATGCGGGCGCGACCAGCAGGCCGAGGCGGTCGGTCCAGACACCGCCATGCCGCTGTGGCGTGTCGGCATTCGATGCCGCCAGGACCGCGGCCGCTGCTGGGCCGGGCACCGCCTGCGCTGCGCTGACCGGCGCGGCGCGGACGCTCAGCATGCGCTCGGCCAGGACCGCGCCCAAGGCCAGCAGGCTGAGCCATTGCAGAGCGAGATGGTGGAACACCAGCGAGGCGCCGATCGCCATGCACAACACCGCGACCAACGGCCAGAAGCCGCTCTCGACGATCGGTTCCGGTTCGCGCGTGTGGCCGTGCAAGTGCCGGTGGGCGTGGTCGTAGGCGGTGATGGGGCCGGTCACGAAGCCGTCGGCCAGCATCGACAGCGCGATCAGCAAGGGGGCGATCAGGATGCCTCGTTCGAACAGGCCGGCCGCAATCTGGAACAGCAGGAACACCAGGCCCAGATAGACGAGAACGAAGCTGACCACCACCACGGTCGAGGTCTCTCGCCGCAGGTCGGGCCGGGCACGCAGTTTGACGTACAGCCCCCAGAAAGACGCGATCAGCAGGGAAAACAGGAAGGCGATCAAGACGTCCACCACGAACCCATAGCGGTGCGGCAATTCGTCGACCGGCTCCGATAGGGAGTGCCGCAACGCCGCGTGCACCGCTACCCCGGGTAGCTTGCCGAGCGGGGTCAGGAAGGCGTCGTCGCGACTGGCGCCATAGTCGCCACCGAAGAACACGTCGCGCTGCGCCCAGTTGCCGATCTGGCCGAGCCGCGGATCGTCGAGCGGCATGGCGGCGGCGGCGCGCGCGAAGCCGGAGAAATTGACCGGACTGGGGCTGCCGTGGCTGGCTGCATGCGGCGCATGTCCTTCGTCGCCATCGACGCGCTTGCGCAGCCAGGTCTCGGCTCCTTCGGCGTGCGCGAGTTCGGCACAGATCGATTGCTTGCCGCGGGCATGCACCTGGCTGGCCATGGCATAAGGATTGCCTGGCGCATCGATGACGATGCCGAGCGACTCGTCGAGCGCACCGTCGCCGAAGACCACGCCTTTTTCGCAACGCGCAAGCGTCCACTGCCGCTTGCGTTCGAACAGCGGCTGCGAACTGACACGCAGCGGCGCCAGCAATACCAGGCGGCTGGCGTGCTGGTCCAGCAGGCGGTCGAGCCGTTCCTGGCATTCCGGCCGTGCGTCGTTGAGTCCTGGCGACAGATCGAAGTCGACCGCCAACGTGCGTGGGCTGCGTGCCAGGATGGCGCCGAGGTCGTCCGCCATCTGGCAGCGGTCGAGCGGCGATTGCTCGCGGTAAAGGTCGAACCAGCGCTTTTCGTCAAGGTACAGGACGACCGGCGCACGGGCATCGGCCTGCACGCCCGGTAACTCAGGCGCTGCGAGATTGGCGACTACCAGCAGCGATAGTTTGGTGAACAGGCTGAGCAAGCCGACCTGCGCCAGCACGATTGCCAGCGCGGCAGAAAACAGGATCGGTCGAAACTCTTCCTTGAAATGCTGCCAAAGATAAGCCCCTGCTCGGAGGATTGGATTACTTGGCGGGTGGGGGTGACTGTTCATCAAGACACAAGAAGATACGCAAAAAATATTGCGCTTGTGTCAATGATATCAATCTGTCAGTTATTTCCACCAGAAAATTTGATCGAAAGTCGATAAAAAACGACAATCGATTACTGGCTTGGTACCAGCAGATCCAGCTGCGCCTGCTCCAGGAAACACCACTCCCCTTCCTTCAGGCCCAGGGATTCGAGCGTCAGCCCGCCGATCTGCGAGCGGTGCAGCGCCGCGCAGTGGTTGCCGGCCGCCGCCAGCATGCGTTTTACCTGGTGGTATTTACCCTGCTCCAGCACGATCTCGATCTGGTGTTCGCCGCGCTGGATGCAGGTGAGCGCCGCCAGCGGCGCCGGCTCATCGATCAATTGCACGCCGGACAGCAACTGGTCGACCAGGGCCTGGGTCACCGGCTCCTGGGTTGTTGCCTGATAGACCTTGGGCACGTGGCGCTTGGGCGAGGACTGGGCGTGGATGAAGGGACCGTCGTCCGACATCAGCAGCAGGCCGGTGGTGTCGTGGTCGAGGCGCCCGACCGGTTGCACTTCGCGCCAGGTAAATTGCTCAGGCAACAGGGTCAGCACGCCTGGATGGTGGCTGGGCTTGCGCGAGCATTCGAAGTTGGCCGGTTTGTAGAGGGCGATGTAGACGCGTTCGCGGTAGACCCACTCCTCGTCGAACACAGTCAGGACCAGCCCATCGGTCTCGACGGTGGTCTTGTAGTTGTCCTGGACGTCACCATTGATGGCAACATCGCCGTCTTCGATCAGGGCGCGGCAGTATTTGCGCGTGCCGAAGCCTTGCGATTGCAGCACGCGGTCTAGGGATAGTTTGCTCATGGGGCGCGACTTTAACAGAACTGATGTATACGGCAAAGCTCAGTTAGTTCAGCAGTATGAATCTGTGTCTAGAACACGTTTGACACACGTCAAGTCTGCCATGGTTCGCGTTGTTACACTGAAACCTCATTAGGAATCGCCCTACACAGATTGAGCGTAGGACTACGACTACATTCACATGGATTGAGGTAAAAGTGCAAATCGAACAACATCAACATAGCGAGCCCTTCCCTGTCAGGCTGACCCCGAGCCGCTACTACCGGCCGGCCGACGAGCATATCGCAGCCTTTCCGACTCGCCTTGCGCTGGCCCGCTGGACGCGGGGTGGCGATATTCCCCACGTTTATTCTTCGACCCACAACATGCCCGCGCGTGCCGCCTGGTTTGCCCGGGCCCAGCGCGATTTTCAAAGCTGGCTCGAGCAGGGCGGATTTCATGGCGAGTA
>NZ_JANUGX010000089.1 GCF_024753245.1 Massilia norwichensis | reverse complement strand
GTCGAAGCCGATGATGCTGACGTAGTTGCCGCGGTTGTCCCAGGCGTTGTTGTTGCTCGAGCTCGACGGCGGCACGATCTTGGCGCCCCACTTGGTGGTCGAGACCCAGTAGATACGGCCGCTGGCGGTGCCGTTGGCGGTGGTCTTGATGCCGCCGGCGTAGGTGCCCGGTGCCACCCAGACGGTGGTGCTGGCCTTGGTCGCGGCTTTCGCTGCGCGGGCCAGGGTCTTGAACGGTGCTGCCTTGGTGCCGGCGGCAGTGTCCGAACCGGTCGGCGAAACGTAATAGTTATAGGTGGTGGCCGGGGTCGTGGTCGCGGCGATGGTCACGGTACCGGTGGCTGCCTGCAGGTTGGCGTATTCCTGGGTTGCCTTGAACTCCGATTCGACGAAGCTCAGCGGCACGCCCGAAGCGACCAGGTTGCTCCAGTAAGCCAGGCCGCCCGAATCCGGCTCGCGCTTGAGCACGGTACGGTACAGCTCGGTGACCTGCTGGGTCGGGGTGCCGGTCGTTGCCGACGAGGTGATGCTGGCCAGCAGACGCGGCTGGTTCGACGCCGGCTGGGCGTCGTAGCCCTGCATGGCGAAATTGGCCGGGGCGCTCGATGCTTGCGAAGCAGCTGCATCGGTAGCGTTCGGTTCCACGGCGCTGCCGGTGGCGGCATCGACGCTGCTGGTGATGGCGGCGGCGGTCTGGCTGCCGGCTGCGGCGCCCAGGTCGGCGTTACCGCCGCAGGCGCTCAGGAGAACAGCGGCGCTGCAGCACAGCAGTGCGTTGATACGGAGGGCCGGGGAAAACGAAGCTTGCTTTTTCATTCTACATTCCTTAGGTGCATAAGCGCCCCTGCGGCAACTAAAAAGGGCCGTGTGGATGCGGGGGCAAGGGAAGTCCGCAGCGGGCTGCCGCGGACGCGTGAATCAAAGGTCTTGCTGGTGCTCGGCTGAGCGT
>NZ_JANUGX010000088.1 GCF_024753245.1 Massilia norwichensis | reverse complement strand
CACCGGTTGAATCTGGGTTGGCTGCCCTGGTCCGAGTGATGCAGCAACGCAGTAGGCTTACCTCGACGCCAGACACCCATCATCAGTGCATCGACAACCAGCTGTGATGTCATGCTGTCCTGCATCGACCAGCCAACGATACGGCGCGAATACAGGTCCAGCACAGCGGCGACGTACAGCCATCCTTCGGCAGTCCAGATATAGGTGAAGTCGGCCACCCATTTCTGGTTTGGCGCCTCGGCATGGAACTGCCGATCGAGCACGTTCTCCGCCACAGTGCTACGTGCTCCGCGATCCTTGGGCAAGCCTCGGCGTCGAGGACGAGCGCGTAACGCCTGCTCGCGCATCAAACGCTCGATGCGGTGCAGGCCACATGACAGCCCTTGCTCAAGGACGTCGTGCCACACCCGCCGTGCTCCATAAGTGCGATCACTACGCACAAAGCTTTGCCTTACCTGAGCAGCAAGCTGCTCGTCTTTTCGACTACGCTGGCTTGGCGGACGCGTCAGCCAGGCATAGAAACCGCCCCTCGAGACACCGAGCGCCTCGCACATCAAATTGACCGGCCAGACTCCTCGGTGCTTCGCAATGAAGCCGAACTTCAAATCGACTCCTTCGCGAAGTAGGCCGCGGCTTTTTTCAGCAGATCGCGCTCCATCTTGAGCTTGGCGACTTCCTTGCGCAGCCGTGCTATCTCCGCGTCCTGTGGCGTCATCTTGCCGTTGCCTGGGAATGCTTCCTCGGGTTGCTCGCGATGCTCACGCACCCACTTGCGCAGCACATTCTCGTGCACATCCAGATCCTGGGCCGCTTGGCGTACCGATACCCCGCGCTCCTCAACCAACTTCACAGCCTCAAGCTTGAACTCGCGGCTGAACTGCCTTCTTGCTGCCATTGATACCTCCTGACTCCATTTTCCACCTTAACTTGGTGTCTGTGGAATCGGCAGCAGGCCAG
>NZ_JANUGX010000087.1 GCF_024753245.1 Massilia norwichensis | reverse complement strand
TCGGTAGCCAGATAGTTTTGCTCTCCCGGCCGGGCTCCCTGGCTGGCCGGGTTCAGCCCGCACATCGCAAGGTGTGCGGGCTTTTTCATTGTTACGTCCGCCAAGCTTCAAAGAGCAGGTCGACGAGGCGATTTAACAATTGTCTGTTTATAAGTGTTTGATTCTACTCAGCAATAGCTCTGAGCATTTAATTACTGCGAGAAATTTTTTTTTCAAAAAGATTGAACTTAGGAAGTTTCTTTGCGTCAAAGGGTTATCTTCACTTTTTGCTGCAAGGACTTTTCCAGATGAAAAAACTCGCTACCTTTGCCTCGGACTTCCGACTCAACGCTCTGCTATGCTGCAGCGCCGCCGTTCTCCTGACCGCCTGCGGCGGCGGCATGACCGACAGCGCCCAGCAATCGCAAACCGCTGCCAGCGTCACCAGCA
Organism: Massilia norwichensis; assembly: GCF_024753245.1. Taxonomy (GTDB): domain Bacteria; phylum Pseudomonadota; class Gammaproteobacteria; order Burkholderiales; family Burkholderiaceae_D; genus Telluria; species Telluria norwichensis. The sequence goes on along the minus strand of NZ_JANUGX010000087.1, from coordinate 578 downwards.
GCGCCGACCAGTCCGCTGCAAATGTTGCCGCCACGACGCCGAATGCTGCCGACGCCGCCAGCGCCCAAGCGGGCGAAGCTGCTGCTGCCAACTTCGAGATGAGTGGTTACGACAGCACCCCGGCATCGACCGGTGCGACCGAGGCGCAAGCCCCGGCAGACGGCGCACCGCGCCTGCTGGCATCGATCTCGGCATCGGCCCCGACCGTGAGCGCCGTCACCACGACCCCGGCCACCACCTATAACTACTATGTCTCGCCGACCGGTTCGGACACCGCCGCCGGCACCAAGGCAGCACCGTTCAAGACCCTGGCCCGCGCAGCGAAAGCCGCCACCAAGCCCAGCACCACCGTCTGGGTGGCACCGGGCACCTACGCCGGCGGCATCAAGACCACCGCCAACGGCACCGCCAGCGGCCGCATCTACTGGGTCTCGACCACCAAGTGGGGCGCCAAGATCGTGCCGCCGTCGAGCTCTTCGAACAACAACGCCTGGGACAACCGCGGCAACTACGTCAGCATCATCGGCTTCGACGTCGACGGTACCAACTCGGGTTCGGGCACCAAGTGGACCCACGGC
>NZ_JANUGX010000086.1 GCF_024753245.1 Massilia norwichensis | reverse complement strand
GGCTTTGTTGAGCAAATTGAGCGAAGGCCGAGCTGACGCTATTTGTAGTTGGTTTTATAACACTGGGACCGTAACCGGCCTGCCCAGTCGAGTAAAGCGGTTCAGCACAGCAGCTCGCACCTGCAGTTCGGCGACCTGACGGTCGAAGTCACGTGCCATGACGCGTTCGCCCAGCAGTTTGAAGCAGCGCATTTTGGTTTCGACAAGACTGCGCCGGTGGTAGCCGCTCCATTTCTTCCAGATCGCCCGGCCCAGCCTGCGTGTCGTGTACAGAATGTCGTTACGTGCATCCGCACCGCGGCGGTTCGTTTTCCAGGGTTTGGCGTTCTTGCGGGTCGGGATGATGGCATGCGCGGCACGCAAAGCGATGGCCTCGTGGCAGTCCCTCGTGTCGTAAGCGCCATCGCCGCTGACGCTGGCAATGCGCTCGTCGGCAGGAATCTGATCAAGTAGCCCTGGTAGGACGGGCGCGTCGCCAATACTGTTGTCGGTCACTTCCATGGCCCGGATTTCGAGCGTGGACGCGTCAATCCCGAGATGCACCTTGCGCCATTGGCGGCGATAGTCTGCACCGTGCTTTTTCGTCTTCCATTCGCCTTCGCCCAGCATCTTGATGCCGGTGCTGTCCACCAACAGATGCAAACCCGTCGTCGTGGGTACCGCTCCGATGGCGACCTGGAGTGTCTTCTGCCGCCTGCTTACAGTGCTGTAGTCCGGCGCCGGCCAGTCAAGTCCAGCCAGGTGCAACAGGCTTTGCGTCATGCCCATGGCTTGGCGCAGTGGTAAATTAAAAAGGCACTTGATGCTCAGGCAGAACTGAATCGCTTGGTCGCTGAACATCTGGTTGCGCCCGCGCTTGCCGCTCGGCTGCCCATGCCACTTCATCGCCGGGTCAAGCCAGATGAGCAGCGAGCCACGTGCCTTGAGGGCTTCGTTGTACGTCTTCCAATTCGTGGTGCGGTACTTCTGAGGAGCTGGTTTCATCCGCTCAGGCTACCAGACCCAAAGGTTCTACGCTGGCCGAGCCTGATTTATGCAACA
>NZ_JANUGX010000084.1 GCF_024753245.1 Massilia norwichensis | reverse complement strand
ATCGTCCCAGTGGAATGCTGCCGATTTATGCTTCTTCGTCATTTCGAGGCCTATTGTGCTGTTAGTCATATCCCCACTGTACAATCGGAGCTTGACCACGACAAACGCTTTGTTCGCACTCACCTGTGCGTAATACGCACTTCTGGAAGGCTTGACCCATGCGCCGCAAGATCCCATCGACTCTCGCCCTCTCCGCCTTCGAGTCCGCCGCCCGTCATCAGAGTTTTACCAAGGCCGCGGACGAGCTGGCGGTGACGCAAAGCGCGGTATGCCGGCAGATCGGCGCGCTCGAGGATTTCCTCGGCGTGAAGCTGTTCCGACGTGGTCGACGCGGTGTCAGTCTGACCGATGCGGGGCTGGACTATAGTCGCAAGGTCACTGCACGACTGGACGACGTCGAACGCGATACCCTGGAATTGATGGCCGAGGGCGGCCAGGGCCGTACGCTGGAATTGGCCGTGGTGCCGACCTTCGCGACCAAGTGGCTGTTGCCGCGCCTCCCGCGATTCGTGGAACAGCATCGCGGCATCACGATCAACCTCAGCGTGCACACGCGCCCTTTCCTGTTCGACGATACGCGCTTCGATGCCGCGATCCATGCTGGGCAAGCGGTGTGGCCCGGGACCGAAGGCAGCCTGCTGGTGCAGGAAAACCTGATCGCGGTATGCAGTCCAGCACTGATCTCGCCACGCACGCGCTTGCAGCAGGCGAACGACTGGCGCGGACACACCTTGCTGCAGATCGGCACCCGGCCGTATCTCTGGCGCGACTGGTTCCAATCGCGAGGCATGGAGGTAGCGGGCGACCTGACCGGGCCGCGTTTTGAACTGTTCTCGATGGCGGCCGAAGCCGCCGTACATGGGATGGGAATCGCCTTGATCCCGCGCCTGCTGATCGAGGATGAACTGGAACGCGGGGTATTGATGCCGGTAACCGAACATGGATATCGCAGCGGTCGTTCCTATTACCTGATTTACCCCGAACGCAAGGCGGAGCATACGGCGCTGTCCGTATTCCGCGAATGGATCGAGTCGGAAGCGCTGGCTTATCGGCAGACGATGGAACTCGGCTGAAGCACTTTTCGGCTTCTTTTCCGGCA
>NZ_JANUGX010000083.1 GCF_024753245.1 Massilia norwichensis | reverse complement strand
TGTTCAGTTTCGTGCGATCATATTCCCCGCCGTAGCTGGCCTTTATTTCGTGCAAGGGCTATGCTGGGCGACATGATTGCTGGGTTCAGCAGTCCCGGCATTCAATCGCAGCAGGAGCAGTTGGCAACATGAGTTCACGCATTCACCCGCAGGCCCGTACCACACCCAAGATCCGCCAGGAGATCAAGGATTCCGGCCTGTCCTCCAGAGAAGCCGCCAAGGTTTTCAACATCACGCGAGCCACTGCACAGAAGTGGCTGGGACGCGATGACGTGCAGGATCGATCTCACCGTGCCCATACCCTGCATACGACGTTGAGCCAGGCCCAGGAAGCGATTGTCCTGGCTCTGCGCCAGTCGCTTTACCTGCCGCTCGACGACCTGCTGTTCATCACAAAACAGTACATTAATCCGGCCGTCTCGCGAGCGGGCATTGCGCGCCTGCTAAAGCGTGAAGGCATGTCGCGTCTGACGGACTTGATTGCGACTGCCGAGGGCGAAAAGATCACGCCGAAGAAGACCTTCAAGGATTACGAACCCGGCTTCATTCACATCGATATCAAATATTTGCCGCAGATGCCGGACGAGACCTCGCGCCGCTATCTGTTCGTCGCCATCGACCGTGCGACGCGCTGGGTTTTCATGCACATCTACGGCGACATGACCGAGGCGAGCAGCGTCGATTTCCTGCGTCGGCTCAAGCTGGCTTCCCCCATAAAAATTAGCAAGATCCTGACCGACAACGGCTCGCAATTTACCGACCGCTTCGCCACCAAAAACAAGAAGCCCAGCGGCAATCACGCTTTCGACGTTGCCTGCGCAGCCCTGCCTGCCGAGCATCGGCTGGCACCACCGCGCCATCCGCAAACCAACGGTATGGTCGAGCGTTTCAACGGACGCATCAACGAACTGCTACAGCAGACCCGTTTCGACAGCAGGGCCGACTTGCAGGCCACATTGCTGAACTATCTGAAGCTGTACAACCACCATATTCCCCAGCGCGCCATCGGCAGTAAAACCCCTGTCCTTGCACTCAAGGAATGGCAGCAGAAGCGTCCAGAGTTATTCGTTAAGCGCGTTTATGATCAAACGGGACTCGACA
>NZ_JANUGX010000082.1 GCF_024753245.1 Massilia norwichensis | reverse complement strand
CCGCTGCTGCTGAACGAGCAGCTGACCGATGAAGAGCGCATGGTGCGCGATGCCGCCGCCGCATATTGCCAGGACAAGCTCAAACCGCGCGTGCTCGAAGCCTTCCGCCACGAAACAATGGACACGTCCATCTTCCGCGAAATGGGCGAGCTCGGCCTGCTGGGCCCGACCATCCCCGAACAGTACGGCGGCCCGGGCCTCAACTACGTCAGCTATGGCCTGATCGCCCGCGAAGTCGAGCGCGTCGATTCCGGCTACCGCTCGATGATGAGCGTGCAATCCTCGCTGGTGATGGTGCCGATTTTTGAATTCGGCAATGAGGAAACGAAACAGAAATACCTGCCCAAGCTGGCCACCGGCGAATGGATCGGCTGCTTCGGCCTGACCGAACCGAACCACGGTTCCGACCCGGCCTCGATGGTCACCCGCGCGCGCAAGGTCGAGGGTGGTTATTCGCTGTCCGGCTCGAAGATGTGGATCACCAACTCCCCGGTCGCCGACGTGTTCGTGGTCTGGGCCAAGGACGACGAAGGCGCGATCCGCGGCTTCGTGCTGGAGAAAGGTTGGAAGGGCTTGAGCGCCCCGGCCATTCACGGCAAGTTCGGCCTGCGCGCTTCGGTCACCGGCGAAATCGTCATGGATGAAGTGTTCTGCCCGGAAGAAAACGCCTTCCCGGACGTGCGCGGCCTGAAGGGCCCGTTCACCTGCCTGAACTCGGCGCGCTACGGCATCGCCTGGGGCGCGCTGGGCGCGGCCGAAGACTGCTGGCACACCGCGCGCCAGTACGTGCTGGACCGCAAGCAGTTCGGCAAGCCGCTCGCCGCGAACCAGCTGGTGCAGAAGAAACTGGCCGACATGCAGACCGAGATCACGCTGGGCCTGCAGGGCTGCCTGCGCCTGGGCCGCATGAAGGACGAAGGTACCGCCGCAGTCGAGATCACCTCGATCATGAAGCGCAATTCCTGCGGCAAGTCGCTGGACATCGCCCGCACCGCGCGCGACATGCTCGGCGGTAACGGCATCTCCGACGAGTTCGGCATCATCCGCCACATGGTCAACCTCGAGGTGGTCAACACCTACGAAGGCACGCACGATATCCACGC
>NZ_JANUGX010000081.1 GCF_024753245.1 Massilia norwichensis | reverse complement strand
TAACCGTAGGCCATCCGCTTCATCACTTTAATGCGGTTATTGATGCCTTCGAGCTGGCCGGTGTGCATCGGCCAGCGCACCCGCGCCAGGATCCCGCGCCAATAGGGCGCGAGTTTGTTGGCGAAGCGGGCCAAGGGCTCGATGTCACTACCCCGGGCCATCGCCAGCCAGTTTCGCCAGGCAGCGCGCCAGGCCCAGCCACCCGGGGTTTGCCACAATTCCTTCAAACTCGCTTTCATCACGTAAGCGGTCATCAAGCTGGCATTGGCAGCCAGCAGCTCATCGAGTTTCGGCAACTGGGCCTCAGGGACATTCTCGCGGTTGCGCAGCAGGAGCCAGCGCGATCGCTTGACGACCTGGCGTAGTTTCGACTGATCGCGCAGGCGGTTCGCTTCGTCGACGCGGACCCGGTCAATCACTTCCCGGCCGTATTTGGCGATGACGTGGAACAGGTCGTAGACCACGCGCGCATTCGGACACTGTTTTTGTACCTCCAGGTCGAAAGCCGTGTTCATGTCCATTGCCACGACTTCGATGGCTTGGCAGCGCTCGACACCCAGCCAGGTGAAGAAGGGACGGATGGCTTCACGGCTACGGCCTTCGCCGACCCAAAGCACCTGCCGGCTGTCGGCATCGAGCACGACAGTGGCGTAGCGATGGCCCTTGAACAGGGCAAATTCGTCCATGACCAGGCGCTTTGGACGCGCTTCGGGCAACGCGGCAAGCTTGCGCTCCAGCGCCTGTCGGTGAATCTGCCGCACCGTACTCCAATGCAGGCCGGTGAGCTGGCAAACATGAGTCAGGGGAATACGCTCGCTCCAAAAAGCCACAAACGCCGCCAGGCGATGCGTCACCCTTGCATGCGGATCGAGCCAGCTGACGTGCTGGCTTCCGGTACGTCCACAGCTATCGCATTTAACCCGGTACACCGCTACTTCCAGCGTCAGCGCATGCCCCACGATCGGCAGATCGCGTACGGTACGCCAGCAAACGTCATGCACCTTCGGCGCAACGCTCGAACAATGCCTGCACAGCCGTGCCTTGGCAGGGCAAGGCTCCAAGCGAATCGATACGGATTGGCCTGACTGGGTGGACGAGGTGACGGAAAAACCTTCCCAGAAAGGGAACGAGGCAATATGATCTGGCATGAGAGCGGTAGGTTGAGGGATATGTTTGGTCGCACAAACACAATAACTCTTCCTTACTGCTCTCTT
>NZ_JANUGX010000080.1 GCF_024753245.1 Massilia norwichensis | reverse complement strand
TGAATCGACTACGGTTTCATAGACAGTCCTGAGCCATAATTCTAGGCTTAAGGAGAGACTATGAGTGGAAAGCGGTATACGGAGGAATTCAAGATTGCGGCGGTCAAGCAAGTAACCGAGCGCGGGCACGCGGCTCACGAGGTTGCGGACCGGCTTGGCGTAAGCATTCACAGCATGTACAGCTGGATAAAGCGCTACAGCGTCCCTGACGAGGAGCGCATAGCGGCCGATGCGCAGGCCGACGAAGTGCGCCGATTGAAAGCCGAACTAAAGCGTGTGACGGATGAACGTGACATATTAAAAAAGGCCGCCGCGTACTTTGCCAAGCTGTCCGGGTAAGGTACGCCTTGATTCAAGAGTTGACCGAGCAGTACCCGGTCCGGATGCTTTGCAAGATGATGGCCGTGCATCCGAGCGGCTTCTACGCATGGCGTACCGAGCCTGAGAGTATGAGAGCGATCGAAGATCGGCGCCTACTTGGCCATATCAAAGAGTCCTGGCTTGAAAGCGGGGCCGTGTACGGTTACAGGAAGGTTACGGATGATCTGCGCGAGCTGGGCGAGCAATGCAGCACACGGCGCGTGCAGCGGCTCATGCGTTCAGCAGGATTGCGATCCCAGACAGGCTATGCCAAGCGAAAGAGCCGGCGTGGCGGAACGCCGGCATTGATCGCCCCGAACCATCTGCAGCGGCAATTCGATGTTCAGGAACCAAACCGTGTTTGGGTCACCGACATCACTTACATTCGAACTTACGAAGGTTGGCTTTACCTGGCGGCGGTGCTCGATCTGTTTTCGCGCCAGGTCATCGGGTGGTCCATGAGTTCGAGGATTGACCGGGAACTGGCCATGAACGCCTTGCTGATGGCTGTCTGGCGCCGCCAGCCGACCAATACCGTGATGGTGCATTCGGACCAAGGCAGTCAATTCAGCAGTTATGATTGGCGCGATTTCCTGCAGGCGCACAATCTGGAACAGAGCATGAGTCGACGTGGGAACTGCCACGATAACGCCGTCGCTGAAAGCTTCTTCCAGTTACTCAAGCGGGAACGCATTCGCCGCAAAATTTACGGGACCAGAGAGGAAGCAAGGCAGGACGTCTTTGACTACATCGAGATGTTCTACAATCCGAAGCGCCGGCATGGCTTCAACGAAAAACTGTCGCCAATCGATTTTGAAAAGCGATATTTTGAACGGCTCGCGAGTGTCTAGGGAACCGTAGTCGATTCA
>NZ_JANUGX010000008.1 GCF_024753245.1 Massilia norwichensis | reverse complement strand
AGCCCGCTGTGTTGCGTGGCGGGCTCATGTGTGACAAAGCGTTAGAAAGTATCGCCCGGGACTCTGATAAGGCCTTCCATCAGCACGCGCGCGCTACGGCTCATCACGGCCTTCCTGACGACCCAGTCGCCGCTCTGGGCATCCTGCTCGGCCTGGGCGCCGACGCGCAAGGTGCCGGAGGGGTGGCCGAAACGCACCGCTTCGTGCGCCCGCCCGCCCGCGGCCAGGCTGACCAGGGTGCCGGGGATGGCCGCCGCGGTGCCGATCGCCACCGCCGCCGTGCCCATCATCGCGTGGTGCAGCTTGCCCATCGAGAGTGCGCGCACCAGCAGGTCGATGTCCTGGGCGGCGACCCGCTTGCCGCTGGAGGCCGTGTAGTCCGCCGGCGGCGCCACGAAGGCGACCTTGGGCGTGTGCTGGCGCTTGGCCGCTTCTTCCAGATGCTGGATCAGGCCCATGCGCATCGCGCCGTAGGCACGGATCAACTCGAACATCGCCAGCGCCTTCGGGTCGCCGTTGATGTCGTCCTGCAGCTCGCTGCCCTTGTAGCCGATGTCCTGGGCGTTGACGAAGATGGTCGGGATGCCGGCATTGATCATCGTCGCCGGAAGCAGGCCGACGCCCGGCACTTCGAGTTCGTCGACCAGGTTCCCGGTCGGGAACATGGCGCCGCCGCCCTCGCCCTCCTCAGCCGCCGGATCCATGAATTCGAGCTGGACTTCGGCGGCCGGGAAGGTCACGCCGTCCAGTTCGAAGTCGCCGGTTTCCTGCACTTCGCCGTTCGTCACCGGCACATGGGCGACGATGGTTTTACTGATGTTGGCCTGCCAGATGGTGACGGTCACCGTACCGTTTTGCGGGATACGCGCCGGGTCGATGAAACCGTTGGCGATGGCATACGGGCCGATCGCCGCCGACAGGTTGCCGCAGTTGCCGCTCCAGTCGACGAAGGGCTTGTCGATCGAGACCTGGCCGAACAGGTAGTCGACGTCGTGGCCGGGGCGCGTGGACGGCGCCACGATCACGGTCTTGCTGGTGCTCGAAGTGGCGCCGCCCATGCCGTCGATCTGCTTGCCGTAGGGGTCGGGGCTGCCGACCACGCGCATCAGGAGCTGGTCGCGTGCCGCGCCGGGCACCTGCGCGGCTTCGGGCAGGTCCTGCAGGCGGAAGAACACGCCTTTGCTGGTGCCACCGCGCATGTAGGTGGCGGGGATTTTGATTTGGGGTTGGTGAGTCATATGTGTTATCCCTTCCCGTCATTCCCGCGAAAGCGGGAATCCATACGGCGCGTGCCTTGCGGCTCAGTATGGATCCCCGCTTCCGCGGGGATGACGGTGGTGAAGTTAGGCGGCCACCTTGGTCGTCGCCAGGAAGTCCTGCGCAAAGCGCTGCAGCACGCCGCCGGCCTCGTAGATCGACACCTCTTCCGCGGTGTCCAGGCGGCAGGTCACCGGCACCTCGACGGTCTCGCCACTCTTGCGATGCACGACCAGGGTCAGCACCGCGCGTGGGGTGCGTTCGCCCACCACGTCATAGGTCTCGGTGCCGTCCAGGCCCAGGGTCAGGCGGGTCGTGCCCGGCATGAACTCCAGCGGCAGCACGCCCATGCCGACCAGGTTGGTGCGGTGGATGCGCTCGAAGCCTTCGGCGACGATCGCTTCCACGCCCGCCAGGCGCACGCCCTTGGCCGCCCAGTCGCGCGAGGAACCCTGGCCGTAGTCGGCGCCGGCCACCACGATCAGCGGCTGCTTGCGTTCCATGTAGGTCTCGATCGCTTCCCACATGCGGGTAACGGTACCTTCCGGCTCGATGCGCGCCAGCGAGCCTGCGCGCACGCTGCCGTCGGGATTGCGCACCATCTCGTTCTTCAGGGTCGGGTTGGCGAAGGTGGCGCGCTGCGCGGTCAGGTGGTCGCCGCGGTGGGTGGCGTAGGAATTGAAGTCCTCTTCCGGCAGGCCCATCTTGTGCAGGTATTCGCCGGCCGCGGAGTCCAACATGATGGCGTTGGATGGCGACAAATGATCGGTGGTGATGTTGTCGCCCAGGACGGCCAGCGGACGCATGCCCTTGAGCGTGCGCTCGCCGGCCAGCGCGCCTTCCCAGTACGGCGGACGGCGGATGTAGGTGCTCATCGGGCGCCAGTCATACAGCGGCGACACTGCTTCCTCGGTGGTTTCCTGGCGCGCGAACATCACGTCGTACACGTTGCGGAACTGCTGCGGCTTCACCGACTGCTCGACCACGGCGTCGATCTCGGCGTCGCTCGGCCAGATATCGGCCAGGCGGATTTCCTTACCGGAGGCATCGGTGCCCAGCACGTCCTTCTCGATGTCGAAGCGGATCGTGCCGGCGATCGCATACGCCACCACCAGCGCCGGCGACGCCAGGAAGGCCTGCTTGGCATAGGGGTGGATGCGGCCGTCGAAGTTGCGGTTGCCCGACAGGACGGCGGTCGCGTACAGGTCGCGCTCCACGACTTCCTTCTGGATCACCGGATCGAGCGCGCCCGACATGCCGTTGCAGGTGGTGCAGGCAAAGGCGACGATGCCGAAGCCCAGCTTTTCGAGTTCCGGCAGCAGGCCGGCTTCTTCCAGGTACAGCGCGACGGCTTTCGAGCCCGGCGCCAGCGAGGACTTCACCCACGGCTTGCGCAGCAGGCCCAGCCTGTTTGCGTTACGCGCAATGAGGCCGGCCGCGATCATATTGCGCGGGTTATTGGTGTTGGTGCAGCTGGTGATCGCGGCGATGATCACGGAGCCGTCCGGCATCAGGCCCGGCTCGTTTTCGACCTTGCCTGCGATGCCCTGGGCCGCCAGCTCGGAAGTCGGCACGCGCTTGTGCGGGTTCGACGGGCCGGCGATGTTGCGCACCACGGTCGACAGGTCGAAACTCAGGGTGCGCTCGTATTCGACGTTTGCCAGGGTATCGGCCCACAGACCGGCTTCCCTGGCATAGGTCTCGACCAGCTTCACCAGCTCGTCGTCGCGGCCGGTCAGCTTGAGGTATTTGATGGTCTGCTCGTCGATGGCGAACATGGCGGCGGTGGCGCCGTATTCGGGGGCCATGTTCGAGATCGTCGCGCGGTCGCCGAGGGTCAGGTTGGCCGAACCCTCGCCGAAGAATTCGAGGTAGGCGGAGACGACCTTAGCCTTGCGCAGGAACTCGGTCAGCGCCAGCACGATGTCGGTGGCGGTGATGCCCGGCTGCGGTTTGCCGGTCAGCTCGACGCCGACGATGTCCGGCAGGCGCATGTAGGAAGCACGGCCCAGCATCACGCTTTCCGCTTCCAGGCCGCCCACGCCGATCGCGATCACGCCCAGCGCGTCGACCATCGGCGTGTGCGAGTCGGTGCCGACCAGCGTGTCCGGGAAGGCCACGCCATCCTTCACCTGGACCACGGGGCTCATGCGCTCGAGGTTAATCTGGTGCAGGATGCCGTTCCCCGGCGGGATCACGTCGACGTTCTGGAAGGCCTTCTTGGTCCAGTTGATGAAGTCGAAGCGGTCCTCGTTGCGGCGGTCTTCGATGGCGCGGTTCTTGTCGAAGGCGTCCGGCTCGAAGCCGCCGCACTCGACGGCCAGCGAGTGGTCGACCACCAGCTGGGTCGGCACCACCGGATTGACCAGCGCCGGATTACCGCCCTGCAGCGCGATCGCGTCGCGCAGGCCGGCCAGGTCGACCAGCGCGGTCTGGCCGAGGATGTCGTGGCAGACCACGCGGGCGGGGAACCACGGGAAATCGAGGTCGCGCTTGCGCTCGATGAGCTGCTTGAGCGAGGGCACCAGCGCTTGCGGCTCGCAGCGGCGCACCAGGTTCTCGGCCAGCACACGCGAGGTGTAAGGCAGGCCGTCCCAGGCGCCCGGCTGGATCTCTTCGACCGCCGCCTTGGCGTCGAAGTAATGCAGGTTGGTCCCGTGCAGGGGTTTGCGGTATTGGCTGTTCATGATGTCGGTGAATCTAATTGAAGTTGGCGGTGCTGCTTGGCGTAGTACCGCCCGTCGTGCAGAAAGGCGTCCGGCTCCAGGCCGAACTGCCGGAATCCGAAAGCGTCGTAGAGGCGCTCGGCGTTCGTATTGCCGTCGTGGACCGTCAGCGTGAGCTGGCGAATGTACTCAAGTGAGCGGGCGAATCCGATCAAATGAGCGACAAGTGCGCGGGCAACGCCCTGCCGCTGCCGCTCGGGATCGACCACCAGCGCGTTCAGGCTGGCCGAATGGCGGATCTTGCGTCCGGCCTGGGTGCGCAGGCAGATTGCGCCCACGAGCGTCGCCTCGTCGAAGGCGCCGAACCAGTACTCGCCGGCCTTCGCCAAACGCTGTTCGGCCCAGGACAGCGGCTGTTGCACAGCCTCTTCGTAGTCCGGGCGGAAGGCGTGCGGGAAGGCGCGCAGGCCGGCCAGGCGCAGGCTGCGGTAGGCGGCTGCGTCGGCTGGGGTGAGCTGGCGAATGGTGATCGGTTCGGCCATGTTCATATTGCGTTCGAATCGGCCTGCGGCCTTCGATCCGTCATCCCCGCGCAGGCGGGGATCCAAGTTCGTGGCGAACCAACGAAACTTGGGTTCCCGCCTGCGCGGGAACGACGTGGGGTTTATTTACGCTCGCTCAGCGGCACGAACTGCAGATCCTCCGGACCGACATAGTTCGCGCTCGGACGAATGATCTTGTTGTCGATGCGCTGCTCGATGATGTGAGCCGACCAGCCCGAGGTGCGCGCGATCACGAACAGCGGGGTGAACATGGCGGTCGGCACGCCCATCATGTGGTAGGACACGGCGGAGAACCAGTCCAGGTTCGGGAACATCTTCTTGACTTCCCACATGACCGATTCCAGGCGCTCGGCGATGTCGAACATCTTCATCGAACCGGCATCGCTCGAGAGCTTGCGCGCCACGTCCTTGATCACCTTGTTGCGCGGGTCCGAGATCGTGTACACCGGGTGGCCGAAGCCGATCACGACTTCCTTGTTGGCGACGCGGTTGCGGATGTCGGCTTCGGCTTCGTCCGGGTTCTCGTAGCGCTTCTGGATCTCGAAGGCGACTTCGTTGGCGCCGCCGTGCTTCGGACCGCGCAGCGCGCCGATCGCGCCGGTGATGGCCGAGTAGATGTCGGAACCGGTGCCGGCGATCACGCGGCCGGTGAAGGTCGAGGCGTTGAATTCGTGCTCGGCGTACAGGATCAGCGAGGTGTGCATCGCCTTCACCCACTCGTCGCACGGCTTGAAGCCGTGCAGCAGGTGCAGGAAGTGGCCGCCGATCGAATCGTCGTCGGTCTCGACATCGATGCGCTTGCCGTTATGGCTGAAGTGGTACCAGTACAGCAGCATCGAACCGAGGGAAGCCATCAGGCGGTCGGCGATGTCGCGCGCGCCCGGGATGTTGTGGTCGTCCTTTTCCGGCAGCGTGCAGCCCAGCACCGAGACGCCGGTACGCATCACGTCCATCGGGTGCGAGGCCGCCGGCAGCGCTTCCAGGGCCGACTTGACGGCTTGCGGCAGGCCGCGCAGCGATTTCAGCTTGGCCTTGTAGCCGCGCAGTTCGGCTTCGTTCGGCAGCTTGCCGTGCACCAGCAGATAGGCGATCTCTTCGAATTCCGAGGTCTCGGCGACGTCCAGGATGTCGTAGCCGCGGTAGTGCAGATCGTTGCCGGAACGGCCCACCGAGCACAGCGCGGTGTTGCCTGCGGCGACGCCGGACAGGGCGACGGATTTCTTCGGCTTGAAGGTCGGGGTGTCGGTTGCGGTGGTCTGGTCGGTCATCTCGTTATCTCCTCAAGGATTATTTGGCTTTGTTCTGGGCAAACAGGGCATCGAGCTTCTGCTCGAAACTGTGATAGTCGATGCGGTCGTAGAGTTCGGCGCGGGTCTGCATGGTGTCGACCACGTTCTTCTGGTGGCCATCGCGGCGGATCGCCTGGTAGACGTTCTCGGCGGCCTTGTTCATGGCGCGGAAGGCCGACAGCGGGTACAGCACGATGTCGACGTCGGCGCCGGCCAGTTCTTCCACGCTGAACAGCGGGGTCGCGCCGAATTCGGTGATGTTGGCCAGGATCGGCACCTTCACCGCTTTTTTGAACTGGGCGTACATCTCGAGGCTGGTGATCGCTTCCGGGAAGATCATGTCGGCGCCGGCTTCGACGCAGGCGACGGCACGCTCGACGGCTTTGTCGAGGCCTTCGACGGCCAGCGCGTCGGTGCGCGCCATGATCACGAAGTTGTCGTCGGTGCGGGCATCGACGGCGGCCTTCACGCGGTCGACCATCTCGGCCTGGCTGACGATTTCCTTGCCCGGACGGTGGCCGCAGCGCTTGGCGCCGACCTGGTCTTCGATATGGCAGGCGCCGGCGCCGGCCTTGATCAGCGAGCGCACGGTGCGCGCGACGTTGAAGGCGGAGGAGCCGAAGCCGGTGTCGATATCCACCAGCAGCGGCAGGTCGCAGACGTCGGTGATGCGGCGCACGTCGATCAGCACGTCTTCCAGGCCCGAGATGCCGAGGTCCGGCAGGCCCAGCGAACCCGCGGCCACGCCGCCGCCCGACAGGTAGATCGCGCGATAGCCGGCGCGCTTGGCCAGCAGGGCGTGGTTGGCGTTGATGGCGCCGATCACCTGCAGCGGGTGTTCTTCCTGCACGGCCTGGCGGAATTTGGCGCCAGCGGAGAGTTGGGTCATGGTGCTGTCCTTTCGTTGATTCATGGGTCAGGGTACGGGCTCATAAATGCAAACCCCGTGCCAGCTCCCATGCTACGCCGCCCTGCCCTGTTTTCAAGGACTTGGCGCTCTGGGAAGCCCTGGCCTTGTTTCATTCCGCAACACTGTTTCAACCATGAAACGCAACATCTGTTCCATCGCACCATGAAAAAAGCCCGGTCGACGAATCGACCGGGCCCTTCTTTATGTAGGGTGGGCTCCCCGAGCCCACGCCGGAACTCAGTGCGACGAAGCCGCTGCAGCTCCAATACCAGTCTCCGAACGCACTTCCTGCGCCTCGAAGCCAGCCTTGTCGATCGCAGCGCGCGGGCTCTTGTCGGTGACCGAGAACAGCCACACGCCCACGAAGCCGACGATCATCGAGAACAGTGCCGGCGAGGTGTACGGGAAGATCTCGGTCTTGTTGTGGAAGACGTCGACCCACACCGACTTCGACAGCACGGTCAGGATCACGGCGGTGGCCAGGCCCAGGAAGCCGCCGATGGTCGCGCCGCGGGTGGTGCACTTGCTCCACAGGACGGACATGAACAGCACCGGGAAGTTGGCCGAAGCCGCGATCGCGAAGGCCAGCGACACCATGAAGGCGACGTTGACGGTCTCGAACACATAGCCCAGTCCCACGGCGATGATGCCGAGGACGATGGTGGTGATCTTCGAGACGCGCAGTTCGCTGCCCGGGGCCGGCTGGCCCTTCTTGATCACGGTGGCATACAGGTCGTGCGACACCGCCGAGGCGCCCGACAGGGTCAGGCCGGCCACCACCGCCAGGATGGTCGCGAAGGCCACGGCCGAGATGAAGCCGAGGAAGACGTCGCCGCCGACCGCGCTGGCCAGGTGCACGGCCGCCATGTTGATGCCGCCCAGCAGCTTGCCGTCAGCATCCTTGAAGGCCGGGTTGGTACCGACCAGCACGATCGCGCCGAAGCCGATGATGAAGGTCAGGATGTAGAAGTAGCCGATCCAGGTGGTAGCCCACAGCACCGACTTGCGCGCTTCCTTGGCGCTCGGGACGGTGAAGAAGCGCATCAGGATGTGCGGCAGGCCGGCGGTACCGAACATCAGTGCCATGCCGAAGGAGATGCCGGAGATCGGGTCCTTGATGAAGTTACCCGGGCCCATGATCGAGAAGCCCTTGCTGTGCACGTCGACGGCCTTGGCGAACAGGGCTTCCGGGCTGAAGTTGTACATCGCCAGCACCGAGAACGCCATGAAGGAGGCGCCGCCGAGCAGCATCACGGCCTTGATGATCTGGACCCAGGTGGTGGCGGTCATGCCGCCGAACAGCACGTAGACCATCATCAGGATACCGACCAGCACCACGGCGATGCTGTAGTCCAGGCCGAACAGCAGCTTGATCAGCTGGCCGGCGCCGACCATCTGCGCGATCAGGTAGAACAGGACCACGACCAGGGTGCCCGAGGCGGCGAACATGCGCACCGGCTTCTGCGCGAAGCGGTAGGCGGCGACGTCGGCGAAGGTGAAGCGGCCCAGGTTGCGCAGGCGCTCGGCCATCAGGAAAGTGATGACCGGCCAGCCGACCAGGAAGCCGATCGCGTAGATCAGGCCGTCGAAGCCGTTGGCGAACACCGCGGCGGAAATGCCGAGGAAGCTTGCTGCCGACATGAAGTCGCCGGCGATCGCCAGGCCGTTCTGGAAGCCGGTGATGCCGCCGCCGGCGGTGTAGAAGTCCGAAGCCGAGCGGGTGCGCTTGGCGGCCCACTTGGTGATGAACAGGGTCAGGATCACGAACACCGCGAACATCGTGATCGCGGTCCAGTTGGTGGCCTGCTTGGTGGCCTGGCCCAGGTCGGGCGCGGCCAGCGCGGCATTGGTGGCGGCCAGCAGTGCCAGCGCGGATACCTTGTGCTTCAAATGCGGGATCATGGTCTTCATGCGCGCTTCCTCGATGCTGCGGTGGTGTCGGTGGTTTGCGCAGCCTGGCCGGCGGCGGCGTTGCGCTGGATCGCGTCGGTCAGCGCGTCGAACTCGCTGTTGGCGCGGCGCACGTAGATGCCGGTGACGACCACCGTGAACAGGATCACGAACAGGCCCAGGGGCACGCCCCAGGACATGACGCCCGCGCCGATGCGGGAACCCATGAATTCCTTGTCGAAGGCGTTCAGGCAGGTGAAGCCGTAATACACGATCATCACGGCCCAGGTCAGCATCCAGCCGTAGCGGGAGCGGGTCCTGACCAGCTTCTGGTAATTGGGGTCGTTCTTGACCCTCTGTACAACGTCTTGGTCCATCATTTGTCTCCAATCGTTCTATTGATGCCTTTTTAATACAGGCTGGGGTCGATCCTAAGTGGGTTGCCTTACCCGATTCTTACGGCTGGCGCCGATTTTCATTTCGATTTGCACTACACTTGCAACATGAGTCATCCCACCCGCACCGCCCCCGATGCCGTCGACAAGCCGGTGATCTGGACCGTTTCCGTGTCCCGCCTGTCCGATCTGTTCCGCGACATCACCCTCGAATACGACCACCTGGCGCAGATCGAGCCGCTGCATTTGGGCTTCGACGATGCCGCCCGCCACATCCGCGAGCGCATGGCGACAGACCACTGCGACGTCGTGATCGCCGCCGGTTCGAATGCCGCCTACCTGAAAGGACGGGTCTCGGTGCCGGTGGTGGTGGCGAAGGCCAGCGGCAGCGACGTGATGCAGGCCCTGGCGCGGGCGCGCCGCCTGTCGCCGCGCATCGCGCTGATCAACTACCAGCAGCCGATGGCGGAACTGGCCGAGTTCAGCGCCACCTTCGGGCTGGCGGTCGAGCAGCGTACTTACGTGACCGAAGAGGATGCGCGCGCCGCCATCGCCGAGCTGAAGGCGGCCGGGGTCGAGGTGATCGTCGGCGCCGGCCTGATCACCGACCTGGCCGAGGAAGCGGGGCTGAAGGCGGTGTTCGTGTACTCGGCGGCCTCGATCCGCCAGGCCTTCGACGATGCGCTCGAGATGGCGCGCCTGACCCGGCTGGAATCCGGCCGCGGCCGGCGCGGCAGCCCGGACACGCGGCGCGCGCGGCGCGGCCTGAACGACCTGCGCGGCGAATCGCCGGCGATGGAAAAGCTGCGTCAGACCGTGGTGCTGTATGCGCGCTCGAAAGCCACGGTGCTGATCCAGGGCGAGACCGGCAGCGGCAAGGAACTGGTGGCCCAGGCCATCCACCGCGAAGGGCCGCACCGCGCCGCGTCCCGCCCTTTCGTCGCGGTGAACTGCGGCGCGATCGCCGAATCGCTGCTGGAATCGGAACTGTTCGGGCACGAGGAAGGCGCCTTCACCGGCGCCCGGCGCGGCGGCCATGCCGGCCTGTTCGAAGCGGCCAACGGCGGCACCCTGTTCCTCGACGAGATCGGCGAGATGCCCCTTGGCTTGCAGACGCGCCTGCTGCGCGTGCTGGAAGAGCGCGAGGTGATGCGGGTCGGCGGCACGCGCCCGGTGCCGATCGACGTGCGGGTGGTCAGCGCCACCCACTGCGACCTCGACGCCCGCGTGCGCGAGGGCCGCTTCCGCGCCGACCTGTTCTACCGCCTGGCGGTGCTGCGCCTGGTGCTGCCGCCGCTGCGCGAGCGCCGCGCCGACATCCCGCAACTGGCCGAATGGTCGCTGAAGAACGCGATGGCGGCCCTCAGCGCGCGCCCGCACCCGAACCTGGCGGCCGAGATCGCGGCCTGCGCGCCGCTGTTGCAGGCCTATGCCTGGCCGGGCAATGTGCGCGAACTGCGCAACCTGATGGAGCGGCTGGCCCTGTTCCTGGCCGCCGAGCCGCTGCAGGCGCTGACCCCGGCCTTCCTGTTGTCGGTCGCGCCCGAGCTGGGCCAGCCGGCGGCGATGCCGGCCGGGGCCCTGCCCGTGCCGGCTGTCCTCCCTGCCGCGCAGGACGCGGCGCAAGCGAACATCGCCGAGGTGCTGGCGCGCTTCGGCGGCCAGCGCGAAGCCGCCGCGCGCCACCTGGGTATCAGCCGCACCACGCTGTGGCGGCGCCTGAAGGCCGGCAGCTGAGCGGGTAACTGAGCGGGCAACTGAGCGGGCAACCGAGGCTTCAGCCGGCGCAGGCCGGCAAGGCCTGGTCGCCGACCAGCAGCAGATTCCGTTTCGCTTCGAGGAAATGGCCGACGCTGTCCAGCTGCGCCGGGCGGCCCTGGTCGTTCACGTCGCGGATGCCGTAGCACTGCGCCAGGCGGCGCGCGGACGGCCACCACAGGAAGTCCGGCTGCTGGGCTTTGTACTGCGCTTCGAGCGCATCGCCCTGCTCGGCGACGGTCCTGAAATCGCGGTAGAACTGCGGGTTGACGCCGATCTCGGCGGTGAACTCGCTTTCCATCTTGGCGATGCGCTTGTTGTTGGCGAGCAGGCCCGGCACCTGTTTCTCCACCTCGGCCGGCGGGATGCCGCCGGCTGTCAACTGTTCGCGGAGATTCTTTTCGCCGGCCAGGTCGGTCAGGTACATAGTGCCGTGATAGGCCAGCACGGCGCCCGGCGGGATGGTCTTGTGGCGGGCGGCCGGGAACATGTAGTTGGCGCAGCTCGAGCCGCAGCCGCGGTCGATTTCCAGGTCCAGGTGCCGGGCATGGATGATGCGGCCCAGCAGGATGCCTTCTTCGCTCGAGCCGCCGGGGCTGTGCACCTTCAGCAGCGTGGTGCCCGGCGTGAGCATCTGCTCCAGGCGCGCCGCATCGCCGCGCTCGATGCCGCCTTCGAAGTGCAGGGTTTTAGCGTCGATGCGGGTGATCTCGGCGGCGTGGCCGGCTGCCGGCAGCAGCGGACAGCGCCAGCAGGGCCGACAGGCAGGTGGTGAATTTCATGTGGATCTCCCGATGAATGGTGCATAAATTCTGCCGGGAATCCACTGATCATGAACACTGTAAACTCTTACAGTTTTACGCTGCGATCCTTGAAAAGGCTTAACATTCCCCAAGTCGGGACGCCACAAAGCGTCCTATGCTCGTCTTTTTTTCGACGGCCCGGCGCCCCTTGGAGGGAATATGCACACCGCGCAACCCGCGTCATCCGCTGCAATCTTTTCGCTGATCGGTAATACCCCACTGGTCGAGGTCACCCGGCTGGACACCGGCCCCTGCCAGCTGTTTCTCAAACTCGAATCCCAGAACCCCGGCGGCTCCATCAAGGACCGCATCGGCCGCGCCATGATCGAGGCGGCCGAGCAGGATGGCCGCCTGAAGCCCGGCGGCACGGTGGTCGAGGCCACCGCCGGCAATACCGGCCTGGGCCTGGCGCTGGTCGCCCGCATCAAGGGCTACCGCGTGGTGCTGGTGGTGCCCGACAAGATGGCCGCCGAGAAAGTGCTGCACCTGAAAGCCCTGGGCGCCGAGATCCACCTGACCCGCTCGGACGTCGGCAAGGGCCACCCCGAGTACTACCAGGATTATGCGGCGCGCCTGGCGCGCGAGATTCCCGGCGCCTGGTTCGCCGACCAGTTCAACAACCCGGCCAATCCGCTGGCCCACGAAACCACGACCGGACCGGAAATCTGGGAACAGATGAAGCACGAGCTCGACGCGGTGGTGGTCGGCGTCGGCTCGTCCGGCACCCTCACCGGCCTGTCGCGCTACTTCGCCAAGGTCCAGCCGGATCTCGAATTCGTGCTGGCCGATCCGCAGGGCTCGATTTTGTCGGAATACGTGCGCACCGGCCGCGTGTCCGAGGTGTCGGGCTCCTGGGCCGTGGAAGGCATCGGCGAGGACTTCATTCCTTCGATTGCCGACCTGTCGCGGGTGCGCCGCGCCTACACCATCGGCGACGAAGAGAGCTTCAATACCGCGCGCACCCTGCTGCGCCAGGAAGGCCTGCTGGCCGGCTCCTCGAGCGGCACCCTGCTGGCCGCCGCCCTGCGCTACTGCCGCGAGCAAAGCACGCCCAAGCGCGTGGTCACTTTTGTGTGCGACACCGGCACCCGCTATCTGACCAAGGTCTACAGCGACGGCTGGATGGTCGACCAGGGCCTGCTGCAGCGCCCGCAGACCGGCGACCTGCGCGACCTGATCGGGCGCCGCTTCGACGACGGCGACGTCGTCACCGTGGCCCCGACCGACACCCTGCTGACCGCCTTCAACCGCATGCGCAGCGCCGACCTGGCCCAGCTGCCGGTGATCGAGCGCGGCCGGCTGGTCGGGCTGGTCGACGAGTCGGACATTCTCAAGCACGTGAGCGCCGAGAAAGGAGACTTCCAGGCGCAGGTTTCGAGCAGCATGACCTCGGCGCTGCAGACCCTGCCGCCGTCGGGCAGCATGCAGCAGGTGCGCGAGATCCTCGACCGCGGCCTGACCGTGGTGATCGCGGAAGGCGAGCGTTTTTATGGCCTGATCACGCGCTTCGACCTCCTCAACCACCTGCGCAGAACATTGAAATGAGATGAGTGAAATGAGCCACGACGACAGCGATAAAAAACGCCACATCGCCACCCGCGTCATCCACGGCGGCCAGGCGCCCGACCCCGGCACCGGCGCGGTGATGCCGCCGATCTACGCGACCTCCACCTTCGCCCAGGAGAGTCCGGGCGTGCACAAGGGCCTGGACTACGGCCGCTCGCACAACCCGACCCGCTGGGCGCTGGAGCGCTGCGTGGCCGACATCGAAAGCGGCGGCGCGGCCTTCGCCTTCGCCTCCGGCCTGGCGGCGATTTCCTCGGTGCTGGAGCTGCTGCCGGCCGGCTCCCACATCGTCGCCGGCGACGACATGTACGGCGGCACCTACCGCCTGTTCGAGCGGGTGCGCCGCCACAGCGCCGGTCACGAGTTCACCTACGTCGACCTGACCGATCCGCTTGCGGTGGCCGGCGCCCTGCGGCCGGACACGAAGATGGTGTGGGTCGAGACGCCGACCAACCCGATGCTGAAGCTGGCCGACCTGCGCGCGCTGGCCGCCCTGTGCCGCGAGCGCGGCGTGCTGTCCGTGTGCGACAACACCTTCGCCAGCCCCATCGTTCAGCGCCCGCTGGAACACGGCATCGACATCGTCGTGCACTCGACCACCAAATACATGAATGGTCATTCGGATGTGATCGGCGGCGTGGCGGTGGTCGGCACGGAAGATCGCCACCAGCAGTTGCGCGAGCGCCTCGGCTTCATCCAGAATGCCGTCGGCGCGATCCAGGGCCCCTTCGACAGCTTCCTGGTGCTGCGCGGGATAAAGACCCTGGCCTTGCGGGTCGAGCGCAGCTCGGCCAATGCCCTGGCGCTGGCCCACTGGCTGGAAGAGCAGAAAAAGGTCAGCCGCGTGTTCTATCCAGGCCTGGCGTCGCATCCCCAGCACGAGCTGGCGCGGCGCCAGATGCACGGCTACGGCGGCATCATCTCGGTCGACCTCGACACCGACCTGGAAGGCAGCAGGCGCTTCCTCGAGCATTGCGAAGTGTTCACGCTGGCCGAAAGCCTGGGCGGGGTCGAGAGCCTGATCGAGCACCCGGCCATCATGACCCATGCCACCATCCCGCCCGAGCAGCGGGCCAGGCTCGGCATCGGCGACGGTTTGATCCGCCTGTCGGTCGGCATCGAACACGTCGACGACCAGCGCGCCGACCTGGCGCGGGCGCTGGCCGCGATCTGAAGTTTATCGTTTCAGCGCAGGAATCGCAGCCGGCTTCCAGGGCTTCACCGGCTGCTCCTTCATCTTCTTCTCCAGCAGCTCGAGCGCCACTTCGAGCTGGCGGTCGCGCCCGTTGAAGGTCTCGTGAGGCAGATTGTCGACCTCGACGTCCGGGGTTACGCCCACGCCTTCGATCAGCCACTCGCCATCGCTCGAAAACTGGCCGTTCTCGGCCACGCGCGCCATGCCGTTGTCCGCCAGGCCGTTGCCGTCGCTGAGCCAGACGCCGGCGCCGGCGCTGCGCTTGCCGACCAGCGGCCCCAGCTTCAAGGCCTTGACGCCGGCGGCAAAGGTCTCGCCATCGGAATAGGTCAGCTCGTCCATCAGCACCACCAGGTGGCCGCGGAAGGTGTTCTGCATGTTCGAGTAGGGCTGCTTGCCGTTCGAGGACCAGAAGGCCCAGGAGCGGCGCAGCAGCTTTTCGATGATCCAGCTGTCGATGTTGCCGCCGTTATTGCGGCGCACGTCGATGATCAGGCCTTCCTTGTTGATGTTGGCGTAGAAGTCGCGCGCGAAGGCGCTGATGTCGCGTGCCACCATCGCGCGCAGGTGCAGGTAGCCGATCTTGCCTTTCGAAGCCGCCTCGACCTGCTGTGCCCTGCCCTGCTCCCAGTCGGCGTAGCGCAGGCTGGCGTGGGTCGCCATCGAGACCGGGGTGACGATCACTGCACGCGGCTTCGCATTTTTCGCGCCCGGGCTCTTCACGTGCAGGAGCACCTGCTTGCCGGCGGTGTCCAGCAGCAGGTCGGCGATGTCGCGCGCCTCCGGCAGCGACTTGCCGTTGACGGCCGTGATGATGTCGCCTTCCCTGACCTGGACGTCCGGCGCGGCCAGCGGCCCCGCTTCGGACGGCAGCTCCGGCTCGCTGCGGTAGACGTGGTCGACGCGGTAGCCGTCCGCGACCCGCGTCAGGACCGCGCCCAGGCTGGCCGGCGTGCCCTCGCTGGCGGCGCGGCGCACGTCACCGGGACGGATCTGCGAGTGCAGCGCGCCGACCTCGCCGACCATCATGCCCAGCACGTCGTCCAGTTCCGCGCGGTCGGTCACGCGCTCGACCAGCGGCGCGTAGCGCGCGCGCATGGCGTTCCAGTCGATGCCGCGCATGTTGGCGTCGTACAGGAAGTCGCGGTGCATGCGCCAGGCGTCGTTGAACATCTGCTTCCATTCCAGGCGCGGATTCGAGCTCACCGCCCAGTCGTCGATTTTCACTTTGGCCTTGGCCAGGTCGGCCGGGGCCTTGGCGGCGGCATCGACGATCAGCATGTCGCCCGGCGTGCCCCTGGCAAAGGTGCGGTAAAACACATGCTTGTGGTCGCTGGACAGGCCGAACTCGCGCACGTTGGCGGCAAAGGTCTCCGGCTGTGGCGTGCTGCGCGTGATCGCCACGGTCTTGAGGGTGCCGCCCTTGGTGGGGTCCTGGTCGGCGTCCAGCAGGTAGAGGCGCTTGTCGTCGACCGCCAGCGCGCGGTAATTGCCCGGCATGACCGGTACTTCGTAGAGGCGTTCGCGCAAGCCGGCGTAGACGATCGCCGGCGTCGGCGCGGCCGGCTTGTCGAGGCCGGCAGCCTTGATCTTCGCTTCCGCTGCGGCCGAGGCGGCGGCAACGGCCGCCCCCTTGGCGCTGTCCGCTTCGTCCGCGCCCGGCAATTTCACGGCCGCCTTGGCCGCCGCCTCGGGCGACTTCTCTTCCGGCTTGGTCAGCTCGTCTTCCGGCTTGAAGGGGAAGCGCACGTCCGGCTGCAGCGCCAGCGCATACACGCCGACGCGCTTGTCGAACACCGGCCCCATGTTGCGGTCGCCCCAGGGCGAGGCATTGCCCAGGTTGAAGTGGCGCGCCGACAGGAAGTACAGCCATTTGCCGTCCGGCGAGAAGGCCGGCGAGCTGGCCTCGTAGCGGTCGGTGGTGACAAAAGCGAGGGTCCGGTTGGCCAGATTGAACATGCCGATCTGGTCGCGTCGTTCGCTGCTGCCGGCGCGCACGAAGGCCAGGTTGCGGCTGTCGGGCGACCACACCACCTGGTCGGAACGGTCCAGGCCTGCCTGGCCGGCATCGTCGATGATGACGTTGGTGCGGGCCGCCAGGTCGAGCAGCCAGGTGCGGCCCTTCTTGTCGGTGTGGGCCAGCCATTTGCCGTCCGGCGAGGGGTACAGCGCCGAGCGATGACTGGCGCCGTCGGTGGTCAGACGTTCGCCATGGCCGGAGCCGTCGGCCGCGTAGCGCCAGATCTCGTTTTCGCCGCTGGTGTCGGCGATCGCGTAGACCCATTTGTCGTCGTGGCTGAACACGGCGCCACGGGCGCGCGCGCCTTCCGGCACCGCGATCTCGACCCGGCGATGGCTGCCGGTGCCAGCGATCGTCACCCGGCCGCGCGCGGTCAGGACGATGCGCTCGGCCTTGCTGGCGACCTCGATGCCGGTCAGCGCGTCGAGCGGCGACTTCACGCGCCGCAGGCGCTGCTGGTCGAAGTCGGACACCAGGCTGGCATGCACCAGCGCATCCTGGCCGCTGGCGATGTCGAACACGTGCAGGTCGGCGCCCAGCTGGTAGGCGATGCGGCCGTCGCCGAGCGAAGCGGTGCGCACGTCCCACGCCTTGTGGTGCGTGAGTTCGCGGCGGTCGCTGCCGTCCGGCAGCGAGGTCCAGAGATTGTCGGCGCCGCCGGCATCGCTGATGAAGTACAGGCGGCCCTGCCACCACATGGCGCGGCGGTTGTTGGCGGCATCGTCCTTGAACAGCTGTTGCGCCTCGGTTTTCGCACCCAGGTCGAAGCGCCACAGCTGGGCATGGGCGCCGCCGCGGTAGGCTTTCACGTTATCGTTGGTCATCGACAGGCCCATGCGCGTGAAGTACACGGTGCGGCCCGCGTCATCCAGCACGGCGTCGTTGGCGTCGGCCAGCGGCAGCACGCGGCGCGTCAGCTTGACCGGATCGAGCGCGGCGACCACGCGGTGCTTCGAGGGCCCGGTCGAGTTCTCGGTACTGACCAGCACCTCGCCCTGCGCCGTCCAGCCGAGCACGTTCACGCCGCCGTTCTCGAAGGTGATGCGCTTCGGCAGCCCGCCTTCGAGCGGCATCACATAGGCTTCCTGGGCGCCTTCATACGAGGCGGCGAAGGCGACGAACTTGCCGTCGTGCGAAATCGCCGGCTGGGTTTCGCTCGACGGGTGGGTGGTCAGGCGCGTGGCCTTGCCGCCCCCGACCGCCGTGCGCCAGAGGTCGCCCTCGGCGGTGAACACGACCGTCTCGCCGCGCACGGCGGGAAAGCGGAAATAGGGATCGGCGGCGCCGGCCTGCTGGCCGATGAGCGCCAGCGACAGCGCGAGGATGGTGGGGGAGACGTTCATGTTCACTGAAACAAGGTTGCTGGAGAACATGAGTTTGCCATAGTGAAACGGCTAGTTGGCGTGCATACATGCAATTAATTCATGAGCGCCGGACGCATTTCCCTGACCTTGAAGGTGGCGACGACCCCGGTCAGCTGCTCGGCCTGGGCGCGCATGGTTTCGGCCGCTGCCGCCGCCTGCTCGACCATGGCGGCGTTCTGGCGGGTCGCCTCGTCCATGTCCGCGATCGTGTGGCGCACCTGGGCGATGCCCGCGGCCTGTTCGGCACTGGCGGCGTCGATGGCGCCGAGCAGGTCGGCCACCTGCTGCACGCGCTCGAGGATCTGGCGCATGGTGGCGCCGGCCGCCCCGGCAATCCCGGCACCGGATTCGATGGCGCCGAGCGATGCCGCGATCAGGGTCTTGATCTCTTTCGCCGCCGCAGCCGAATGTTGGGCCAGGCTGCGCACTTCGTTGGCGACCACGGCAAAGCCGCGCCCTTCGGCGCCGGCGCGCGCCGCCTCCACCGCCGCGTTCAGGGCCAGGATATTCGTCTGGAAGGCGATGCCGTCGATCATGGCGGTGATGTCGCCGATCTTTGCCGCCGACTGGCGGATCGTCGCCATGCGCTCGACCATTTGCCCAACGGCGCCCGCCCCTTCCCGCGCCACGCCGGAGGCTGCCAGCGCCAGTTCGCTGGCGTCGTGCGCATTCGCGTGGTTCTGCTGGACCGTTTCGAGCAGGCCGGCCATCGCGCGCACGGTGGCATGCAGACTGCTGGCCTGGTGCTCGGTGCGCTGCGACAGGTCGCGGTTGCCGGCGGCGATGTCGGCCGAGGCATCGTCGATCAGGCGCGCGCTGGCCAGCACCCTGGTCACGGTGGCGGACACGCCGCCAGTCATGTGGTTCAGGGCGTCGAACAGGCGCCCGATCTCATCGCAGCGCGCATGCCGGATGCTGGCGCTGAGGTCGCCGCGGGCGACGCGCTCGGCCAGCTGCACGGCATCCTGCAGCGGCGCGACGATGCTGCGCGTGAGCAGCCAGCCGGCGAGCACACCGAGCAGCAGCGCGGCGCCACCCACGGCCAGCAGCAGCGTACGGCTGAACAGCGAGGCGCCGGCCGATGCAGCGGCCATCTCGCGCGCCTGGCGGGTCTGGTAGGCCAGCAGCGCGTCGAGCGCCCTGGTGTAGGCATCGAAGCTGGCCGTCATGTCCGTCGACGCGAGTTGCTCCACTTCCTGGGTCTTGCCGAGGTCCTTGGCCTGGAACACCTGCTTGCGCACGGCTAGATAAGCGGCCTTGCGCTGCGCGGCCTGCTCGGCCAGCCTGCGCTCGTCGCCGTTCGCGAGCTGGGCCTTCAAGCGCGCTGCCAGTGCCGCTTCTTCCTTGTCGCCCTGGGTCAGCTGGGCCTGGAAATAGTCGCCCGCTTCGAGGCTGTCGCTGCGCGCGATGGCGCCGGCGCGTACGCCGTTCAGGCGCGCCATGCCGAGCAGTTCGGCGCTGAGCTGCTGGCCGGCCAGCTTGTTGTGGACCAGATCGTTCGTGAGCGCATCGGCGGCCTGCATCCGCCACAGGGCGACGATGCAGATGATGACGATGGCAGCGGAGACGGCGGCGAAGGCGCCGATGATCTTGGTACCGGTTTGCATCCTGGATAAGCGCATGGGCTGGCGGGCGGGATCGAGAAATGCCGCCAGTATAGGATTGCCATATGACAACTCCATGACGCCGCTGGACGAAAAAAAAGCCCGCGAGTGCGGGCTGCACTGAGCGGGCTTTTGGTGGCGGGGCGAACCCCGCAGTCTTGCTTTACTCGATCTCGACCGTTTCGACCGGCTCCGGCGGCGGCGGGACGTCGCCTTCCGGGAACTCGAGGAACACGTCGTCCTTCTCGTTCAGGTCCACCGTCACGCGTCCGCCGTTGACCAGGCGGCCGAACAGCAGCTCGTCGGCCAGCGCCTTGCGGATCATGTCCTGGATCAGGCGCGACATCGGACGCGCACCCATCAGCGGATCGAAACCCTTCTTCGAGAGGAACTTGCGCAGTTTCTCGGTGAAGACGGCTTCCACCTTCTTCTCGTGCAGCTGCTCTTCCAGCTGCATCAGGAACTTGTCCACGACGCGCAGGATGATTTCCTCGTCCAGCGCGCGGAAGCTGATGATGGCATCCAGGCGGTTGCGGAACTCCGGCGTGAACATGCGCTTGATGTCGGCCATCTCGTCGCCCTGCGCCTTCGAATCCACGAAGCCCACCGAACGCTTGGTCAGGCTCTCGGCGCCCGCGTTCGTGGTCATGATGATGATCACGTTGCGGAAGTCCGCCTTGCGGCCGTTGTTGTCGGTCAGCGTGCCGTGGTCCATCACCTGCAGCAGGATGTTGAAAATGTCCGGGTGGGCTTTTTCAATCTCGTCCAGCAGCAGCACCGTGTGCGGCTTCTTGGTGATGGCCTCGGTCAGCAGGCCGCCCTGGTCGAAGCCGACGTAGCCCGGCGGCGCACCGATCAGGCGCGACACCGCATGGCGTTCCATGTACTCCGACATGTCGAAGCGCACCAGCTCGATGCCGAGGATGAAGGCCAACTGCTTGGCGACCTCGGTCTTGCCGACGCCGGTCGGACCGGAGAACAGGAAGGAGCCGATCGGCTTGTCCTGCTTGCCCAGGCCGGCACGGGCCATCTTGATGGCCGAGGCCAGCGCGTCGATGGCCGGGTCTTGCCCGAACACGACGTTGCGCAGGTCGCGGTCGATGGTCTGCAGCTTGCTGCGGTCGTCCTGGTTGACGGTTTGCGGGGGGATCCGCGCGATCTTCGCGATGATGTCCTCGATCTCCGTCTTGCCGATGGTCTTCTTCTGCTTCGACTTCGGCAGGATGCGCTGGGCCGCACCGGCTTCGTCGATCACGTCGATCGCCTTGTCGGGCAGATGACGGTCATTGATGAAGCGTGCCGCGAGTTCCGCCGCGGTCGACAGCGCCGACGACGAATACTTCACGCCGTGGTGCTCTTCGAAGCGCGACTTCAGGCCGCGCAGGATCTGCACGGTCTGCTCGACCGACGGCTCGTTGACGTCGACCTTCTGGAAGCGGCGGCTCAGTGCGTGGTCTTTCTCGAACACGCCGCGGAATTCCGTGAACGTGGTCGCGCCGATGCACTTGAGCTGGCCGTTCGCCAGGGCCGGCTTCAGCAGGTTCGAGGCGTCGAGCGTACCGCCCGAAGCCGAACCGGCGCCGATGATCGTGTGGATCTCGTCGATGAACAGGATGCCGTTCGGCGTGTCCTTGAGCTGCTTGAGCACCGCTTTCAGGCGCTGCTCGAAGTCGCCGCGGTACTTGGTGCCGGCCAGCAGCGCGCCCATGTCCAGCGAATACACGACGGCATTCTGCAGGATCTCCGGCACGTCTTCCTGGACGATGCGCCATGCCAGGCCTTCCGCGATCGCGGTCTTGCCGACCCCGGCCTCGCCCACCAGCAGCGGGTTGTTCTTGCGGCGGCGGCACAGGATCTGGATCACGCGGTCGACTTCTTCCTCGCGGCCGATCAGCGGATCGATCTTGCCGTCGGCAGCCGACTTGTTCAGGTTCTGGGTGAACTGGTCCAGCGGGCTTTCTTTCGTCGCGCCTTCGACCTGGGCCTCTTCCACGCCTTCCGACGCCTTCTGGCTGTCGATCTGCTGGTCCTTGCGCACGCCGTGCGAAATGAAATTGACCACGTCGAGACGGGTCACGCCCTGCTGGTGCAGGTAGTAGACGGCATGCGAGTCCTTCTCGCCGAAGATCGCCACCAGCACGTTCGCGCCGGTCACTTCCTTCTTGCCGTTCGAGGCGGATTGCACGTGCATGATCGCACGCTGAATCACACGCTGGAAACCGAGGGTCGGCTGGGTATCGACCTCGCCCGTGCCGGGCACGGTCGGGGTGTTGTCGCCGATGAAATTCGTCAAGGTCTTGCGCAGATCTTCGATGTTGACCGCGCACGCACGCAGGACTTCAGCGGCCGACGGGTTGTCGAGCAGCGCCAGAAGCAGGTGTTCGACCGTGATGAACTCGTGCCGAGCCTGCCGCGCTTCGACAAAGGCCATATGTAAAGAGACTTCCAATTCCTGCGCAATCATACTTCCTCCATCACGCACTGCAGGGGGTGACCTGCCTTACGCGCATGCGTTAATACAAACTCCACTTTGGTACACGCTATATCTTTGGAAAACACGCCGCACACCCCTTTACCATGGCGATGTACGGAAAGCATGATCTGCGTCGCCGTCTCGCGATCCTTGTTGAAATACTCCTGGATGATGGCGACCACAAACTCCATCGGAGTGTAATCGTCGTTCAGCAGCGCCACCTGGTACAGGGGGGGTGGCTTTACGGTCTGCCGCTCCAGCAGCTGTTCGGTATCGTGCTTGGTTGCCATAAGAGTATTCTAAAATGCTTTCGCTGTTCGTGCGTACGTTAACAATCAGGGTTAATCAGGGTCCTTGCCTGCGTCATCCCATGTGCTTTCCATCTTACGCGTTTTCCCCGTTGCGCGCAGATGGCGACCCAGTTGCGAAAATCAAGAGCTTGTTTTAAAGCAGTAGTGGAAATTTTCACAACACGCGTTCAAAAGCGCTTGACTTACAGGATTATTGCAACAACAATGCAGTTATTGACATGTACTTATGTACTTGTTGATAAGAAGTGAGCAGGCTGAGGAGGGGGCAAGAAGCTTCTTGCTTTTATGGCTCGTGTGATTCGTTTTTAATCGAAGGTTATTTTATGGCAACAGGTACTGTGAAGTGGTTCAATGATTCCAAAGGTTTTGGCTTCATCACCCCAGATGACGGCGGCGAGGATTTGTTCGCACACTTCTCCGCAATCAATATGAACGGTTTTAAGACCCTCAAAGAAGGTCAGAAAGTCCAATTCGAAGTCACGCAAGGCCCTAAAGGCAAGCAAGCTTCCAACATCGTGGGCGCTTAATCTCCCTCGGGAAGCTAAAAGCCCCGCTGCGGCGGGGCTTTTTTTATTCGGGTACCCGCATCCTCAGCCGCGGGGACCGATGTGGCCGCCACCGAGTCCCTCCACCAGCGTGGTATACAACTCCGGCACGCCGCGCAGGATCATGTCGACTTCCGGATCGTCCAGCGCCCTCTTCTCTTCGATCGGCTTCATCAATTGCCGATGACGCTCGGCCAATTCCCTGGCCGCGGCCGCCAGTTCCGGCGCCACCCGCGCATCGTGCTCCAGCCCCAGCAGGTGCTCGACACCGCCGAGGCGCTGCACGCCATAGATCAGCTTACCGATACCTTCGTATCTGGTTTCGTCCGCCATGCCGGCCTCAGCCCATGCACTCGATCATCACCTCGCCGAAGCCCGAGCACGACACCTGGGTCGCGCCTTCCATCAGGCGGGCGAAATCGTAGGTCACGCGCTTCGAGGTGATCGCCTTCTCCATCGACGCGATCAAAAGGTCGGCGGCCTCCGTCCAGCCCATGTGACGCAGCATCATCTCGGCCGACAGGATCAGCGAACCCGGGTTCACGTAATCCTTGCCGGCGTACTTGGGCGCGGTGCCGTGGGTCGCCTCGAACATCGCCACCGAATCCGACATGTTGGCGCCCGGCGCGATGCCGATGCCGCCGACCTGCGCCGCCAGCGCATCCGAAATATAGTCGCCGTTCAGGTTCAGGGTCGCGATCACGCTGTACTCCGCCGGGCGCAGCAGGATCTGCTGCAGGAAGGCGTCGGCGATCGAATCCTTGATCGTGATGTCGCGGCCGGTTTTCGGGTTCTTGAACTTGCACCACGGGCCGCCGTCGATCAGCTCGGCGCCGAACTCCTTCAAGGCCAGCGCATAGCCCCAGTCGCGGAAGCCGCCCTCGGTGTACTTCATGATATTGCCCTTGTGGACCAGGGTCACCGAAGGCTTGTCGTTGTCGATCGCGTACTGGATCGCCTTGCGCACCAGGCGCTCGGTGCCTTCGCGCGAGACCGGCTTGACGCCGATGCCCGAGCTGTCCGGGAAGCGGATCTTGCTGACGCCCATTTCCTTGACCAGGAAGTCGATGATCTTCCTGGCGCCCTCGGATTCGGCGGCCCACTCGATGCCGGCATAGATGTCTTCGGAGTTCTCGCGGAAGATCACCATGTCGGTCTTGTGCGGCTCCTTCAGCGGCGACGGCACGCCGGCGAAATAGCGCACCGGGCGCAGGCAGACGTACAGGTCGAGTTCCTGGCGCAGCGCCACGTTCAGCGAGCGGATGCCGCCGCCGACCGGGGTCGTCAGCGGGCCCTTGATCGAGACCACGTAGTCCTTGACCGCGTCCAGCGTTTCCGACGGCAGCCAGACGTCCGGTCCGTAGATGCGGGTCGACTTCTCGCCGGCGAAGATTTCCATCCAGCTGATCCGGCGCGCGCCGCCGTAGGCTTTCGCCACCGCCGCGTCGACCACCTTGCGCATCACCGGGGTGATATCCACGCCGGTGCCGTCGCCCTCGATATACGGGATGATCGGCTGGTCCGGCACGTTCAGCGAGAAGTCGGGGTTGACGGTGATCTTCGCGCCCTCGGCCGGTACTTGAATATGTTCGAACATTGGGAGGTCTCCGAAATACAATAGCGATGCTTGCTATTTTGCTCTAAAAACCTCTTCCATGTCCCTCATCTTATTTAACAAACCATTCCAGGTGCTCTGCCAGTTCAGCGCCGAACCGGGCCGGGCCTCGCTCGCCGACTATATCGACATCCCCGGCATCTACCCGGCCGGCCGTCTCGACGCCGATAGCGAAGGCCTGATGCTGCTGACCGACGACGGCAAGCTCCAGCACCGCATCGCCCATCCGGACCAGAAGGAAGCCAAGACGTATATCGTGCAGGTGGACGGCGTGCCCGATGCCGACCTGCTGGCGCGCCTGCAGGCCCCGCTGGACCTGGGCGACTTCGTGACCAAGCCCTGCCGCGCTGCCAAAATCGCCGAGCCGGAATGGCTGTGGCCGCGCAACCCGCCGATCCGGGTCCGCCAGGACAAGCCGACGGGCTGGATCGCGATCACGCTGCAGGAAGGCAAGAACCGCCAGGTGCGGCGCATGACGGCCGCGGTCGGGCTGCCGACACTGCGTCTGGTACGCACCAGCATCGGGCCGTTCTCGCTGTCCAGCAACCCCTTGATGCCGGGCGAATGGATGGAAGTGCCGGCCGAGGCGGTCGGCGCCGGAAAATCCCGAAAGTAATTGCCAAAACCCGGGGGGGGGGCAGCCCCCCCCCGGTTTTTGGCACCGGTTTTTGGCGTTGTATCAACGAAAAAACCCGCCGGACCTGAGGTCGAGCGGGTTTCTCATCCTGCAGAACTGCGCAGCAAACGCCGCGCAATGCCGGAGCTATTAGGCCGACAGGGCCTTGATAGCAGCAGCCAGGCGGCTCTTGTGGCGAGCGGCCTTGTTCTTGTGGATGATTTTCTTGTCAGCGATGCTGTCGATGGTCGACACGGATTGCTGGAAGATCGAGGTTGCAGCGGCCTTGTCGCCAGCCTGGATGGCCTTCTTGACAGCCTTGATCGCGGTGCGCAGGGTCGAGCGCTGAGCCGAGTTGTGAGCGTTTTGCTTGACTGCTTGACGAGCGCGCTTACGCGCCTGTGCGGTATTTGCCATGGAATTTCCTAATCGGTGTAAGTTGCGTCCGCAAACACCTCAAACGATTAGTGTCTGCCAACTGAATTCAATACAGCCCTCGATTATAGCGAAGGTTTCATCGCAGGGCAATTCCAAATTCATGATTGCGGCCGCTTTACCCTCTAAAAGCGACGCTCGGAAGTTTCTGCGAGCTATTGCCCAGCTATAATCGCGGCCTATGAACCTACTCCGAACCCTGGCGGCCATCTCGAGCATGACGATGGTCTCCCGCATCACCGGTCTGCTGCGCGATACCCTGTTCGCGCGTGCCTTCGGCGCCTCGCCCTACACCGACGCTTTCTACATCGCCTTCCGCCTGCCCAACCTGCTGCGCCGGCTGTTCGGCGAAGGCGCGTTCTCGCAAGCCTTCGTGCCCATCCTGGCCGAATACAAGAACCAGAAAGGCGAAGAAGCCACGCGTTCGCTGGTCGACCACGTCGCCACCACCCTGGTCTGGGCGACCGTCGTGGTCAGCGTGCTGGGGATCGTTGCCGCGCCGCTGATCCTGATGGGCATCGCCAGCGGCCTGGACGGCGACGGCTTCGACAAGGGCGTGGTCATGACCCGCCTGATGTTCCCCTACATCGCCTGCATGTCCTTCGTGGTGCTGGCCGGCGCCGTGCTCAACACCTGGCGCGAATTCAAGATCCCGGCCTTCACGCCGGTGCTGTGGAACCTGTCCTCGATCTTCTTCTCGCTGTTCCTGGTGCAGTACTTCGAGGTGCCGATCTACTCGATGGCGGTGGCGGTGATGGTCGGGGGCGTGGCCCAGGTCGCGATCCAGATCCCGGCCCTGAAGCGCATCGGCATGCTGCCGCGCCTGTCCTTCAATCCGCTGTCCGGCCTGAAAGACCCCGGCGTGCGCCGCATCCTCAAGAAGATGGGGCCGGCCGTGTTCGCGGTCTCCGCGGCCCAGATCAGCCTGCTCATCAACACCAACTACGCGTCCAACATGGGCGGCGGCGCCGTCTCGGTGCTGCAGTACGCCGACCGCCTGATGGAATTCCCGACCGGGATCCTGGGCGTGGCGCTGGGCACCATCCTGCTGCCCAGCCTGTCGAAGGCGAACGCCGACGGCGACATCGGCGAATACTCGGCCCTGCTCGACTGGGGCCTGCGCCTGACCTTCCTGCTGGCCCTGCCGGCCGCGGTGGGCCTGGCCGCGCTGTCGACGCCCCTGATCGCCGCCCTCTTCAACTACGGCGAATTCAACGCCGCCAACGTCGCCGCCGCCACCGCGCCGCTGATGTCGTATGCGGCCGGCCTGCTGGGCATCATCCTGGTCAAGATCCTGGCGCCGGCCTTCTACGCGCGCCAGGACATCCGCACCCCGGTGCGCATCGCCATCGGCGTGCTGATCGCGACCCAGGCCATGAACCTGGTGTTCGTGCAGATGCTGGGCATGGGCGTGGCCGGGCTGGCGCTGTCGATCGGTCTGGGCGCCTGCCTGAATGCGCTGTTCCTGTACACCGGCCTGCGCCGCCGCAGCATCTACACGCCGCATGCCGGCTGGTTGGGCTTTTTCCTGAAGGTGGTGGTGGCGGTGGTGCTGATGGGCCTGGCCGCCTGGTTCAGCCAGGCGCAGCTCGACTGGGCCGGACTGCGCTCGCATCCGGTGCTGCGCATCGTCGCCCTGCTGGCGATCATCGCGCTCAGCGCCATCGTCTACTTTGCCGTGCTGTTCGCGCTGGGCTTCCGTCCGCGCGATTTCATGCGCCGCGCGAAGTAATCAACGGCGGGCGTCAACGGCGGCTGGCATCGCGCGCCGCCGTCTCGTCCTTCTCATCCTTCTCGTCGTCGCCGGAGCCCGCCGCTTCGGACGGCGGCTCCACCGGTTCCGGCGCGGCCACGTTCTCGGGCGGCGGTGCCGGCGGTGGCGGCACAGGCGCAGGCGTCGTGCTGCCCGGATTGCCGCGCCCCGGGAACAGCGAGGGCGGCTCGGACGGATTCTGCGGCGGCTGGCCGGGCTGACCGAACAGCGGCGGCTGCCCTGGCTGCCCCGGCTGACCAGGCTGCAGCGGCGGCTGGCCGGGCTGTCCCGGCTGCCCCTGCACCACACCCTGCCCGGTCGCCGCGAACTTCCAGTCCGCCAGGTGCTCCTTGCCGTCCAGCTCCTGGAAGCGCGCGTCGAAGCCGGACTGCTTGAGCGGCTTGGCTTGCGACAGGCTGTACACGGCCAGCACGCCGCTGCCGCCCGCACCGTCGATGCCGCTGCCCTTGTTCAGCCAGACGATGCCCCATTCGGCCTTGCCGGTGATCGGGTCGACGAAGACCTTGCGCAGATGGCGGCGGATGCCGGGCACACGCGGGTCCTTCAGCAGCTCTTCCAATGACGGCGGCTGCTGCGGCTGGCCGCGCGGAGTCGCTTCCGCATAGCTGGTCAGCGCCGCGCTGAAGGCGGCGCCGATTTCCAGCAGCTCTTCTTCGGCGGCGGCGCGGCGCAGCAGCGCATCGGCCTTCAGGGTGGCGGCGCCGACCAGGCCGATGATCGTCACCAGCACGATCAGGCCGACATAGGTGAAGCCATCCTGGCGACGCCGTCGCATGGTCGGCCTGCGCGCTACCATTCCGAATACGGCTTGCCGTTGCGGCCCTTGCCTTCGGCGCTGCTGTGCAGGTCGTAGACGTTGCCGCGCGTCGGGTCCTCGGGCGGCACCAGCACCCAGCCGGCATCGGTGTCCGCCACCGGATCGAAGGGCAGCCGCGGCAGGTATTTTTTCTCGACCAGCTGCTCCAGCGATTCCGGATAGCGTCCGGTATCGGCATAGAACTGGTCGATCACGGCGCGCGTGGTGCGCAGGTTCTCGGCCAGGATGGTCTCTTTCGTCTTGTCGACGCTGGGGAAGAAGCGCGGCACGGCGAGCGTCAGCAGCAAGGCCACGATGCCCAGCACCACCAGCAGTTCGATCAGGGTGAATCCGCGATTGCGCTTCATCTTCTCACCATCGGTTATACGGAATGCCGTTCAGCCCCACCCGGCCGGACAGCGAATACACGTCGTACACGTCGTCGCCTTCCTTCGGCTCCTTGGCCTCGCTGGCGTAGCTGCGCTTGCCCCAGGTCTGGGCGTCTTCGAGGGCCGGGTCGGCGCCGAAGGGATCGCGCGGCAGGCGGCGCAGGAAGTAGATCTTGGCCTTCTTCGGGCTGCGCTGGTCGACCACGCCGTCCACCAGCAGCTCCAGCTTGGGCGGATAGCCGGTGGCGCCGGCCGGCTTGGCGATGCGGCCCTCGTCGCTGGCCTTCTTGTAGGCGTCGATGGCCAGGCGGATCTCGCGCAGGGCCAGGCGCAGGTCCTGTTCGTGGCGGCGCTGCACGGCCATGCTGGCGGCCGGCACCACCATGGCGCCGAGCAGGGCC
Organism: Massilia norwichensis; assembly: GCF_024753245.1. GTDB lineage: Bacteria > Pseudomonadota > Gammaproteobacteria > Burkholderiales > Burkholderiaceae_D > Telluria > Telluria norwichensis. Next base: position 154,480 of record NZ_JANUGX010000008.1, on the reverse strand, counting down.
AGGATGGCGAGCGTGACCAGAAGCTCGATCAGCGTGAAGCCGCGCGCGCGCCGCATCGTCAGCGGGCCGGCACCGGCGTCACGTCGGGTTTCGGCAGCGGCACCACCTGCACGCCCGGGGTGGACGGCAGCGCGGTGGCCGGCACCGAAGCCGGTGGGGCCGACGGCGGCTGGCCGCTCACGCTGACGCTGGTGGCCGGAACCATGGTGCCTTGCGGTCCGCCGGCCGCCGATGGCGGCACGCTCTGCTGGATCGCGCCCGGCGGCATCGCGGCCGGCACACCCGAAGGTATCTGCTGCGCAGGCTGCCCCGGCTGTACCGGCTGTCCCGCCTGCCCCTGCGGCGGACGCGCCCCCGGCAGCTGCGCCGGCGGCCGCGCCGCATTATCTGGACGGCGGCGGAAGCTGGCCTCGGTGCCGGCGCTGAACTCGGCGGCATTCGCGGTCGGGCGCTGGATGTTGCGCACCAGGTGGGGCGTGATCGACAGCACCACCTCGGTCTTGTCGCGCGTGTCCTGCCGGCTGCCGAACAGGCGGCCCACCAGCGGCAGGTCGCCCAGGCCCGGCAGATGGGTGGCGCTGCTGCGCTCGTCGTTCTTGATCAGGCCCGCCAGCACCTGGTTCTCGCCATCCTTCAACTGCAGCATGGTGGCGGCCGAGCGCGTGCCGATGCGGTAGGCGGTGGTGCCGGTCTTGGTCGTGATGGTGTCGACCAGGGTGCTGGCTTCGAGCGAAATGCGGATGCCGATCTCGTTGTTCAGGTAGATGGTCGGCTCGACGTTCAGGGTCAGGCCGACGTCGACGTAGTTCACCGACTCCGAAGCGAAGCCGCCCACACCCGAGGAAATCGTGGTGGTGATGGTCGGCAGCTTGTCGCCGATGACGACCTTGGCCTTTTCCTTGTTGCGCACGCGGATGCGCGGCGCGGCCAGGGTGTTGGCGTCGCCGTCGGTCTTCTTGGCGGTGATCGAGGCCGAGATCGGCGACACGCCGATCGTGCTGGAGTTGATGCCGCGCAGCTGGTCGATGGTGAGCGGCACGTCGTTCAGGTTGGTCAGCGGCGCGAAGGACAGCGAGGTCGGCCAGTCGACGCCGAGGTCGAGCAGGCGGTTGCGCTGCACTTCCAGGACCTCGACGTCGAGCACCACCTCGGGTTCCGGCACGTCCTGCAGCTGCACCAGCTGGGTCGCCAGCTTGACCGCTTCCGGGCTGTCGCGCAGGATCACCAGGTTCAGCTTTTCGTCCACCACCACGTCGCGCGACTTGAGGATGGTCTTGAGCGTGTTGGCGATGCTCTTCGCCTCCGCATTCGCCAGGTAGAAGGTCTTGACCGTCATCTCCTGGTATTCCTTCTGCTTGGCCGCCACGTTCGGGTAGATCAGGATGGTGTTGCCATCCATGACCTGGCGCTCGAGCTGGTTGGTCATCAGGAGGTAGTAGACGGCCGACTCCACCGTGCTGTTCTTCAGGAAGATCGAGGCGCGCTGGTCGGTCTTGACGTCTTTATCGAACAGGAAGTTCAGGCCCGAGTGGCGGGCGATGACTTCGAAGATCTGCTTGATCGGCGCATCGCGGAATTCCAGGCTGATCGGCGAGCGGTAGGCCGCCGCCAGCGCCGCCTCGCCGGGCGCGGCGGCGGTCTTCTCGTTCACTTCGGCCAGCATCTGGCGCGCCGGCTCGTGGCTCGGGCGCTCGCTCAGGATCGCGCCCAGCTTCTGGCGCGCAGCCTCGTAGTCCTTGCGCTCGAACGCGGCGCGCGCATCCTCGAGCAGCACGCTGTGGCGGCGGTCGGCCTCGACCTGGCGCAGGCCGGCGCGCGCACGGTCGTTGACCGGGTCGATGGCCAGCACGCGCTGGTAGTCCTGCAGGGCCAGCTGGGCCTTGCCGTCGGCGATCGCGCGGTCGGCCTGGGTCAGCAGGCGCTGGGTGGCGGTGTCGCGCGCGCGCAGGTAGGCCGACTTATAGCCGGCATGGGTCGGATTGACGCTGACTGCTTCCTGGTACTTCAGCAGGCCGGCCTCGACCTTGTCCTGGGCCACCAGTTCGTTGCCGGCGCGGTAGGCGCTCTCTCCCGCGCAACCGGATACCAGCAGGGCCACGGCCAGGGAAAGCGCCACATTGATGCTCGGACGAGGGATCACTCGAACACTCCAATATTGAGCTGCTGAACCTGGTTCAGCGGCAGGTAAGTCAGGGTCAGCACCGGCGGCGCGATGGCGTCGACGCGGTAGGTGCCGTCGAGCAGGGTCTTGTCGCGCACGACATAGGTGCGGTCGCCGCGCGCCAGATAGACCTCCCAGGCGCCGTCGGCCACGGATTTGCCGATGAAGGTGAACGGCAAGGGCGGCGCGCTCGGCGGCGGCGGCGGCGGCGCGGGTGCGGGCGGCGGTGGCGGCGGGGTCCAGTCCTGGCGCCCGAACACGCCATTCTCGCCCTGGCGGAACTGGGTGTCGCTGTCGCCGATCAGGGTCTCGCGCGGGATCAGGGCCAGGATAGTCGTGCCGGGGCCGCCGGCGGTCGTGGCCACGGTGGCGGCCGCGGTGGCGGTGGCGGTGGCGGTGGCGGTGCGTGGCGGCGCGGCGGCATCCGCGGCAGACCTGAGGGCCGACGGCGCGGACGGCGCCGGCTGCACCGGGCGCGCGGCCGGCGCCCGCTCGACCGCTTCCGCCACGTCGGTGTCCGGCGTGCGGTCGCCGAACAGCACCAGCGCCGCCGCGGCGACCAGGGCCGCGCCCATGGCGATGTGGCGCGGCTTCATGGCGCCGCTCCCGGCACGTCCTTCAGGTACAGGGTCAGGCGCAGGCGCGCCTCCACCGTCGGGTCCTGGATGCCGTCGCGGCGGAAGCTGATGTCGTCCAGCGAAGCGAAGGGGATCTCGCGCAGCGCGCCCATCGCGAACTGCCAGATCGCGCCGTAGCCGCCTTTTACCGGCAGGTTGACCTGGTAGGTGCCGACGCGGGCGTTGCGGTCGTAGCCGGTCTTGTACTCGCCCTGGCTGAGCATCAGGCCATTCTTCGCGGCCAGCGCGAACAGGGTCCGGACCTGCTGCTCGGCGTAGCGGCGCGGTCCCAGCGCCGCATAGAAGGCGTCCAGGTTGTCGATCGAAGGCAACGGCTGCGGCACCGGCGCGGCCGGGGCGGACGGCGCGGCATGGGCGGCCGACGCCGATGCCGCCTGGCGCGCGGCGCGGGCCGCCAGCAGGGCATCGCGCTCGGCCTCGAGGCCGGCGTTCGCATGCAGGGTCCAGGCCAGCGCGGCGGCGATGGCGAGGAAGGCCGCACCGCATGCCACCGGCAGCGGCCAGGCTCGCAAAGCCAGTTGCAGGCGCAGCGCCAGCGTGCCGAAGGACAGCGGCTTCATTGCGCAGGCCTCCAGCGGGCATCGAGCTGGAAGCGGATCGGGCGGTTCGGATCCTGCTCGTTGATCTCGTGGCGCGCCAGCACCACGGCGCTGAACCACGCATCCTTCTGCAGCTGCTCGACGTAGGCGATCATGTCTTCGCTGCTCTTCGCTTCGGCGGTGATGCGCACGGTGCTCTTGCGCGCATCCGGCTCCAGCGCCAGCAAGGCGATATTGGCCGGGGTGCCGGCCTGCACCGCGTCGTGCAGCGCGCGCCACGGCAGGTTCAGTTGCAGCACGGCGGCGTTCACCGCATTCGCCTGGGCTTCGGGCACCGGCGCGCGCACCGCCACCGGCGCCGCCTCGGCCTGGGCCTGGGTCGCTGCCCGTGCCTGCGCCTGCCCCTGCGCACGCAGCAGCGCGACCTCGCCCTGCTCGCGTCGCAACGCGCTGCTGGCGGCGAGCAGCGCCATCGCCGCGGCCAGGACCGCAAACAACAGGGCCCAGCCCTGGCGCGGCATGCGCAGGATGCTGCGCGCCACACCCGGCGGCGCGAAATCGATGTTCACCTTCCTCATGGCGCCCTCCCCGTCATCGCCAGCCGCGCGCTGTCCGGCCACAGCGGATCGAGTTCGTCCTCGAACAGCGTGCAGGCGAACTTCAGGCGCCCCGCGCTGCTGGCCCAGCCCTTGGGCGCCGGGCCGCTGACCTGCAGGCGCTCCGGCCGGCCCAGGCCCACCCGCAGCGCTTCGCGGGCGACATGGCCTTCGAGCCAGTCACGGTCGGCGCCTTCCGGAATCGGCGCGGTGCGCACCGCGGCCAGCTTGTCGCCGTCGAAGGCGGCCACGCTCAGCACCCCGCCATGCACCAGCCCGAACCAGGCGCCGGGGCGGCGCATCGCGCGGTGCTGGTTCAGCGCGGCGACGAATTGCGGCTGCACCTCGATCAGGCGGAAACCGCTGCCTGACGCCGCCGCCTGCAGCTGCGCCAGCAGGGTCTGCGGCACGGCGGCGGCCAGGAAGGGGCGCGTCGCGCTCCAGTCGGCGCGGATCTGCCAGCCGGCCGGGCTGGCGCCGAACAGCGCCTGGTAGCGCAGCGCGCAGGCGGCTTCGAAGTCGGCCATGCGGGTGGCGCCAGGGGGCGGCGCGACCTGCCACAGGCGCACCAGCTCGTCGGACAGCACCACGCGCAGCGCCCAGCCGCTACCCTCCTGGTCGGCCAGCATGCGGCCGGCTTCGCGCAGCACGGCGTCGATATTGTTTTCCTTGAAGCGCGCCTGGGCCAGCAGCTGCGCCTGCTCGTGCGGCCAGAAGCCGGTGCGCACCAGCGCCAGCCCGTCGGGCGCGAGGCCCAGCCGCAATCCCCGTCCGAACCACTTACGCATGCAGGGTCACCCGTTTGATTTCTTCGATGGTGGTGGCGCCGCGCTTGACCAGGTCCAGCGCCGCCAGGCGCAGGCTGCGGGTGCCGTTGGCGGCGGCCGCGGCCTTGATGCGGCGGATCGGCTGCTTGTCGACGATCAGCTCGCGGATCTCGTCGTTCAGGGTCAGGATCTCGGCGATCGAGCGGCGGCCCTTGTAGCCGGTGCCGCGGCAATCGCCGCAGCCTTTGCCGCGCATGAACAGGTAGTCGCCCACCTCTTCCGGATGCAGATGCGCCGATGCCAGTTCGGCCTGGTCCGGCTCGTAGGGCGTGGCGCAGTGCGGGCAGTTCATGCGGATCAGGCGCTGGGCCCAGATCCCGTTCAGGGCCGACACGAAGGCGTAGGGATCGATGCCCATGTGGGTGAAGCGGCCGAACACGTCGAACACGTTGTTGGCGTGGACCGTCGTCAGCACCAGGTGTCCGGTCAGCGCCGACTGCACCGCGATCTCGGCGGTCTCGCGGTCGCGGATCTCGCCGACCATGATCTTGTCCGGGTCATGGCGCAGGATCGAGCGCAGGCCCTTGGCGAAGGTCAGGCCCTTCTTCTCGTTCACCGGGATCTGCAGGATGCCGGGCAGCTGGTACTCGACCGGGTCCTCGATGGTGATGATCTTCTCGCGGCCGTTGTGGATCTCGGTCAGCGCCGCGTACAGCGTGGTGGTCTTGCCCGAGCCGGTCGGCCCGGTCACCAGCAGCATGCCGTAGGCTTCCTGGGCCAGACTGCGCAGGGTCGCCAGCGAAGGCGCGTCGAAGCCCAGCGCCTCCAGCGTCAGGGAACCGTAGGACTCGATCATGGCGCGCTTGTCGAGGATACGGATCACCGCATCCTCGCCGTGGATGCTCGGCATGATGGAAACGCGCAGGTCGATCTCGCGCCCGCCCGATTCGACACGGAAGCTCCCGTCCTGCGGGATGCGGCGCTCGGCGATGTCGAGTTCCGCCAGCACTTTCAGACGCGAGATGATGTGCTCGGCCAGCTCGATGCCGCCGACCGAGGCCGCGTGATCGAGCACGCCATCGACGCGGTATTTGACCGCCAGGCCGCCGGTGGTGCTCTCCAGGTGGATATCGGAAGCGCCGGCCTTGAGCGCATCGTAGAGGGTCGAGTTGACCAGCTTGACGGCCGGGCTGGTACCTTCCGCGACCGAGGCGAAGGACAGCACCGACGCCGTCTTGCCGTCGCGCCGCGGGTCGAGCTTGGACGCCCCGCTGTCGCCGACCAGGGTGTCGACCGCGCGCGCCGATTCCTCCTGCTTGCCCAGATAAGCCTGGATGTCGCCGGCCAGCGCCAGGCGCAGGTGCAGCGGACGGGCCGCCGTGCAGCCGGCCTGCGCCGCCAGCCAGGTCTGCAGATCCAGGTCGAAGGGGTCGGCGATCACGCCGGTCAACAGGCCCTGCGCATCCGACGCGTCGGACCGGCGCAGCAGCACGCAATGCCGCGCCAGCGCCTGCGCCAGCGGCAGCAGGTCGAAGGCCGGCTGCTGGCCGAACATCTCCAGCGTCTCCATGACCGTCAGGCCGAAAGGCTCGGCCAGCTGGCGCACGATCTGGCGCGCTTCCAGGCCGGACAGCGCCTGCAGCTCCTCGACCAGCGAGCGCTGCGACTGGCGGCTCTGCGCGCGCGCCCGGGCCAGCAGCGCCGCATCGAATTGCGCGAACGGTTCGACGGGTGCAACGCTCACGACATGTCTCCGGCAAGGTCGAAAATCGGCATGTACAGCAGCACCACGATGGCACCGACCACCAGGCCGATGGCGGCCATCAGCAGCGGCTCGAAGGTGCGGGTGAAACGGTCGATCCAGCGTCCGATCTCGCCGTCGTAGAAGGCGGCCGAGCGGGTCAGCATCGGGCCCATGTCGCCGGTGCGCTCGCCCACGCGCAGCATGCGCAGCGAGATCGGCGTGGTCAAGCCGTTGGCTTCGAAGGCATCGGACATCGGGCGCCCGGATTCGATCGCGCTTTTGGCGGCGCGCAGGCCGGCGCGGATGCCGGGCGAGACCATGCCCTGCACGGTCTCGATCGCGCTCACCAGGGTGATGCCGCCTTCGTTCAGCATGCCCAGGGTCAGGTAGAGGCGCGACAGTTCATACACGCGGGCGCGCTCGCCGATGCCGGGGAGTTTCGCCAGCAGGCGCGCCGCCCCGCCCTGGCGCAGCACGCGCCGGATGCCGAAGGCCGCCAGCGCGATCAGGGCGGCGAAGGACAGCAGCAGCCCGCCCGCATGGCGGCCGGCGAACTGGCCCCAATCGAGCATCAGGCGCGACATCCACGGCAGGTTGCGGCCGGCGCCCTGGTAGACCTCGGCGAAGCGCGGCACCACATAAGACATCAGGAAGATCGAGACGCCGCCGCCGACCACCAGCAGGATCACCGGGTAGATCGAGGCGCTGACGATTTTCGCGCGCACCGTGTCGATGCGCTGCTGGTATTCGATATAGCGTTCGAGCGCGCGCGGCAGGTCGCTGGTGCCTTCGGCGGCGCGTACGATGCCGACGTAGAGCGGCGGGAACAGGGTCGGCTGCTCCGCCAGCACACCCGACAGGCGCTTGCCTTCGCGCAGGCCGCCCAGCAGGCGCTCGAGCACGGCGCGGGTGGCGGGGCTGGCCTCTTTCTCCAGCAAGGCTTCGAGGCTTTCGACGATGCCCAGGCCGGCGGTGAGGAGGGCCAGCAATTCCTGGCTGAACAGCACCAGCGACAGCTTGCCGCTACTGCGCCGCGTGAAGGAAAAGCCGGCCGCCCCGACCCGCTCGACCGCACTCACATACAGGCCGCGCGCCTCGACCTGACGGCGCGCGTCCGCCTCATCCGAGGCATCGACCACCACGCTGGCGATGGTCATGTCGGGAGCGAGGGTGCGAACCGCGAACTGCATGGAAACCGGGGCAGGAAAAGGGAAACGTGGAGGCGCTTACTGCGAACTGATATCGGCGGCTTCGCCGGTGCCGCCGGGCTGGCCGTCCTTGCCCAGCGAGACGATCTCGTACTCGCCCTTGGTGCCGGGCGCGCGGTACTGGTAGGCGTGGCCCCAGGGGTCGGCCGGCACCCCCTTCTTCAGGTAAGGGCCGTTCCATTTGCCGGCCGCGGTGGGCGGCGCGCTCATCAATGCGTTCAGGCCTTCCTCGGTGGTGGGATAGCGGCCGACGTCGAGGCGGTAGGTGTCGAGGGATTTTTCGAAGGCTTCGATCTGGGCGCGCGCGACCGTCACTTCGGACTTGCCGAGCTGCGAGAAATACTTGGGACCGACATAGGCCGCCAGCAAACCGATGATGACGATCACCACCAGCAGCTCGAGCAGGGTGAAGCCCGCGCTGCGCGCGCCGCCCGCTCTTGTTGCGCCCCGGTACAGCTGTGAAACCATTCCTGCTCCTTTGTGCCTTTTAGAAAGCCTAGCTCTGCAAGGCTACCACGCCGCTTGGCGCACCGACAATTTCTTTTTCAACAGCCCAACCGATGAGTGTGCATCCATTGATGAGCAATCTATCGATTTGTCGCAAACGTGTAGCGAATTTTGAACGTGGCGATTTGCATTCCGAGATGCATTTTTAATAGGAGAAACCAAATTAAATTCTCATATGCATGATTAAAACCATCAATAAATCGTTGAAATTTTTCTCACAACAGTTGCACTCGTTGCTATATTTCATTGCAACCGAGTAAATATCACGGTTTGTCACCAGCCTGCGTCCGGCCACCGGAAACGTCTCAACCATAACGAAAAAAGGCAGATCTCATGATTCGGAATTCCCAACTCTCCAAACTCCTTGGCGCGGCCCTGGTTGCCGCAGCGGCTGCGGCGGCGCCTGCCCATGCCGGCGTCATCACCTTCGAAGACGGGTATGGTCCCGTCGGCGGTATGGACAGCAGTAATCCCGATTCATGGACCTACGAGGCTTACCGTGAAGCCGGCTACGCGATCGGCTTCTACTCGAACGTGGTCGGCGGCGAAGGCAGCCTGGTCGGCGCCTTCATCGACGGCGACGAGTCGACCTGCGACACCTCCTCCATGGCCTGCCCGGCCAACAAGAGCGGGAAGTACTACGCCGCGCTGAACGACAGCTACATGGACATCATGTTCGAGGCCGGCGCCGGCTTCATGCTCAAGTCCTTCGACGCCAGCTTCGTCGGCAGCAGCCCGAGCCTGGCCAGCTACCCGAACCCGCCGGGCCTGATCCGCGTCCAGGGCTTCAAGGCCGACGGCAGCTACCTGCTGCAGGACTTCTGGCTGAACGGCCCGACCGCCGCCGGCTTCCAGCTGAACCACTTCGACACCACCGGCGCCTTCGCCAACACGGTCTTCGTCGAAGCCCTGGTGTTCGGCTATTCCTGCGACACCACCGGCAGCTGCAAGGCCTTCCAGACCAACAAGGGCCAGTTCGCGATCGACAACATCGCGATGACCGACATTCCGGAACCGGCCACCGCCGCCATCGTGGGCCTCGGCCTGCTGGGCCTGGGCGCCGCCCGCCGCCGCCGCAAGGCCTGAACCACGCATCCGCAAAAACAACGACAAGAGAGGAAAAACCAGAATGAAGATGCGTCCCCTTTCCGCAGCCGTCGCGCTGCTGCTGGCCGGCTTCGCCGCGAGCGTCCAGGCCGACGACCTGCGCCGTCCCTATATCGTGCAACTGGCCGACAAGCCGGTATCGTCCTATACCGGCGAGATCGCCGGCCTGCCGGCCACCCAGCCCGCGCCGGGCGCCCGCCTGGATGTCGACTCGACCGACGTCCAGCTGTACAGCGACTACCTGGGCCAGAAGCAGCAGATCGTGCGCGCCAGCATCGCCGATGCGCCGGTGCTGTACAACTACAGCGTGGTGCTGAACGGCTTCGCCGCCCTGCTGACCGACGATGAAGTGCGCGCCCTGCAGCTGCGCAGCGATGTCGCCGCGATCACCCCGGACACGCCGCGCCAGGTGACCACCACCTACACTTCGCGCTTCCTGGGCCTGGACAAGTCCGACGGCCTGTGGACCAGGCTGGGCGGCAAGACCAAAGCCGGCGAAAACATCATCATCGGCATCGTCGACGGCGGTATCTGGCCGGAGAACCCCGCCTATGCCGACCGCGTCGACGCCGACGGCAAGCCGACCTTCGACAACAACGGCACCCTGGCCTACGACGCGCCGCCGGCGCGCTGGAAAGGCATCTGCCAGCCGGGCGAAGGCTTCACCGTCGCCGCCTGTAACAACAAGCTGATCGGCGCCCAGTACTTCGACGCCACCTACTCCACGGTCGGCAAGACCACCCACTGGACCGAATTCCGCTCGCCGCGCGACTCGATCGGCGGCAACGTCGGCCATGGCGGCCACGGCGACCACACCGCCAGCACCGCCGGCGGCAACAGCGGCGCCGAAGCCATCGTCAACGGCGTCAACCTGGGTCCGGTCTCGGGCATGGCGCCGCGCGCCCGCCTGGCCGCCTACAAGGTGTGCTGGACCTACAACGAGCCGACCGACCCGACCGGCGGCAAGAACAGCTGCTATACCGGCGACAGCGTCGCGGCGATCGAAAAGGCCGTGGTCGATGGCGTCAACGTGATCAACTTCTCGATCAGCGGCGGCACCAGCGTCACCGACCCGGTCGAGCAGGCCTTCTTCCACGCCTCGAACGCCGGCGTGTTCGTCTCGGCCTCGGCCGGCAACGACGGCCCGGCCAACCAGGTCGCCCACATCAGCCCGTGGCAGGCCACCGTCGCCGCCTCGACCCACGACCGCGAACTGCAGTCCGACGTCATCCTCGGCAACGGCAACAGGTACACCGGCGCCTCGATGATCGTGAACCCGTTGCCGGCCGCGCCGATGATCACCGCCGAGCAGGCCGCCCTGCCGGGTTCGAGCGCGAACTCGGCATCGCTGTGCTACAGCTCGACCTGGACCAGCCCGGACTGGACGGTGGCCAAGCCCTCGCTCGATCCGGCCAAGGTGGCCGGCAAGATCGTGACCTGCACCCGCGGCACCAACGACCGTCTCGACAAGAGCAAGGCCGTGAAGGAAGCCGGCGGCGTCGGCATGGTCCTGATCGACAACGGCGCCGGCCTGGTGGGCGAAGTGCACAATGTCCCGACCGTGCACGTGACGGCCGCCAACGGCGCCATCATCAAGACCTATGCCGCATCGCAGGGCGCCAGCGCGTCGATGACGAAATTCGTCACCGGCACCTCGAGCGTGAAAGCGCCGGTGGTGGCTTCGTTCTCCTCGCGCGGCCCGAACCGCTACGACGGCAACCAGCTCAAGCCCGACCTGGCCGCTCCCGGCGTCGACATCATCGCCGCCGTGACCCCGGAGATGACCCCGGCCCAGCGCGCCGACGTCGTCAACGGCACCGCCGCCCCGATGAATGCCTGGGCGTCCTACCAGGGCACCTCGATGGCCGCGCCGCACGTCGCCGGTATCGCCGCCCTGCTGAAGCAGCAGCACCCGGACTGGACCCCGGCGATGATCAAGTCGGCGCTGATGACCTCGGCCACCGACACCTTCGCCGACACCCAGGCGGGCGACCTGCGCGGCACGCTGGCATTCGGCCAGGGCGCCGGCCACATCAACCCGAACGGCGCGAGCGACCCGGGCCTGGTGTTCAATGCGATGCAGGCCGACTACCAGAAATACCTGTGCGGCCTGGGCGTGTCCAGCAATTGCGCGGGCGGTTCGATCGCCGGCTACAACCTGAACCTGCCGTCGATCGCGGTCGGCAACGTGCTCGGCACCGTCACCGTGACCCGCACCGTCACCAACGTCGGCGCCAGCGCCGCGACCTACACCCCGGGCGGCTCGATGCAGGGCTTCTCGATGTCGGTCAGCCCGGCCACGCTGGTGCTGCAGCCGGGCGAGAGCAAGTCCTTCAACCTGACCCTGACCCGCACCAACGCCGCCAACAACACCTGGCAGTACGGTTCGCTGCGCTGGAGCGACGGCGCCGGCCACGTGGTGCGCATCCCGGTCGTGGCGCGTTCCGGCCAGCCGGTCATCGCCCCCGGCCTGATCGCCAGCACGAAGGCCAGCGGCATGAAGACCCTGTCGGTGACGACCGGCTTCACCGGCACCCTGGGCTCGGCCTTCGGCGGCCTGAAGGAAATCACGAAGACCAATGACACGGTCGCCCAGGCACCCGCCGGCAGCGTCGACAATGCCGCCCAGATGCAAACCGCCTGCCGGGCCAGCATCAATGGCGTGCGCGTGACGAACGTCACGATCCCGACCGGCACCTTGCTGGCCCAGTTCGAGCTGTTCAACCGCGATACCGAAGGCGGCAACATCGCCAACGGTACCGACCTCGACCTCGCCGTGCTGAACCCGAGCGGCACCGTGGTGGCCTATTCGGGCAATGGCGGCTCGAACGAGCTGGCGGCACTGAACGCGCCGGTGGCCGGCACCTACAAGGTCTGCGTGGCCGGCTGGAAGGCCGCCAACGGCGCTTCGGCCAGCTACGCGCTGTCCTCGGCCGTCGTGACCTCGAGCGACCGCGGCGGCAACTTCAAGGTGCTGATGCCGGCCAAGGTGTATGCCGGCAGCGCAGCATCGCTGACTGCCAGCTGGTCGAACCTCGCCACCGGCAAGCGCTTCGTCGGCGCGCTGCAGCTGAAGGATACGGCCGGCGCCCCGGCTGCCACCACGGTCTTCCAGGTGGAAACCAACAACCCGATCCCGCTGGGCGAACCGGTGGACCGCGACGCCGTCGTGCGCCAGGACTCGGGTATTTAATAAGAGGGAAAGTCCGGGACCCGCGTCCCGGACACAAAAAAGCTGCGGGCCTTCGGGCCGCAGCTTTTTTCGTTTTTCGGACCCGCTTGTTTCAGCGGGCCTGCAGCGGACCGTCGCCGGCCTGGCAGGTACCGGCGCGGCAGACGGCGCCCGGGTCCATCAGGAACTGGCAGGTCGACATCACGCCCGAGGCCTTGTTGGCGGCGCGCCGCTCTTCCTTGTAGCGCTCGCCCAGGGCTTCGATCTCGGCCTGCGGCGTCCTGGCCGAGGACCAGGGCAAATAGCTCTCGGGGCCGCCGCAGGGGCGCGCACCGAGCGGCAGCGAATGGCACTGGGCGTCGCTGGTGCAGGACGGGGTGCCGGCCAGGGCGCGGATCCGCGCCAGCGTATCGCCCTGCCCATCCGCCGACACGTTAGCGGCAGCGGGTGTCCGGGGTGTCGGTCGGACTTGCGACGTGGCGGCGGTGCAGGCCGTGCAGCCGGCCAGTAGTAAAAGAAGTAAGGTTCGCATCCGCTCATCATGCGCCCTCAGGCAGGACAGCGTCAATTGTGCGCTGATGCAAGATAGAAAATGTGGTCGAGCAGCAATCCATTCTTCAAATAAATTGACGGACCGAATTATAGGCAAATATTGTTCTGCCCAACTGATCAGTTACCGTATGTTCGTTTGTGTGTTAGCCATCTAACAAATGTTGTCTTTCTTGATATACTCGATATTAATGTTTTGATCGACATCAGTCTTCCCGCATGCCGCGCATCCGCGCTTATTTCATCGAAAGGAAGTTCATATGAGTCCAGTCAAGCGTCTGCTCGGTGCTGCCGCATTCGCCATTGCGTCGGTTGGCGCGGCCCAGGCGGCCGTCATCACCTTCGAGGGCCAGACCGGTCCGGCCTTCAACCAGCGAAGCTTCAACGAGGCAGGCTATAACGTGAGCTTCTTCGATCCGGGCGCCGCGGCGCCGCCGAACACGGTGCTGGTCGGCCGCTTCATCGACGGCAGCAATCCCGCCAGCTGTGCGCCCAGCACCTGCCCAACCGACAACCCGACCACCTATCTGGACCTGTTCAATACCGGCTACGTCGACATCACGGCCGGCACGCCGGGTGCGACCTTCCGCTTCAGCTCGCTCGATGCCAGCTTCATCGCCTCCGAAAACATCATCTATCCGATGTTTCCGGCGGCCCTGCAGGTGATCGGCTTCCGCGCGGACAGCAGCTCCACGTCGATCCAGTTCAATATCACCAGCGCGCTCGACTTCCAGACCTTCAACGCGGCGGATGCCGACGGCGGCGCCGCGTTCGCGCAGGAAGACTTCGTCGAGATCGCCATCGTCGGCTTCGGCTGCAATGCCGCCGGCGAGTGCAGCGGCCTGGACGGCACCCCGGGCGAGATCGGCCTCGACAACATCGTGCTGTCGGATCTGCCCCCGCCCACCGGCAACGTACCCGAACCGGCCACGCTGTCGCTGATGGCGTTCGGCCTGATGGGCCTGGGCGCCCGCCTGCGTCGCCGCACCTGACCCTGATCGCCCCCTGCGCAAGCTTCGCTGGCGTCATCCGCAGCATGCTGCATAGATGACGCCGCGCTACGTTTTTCTTCCCCGCCCCGGTGTCATTGCGCTAACACAAGTCTGTCCTTGTGTGAAATTGTTTTAGACAAACTTGAGAAATATCATGTTGAGACGTCGCTTCGATGAGACGTTGCTTTCACGCACCTAAAATTTCCTCAGGGACATTTCCCATCATCATCGCCGAACTGTCTCTATTTCCAGGCAAAAATATTTCGAAAGTATAATATTTGCACTAAATTAACTAAAAAAATGTTGAGTTGCGGAAAATTTCCTGCGTACAATGGCTCATCTGTTGAACGCGACCTCTTCCGCACCATGAAACTTCACGCCATCCGCTCCGCTTCCGCCCTCGCCATCGCCGTCATCCTTACCGCTTGCGGTGGTGGCCAGGCAGACCAGTCGAGCATGACTGCCGCCACGCTGACCATGGGCACCGCCTCGGGCGTCTCCGCCCAGGCCGCCAACACGATGCCGGCGCCGGATTGCGCCGCCGATGGCTGCAAGAGCCCGCGCATCATCGATGCGAATGCCGAAGCCTACCGCTACGACGCCATGCGTCGCGCCGCCGCGGACGAAGCCGCGGCCGCCAACACCAATTCCTGATCAGGCTTCAAGCAGCCGCAGCTCCAGGCAGCGCGCCAGTGCGTGCGCGCGATTGCCGACACCCAGCAGGCGGTAGATCCGCTGCAGGTGGTTCTTCACGGTGAGCGCGCTGATCCCCAGGATTTGCGCCATCTCCTCGTTACTCTTCCCTTCGCGCAGCCAGCCGACGATCTCGGTTTCGCGCTCGCTGAGCGGTCTTGCGGGTCCCCCCGCCCTGCGTGCTGCCGGCGACGGCAGGCGCAGCAGCGCCAGGTGCAGGTGCGCCAGCAGCAGTTCCAGGAAATAGGCATGGCGCGGTCCGGGCCGCATCGGCAGGCCGAACAGCACGAACACGCTGGCGCCCTCCGCCGTCGCCCCGGTGCCGTGCACCAGCACGCTGTCGAAGCCGGCCTCGCGCAATTCTTTTTCAAAACCGCCCAGCACGCCGCCGGCTTTGCCGCCGACTTTGCTATCGCTGAGCTCGGCCATTGCCGGCAACCGCGCGCCCTGCTGGCAATGGCGGGCGATGCGCAGGGCCAGGCCGTCGCGGCGGTCGGCCAGCAGGCTTGCGGCCTGCGGCGCCAGCACGGTCGCGTGCAGGCATTCGAGCCGGCGCAGCGCGCCCGAGGGCGCGAACTGCAGCGCCACCATCACCTGGTGCGGCAGCAGCGCCTGCAATTGGCCCTGGGTCCACAGGAAGAACTGGCGCATGCTCGCCACCCGCAGGCCGGATTCGATGGCGCGCAGCAGGTATTCCTGCTCCTGGCGGCTGAGGATGACGACCGGTTCCAAGGCGGGACGCGAGCAGGGATTCAGGCGGCGCCGGACCAGTCGACGCGCGCGTTCCAGGCGAAGCGGTAGCCGGTGCCGCGCACGGTTTCGATGTGTTCCTGGTGGCCGCTCGGCTGCAGGGCGTTGCGCAGGCGGCCGACGTGGGTGTCGACGGTGCGTTCGTCCAGCACCGCGTGGCGGCCCCAGACTTTATCCAGCAATTGCGAGCGCGTGTGCACGCGCTCGGGGTGGTGCATCAGGAAGTTCAGCAGGCGGAATTCGACCGGCCCCAGCGCCAGCTGGCGGGTGCCGGCGATCACGCGCTGGGTGCCGGGATCGAGGCGCAGGCCCGCCATCTGCACGGTCTCGCTCGACACATGGGGAACGCGCCGGCGCAGCACCGCGCCCATGCGCGCCAGCAGCTCGCGCGGGTTGAAAGGCTTGGTCAGATAATCGTCGGCGCCCGATTCCAGCGCCAGGATCTTGTCGTGCTCCCCTGCCCGGCCGGACAGCATGATGATCGGCAGCTCGCGCGTCCGGTTCGACGCCCGCAGGCGGCGGATCAGCGCCTCGCCGGATTGCCCCGGCAAATCCCATTCCAGCAGCAGCATCTCGGGGACGCTGTCGTCCATCATCAGCAGCGCCGATTCGGCGTCGAGGCAGGCACAGGCATCGTGGCCGGCACTGGTCAGGTTCAGCTGGAGCAAGTTGCGGATGGCGGGATCGGGGTCGACCACGAGAATCTGTGCAGCCATGGGTAGGGGGACATCACTCTATCTTCACGACAACGGGATTTTAATATGCACCAAGCAAGATCAACTGAACAATATGATTTGCTTTAAGAATTGATAGCTTTCCCGAATAAATACCGGAACGGCGGAAAGCCTAGAGGGATGCGGGCTCCACCCGTTTTGGGTAGGCCGCGGGGTGCTGCGCGGGAGTGGTGAAATTGATACAAAACAAGCCGCCTGCCCTGGCGGACAAGCGGCTCGTTTCAGGCTTTCAGGCCTTCAGAGGGCGCGGCTCGGACGCGGCTCAGGCGCGGCGGCGGGCCACGGCGCCGGCCATCATCAGGCCGATCAGCACCAGGGCCGCGGCCGAGGGTTCCGGCACGTCGGCGGCTGCCGGGCCGACACTGGCGACGCCGGGGTCGGTCACATAGCCGATCGAGTCCGACTGCAGGGTGAAGGTGACGGCATGCGACAGGTAGTCCGAATAGTCGCCCTTGATCAGGTCGGCCGAGAAAGCTGCCGTGCCGATGTCCGACGGCAGGCCGTCGAAGCTGATGTCGAAGCTGATGTCCTGGCCCAGCTTGAACAAGCGCAGGTAGTCGGTGGCGAAGTCGCTCATGAAGCGCAGCGTGCCATCCGGACCGACCGTCACCTGGTTCAGCGTCGGTTCTTCGAGGAACGCGCCCTGCAGCTTGCTCAAGGTCGCGGTCAAGGGGTCGGCCGAGCCGAAAGGCGCGAAGTACATCTCCAGGTAAGCGGTGTCGCCGCCGCTGGTGTCGAAACCGGCGGTCTTGATATCGACGTGGTACACCGCGCCGGCGTTGGCGGCGCCGGCACCGGCCAGCAGCGCGGCCGCCAGGAAGGCTTGCGAGAACAGGGATTTCAGATAGGTCATGGTGCGTGCTTTCTCGATTAGAAGGTGCCGGTGTAGAGCTTCGGCGTGAAGGTCACATTGACCTTGTTCGGGTTGCTGAAGGTCGCGCTCACGGTCACGGTGGCGCCCGGCGCCAGCGAGGCCGACGGCAGCGTGATGTAGGGCGCGCCGCCAAACGTGCCGCTCTTGTTATCGAGCGTGACCGAGGACGGCAAGCCTTCCAGGACCGCCTGCAGCGGGCCGGCGATCGGCGCGCCGCTGGTATTCGTGAAGGACACGCTGCCGCTGGACTTGCCGGTGAGGCGGTTGATGGTCAGGGCGGACAGGGTCACCTTCACGCTGCCGGTGACGTTGGTGTAGGCCGGGGCCAGGTTCAGGCTGACCACCACCGGGTCATGGTCGGAAGCGCGGAAGGCATTGTTGACGTACTCGTCGTCGGTCTTGCCATCGAGGTTGTAGTCGATGACTTCGGGCTCGTCGGCATTGTTGTGCCACTCGGTCACGCCGGCCACCTGCGCATCCAGCGAAGTGCTGGCCAGCGCGTGGTCCAGATAGCCGCTGGTGGCGTCGAACACGTAGGAGTACGGGATGCCGTTCGGACGCACGAAGCGCTCCAGTTCGTTCACCATGCCGGTGCTGTTCAGGTAGGCGATCGGGTCTTCGTGGCCGTAGGAATTGAAGTCGCCCACTGCCAGCACGTCGGGGTCGCCGGAGGCCGCCACGACCTGCTGGATGAAGCTGGCCAGTTGCTTGGCCTGCAGCACGCGGGTGGCGTTCCAGCAACCCTGGCCGTCGCCGCTGTCGCTGTCGCCGCTGCCGGCGCCGCCGCAGCTGCCCTTCGATTTCAGGTGGTTGACGATCAGCGAGAACTTCGCGCCGTTGGCGACCGACTTGAAGGTCTGCGCCATCGGCGGACGGTTGTTGATCGCGGCGTTGTCGGACATCGACGCGCCCACCGGGGTCACGACGGCCGGCTTGTAGATCATCGCCACGCGGATCGCGTCGGTGCCGGTGGCCGGCGGCGCCTGCACCACGGCATAAGCCGGGTAGCCGACGGCAACGTTGAGCTGGTCGACCAGGTACTTGACCGCATAGTCGCCGTTGTTCTGGATTTCCATCAGGCCGACCACGTCGGCATCCAGGCCTTTCAGCTCATTGACGATCTTGTCGCGCTGGCGCACGAATTCCTGCAGGTTGTCGGCGCCGCGGCAGTTGCTCTTGCTGGTGCTGTTGCCGATCTTGCAGCCCTGGCCGGTGCGTCCCTCGACGTCGCTGCCGTTGGTGAAGGTGGTGAAGAAGTTCAGCACGTTGGCGCTGGCGACCCGGACATTGCCCGCGGCGACTTCCGGCTTGTCCAGGCGTGCGTTGGTGCGGCTGATCTGCGGGGTCACGGTCGGCTGCACCTTGAAGGCGGCGCCGCCGCCGCCGATCGCGCCGAAGTCCAGCACGCCGGTCAGGTCATTGACGGTGTCGCCGGTGCGCACGGTCTTGTCGTCCGCCAGGTAAGGGATCTGCGCCGGCGTGGTGAAGATGCCGTCGTCCAGCACCACCATGTTCTGCTCGTTTTCCTTGGCCAGCGCGATCGCCTCGGGCGTGCCCGGACGGTAGCGGTTGGTCGGGTTCTCGCGGCGGCCATTCGACAGCACCAGCTCGCCGCGGTCGCCCAGGTAGGCGTTGCCGCTCACGGTCAGCGGGCCGGCGAAGCGCACCAGCATGCCTTCGTAGTTGGCCAGGTTGGCGTTCGGCAGCTGGATGTTTTCCGGGACGATGGTGTGGCCGCTGCTGATCACGCTCTGCGCGGTGACGTTGCCGAGTTCGGTGTAGCTGCGGGTTGCGCCGCTCGGCTTGTATTCGGTGACGGTGCCGGTGACGCGCACCAGGTCGCCGACCTTGCCGGCGGTGGTGGTGCCGAACACGTAGATGGCGTCCGAGGTGCCGGGGTCGCCGTCGCCGTTCGGGTCCTGGATGAAGAAGCCGCCGCCGCTGAGCTTGTGGGTAATCACGCCGGTGGTGGTCTGGACCGTGTTGACGTACTGGCTGGTGGCGCCATTGCCCTGGATCTGCGGAATGCTCACCAGGCCGGCAACCGAGACGTTGACCGTGCAGCTGTTGCTCTGGCCGGCGTCGTTGCTGAAGTTGACGACCACCGGGTAGATGCCGGCCGACAGGCCTGCCGCGACCGCCAGGTTGACCGAGGCGCTGCCGCCGGCGGCGGTGGCCGGCGTGAAGCCGGACAGGCCGATGCCGTTCACCGGGGCGCTGGTGATGACGGCGGCGTTGACGATGCTGTCGGCGTCGGAGGCGCCCAGCACGCCCGAGAAGGCGGTGCCGAGGGTGCCGCTGACGGTGGCCGGGCAGTTCAGGACGATGGGCGCGGCCGGTGGCGTGCCGCCGCCGGTGCCGCTGCAGACCTTGGGTGCGGTACCGCGGTTGCGTGCCGCCGGCACCGCAGTGCCGAAGTCGGCCTTGTTGTCGTCGGTATCGGCGCAGCCGCCCTCGTTGCGCAGCGCCGCCAGCGTGTTCGACAGGGTCGGGGCCGCGCCCGTGCCCTCGAAGCCGTTGGCGGAGCCGAAGCCGACCATGTCCGCCAGGTTGGCCGGCTCGGTCAGGACCGGGTTGGTGGTCGTCAATGCCGTCGTGCTCTTTACCAGCGCAACCTTGCCGGCGCTGCCGCTCAGGTTGATGTTGGTGACCTGGTCCGCCGCCGGCAGCGTTGCGCCGACCGCCGCCTGCGAAAAGCCCTGGATCAGGTAGTACTGGCCCGGCTCGAGGGTGACGTCGTTGAGGTTGGCCTTGTTGGTCCAGCTGTTGCCGGCGCTGGAGGCGTACTGGATGCTCCACCCTTTCAGGCTGACCGGCGCGCCGCTGCGGTTGAACAGCTCGATGAAATCGTTCTGGTACGTGGCATTCGCATTGCCGCCGCCGCCGTAGACCTGGCTGATGACGACGCTGCCGCCGTCGGCGAAGGCGTTGGCCGAGAGGCCGGCCAACAGGGCCGCCAGTACGGTCAGGCGGCCTGGGGATTGCATGGAGTGACGAAGGGTCATGGTGTTTCCTGAAAGGGAAGACAAAAGGAAGGTCAGTAGAGCACTTAACAAAATGGATATTAAATGCGCAAATTGACAACATCATGACCACGGATTAGTCCGAATGGACCAATCCGTTTACCTTCGGCACCGCGTGTCCACGCATCAACGCGGCCGTTTGCGGTAAGGCGCCGCCAGCGGCTCGCCGATGAACAGGCCCTGGGTCGGCCAGGCCACGCTCTTCCAGTAGGCTTCGATCGCGCTATTGCCCTGCACGTAATGCTTGAGCAAGACGGTCGGGTTGGGGAATTTCTGCCAGTAGTTGCAGGGCTCGCTGACCGAACCGTAGCTGGCGGTGGCGCCCGCTTCCAGCCAGCGCAGGCTGCTCATCTGCCCTTCCCCCAGCAAGTCGCCGCCGAGCGAGGTCAGGTGGTCGGCCAGGGCGCCGGGCAGGAAACGCAGGGTGTCGAGCTTCGCGACCTGCGCCATGCCGGTCTGGTAGATCATCACGTCCTGCGCGCCTTCCAGCACGTCGCCCTGGATGGTCTTGGTGCTGAGGCGCCTGGCCTCGATGCGGCCCGGCGGCGGGAAGAAGCCGCTGCGCGAGTTGCGCGCCTTTTCCGAGGTCACCATGTAGTAGGCGGTGGCCGGCGCGATGCGAAAGCCCGCCGAGGCGCCGCGGTCGATCAGGGCCTTGGCGTCCGCCACCGACTCGGTCGGCAGCAGCATGGACAGGCGCAGCTTGAGATCGGTAAAGGGACGCGTGGAACTCGAATTGAAGTAAGAACTGGAGCGTCCGCTGGCGCAGGTCTTGACGCACTGCGAAGCGTCGAAGCCCAGCGTATAGGCGCCGGTGATCGAATTGCACTCGACCTTGTAGGGCGCGGTCCAGACCATCAGCACGGCCTGGATCTCGGGGCCCAGGTGGCTGTCGATCTCTTCCTTCAAGACCTCGAAGCGTTCGGCGCTGATTTCGTGCGGCTTGTTCGGGATGCTGACGTGCACCACGTTCGCTTCCGGGATGCCGCGCCGCTTGCGGTAATACTCGCCGATCTTGACGCTGTTCGGTTCGGCGTCGTTGATGACGATGGCCAACTGGGATGGCTGCAGGCTGGGTGCTGAAGTGAACTGGGCATGCGCGCCGGCGGCGGCCAGCAGCAGGATGAGGGGAAGGAATCGGCGGATCGATATCATCCCCTCATGATGCCACAACTTGTAATGCGGACAACTTAGCTCACGCTTATCGGACGCGCATTGCACGGCTTGTTGCGCCGATGCTGGCGCCAGCGCAGCATGCCGCCCACCACGCCGAGGCCGGCCAGCAGCATCGCGCCCGAGGCCGGCTCGGGCACCGGCGCGATCGCAAACACTTCCATCGCGTTGACGCTGACGGTCTGGCCGCGCAGGCTGCCGTCGATGATGCTGACGCCTTCGTTGTCCGGATTGCCGTAGCTCAGCTGCCAGGACAGCGCCCTGGTGAGGTCGTCGTTGACGAACAGGTCGGGGCCGGAGCCGAACACCGGGCCGAACAGGATGTCGTTGAAGGTCTGGCGCTGGCCCTGGCTGGGCAGCTCGAAACTGCTCGACACCTGGCGGTAGACCGCCGGCGTATCGAAGTTGAACAGGAAGGCGGTGCGCTGCCAGTCGCGCTCGGTCTCATGCCAGCCGTCGGTGGACGACCAGCTCTGCGGGTTGTAGCCGCCGACGAGGAAGCTCTGGCCGGCCGTGTTGGTCACGTCGATCAGGGTGAAGGTCGCGCCCTTGCCGTCCGCGGCATTGTGAAAATTGACCGAGGTATCGCCCGGGCGCAGCGTGTACACGTTGTTCAGGTTGAACTCGCCCTGGCCGAGCCAGCGCTCGAGCTGGGCGTGGCGGCTGTCGTCCAGCAGGCTGGAGCCGCCGATGATATCGCCGGCCCGGGCCGTGCCCACGCCTGCGCCGGCCAGGGCGAGCAGCATGCCGCCCGCTGCAATGATCGTCTTCATGGGATTGTCCTCCCCTCGGTTCAAGACGCCGATTGTATGCCCGATGCATGGCGGCGCACGCACGGTAGACCCGAGGAAAAGAGAAACGCCGCCGGCGCCGGGGGCGCGGGCGGCGTCGATGAGGCGAACGCAGCTGCGTTTCTCAGATACGTTTCTCAGCTGCGTTGCTCAGCTGCGTTGATAGATGTCCTCGAAACGCACGATGTCATCCTCGCCCAGGTAGCTGCCCGACTGCACCTCGATCAGGTGCAGCGGCAGCTTGCCCGGGTTTTCCAGGCGGTGCGTCATGCCGATCGGGATGTAGGTCGACTCGTTCTCGGCCAGCAGCTTGACGCTCTCGCCGCAGGTCACGCGCGCGGTGCCCGACACGACCACCCAGTGCTCGGCGCGGTGGTGGTGCATCTGCAGCGACAGCTTCTCGCCCGGCTTGACGCAGATGCGCTTGACCTGGAAGCGCTCGCCCACGTCGATGCCTTCGTAGAAGC
The DNA here is from genome assembly GCF_024753245.1 of Massilia norwichensis. Classification (GTDB taxonomy): domain Bacteria; phylum Pseudomonadota; class Gammaproteobacteria; order Burkholderiales; family Burkholderiaceae_D; genus Telluria; species Telluria norwichensis. The sequence continues at coordinate 131,995 of NZ_JANUGX010000008.1, read as the reverse complement.
CCCATGGACGATAGACCCGGGTATGGTGCAGGTGCTCGGTACGGTCCTGGGCCTTCAGGTGGTCGACGATGTTCTTCACCCGCTGGACCTGGTCCTTGTGTGCGACCAGCACCGCGTCGTTGGTTTCCACCACGACCAGGTCCTTGACGCCGACCACGGCCACGATGCGGCTTTCGGCGCGCACCAACGAATTGCTGACGCCGTCCAGGTAGACGTCGCCGCGCTGCACGTTGCCGTGGGCATCGGCCTGCTGCACGTCGGCCAGGGCCGACCAGGAGCCGACATCGCTCCAGCCGATGTCGCTGGCGACCACCACGCCGTCACGGGTGTGTTCCATGACCGCGTAGTCGATCGAGTCCGACGGGCAGGCCGTGAACGCGGCTTCGTCCAGGCGGCAGAAGTCGAGGTCGCGGTAGGCGTTGTGCATCGCCGACTCTGCCGCCTTGGCGATCTCGGGCGCATGCTGCTCGATCTCGGCCAGGAAACGGTCGGCGCGGAACATGAACATGCCGCTGTTCCAGTAATAGCCGCCGTCGGCGACGAAGCCTTCGGCGGTGTTACGGTCCGGCTTCTCGACGAAGCGTTCGATCTTGTAGCAATCGTCGCAGCCCGGCAGCGGCTCGCCGCGGCGGATGTAGCCGTAGCCGGTTTCCGGCACGCTCGGCACGATGCCGAAGGTGGCCAGCGAACCGTCCTGCACCAGGCGGAAGGCACGCTCGACCGCCAGGCGGAAGGCTTCGTTCTTCTCGATCACGTGGTCGGCCGGCAGCACCAGCATGATCGCGTCCGGATCGTCGGCCAGCAGGTGGCGTGCCGCCGCCGTCACGGCCGGGGCCGTGTTACGGCCGACCGGCTCGAGCAGGATGCCGCTCGGGGTGATGCCCACCTCGCGCAGCTGCTCTGCGACCAGGAAGCGATGCTCGTTGCCGCACACGACCAGCGGCGCCATCAACCCCGGCCAGCCGCGGACCCGCAAAGCGGTCTCCTGCAGCATGGTCTTGTCGGAGACCAGCGGCAGCAGCTGCTTGGGCATCAGGGCACGCGAGAGCGGCCACAGGCGGGTACCGGCGCCGCCGGAGAGGATGACTGGATAGATTTTCATGCGCTTATTTTCTCTAGAGTGGAATCTGTCTCTTCCGCGCCATCTTTGCGGCGGCTGCGGCGACGATCGCGGGCGTTCAACCATTCGTCCGAGCTGTACTCGGAGGAATGCTTCATCTCCCCGCTGCGATCAATGCTGTAGTCCTTGAAGACGATTGTTTCATGTAATGTCACATCGTTAAGTACGCGAGTGTACTCGAAAAGCACGCTGCGAACGATTTCCGCGCCCTCGCAGATGTGGCTGCCATGACCGATCCAGGTCGGGCCGATGATGGTGCTGCCGGCTTCGATCTTGACGCCCGAGCCGATGTAGACCGGGCCCTTGATCGTGGTGCCGTTCCAGTCGATGCTGGTGTTCAGGCCGACCCACAGGCCTGGCTGGATCTGGATGCCCGGCACGTCCATGTGGTTGACCTCGCCGGTCAGCACGTTCTGCAGCACTTCCCAGTAGTCCGAAACGCTGCCGATGTCGAGCCAGTTGAACGGCCGGCCCTGGGCGTAGAAAGGCATGCCCTTCTCCGCCAGCAGCGGGAACAGCTGGGAACCGATGTCGAATTCCACGCCCGACGGGATCAGGTCGATCACTTCCGGCTCGAAGATATAGATGCCGGTGCTGATGAAGTTCGACAGCGCCTCTTCCTGCTTCGGCTTTTCCTGGAACTGGGTGATGCGGCCGTCCTGGTCGGTGACCACTACGCCATAGCTCGAGACCTTATCCCAAGGCACTTCCTTGGTGATCACGGTGGCCATCGCACCCTTGCGGCGGTGCTCCAGCAGGGCTGCCTTCAGGTCGAGGTCGATCAGGGCGTCGCCGCACAGCACGATGGTGGTGTCGTCGAAGAAGCCGCCGAATTCCTGGATCTTCTTCATGCCGCCGGCCGAACCGATCGGCACCGCCACGACTTCGCCGTCTTCCTTGGTGTAGCCCTCGAAGGAGTAGCCGATCTGGACGCCGAACTGTTCGCCCTCACCGAAGTATTCCTCGATCTTTTCGTGCAGGTGGCTGACGTTGACCATGATCTCGCTGACACCGTGCTTGCGCAGGTGTTCGATCAGGTAGGCCATGACGGGCTTGCCCAGCACGGGGATCATCGGTTTCGGCAGGTCATAGGTCAGCGGACGTACGCGGGTGCCTTTGCCTGCTGCAAGAATCATCGCTTTCATGGTTCGGTCCTCATGCTTATTTTGGGGTAGTTTGGTAGCGCCAGGAGTCAGCGCACATTTGTGCGATGTCACGCTGCGCGGTCCAACCCAGTTCCTCGCGGGCGTGGGTTGGGTCGGCGTAACACTTCGCAATGTCGCCAGGGCGACGGTCTACGATCTGGTAAGGAATCGGCTTGCCGCAGGCCTTCTCGAAGGCGTGGATCATTTCCAGCACGCTGTTGCCGTTGCCGGTGCCGAGGTTGTAGGTATGCAGTCCCGGACCCTGGACCAGCTTGTCCAGGGTCTTGACGTGGCCGATCGACAGGTCGACCACGTGGATGTAATCGCGCATGCCGGTGCCGTCCGGGGTCGGGTAGTCGCCGCCGAACACCGACAGCTTCTCGCGCTGGCCGTTGGCGACCTGGGCGATATAAGGCACCAGGTTGTTGGGGATGCCGTTCGGCTCCTCGCCGATCAGGCCGCTTTCATGGGCGCCGACCGGGTTGAAATAGCGCAGCAGTGCGATGCGCCAGTCCGGCGCGGCCTTGAACAGGTCACGCAGGATGTCTTCGATCATCAGCTTGCTGCGGCCATAGGGATTGGTGGCCGACAGCGGGAAGTCTTCGCGGATCGGCACCGAGGCCGGGTCGCCGTACACGGTGGCCGACGACGAGAAGACCAGGGTCTTGCAGCCGAACTTGGCCATGGTCTCGAACAGCACCACGCTGCCGGAGACGTTGTTGTCGTAGTAGCGCAGCGGCTGCGCCACCGATTCGCCGACCGCCTTCAGGCCGGCGAAGTGGATCACGGCGTCGATCTTGTGCGCGCCGAACGCGGCTTCCATTGCTGCGCGGTCGCGGATGTCGCCATTGACGAACTCGAAGGACTTGCCCGTGATCTTTTGCACCCGCCCCTGTACCGAAGGGTCGGCGTTGGACAGGTTGTCGAACACCACCACGTCGTGGCCGGCGTTCTGCAGCTCGACGACCGTGTGCGAACCAATGTAGCCCATGCCGCCTGTAACGAGAATTTTCATGAGTGCGTTTCTTTCTTAAAAATGTCTGGTCGCCATGCCCCGATGTGCTGGCGATTTGTTGTTGTGTCCCTGCGGCCGGGCCGCGGGCATCCCAGGTTTATCGTCCTTGCCTCAGTTCCTTGAGAAAGAGGCGTACAAATGCCATGTCCTCGATGAAGTAGCGGCGGAACATCCGGCGCGGCTCCTGCAGGAAGCGGTAGAACCATTCCAGGCCCGACTTCTGCATCCACACCGGCGCCCGCTTGACGTGGCCGATCGCCACGTCGAAGGTGCCGCCCACCCCCATCGCGAACGGAATCTTCATCTCGGCCTGATAGCGGCCGAGGAACTGTTCTTTTTTCGGCGAACTGATCGCCACGAACAGCAGGTCGGGGCGGGCGTCGCGGATTTGTTCCACGACCTGCGCCTCCTCCGCCTCGCCCTTCCAGTAACCGTTGCGGTAGCCCGCCAGGACCAGCCGCGGATATTTGTGCTGGTAGGTGGCGGCCACCTTGCTCACCACTTCTTCCTTCGCGCCCAGCAGGAAGACGCGCCAGCCCTTCTCCCCTGCCCGGCGCATCAGCGCCTCGAACAGGTCGACGCCGGCGACCCTTTCCTTGAGCGGCTTGCCGAGCAGGCGCGAAGCCCACACGACCGGCATGCCGTCGACGTTGATGAGCGCGCAGTCGTTGATGATCTGCCTGAGCTCCGGGTCGCGGCTGGCCTTGACCAGCTTGTCGACGTTCACCACCACGTGCTGATGGGGCCTTCCTGTATGGATAAAACCCTCGATGGTCTGCAGTGTTTCCTCCATCGACAGGTTGTCGATGGAGCACCCCATCAGTGTGATGCGTTCGCTCATCTGATCATCCTTTTCTACTCATTCGGGTACTTTCGCCAGCTCGGTTGCCAGTACCGCGACGATACGTTCCGCCGCCTTGCCGTCCCACAGGTGCGGCCGGCGGCCCTGTTTGCCTTCGCCGCGCAATACCTTGCGCGCTTCAGCCATGATGACTGCCGGATCGGTACCGGCCAGTACGTTCGAGCCCTCGTCGACGGTGACGGGACGCTCGGTGTTCTCGCGGATCGTGACGCAGGGCACGCCCAGTGCCGTGGTCTCTTCCTGCAGGCCGCCGCTGTCGGTCAGCACGACCGCCGCGTCCTTCCACAGGTTCAGGAAGGCCATGTAGGCCTGCGGACCGGCCAGCGTGACGTTCGGGCCGAGATCGATGCCGAATTTCTCGATGTTGGCGCGGGTGCGCGGGTGCACCGGGAAGATCAGCGGCAGCTCGGCCGCGATTTCCTTGAGCGCGCCGGCGATGCGGGTGAAGGTGGCGGCATCGTCGACGTTGCTCGGACGGTGCATGGTGACCACGCCGTAGCGCTCGCCCGCTTCCTTGCGCGCCTGCTTGAAGGCGCTGGTCTCGAAACCCGAGGTGTCCGTGTTGGCCAGCTTGTCGGCCTGGTACAGCACGTTGTCGACCATCACGTGGCCGACGTAGTGCACCGCCGAGTCCGGCTTGCCTTCGCGGCGCAGGTGTTCCAGGGCGGCCGGTTCGGTGACGAAGAACCAGTCCGAGATGCTGTCGGTGACCAGGCGGTTGATTTCTTCCGGCATGGTCATGTCGCCGGAGCGCAGGCCGGCTTCGACGTGGGCGACCGGGATGTTCAGTTTCTTGGCGACGATCGAGCAGGCCAGCGTGGAATTCACGTCGCCCACCACCAGCACGGCGGCCGGGCGCTCGGTCTGGCACAGTTCTTCGAAACCGACCATGATCTTGGCGGTCTGCTGGGCATGGCTGCCGCCGCCGGCCGCCATGAAGACGTCAGGTTGCGGAATGCCGAGTTCTTCGAAGAACACGTCGTTCATGTCGCGGTCGTAGTGCTGGCCCGTATGAATGATCTTGTAGGTGAGCCGCTGTTCCGGCTGTGCCTGCAGCGCGCGGACGATGGGGGCGATCTTCATGAAGTTGGGCCGGGCGCCCGCAACCAGATAAATAAGCATGAAACAAGTTCCCTAGTAATTAGTATGTGAACAACAGGGCCGGTGGCCGGGTATTAAAAAAACGTTATTGTAAACCTGCACTCGACTGGAACGGCGGACGATACGGTGCTGATCTTGAGCACATCGCAGGGCTGCTTCGATTCATAGCAGCGCGAATACCAGCCGAGCGGCGGATTTTCATTGCCGCGCACCAATTCCAGCTTGAGGTCGGCGCCGTGGGCGTGCATTTGCAGGGCGAAGCGCTTGCCGCGCACGTGCAGGCCGGAACTATCCAGACGGACGCTCAGGCCCGGCGCGAAATGCCAGAACTGCTCGACCTGGTGGTGCTTCTTGGCCGCGAACTCGTCGCGCACCACCAGGCTCGCGCTGGCCGCGTCGAAGCGCACGGTGCGCATGTGGCGTACCGGATCGGCCAGGCGCTCGTAGCCGTCGTGCGAGCCGCGGAAATCGAACTCGTGCGGCGACTGCGGCATCTTCTCGATGCTGGCCCTGGCCTTTTTCAGCCACATGAAGCGCCCGCCCGACACCGACTGGTCGAGGCCGTCGATGCGCACCGTGTTGTGGGCCGAGGTACCGCGGAAATAATCGCGCCACTTGTGCTCTTGCCAGTAGGAATACGTGCCCGGATCGACCAGGCATTCCTCGCCGCCGACCGACAGGGTCAGACCCAGCGCATCGGCGTGGCCGTGGGCGGCGATGCCCAGGTAGCCCAGCGGGCCGCAATCGACCATGCCCTTGATCTCGTTCGCTTCGCCGAAGTGCGAACCGAACAGCAGATAGCCGCCGTCCGGGAAGGCCCAGCCGGTCTCGGATTCGTGCGGATCGGCTTCCGGGCGCTTGCCCGGCAGCGTGTGCAGCAGCCAGCGCACGCCGGTGTGCCCGCTGACCCAAGTGCTGTCGTGCTTGTGCAGCACGGCATCGCCCAGCGCCAGCAACTGGGCCGCGCGGTCGCTGCCCGGCGCATCCAGGCGGAACACGATGCCGTCGTCGGCGTCGCCGACCATCGGCACGTTGCCGCCGACATCGCGCACGGAGCGCAGGAAGCGCAGTGCGCGCTGCAGGCTGGTCCAGTAAGCGCGCGAGAACGGGTGGCCGCAGGCCTGGCCGACCAGGCCGGCGACGAACAGGAATTCGGACGAAAAGATGTGGTAGGCGAAGGCCTGCTCGCGATTCACGCCGTCGCGCGAGAACTGGGCCTGGGCCTCGGTTTCCAGTTCGCGCCGCGCCTGTTCCAGCCAGGCACCGGACTGCTTCCAGCAGGGCCAGATCGAGGCGCCGACATACAGGCCGGCCAGTTCGCCGATCAGGTGGTTGTTGGCCGAGGAGTGGCGCGACAGGTGGCGCGCGATCGCGCTGCAGTGGGCGTGGATCGAATCGAGCCAGTCGGCGCGCAGACGCTCGCCATCCTCGCCGGCGAACAGGCCGCTGCCTTCGCCGCCGATCAATTGCCAGACCAGGCTCCAGTTGATCAGGCGGATGCCCAGTTCCAGCGAGCTGGTCCAGTTGGGGCCGACCAGCGGCGGACACTGGTCGAGCCAGCTGCGCAGCTGGTGATGCAGCGCGTGCAGCCAGGCCACGTCATGGGTGACCGCCCAGGCCTGGGCCAGGCGCACGAGGTGCAGGTGGCGGTTCAGCTCCCAGACATGCTTGATGTCGCCGACCAGCTCGCGGTTGGTGATGGCGATGTCGCCGGCGTAGACGGCCGGGCCGACGACGCCGCTTTCGGGGTCGCGGTTCCACAGCGGCGGCATGCCGACGTCGTAGCGGCGCTCGGCAAACAGGACCACGTGGCCGGCGCAGATACTGTCGGCGTCGGCCAGCAGCAGCTCGCGCTCGGCCGCACTCATCTGCGGCGCACCCTGGATGGCGAAGGTGCGGGCGCGCGGCAGCGGCGGCGCGGCGCGCGGCCGCACCCGTTTCGCCACGCCCTTCACCGCCGCCTGCTGGATCCGGTAGCCGACCTCGGCCACCGACATGCAGCGCAAACGGTTCACCAGCCACGTCACGCCTGTCGCTTCGCTCATCCTCGTGTCCCCGCCAATTCACGGTAGAGCGCGGATAGCTGGCCGCACACTACCTCGGTTGAATAGTGCTGCTCGATTGTGACGCGCGCGTGTCTTGCCAGACGTGCGCGCAGGGCGTCGTCGCCCAATACCCGATCCAGCGCCTGTGCCAGCGCCGCCTCGTCGCGCGGCGGCACCAGCAGGCCGTTGTCGCCGTCGGCGATCGTTTCCGGAATGCCGCCCACGCTGCTGGCGACCACCGCCCGCCCGGCCGCCATCGCTTCCAGCATGGACATCGGCAAGCCCTCGGCATGCGAAGGCAGGCAGAACACGGCGGCGCGCGCCAGCTGCTGGTCGCGCTGCTGCGGGCCTATCCAGCCCGGCAATTCGACGCGGTCCCGGATGCCGAGCTCGTCCGCGCGCAGCAAGAGGGCCGCGGCATCGCCTTCGCCGCCGAACACCAGGCGCAGCGCCGGGTACTTGGCGGCCAGCCGCGCACCGGCGCCGAGCAGTTCGAACACGCCCTTGGCGGCCTCCAGCCGGCCGAGGAAGAGGATGCGGCCCGGTTCCGGCTGCGCGCCCGGCAGGTCCGGCGGCAAGGGCACCGAATTCGGCATCACCGCCACCCTCGCCTTGGGCGCGAAGCCGCGCACGAAGCCGGCCCAGCCGCTCGACAGCGTGATCACGACCGAGCTCGCTTCCAACGTGTGGCGGATCCAGCGGCGCATCAAGGCACCCGCTTCGACCGTCGCGAACTGGCGGAAACCGCCGCCATGCAAATGAAAAATGGTCTTGCAGCCGGCCAGGCGCGCGATCAGCAGCACGATCGACTTGCGCACGAAGCTGGCGCGCGACGCCGCATGCACGTGCACCACCGCCGGATGCTGGCCGAAGCAGGCCCGCACGGTGTGCCAGAAACCCGACAGCGCGCCTTTCGCCTTGGCCGCCTTCGAGCCTTCATGGTGGGTGGCGACGTAGCGCACCCCCTCGCGTTCGAACAGGCCGTGCTGGCGCAACACGGCCACCACGGCCGCCACCCCGCCCCGGCCTTCGAGTGCGGTGCCGACCATGAGGATGCGTGGCGCGGGCGTTTTCACGCGTCCGCCCCGCTGTCCATCCCCTGTTTCGGCTGCTGTTGTAACAAAATACACGCTCTTATAAAACGGGCAATGTTTCGATCATACATCATGAATTTCCCGTCGTGCGCACAGTTCACCTTCTTCCTCTACGACAACGAACTCGAACTTGCCGTTGCGGCCGCGCGGGATCGCGTCGACCTGCTGCACCGTCACCTCGACGCCGGGCACGCGCAGCAGGAATTTGGCGACCATGGCCTCGGCATCGGCCTCGCGCCAGCCTTCGGTGGTCACCACCCGCAGCAGGAAGCGGCCGTTGCCGCGGTAAGACACCTGGCCCTCGACCAGATGCCGGTCGTTGCCCTGGAACACGCGGTCCAGGCGGCCGATCATGCGGCCATCCGGCAGGGTGATGACCTTTTCCTGGCGTCCCAGCACGCTTTGAACGGTCGGGAACACGCGGCCACAGGCGCAGGCTTCGTTGCCGGGCACGATGGTATCGCCGGTGCGGTAGTGCACCAGGGGCATCGCCAGGTTGTTGAGGCTGGTGCCGACCAGTTCGAATACATCCGGCTTGTCGGTCTCGAGGAGTGCCGCGCTGCCGTAGTCGGTCAGCAGGTGGTAGCTGCCATGCTCGCAGCTGCCGATCGCCGCCACCCGTTCGGACTGGCCGTACCAGTCGAACACGCGCACGCCGAAGGCCTGCTCGACCGCCGCCCGCACGTCCGGCTCCATGGTCTCCGACGAGGTCATCACGCCGCGCAGCCTGCGGCCGCCGTAGCGCCGTCCGCGTGCGTTCAGCCAGGCGGCCAGCGCCGCGATCGAGGACGGGTAGGCGTGGATCACGACCGGCTCGAAGGCTTCGAGGGCGTCGACATAGGCGCCGATCGTGTCATTCGATAAGTGGTAGGAGGACATCATCAGCATGTTGCCGACCCAGTCGCGGCACCAGTAGCGCCCATCCTGGGGATGGTCGGCGCAGACGATGTCGCCGCGGATCCAGGCGCGCCGCTGCATGGGGCGCCAGCCGATCCAGCGCAGCTGGCGGTAGACGAAGCCTTCTTCGCGCACCATGTTGCCGAGCGACTGCACGATGGTCAGCGGCGTGCCGGAGGTGCCGCTGGTCTTGATGGTCGTGCGGATCAGGGAGCCGGGGCGGCGCGGGCGCAGCAGGCGCTCGGGGTGCTGGCGCACCTCCTGCTTGGTCAGCAGCGGTGTGCCGGGCGCCAGGCGCGCCAGGGTGAAGGGATCGCCGTCCAGCGGCACGCCGGCCTTCGCCGCACGCTGCGCCACGTAACGCGCCAGGTGTTCGCGCGAGCCTTCGTTCCTGGCCAGCGCCGGGTAGACAAAGATGCGCCCCCAGATGTTGCGGACCAGCTCACGCCCGAGCGAACGCAGGGAAAACTTGAGCGACCGGGTCCACGTCATGCAGGCTTACTCCATCAGGACTTTCTTGTAAGTTCTTGCAACATTTCGGCCGAGAATATCATAGGTGCGATGGCTCTTAACGTACGCTGGACCACGCATCCCGAACTGTCGAGCGCGTTCCGGATCGTTCAATAATTCCAGGGTCGCGGCGGCGAAAGCCTGGGCTTCCATCGGTACGCACAGCCCTGCGCCGCTCTGCTCGATCACCAGTTGCTGGTCGGGGATGTCGTTGGCCACGGCCGGGATGCCCAGCGCCAGGTACTCGACCACCTTGGTCGGCGACATGGTGTCGCCCAGCACGCCGCGCGGCACCGCGGCCAGCCCGACCTCGGACCGCACCGCGTAGCCAAGCGCGGTCTTGCGCGGCAGCCAGCCGGTCAGCAGCACGTGCTGTTCCAGCTTGCGCGCGGCGATCTCGCGCCGCATCCAGTTCATCTCGTCGTTCGAGGGCGCATCGCCGGCGATCACCAGCAGGACGTCGGGACAGGCCTTGCGCAGTTCCTCGGTAACGTCGAGCAGGAAGTCGGATTTGCGCGACTGCGCGATGCGGCCCAGGTAGAGCACCACGCGGCGGCTGTCCAGCCGCGCATCTTGCACCGGCTCGACCGTGGCGCGGTCGAACAACGCGGCATCGACGCCCATCGGCACCGCCGTCATGCGTTCGCGCGAGAAACCCTTGCTTGCGAGCCAGTCGGCCATGGCGTCGCTCTGCACGAAGATGTGGCGCGCGCCCGGCAGCACCAGGCGATAGATCGTCACGCGCGAAGCCCAGGCGCGCAGCGCATGCGCGGCCCATTTGAGGCGGCCTTTGATGCCGCGCTGGTGGTGCGCGATGTCGTCGCGGCGCACGGCATAGCCTTCGACGATGGGAAAGGACATCCAGTAGACGAAGGGCACGCGCAGCAGCGCGGCGGCAATGCGGCCCAGCAAGCCGCTGGCGATCTTGTCGCGCACCTGCACGCAATCCGGGCGTTTGCCCTTGCCGAGTGCCCGCCAGAGCCCGACCAGGTCCCACAGCGGCGAACAGAAGGCGGCGAGCGGCGAGCGCAGGCTGCCGACCACGTGCATGCCGCCAGCGGGCCAAGCGCTCGCATCGCCCTCGCTGCCGCCCTGCCCCACCAGTTCGGTATGCACGCCATAGCGCGGCATCTCGGTGCCGAACAGGGTGTCGACGTCGGCCCGGATCGGCGGCAGCGGATCGCGGACGATGAAGGCAATCGATAGCGGGGACGGTGATGAGGTAATCGGTTGGCTGGGCATGCGCCGATTCTAACGTAGGGTGGGCACCCCGTGCCCACGCGGAACGCAACCGTACACTGGTATGCTGTCGCTATCTCCGGCCGTTCCACGATCATGAAAATCCCGCCGCAACAAGCGCTGCTCCAGCTGATGCTGCAGCTACAGAACAATGGCCTGGCCCTGTCCCAGGCCTATGCCGCACGCCAGAGCGCGCTCGAACTGGAAAAGGTGCTCACGGTGGAGCGCCTGTCGTCGATGGCCGGCGTGCAGACCTCGCTGGCCGCGATCGACGCGCTGGAAGCGCTGGTGGCGGAGCACCGGACGCTGGTCCAGCAGTGGCTGGTCGAGGCCACGCGCCAGCTGGTGCCGGTGCTCGAAGAACATCCCGCAGACCAGCGCCAGGCCATCTCGGACGGCCTCATGACGGCCCTGCAGGCCCAGATGGAACACCAGCACCTCAGCATGCAGGCGCGCGCCGAATGGATCGATGCCGCGCGCACGATCTTCGGGCTGGCCAGGCGCGCACGCGAGCTCGACCCGCAAGTGAAGCACGGCGTGTTTGCGGATGAGGCCGATGCCGACGAGGCCGAACGCCAGGGCGAGCGCATGGATGCGGCGGCTGCCACCGAACAGCGTCTGCAGGAAGCGCTGGCGGCGCGGATGCGTGCGCGGCTCGAGCAGATGCAGCCGCGCTAAGGACGTACTAAGGCCGTGCTAAGCAGCGGCGCTGCGGTGCTCGCGCAGGGCCATCAGGCGCGGCAGCAGTGCGGCGCTGGCCCGGCTGTCGATCTTGCGGCAGAAATGGGCTTTCGATGCGGCGATGCGCTCGAAGTCGTGTTCGTCGAGAATCTTGGGATTGCGCGCGCCCTGCTCCGGCCACTGGATGTAGCGGAAGTTCTGCGGCAGCACACGCTCGCCGAAGCGCGAATTCATCACCAGGGTCTGGAAAAACATCTCGTCGGCGCAGGCCACGCTGCGGAAGAAGCGCGCAATGGCGGGCTCGCGCCGCACCCGCTCCAGCAGCTCGCGCACGCAGTCGCGCGACAGCGCCCACCAGGACGAGCCGCCGTAGGGACGCATGGCGCCGGGCAGCCTGCGCGTGAAGCCGCAGGCGCGCATCGCGCGGTTCGCCAGCGAGCAGGCCAGGCGCAGCGGCTTGCCGGCATCGTCGCGGTAGAAATACTGGTAGCGATAGTCGGCCGCCCATTGGCCGGGCTCGCGGCCGATCGGCACGGTGTCGAGCAGCTCTTGTCCGCGCAGCCCTGCCAACGCCGCCTTCAGCGCCGGGTTCGAGAGCAGCGGGAAATCCTGGGCGCTGAGGAACAGCACCTTGTCGAAGTCCGGCACTTCGGTCACGATCTGGGCCAGCGAGTTCAGGGTCGCACGCACCTGGCTGAAGCAGCCCCAGTGCACCGCCACGCGTTCCTTGACCAGGCGCGCTGCCGGGTGCACCGCGCGCGGATCAATGGCGCCCTTGGCGTCGAGGTGGACGTAGATCAGGAAATCCTCGTCGCGCAGCTGCTCGACCAGCGCGTTGAGCTGGGCGGGATCCTTGTGCGCGGCGATGAGGAATACCTGCTTGGTCATGGGAACGATGGATTGCACGGGCAAAAAAAAGTCCTTCGCGGCGCCTGCCTGCGAAGGACTCTGGCCCGCGCGCCGAGTGTAGCACGGCGCCTGGACTGTCTTGGTTACGCCTGACTTAGGCCTAACTTAGGGCGACTTAGTTGATCGTCACGGTCTGGCTGCCGATGGTAACCGCACGGCCGGTGCCGCTGGCCGCCACCTTGACGCTCGGGCGCTTGCAGCCGACATCCATCAGTACCAGGAACTCGCCGACCGACTTGCCATCGTTCTTCAGGTAGAAGGCGCCGTGGCTTTCGGTCACGCCAGCCTTCGGCGCCGGACCGGTCCAGGTGGCAAAAGGCGCGTTGCCGTTCAGGTCGCGCAGGCAGACCGACTGGCCGCCCGTCGCAATCTTCACGCTCGACGGGCTCTCCACCGTGATCGCCACCGGGGCGTGGATGTTGAACTCGTAGGTGTGCGGGACCACGGCCGACAGCTTGTCGCGCACCAGCATCGCGTCCTGGGCCTTGAAGTACCAGATCTGGCGCTTGGCCATCGTCAGCTGACCGCCATAGGCCGGGGTTGCATCGCCTTCGGCGTAGTCGTAGTTGGGGTTGACCGCCCAGCCGGTGATCTTGCCGTTGCGCTGCAGCTGCTCGCGGTAGCCGTCGACCAGCTGGCCCTTGCCGCCGTCGAAGGTGATCGCGTTCTGCGACCTGGTCTGGTGGTACCAGTCGGTCCACTGCGGCGAACCGTACCAGTCGTACCAGCCAGCCTTCACCAGCAGCGGCTGGCCGGCCACCGACAGCAGCAGACCGTTCTGGTCGCCGTGGCTGTGGTTGAAGGAGCCGTAGGGGCTCGACTTGAAGTAGAACGAGCTGCGATTGGCGTTGCCGATGTCGCTGTGGATCGCAACCCAGCCCGTGCTCGGGTAATAGGCCTCGTTCGACGGCGGTGCGTACACCTGGTTGCCGACGATCGGCATCGGGTACGGTGCCTCGAGCACGGCCATGCCGTCTTCGATGCCCGACAGCTTCGACTGGTACCAGTTGGCGCGCGGGTTCACCATGCGCAGCGCGAAGGCGCGGAACACGCGCGGGTCCGGCTTGGTCTCGGAACCGTCGCCGAAGGCATGCACCTTGGCGCCCGGCGGCGTCAGCATCATGGCGAAGTCGAGGAAGCCCAGGCTCCAGGGCTTGGCGTACATGTTCACGCCGCTGGCCTGGTTGATCGAATCCCACAGCGCGACCATGTAGCCGGCCGCGTATTCGGCATAGGCGGTGCCGTTGGCGTAGCCGCCTTCCGGACCGGCCCACGGCGACGGGGTGTTGACGTAGGCGCGGAAGCAGAAATCGAACCACTTCTGCGCATCCGGGATGTCGCCCAGCGACAGGCTCGAGATCAGCGACATGAAGATCATCAGCGTGTTGCCGTGCGAATCGAACGGGTACTGGTCGAGGCGGCCGTTGTCGCCGGACAGGTAGCCGAACATCTCGTTGGTACGAATGCGCACGGCGTCCAGCCACCTGTTGCGGCGGGTGCCGTCGAGGTCGCCCGGCAGCATGTCGATGGTCTTGATCAGCGACAGCGCGATCTGGCGGGTGGCCTGGTCCTGGTTGGCGTAGCTGGTCGGACCAGTCGGGGTCAGCGAGGCGAGCTGGTCGCCGCGCTTGATCGCCTCGTTCAGGTAGACCTGTTCCTTGCGCACGCGCCACAGCAGGGCCGCGGCTTCCATCTGGCGGGTCGCTTCGTTGATCTTGTTGCGCACGTCGGTCTGCTGCGAAGCCATCTGCGCCGTCAGCGGCGAGGCGATGGTGATCGGCCAGCGCGCATCGCTCAGGTCGGGCAGCGCAGTCATCTGCACCTTGACTTCATTGGTCAGGCGGCTCAGGTAAGGCTCGAGCTCGGTCTTCTTGGCGGTGTTCCAGGTCGAGAACGGGGTCGTGCTGGCCGGCAGCGAACGCGGCCTGGCCTTGGCCAGGATACGCGCACGCAGGGTGGCGTTGTCCGGCACTTCGAACACGGTCGACTTGTTGGTGATCGAGAAGGAGCGCGGCGCGGACCAGTCGCTCGAATTGGCCGGGCGCACGCGCCAGGTGTAGTTGCCGAGAGGCAGAGCCTTGGTCGGCAGGTACCAGTTACGGTCGACGACTGCCTTGGTCGGCGAACCGCCGACCGGCGTGATCTCGATTTCATAGCTGGCCGGACCGCTCGGGTAGCGCGCCCATGCAAATCCCGGCGGGTTCTGCGCCTGCACCTGGCCATTTGCCGGTGCCGGCTGGACGACGAGGGGATCGGTGGATTGCGCCCAGTCTGCACGCGCACTGAAAGAACAGAACAGCGACGTCAGTGCGATCGCCAGGGCGATGCCTTTCCGATGAAATTTCATGAGGGAGCTCCGAGAACAATAACTAAGACTTACAAGGGATTGCCTGTCGGCGTGGCGCCAGGCGTATTCGGCAACAGCGGCAGTTATACGTAAAAAGCGCTGTTCGGTTCCAAATAATAGTACCGCACATCAATTGATTTGCGGAAAATTTCCCTTAGAAATCAAAGATTTTTTCTCGTCGATCGCGGAAATCCAACGTCTGTAATGACGGTCTTGACGAGGTAATATTTCTAGAAATGCACTCCCTGTTTTTTGACTGAAAAGATAATTTGGAAACTATGAGAGCAATCCGGCAAACTTGGCATAAATACCACAAGTTACCGGATGCTTCGATCTCACTGGGTGGTCTCGGCCTGCAGGTTGCGCATGCGCTTCATGTAGCGCAGGCAGTAGATGCCGAAGGCCAGCGGCGCCTCCTTCATGTAACGCCGCCGCACCGCGAACTCCTCGCGGCGCGCCTTGATCCGGTTGGCCGAGGAGATGCTGCCGGCATGGTCGCGGAACACGGCCAGCGGACGGTCGACCGTCGCCGGGCGCGCCACCTTGCCCAGGCGCAGCCACAAATCGATATCCATCGCGTAGACCAGTTTTTCGTCGAACATGCCGACCCGGCTCAGTGCACTGCGGCGGATGAAGACGGCCGGGTGCGGCACCCAGGCGCGACCGGCGGCGAAGGAACTGAAGCTGAACGGCACCATCTCGTAGGGCGGCACCAGGCGCCCGTCCTTGAGCACCTGCACATTCCCGAACACCCAGTCCACGCCCTCGCTGGCGAAGCGCTCGGCCACCACTTCCAGCACGTCGTCGCTGGCGTAGTAATCGTCCGAGTGCAGGTGGGCGATGTAATCGCCGGTCGCCGCTTCGATGCCCTGGTTCATCGCGCGGCTGACGCCGCCGCCGACATCGCGCAGCACCCGCTTGCGGCCGGGATAGGCGGCGATCAGGTCCAGCGTGCCATCGGTGGAGCCGCCGTCGACGAAGATGTGCTCGAAGTCCTGGCAAGTCTGGCGCTGGACCGAGGCCAGGGTGTCGGGCAAGGTCGCGGCGCTGTTCCAGGTGCAGGTGACAATGGAGAATTTTGGCTTGTTTGTCATGGTCATTTGGCGTAGAGGGCTAGGAGTCGGGGGATGGCATGCGACACGTCCATCGCGAAGGATTCCGGGAGCGGCACCGTCACTGGCGCACGTCCCAGCATGTCGACCAGCCGCTCCACCAGCCGCGGCATGGTCTCGGCCAGCTGCAGCTGGCCGTCGTAATATTGGTAGTCAGCCAGCTCCGGCGTGCCGCCGCGCGCCAGCGCCACGCATTGCTTGCCCAGGGCCAGCGCTTCCAACACGGTGGTGGAGCAGGCTTCCTCGCACACCGAGGGCACCACCAGCACGTGGCTGCGCGCCGACATGCGGATCACCTCGTCGTAGGGCTGCCAGCCGAGGAAGCGCACCTGCGGGCCGGCGTAGCGGCTTTCCAGCTGCGCGCGCTGCGGGCCATCGCCGATGATGGTGACCCGCGCATGCGGCGGCAGCCAGCCGGCCACTTGCGCCAGGAATTCGGCGAAGCCCTTGCCGGTATCGATGCGGCCGACCAGCAGCACCTCCCCTGCCCGCGTCTCGCCCTGCGCGGCCAGCGCGTGCTGGCGCAGCAGCGAATAGCGGATGAAGTTGTGGATCACGCAGGCACGCGACAGGTCGGCGTCCGGCACCGAGCGCAGGAAGGCGCGGCGCAGGAAGTCGGACACAAACACGGTCTTGTGGCGGGCGAAGGAATCGGCCGTCTCCGAGCGGTAGCGGTGCACGGCGATGCCGGACACGGTGCGGCGCAGCGAATTCGGGGCCGGGTGGATGCAGGCGGCGCAGTCGCGCCGGTCGCGGGTCTCGCACACGTGGCCTTCGCGAAAGCGCAGGTGGGTCACGCACTCGCTGCCCTGGTCATGCCGGGTCTGGACGAAGTTCATCGCCGGCGGGATGTAGCGCCCGACCATGGGCAGGTGGCCGTGGTAGTGCACCACCTCGTATTTGCCGGCCTCGCGCAGCACCGCGCGCGCCACCCGCCGCGCGAACCAGGGGCGCTTGACCGGGTTGAAGAAACCGAGCTGGGATTCCTTCCAGCCGGGCCGCGCAAATGCGAAGCCCGGCAGCAGCCGGCCATTGAAGCCGATCTCTTTCGCGCTGCCGGCATGGAAGCGGTCGCTGCGCCCCATGATATCGACTTCATGTCCCTGTTCCAGCAGCGCATTGGACAGGGTGACCACGTGCTTGCCCAGGCCGCCGATCTGGGTGCCCGGCAAGTCTTCCGAAACCATCAGAATCTTCAAACTGCTTTCCTCATCGACAAAATGCCTTTCACGCGGGACCAGGCGAGAATCTTGTCCTCCCTTTCGATCACGAACAGCACGCCCCAGGCGAACAGCAGCATCGCGGTCGCCAGCACCAGCAGCGCCAGGCCGAAGGGACCGTTACCGAACAGTTGCTTGCCGGCGTCGGCGACGATGGCGACGGCGCCGACCCCGAACACGCTGGGCAGGTAGGCATGGCGTATCAGGTCGGCCAGCCGGGCCGGCACCGTGCGGCCATGCACGGCCACCAGGAAGGCGCAGGTCAGCAGGCTTGACGCCAGCACGTGGCCCCAGGCGGCGCCGGCGATGCCCCAGCCGGCCACCCCGGCATACACGGCCACCAGGCCGACGCCGGCGCGCGCCAGCGCGAACATGCCGGAATAGCGCGGGTGGCCCATGCCGTCATTGACCAGCGACGGCAGGCTGGTCAGCGAATCGACGAACTGCGACAGTGCCATCACCGCCAGCACCACCTGACCGACGCGCGCGAACTGCGGATCGATCCAGTAGTACAGGATCTGGTAGGAGAACACGGCCACCAGCACCAGCACCGAGGCGTTGAGGAAGACCACGTAGCGGCTGGCCTTCAGGTAGAGAGTGCGCAGACGCTCCAGCTCGCCGCGCGCGGCCAGGGCGCTGGCGGCCGGGAACAAAACGCCCGACAGGCGGAACGTCAGACTGAGGACGCGGTTGGCCAGGGTCGAGGCGACCGTGAAATAGGCCAGGCCGGTCACGCCGACCAGAGCGCCGATGATCAGCTTGTCGGCATACGCATACGACAGGCCGGCAAAGCGGGACAGGAAGGAATAGGCCGAAAAGCCGAGCAGCTCGCGCCGTATCGCCGCCCCCGGCTTGCGCCAGGCCAGCTGGGGCAGCAGGCGCCGGATGCAGCGCCACAGGATCGCGCAGTTCAGCGCACTGGCCACCACACGCACCAGGATCACTTCGAACAGACCATAGCCCAGCATCAGCACCGCCACCGTCAACAGCGGCACGCCGGTGCCGAACACCATCTCGATGCGGCTGGCAATGTCGTAGCGCATCAGCGATTGCGGAATACTGTTCAGGTAACTCTGCAGCTGGCCGAGGAAGAAGCCGAGCGCCGCCAGCTTCAGGGTGGCGACCGCCTCCCCCACCAGTTGCGGCGGCACCGAGAACACGCGGGTGACGAAGAAGTGGGCGCCGACGAACAGGCCGATGCCCCCAAGCAGGCCCAGCATCGAATAGACGCTCAGGCCGAAGAACACGGTCTCGTCGATGCGTTCCTGGTCGCGGTTAGCGTTGAACTCGGCGATGTACTTGACCGAGCCGGCGGTGACGTTGATGTCGATGACCGCGAAATAGCCGACGATGGCGGTGACCAGCGAATACACGCCGTAGTTCGCATCGCCCAGTCCCTTGACCACCAGCGGTACGGTTCCCAGCGCCACCAGGGCGGGGATGATGGCGCCGAGCAGGTTGGAGAAGGCGTTGCGAAGCAGGCTCAGATTCATGTCAGACAGCGACGCGCGTCGGCACCAGGTTGACGTGGCCGCGCTTGTTCTCCTTTGCCGTCTGGACGGCGGACTGCTCGCGGCACACTGCCATTGCAACATAGGGCAGCGCCAGGCAGATCGCCAGCATCTGGGTCGTACGCACTTGCGGGAAAGGCGTGCCGACCAGCAGGTCGGGCAGCATGAAGGCCAGCCCGGCGGCACCGGCCGTGGCCAGGCCCAGCAGTTCGGGCGGCGCGGTGCGCAGCGCGCGGCGGGCGAACATCATGAAGGTCCAGATCGTGCCGATCAGCAGGACCAGGCCCGGCAGCCCGGCCTTCAGGCCGATGTGCAGCACGCCGCTATGGATGAACAGGCCGCCTTCCGGATTCGCCTGCCAGGAAATGTGCTGGTAGCCGGTATAACGGCCCCAGGTGCCGATGCCGGTCAGCGGATGCGACAGGAAGTCGGCCAGCGCGAACTTCAGCTCCAGCACGCGTTCGCTCTCGGCGCCGAACTTCTTCGATTGCATGTCGAAGACCAGGCTGGACAGGCCCTGCCCCGCGCCCTTGGTCTGGCCCAGGCGCTTGAAGGCCGCGTACAGCAGGCCGGCACCGACCACCGGGGTGCCCAGCACCATCAGCTGGATGCGGCGCTGCATCGGGAAGCGCATCATGATGATCAGGCCGGCCAGCACGAAGCCGATCCAGGCCGTGCGGCGGTAGGACAGCACCACGCAGGCGGCGGTCGCGCCCAGGGTCGCCCATTCGACCAGGCGCCAGAAGAAGCTGCGGTCGGTCTTGACGACCTGGAACAGGTTGACCGCGGCGATCGCGAACGCGATCGTGCATAGCAGGCTGTCGTTGATGTCGAAGAAGGTCAGCTTGATGTTCAAGCCGTTCATGTTGGCGTAGACGTTGTTCGGGTCGCCCTTCAGGAAGGCCCAGCGCACCAGGCCGAACATGGCGCGGCCCAGCCCGACCAGCATGATGAAGCGCGACAGCTCGATGGCATCTTCGCGGGTACGGAAGGACAGCACCAGCAGCGACACCAGCGGTGCCATCCAGATGATGTTGGAGAAGCCGGACACGCCCAGGATGTCGGCCAGTTTCACGCCCGAGAACAGGCCGACCGCAATGTGGGCGCCCAGCAGCAGGAACCAGGCCAGGAACCAGGGCCGCAGGTTGCATGGCGGCGTCGGCTGGCGCTGGAAGCTGGCCGACACACGGGCGCAGGCCCAGAACCCGAACATCATCCAGAACAGCACCGGAAACAGCAGCACGCCCGAACCGCGCGTATAGATGCCGGGCGAGCCCATGGTCGCCAGCGAGCCGTAGTTGGTCGAGTTCTTGAGGAAGAACACCAGCATGTAGGCATAGGCCAGCCAGCGCGGCCGCACCATGCCGATGCCGGCGGCGACGATCGCCGCCACGCACAGCAGCGCCACGACCACGAAGGGCAGCGAGGTGTAGACGTAAAGGAGGAGGTTCTGCATCGCCGGCCCTTATCCGTTCTTGGGGGCGGCGCCCATCAGCCGGGTCCGCGCCTGCGGATCGAGGGCCGCGAGCATCTGCTCGACGAAGCGGTCCTGGACCTTGTAGGCGCCGGCCTCGTCGGCTTCGATGGTCGACACGCGCACCAGCATGCCGTCCGGGATGTGGCCCGACAGGCCGTAGATGAAGCGTTGCATCTTCTGGTCGAGGCCCGACTTCACGGCCTTGTCGCCGATCGTGATCCAGTAGGTGATCGGCTCGTTGCGGCTGTTCTGGCGCGCCACCAGGCGCTTGACCGGGACCTTGCCGAAACCGGTGTCGAGCTCGTCGCGGCGGTCCTTGAGCATGTCGAAGCCCTGGGCCACATAGCAGACCTCGGGCAGGTGCAGCTGCAGCTGCTTGCTCTGGTCGCCGCCGTAGGCGATCGACAGCATCACGCGCTGGCCCTGGGCGTTCACATAGGTGCGCGACAGGGTCTGGTCGTAGAGCGCGGCGATCAGTTCCTTCTGGGTCGGGTCCGGCGTCAGCGGAACCACGCTGGTGTCGACGGTCCAGCCGGCGAAGCTTTTCGGGACCATCGCGTCGAGGTTGAAGTTGGCGCGGGCGTCGGCCACTTTCTGGGTCGGCGTCAGGGCCCCGGTCAGGGCCGAGGTGCCGGCCATCGCCACGCCGAGCACGACGCTTGCGAGGAGCTTGCGGTTCATGCGGCCTCCTTCGTACGCAGCGGCGCGTTCTTCGCCTCGCGGCGACGGATGGTCCACTGCAGAGCCGAGTCGATCGACAGGATCAGCACCAGCGCCGTCACGAACAGCACCATACCGGCAAAGCCGTGCAGGAAGCCCTGCCCCGCCGCGTCGCCGTAGTAATAGGTGATCAGGGTCAGCACGATCACGCGGATCACGTTGGCCGAGAACGAGATCGGGATGATGAAGATCGCCAGGCCGATGTTGCGGAAGGCGGAAGGGTGGCGCATCAGGTTCAGGTAGAACAGGCCCAGCGCTTCCAGGGTCAGCAGGGTCTGCAGGCCGGCGCAGGCATCGGCCACCAGCAACTGGTACTGGCCGATCTGCAGGATCACGCCGGAGCGGCTGATCGGGTAGCCGAAGGCGAACAGGATGTGCTCGGTGGCCCAGGACACCGCCATCTTCATCGGCATCGTCACCGCGGCCACGAACTCGCTGGGCAGCGGCACCATGAAGATCATGAAGAAGAAGGGGAACCACAGCACGCCCATCGCACGGCCGCCGCGCTTGACCAGCAGCACCGCCATCATCACCAGGATGATCGACAGCACTTCCAGCATCAGGATCTTCTGCGAGCGGCCCAGCATGTGCGCCAGCAGGCCGGCCACCAGGATCGGCCAGCCGCTCCAGTGTGCGCGCGCCGGCGTGGTGGCGGCCAGCATGTCGGGCCATTTACGGTAGATCAGCCACAGCGCCAGGCCGAAGATGATCGGGCCGTGGCCCTGCTCTTCACCGACCCAGGCGCCGGTGAACAGGTCGTAGAAGGTCGGCACGAACAGGATCGCCAGGCCGAGCAGCACCGGCCACCATTCCGGCAGCGCGGCGCGCATCGAGCGCATGGCCAGCGCGGACGACGGCAGGCTGGAGCGGGCGCCGGTATCCATCTCAGAACTCCATCACCACCGAGCCGAGGATCTCGCAGCCGGCGTCGACCAGCTGTTCGGCGGTACGGCCGATGTGCGAGATGCGGGTGTAGTTCTTGCGCGTTACCAGCAGCGCGCCGCCGGCGCGGCTGGCCACCGCCACCGCGTCGACCCCGGCCTGGAAGGGCGGGACGTCGTACAGCACGATGTCGTAACGGCTTTCGAGCATGGTATTCAGGTTGCGGAAGCCTTCGCGCGCCAGAAGCTCCTGCGGATTCGGCGGCAGGGTCCCGGCAG
The DNA here is from genome assembly GCF_024753245.1 of Massilia norwichensis. GTDB lineage: Bacteria > Pseudomonadota > Gammaproteobacteria > Burkholderiales > Burkholderiaceae_D > Telluria > Telluria norwichensis. The sequence continues at coordinate 109,830 of NZ_JANUGX010000008.1, read as the reverse complement.
GCATCACCGACAGGTCGACGAAGGCCGGCACGCGGGCAATCACGTCGAGGTCGGCACGCCCGGCCAACAGGTCCGACAGGCCCTGGCGCGGCTTGATCGCGAACGCATCCTGCTGACGCGGGGCGCGCAGGTTGGCATCCACCAGCAGGGTCTGTTCGCCCAGCTGCGAGAACACGATCGCCAGGTTGGCCGCGAACAGCGCGGCGCCATCGTCCTGGTCGACGCCGACGATGGCCAGCGCGCGCCGGCCGCGGGCGAACCAGCGCAGCATCAGCTGGCTGCGGATCGCGCGCAGCGACTCGACCTGGGGCGAGAACGGCTCGTAGGCGGCGACCAGCTTGGGCGACAGGCCGGCCTGCCCTTTCTGCAGATACGGATAGGAGAACTGGCGCGCCAGCACCTGCTGGATATCATCCTCGCTCACCAGTCCCAGGCGCACGGCCGCTTCGCCGAAGCGGATGCCGGTTTCCTTCTGCATGCGCAGCACGCGTTCGGCATCTTCCGGGTTCAACTTGCCGGAATCGAGCAGGAGCGCGCCCATGCTCATTTCGGCGGCGTGGTCGGCGGGGACGGCGGATAGCATCGGTGAATTCATGGTCGGTCCTCGATCAATTCAGGCGCTTCAGTTCAGGCGCAACAGGCGGCGCGGCGTCATCAGGGAACGGATGCCGCCGCCGCGGCGGTGCGGCGTCTTCCATTCGATGGTGCCGAGCACCGGGATGCCCAGCATGTCCTTGACGTCGCTCGGCGAGCGCACCGGACGGTTCAGCAATTCCAGCAGCAGGGCCAGGCCGACGCCCAGCACGGTACCGGCCAGGATGCCGACCAGGGTGTTCAGCAGCACGCGCGGGCCGGACGGCTCGGTCGGCGCCACGGCCGGGTTCAGCAGCGAGATGTCGGACTGCTCGGACTGGGCTTCGATGCGGGTTTGCGAGAAGCGCTGCGAAGCGGCGTCGAAGGCGCGCTGGGCGCTGTCGAGATCTTTCAGCAGCACGCCGAGTTCGTCGCGGGCGCGGTTCAGTTCCAGCACCTTGGCCTTCTGCTGGGCCACGGCTTCGCGCAGTTCGGCTTCGCGCTGGCGCATCACCTGGGCATTCGCGCCGACGCTGCGCGAGACGGTGGCGAGGGCGGCGTTCAGCTCCGCGCGGACTTTGCCCAGCTCGGCCTGTGCGGCCTGGTATTGCGGGTGGTTCTTGCCGTAGCGCTGCGAGGTATCGGCGAACTTGCCTTCGGCGGTAGCCAGGTTGGCGCGCATCTGCTGGATCAGGGAGTTGTTGGCGACGTCCGGCGAGGTCAGCGCGGAACCGGCGGCGGCCTGGCGCGAATTGCCTTCCATCGCGGCGGTCTGGGCCTGCACCAGCTGGGCCGACAGTTCGTTCAGGCGCGACAGTTCGACGTCGACACGGTTGTTGTCCAGGCTGACGATGCCCTTCTCCTGCTGGTACTTCGACAGGCGGGCCTGGGCAGCTTCGAGGTTGTCGCGCAGCTGCTTGGTCTGTTCGTTGAAATACGAGGATGCTTTCTTGGCCGGCTGGGTTTTCAGCTGGACGGTGATCTTTTCGTACTCGTCGGCGAACGCGTTGGCGACCGCCGCCGAGAAGGCCGGATCGGCGCCCTTGAAGCTGATCTCGACCACCGAGGATTCGCGCGAAGGCACGATCTCGAGCTTCTTCAGCAGCAGGTCGGCCAGCCAGTCGCGCACCGAGCCGCGCCCTTCATTGGCTTCGTTGAATTGCTGGATCACGGCCGGGCTGCTGGCCAGGTGCAGCGCATCGACCACGCGCAGCGCCACGTTCTTGCTGCTGATGATGTCGATCTGGGTGGCCATATAGCCCGGCAGCAGCTGGCCCGGCATGGTCAGCCCGGTCAGCGGATCCACCCCTTTGTAGTTCAACAGAACGGATGCCGTCGCCTTGTAGGTCTTGCCCTGGATTAAGCTCCAGCCCAGGGCCAGCGCGACCGTCAACAAGAGGGTCGTCAGGATGATCTTCTTCCGCGCAAGCAAGATCAGCAGGAATTGATGGACGTTCATGATGAACCTTTTTCAAAACGGGTGGAACAAAGAAGCCCCGACCGCCGGGGCCTCAACTACCTTAAAACCAGCTTTCTTTCACGGTGATGACGTCGTCGGTTTGCACCAGGTCATCACCCTTCACTTCCATCGTCTTCGCCACACCGCTGGCATCCTTGCGGGTAATCCGCAGACCGCGCTGGGTGCCGCGCTGGGTCAGGCCGCCGCCGGCCGACAGGGCCTGCTGCACGGTCATCGCGCGCTCGATGCGGAACGGACCCGGCCGGTTCACTTCGCCGGTGATGTAGGCACGCGGAGCGCGCTCGACGAAGATGATGTCGCCGCCGGCCACTTCGTAGTCGCGGTTCAGTTCGCCCTTGCGCACCATGTCGACGATGTCGATGGTTTCGCGGGTGGTGGTGCCGTTACGGGTGCGCACCAGGCTGACCATATCGCTTCCTTCTGCGTTGACGCCGCCGGCAATGGCCAGCAGATCCAGCACCTTGCGTTTACCTTCGACCGGATAACGTCCCGGACGATTGACCTGGCCCAGCACCGACACCTGCTGGCTGGCCAGCGTGGTAATCAGGAGGTTGACCTGGGCCTTCTTCAGGTAGCCGCCCTTCTCCAGCAGGCCGCCGATTTTCTTCTCGGCCTGTTGCGTGGTCAGGCCGCCGACCTGCACTTCGCCCAGCAGCGGGAAAGTCAGGCTGCCGGCTTCCGAGACGCGGGTCTCGGTGGCCAGGTCCGGGCTGCCATAGACCGAAGCCTTGACCACGTCGCCCGGTCCCAGCACGACTTCGGCCGCGTTGGTAAAGCCGGCGGCGAGTGCCAGGGTTGCTGCGATCATCCAGTGTACGAGTCGTTTCATTTTTATTCCCTCTTTTTGATCAATGTTGACGTATCACTTCAGGCCGGCAACGCCGCGATCCAGCGCCGCCTTGTCGGTGCCGTTGTCGCGGTCCGGCGCTCCGGCCGGGGCCGGGGTTGCGCCCGCACCGGCGGCCGGCGTGCCGCCGTTCTGGTCGGCGACCGGCGCGGCATCGGCGCCCGCCACCGCGCTGGTCGGGACGCCGCCTGCCGGCATCGCCGGTGCAGCCTTCGGATCGGGCATCATCGACTTGTTGATGTACTCGATCTTGGCGTCGGCGCGCAGGCGCTGCAGCTCGGCCGAAGCCAGCTCCTTGTTCTTCTTGTTCACCAGGAACTGCTCGATCTGCGGGGCGGCGACCGCCAGTGTGACCGGCGCATCCTTGACCTCGTTCACGGAAATGAACATCGCACGCGGGCCTTCCTTGACCACGAACAATTGGCCCTTCGGCATACCGAGCAGCTTGGACGACAGCTGCGGCGGCACGTCGGCGGTGCTGCGGGTGATCTGGGTACGTCCGTACTTGATCTTGTGCGCATCCATCCAGACCGCGACCTCCTCCAGCGACTTGGCGCTGTCGGCGGCGGCACGCACTTCAGGCGTGAGATCGTTGGCGCCGATGACGATTTCGCTCATGCTGAATTGCTTGCGGTTGGAGAAAAATTCCGGATGTGCGTTGAAGTAGTCTTCGACTTCTTTCGACGTGGGCTTGGTGACGTTGCCCACACGCTTTTGCAGGTAAGCCTGGGCGATGATCAGCGACTTCGCGCGGTCGATCGCCTGCATGACCTTGGGATCGCGGTCCAGGTTTTCCTTGGCTGCCGCCTCCTGCAGCAGTTGGCGGTCGATCAGGACTTGCAGCAGCTGCTTGCTGGCCGTGTCCTGCTGGGCTGCCGTGACGCCGGCACGCTGCAGTTCCTCGTTCAGCTGCAGCACCGTGACTTCTTCGCCGTTGACGCTGGCCAGGGCTTGTCCCGGTTTCTTTTCTTTCGTCGCCTTGTCGCCGCATGCGCTCAAGGTTGCCGCAACCAGGATCAGCGCGGCGCACAGCACGCGCTTCGGGGTAGAGGGAGCAGAGGTCGTTTTCATGGCAGCCAGGTGGTATGTGTTCAAGATAGTTTCCTTGGGGGTTAGTGGAACTCTTTTTATGCCGAAGCAGTCTCAAGCTTCAGTCTGCTACTGATGCATTCTGGGTGCCGCACGCTTGCGCCTCTGTTCGTCGGTTAACACTCAACCGTAGGCGTGCGCGCGCGGCGTCCCATCAGGCTGCCGCACGGTTCTGTTCCGCCTCCGTCAGCTCGACGAAAGCGGCATAGGCCTGGCGCAGGCCTTCCGACAGCGGCGTGCTGGCCTGCCAGCCGAGCTGCGTCAACTTCGACACGTCCAGCAGCTTGCGCGGCGTGCCGTCCGGCTTGCTGGTGTCGAAGCCGATGCGGCCGCGGTAGCCGACCACCTCGCCCACCAGGCGCGCGAGCTCGGCGATGGTGACGTCCTGGCCGGTGCCGACGTTGATGTGCGAATGCATCGGATCGGTGTACTTGGCATAGGTGGCCTGGTCGAGATTCATCACGTGCACGCAGGCCGCCGCCATGTCGTCGACGTAGAGGAACTCGCGCATCGGCTTGCCGCTGCCCCAGATCACGACCTCCGGTGCGTTGCTGAGCTTGGCTTCGTGGAAGCGTCGGATCAGGGCCGGGATGACGTGGCTGTTTTCCGGGTGGTAGTTGTCGCCAGGACCGTAGAGATTGGTCGGCATCACGCTGCGGTAGTCGGTCCCGTACTGGCGGTTGTAGCTCTCGCACAGTTTGATGCCGGCAATCTTGGCCATCGCGTAAGGCTCGTTGGTCGGCTCCAGCATGCCGCTCATCAGGTACTCTTCCTTGATCGGCTGCGGCGCCATGCGCGGGTAGATGCAGGACGAGCCCAGGAACAGCAGCTTCTGTACGCCATTGAACCTGGCCTCATGGACGACGTTCGCCTGCACCATCATGTTGTCGTAGATGAAGTCGGCCGGATAGGTATTGTTGGCGTGGATGCCGCCCACCTTGGCGGCTGCCAGATAGACCTGGTCGATCTTCTCGGTACGGAAGAACTCGCGTACCTGGGCCTGGTCCGTCAGTTCCAGTTCCTTGTGGCTGCGGGTGACGATGTTGGTGTAGCCTTGCGCGCGCAGGGTGCGCACGATGGCCGAGCCGACCAGGCCGTTATGGCCGGCGACGTAGATGCGGGGCTGAGTATTCAACGTTCACTCCATTGAAATTGCAACGTTGTAACCATGCGATGCCAGCAGCTTGTGGCGGCGCGCCGTGTCCAGATCGGCCGCCACCATTTCCTGCACCATCGCTTCGAAAGGGGTACGCGGTTCCCAGCCGAGACGCTCGCGCGCCTTGCCGGGGTCGCCGAGCAGGGTGTCGACCTCCGTCGGGCGGAAGTATTGAGGATCGACCGCGACGATTGGTTGGCCTACCACAACCCCCGGCGCTTTATCGCCGCTCACGGAAGCGATCACGCCGCGCTCGTTCACGCCCTCCCCCTGCCAGGCGATCTCAATGCCCAGCTCGCGCGCAGCCAGCTCGACGAAGGTGCGCACCGAGTACTGGCGCCCGGTCGCGATCACGTAGTCTTCCGGCTTGTCCTGCTGCAGCATCAGCCATTGCATCTCGACGTAGTCGCGGGCGTGACCCCAGTCGCGCAGCGCATCCAGGTTGCCCAGGAACAGTTGCTGCTCCAGGCCCTGGGCGATGTTCGCCAGGCCGCGCGTGATCTTGCGGGTCACAAAGGTTTCGCCGCGGCGCGGGGATTCGTGGTTGAACAGGATGCCGTTGCAGGCATACATGCCATAGGCTTCGCGGTAATTCACCGTGATCCAGTAGGCGTACAGCTTGGCCACTGCGTAAGGGCTGCGCGGATAGAAAGGCGTGGTCTCGCGCTGCGGGGTTTCCTGCACCAGGCCGTACAGTTCGGAAGTCGAAGCCTGGTAGAAGCGCGTCGTCTTTTCCAGCCCCAGGAAGCGGATCGCTTCCAGCAGGCGCAGGGTGCCGAGGCCGTCGACGTCGGCCGTGTATTCCGGCGACTCGAAGGAAACCGCCACATGGCTCATCGCGCCCAGGTTATAGACCTCGTCCGGCTTGATCTCGCACATGATGCGATTCAAATTCGAGGTATCCGACAGGTCACCGTAGTGCAGGAAAAAGTTCGCGTCCTCGAGATGGGGATCCTGGTAGATGTGGTCGATGCGCCCGGTATTGAACAGCGAGGCGCGCCGCTTGATCCCGTGTACTTCATAGCCTTTCGAGAGCAGCAGTTCGGCAAGGTAAGAGCCGTCCTGTCCGGTCACTCCTGTGATCAGCGCTTTTTTCATGTTCTTGCTTGCCTTTCAGGTAGCAGACCCAATCTGGATAAGCCCCTTAAAATATTGCAATCTCATCAATTATTCTACGCAGCCCAATCGTCCCCGCAAGCGCCGATCCGATTGAATCCGCCCCTTTAAGTCAACCTTAAGTAGACTTAATTTCCTCTAAAACATATTTAAAATGCGTTTTCGCGCATCAACACGACTTTGACAGTCTTGAGCACGATCCACAGGTCCAGCCATACGGACCAGTTGCGCAGATAGTCCAGGTCGTACTGGATGCGCGCTTCCATCTTGTCCAGCGTGGCGGTTTCGCCACGCAAGCCGTTGACCTGGGCCCAACCGGTAATTCCCGGCTTTACTTTGTGGCGCAGCATGTAGCCCTTGATCAGCTTGCGGTACTGCTCGTTATGCGCCACCGCATGCGGACGCGGTCCGACGATGCTCATCCTGCCCTGCAGCACGTTGATGAATTGCGGCAGCTCGTCCAATGAGGTACGGCGCAGGAAGCCGCCGATCTTCGTCACCCGGCCATCGTTGCGCTGGGCCTGCACCACCGCACCGCCGTTCTCCATCACCGTCATCGAGCGGAACTTGTAGACGATGATCTCGTCGCCATACAGGCCGTAGCGGCGCTGGCGGAAGATGATCGGGCCGGGCGAGCTCAGCTTCACGGCGATGGCCACCACCAGCATCAGCGGCGCCAGCATCAGCAGGATCAGCGAGGCCAGCACGATGTCCGAGGCGCGCTTGATGGTGCTGTTCAGGCCCATGAAGGGCGTCTCGCAGATAGCGATGACGGGCATGCCGCCGACGTTGTCGAAACGCGCCTGCATCAGGTCGAAGATGTAGACGTCGGGCAGGAAATAGACCGAGGCCGTGGTGTCCTGCAGCTCGTCGATCAGTTTGCGGATACGCGGCTGGGCCGAGATCGGCTGGCTGATGAAGATCATCTTGGTACCGTGCTCGCGCACGTACTGGGCCAGGTCTTCGGTCTTGCCCAACATCGGGTAAGGCATGTCGGCGGGAATGCGGTCGTCGGCGCGGTCCTCGAAAAAGCCGCGCACTGCCATGAACAGATTCGGGTGCTGTTCGACCACGCGCGCGAACTTCAGGCCGACGTCGTTGACGCCGACCACCACCACCGAACGCACTTCCTTGCTGCGGCCCGGCGCATTCGCCAGGCGCGCGGCGATGTGGCTGGTGAGCAGGATCACCGGCGTGGCGACTGCCCAGGCCAGCAGCACGCGTCCATCGTAGAAGTACTTCAGGCCGCTCGACGAGCCGAGGAACCACAGCACGGCCAGGGTCACGCCCCAGCCGAACACGGTATCGCGCCCGTAGGCCCACATGCGTCCGCTGCGCCAGGTGCGGTAGGGATCGATGTGCTGGTACACGGCCGACGAAATGAAGAAGGCCAGGATCATCAGCACCAGCATGTAGCCGGAGAAAGGCTCGTGGTACACCAGTGCCGACAGGTACAAGGTTCCCATGATGATCAGGGGATCGAGCACCCGCTGGAAGAACGATATCAGTGGTATGTCATTGACCGTCATAGGAACCTGAAAGAACTGCCTCAGAACTGGGCGTTGGCCGTCAGCGTCACGCTGTTCGACTTGAAGCTGCCGGTTCCGATGGCCACGGAGCCGCTGCGCTCCTGGTGTGCGACGCCGCCCTGCACCTGGAGTGTGGGACGCGGGCGCCAGGTCGCGCGCAGGGTTGCCGTACGCACCGAATCGCGCAGGTTGTCGGACCCGGCAAACTCGCGGCGCGCGCTATAGCTGCGGCGTTCGTAAATGGCGTCGGCATTGACCGAGATCTTGGCCGTCGCATCCCATTGCGCGCCCACGCTGGCGCCCTTGTTCAGGGTGTAGCTGACGATCGTGCTCTCGAGCGGCGCGAAGTCGCGCCAGGCCGCGGCCGTATAGGTCATCTTGCCGCGCGGCTTGTAGGTGGCGTTGATCTTGCCAGCCAGGCCGCTGGTCTTGCCCTCGCCGAACGAGGCCTGGTCGCGGCGCGTGTAGCCGATCAGCGCATCGAGCGTGGTCGAGCCGGTCGCGAGCCACTTCACGCGCGCCTTCAACTCGTCCTGGGTGAAGCCGTCGTTGACCGTGAACGGACCGACCGGACGCGGGAACGGATACTTGCCCTTCACGTGGCGCGCCACCAGGCCGACCGTGCTGCCGCTGCGCGCCAGGTAGTCGAGTTCGAGTTCGCTGGTGTCCTCGGTACGGTTGTTGTAGCGGTTGCTGATCGCCTCGTAGTTGTACTTGTCGCGCTGGAAGCCGGCCCGCACGCGCCATGCCGAATGGAAGCGCCAGGCGCCGTCCACGTAATTGCTGCGTGTGGTGCGCAGGTTGCGCTCGTTGCTGGCGAAGTCGGTGTACGGCGCCAGCACCTGCTGGTAGGTCGTGCCGATCCTGCCTTCCAGATGATTGCCGAGCTGCCAGGCCCAGTTGGCCTGCAGGTCCTTGCCGTCGTAATCGAGCTGCTTGAAATGGTCGAAGTTGGTCTTCGACAGCTTGGCCACGAGCGTGATGCGCTGCCGGCTGTAGGTATTGTCGAACAGCAGGCCGCCTTCGCGCGTCCACCACGAGTCGCCGCGCGTGTTGTCGAAGGCCGGGCGGTCTTCGGGAATGCGGAAGAGATTATCGTCGTGGCCGTAGGCGACGCCGCCGTAGACGTGCAGCGCATCGCTGGGTCCTGCCCCGGCCGGTATCGCGGCAAAGGCGGACAAGAGCAGGAGGGCAAGGGGACGCACGCGGGAATTCAACATGATTGTTTGTCTTCTTAAAGTTAAATGCGCTGGATGGTTTACCAATACGACCAGTTGCCGGTCCGGACGACCCACAGTCCCAGCAGGCCATTGGTGACGGCGTGCGCGAGGATGGGTGACCACAGCGTGCGGTGGCGCATGTACAGCAAGTTGTAGGCCGCGCCCGCGACGATGCCGGCCAGCCACAGGTTATGCTCGAAGCCGAACAACAGGACGGAGATGATGAAGCTTTTGAGACCGAGTTGAGATGGCTCAACCGACTCGAAATTGGGAGCGGCAATCCAGCGCATCAGGAAGGAGCGCCAGAACAGTTCTTCCATCACCGGCACGACCAGGGCCGCACCGAAGATGCGGATCGCGACCAGCAGCCAGTCGATCTGGCCACCCTGGCCGCGCGGGTCGAAACCGGCGGAAGAACCGAAGATCATCCAGTCGGCATCCAGGCTGATCCACAGGACCAGCACCACGACACCGGTGGCGAGCGCAGTCAGCGCTTGTACGGAAGAAAGGCGGAAAGGCTTGAGCTCGGCATACTGGCGCCAGAACAGCGCCAGCAGCAAAACAACGACAGCAATCTTGAGGGGATAGAGCCAGAGCAGCGTGGAGGCGGCGACGCCCATGCGTTCGAGGACGTCGCCGGCGACGATGAAGAACAGGTAGGCCGCGAAAGGCAGGATGCGCGCCCAGGCCGCAGCGTTGAACATGGGTGCATCGGCAGGCAAGGCTGCCGTGCCAGGTGGAGCGATGCGGTCGTCATGTTCGGTCATGTCTCTCCATCAGCAGGCACCTGGCCTGCGCTCTCTAGCGAGCCATGCTACTCCCCCCTGGCGCGCGCTTCGAGGCGCTCCCAGCGATCCAGGGTTTCAAGCAGCAAGTCCTCGATCTCCGCAAAACGGGCGTTCATTCTGCGCGCATCTGCGGGATTGGTCTTGTAAAAGTCTGGCGAATTCAGCTGGGCCGTGATTGCCGACTGCTCATCTTCAAGGCTGGCGATGAGCTGAGGAAGTTCCTCCAGCTCTCGCTGCTCCTTGTAGCTCAACTTTACCTTCTTGCTGGAGGCGTTCTGTGCGCTGGATGACATTTCATTCGTTTTAGGCGAACTCGTCTTTACAGCCTGGGCCGGTGCCGCGGCCGGCGGCGCTTTGGCAGCCTCGTTTTTCACGCGTTCCCAGTCGCTGTAACCACCGACGTATTCGCGCCACATCCCCTGCCCTTCGGAAACGATCACCTCGGTGACGACGTTGTCGAGGAAGGTGCGGTCGTGGCTGACCAGGAACACCGTGCCCTTGTATTCGGCCAGCAGCTCTTCGAGCAGTTCGAGCGTGTCGATGTCGAGGTCGTTGGTCGGCTCGTCCAGCACCAGGCAGTTGGCCGGCTTGGCGAACAGGCGCGCCAGCAGCAGGCGGTTGCGCTCGCCGCCGGACAGCGATTTGACCGGCGAACGCGCACGCTCGGGTGCGAACAGGAAGTCGCCGAGGTAGCTCATCACGTGCTTGCGCTGGCCGTTGACCTCGACCCAGTCGCTGCCCGGCGAGATCGTGTCGGCCAACGAGGCCTCTTCGTTCAGCTGGGCGCGCATCTGGTCGAAGTAAGCCACGTTCAGCTTGGTGCCGAGCTTGACGATACCGCTGTCGGCCGTCTCCTCGCCGAGGATGATCTTCAGCAAGGTGGTCTTGCCGGCGCCGTTCGGGCCGATCAGGCCGACCTTGTCGCCGCGCATCACGATGCCGGTGAAGCCTTCGATGATCACCTTGTCGCCGTAGCGTTTGGAGACGTTTTCCAGTTCGGCGACGATCTTGCCCGAACGCTCGCCGGTACCGACGTCGAGCTTGACCTGGCCCTGCTGGTCGCGGCGCGCGGCGCGCTCCAGGCGCAGCGCTTCCAGGCGGCGCACGCGGCCTTCGTCGCGGGTACGGCGCGCCTGCACGCCCTTGCGGATCCACACTTCTTCCTGGGCCAGCACCTTGTCGAACTTGGCGTTCTCGATCTCCTCGATCGCCAGCAACTCCTTCTTGCGTTCCTGGTACTTGGTGAAGTTGCCCGGGAAGGACAGCAGGCGGCCGCGGTCGAGTTCGATGATGCGGGTGGCAACGTTATCGAGGAAGCGGCGATCGTGGGTGATGAACAGCACCGAGCCGCGGAATTCGCGCAGCAGGCCTTCCAGCCACTGGATCGAGGTGAAGTCGAGGTGGTTGGTCGGCTCGTCCAGCAGCAGCACGTCGGGGCCGGAGACCAGCGCCACCGCCAGTGCCACGCGCTTTTGCATACCGCCCGACAGCGTGCCCATCTGCGCCGCGCCGTTCAGGCCGAGGCGGCCCAGCGTGGTTTCGACCTTGTTATCGAGGCTCCAGGCATCGGTCGCATCGAGCTTGACCTGCAGCTCGTGCATGCGCTCCATGACTGCATCGTCATTGCCCTGCCCGAACTGGCCGGTCAGCGACTCGTACTCGGCCAGCATGCTTGTGAGCTCGCCCATGCCGCCGGCGACGGCGTCGAACACCGTCATCGCCGGGTCGAAAACCGGCTCCTGTTCGACGTAGGCGATCTTGAGGCCCTGCTGCATGACCAGCAGGCCATCGTCGAGTTTCGAGCGACCGGAGATAATCTTCAACAGCGAGGATTTGCCGGTGCCGTTGCGGCCGATGAGACCGACGCGCTCGCCGACTTCCAGCGAGAAGTCGGCATGGTCGAGCAGCGCGACGTGGCCGAAAGCCAGTTGCGCGGAAGAGAGGGAAATGACAGCCATGATCGTGTGCGGCAATGAAAGAAAGGCGCATTGTACCGACTAGCGTCGGCAGACCTCGAATATTGTCCGAATCATCGGCTATAATTGCGATCGGTTCACGATTCCGGCCTGTCCGACAGGGTCCGCTCGCCGAATCGCAGTGTCCTCTCCGTAGTACAATGGATAGTACAAGCGCCTCCTAAGCGTTAGATACAGGTTCGATTCCTGTCGGAGGGACCACCTCTTCAAATCGAGGTGTCTCACAGCATCTCAACATCCCGCCTCTCACTCTGAGGCCGCGCAAAGCGATAGTCTCATCAGGAACCATCCTGAGTCCGGTCATCTCAAAATGCTGTTGGTACTTTTGTTGGTACCTTCATTTCGAGTTCGAACGCATACCAACAGGACGGACCAGATGGCACTCACAGACACCTTCATTCGGCTGGCAAAGTGGAGCGGCACGAAAGCTGGCGACAAGCACAGTGACGGCGGCGGGCTGTATCTCTTGGTTAACGGAGTCGGCAAGTATTGGCGCTTGAACTACCGCTTTGCCGGCAAGCAGAAGACGCTCGCGATTGGCGTTTACCCTGCCGTCCCATTGGCTGCCGCCCGCAAGACGCGCGACCGCGCTCGTGAGCTGCTGGCTGCTGGCAAGGACCCCGGCGCGGAAAAGCAGGAAGCCGCGAAAGAGGCCAAGCGGGCAGCGGGCGCGCTGTTCGAAGTCGTTGCCCGCGAATGGCTGGAGGCCTCAGCAAGTACACGAGGCCCGGCGACGCAACAGCGCGTCGTTAGCTGGTTCGAACGCGATGTCTTTCCGCTCATCGGCAACGTACCGGTCAACAGCGTCCGTCCGTCCGACATCCTGGATCTCATGCAGCGGATGCAGACACGCGGCATTATCGATTCGATGCGCCGTGTGCTTGCTTACATCAGCAAGGTTTTCGAGCTGGCGATGGTCAAGGAACTCGTCGAGCGCGACCCGACTACAGGCATTGCGGCGCAACTCCAGCAGCGCACCGACGGGCATTTCGCCGCGATTACGAAACCCGTCGAAGTTGGCGCACTGCTCCGCGCGATCCACGGCTACCAGGGCCATCCCTATTGCCGGGCGGCGCTCAAACTGGTGCCACTGGTGTTCGTCCGTCCCCACATGCTACGCCACGCGGAATGGTCGGAGATCGACCTGGAAGCAGCCGAGTGGCGTATCCCTGCCGAGAAAATGAAGATGCAGAACGATCATGTCGTGCCACTGGCCCAGCAAGCAGCTGGAATCCTGCGTGAAATGCACGAGATCATCGGGAGGCGGCAATACGTCTTCCCCAGCATTCGTCATGACGGTCGCCCAATGAGCGAAAACACGATTAACGCAGCGCTGCGATCGTTGGGCTACGAGGGCGAAGTGATGACGGGACACGGCTTTCGCGCGATGGCGCGCACGTTACTGGACGAGGAGCTTGGCGAACGCGTCGACCTGATCGAGCACCAGCTGGCGCAAGCGGTCAAGGATCCGAATGGCCGCGCTTATAACCGGACTACTCACTTGGCTGCACGTCGGGAGATGATGCAGCGGTGGGCCGACTATCTCGACAAACTGCGGCTCGGCGCCGACGTGGTACCACTGGGCAGCGCGTGATCAACGCGGCGTATCCAGCCAGGCGCGCACGTCTTCAACGCGCCAGGCAGTAACCCCAGCAGACAGTTTGACCGGGGCCGGAAACTGTCCCGCCGCGACTTTACGCCAAAGGGTCGCCGGCGAGAACGGAATAATGCCGGGCGCTCCCTTCTTGCCGACGAGCTGACTTTGCCGGACATAACCGGTTTCGTGCAGAGTAAGGGTGGTTCTTTCCGTGGAAGACATCGCACTGTGCAATTGAACGTTGACAATTTGCTAGCAGTTTGGCGCTGACGCTCTGACGCGGCAAGCTCAACCTTGACAGTCTTTTTGTTGCGTCAAATCGTGCGGGCTTGACTATTGACGGTCAATAGTATTGCCGCTTACTCAGCAGAAACTGGCTTTGGGTAAGCAAGCATGTCGTTTTTGGTTCGCACGACTGCGGCATATGCCGCGCTTGTCGCCGCGAACATCGCTCTATAATTGGATATCCGAACACGCGCGGAGGTGCCACAAATGGGAAATTTGGTGAGCATGACCGTGGAGGTTTCGCCAGCGCTGAACGCGAAACTCCACCAGTTCGCGGAACTGAACGGCACGACGATGGATACGGTTCTGCTGAAGGCGCTGACTCTGTACGGCATTGCGTCCCAGGCGAAGATCGACAATCAGCGGATTGGCGTCGTGGACGCTAACCAGCAGTTGCTTGCCGAAGTTACCGGTATCTAGGAAGAGCCAGGCAAGACGGGAAAGCGGACGAGGCCGCGCGCTGCGCGGCCTTTTTTTGCTCTACTGGGTCCTTGGCTCGGCACCGTGAATCGCCATGGCTGTTCAGCGCATGTATACGAATGTGTACAGCCAAGCGACTGATCACACTGCGTTTTTCGAGTTCTGGCCTTCCCAGCGGCGCCGCGACGAGCAAAGTGTAAACGCTGAATATCCTATTTAATCAACGAGTTATCGCCGATTTTCGGCTCTCACGTTACGTGCGTAATGTGTGTGCTCTTCTAAAGGGGGGATGGGGGCTGTGCCCCCCACTTTCGCTTGTTTGCAATGCGGTCCGCTTCACTGGATAGCGTCCTGCTGATTCAGTCATCGATTGAGCAGCAACTCTGCCAAGTCATCGAGCTCGGCTTTTCGGGCCGCCCAGTCGGTCAACACGGTTCCAAGCAGCCGGTAGAAGCGCTCACTGTGGTTGTGCTCTTTGAGGTGACAGAGTTCGTGGGCAACCACATACTCGATGCAGGCTCTTGGTGCTTTCACCAGAGCTGGGTTGAGCAATACCTCCCCTTTGGGCGAACAACTCCCCCACTGCGTTCTCATCGACAGCAGGCGCAAAGGTGGCGCATGACGCAGCCGCATTCGAGACGACAAGTCTTGCATCACTCGGGCAAACACGTCGCCGGCACGCTCCCGATACCAGGCATCGAGAAGCCGGCGCACAGCTTGCGCGTCAGGCTTTGCGGTGGTGACTTCCAAACGGCCGCGCCACAAGCGGACCCCGTTGCCCTGGCTTCCTTGCGCAGGCTGAATTTTCAGCATGTGGCGCCGCCCTAGGTAGAAGTGCGTCTCACCACTGACATACTCCCTGGGGAGTACATGACGCTTGCGCTCATGCTGCGCTTGCAACTGCTGCCACACCCAGCGCGCACGCTGGAGGACGGCCTGCTTGATTTCGGAGATCGCCGCGCCTTCCGGCGCTTCGACCTGCACCCGACCATCTGGCAGCACATGAATCGACACACGCTTTCGCAGCCGCGGTATGAACCGCACCGAAAAGCCGATGCGCTCGTCGCCATAGACGACGGAATACTCGTCCACCTCACTGCCCCCCGCGCGACAACCCTACCCGAGTCACCTGGATTACCTGGTCGATCGCCTCCTTAGCCTTGTCCAGCCCCATCAATCCAAATAGCCTGGGCAGCAGCGCCTTGCGGATGGCAGCCTCGATGTCCTGCGGGCTGAGCGAATGCTCGGCCACGGCCCGCTGTACGATGTCGTCGATCTCTTTGGCTTGCTGGACCAGCGCACCATGGTCAGCCTGGCCGAAAGCCTCTTCGCCGAGCACCATGCGGCAGATGCCGAAATAGGCGCGCACATGCTTGTTGTCTCCCAGCCCCTCGGGCAGTCCCCCGATGTCGCGCGTCTCGACCTGCTCTTCGAATTTCTTGAATAAAGCGTATTGCTTGACCGGGTGGTCGAACATGGCCTCGGCTTCGGCGATCGCCTGCTTCAGCAACTCCGCAAACACCTTCTGCGCATAGGGATCGTCGGCCAGGTCCTGCTCGATGGTCTTCTTAAGGCGGGTACGGATCATGTCGGTCTCGTTGCGCGTCTTCTCCTCGCTCCACTGTTCGGTATCTTCGGGCTGGCCTAGCTGGTGGACAACATAAACGCCATCGGGTTCGCGCACCTGGCTGCCGATCACCTGCTTGTCCACCAAGCGCCGGATCTGCTCCTCATACACGCCGTAGTCCACCGTTTCGAGCGCATCCTGCCGGGCGATTTTCCTCAGGCTGGTAAAGAAGCGCAAATCCTCCTTGTAGCGCTGCACGTCGGCTTCGGAAAAGCTGTGGTCCTCGAAAAAGCTGCGAGATGACAGGGCCGTCTGGAGGCACAAGCCGAACGCGGTCAACGCGCTATAGAAGTCATCGCGCACCTTCTGGCGCGTGTCGTAGCTCTGGCCGTCCTCGTCTTCCGCATAGCGCGGCATCAGGACCTGGCGATACTGCTCCAGGTCCTGTTTGTTCTTTACTTCCGCGAATATCGTCCACAGGGCATCGTGCAGGCTGGGAAGCCGCTTGTATTCCGTACTGATCTTCTGGTACAAGCCTTCAATATCTGCTATTTCGTAGCCGCCTTGCGTGCGCGTTTCCAGGTCTTGATAGGCGCGCACCGCCGTGTCCAGCTCCTCAAGGATGCCGCGGTAATCCACCAGCACGCCGTAGCGCTTTGCCTCGTGCAAGCGGTTCACGCGAGCGATGGCCTGGATCAGGTTGTGGTCCTTCAGGGGCTTGTCGATGTAGAGAACCGCATTGCGCGGCTCATCGAAGCCGGTCAGCAGCCGGTCCACCACGATGAGCAGATCTGGGTCGCCATCGCTGCCGAAGTCTTTCAGCACCTGATCCTCGTAGGGCTCGGCGTTCTTGCCCACATTGTTGTTCCACCACCGCTGCACCTCGGGGAGCTTGCTCTCGTCCACCTCGGTGTTGCCTTCCCGGCTGTCGGGCGCGGAGATAATGACGGCGCTGCTCACCAGACCGGTATCGTCCAGGTACTGCTTGTAGCGGATTGCTTCCAGCTTGCTGGCGGTGGCTACCTGACCCTTGAGTCCAAGGTCGAGCTTCTTGATGTTCTCGCTAAAGTGCTGTGCGATGTCCCATGCAATCAGCTCGATGCGATTGGCAGCCCCGTATACGACCTGCTTGTTGGCGAATTTGCGCTTGAGGTCAGCCGCCTGCTCCGCGGTCAAGCCCGCCGTGATGCGATCGAACCAGCGATTGACGGCTTCCTCGTTGATGGTCAACTCGGGCACACGCTCTTCATACAGCAGCGGCGCCACGGTACCATCCTCGACCGCGCTGCATCGTATAGGCGTGCACGATCGGGCCAAATTTGTTGGCGGTCTTGTCCTTTTTCAGCAGCGGCGTACCCGTGAACGCGACGTAGGCGGCGCGCGGCAAAGCCTTGCGCATGCGCTCGTGCGTTTCACCACCGTGGCTGCGGTGGCCCTCGTCCACTAGCACGATCATGTCGTCTGACGGGTTGTAGCACTCGGGCAGCTTCGATGCGGTAGCGAACTTGTGGATGAGCGTGAAGACGATCCGTTCGCTGCCCTGGCCAATGCGCTTGGCCAGCTCGCGGCCGGAACCCACCTTGGCTTTCTCGCCATCTTTCTTGGTGGCGACGGCCGAGCCGAACGCGCCACTGTTCATGAAGTTGCGGGCTAACTGGTCTTCGAGGTCGATCCGGTCCGTCACCACCACCACGCGGCAAGACTGCGTGTTCCGATGCAACACCAGCGCCTTGGTTAGGAAAACCATGGTAAAGCTCTTGCCCGAACCCGTCGTATGCCACACCACGCCGCCTTCGCGACCACCATCGGGCTTGCGCAGATTGATGCGTTCCAGCAGCGCCCGGATGCCGAAGAACTGCTGGTAGCGTGCGACCACCTTGCCGGCCTTGCGGTCGAACAGCACGAACAGGCGCAAGAACTCGAGAAAGCGCTCGGGCTTGAGCAGCGCGGCCAGTAGTCGATCCTGATCCGTCGGTAGCAATGGTTGAGCCCACAGCTGACGGAAGTAGGCCTGTAGCCTGGGCGGTTTGCCGGCCAGGAGCGCGGCTTGCACGTTGGCCTCAAGCGGGTAGTTCTTCCACTCACCCACCTGGGCATCGCTGAACTGCTCTTCGCGCCAGCGTGCCCAAAACTTCATTGGGCTGCCAGTGGTGCCATAGCGCCCTTCGGCATGGTTCACCGCCAACAGCAACTGGGCATAGGCGAACAGATGCGGAATCTCATCGTGACGCTGGTTGCGGAGCTGCTGGCTGATACCCTCGTTCACCGTCACCTTGCCGGCGTGCGCGGCATCAGGGCGCTTGGCCTCGATCACGGCAAGCGGCAGGCCGTTCACATAACCCACCAAGTCCGGGATGCGATGATGCGTGCCGTGGGTGGAGAGCACTTCCAGCTCCTCGGTCACGTCCCAGCGGTTGGCCGTGATGTCGCCCCACTCCATGAGTGCGATCGTGGGCTGATGCTTTTTGCCGTCTGGCATAAATTCAGTAACGGTCACTCCCAGCGTGAGCATCTGATAGAGTCGCTCATTGGCAGGCAGCAAGCCCTCGGCCAGGTTCAGCGCCTGCACCTGCCGCACGATCTGATCGATGCCGCTCGGAGACAGCGGGTACTCCTCGCCCTTATAGTCGAAACGGCGGGTTTGCAGCACCTCGATCAGCCGGGCTTTCAGGATGACTTCACGGGTACTTCCGCGCAAAGCCATGGCCTCGGCCGTTGGCAGAAAGTGCCAGCCGAGGTTGACCAGCAGGTGCAGGGCTGGTAGATGGGCGCTGTACTGTTCGCAGGTCTGGGGGACGGTAGTCATGCGGCTTTTGGCTCGGCAGTCGGTTGCGAAAGATGGACTCGGCGCTTGCCGGTGAGCAAGTCGACCATCAGAGCGTGCTTCTGTGTCTGAAGGGCATGAAGGTTCGCCTGAAGAAGTTTAATTTCTTCAGACGCTGCAGCCAGTATGCCCGCGACGTATCGTTGGCGCTCTATAGGAGGCACGGGAACTTTTACGTTCATAAAGTCATCCGGACGAATATTTAGCAGACCATTATTTCTGACTCCGGTGTTAACCATCGCCCCCAGCTGATCATGAAGATAATCAGCCTCAAAAAGATATTTGAAGAATTCTGGATGGCAGATCTCGTTCAGCTTAAAGCAGACTGGCCTTCCCCCACCACGACGGACACTTTCGATAGGTATGATGTCCCTATCGGAGGTATTACATGGCACGTGAAAGACGAGTTTTCTCAGAAGAGTTTAAGCGCGAAGCAGTCAAGCTGGTAGGCCAGCCTGGTGCGAGCAAGGCGGCAATAGCCCGCGACCTTGGTATCGGTGCCAATTTGCTGGGCCGGTGGTGCAGAGATGCCAACGTTGATGCCGAGGTCGCAGTCGGGCGCGAGAAGGTATCGGCCCAGGAATATGAGCGCATGCGGCGTGAGCTGGCGAAGGTCAAGACGGAGCGCGACATATTAAAAAAGGCGCTCTATAGTGGACCCCGAATTTGAGACGGTGGTTTAAGCTGTCGTCCTTGAAGGGATGATAGCGAATGAGTGAAGGTAAAAAACGCAGGGTGCACCCCGCCGACTTCAAGGCGAAGGTCGGGTTGGAGGCGGTACGCGGAGTGAAGACAGTGACGGAAATCGCGCAGGAATACGGCGTGCATCCGGTGCTGGTGGGCCAGTGGAAAAAGGAGATCCTGGAAAACGCCGGGGCCCTGTTCGACGTCAAGCGTGGTCCGAAGCCGGTCGACGAAAGCAGCCCGGAGGACAAGCTGTACAGCGAGATCGGCAAGCTGAAGATGCAGGTGGATTGGCTCAAAAAAAAGCTTGGGGAATGAGTCCTGCCGAGCGGGCGCGGTGGATCGAGCAGAAGGACGACATGCCTTTGACGCTGCAATGCGAGTTGGCGGGTATTCCGCGCTCGTCGGTGTATCGGCGGCTGGACGCCGCGCTGCGCCAGGAATGCCTGGACGAAGAAGACGGCCAGCTACGTGCCCTGATCGATGAAGAATACACACAGCGGCCGTTTTACGGCAGCCGGCGCATGGTGGTGTTTTTGCGAGGACGCGACTACTGCGTCAACCGCAAGCGCGTGCAGCGCCTGATGCGGGAGATGGGCCTGGCGGGCATGGCGCCGGGGCCGGCGACGAGCAAGCCGCACCCAAAGCACAAGGTCTATCCGTACCTGTTGCGCGGGGTGGCGGTCACGCGGCCGAATCAGGTCTGGAGCACAGATCTGACGTATATCCGGCTGGCGCGCGGCTTTGCGTACCTGGTGGCGATCATCGACTGGTACAGCCGCAAAGTGCTGGCCTGGCGCATCAGCAACAGCATGGACGCGTCGTTTTGCGTGGACTGTCTGGAGGACGCCTTGCGCCACCACGGCAGGCCCGAGGTGTTCAACAGCGACCAGGGTTCGCAGTTCACCAGCGACGCCTTTACCGGCGTGCTCAAGCGAGAAGGCGTGGCGATCAGCATGGACGGGCGCGGACGGGCGTTGGACAACATCTTCGTCGAGCGCTTGTGGCGCAACGTGAAATACGAGGATGTGTACCTGAAGGGGTACGCCAGCATGGCCGAGTTGATGGTGGGACTGGCGCAGTACTTCGCGTTCTACAACGCAGCTCGTCCGCATCAGGCATTGGGCTACGAGACGCCTGATCACGTCTATCGGATCGGCGTCGGAGGCGGCGCGCTGATCGTCGACAAGTTCGACGACGCCAACCAGGAGCGGAAGAAAGACGGTAATACGGGGCAGCGCCGGGCAGCTGCTGAAGTGGAAACGGACACAGCTTAAATTAGCCGGCTGAGTGTCTTGACTGATGGGTCCACTTTACTCGGCTACTTCGCAGCCGACCTCAAGTGAAGTACGGCTTCATTGCCAAATATCGAACTATCTGGCCAACGCGAATGATGTGCCGTCTTCTCAGCGTATCAAGCAGTGGTTTTTACGATTGGCTCGGCCGGCCCGCAAGTGCGCATGAGCGCGAGAATGCCCAGCTCCTCAAGGCAATCAAGCACAGCTATGAAGCCAGCGATGGCACATATGGTTCGCCGCGCGTAGTCCGAGACCTGATCGACGCTGGTTTTTCCTGCAGCGAGAACCGCGTGGCAAGACTGATGAAAGCGGCCGGCATCAAGGCTCGCCACAAGCGACGTCGCGCGCCAGGACAGCTTGATTCGCCAGTCCACGCGATCGCGCCGAATCTGCTGGACCGGCAGTTTGAAGCGACAGGCCCGAATCAGAAATGGGCGGCCGACTTTACCTATGTGTGGACTGGCGAAGGCTGGCTATTTGTCGCTGTTGTCCTCGACCTGTACTCGCGGCGTGTGGTGGGCTGGTCGATGCAGCCGACGATGACGGCCCAACTGGTTATGGATGCCCTGCTGATGGCCATCTTTCGTCGTGGTCGGCCGCGCGAAGTGCTGCATCATTCCGACCAGGGTTCGCAATACACGAGCGAGGATTTCCAGCGGCTACTTGAGTCCCACGGCATCGTTTGCAGCATGAGCCGTCGCGGCAACTGCTGGGACAACGCTGCAATGGAAAGCTTTTTCTCGACGCTCAAGACCGAGCGCCTGAGTAAAAAGCACTACCGGACCCGGGATGATTTACGCGCTGATGTGTTCGACTACATCGAAAGGTTCTACAATCCACGCCGGCGTCATTCCACCATCGGCTATCTCAGCCCAGTACAGTTTGAAAATCTAAAATGCGCCTAACGGAAGTGTCCGTATCGATGGGGGAAGGCCAGTCGCCCTCTGCAATCGTACAGTTGTTATGTCCCTTGATGGGACAACTGCATGTATCGCCCATGCGAGCAACTGGGATACCATCGACCGTAAAATGCGTGGCGCTTACACTTGCGACCTTACCGCCGTGGGAGGTAGCGTCACCGAAACGGATCACATTGCGCATTGCTCAGCCTTTCTGCTCCGGTGACTTTCCTTCGCTCTGACCGTCTTCGGCCGTGCCATCGTTTGTAAGGATACTAGGCGGGGAAATTTGTGCCATTGTCGGTGGCTGAGCCGCTACATTGGCACGAGCGGACGCATCGTCGTAGCTAACCAGTTTCCAGACTGTTGCCGTACGGTATGAAGGCCTTTCTCCCTTGAGCTTTTGCCAAATTGACGGCTCGCCAAGCGAGACCACATGCGGCATGCGTTCGCCGGTCTTGAAATACTGACGTTGGCTACCTTCTCGGTTTCTCGATTCGTCTGGTTCCCACCAACCGGTCTGCGGACAGCTGCGACCGGTTGCGGCAAGTTCCCCAAGCGGAAGACGTGTACCGGCTTCGGCGGATTTCATCGGCGCGCCGCTTGTCGGGCGCACACGAATAGTGCTGGTGATCTTGTCCCAGATTGCGATTACTTCTTCGTCGGTCAGGCTGGATTTCGTAGCGCCGGCAGCGTTGTTAGCGACGCCGGTCTGAAGCTGAACGTCTGCATATGGCTTGAATGGGTCGTGCGGAACGCCGGTGAACTTTATCTGGAAGTCATGATAGGAATGCACATGCTCCTCATCGGGGGCACGCATGAGGACCTCGTAGCCGGTCTTCCAGTCGTAAATCTGGCGCGGGCTCTCGCGGAAGAATTTAGTATTGGCAAGCGCTTTTTTCTCTTCGGGAGTTGCGGGATCCTCCTTAATGCGTTTCCACTGCGCTTTAAGTGATTCATCTTCCGGGTTGTTAGGATTAGCTGGGGCGACATAAATCGAAAGATGGGTATCCGGAAATTCCCTCAAGCGGAAACCAATGCGAATATGCTCGAGAAGATCATCCTTATTCATCGCTGGCTCATCTACTAGAAAAGCGTGTTCAATGCAGTTCCCTGACTCGGTGGGAATTTCGCTTTCAGGGCGTTGTCGCAAACGCCGAACGATGCTATTGATGAGCGCTATGGTTTCATCCCTCTCGTTTTTCATAGGGCGCGCATTAACGATAACGCCATCATTATTTATTCCAAAATATCCATTAATCTTTAGATCATTAATAGCCTCAAAACCATCATAACCAGTAACAATTTTCCCCTCAGGTTGACTTACATTGGTTTCCTCTATTAGAAGAGGAACATGGTCATGATATATCGCTTTTTTGCTTTTTAGGTCAACAATGAATTTTTGCGCCAACTCTCTTACTTCATCCACACCGTTAGGATAGATGCTTACCCCAAGCGGAACTATTGCATCCCCCCAGACGACAGTCGCTGACGCCGGCACGTCGACCATAAACCGTCCGAAGCAAACGGTTTTAGTTTTCTCAAACACAGGTTTCAAACGGGGCATAAGTGCAGTCATATTCGGTGTCTTCCATTCTGATGGGCTACCGTTACAGGCAGTTAAGGTTAAAATCGCTACAAAGAAAGGAATGAGGTACCAGCGTACAATAGCAGTCATATACATGGGTGTCCTTTTCAGCAATTCCATGCTGCCTTCTGTGCAATCCTCACGATGCTGTACAGCGTAGATGCGATTGCCCGAGGATCTTTGTAGCTAGATTGATGTTCATAGCACAACTGGCGAAATACACCTTTGAACATACCGCTTTTTAATTGATGATCGGCTGACTCGGCCGGAACAGTTTGATCGCCTGGTGCGGTAGGCGCTAGAAGAGTGGCATATATCGAATTGGGAACAGCTGCGCCGACGCGCGGCGGGAATGCTTTATCAGGATGTTCCCAATTCCAGCGAACAAGCTCAAGCTTACCTTGCTTGTTGTCGCTGACAACCGGCCAGTCGCGCCAAGCAGCAGTATCTGCGCAATTCTTGCTAATTTCCCACACTACTTCACGAAAGCTGCGCCTCTCGGGGTCGGTGCCGTAATGCGCATAGCTATTAGAGTGATATGTGTTGGCAATCGTTTCGTGGAATTTTTGGGCCTTATCCAAGTAGTTACATGTCCGCTCAAACGTTCCTCCTCCTAATTTTGGAGGCTGACCGGAAGGATTAATCCACTCTTCCCGGAAAAGGCCATACCACTTACCCCGGAGCTTATAGATTTCGGTATATGGATCACCATTCTTCGGCCACGTTTCGACATCACGTCCATTGTGTGTCACGCGAAGCCATCCATTTCCATAGGATTCCGAGGGCAATAATTGCAGTCCGCCCGGCGCGTTTGCAAGTACAGCTGTCACCTCATCACCGTAATTTCCGGCGACCTTAGCACCAAGGCTATCCTGTGGGCCGTGCATTAAGCCAGGGTCTTCGAATCCTGCTCTCATGCGCTTGTACGCTGCAGGCGCGCCTATTGCGGGCATTACCCCGTGAACAATACCCAGAACCTTTTCCTGCAGATTCCCGTAATCCGGATGAACGAGTGCTCGCCCAACCAACCCTCCCATGGAATGGGTTACGACGATTACCTGCTTGCACTCGTAACCGGACTGGTTGAGGTCATCGATGACCTTATTGATGCGCGTTGCGATGATCTGTGCACTGTCTCCATTGGATTGGAGCCAGTTATAACCGAATGCATAGACGGCAAACCAACAGCCGGTGACAGCTTTTTTGAGCTCATCCTCGGTCAATACCTGCTGCGGCAGGCTGGGATCAGCACCCCAGATACGTGGATCAACGCCAACGACATCACGCCATTCCCGTCGGAGCCCACCTCCAGAAAAAATATTATTAAGGCGTGTTTCGAGATGCTGCAACAACTCGCCGTAACTACCGAAAAATACTTCGCCCCAACCACGTGCACGCGACTTTTGTACGGCGGTACGTCCATTCGTCTTAGCGACCGGGTCGTCTGTCAACAATGGCGAAAGGAAACTCTTCTCAAGTTCGACATTATCATGCCTTTCATCTCCGCTAATATCTGACGGTCCGGAAGGATCATATATGTCTACTGTCGTTTGCAATGGGTCTAGCCGAAGTTGCCGTTCACGAGGCAAGCTTTTGGCATTTTTACGGATGTTTGTCGCCCCCAAGCTGTCCGGCCGCCACGCGATATTGTCCTTCTGGCGCAGTTCCTTCTGCCGCTCTGCGCTCATGCGCAAATTCGACCCCATGATCCCCGGGAGAAAAATGACCGGCAGCACCCGCTTGGGCAGGAACCGCGCGCACTGCGGCCGCTTGTCTTGCTTCGGTGTCGCAAAGCCTTCAGCCTTGCGTGCGGCACCGGGATTTAGTTGCGCGGGTAAGGGGTGTTCTGCGGTTGCCATCAGTTTCGCCTCCTGTAGTCAGTCGTCGAGTGCATCAATGCTGTAGCGCCCAAAAGGAACGGCGCTGGCAAAACGCTCGGTCAACCCGTTCGCATCGGTCCGTCCCTCGAACGTCCGCCCGTCTTCGGTGGTGATGCGATAGCGCTGGTTCTTCATGGGCTCGTCGGTTCCCACCCAGCGCAGTACCGTCTGCTGGTCGTGCTGCGCCTCGCTCTTCGGCAGCGTTACGGCGGCTGGAGCGCCCCCACCCGGCGCGACGTGCGCGAACTTCGACGACTTGATGGTGTGCTCGCCGCTGCTCTGCTGCGTAATGGCGCCACCGCCGATATCCACCTGCGCGCCCTGCGCCACGATGCGGACCTTGGGCGCCTGTAGCACGATCTCGTCGGCGGCGGTCAACACAATGCGCTTCGACGAGGTGGCCTCGATGTCGTCGCCATGGGTCTGCAGTTCGAGCTTGCCGCTGGCGGCGATGAGCTTGATGCCGAGTCGGTGAGCGAACAGGCTGATGCTTTCGGATACCCGCGCCAGCAGTTTCCTGCCGACCGATAGCTGGGTGTTGCCGATGCTGAGCACATCGACATGCGTTTGCGCCCCGATCGCGATGTTGTCCTGGCTAGTCACTGCAACGCCTGCAGGCGCAGAGAGAGCCACAACGGGCTGGCCGCCGGCGCCCGCTCCATTCTTTTCGGTATTGCTACCGGCTTCCCACTGCTTCAGGTAGTCGATCAGCTGGGTGAGTTCCTTGCCATCGGTACCGTCCGCATGATGCGTTATCGCCAATTCGGCCAGTTGCTGCTGAACGCCCTGCAGGGCTTCCGCCAGGCCGATCAGCTCAGCGCGATCGAGAAGTTTGCCGCTGGCGCTCTGGCGTGCGGAGGCACTAATCAGCACCCCTTGCGCTCCTCGCACCGCAACCGCATGGTCGCTGCGCAGCTCAGCGCCTTCGCCGCGCGCCTCGCCCTTGCCATCGTTGCGCGGATGGGTAAGCCACCCAAGATTCAATTCACTGTGGCCGTGTTGGGACGACAGTTGCGCATTGATCTGCCCCGGCGTGTCGTCCAGGCGCAGTTGGTTGTAGCGGGTGCCTTCGACTTCCTTGCTCTTAATGCCGGCCAAGTATTTGTTGCCGGGCAGTGCGCCAACGTGGCTGAACGTAGGCGGCGGGGCCATGCGGCCATAGACGCGGGCGACGATAATCGGTTTGTCCGGGTCTCCCCCGATGAAGTCGACGATGACTTCATCGCCCACGCGGGGCAGCATCGTCGCGCCCCAGTGATTGCTGGCCCACGTGCTGGCAACCCGTATCCAGGCAGAGTCACGATCGCTGTCGCTGGCGCCGGCACCTTGGGCATGACCATGGTCTTCCATTCTGGTGCCGGGAAAGCGCACCTTGACGCGCCCATACTCGTCACAATGCACTTCCTCCCCGGTAGGGCCGACGACGATCGCGCTTTGCAGCTGCGGACGAGGCAAATCGGTACGTGGATCGAACGCGGGCACAATTGGAATGTTACGACGTACGCAGGCAAAGCCATTCGTGTAGCGCATGCCGCGCTCTTCACTGGCTTGCCGCAGCGCGCCAGCGGAATGTCCGTCATCCCATCGGTTGAGCGCAAACAGGCGCTGCACACGGTCGCTAACGGTCTTGGGCAGGTTGTTTTCCGCCTCGATCTCCAAGCGCGTGATGACGAATTCCCTCTCCTTCGGCGGATGGGTGTCGATTTCGGGATGGCCGCTCAAGGCAATCCATTGCCCGACACAGAGCGTGCGCACACTGCCTTCACCATAAAAGCACTTAGATTCGTACTCATGACGCTTCATGCGCAGTTCGCCAAGGTTCCGGTAATCCTCTTCGTCCTCGCCGGCATGCGGGACGTCGATCAGATAGTCATCGAGACTGAATGCGAACCG
Organism: Massilia norwichensis; assembly: GCF_024753245.1. Taxonomy (GTDB): domain Bacteria; phylum Pseudomonadota; class Gammaproteobacteria; order Burkholderiales; family Burkholderiaceae_D; genus Telluria; species Telluria norwichensis. The sequence goes on along the minus strand of NZ_JANUGX010000008.1, from coordinate 83,121 downwards.
GTTGCCCATCGTCCCTTGGTCGATACGCGACGGCGTATGATTGCTCATCGGACGGCCCTGCATGTAATCCGTGCTCAGGCGACTGACATTACTTGGCTTGAGCGTGCGGACCGGACTCCACGCGAAAATGGTGTCGCTTGCCTCGGTACCGTCATCGCGGTGGTAGCGAACGGTGCCAGCGGCATTTTGCGGCAGCGTGAACGCGTCGTCGCACAGCACCAAGGCATGGGCTGGCATGTCTTGGCTTTGCGACTGGCTGGCTTGCCCCGGCCGGATGAACCACGCAATGCCGCGCCGCTTCCACAAGCGGCGCAGAAAGTCGGCGTCCGACTCGTTATGCTGCATCGTGAATTCCCGTGCCGGATAGGTGCCGGTCACATACGACCAGTCGACGTCGAAGGCCTTGGCCAACACAGGGTTGTTCTGGCGCCACTCGTCCAGGATGACTTGGGTGATATCCAGCTCATTCAGGTTGCGGAAGACGCGCGTATTGTTGCGCTGTTCCATTAGTGCCAGGGCATCCCGCACTACCAGTTCATATGTCGCTAGGCCACCATCGCTCTGACCGGCCGCTGCCTGTGCCACAATGCCGGATACCGCGCGCAGATCGCCGCGGTCGGTCACGAACTGCAGCTCGACCGGCAGGGCGATGAATTCCTTGAGGGGGAGATTGGCACGTGTCGATACACAAAGGAGACGGTATTCCAGCCCTCCGCATAAAGTTTCAGTTCCGGTGACACGTTTGACCAGCAGGACGTCACTAAGCACCTGCTGCCCTTGCGACAGTCGCACACGGATGGGGCGATTCGCCTCGGTCAATCCGGCGAAGCCTTCGACCAAGCCATGGAAGTTCATTCACCCACCATTAAAATATTTGTTGTCATAACACGTTCCAAAAAATTGATGGTACGTATCTAGAACAACAATATCTTTGACAATGAGCAATCTCTTGCTTGGCGCTATTTGCAGCTTGTCGATACCATCTTTCGAACGACCGATCCGAACCTCTAGTCGAAATGTTCTCGCCCGGCGCTGAAATTGTTGGTACTTTGGTTGGTATCTGACCGACGACTGCTCAGCCCAATCTAGGGCTCTTGCGGGACTGCGCGGGTTTTTCGATTCCTGTCGGGGGGACCAATCCTTCTTCGGTCCGCAAAGTCAGCACCCGCACCCCATGCCGGGTCACCGCCACGGTATGCTCGAACTGCGCGGACAATTGCCCATCCTGCGTTACCACCGTCCAGCCATCGTCTTCGGTCCGCACCGCGCGCCGGCCCTGGTTCAGCATCGGTTCGATGGTGAACACCATCCCCTCACGCAGCATCAAGCCGGTCTGCGGCTTACCCCAGTGCAGGACTTGCGGTTCCTCGTGCATCTCACGGCCGATGCCGTGCCCACAGTATTCCCTGACCACCGAATAGCCGTGCCGGCGCGCATGGCGCTCGATCGCATGCCCGACGTCGCCCAGCCTGGCGCCGGGACGCACGGCCCGGATACCCTTCCACATGGCTTCGTAGCTCACCTGCACCAGGCGCTTGGCCATCGGCGACACCTCGCCCACCAGGTAGGTCTTGCTGGAATCGGCGATGTAGCCGTTCTTCTCCAACGTGATGTCGAAGTTGACGATGTCCCCGCTCTTCAATATCTCGTCCGGCGCCGGCACGCCGTGGCATACCACGTGGTTGCGCGAGGCATTCAGCGCGTAGGCATAGCCGTACTGGCCCTTGCTGGCCGGGCGCGCCTTCAGCGCATCGACGATGTAGGCGTCGACCAGGTCGTTGACTTCCATGGTCGACATGCCGATCAGCTGCAGCCGGTCCAGATAGCCGAACACGCCGGCCAGCAGCCGGCCCGCCTCGGCCATCAAGACGATCTCCTCGGGCCGCTTGGTCATGAGCCGGCCACCTTCAGATGCGGCGTCACCACCCCGGCGGCGCGCAGCTCGCGCGCCATGATCTCGTTGAAGCTCAGGGTCGGATTCAGCTCGGCCAGCATGCCGATGCGGACCCAGAATGCCGCCTGGGCATTGATCGACCGGCAGGACACGCTGCTGGCCTTGCGGATCTGGTCGTGCAACTCGTCTTCCATGTTGACGATACCCATCTATATTCTCCGTATATGGAACATATATTAATCATATATTCCGATCTGGAAGTAGAGCAAGCGGTATTTGCACAAACGTCACAACCCAGACCAAGGGATCGTCATCCCAACTCCCCGCCCCATTGATCCCCTCCCAGATGCCACGATAAGCCAGCACCGGATCCGCCACCGTCCCCGGCACAAGGCCCTCGGCCAGCGCATCGGCGGCGCCGATCGCCTGCAGGCGCTCGATGCGCACGTCGACGATGCGCAGCAGGATGCGGCTGGCCGCGCGCGGCATGAACAGCGCGGAACGCTTGTGCCAGCACGGGGCCGCGTCGGCTTCGCGCCGTGCCTGCGGATCGGCGCCGGGGCCCTCGTCCGCCGCATAGCGCCAGGTGTGGCCACAGGCCTGGGTCATGTCGACGAACACCCATTCGTCGCGCTGTTTAGTGGGGTTGTAGCGGGTGGTCCAGCGGCCGTAGGCGAAAAAGGTTTCGCGCACCCAGAGCAGGTCGCCGGGCTGGCCGAAGCGATTGCGCTCGATGCCCGCGGGCTGGCGCAGGGCGCGCCGGGTCTGGGTCTTGGTGCCGGCCAGCAGTGCCCGCACCATCGGCGCGGAGAACAGGATGCTGCGCGCAGCGGGCAGCGAGCTGCTCAGGCGGGCACCTCATTGGCCGCGCCGCCGTCCGCGGCCTGGGCCTGGCCGGCGCCCTGCGCGCCGCCGCCGCCCGCCGCCAGCATCGCCCCGACCTTCGCAGCCAGGGCCGTCATCGGGAAGGGCTTGGTCAAGAGTTCCATCTGCGCCGGCAGGGTCTCGTTGCGCATCACCGTGCTCTCGGCGTAGCCGGTCACCAGCAGCACCGGGATCTGCGGCCACAGCATGCGGACCTGGTCGGCCAGCTGGCGGCCGTTCATGCCGTTCGGCAGGCCGACGTCGGTGACCAGCATGTCCGGGCGGCCGCCGCGGCCGCGCTCCTGCAGCTGGCGCAGGGCCTGCGGCGCGTCGGCGGCTTCGATCACGGTATAGCCCTGCAGGCGCAGCACCTCCGCCATCACGGTGCGGATGTCGGCTTCGTCGTCGACCACCAGCACCGTGCCCTTGCGGCTGGCCGCCGGCAGCGGCGCCTCGCCGTCGAGGGCCGGCGGTGCCGGCATGTCCGCGACCAGGCGCGGCAGCAGCAGGCGCACTTCGGTGCCCTGGCCGGGTATCGAGTCGATGCGCACCTGGCCGCCCGACTGGCGCGCGAAGCCGTAGACCATCGACAGGCCGAGGCCGGTCCCCTGCCCCATCGGCTTGGTCGTAAAGAAGGGGTCGAAGGCGCGCGCCAGCACGTCCGGCGGCATGCCGGCGCCGCTGTCGCGCACCGTTACCAGCACATACTCGCCGGGTTTCAGGTCGCCGTAGCGGCCCGCCTGCAAGGGCGCGATGACCGCGTTCTCGGTCTCGATCACGATGGCGCCGCCTTCCGGCATGGCGTCGCGCGCGTTATTGGTCAGATTCAGCAGCGCGCTTTCGAGCTGGTTCGGATCGCACAGCGTGGTCCACAGCGCCGACTGGAGCTGGGTGCGCAGCGTGATGGCGGGACCGGCCGAACGCTTGACCAGGTCGGTCATCGACAGCACCAGCGCGTTCACGCTGGTCGGCTTGGGGTCGAGCGCCTGGCGCCGCGAGAAGGCCAGCAGGCGGTGCGTCAGCGCGGCGGCGCGCTGGGTCACGCCGAGGGCGGCGTCGATGCGGGTCGGGAGGTCCCCGGTCTGGCCCATGCGCAGGCGCAGCTTCATGAGTTCGAGGTGACCCGCCACGCCGGCCAGCATGTTGTTGAAGTCGTGCGCCAGGCCGCCGGTCAGCTGGCCCACCGCTTCCATCTTCTGCGACTGGCGCAGCGCATCCTCGGCCTGGCGCAGGGCGTCGGCCTGGTGCTTCTCGGCCGTGATGTCGCGCGCCACGCCGTACAGCAGTTCGCCCTCGGGCGAGATGGTCCACTGGATCCAGCGGTAGGAGCCATCCTTGTGCAGGACCCGGGTCTCGTAGCCGACCAGCGGCGTGCCCTCGGCCAGGATCTGCAGCTGGCGCGCCACGTCGGCGCGGTCGTCGGGGTGCACCATCTCCATGAAGGGCCGGGTGGTGGCCTCCTGCGCGCTCCAGCCGAAGCTCTCGGTGAAGGCCGGATTGACGGTCAGGAAGCGCCCGGTGGCCAGCGAAGCCGCCGCCATCACGTCCGGCGAGATGCGCCACAGGCGATCGCGGTCGGCGGCGTGCGCCGCGACCTGGTGGGTGAGGCTCTGGTTCAGGCGCCGCAGTTCGTCGATCGCCCGCACCTTGCTGGTGGTCTCGAACACCGTGCACAGGATGCCGCCGACGCGGCCGTCCTCGTCGCGCACCGGACTGTAGGAGAAGGTGTAGTTCTGCTGCTCCGGATAACCGAAGCGTTCGGTCGTGACCGGCAGGTCTTCGAAATAGCTGGCTTCGCCCGCGAACGCGCGCTCGGCGATCGGGCCGACCGTGTCCCAGGCCTCGTGCCAGACTTCGCGGAAAGGCAGGCCGAGCGCGGTCTTCTTGCCCAGGATCGGCAGGTAGGCGTCGTTGTTGAAACTGATCAGTTCCGGTCCCCAGCACATGAAGGTCGGGAACTTGGAATTCAGGACCGTGCCGAGCGTCGTGCGCAGGGCCGCCGGCCATTGCGCGATCGGACCCAGCGCCGTGCCCGGCCAGTCGTGCGCGGCGATGCGCTCCCCCATCAGGCCGCCGCCTGTGAGAAAGCCGAGGGATTCGTTCACCGTACTGTCCATGGAGTTGCGTTCATCGGGCCGATTGTAATAAAAAACAATTGCCGGATGGCGCGCAATTGGCACAGCCCTTACAGGCGGTCTGTGCGGTGCCGCGCGCTACAGCGGCGCCAGGCGCCGCGCCGCGTCGAGCTGGCGCTGCACTGCGACGCCGGCCGTGGCCAGTTCGCGCGCGACAGCGGCAGTGGAGCTCGGCAAGGCCGCCTGGGCCTCCAGCGCCGCGGCGGCCTTGAGCAGGCCGAGCATGCGGCAGCCTTCCGCCAGGCGCCCCAGCTGGGCGCGCGCGGCGTCCAGCTGGCCGGCCGCGAGCTGGCCATCGAGTTCGGCGCCGGCGGCCGCCAGCTGGCGCTGCAGGCCGCCCAGGTAGAGCTGCAGGCGGGTGATGTCGATGTTCAGGCGGCGCATGGTGGCGGCCGGTTCTTCGTCCAGGCCGGCCAGGAAACGCAGCACCTTGGCGGTGTCGAAGGGCTTGACGATGTAGCCGGCGGCGCCCAGGCCCAGCGCCTGCTCCATCGTGGCGCCATCGTCGGCGGCCGAGACCAGCACGAAAGGCAGGCTGGCGAAGCGCTCGTCGGCCTTGACCCGGGCCAGCAGCTCCATGCCGGACAGGCGCGGCATGCGCAGGTCGCAGAACAGCAGCGCCGGTTGCAGGCCGGCGTCGAGCTGACGCCAGGCCTCCTCGCCGTCCTCGGCTTCCAGCACTTCGTAGCTGCCGGCGCTGTCGACCATGTGCATCAGCATCATGCGCGACACCACGTCATCGTCGACTATCAGGACCTTCATCGCGCTCCGCCCTTCAAACCATTGTTATTAAGCAAATTATACAGACGGTTCCGGCGCGCACGATTCAGGCCGCGGTTTCTTCGAAACGGGCCAGCATGCCCATCAGGCGCGGCAGGCGCGCCCTCACCTGGTCGAGGCGGCCGCTGTCGGCATCGCGCTCGAGTTCGGTGCACAGCTGATGCAGCTCGGCTTCACCCAGGTAACCGGCGCTGCCGCGCATGCCGTGCAGCAGGCGGCCGCAGGTTTCGAGGTCGCCGGCATCCATCGCCGCGTCGAGTTCGCCACGGCGGCGCGGCAGGTCGGCAACGAAGGCGGCGCGCATCCGGCCCTTCAGGTCGGTGGCGCGGCGGCCGTAATTCGTGCCGCGTCCCGGCGGCGGCGGCACCGGCGTGTCCGGCGGACCGGTGAACACGCCGAACATCGCATCCAGGTCGGCGGTGCTGGGCGCGGACTGGGCACGCACCTCCGCCGGCACCATCGGCTGCAGCTCGACCCCGCGCTGCAGCTGGCGCTCGATCGCGCGGCTCAGGTGGAAATGCAGGTGGGCGTCGTCGATCGGCTTGGTGAGGAAGGCGTCCATGCCGCAGGCCAGATAGCGCGAGCGGTCTTCCTCGCTGGCGTTGGCGGTCAGCGCGACGATCATCAGGCCCTGGTCCAGCACCGGCGCCTCGAGCGGACCGCCGGCGCGGATCAGGCGGGTCGCGGTGGCGCCGTCCATCTCCGGCATGCGGCCGTCCATCAGGATCAGGTCGTAGCGGGTGCGCGCGCAGGCGGCCACCGCCAGCGCGCCGTTGTCGACCACGTCGACGTGGTGGCCCAGCTCTTCCAGCATGGTGCGCACGATGATCTGGTTGGTCGGGTAGTCCTCGGCGCACAGCACGCGCAGGCGGTGCGTGTGCGGCTCGAGCGGCACCTGCTCGACCACCGGCGGCTGCACGCCGTCGGCCAGCGGCACCACGAAGCTGAAGGTCGAGCCCTCGCCCGGGGTGCTGGTGGCGCTGATCGCGCCGCCCATCAACTCGACCAGCTGGCGGCAGATCGCCAGGCCCAGGCCGGTGCCGCCGTAGCGGCGGGTGGTGCCGGCGTCGGCCTGCTCGAACTGCTGGAACAGCCGCGGCAGCGCGTCCGGCTCGATGCCGATGCCGGTATCCTCGACCGAGAAGCGGATCATGTTGCGCCCCTCGGCATCGAGCTGGTCTGCCAAGCGGCGCTCGACGCGCACGCTGACGGTGCCGTCCTGGGTGAACTTGAAGGCGTTGCCGACCAGGTTGACCAGGATCTGGCGCAGGCGGGTCGGGTCGCCCACCACGAAGCGCGGCAGGTCGGGGTCGACGTGCACCTTGAAGCCCACGCTGTGCGCGCCGGCCTGCTCTTCGAACAGGGTGACCACCTGGCCGATGGTCTCGTCGAGCGCGAAGTCGATGTTCTCGATGGTCAGCTTGCCGGCCTCGATCTTCGAGAAGTCCAGCAGGTCGTTGATGATCGCCAGCAGCGACTGGGCGTTGGCCTGCCCGCGCAGGATCTGCTCGCGCGTCGACTCCTTCAACTGGCCGTCGCGCAGGGCAAAGCCGAGCATGCCGATCACGCCGGCCAGCGGGGTGCGCATCTCGTGGCTCATGTTGGCCAGGAACTCGGACTTCTGGCGCGTGGCGTCTTCGGCGCGCTGCTTGGCCTGGTACAGGCGGTCTTCGTTTTCCTGCAAGGCGCCGTTGGCGCGCGCCAGCTCGTCGGTACGACGGCGCACCTGGCGCTGCTGCTCGCGCAGTTCGGCGGTCTGGCGCTCGAGCAGGCGGTTCTGCTGTTCGATGCGTTCGGTGCGCGCGCTGACCTGGTATTCGAGCAGGGCTTTCTGGCGCCGCAGCCCGCCCACGCGGATGCGGAAGATGCCGTAGCCGAGGCCCAGCACCAGCAGCGCGGCCACGCCGCGGAACCACCAGGTCTTCCAGTACGGCGGCAGCACCGTGATCTCGAAGCTGGCCGGGGCGTCGCTCCAGACCCCGTCCTTGTTGGCGGCGCGCACCTGGAAGGTGTAAGTGCCCGGATCGAGGTTGGTGTAGGTGGCGAAGCGCTTGCCGGCATCGGCCGTGGTCCAGTCCTGGTCGAAGCCGGCCAGGCGGTAGGCGAAGCGGTTGCGCTGCGGCGCCGCGAAGTGCAGCGCCGAGAACTCCAGCGTGAACACGGCGTCCGAGGCCGGCAGCGTGATCCCGGCGGCGCGTTCGACCGGCCAGGTGGTCAGGCCCGGATGGCGCTTCTGCACCGGCTCGCCGAAGATGCGCAGGCCGGTGATCACCGCGCGCGGCGCGATCAGGTTGTCGTGCAGCGCGCGCGGATGGAAGGCGGTCATGCCGTTCAGGCCGCCGAAGTAGAGCGTGCCGTCGGGCGTGCGCAGGCAGGACGCGTCGAAATAGGCGCCCTCGAGGGTGCCGTCGGCGATATCGTAGAGGCGCCAGTTGCCGCTGACCGGGTCGAGGCGCGCGATATTGCTGGAGGTGCTGACCCAAAGCTTGCCGTCCTGGTCTTCCAGCATCGCCGCCACCGCATCGTCGACCAGGCCGTCGCGGCTGGTGTAGCGCTGGAAGCGCGGGGTGCCGTCGCTGCCCACCACCATCTTGTTCAGGCCGACCGCGGTGCCGACCCACAGGTTGCCGTGGCGGTCTTCCAGCAGGTGGTGAACTTCGTCGTGGCTGAGGCTCGTCGGGTCGTTCGGATTGTGGCGGAAATGGCGGAACCGGCCGGTCGCGCGGTCGAGCAGGTCGAGACCGTCGAAGGTGCCGATCCACAGCCGGCCCAGACGGTCTTCGAGCATCGGCCGCACCACGTTGTCGGCCAGGCTCGCGCCCGCCGCCGGGTCGTGCTGGAAGCTGGTCAGCTTGCCGCTCTTCGGATCGAGGCTGTGCAGGCCGCCCTTGGTGGCGATCCAGAGCACGCCGTCGCGCGCCACCAGCAGGTTACGCACGTTGTTGGCATCGACGTCGCCTGGCATCAGGCTGCGCCGCGTCATGCGCCCGCTCTTCGGATCGAAGTTCACCAGGCCGGCCTGGGTTCCCACCCACAGCGTGCCGTCCGGTGCCAGCGCGACCGCGCCGGCCGTGGCCTCGCTCGCGGCGGCCGACTCGCTCACCAGCCGGTAGGTCTTTTCCTGCCCGGTGGCCGGCTCGAAATGGTGCAGGCCGCCGCTGCTGGCCAGCCACAGCTTGCCGGCGCCGTCGTAGACGATGCCGCGCACCTTGTTGTCGCTGAGCGTGACCGGCAGGTCCGGCCCGCGCACAATGCGGGCGAAGCCGCCACCGCCGAGGTCGGCGCGCGAGACGCCGTTGTACCAGGTACCAACCCAGAAGGTGCCGACACGGTCGGCGAACAGCGCCGACACCTGGTTGTCGCCCAGGCTGTAGCGGTCGGTGATCCGGTGCGGATGGTGCTCGAAGCGGTCGGCCGCCGGCAGCCAGCGGTACAGGCCGCGGTCGCGGGTGCCGACCCAGACCTGGCGCCCGCCATCCTGGTACAGCGTGGTGATGTCGCTGGCCGGCATGCCCTCCGCCTCGGTAAAGCGGGTCAGCGGGCCGGCGCCCGGCGCCGCTTCCTTGTTTTTCAGGTCGAGCGTGCGCCGCTCGAGCCCGCCCACGCTGCCGATCCACAAGCGCTGGCTGGCATCGAGCAGCAGCGACTGGATCGCATTGAACTTGCCGCCCTGCGGCGACGGGTGGTGGGTAAAGCGCATCAAGTCCGGCCCGAGGCTGTCCAGGCCGTTCGCGGTGCCGATCCACAGCCGGCCGTCCGGCGCCAGCGCCAGCGCGCTGAGCCGGTCGGACGAGAGGCTGTCGTCCACCCCGGCCACGTGGTGCCAGGTGGCGAAGCGCTTGCTGGCGATGTCGAAGTGCTGCAGGCCGTCGCCGGTGGCCAGCCACAGGCCATCCTTGCCGTCGTCGACGATGGCGCGCAGGTGGCGGTTGCCGTTGCCGCGCTTGGCCGGCTCGTCGGGCACGAAGTTGGAGAAGCTGCTGCTTTCCGGGTGGTAGAGGGCCAGGCCGCCGTCGGTGCCGATCCACAGCCGGCCCTTCTTGTCGACGTAGAGCACGCGCACCCAGTTGTTGACCAGCGAGGTCGGGTCGCCGACCACGTTACGGAAATTGATGAAGCGGTAGCCGTCGTAGCGCGACAGGCCCGATTGGGTGCCGAACCACATGAAGCCGTCGCGGTCCTGGACGATCGCCAGCACCGATTCCTGGGGCAAGCCCTCATCGACCGACAGTTGTTCGAAACGCAAGGTTGGGGTCGGCGCGGCCAAGGCTGCTCCGCCCAGCAGGCAGGCCAAAGCCAACACTGCCAGCACCCACAGGCGCTGTAGCGAGCGCCCTTTTAAGTCATGTTTAATATCCACCCGGCAAGAGTAGCAAAGTCTGCCCTTGCCGGGGGGAATAAATACCTTTTTGCCAGCGTTTTAGTCGCCTTTTGCCACACCTTCGCGACGCGGGTCGGCGCCGCCGAACCACAAAGACACGCCATGGATGTCCATGCGCTCGATGCCCTGCAGGCCGGAGGTCTGTTCGCCGATCCGGATCGTGTGCCCGCGCGCCTTCAGGGCGTCGATTTCACGGACCGGGAAGCGCCCCGCTTCGAGCTCGGTCGGGCCGTTGCGGCTGCCGAAGTTCGGCAGTGCGATCGCCTGCTGCATGTTGAGGCCCCAGTCCAGGGTGCCGACCAGGACCTTCGCCACGTAATTGATGATCAGCGGGCCGCCCGGCGAGCCGATCGCCTCGACGAAGCGGCCGCTCTTCTTGTCGAACACGATGGTCGGGCTCATCGCGCTGCGCGGACGCTTGCCCGGCTCGACGCGGTTGGCGACCGGGCCGTTGGCATCCTTCGAATCGAAGGAAAAGTCGGTCAGCTGGTTGTTGAGGATGAAACCGTCGACCATCTGGCGCGAGCCGAAGGCATCCTCGACGCTGGTGGTCATCGACAGGCCGGCGCCGTACTGGTCGACGGCGACCACGTGCGAGGTCGAATGGGCTTCGATCGAATTGTCCAGGCCCCAGTTCCAGGCCATCTCCACGCCCGGCGGATGGCCGGCCTCGGCCTTGCCCATCGAGCGGCTGCCGATGACGCTCGCGCGCTTGGCCAGGTAATTCTTGTCGAGCAGGGCCGGGATGCCGCGTCCCGGCAGCGGCACGAAGTCGGTGTCGGCGGCGTAGCGGTCGCGGTCGGCATAGGCCAGGCGCCCCACTTCCGAGAACAGGTGCACCGCATCCGCACCCGGGATGCCGTTGCTGGGCGCCAGCGCCTTCATGTCGCGGGTCTCGAACATGCCCAGCATCTGGGCCACGGCGATGCCGCCCGAGGACGGCGGCGGCATGCCGCACACGGTATAGCTGCGGTAGTCGCTGCAGACCGGCTCGCGCAACTTGGGCTGGTAAGCGGCGATGTCGGCGGCGCTGAGCAGGCCAGGATTGGTCGGGTGGCTCTTCACCTTGGCCTCGATGTCGCGCGCGATGCGGCCCGTGTAGAAGACCTCGGCGCCGCCTTCGGCGATCTCGCGCAGGGTTCTGGCCAGCTCGGGATTCTTCAGCAGATAGCCGACCGGACGCGGATTGCCGTCGGCGCCGTAGAAATAGCTGCGCGCGGCCGGGTCCTTGCGGATGTAGGGATCGCCGGCCAGCAATTGGTGCAGGCGCGGGCTGACCTTGAAGCCGTTCTCGGACAGGCGGATGGCCGGGCCGAACAGGGTCTTCCAGGGCAGCTTGCCGTGCTGCTTGTGGGCCAGCGCCAGCATGCGCAGCACGCCGGGGGCGCCGGTCGAACGGCCGCCGACGATGCCCTCGCTACGCGACAGCGGCGTGCCGTCCGGGCGCTGGAACAGGTGCTCGTCGGCTTTCGACGGCGCGGTCTCGCGGCCGTCGAAGGCCTGCACCTTCTTGCCGTCGTAGTACATCAGGAAGGCGCCGCCGCCGATGCCCGAGGACTGCGGCTCGACCAGGGTCAGCACCAGCTGGGTCGCGATGCCGGCGTCGATCGCCGTACCGCCCTGCTTGAGCATCTCGTAGCCCGCCTCCACCGCCAGCGGATTGGCGGCGGCCACCATGTACTTGCGCGCGGCCCAGCCGGCCTTGTCGGCATAGCCGGTGGCGGCTTCGGGCGCTTTCTGGAGCGAGTCCTGGGCCAGGACGGGCAGAGGGGACAGCGTCGCGAACGCGCCGCCGAGTACGAGAGCAAGCAACTTCGACTTCATTCGATTCTCCGGAAAAAAACAGGGCGTGCGGCCAAGGCTGCACGCCCGATATCCGGAGCATCCTACCTCAAATGAGCAAGTTGCTCACGACACCTTTATTTTGGCTGCATGCGGATCGCGCCATCCAGACGGATGGTTTCGCCGTTCAGCATCGTGTTTTCGATGATGGTGCGGGCCAGGTGGGCGTACTCGCCCGGCATGCCCAGGCGCTGCGGGAAGGGCACCATCTTGCCGAGCGCATCGCGCACTTCCTGCGGCATGCCCATCAGCATCGGGGTCTCGAAGATGCCCGGGGCGATGGTCATCACGCGGATGCCGCTGCGCGACAGGTCGCGCGCCATCGGCAGCGTCATGCCGGCCACGCCGGCCTTCGAGGCGCCGTAGGCAGCCTGGCCGATCTGGCCGTCGAAGGCCGCGACCGAGGCGGTGTTGATGATGACACCGCGCTCGCCGTGCTCCAGCGCCTCGGTCTTGCCCATGGCGTCCGCCGCCAGGCGGCACATGTTGAAGGTGCCGACCAGGTTGATGTTGATCGCGCGCTGGAAGGCGTCCAGCGGGTGCGGACCATCCTTGCCGACGGTCTTGATGGCCGGCGCCACGCCGGCACAGTTGATCAGGCCGCGCACGGTGCCCATCGCGCCTGCCGCTTCGACCACCGCCATGCCGTCGGCTTCCGAAGTGACGTCGCATTTGACGAAGCGTGCCTTGCCCGCGCCCAGCTCGGCGGCCAGCTTCTCGCCGGCTTCCGCCTGCACGTCGGCCAGCACGACCATGCCGCCCGCTTCCACGATCATGCGCGCGGTGGCGGCGCCCAGGCCCGACGCGCCGCCGGTCACGATGAATACATTGTTCTGAATTTGCATGCTGTCTCCTCCGGGGTTTTCGATGAATCCTAAGGCTTATTTTTAACGTTTACGTAAACGTCAACTCCCGGATTGTAGCGAGCTTTTGCCGGAAATACCATGACGGCGAGACGATGCAACGCCGCCATGGGCGTTTTGCCGGGTGCGCTAATTGCATTGGACGGTGGTGCCGACCTTGCTGCACACACGCCCGCTGCTGCTGACGCCGACGCCGTTCGGGCCGAGGTTGTAGCTGCCGCCGTTCGCATCGCGGCAGGCGCCGCCGACACAGGAATTCAGCGGCGTATTGGTGGGCACCACCGGCTGCGGCGCCTGCCCCGCTGCCGGGACCGGCACGGCGCCGTAGCCGATCGCCGCGGCTTCGTTGCTGGTCAAAGGACGCGGCGCCAGCGGACCGGCCGCCTGCCAGGCTTCGCGCCGGCGCGGGGCCTGCTTCGCCTGCTTCTGCCGCGACGGTTGCGATTGTTGCGACGGCTGGGATTGCTGGGGCGCGGCGGGGCGCGTCAGGCTGTCGGTTTCGTCGTGCACCTCGGCCGGGTCCTTGCGCGCCGGATCGCTGCCCTGCTGCCGGCGCGGGTTCAGGACCGGGCCGTAGCTGGGCGGCGGCGCGCTGCCGGCGGGACGCGTGGTCGTGCCGCCATTGCCCGCATTCGGGTCGGTGCTGCGCGCGGGCCGGGCCGCATCGCTATGGCCGGCGGCTTCGTCGGGCACGGTGGCATCCTGGTTGGCGCGCTCGGTGCTCCGGTTCTGGCGGCCGGTGGCGGCAGCCTCCTCCTTGCGCAGGAAGGCCTCGGCCTGTTGGCGGGCCTGCTGCGCCTGTTGCGCCTGCTGTGGACTCTGCACCTGCGCCTGGCGCGCCTGGACCGGCACGGCCGCGCCTGCAAGCAGCGCGGACAGCGCCATGGCGCCGACGATCCCGATCTGTCTCATGGCTCACCTCGCTCCTTATTTCGCTCGTTGCGTTTTGCTGGATGAGTCCATTATCGGCCGCGCCGGTCGCGGCAGGCGCGCGCCTGCCCGGCGGCATCACTGGCCGGGCGGCGGCTCCCACAGCTCGACCTTGTTGCCCTCGGGGTCGATGACCCAGCCGAACTTGCCGTATTCGCCGTCTTCGAACTTGTCCAGCACCTGGCAGCCCTCCTCGCGCAGCGCCTGCAGCAGCGCGCTCAGGTCGGCGACCCGGTAGTTGATCATGAACGGGGACTTGCTGGGCTCGTAGAGGGTGGTATCGGCCGCGTTGATCGACCAGACCGTCATGCCGCCGGTCGGCTTGCCGTCCTCGTCGCGCCAGCTGAAGGCGGTGCCGCCCCAGTCCATCACGTCGATGCCCAGGTGCCGCTGGTACCAGGCGCGCAGCGTCGCCGGTTCCTGCGCGTTGAAGAAGATGCCGCCGATGCCAGTGACCCGCTTCATGTGCCCCTCCTGAAAAAGTTTCTTAAATTTATCACAAGCACATCGGGAGGCATTCCCTTATCTGGCTCGGTAGCGGGCGGCCAGCGCCGTCACCTGCGCGCTGGCGGTGCGCACGGCGCCGGCGACCGCCGGCACGCCCAGGCGCTCGTCGACGGACAGCACCAGCAGGCGGGTCCGGCTGTCGTACACGGCGTACAAATCGATGCCGTATCGGCGCACCAGCTGCAGGCCCAGGCGGCGCGTCTTCGCTTCGATGCGCGCCAGGCGGTCGAGGTCGAAACGGGCCGGGATCATGTCGCGAAAGCTCTTGTGTTCGAGCAGGGTCGCCAGAACGAACCTGGCGCGCGCCTCATCGTCGGTGAGCGAGACCAGGCGGATCTCCTTCAACAGCGCGCGCATGCTCGGCGACTGCAGATCGACCAGCGGCGCCGTGCCGGGATTGAAGGCGTCGGCGCGCAGGCCCAGTTCGAGTTCGATGACGCTGCCGAGCATCACCAGCTCGGCCCGCAAACCGGCTGCGATCGCCGCCCATTGCATGGCCAGCGCATCGGCCATGAACGCGTTCAGGCGCGGCGATGCCAATACCTTGCCATGCCGCGCGTAGCTGCGCACCCAGGCGTTTCGATCCGACAGCAGCGGCGTCACGGCGGCGCACAACTGCAAGTTGATCGCGTCATAGGCAACCGCGATCTCGCGCACCTGCGCGCGCGGCAGCACGGCCGGCTTGGCGCCTTCGGACTGCGGGCGGACTTCCTGCAGCAACTGGGTGCCGATCATGCCCAGGCCGTTGCAGGTCTCGCGTTCCAGGTAGCGGGTACCGAGCAGCGTGTCGACGATTGCATCCGCGTCGGCGGCGTGGCAGGGTATGGCGGTGGCCAGCAGGGCGGCGCAGGCGGTGGCGATGAGAAGGCAGCGTTTCATATCCCGCTATGGTAGCCTGCTCATGCTGGACAGGAATACCGCACGACACGACAAGACAGGAGACGACGATGCAGAATCTGCAGGAGATGTACCAGTCGAAACGCGGCAGCGCCCTCGACGCCCTCGACCATTTACTCGACGGCGACATGATCATCGTGCCGACCGGCGTCGGCGAACCGCCCACCCTGCTGCATGCGCTGTCCGAGCAGCACCAGCGTTTTTCGGACATCAAGATCGCGCAGATCCTCGCCATGCGCAAATACGGCTATTTCGAGCAGGCTTGCCGCTCCCACGTGCGGCACGCGTCGCTGTTCTTTGGCGGCGCCTCGCGCGCGGGCGGCCAGGGCGGCTGGTGCGATTTCATCCCGAATTATTTTTCCGAGATCCCGGCCCTGATCGAGCGCGGCCTGATGCCGTCCGACGTCGTGTTCGCGATGGCCTCGCCCATGAGCCCGCACGGCTTCTTCGCCCTCAGCCTGGGCACCGACTACACGATGGCGGCGGTCGCCAAGGCGCGCGTGGTGATACTCGAGGTGAACCCGAACGTGCCCTTCACCCATGGCCAGTGCCATGTCCACCTGTCCCAGGTCACGGCCATCGTCGAGAGCGACGAGCCGATCCTGGAAGTCGGCCTGCCGAAGATCGGCCCGGTGCAGGAAGCCATCGGTGCGCTGGTGGCCGAGCAGATCGAGGACGGTTCGACCCTGCAGATCGGCTATGGCGGCATCCCCGACGCCGTGGTGATGCAGCTGACCGGCAAGCACGACCTCGGCATCCACACCGAGATGATCGGCGACGGCATCCTGAAGCTGGTCGAATCCGGCGCCGTCAACAACAGCAAGAAGACGCTGTTGCCCGGCAAGATGGTGGCCACCTTCGCGCTCGGCTCGCGCAAGCTCTACGAGTTCATGCACCAGAACCCGATGCTGGAGATGCATCCCTCGAACTTCACCAACGATCCGTATATCGCCGGCCAGAACGACAAGCTGGTGTCGATCAACGCCAGCCTGCAGGTCGACCTGCTGGGCCAGTGCGGCAGCGAAAGCATCGGCCACCTGCCCTATTCCGGCACCGGCGGCCAGGTCGACTTCGTGCGCGCCGCCAACCGCTCGCGCGGCGGCAAGTCCTTCATCGTGCTGCCCTCGACGGCCAAGGACGGCACCGTCTCGCGCATCGTGCCGACGCTCTCGCCCGGTACCCACGCCACCACCAGCAAGAACGACGTCAACTACGTGGTGACGGAATGGGGCGTGGCCCAGTTGCGCGGCAAGTCCGCCAAGCAGCGCGCGCAGGCGCTGATTGCGATCGCGCATCCGGATTTCAGGCCGTCCCTGCGCGAAGAGGCGAACAAGATGTGCGTCTTTTGATTCCGCTCCGAAACTCGCGGCAGCGATCGGGCGCCCATGCCATGATGCTCTCATCGCGAACACAGGAGCTAGACCCATGAATCGAGTAGACGAGATCGGCCCGGACGAACACGTGCGCGGCGCCGGCGATGCCACGCTGACGCTGATCGAATATGGCGACTTCCAGTGCCCCTATTGCGCGCGCGCCCATGCGGCGCTGAGCGAGCTGACGGACGAGCTGGGAAGCATCCGCCTGGTGTACCGCCACCTGCCGCTGTCCGACCTGCACCCGCTGGCCGAGCTGGCGGCGGAAGCGGCAGAGGCCGCCGCCAGCCAGGGCAAGTTCTGGGAGATGCACGACATCCTGTTCGAACAGCAGCGCCAGGTCATGGACAAGCAGGATCTGGCCGTGCTGGCGGAAAGCCTGGACCTCGACATCGAACGCTTCCGCACCGACATCGTGGAACGGCGCCATCGCCAGCGCGTGCAGGACGACCTCGCCCGCGCCCGCCACGACGGCGCCTCCCAGACGCCGAGCTTCTTCATCAATGGTGTGCGCTACCAGGGCGATTCGGACCAGGAATCGCTGCGACAGGCACTGACGGAGGCGCTGGGACGGTAGCGATGCGCGCCGCCACGGTGGCCGGCGCCGGCGCCTGCATCATCTGCGGCGGCGTGACCGCCAGCCAGCCGCCGCCGGCCGGCAGCAAGGGCACCAGCAGCAGCGCCACGATGTTGATGATCTTGATCAGCGGGTTCACCGCCGGCCCGGCCGTGTCCTTGTAGGGGTCGCCCACGGTATCGCCGGTGACGGCCGCCTTGTGCGCCTCCGAACCCTTGCCGCCGTAGTGGTTGTCCTCGATGTACTTCTTGGCGTTGTCCCAGGCGCCGCCGCCGGTCGTCATCGAGATCGCCACGAACAGGCCGGTCACGATGGTCCCCATCAGCATGCCGCCCAGGGCTGCCGGCCCGAGCAGCATGCCGACCGCCACCGGCACCACCACCGGCAGCAGCGAAGGCAGCACCATCTCGCGGATCGCCGACGCGGTCAGCATGTCCACCGCCTTGTCGTATTCCGGCTTGCCGGTGCCGGCCATGATGCCGACGATGTCGCGGAACTGGCGCCGCACCTCGACCACCACGGCGCCGGCCGCCCGCCCCACCGCTTCCATCGCCAGCGCCCCGAACAGGTAGGGCACCAGGCCGCCGATGAAGAGGCCGACGATCACCATCGGGTTCGACAGCTCGAAGCTGATGCGGGTGCCGCTCGCCTCCAGCGCATGCGTGTAGTCGGCGAACAGCACCAGCGCCGCCAGCCCGGCCGAGCCGATCGCATAGCCCTTGGTGACGGCCTTGGTGGTGTTGCCGACCGCATCCAGCGGGTCGGTGACGGCGCGCACGCTGTCCGGCAGGCCGCTCATCTCGGCGATGCCGCCGGCGTTGTCGGTGATCGGTCCGTAGGCATCCAGCGCGACGATGATGCCGGCCATCGACAGCATGGCGGTGGCGGCGATCGCGATGCCGTACAGCTCGCCCAGCGCATAGGCCACCAGGATGGCCGCGCACACCACCAGCACCGGATAGGCGGTCGACTTCATCGACACGCCCAGGCCGGCGATGATGTTGGTACCGTGGCCGGTGGTCGAGGCCTCGGCGATGTGGCGCACCGGACGGAACTCGGTGCCCGTGTAGTACTCGGTGATGTAGACCATCAGGCCGGTCAGGACGATCCCGACCAGCGCGCAGCCCAGCATGCGCCAGCGCATCGCATCGTCCGCCCAGGCCATCCAGGTGACCAGCGCGAAGCCGATCAGCGACAAGCCAGCCGACCACCATAGCCCCGTGTACAGGGCCGACATGATCTTGTGCCCCGGGCGGTTCTTGACCAGCGAGCAGCCGACGATGGAGGCGATGATGGACACCGCGCCCAGCAGCATCGGGTACACCACGGCGGCACCACCCGTGGCCGGCACCATGAGCGCACCCAGCAGCATGGTCGCGACCAGGGTCACGACATAGGTCTCGAACAGGTCGGCCGCCATGCCGGCGCAGTCGCCGACGTTGTCGCCCACGTTGTCGGCGATGACGGCGGGGTTGCGCGGATCGTCCTCGGGAATGCCGGCCTCGACCTTGCCGACGAGGTCGGCGCCGACGTCGGCCCCCTTGGTGAAGATGCCGCCGCCCAGGCGCGCGAAGATCGAGATCAGCGAGGCGCCGAAGGCCAGGCCGACCAGCGGCTGGATCGCGTCGTGCGGCGACAACGCGGGGTCGGAGCGTACCACCAGGAACCAGTAGAACAGCGAGACCCCGAGCAGGCCCAGCCCGACCACCAGCATGCCGGTAATCGCTCCGCCGCGGAAGGCGACGTGCAGCGCCTGGTCGAGCCCGCTGGATGCGGCCTGGGCGGTGCGGACGTTGGCGCGCACCGAGACGTTCATGCCGATGAAGCCGCAGGCGCCGGACAGCACGGCCCCGGTCAGGAAGCCGGCCGCGGTCAAGCCGCCGAGGAGAAAGTAGATGGCGATCAGCAGGACGATGCCGACGATGCCGATGGTGCGGTACTGGCGCGCCAGGTAGGCCGACGCGCCCTGCTGGATGGCCAGCGAGATTTCCTGCATGCGGCCGTTGCCGGGATCCTGTTGCAGGACCCAGCTGCGCGACCACAGCCCGTAAAGTACCGCGATGACGCCGCAAACGACGGCGAAGCCCAGCTGTGTGGATGCCATAGATCGTCCTCCCTTGTCCTTCGATCAAATACAACACGCAGGTACTGCGAACTTTGATCCAAAAACCTGGACGGATGGCTATGTGTCATCCGGAGCCAACGGGCGGCGCCTGCTGCATGCGGCGCGCCCGCCTGTTGAAACAGCCTTACTCGGCCAGCGCGGCGAAGGCTGCTTCGCGCACCTGCTCGACCGGGCCCACGCCCGAGATCTTGCGGTACTTCGGTGCACCCGGCAGACCCGACTGGGCCCACTTGTTGTAATAGCCGAGCAGGACTTCGGTCTGGTTGTGGTAGACCGCCAGGCGCTTCTTGACGGTTTCTTCCAGATCGTCGTCGCGCTGGACCAGCGGCTCTCCGGTGACGTCGTCCTGGCCTTCCACCTTCGGCGGATTGAACTTGACGTGGTACACGCGGCCCGAAGGCTGGTGGGTGCGGCGGCCGGTCATGCGCTCGACGATCATCTCGTCCGGCACGTCGATCTCCAGCACGTAGTCGATGTTGACGCCGCTTTCCTTCATGGCGTCGGCCTGCGCGATGGTGCGCGGGAAGCCGTCGAACAGGTAGCCGTTGGCGCAATCCGCGTCCTTCAGGCGCTCCTTCACGAGACCGATGATGATGTCATCCGACACCAGCTGGCCTGCGTCCATCACCTTTTTCGCCGCCAGGCCCAGCTCGGTGCCCGCCTTGATGGCGGCACGCAGCATGTCGCCGGTGGAGATCTGAGGAATGTTGTATTTTTCTTTAATGAAATTCGCCTGGGTGCCTTTGCCGGCACCGGGGGCTCCTAACAGAATGAGACGCATGAAGGATTTCCTAAAAGGTGTTGATGCAAGTGTTGATGCATATTTGACTAGCTCGATCCGAAAGTTACCACAAAAGCAGCGGCCAACGCCACTGCGGGGGATGGATCGAGGGGATAGATTGCGCTGGCGCAGACCGCACCAGAAGATATTTCCAACCGGATCAAGACGCGAAGTAAGCGCGTACGCGTTCCAGATCTTCCGGGGTATCGACGCCCGCCGCCGGCGCGCTCTCGGTTACGTGCACGGCAATTGGCACGCCATGCCAGAGCACGCGCAACTGTTCCAGCGCTTCGATCGTCTCCAGCGGCGAAGGCGCAAGCTGCGGATACTGCTGCAGGAAAGCGTTGCTGTAGGCATACAGACCGATGTGACGCAGCGGCACATAGCCGGCCGGTAATTGGTCGCGGCTTTGCGCAAAGGCGTCGCGGTGCCAGGGGATGGTGGCGCGCGAAAAATACAAAGCGCGACCCAGCTTGTCGAGCACGACCTTGACCACGTTCGGATTAAAGGCGTCCGCGGCATCGTGCAGCGGATGGGCGCAGGTGGCCATCGGCACGTCGGCGCCGATGCGGGCCGCGCAGGCGGACAGCAGGGCCGGGTCGATCAGCGGCTCGTCGCCCTGCAGGTTGACCACCACCGCATCTTCCGGCAAGCCGAGCGTGCGCGCGACTTCGGCGATGCGGTCGGTGCCGGACGGGTGGTCGGCGCGCGTCATGCAGGCTTCGATGCCGTGCGCGGCGCAGGCAGCCAGGATGTCGGCATGGTCGGTGGCGACGACGATGCGGGCGGCACCGGATGCCCTGGCCCGCTCGGCGACCCGCACCACCATGGGCTTGCCGCCCAGGTCGGCCAGCGGCTTGTTCGGCAGCCGGGTCGAGGCCAGGCGTGCCGGGATGATGACGACAAAGCTCATGGGCGTGCTGCCAGGCTCAGACCGACGGCTCGACCTTGCGGGCCTGGTCGGCCCACATGATCGGGATGCCGTCACGGATCGGATAGGCCAGGCGGTCCGGGCGGCAGAGCAGCTCCTGCCCTTTTTTGTCATACTCGAGGGGTCCCTTGCACAGGGGGCAGACCAGGATATCAAGCAGTCGGGCGTCCACGACATTTCTCCACGATTTGAGCGGCCAGCACAGCATCGAGCTGCGCGGTGACCGGGACGACCCACAGGCGCGGGTCGTTGTTCAGATGTTCAAGTTGCCGACATTTTACTGCATCCTTCTCGGTAATCAGGATGAGGTCGGCATCCAGGCCCCGGAACGGGTCGTCGAGGAAGTCGTGGTGGTCGGGCAGCGGCAGCTCCTGGACCGCCAGGCCGGCCGCTTTCAGCATCGCGAAGAAGCGGCCCGGGTTGCCGATGCCGGCGGCGGCCACGATGCGCTTGCCGGCCATTGTCGTGGCCAGGCTGGACAAGGGAACGCGCTGCTGCGCGTCGCGCAAGGGCGCCGCATACTCGCCCGCCAGCTGCATCCGGTAAGGCCGGCCGCCGACCGCCCGCGCCAGCGCCGGCGTGAGTTCCGGCGTGTTCACGACCGTGAAATCGCGGCGCCGCGAAGGCGGCTCGCGCAGCGGTCCGGCTGGCAAGGTCCAGCCATTGCCGACGCCGCGTCCGTCGAACAGCACCAGCTCGACGTCGCGCTGCAGGGCGTAATGCTGGAGGCCGTCGTCGGTCACCACCACGTTCACCTCGGGATGGCGTTCGAGCAGATAACGGCCGGCATCGACGCGGCGGCGCCCGACCACGACCGGGCAGCCGGTGCGATGCGCGATCAGCAAGGGCTCGTCGCCGACCTCGCGGGCGCTCGATTCGGGCAAGACCTCTCGCGGGCCGCTGTCGCCTTCGCCGCCATGGCCGCGCGAAATCACGCCGGGCCGGAGGCCGGCGGCGCGCAGCTGCTCGACCAGCCAGATGGTCAGCGGCGTCTTGCCGGTACCGCCGATGAAGATGTTGCCGACCACGATCACCGGCACCGGCAGGCGCCCGGATTGCAGTACGCCGGCGCGGAACAAACCCGCGCGCAGGCTGGCGAGCAGCCGGAACAGCAGCGACAGCGGCCACAGCGCAATGGCCAGGGGGCCACGCCGCAGCCAGGCGCGGGTGAGAGTGGATTCGAGGGAGGATGCCATATTGTGTTGCCGTCATTCCCGCGGAAGCGGGAATCCACGCTGAAACGCCAAAGCTGGCAAGGCTAGCGATGAAGCAAACCAGCCGAGTTCTGGTATTCAGCATGGATCCCCGCCTGCGCGGGGATGACGTGTGTATGCTGGGTTATTTCTGTCCGCCGCTCTGCGCCGCAAACGTCAGCTTGTCATAGCCCGCCATGCGCGCCGCTTCCAGCACGTTGATCACCATCTGGTGCATGGCGAACTGGTCGGCATTGACGATGATGACCGGGTCCCTGGCCGGGTTGGCCAGCGGCTGGCCGTCGGGGCCGGTGGCGGCGGCACGCTTCAGGTCGTCGGCCAGGCCGGCCACGCCATGGAAGGACACCGCTACATTGTTCACCGTGTAGTTACCCTTGGCATCGACGGTGACGTTGATCTCGAACGGCTTGTCGATCGCCTTCTCGGCGTCGGCGGTCGGCAGGGTGATCTGCAGCTCGGTGAACTTGCTGTAGGTGGTGGTGACCATCAGGAAAATCAGCACCACCAGCAGCACGTCGATGAACGGGATCAGGTTGATTTCCGGATCCTCGCGCTTGCGGCCGCGGCGGAAGTCCATCATTTGCGCGCACCGTGGACGACGTCGACGAATTTCACGGCCTGCAGCTCCATATCGATGATGAAGCTGTCGACCAGCGCGCGGAAGTGGCGGTAGAACACCAGGGCCGGCATCGCGATCGCCAGGCCGAAGCCGGTGTTATACAGGGCCACCGAAATACCGTGGGCCAGCTGGGCCGGATTGGTGCCCGATGCATTCTGGGCGCCGAAGATCTCGATCATGCCGACCACGGTGCCGAACAGGCCCATCAGCGGCGCCAGCGAGGCGATCGTGCCCAGCGTGGTCAGGAAACGCTCGAGCACATGGGCCACGCCCCGGCCCGCTTCTTCGATCGATTCTTTCATCACGTCGCGCGGGGCGTCGACGTTGCGCAGCGCGGCTGCCAGCACGGCGCCCAGCGGCGAGTTGGTCTGCAACTTGTCGATGATGTCCGGCGTGACCTTACCGCTGCGATAGACCTGGATCACCTCATCGAGCAGCTGGCGCGGCAGGATCTTTTCGCGGCGCAGGTAGATCAGGCGTTCGATGATCAGCGCCAGGGCGATGATCGAGGCAATCAGCAACAGCCAGATGGGCCAGCCGGCGGCTTGGAGAATGGCGAGCAAAGGAACTCCTGTATAGAGGAAACTAGAGGAAACGATACGAATTGCGCAATGTAACGTGTTGCCCGATTTGCGGCAAGTAGAGTTCTGCACACTTTCTGTGGATAAAAGTGTGCGCAAGGAAGCATGAGACAGGAAAGATCCTTGATTCTTAAAGGATATTTTTCCATGCGTAAAAACTTGGCAGGGATTGAGCGAGATTTCCGCTTCCCAAGGGTCTGAGCTGCCATCGGTGAAACTTGCCCACAATTTCTGTGGATAAATTTGTGCGGAATATGCCTTCTTCGAGCTAAGCCCTTGATTTTACTTGAGGAAATTTTTGCGATGAAAATTTTAGCAGTATCTTCCTGCTGTAGTTCTACTCCGGTCGAGCCCGTTTCCTCACAGTTTTTGTGGACAAAACTGTGCGCAAGCGCACATATTCAAACCAAGTCATTGATCTGTAAGGAAAAAGTTGTCGAGCCCGTTTTTTAGGCAGCCCGGGTTACGCACATGTGCAGTCCGCTTTGCACACAAACTGTGGAAAACGATGTGAGCAAGGATACCCTATGCAATCTCAAGCGCTTGAATCTAAAAGGAAAAGCTCTACACGATCAAAAAATAGGCAACAGGGCGACTGCCCACCCAACTGCGCCATGAAGCGATCTGCGCGTCAGGGCTGGTATAGTCCCATCCCTGACAAGACCGATGCCAGGACCTGGACAGCACGCTTCTTCACAAATTTTGTGGAAAAGATTGTGAGCAAGGACCTTGATCAAGATCAAAGCCTTTGAAAACAAAGAACAATTTACCGGTGCAGCATTTTTAGGCAGGTCCGCAGTTGTGCACATCAGGGGTCCTGGCCGCCCTGGCGCAGGCAGGTTTGCACACAAATTGTGGAAAACGATGTGTGCAAGGCGCTGAACTGTGGACTAAGTGCTTGATTGCCTTAGAAAAACATATGCATGCACAATTTTTACGCAGCACGTATAGCTGGACCGCTTATCCACTTCCTCACAGATTCTGTGGATAAGATTGTGGCCAAGTGGCACCCGGGCTACCCAAGTGTTTGATCCGTAAGGAAATTTTGTTTCTGCATCGAAATCAGGCAGCTGAAATAAGCATTAATAATCAACCGTTTACAAAAACTATTTGTTGTACACCCTGAGATATGGCGCTCACAATATGCAGCCATGTTTTTGTGGACAGTTCAACTTAACTCATCCATATGTTCCCTGCTTCCGACGCCGATCCCGCCTACGCCACCCCATCCGTCCTCACCGTTACCGCGCTCAACCAGCAGGTCGCGCGCCTGCTGGAACGCTCGTTTCCGCTGGTGTGGATCGCCGGCGAGATTTCGAACTTCACTCGCGCGGCCTCCGGCCACTGGTATTTCACGCTGAAGGACGATGCCGCCCAGGTGCGCGCCGTGATGTTCCGCGGCCGTGCCCAGTACGCCGGCTTCACGCCGCGCGAGGGCGACAAGGTCGAGGTGCGCGCGCTGGTGACGCTGTATGGCGCGCGCGGCGACTACCAGATCAACGTCGAGGCGATCCGCCGGGCCGGCGTCGGCGCGCTGTACGAAGCCTTCATGCGCCTGAAGGAAAAGCTCGGCAACGAAGGCCTGTTCGACCAGGAACGCAAGCGCCCGCTGCCGCTGTTCACGCGCGCCATCGGCATCGTGACGAGCCTGCAGGCGGCGGCCCTGCGCGACGTCCTCACCGCGCTCAAGCGCCGCGCGCCGCACGTGCGGGTGGTGCTCTACCCCGCGCCGGTGCAGGGCCAGGGCGCGGCCGAGAAGATCGCCGACGCCATCGCCACCGCCTCCAGCCGCAAGGAAGTCGACGTGCTGCTGGTCTGCCGCGGCGGCGGCTCGATCGAAGACCTGTGGAGCTTCAACGAAGAAGTCGTGGCGCGCGCCATCCATGCGGCATCGATTCCGGTAATCTCGGGCGTGGGCCACGAGACCGATTTCACGATCGCCGACTTTGCCGCCGACCTGCGCGCCGCCACCCCGACCGCCGCTGCCGAACTCGCCGCGACCGCCCGCGCCGACTGGGTCAGCTCGCTGGAGGCCGATGCCGACGACCTGCGCCGCGCGATGGAGCGCATCCTGTCCGAAGCCAACCAGAACCTCGACAGCCTGAGCCGGCGGATGATCAGTCCCTCGGACCGGATTGCGCACCAGCGCCTGAAACTCCTGGGCATGGCGAGCAGTCTGACGCATGCGGTGCGCGCGCCGCTCAATCGCAACGGCGTGCTGCTGGCCCAGTTGCAGCAGCGCTGGGCCCGCCACCTGCCGGATGTGCGCTCGCTGCGGGCTCTGCTATCGTCCGAAAGGCGCCAGCTGGCCGCCAGCATGACGAGCACGCTGCGCCAGCGGCGCGAGGCGCTCGCTGCGCTGTCGGCCCAGCTGGAGCTGCTGAACCCGCAGCGCACGCTGGAACGCGGCTATGCGATCGTCAGCAATACCAAGGGCAAGGTGCTGCACGCGCCCGGTCAGATCAAGCCACGCGACACCATCGTGGTGCGGCTGGCCCAGGGCACGGCCGAGGTCGGCGTGGCCAGCGTGCAAGACTTGCTAGAGTAATCTGCAACCTTTCCGCATCCGGTTTAGAATATGCGACCGTTTCGGAAGAACGACCCGTTTCCAACCAATCAAGGAATAAGACATGGAACATACTCTGCCGCCGCTGCCGTACGCCAAGGATGCCCTCCAGCCGACCATGTCGGCTGAAACCCTGGAATTCCACTATGGCAAACACCACCAGGCTTACGTCACCAACCTGAACAACCTGATCAAGGGCACCGAGTTCGAAAACCTGTCCCTGGAAGAGATCATCAAAAAATCGCAGGGCGGCATCTTCAACAACTCCGCCCAGGTGTGGAACCACACCTTCTTCTGGAACTGCATGAAGCCGAACGGCGGCGGTGCGCCGACCGGTCCGGTGGCCGACGCCATCAACGCCAAGTGGGGCTCGTTCGACAAGTTCAAGGAAGAGTTCCAGAAGTCGGCCGTAAGCAACTTCGGCTCGGGCTGGACCTGGCTGGTGAAGAAGGCCGACGGCACCGTCGACATCGTCAACACCTCGAACGCCGGCACCCCGCTGACCACCGAAAACAAGGCCCTGCTGACCGTCGACGTCTGGGAGCACGCCTACTACATCGACTACCGCAACGCACGTCCGAAGTTCGTGGAATCGTGGTGGAACATCGTCAACTGGGACTTCGTGAACCAGAACTTCGCGTAATCCAGTCCGGACCCGTTCCTGCCTGAAGCACAGCCCGCCCCTGCGGGCTGTGTCCGTTTACAGCCTTGACATCCAGGCGGCTTTACGCGGATATTGCTGTAACCACAACGGATTATCGCAATGAACATTCGTCCCGCCACCGCCCTCGACGCCGCCCCCATCTGCGCCATCTACAACCCCTACGTCGCCAACACGGCCATCAGCTTCGAGGAAGCGCCCGTCAGTGAAGAGGACATGGCCAGGCGCATCGCCGACGTCGGCGCGGCCGGCCTGCCCTGGCTGGTGCTGGAAGCCGACGGCAGGATCGCCGGCTATGCCTATGCCACCAAATGGCGGGTGCGGCCGGCTTACCGCACCTCGGTCGAAAGCTCGATCTACCTGGACCCGGCCTTCGCCGGGCGCGGACTCGGCCGCCAGCTCTACGGCGCCCTGCTCGACGAGCTGCGGCGGCGCGAACTGCACATGGTCATCGGCGGCATCGCGCTGCCGAACGAGAATAGCGTCGCCCTGCATGAAAAGCTGGGTTTCCGCAAGGTGGCCCATTTCTCGGAGGTCGGCATGAAGTTCGGCCGCTGGATGGACGTGGGTTACTGGGAACTGAAGCTCGGCAGCTGAGACCGCGCCAGGTAGCACAACATTCAGTACAGCAATCTTGTATTTAGCAAATTGATCCAGCACTAATCATCGACGGATTCTCCATTCGCATCGCCAGCTGAAGCGTTTAATAAAGCGAACGCAGCCATGAAACGGCCAGCGTCGACGCCTTTATTACTGTGGAGAATCCCGTGTTCAAGAAACGCATACTGATGGCGCTGTGCCTCGGCATCAGCGCATGTGCACTGACTGGCTGTGCGGTGCCGGCCCGTAAAGTCGTGCTGTCGACCGACCGGATCTATCCGGCAATCGGTCCGTATTCGCAGATGATCGGCTACGGCAATCACATCTATTTTTCCGGCCTGATCGCCCTGAATCGGGAAGGTACGGCGATCGAGGGCGCCACCACCGCAGAGCAGACGCGGCGGGTACTCGAGTACATCGGAGAAGGCCTGGCGTCGCAGGGCCTGAGCTACGACGACGTCCTGTCGAGCACCGTCTACCTGCAGGACCTGAACGATTTCGCGGCGATGAACGCGGTGTATGCGGAGTTCTTCAAGAAGGATCCGCCGGCCCGCTCGACGATCCAGGTGGCACGCATCCCGCGCGACGCCAGGGTCGAAATCGCAATCGTCGCTGCACGCCGCTGAGTCCTTCTGCATTGATGAGGAGCCTGGGGGGCACGACCGGGACCTGAGCCCAAAGGGCTGAATACTCACCGGCTGAAGCGGTTTTACGTTGCACTGATCCGTTTGAGTTACATCAAAGTTCGCCAATGGCTCACTTCTACGCTGGGTCGACATACTTGTTTGTTCACTCCTCGAGCAAGGAGGACACCATGGCGGAGAGTAAGGACTGGAATAAGTTGCAACATGAGATGACCAGGCTGGGCTTCCTGGATCGCGACCAGGTAACCGAGCTGAGGGGCGACCAAGTCATTCCAGTGCCATTGCAAAAAGCCTTGGCAGATGCGAACCAGGCCTTCGGGCTCAATCTATCCCATGCGATCATTACCGACACTAAAGTAAATGACTTCGCACAGATCAACGACTTCATCGGGCTGCTGACGGACCGCTTTTGCGGTGTCCCGGACCGTGGCGGCAAGATCGGCCCCCTCACGTTCGGCCCTCCTGGCGGGCGCTGGCGCCGCTCCTCCCTGACGTACTCGATCGATACCAACGGCTGCATGTTCGTGATTCCGCCGGGTACGGCACCGACGACGCCCGGCGCGGTGATCGCCCGTGCTTTCGGCCAGTGGCAAACGGCGGCTGCGCCGTATTTGACGCTCACGCAGGTTCCGCCCGGCGCCGGACCAAATATCCGGCTCTGGTTCGATAACGGAAAGGCCGATCCGCGCCTGGGTACGGCCAACGGCGTACTCGGCTCCGCTCCGCCACCGGAAAGCGGAGAGATTTACCTCGACGCCGGCGAAACGTGGACGCCGGACCTGTTGCAGAGGGTGTCGGTTCACGAAATCGGGCACGCGCTCGGACTCGGACATTCGAATATGCCGAGGGGGACCATGTACCCATACCAGTCACCTTCAGCCCTTATCGATAACGAATCGCGCGACGCCATCAGGATGATGTATGGGTGGCGGCCGCAACAGCACTGCCCTGATCGCGGCACAAGCGACCGGCCCGCCCTGGGCGTCACCAGCGTGAGTAATTTCACGGGACATTTCAACACCGTGCACATGCTGTGGAAAGGGGTGCACGACGATCACCGCATTTATGGTTCCGAACTGGGACCGGACGGGTGGTCTCCGCAGGAGATCATTCCCAGGATAGGCTCGACGCATGGGCCCAGCGTGACAGAGATCGACAGCCCCTCAGGGGTAATGGCCACGGGACTGATGATGGCATGGAAAGGTATTCCCGGCGACCAGGGCCTCTACTGGTCCAGGAACTTCGGCTTCGGCCAAGCCTGGCATACGCAAAGAAATATTCCGGGCGTCGGTTCGAGTACCAGGCCGGCTATCGCCAACGTCATGGGCCGCGTCTACATGGCATGGAAAGGCGTTCACGGAGACCAAGGGATTTACTGGTCGGCTTTCGACGGCAATGAAACCTGGACTCCTCAAAGACATATCGACGGCGTGGGTACATCCGACGCCCCGGTGCTGGTTGGCTTGGGCAACCGGCTTTATATGTTCTGGAAAGGCGTGGAAGGAGACTCCACCGCCTACTACTCCTTCATGGACCCCGGCGATCCCTTCTCCATCTGGCACCCGCAACGTCGGATCGAATATTTTTCGTACACGACGGAAGGTGGCGTGCCGCACGCGATCGGCACGACCGGCGGCATGACTGCGACACCGCATGGAAACGCGATCCTCCTTGCATGGAAGGGTATCGAAGGCGATTCGTCGATCTGGACCAGCCTGTTCGAAAACGGGGAGTTCAGCGGCCAGGTATCGGTTCCAAACGTGGGCACCTCGGTCGGGCCATGCGCCGTCGAATCGGATGGCACCGTGTACATGGCTTGGAAAGGTATCTCCGGCGACAGCACTATCTGGTACTCGACCCTGTGACGGAATTGGACACCGCTGCGGCGCACCCAGCACGCTCAGCGGTGGCCTTATGAGGAGGTCGCCGGATCGCGCCATCTTGTCGCGAAACTGTATCAGTTTGTCAATGCATGCCAGCATTTGTGCTCCTTTGATACTTGCTCTTATAGAATGTCGGGGTCAAGGAGAAAACCATGTATCGCGTACTGTTGGTAGAAGACGATCCGCGCCTCGCCGAACTGGTGACGGAATATTTATCCAGTTATGAATTTTCAGTCGAGCTCGTCACGCGCGGCGACACTGCGCTCGAGCACTTCAAGCAAAGCCAGCCCGACATCGTCGTGCTCGACCTGATGCTGCCCGGCATGGACGGCATGGTCGTGTGCCGACAGATCCGCGAGCAGTCCGAGGTGCCGATCCTGATCCTGACGGCGCGCGAAGATACCTACGACGAAGTCTCGGGCCTGGAACAGGGCGCGGACGACTTCGTCAACAAGCCAGTCCAGCCGCGTGTGTTGCTGGCGCGTTTGCGGGCCCTGCTGCGCCGGACCCAGCAGAAGTCGATGCCGGATACCCGGGTGCTGGAATTCGGCGCCCTGCGCATCATGACCAATGACCGCAGCGTGAGCTGGCGCGGCCAGCCTTGCGTGCTCAGCAATACCGAGTACAAGCTGCTGCTGGTGCTGGCCGAGGCGGCCGGACGGGTGCTGTCGCGCGACGAACTGCTCAAGAAGATGCGCGGCATCGAATTCGACGGCCTGGACCGCAGCATCGACAACTGCATCTCCAAACTGCGCAAGAAGTTCGACGACAACCTGTCGGAGAAGATCAAGACCGTGTGGGGCGAGGGTTACCTGTTCTCCCCTTCGGCCTGGAATTGATCACCTGCCTCCAGAACAATCGATGAAGCTGCCCGTGGTATAGGACGCTTCATCGGACAGCAGCCACAGCACGGCGCGCGCCACCTCCTCCGCTTCCCCGCCCCGCCCCATCGGCACTGAGCTCTTCAAGCGTTCAATGCGGCCCGGCTCGCCGCCGCTGGCGTGCATCTCCGTGTCGATCAGGCCGGGCCGCACGCCGTTCACGCGGATACCCTCCTGGGCCACCTCTTTCGCCAGGCCGATGGTCAGCACGTCCAGCGCCGCCTTCGAGGCCGCATAGTCGACGTATTCGCCGGCCGCCCCGAGCACCGCGGCGCGCGAAGAGACGTTGACGATGGCGCCGCCGCTGCCGCCGTGCCGGGTCGACATCCGCCGCACCGCCTCGCGCGCGCACAGGAAGCTGCCGGTGACGTTGGTGGCGAAGATGCGTTCGATGCGCGCCGCGTCCATCTGCTCGACGCGCATCTGGCGCGCCAGGATGCCGGCATTGTTGACCAGGGCATCGAGGCGGCCACCGTGCGCGTCGACTTCGCCGAACAGGCGCAGGACCTCGTCTTCGCGCGCCACATCGGCCTGCACCGCGAAGGCGCTGCCGCCGGCTTCTTCGATCGCGCGGACGACGCCCAGCGCGGCATCGCGGTCGGTACGGTAGTTGATGCAGACGCGGTAACCGCGCGCGGCGGCCAGCAGCGCGCAGGCGGCGCCGATGCCGCGACTGGCGCCGGTGATGAGGATGGTTTTATCGGTCATGCGCACAAGAATAGCGCGCTTACTCGAACAGGGGAAGGATGGCCAGCGGCGCGTTGAAGGTGGCGACCTGCCCGCGCTCGGCGCCGGCCTGGAAGCGGTAGATCACGGCCGGGAAGTCGTCCGGCTCGCCGATGACGGGGGCCAGCACCTGCTCGCCGCTGTCGGGACGGCGCAGGCGTGCCCCGCCCTCGGTCTTCCTGGGGAACACGAAGCGCACGCCGGCGCACTGGCGCGCGCGCTGGGAGGCGTCGACGTAGCGCGCGAAGCCCAGCGCCTGGGCGCAGCCGGCGCGCAGCTCGAGCACGTCGTAGACGCCGTCCGGGCGCACCGCGATCGAGACCTGCGGGCGCAGCACGAAGCCCAGGCCCTTGCGGCTCAGGGACAGCGCCGCGTTGTCGTCGTAGGCGGCCTTCTGCAGCGGGAACACGGTGCGTCCCAGCAGGTCGAGCGGCAGGCTGAGCTGGGTCGAACGGCCCGACAGCAACAGCTGCAAGCCCTCGGCCAGCGCGCCGCGCTCCTTCGGCAGCACCTGCAGCTGGCTCACCAGCAGGTTCTTGGGGCCGCCGTATTTCTCGAACTGGACCATGGCCCGGTAGGCGTCCCGGTAACTCACGGCATCCTCTGCGTGCGCCTGCGCGCCGGCCGAACCGGCCGCCAGCAGCAGGGCAAGGGATGCGATGAATTGTCGGGCAGAACGCATCGTCAGAATCGATAAGCGATGGCGGTCGAAACCGTCAGGTTGGTGGACCGCTCGGTCAGCGGGCTCTTGCGGGCATCGCCCAGCAGGCGTTTGGCCTGCAGGTTCGAGGTCAGCATCCAGGACGGGCTCAGCGTCCAGTTCCAGCGCACACCAAGGTGCACGTCCTGCAGGCCGCCGCCCGGCTGGTAAGCCTGGAAACGGCTGCGCGCGGCTTCCGCCATCGTGACGCCAAAATAGGTTTCGTTGAACTGGCGATTGACGAAGCCGACCCCGGCCGACAGCGACAGGTGATGGCGCTCGCCGGTGGCGAAGGCCAGGCGCTGCACGCCGAGGTCCAGGCGCGCGCCGTCGTGCTCGCGGCCGGCACCGACCAGCAGGCTCGAGGTCAGGCGCCACTGCGGGTTCAAATAGGTATTGTAGAAGGCACCGACTTGCAGGCGCGCACCGATCTCATCCATACCCGCCAGGCGGGCCGGGGTCTCCCCCCGCGCAAACGGCGTCAGCGGCGCCGGGGGGGCGGTAGCGTTCAGGCCGATACCGTCGACGTCGGTACCGGCGCCGGACTCGTCGCGGCCAGGCTGGATCGCCAGCAGCGGGCCGTACTCGACAGTGGGGGAACTCGACAGATGCATGCCTGCGCTCATCCCGGAAATGAAGATGCCGTTGCTCCATTCAACCTGGAGCACAGGCAAGGCCGAGACCTTGCGGCTCCCCGTTCCCTCGTAGCGCGGCGCCGACTGCACGCCAAGACCGACGTACATGTCGCGGCTGCCGTCGGGCATCAGGTTGAGGGCCGGCGTCTGAGCCAGGGCAGCGCCACTGGCCAGCGAACCGGCGCTCAGGACGAAGGAGAGGAGCTTGTTCATAGTGCCGAGTTAAACGATTCAGGAAAACAACATTCTACGTGCTTGTCTTCCCTCCTCCCAAAATCCCGGTTCTCCACATTGGCTGCCCTCTTTCATTGCGAATAAAAAAAGGCCCACCATCGCTCGCGCATCAGGTGGGCCAAACGGAAAAACCTGATGAGTTACCATCCTACGCAGACCTGGCAAGCGAATCCGCCTCGACATGTCCAGCATTTGTCGCAACTTTGTAAAATATGGTTTTGCTGATCATTGCTCCTATACAATTCCGCCCATGAGCAAGACCACTTCCGCGACGGCGTGAACCGCCTGTTTTTCCGCTTCTTCATTCTGGTCATGCTGTCGATCACGGCAGCAAGCTTCGTCATCTATTTCATTTTCACGCGCCTGTTCGGCGATCCGCTCGAGGACATCGCGCGGCGCCAGGCCTCGGCCCAGATCTTCCTGCTCGAACAATACGTCGACCAGGCCCCGGCCGACGAATGGCTGGGCCGCCTGAACAAGGTGCGTGAAGTATCGACCGCGCATTTCGACCTGGTCCCGCTGGACCAGGCCAGGCGCGCCCTGCCGCGCAACGACCGGGCCGCCTTCGAACGCGGCGAGATCGTGATCGACCCGGCCCGCAAGACCTTCTTCCGGCGCGTCGACCTGGCGGGCAACCGCTATATCGGCAGCAACGAGGAAGCGATCCGCGCCTCCAGCCTGCCGATCGACCTCGGCCAGGCCCTGCTGATGGAAGTGGTGCGCTATGTGGTGGTGGCGCTGGCGCTGCTGGTGCCGATCGCATTGTGGTCGCGTTCGCACTGGCAGGGCCTGCAGATGCTGGCGCGCACGGCCGACGAGTTCGGCGCCGGCCAGTTGTCGGCGCGCGCCCGCATGCACCCTTCCGATGCGGCCTATCCGCTGGCCGAGCGCATCAATGCGATGGCCGAACGCATCCAGGGTTTATTGGAATCGCAGAAGAACCTGCTGCACTCGGTGTCGCACGAATTGCGCACCCCGATCGCGCGCCTGCAGTTCGCGCTCGAACTGGTGGAAGCCCGCATCGACGACCCGGCCCTGGCCAAGCGCATCAAGGCGATGGACGGCGACCTGGCCGAGCTGAACGAACTGGTCAACGAACTGCTCTCGATGAGCAAGCTGGACAACGCCATCGAGCCGCAGCGCGCGCTGTTCGAGGTCGAGCCGGTGCTGCGCGAATGCGCCGAGGGACTGCATCCGAGCCCGGCCACCCTGCACGTCGAACTCGGCAGCCGGCTGGGCAGCATCGACGGCGACCGCCGCCTGCTGGCGCGCGCGGTCGGCAACTTGCTGCGTAATGCCCAGAAATACGCCGCGCACACGGTGGCGCTGAGTGCGCGCCACGCCGACGGCGAGCTCGAGATCCTGGTCGACGACGACGGCCCCGGCATCCCCGAAGAGGAACGCGAACGCATCTTCGAGCCCTTCTACCGGCTCGACCGCAGCCGCGACCGCGCCACCGGCGGCTTCGGGCTCGGGCTGTCGATCGCGCGCAAGGCGGTCAGGCTGCACGGCGGCAGCCTGCGCGTGGAGCGCTCGCCGCTGGGGGGTGCAAGGTTCGTGATCGCCCTGCCGGACGGCGTTCTGATTATTTAGTCGCAGCCGCCTTGGCCACCAGCGCATCGGCGATCTGCAGCGCGCCCTGGTACATTTCCTGAGGATTGTTGGTCTTGGTGCTTTCATGGACCATGCCCGGCGAGGTCATGTATTTGCCGTCGACGATGATGGTCGGCACCGAGTCCACCTTGTAGTTCTCGATGATCCGGTTCAGGCCGCGCAGGCGGGCCTGCACGCCGAAGGAGTTCCATGCATTCAGGAAGGTCGTGCGGTCGATGCCGTTCTTCGACACCCAGTCGATGATGGCATCGTCCTTGTTCAGGCGGATGCGCTGCTTGTGCACGGCATTGAAGACCTTCTCGTGCATGTCGTCGAGGCGGCCCAGCGCTTCCAGGGTCAGGTACAGGTGCGCTTCCGGATCGTTGGCGCCGGCATAGGGCATGTGGATGCGGCGCACCTGGATGCGGTCGCCCTGCTTCTTGACCCATTCCTCGAAACCGGGTTCCAGGCCATTGCAGACCGGGCAGTGGTACATGAAGAATTCGATGACCTCGACCTTCTTGCCGGTCGTCTGCACCGGCTGCGGCTGGGCCAGGGTAACGTAATCGACGCCGTTCTGCGGGTTCGCCGGCGAGGCGAAGGCCGGGCTCATGGCGGCGGTGGCGAGCAGGCAGGCGGCGGCAAGGCGCAGGAGACGCATGGGACTAATCCTTTTGATCGTATGAAGGGTATGCATAGCTTAGCATTCTTTCGAGAAAGGAT
This sequence comes from Massilia norwichensis, assembly GCF_024753245.1. Taxonomy (GTDB): domain Bacteria; phylum Pseudomonadota; class Gammaproteobacteria; order Burkholderiales; family Burkholderiaceae_D; genus Telluria; species Telluria norwichensis. Next base: position 47,981 of record NZ_JANUGX010000008.1, on the reverse strand, counting down.
TGCCTTAAGGGAAACTTAGCGGGCAAAAAAAATCCCGCTGCGGAAGCGGGATTTTTTCGATGCCTGCGATACGCGGCCATCAGCGGCGGCGCGCCTCGGGCTGTTCCGCCCTGAGGTGGGTGACGCCGTACCACAGGTGCTCCCACCAGTGATCGCGCGAGCTCACGATGCGCAGGCACTGGCGGTCGACTTCACCTTTGAAGACCGGATCGGCGCACTTGTTGGTGAGCAGGGCGTAACGCTGGTTCTCGGCATTCACGAGCGCGATGCAGAGCCAGAAGACCATGCCGACGAGGACCGCGACCACGCCCCACAGCCAGTGGAGGTAGTACTTGGTATCGGCCAAGTCCTCGTCTTCCGGCTTGGACTTGTCGTACATCTTCAGGATCTTGCCTTCTACATCGCTCATAGCGCTCGCTTATTTCGTCTTGGCTGCCTTGGCGACCAGCGCGTCCATGACCTGCAGGGTTGCCTGGAACAACTGCGGCTCGTTGTTCGTCTTGACCGTATTGTAGACCGTCGCCGGCGAGGTCTGGTACTTGCCGTCGATGACGATGGTCGGCGCGCCGTCGACCTTGTAGGCATCGACGATCTGCGGCAGGCGGCGCAGCTTGGTCATCACGCCGAAGGAATTCCAGGCGTTGGTGAAGGTTGCGCGGTCGATGCCATTCTTCGAGACCCAGTCGATGACGGTGGCGTCGTCACGCATGCGGACGCGGTCGACGTGGATCGCCTTGAACACCTTGGCATGCATCTGCTCGACCTTGCCCAGCGCTTCCAGGGTCAGGTACAGGTGGGCTTCCGGATCGTTGGCGCCTGTTGCCGGGATGTGTACCCGCTTCAGGACGATATTGTCGCCCTGCTTTTTGACCCATTGTTCGAACTGCGGTTCCAGCGCATTGCAGTGCGGGCAGTGGTACATGAAGAACTCGATGACCTCGACCTTCTTGCCGGCAGCCTGCACCGGCTGCGGTTGCGCGAGCGTGACGTATTCGACGCCGCTTTTCGGGTCGGTCGGCGAAGCAGAAGCCGGGATGGACACGGCCGTGGCGACGAGGCTGGCGGCGAGCAGGGCGAAACGCAGGGAACGCATAAGTATCCTTATCGGGTTGGTTGTGCAAACGACCGCGAGATTACCACTTTTTCGCCCCAAAGCCGAACCACAAGACCGTTTTTTGCAATTGCTTACCGCTGTAACGACGACTTACCTCAAACCGGGGTCAGACACCGATTTTTGGCAATGACCGCATGGAAGTTGCCAAAATTTGGTGTCTGACCCCGGTTTGATTTGGGTTAAAAGTCGTAGCGGGCGGAGAGCTTCAGTTGGCGGCCGTCGCTCGGGTAGATGCCCGACTGGCAACCGTAGGCGTAGCTGAAGTAGTGGCGGTCGGCCAGGTTCAGGCCGTTCACGGCGACTTCCCACGGACCCAGCTTGACGGCGTAGCGCGCGTCGAAGGTCACGTAAGACGGCATGGTGGCGGCGCAGCGGTTGTCGAAGTCGCTGCCGTAGCGCTGGCGGTCGACCCACTGCGCGCCGAAGTCCGCGCTCTGGCCATTCCCCGGCAGCCAGTTCAGGCGCGCCGTGAGCACGTTCTTCGGCACCAGCACCATTTCGCGGCCGGCGTTCGGGCCTTCCGTGAATTTGGCGTTCACGTGCTGCAGGTGGGCGGTGGCGCGCCAGCCCGCGGCCAGATCGGCCTCGGCATCGATCTCGACACCCCGGCGGCGTGTCGGGTCGAGGTTGGTGTTGGCGAAGGCGGTCGGGTCGTAGAAGATCTCGTTGTCCAGCTTGTGCTGGAACACGCGCGCGCTCACTTTGCGGGCGGCATCGCCCCAGCTGGCGCCGAATTCCAGGTCGTGCGAGGTCTGCACCTTCAGCAGGCTCAGGCTGGTACGGAAGCTGTTCTCGTCGACGTTGGCGACCCGGTAGCTCTGGCCGGCGCGCGCCGTCAGTTCCAGCTGCGGCAGCACGCGGTAGCTGCCTTGCGCTTCCCAGGCGTTCTGGCCCTGCGAGCCGTTGTCGGGAACGCCGCCCAGCATCGCATCGACGTAGTCCTTGTCGAATATTTCGCGGCGCACGCCTAGCGCCACGCGGCCGTCGTGGGCCGGGTCGAAGCGCAGTTCGTCGCGCAGATACACGGCCTTCGATTTCTGGCTGGCGTCGGACAGCGAATAGCTCGAGACGGTCTTGCGCGTCCAGTCGATCACGTCGATGCCCGCCACCAGCTCGTTGAGCATGCCGCCGTCCAGGGTGTGCAGCCAGCGCGCGCGCGGCGAGAACTGGGTCTGGCGGCCGTCGTACTGCGTCACCGACAGGTCGGGGCCGAAGAAGTAATTCAGGCTCGCATCGCGCTCGCGGTGCGACAGTTCGGCGGCCAGGTCGACCTCGCCGACGCGGACTTCAGCAAACGCGTTGACGCGATCGGTGTCGAGCGAACCGAAGTCGTTCGGGGTCTGGGTCTGGCGCGGATTGGCCTGGAACTGGGCCATGCTCAGGGCGCCCGGCAGGCGCGAATCCTGGCGCGCGCTTTCGACGCGGATGCCGGCGCGGCCGCCCGTGTAGCCGACCTGCACGCCGGCCGACAGGCTGTTCTGCGTGAAGTCGCTGTTGGCGCGGTAGTTGCCGTTGTCCTGGCGCGCCACCGCGGCATCGAAGCTGAGCTTGCCTGCCACGTGGGCCAGCGAAGCGCGCAGGTCGCGCTCGCGCAACTGGCCGGCTTCGCCGAACACCGAACCGTGCGTGCCCGCCTGCGCATAGCGCGGATCCTTGCGCGTGACGATCTGGATCACGCCGCCGGTCGCGCCCTCGCCGTACAGCACGCTGCTGCCGCCGCGGGTGATCTCGATGCGCTCGACGGTGTCGATCGGGATCGTCGACAGCACCGAGCTCACCAGCTCGTTCTCGTTCAGGCGCACGCCGTCGACCATGATCACCATGTTCTGCGGGCCATTGGTGCCGAAGCCGCGCAGGTCGAGCGCGAAGTCCGGCGAAGAGTCCAGGCTCTGGCGCCCGAACACGCCGCCGATCTTGCGGATCGCCTGGTTGACGTCGTTCACGCCGGCCTGGCGGATCTCGTCGCGGGTGATGACGGTGGCGCCAATCGGCTCCAGCGATTCGGCGCTGGGGAAGCGCGAACCGGTGATGACGACGGTGGTCGGTGCGGGCTCGTCGGCGTGAACGGCAAAAGGAAGGGAAACGGCAATGGCGCAGGCCAGCGCGAGCGGCTTTTTGGAAATCATCGGCTTGTTCTTTGGTGAATCGTTAGGCCGGCGCGCGTCCCCGCATGCCGGCTCGATACGGAAGCGCGGCAAACCGCCCGCTTCCCCCTGTCTGGCCGGTATCCGGGCTAGCAAGACAGACCGCTTCACCTTCCTGCAAGAGCGCCCGACAGAGCCTAGGGCGGCGTTGCATCGCCTCGCCGTACTTTCGTACTGTCTTCGGCGATGCGCCTTGCCCTAAACTCTGTCGGGCGCTCTTGAACGCAGTGGTGTTCGAAGCAGCCAGCCATCATGACGATGGCGCTTGTTTACCGTTGCGGGGGCAGCACACGTTGGCGCGGCGCCGGGGGCACCTGCGCTCCGTGTTTCCCGTTTAACTGCACGCGCAAGAAGACGCGTGCGGGCACCAGAACCCCGGAATTATAAACCTAACAAGCAACATCGCTTCCTCTTTGCCCGGGTTTTGGGGTGAATTTGTGGCGGCCGTTGCGTTTTTTGGCAGGGATTTCGCATATAGTGTGAACACAAATGCAACTTAACAATAATCAATTCAATCCGGAATTGGGGGTCATGCAATGCGATTGGGTTCAACACTATTCCGCACGGGCGCTGCCGCGGTCCTGCTGGCGCTAGGCGTGGCGGTCACCGCCGACCTGCTGGCCGGCCCGGACGAGGCACCGGCCGCGCCTATCGCCGCTGGCGCACCGCCCGCTTCGCTCGACGGTATCGCGCTGGCCCTGCCGAACGCGGCAGCGGTCACGGTGCCGAGCAGCCCGAACGCCTGGGGCGGCGCCCGCACCGGGCTGGAGCCGACGCTGTCGGACCGCGTGGTCCACTACGACATCGACGCCACCCTCGATCCGGTCAAGCACACCGTGACCGGCCGCGAAAAGCTCACCTGGCGCAACCGCAGCAGCGTGCCGGTCAGAAGCGTCTACCTGCACCTGTACATGAACGCCTTCGAAGGCGCCGGCAGCACCTTCTTCACCGAGAAGCGCCAGCGCGACGGCGCCTTCCGCTCCGGCGTCGAGATAAAGGACGGCGAATGGGGCCATATCGCGCTGCGCACTGTCACCCAGGGCGATGCCACCGTGCCCTGGACCTTTGTCCACCCGGACAACGGCCCGGCCACCGACCACACGGTGGTGCGCTTCGACCTGCCGGCGGCAGTGGCGCCGGGCGCCTCGACCACCCTCGACATCGACTTCCACACCCAGCTGCCGCGGGTGATGGCGCGCACCGGCTACTTCGGGACCTTCCACCTGGTCGGCCAGTGGTTCCCGAAGATCGGCGTGCTGGAACTGCCTGGCGAACGCGGGGCCACCGCGCCACGCTGGAACGTGCACGAGATGCACCTGAACTCCGAGTTCTATGCCGACTTCGGCAGCTTCGACGTGCGCCTGTCGGCGCCGAAGGAGTACACGATCGGCGCCACCGGCGAGCGCCAGGGCGCGCCCGTCGAGAAGAACGGCCTGCTGACCCACCGCTACGTGCAGGGCGACGTCCACGACTTCGCCTGGACCGCGGACAAGCGCACGGCCAAACCGATGGTCGAGACCTGGACCGGTCCGGGCAGCCCGAACGTCACCGTGACCGTCCTCTACCCGCCCGAGTACGCGGCCAGCGCGGCGCCGGCCATGAAGGCGGCCAAGGATTCCCTGACCTACTTCTCGAACACGCTCGGCCCGTATCCGTACAAGACGCTGACGGTGGTGATCCCGCCGCACAACGCCGAAGAAGCGGGCGGCATGGAATACCCGACCTTCTTCACCGCCGAAGGCTATGCCCAGGTCGAGCCCGACCTCGGCCAGCAATACCTGCTGGACTTCGTCACCATCCACGAATTCGGCCACGGCTACTTTTATGGCCTGCTGGCGAACAACGAGTTCGAAGAGCCGGTGCTGGACGAAGGCCTGAACGAGTACTGGGACCTGCGCATGATCCGCGAACGCGGCCAGCAAATCCACGCCGCCTCGCCCTTCATGCGCCGGATCGGCATCACGCCCACTTTCGATGCCTTCGCCGCCGAGCGCATGGGCACGCCGCGCGGCGACCCGGCCGATGCGCCGGGCCAGAACGCCTACGACCGCCTGCAGGACATCGGCCCGGTCTACAGCCGCACCGCGACCCTGATGCGCGACCTCGAAGCCCGTATCGGCAAGGCGCCGATGGAGCGCGCCTTCAAGGAATACTACCGCCGCTGGAAGTTCCGCCATCCGAGCACCGCCGACCTGCGCGAGACCCTGGCCGAAGTGACCGGCCAGCGCGCCGCCGTCGAAACCGTGTTCGCCCAGCAGGTGTACGCGGCCACCAAGGTCGACGACCGCATCGCCAGCATCACCAGCCGCGAACAGCTGCCGCTGCCGGGCACGCGCCAGGCCGGCAGCAACTGGGTCGAGGACAAGCAGGAAGACATCGACAAGCGCGTCGAGAAGGAGCGCGACGCCTGGAAGAAGGCGAACCCGAAGGCGAAGGAAGGCGTGGGCCCCTACCCGTTCCGCACCGAAGTGCTGGTGCGCCGCTATGGCGCCGCGGTGCCGCAGCTGCTGACCGTGAAGTTTGCCGACGGCAGCGTCGAAAACGTGCGCTGGGACGCCAACGAGAGCTGGCACAAGTTCAGCTGGACCAAGCCGGCCAAGGCCGTCTCCGCCGAACTCGATCCGCAGCGCCTGCACTACCTCGACACCAGCAAGCTCGACGACAGCCGCACGGTCGAGCCCAATGCCAGCGCTTCGCGCCGCTGGGGCATGGATGCCAGCGCCTTCATCGAATACCTCCTTACCCTGATCGCGACCGTATGATGAGCACCGACCAGACCCTCGACTCCCCTTCGCTGGCGCCGCAGAACGCCGGCGCGCGCCGCCGCCACGGCCTGCGGCCCCTGCTCAGCGCAATACGCGCCGCGCTGCAATGGCGCCTGATGCTGTGGTGGGCCCTGCTGCTCCTGCTGCCGACCCTCGCCGCCAGCCTGCCGGTCTGGCAGATGCTGGGCGCGAACCTCGACCACTCGGTGCATGCACCGGCGCTGGCGAACAAACTCGACATGCTGGCCATCGCCGACCTGATGGGCAGCGTGCGCGAGCGCTTCGGCCCGGCCATGAGCCTGGGCGGCATCGTCGCGCTGGCAATGACCCTGCTGCTGTCGCCGCTGCTGGCCGGGATGAGCATCCATGCCGCGCGCGCCACCCGTCGTCCCGGCTTCATCGACCTGCTGGCCGGCGGCGCCCAGGAATATGCGCGCATGTTCCGCATGATGGTGTGGAGCGCGATCCCGCTGCTCATCGTCGGCATCGTCGCCGCCGTGGCCTTCAAGGTGGCCGGCAAATCCGCCGAGAGCGCGATCCTGGAAAGCGATGCCGACCGCGCCTCGCACCTGGCGCTGATCGCCACCGCGGTGGCCTTCGTGCTGGTGCACGCGACCCTCGACGCCGGCCGCGCGCTGCTGGCCAACGAACGCCGGCGCCGCTCGGCCATCGTCGCCTGGTGGGGCGGCGTGCGCCTGATGCTGCGCCGGCCGCTGTCGCTGCTGGGCGTGTACGTGATCGTCACCGGCCTCGGCCTGCTGCTGGCCGCGCTGCTGGCGGTGGCGCGCCTGCACGTGCCGGCGCTGGGCGGGGCCGGCACGGTCGGCGCCGTCCTGCTGGCGCAGCTGGTGGTGCTGGTGCTGGGCTGGATGCGCAGTGCGCGGCTGTTTGCGATGATGGCCTTGGTGCGGGCGCGGCCGCAGTAAGCTGCACGACCGTCGTCCCGCCCCTCGTCATTCCCGCGCAGGCGGGAACGACGAGGGGCGGCCAACGCATTCGACACGGATGCGCTACCATGGCCGTTTCACTGTCCCGCCAAGGAGCCGCCATGACCACCCGCCTGCCCACTTATTTCGTCTCCCACGGCGGCGGCCCCTGGCCCTGGATGAAGGCCCAGTACGGCGGCGCCTACGACAAACTCGAAGCCTCGCTGGTCGACATCAAGCGCCAGGTGGGCGTGCGCCCGAAGGCGGTGCTGGTGGTGACCAGCCACTGGGAGACCGACGCGTTCACGGTGTCGAGCAATCCGGCGCCCGGCATGATCTACGACTACGGCGGCTTCCCGCCGCACACCTACCAGATCCAGTACCCGGCGCCGGGCGACCCGCAGCTGGCCGCGCGCGTGGCCGAACTGCTGAACGGCGCCGGCCACCCGGCCGCGCTCGATGCGGCGCGCGGCTTCGACCACGGCACCTTCTCGATGCTGTACCCGGTCTACCCGGAGGCCGACATGCCGGTGGTGCAGCTGTCGATCCGCCACGGCTACGATCCGGCGGTGCACCTGGCCGCCGGCCGCGCGCTGGCGCCGCTGCGCGACGAGGGCGTGCTGATCGTCGGCAGCGGCCTGTCCTTCCACAACCTGCGCCAGTTCGGCCCCGGCGGCGCGCTGGCGTCGCACGCCTTCGACACCTGGCTGCAGCATGTGCTGCTGGAATTGTCGCCGCAGGATCGCGAACAGGCGCTGCTGCACTGGAGCGAGGCGCCGTATGCGCGCCATGCGCATCCGCGCGAGGATCACCTGGTGCCGCTGTGGGTGGCGCTGGGAGCGGCTGAGCAGGAGCAGGCGGCCTGCGTGTATCACGAGGAGAGTTTCTTTGGGGCGTTGACGGTGTCGAGCTTCAGGTTTGGGGCGGCTGCGGCGGACACTGCCAGCTGATCTCTCACCTTGTCGTTTTCGCGTTGATTCGGTCGACAGCGGTGCCTGCCGCTACCGATGCCGTCCGCTCCGCGCGCCTGACTTCGTCCCGAATGTCCAGGTGAGCCTTGCAGCACTGCCCATTAATCCGCGCCCAAGCTGCAACGTCGGCATCCGACACATCGACACCATGTCTCAACAGGTTACGTGAGGTCAGGCATCGTGCGACCTCCGGGCTATATTCGGATTCCAGTTCGCGGTAAGCCCGGTTCTGCGCCAGCATATTGGCTGTTCCATAGCGTGTTGGCATTCGATTCTCCTGTTGTTGTCTGCCGTAAGACATGGAAAATGCATGTGGGTTCGCCTCTTGCGGAGAAAGACCAGCTTGAGCATGCCCAAAGTCGGAAAGGCAGTACGACGCAACAATGCCCTCTTGAGTTCGCCAACTTATGGAGAGACGGCATGGCAATCGACGTATATCTGCAAATCGACGGCATCAAGGGCGAGTCCCACGACGACAAGCACAAGGACTGGATCGAGGTAACCGGCATCCATTGGGGCGTGCACCAGCCCCGCAGCGCCACCGCGTCGACCGGCGGCGGGCACACCGCCGAGCGCGCCGAGCTCTCCGACATCTCGTTCTCCAAGCTGACCGATCTGTCTTCCCCTATTCTTCTACAGACCTGCGCAGCCGGTAAAACCATCCCCAAAGCGAAGTTCGAGTTCTTCCGTGCTGACGGCAACGGCGAACGCGTAAAGTATTTCGACGTCGAACTGGAGAACGTCCTGATCGGTATGGTCAAGCCTCACCTGGGCGGTGCCGATTCCTTCTTGTCCGAAACCGTCAACCTGAAGTTCTCCAGGATCAAGTGGAAGTACACCCAGCAGAAAATCGGCGGCGGCAGTGGAGGAAATACCGCCGGCGGTTGGGACCTGGCGACCAACAAGATCGCATAGGTGTGCCATGCCTGTCGATCTGGAGAAATTTACGGCACATCTGCGCAAGCGCGCTTTGCCCAAGTACGGAAAAAGGCGATGTGGCGAGTTCGTACGCAAGGCGCTGCAGGCGGGCGGAGCTGAGTTCCATGGCCGGTATCCGGCTACCGGAAAGGAATTCGGTCCGGCCCTTGAAATGCTGGGGTTCCACGAGATCACGGTAGACGATCCTGCCCGCTTCAGCTTCCTCAAGGGGGACGTCATGGTCATGGCGCCATACAAGGGCAGCACGGCTGGGCATGTGGCAGCGTATGACGGAAAGAGCTGGATTTCCGATTTCGTCCAGAACGACTTTTGGGCTGGACCGGCTTATCGCACGGAGAAACCACATTATGTCGTCTATCGTTACTAAGCGCGTCATCCTCGCAGTCCTTCTCATGACCGCCGGTAATGTGGCGACAGCCGGCGACAAGCCTCCTCGATACGTGATCGAGCCGGCGATTGGCCTGCGACTGGACGCCCGGGTCAAGCTGGAAGCATTACCGAGTGAAATAAGCGCTTTGTGCTCAAGGGACACCGGGAACTGGGTCCTCCACGAATGGATTTTCGCACGTGCATACGACGCGGCAAGCAGCTACTACGTTGTCTCGGGGTATGCCAAGCGACGCCATCGGGAAGCCGGGCAATCACTGTACGAGCCAATCCAGCGCGGAGGCCTTTACGCAGTAACCGGAAACAAATGCATAGACGACCCGGCAGATGAGTCGTTCGAGGCGCGGGACCCCAACCAGATACCGCTTCCCATCCTGCGGCAGCTCGCGCAGGATCTTGTAGCAAGGCTCGTTCGCGCCGTGGGTGGCCAAGATAAGCTGCGCGCTGAAATCAGGAACCAGCGTATCGACTTCGACCGGCTTTCCCCAGAACTCCAAGAAGCCTTCAAACCCTACTTCAGCACCGTAAAGTAGATGCAATTGGTAGCCGACCGGCGCCGGCTCCAATCGAAATCTTAGGTCCCACGCTTGCCGCGCGCCGCCTCTTCAGCCTTCCTGGCCGCCTTCTCCTCCGCAAGCCGCGCCTTCTCTTCCATCTCGATGCGGTGCTTCTCGAGCGCCTCGGCGCGGGTTGCCGGGGTTTCCAGGCTGATGCGGCCCAGCGCGCCCTGGCGGTAGTCCTGCAGGAACACGTGCGAGGCCTTTTCGTAGTCGAAGTCGCCGCCGCGCACGCGGAAGCCGCGGCGCTGGGCCACGCCCTCGATCACGCCGAAGCCGTCCATGCCCCCGGTCTTGAAGCCGTAGCGCGCGCTCAGGAGTTGCGGGTAGCGCTCCAGCAGCAGCGTGCCGAGGAATTCGGCCACTTCTTCCTCGATCACGGCATTGGTGCCGACGGCGTGGCTGGCGGCCAGCATCAGGCCGTCGCTTTCCATGGCGATCTTCGGCCACAGCATGCCGGGGGTGTCGACCAGCACCGTGAACTTGTCGAGGTAGATCTTCTGCTGGGCCTTGGTGACGGCCGGTTCGTCGCCGACCTTGGCCACGCGCTTTTTCAGCAGCGCGTTCATCAGGGTCGACTTGCCGACGTTGGGGATGCCCATGATCATGATGCGCAGCGGCTTGGTCGGCACGCCGCGGTGCGGCGCCAACTGCTTGCACAGCTCGGGGATGCGGGCGACGTCGGACGGCTTCTTGGTCGTCATCGGATAGGCGGTGACGCCGTCCTGAGCGTCGTACCAGGCGGCCCAGGCGGCGGTCGCCACGGGGTCGGCCAGGTCGGTCTTGTTCAGGACCTTCAGGCAGGGTTTGTTGCGGAACTTGCGCAGTTCCTCGACCATCGGGTTGCTGCTCGCCTGCGGCAATCGTGCGTCCAGGACCTCGATGACCACATCGGTGTTTTCCATCTGCTCCGCAGCCTGCTTGCGGGCAGCGGCCATGTGGCCCGGGAACCATTGAATCGACATGCTTATTCTCAATAATGTGCGTACAAGACGCTATTTTACGCTGTCGAAGCCGGCGAGCTCCTGTTCGCTGAAGGTCGGATTGGCGACGGCCTGGCGCAGCAGCGCCTCGACATCGCCGCGCCGCAGCAATTCGAGGTCGTGATGCTGGCGCGCCAGCGCGCGCTGGATCAGCGGATGGGCCAGCAACCGCGCCTCCTTTTTGGGGGTGTTCGGCACCACGCCGGTCAGGGTTACGGCGGCCTGGTCGGTGGCATCGTACTCGCGCCCGACCGCCAGTTCGGCCTGGCCGGGATCGCCCACCAGCAGGCAGCGGATCGCATAGGCCAGCGAGGCCAGGCCGTCCTCGGCCATCGAGGCCAGCAGGCCGCCGCCGGCATCCTCGCGTGGAATCATGGCCATGACTTCGTCGAGGACCGCCGGCCAGGGCTGCTGGCCCGGGTCGCCGGACAGGATGCATTGCCACAGTTCGGCGACGATGTCGCGCGCGCGCCCTTCCCGTCCTGTGCCCTGGACCACGGCGAAGCGCTCGCAGGCCGGCATCAGGCGAGTGGCCGCCGCCGCGGCGCAGGCCAGGCGCGCCTCCAGCGGGAATGCCGCCAGCTTGCTGAGAAGATCATCCTTGTCGTAGCTGAGAATCGAATCTGCCATCCGCACATTCTACCGCGCAGCCGGCTTTGGACCGCACTCGCTCGGCGGCAGCGGCTGGCCGGGGTCGAAAGCCTGCAATTCGTTCTTCGCCAGATTGACGTCCTTGGCGAACTCGGTCAGGTAGCGCGAACGCTCCTCGCTCTGCCATTCGGCATCGGAAAAACCCTTCAGCGGATGGTTTTTACTCGTCAATACCTTGCCTTCCAGGCGCGGCATCAGGGCGCGGTCGGGGTCGGTGTTCTCCTTGAGCAGATAACCGTCGACATCGCGCAGGGTCAGCGGCAAGGCCGCGGCCTGGTCGCGCATCAGTTTGCCGAACATGGTCAGTTTCACCACGCCGGGGCCGGGGCCGAGCAGGTCGTTGAAGGTCAGCAGTGCGAAAGGCTGGCCGCGCGCATCGTCGACCCGGCCGCTGATCACGTAGCGTCCGGGCATGCGCACCTCGACCGGCAGGATGAAGACCAGCGAACCGTTTTCCACCGCCTCGCGCACCTGCCCGGTCCAGATGGCCGGCAGCTCGGGGGTGTAGATCACGTCGAACACCACCATGCCGTTCTTGCCGTTGACGTTGTAGCTGACCTGGGTGCGGATGGTGCCGTTGAAGCCTGCCAGGCCGCTCTGCGCGGGCGCCAGCACGCCGGCGTAGGCGCCGTCGTTCGGCACCGGGTCCGAGCCGCTGCCGTCGTCGGCGAAGGGAATGCTCACCTGCGGGGTCTGGCGCGCACCGCTGAAGGTGATGCCCTGCGCAACCGCGCGCGTGATCACCAGCGGCTGCACCTGGCCGGCGGCATTCACCGCGCGCAGCGAGAACGCGACCGCCTCGTTGGCCGCCATGTAGACACGCGACTGCGAGGTCTGCAGCTGCACGCTGGCGTCGGCCCCGCCGCCCTGCAGGCGCATCGGGTTCATCTCGGTGACCGGCTTGTTGGGATAGTTCTGGTCCAGGTTTTCCGCCATCGGGCGCGAACCGACCGGGTACTGGCTGCCGTCGCGGTAGCTGCAGAAGGTGTGGTCGGCCAGCTGGTAATTGCTGACCAGCTGCTCGCGGCGCTGGCGCCGTTCGTCGACGGCCGGCAGGCTGCTCTCGCCGACCGGGTGGAAGAAGGGCCGGCCCTGCGGCGCCGGAGCCTGGGCGGCGGTCAGCGCCGGGGCGGGGCTGTCATGGCTTGTAAAGCTCCACGCCAGGATGCCGAGCACCGCCAGGGCCAGGATGGGCAGCGCCAGCCGGCGCCACCAGGGCCGCGGCGCGGACCGGGGCGATGCCGGCTGCCGGCCTCCCTGCTGTGGTTTCTTAGAGGGCACTGCTCACCATCGCACTTCGGACGACGGAAACGATGCCCTGCCAGTTCCCGTTCGCATAATGGTTATACGCCTCGTTGTCGTCGCGGAAGGACACCGAGTGGTAGCTCCACTTGGTCGTGCCGCCCTCGTTGGCAGCGGTGCCGAGGGTCAGGTCGTTGCACAGCCAGTCGCTGGGATTGCAGTAAGAGCCGCCGGAACTGCCCGAGACGCCGCCCGAGCTGTGGTAGGCCACCGCTTCGTCGTCCTGGCCCGGCAGGATGCCCGAGTAGGCCGTGCCCTTGGAGGCGGCGTACATGTAGAACCAGATGTTGCGCGTGGTGTTGTGGTTGTACATGGCGCGCGCGGTGGCGGTTTTGAGGTCCTTGGTCAGCGGATCGCCGACCGCCCAGGAGCCGTAGTCGGCCAGCTCGGAGCCGCCGCCGGCGCCCGAGGCGGCGCGTACCCACTTGATGTTCCAGCCGGTCTGCGAACTGCCGTCCGCATTGCCGCACACGCCGGCCGAATTGGCCACCGCGTTCTTTTTCAGGCGCGAAGAGCCGCCGTAGTTGGCCAGTACATAGCCCATCATCAGGTCGCCCGCGCTGTGGGTCGCGATGTAGCACCAGTTGTTGCCGGTGCAGAAGCAGTCCAGCGCATCGCGGATGTGGCCGCTCTGCGAGGCGATGCTGTTGTAGCCGTCCCAGTTGACGGCTTTCTTGTTGACGCCTGCGGCCGTCGACGACGGTCCCCAATAGCTGAAGCTGTTGTAGTCGCCGATCGTGCCGCCGCCTGTGCGGCCGTTGATCCATAACGTGTAGTTCGTTGCCGATGCCAGTCCCGCTACCGCGAACAGGCACAACGCCAGTACCGTGCGTATCAGTCTCATCTTGTCTCCACTCGTTCGTTGTCGTTGGATTGCGTTTGCTGCCCGCACGGGCACACAAAAATTCCGCACGACCGTGCTACAGCCGAGTCGAATGTAGATGGGACATTTGTGCAAGTCAATTGCCACACAATACAAACTGCTGAGTGTGGCGGAAAGCGCAAACGCGCCATGCCCGCCACATGAAATGTGCTAGCGCGCCGCGCTTTCCATCGCGCTGCGCACTACGGACACGATGCCGCTCCAGTTGCCGAGGGTGGAGTGGCCGTAGTCTTCGCCATCGTCGCGGAAGGCGACCGAGTGGTAAGCCCATTTGGTGCTGCCGCCCTGGTTGGGCTCGGTGCCCAGCCTCAGGTCGTTGCAGAACCAGTCGCCGGGATTGCACAGCGAGGTGCCGGAACTGCCCGCCACGCCGCCCGCGCTGTGATAAGCCTCGACGCCATCGTCCTGGCCCGGCAGGACCACCGAGCCGAGGCCGCCCGAGGCGCCGGCGTACATGTAGAACCAGATGCCGCGCGTCTCGTTGTGGTTGTACATGGCGCGCGCGGTGCTGGTCTTCACGTCCTGCACCAGCGGTTCCGAGGTGGTCCAGGCGCCGATGTCGGCCAGTTCCGAACCGCCGCCCGAGCCGGCCGCCGCGCGCACCCACTTGATGTTCCAGCCGGTCTGGGCGCCGCCGGCGTTGCCGCACACCCCGTTGCTGGCCGCCACCGCGTTCTTGCGCATGCGCGCCGAGCCGCCGTAGTTGGCCAGGGTGTAGCCGAGCAGCAGGTCGCCGGCGCTGTGGGTGGCGATGTAACACCAGTTATTGCCGGTGCAGAAGCAGTCGAGCGCATTGCGGACCAGGACGCTCTGGCTGGCGATGCTGCTGCGGCCGTCCCAGTTGACGGCTTTCTTGTTGACGCCCGCCGCCACCGCGGCCGGGCCCCAGTAATTGAAGCTGTCGTAGTTGCCGATGACGCCGCCGCCGGTGCGGCCGTTGATCCACAGGGTGTAATTGGTGGCCGATGCCAGGCCCGCACAGGCGAGCAGGCACAGCGCAACCAGGGTGCGCAGCAGTCTCATCGTCTCCTCCAGATTGGTTCTTGTGGAGCTTAGATACGGCTGCGCTGCTTAGGTTCGCGGCTTCTCAGTCCAGTTCGGCCAATGCCTTGATGTGCACCGCCACGCTGCGGCCCAGCGCCGACAGGTTGTAGCCGCCCTCCAGGCAGCTGACGATGCGTCCGTTCGCATGCTGGCGCGCCACCTCGACCAGGCGGTGCGTGATCCAGGCATAGTCGGCCTCGACCAGGGCCATGCCGCCCAGGTCGTCTTCCTTGTGGGCGTCGAAGCCGGCCGAGATGAAGAGCATCTGCGGGCGGTGCGCATGCAGGGCCGGTAGCCAGTGCTCCTGCACCAGCTGGCGCACCACGTCGCCGCCGCTATAGGCCGGCACCGGGATGTTGACGCTGGTCGCCGTTACCGGCGACGGTTCGGTGTAGGGATAGAAGGGATGCTGGAAGAAGCTGGCCATCAGCACGCGCGGATCGTCGCGGAAGGACTCGTCGGTGCCGTTGCCGTGGTGGACGTCGAAGTCGACGATCGCGATCCGCTCCAGCCCGTGCACTTCGAGCGCGTGGCGGGCAGCGATGGCGACGTTGTTAAACAAGCAGAACCCCATCGGCTCGCCGGGCCGCGCATGGTGGCCGGGCGGGCGGATCGCGCAGAAGGCGTTGTCGACGCGGCCTGCCATGACGTCGTCGGTGGCGGCCAGCGCCAGGCCGGCGGCGCGCAGGGCGGCGCGGTAGCTGTCCTTGCACAGCAGGGTGTCGCCGTCGAGCGGATAGTGTTCGCTGCCGCTCGGGACGTTGTCGCGCACGAGGTCGATCGCGCCCTGGCTGTGGTTGCGCAGGATCGCTGCCTCGGCGGCCGGGTCGCCGCCGCGGCGCTCGATCAGGCCGCTAAGGCGTGCCAGGATCAGCTGGTCCTCGATCGCCTGCAGGCGTGCGGGCGTTTCGGGGTGCCAGTCGCCCATCTCGTGGAGGGAACAGTCCGCGTGGCTGTAGATTGCTGTACTCATGACGCTGCGCTCATCCGTATCACATGGATCGGCGTTCTCGCATAGAATCGAAATGCCGAAAAGATTGCCGATAGCGATAATCTACCATGTTCAAACAATTACACTCCGCTGCCCGTCAGGTCGGCCAGATCGTGGTGGGCAAGGACCAGCAGGTTCGCCTCGCCCTCACCTGCCTGCTGGCCGGCGGCCACCTGCTGATCGACGACGTGCCGGGCGTCGGCAAGACCACGCTGGCGCATGCCCTCGCCCTGACCCTGGGCCTGCAGTTCAACCGCGTGCAGTTCACCAGCGACCTGCTGCCGGCCGACGTGGCCGGCATCTCGGTGTACGAGCGCGAGAAGAACGGCTTCGTGTTCCATCCCGGCCCGATCTTCACCCAGGTGCTACTGGCCGACGAGATCAACCGCGCCACGCCCAAGACCCAATCGGGCCTGCTGGAGGCAATGGAAGAGCGCCAGGTCACGGCCGACGGCGTCACGCGCGCGCTGCCCGAACCCTTCTTCGTGATCGCGACCCAGAACCCGGCGCACCAGATCGGCACCTTCCCGCTGCCGGAATCCCAGCTCGACCGCTTCCTGATGTGCCTGTCGCTGGGCTACCCCGATGCCAGCGCCGAACGCGCGCTGCTGATGGGCGAAGACCGGCGCGCCATGCTCAAGACCCTGCAGCCGGTGATGCGCCCGGAAGAGTTGCTGGACGCCCAGCGCTCGCTGCGCGCGATCCACGCCTCCGGCCCGCTGATCGACTACCTGCAGGCGCTGGCCCAGGAATCCCGTTCCGGCAAGCTGTTCGCCGAGGGCCTGTCGCCGCGCGCGACCCTGGCCCTGCTGCAGGCAGCGCGCGCCTGGGCCGCGCTGGAGGGACGCGACCATGTGATCCCGGAAGACATCCAGACCCTGCTGGTGCCGGTCTGCGCGCACCGCCTGCGCCCGCTGAAGGCCGCGATCGGCGGTGGCAGCGCCAGCCGCGACCTGGTGCTGCAGTTGCAGAAGTCGGTGCCGGTATGACGCGGCGCGTCCGGCGATGACGACCGCGGCCGTGACCAGGCTCGCACTCGGCGTCCGCATCTATGCCTGGCTGCGCGGACGGCGCAGCACCTGGCGCGAGCGCACCACCGCGCGCGACCGCGGCGAGGTCGAGCTGAGCCAGCGCCGCGTCTACATCCTGCCGACCCGCGCCGGGCTCGGCTTCGGCGCCCTGCTGCTGGCGCTGCTAGTCGGCTCGATCAATTACAGCCTGGGCCTGGGCTTCGGCCTGACTTTTGTGGCCGCCGCCTGCGGGCTGGTCGACATGATTTACACCTACCGCAACCTGGCCCACCTGCACCTGCGTCCCGGCCGCAGCAGCGCCGTGTTCGCCGGCGAGGAAGCGCCCTTCGAGCTGCAGCTGTCCAACCGCACGCGCCTGGCCCGCTACGCGCTCTGGATCGACCTCGACACCATGAAGGACCCGCGCCATGCGGTCGACGTCGCGGCCGGCGCCAGCACCAGCGTGGTGCTGTCGAGCACCAGCAAACAGCGCGGCTGGATGAAGGCGCCGCGCGTGCGCCTGTCGACCCGCTTTCCGCTCGGCCTGTTCAACGCCTGGAGCTACTGGCAGCCGGACAGCCGCGCGCTGGTCTATCCCTTCCCCGAACAGGACGCGCCGCCGCTGCCCTCGAGCGGCCATCCGAGCCCGGACGGCTTCGGCAGTGCCGGCAGCGACGACTTCGCCGGGGTGCGCAGCTACCAGCCCGGAGACCCGTTGCGCCAACTGGCCTGGCGCCACATCGCCCGCCTCGATCCCGCGCTCGGCGGCCAGCTGGTGACCAAGCAGTTCGAGGGCGGCTCGCTCGACGAACTGGTGCTCGACCTCGATGCGCTGCCGCCCCGGCTGGACCTCGAGCTGAAGCTGTCGCGCCTGGCGCGCTGGGTGCTGGAGGCGGAGCTGCGCGCGCTGCCCTATGCGCTGCACCTGGGCCGCCAGCGGCTCGGCGCGGCGCTCGGTCCGGCCCACCAGGCGGCCTGCCTGGAAGCGCTGGCCCTGTACGGCCTGCCGGACGCCATGCGATGAAAGCCCTGCGCCCCACCGTTCCGCTCTCGCGCGACAAGCAGGACACCCTGCTGCTGCTGGCCAGCACGGTGCTGGTGCTGCTGCCGCACACGGCCCACCTGCCGCCCTGGGTGACGCTGGTGTGCGGCGCCACCCTGGCCTGGCGCGCCGCCCTCACCCTGCTGGGCCGGCGCATGCCGGCCAATCTGCTGCTGGTGCCCCTTGCCGTGGCCGCGATGGCGGGCGTGCTGCAGACCTACCACACGGTGCTCGGGCGCGATGCCGGGGTCGCGATGCTGGTGCTGCTGGTGGCCTTCAAGATGCTCGAGATGCATGCGCGGCGCGATCTGTTCGTGGTGGTGTTCCTGTGCTTCTTCCTGGTGCTGACCAATTTCTTCTACTCGCAGAGCATCGGCACCGCGGCTTTGATGCTGGCCTCGATCGTGGCGCTCCTGACCACCCAGCTGTCGTTCCAACTGACCGGCGCCGTGCCGCCCTTGCGCATCCGGCTGCTGATGGGCGCCAGGATCCTGGCGCTGGCGGCGCCGCTGGCGGCGGCCGGCTTCGTGCTGTTCCCGCGCATCGACGGGCCGTTGTGGGGCATGCCCGACGATGGCCACGCGGCGCGCACCGGCCTGTCCGACAGCATGGCGCCGGGCCAGTTCTCGAACCTGGCGCAATCGGATGACCCGGCTTTCCGCGTCAAGTTCGAGGGGGCGCCGCCGCCCCAGCCGCAGCTCTACTGGCGCGGCCCGGTGCTGGGCGCCTATGACGGCCGCACCTGGACCCGCATGCTGCCGCGCCCCAGCTTCAGCCGCAAGGCGCCATCGGCGGTCTCGATCAAGGTGCGCGGCGAGCCGCTGCGCTACCAGGTCACGCTGGAGCCCTCGGACACGCGCTGGCTGTTCGCGCTCGAGATGCCGCGCGCGCTGCCGCAGCTGTCGGGCGGGCCGGCCACCGTCACCAGCGAACTGGAACTGCAGGCATCGAGCCCGGTGCGCGAGCGCATCCGCTACGAGCTCGTCTCCTATGTCGACTTCAACATGCAGGCCGCCGACACCCTCGAAAACGCCTACCAGTGGCTGCTGCTGCCCTACGGCCGCAACCCGAAGGCGCTGGCGGCGGGCCAGCGCCTGAAACAGGACTACCCCGAGCCGGGCCAGCGGGTGCAGGCGGTGCTGCGCCAGTTCGCCACCGGCGGCTATTCGTACACGCTGCAGCCGCCGCTGCTGGGCGGCGACGCCGTCGACGAATTCCTCTACAACACCCGCGCCGGATTCTGCGAACACTATGCGGGCGCCTTCGTGTTCCTGATGCGTGCGGCCGGGATTCCGGCGCGTGTGGTGACCGGCTACCAGGGCGGCGAACTGAACCCGATCGACGGTTATTTCACGGTGCGCCAGTCCGATGCCCATGCCTGGGGCGAGGTCTGGCTGGCGGGCCTGGGCTGGGTCCGCGTCGACCCGACCGCGGCGGTGGCCCCGGACCGCGTACAGCGCAATCTGGCGCAGGCGCTGCCGGCCCCGAGCCCGTTCGGCTTCGCCGGCCTGGGCAGGCTGATGCAGCCGAACCCGGATTCGCTGCTGGCCAAGGTCCGCTATGCGATCGGCGCCGCCAACAACGGCTGGAACCAGTGGGTGCTGAACTATACGGCGCAGCGCCAGCATGCATTGATGGAAACCCTGCAGGAAAACCTGTTCGGCTGGCGCAGCGCGGTCCTGCTGGCCCTGGCCTGCGCCTTGTTGCTGCTCGCGCGAAAACTCTCGAAGCAAAGGCGGGACGACCCGATCGATAAGCTATACTCGGCCTTGTGCCACCGCCTCGGCCAGCTGGGCCTGCCGCGTGCGCCGGACGAAGGACCGACGGCGTATGCCGCGCGTGTCGCCGGTGCCGCCCTGGCCCCCGAACCGAAGGCCGCCGCGGCCGAATTCCTGCGCCGCTACAGTGCCTGGCGCTACGCACCACCGCCACAGTCCGCGCCGCACGGCGCAGGCTTGCTGACCACCTTGAAAGAGTTGCTGTCCCGAGTTCGATGAAATCCTTTGTACCGCTGCTGCTTGCCTTCGCCATCGGCGCCGGGCAAACGCCCCACGCACTTGCCGCTTCCTCGACCCACCATGCCGCCAAGGCTGCCAAAACGGCAAAAACAGCCAAGGCCGCGAAATCCGCCAAGCTTGTCAAAAAGGCCAAGGGCAAGGCCGCCAAGCCTGCGCCCGCACCAAGCCGTCCGGCCATCGACTACGACGGCGAACAGGTCAATTTCAGCGAATGGCAGTCAGTGCGCGACTTCGAGGACGACATGGTCCAGCGCAACGGTTTCGAGCGCGCCGAGGTCGCAGCGGCAATCGGCAAGCTGCGCTTCATCGATTCCGCGGTCCAGCTGGTCAAGCCGGCGCCGCCGGGCAAGCCGAAGAACTGGCAGGCCTACAGCAGCCGTTTCATCGAGCCGATCCGCATCAATGCCGGCGTGCGCTTCTGGAACGAGAACGCGGCAGAACTGGCGCGCGCCGAGGCGCAATACGGCGTACCGGCCGAGATCATCGTCGGCATCATCGGCGTCGAAACGATCTACGGCCGCGATACCGGACGCTTCCGCGTGATGGACGTGCTAGCCACCCTCGCCTTCGCCTACCCGGAATCGCCGAACCGCAACGACCGCATGCAGTTCTTCCGCAGCGAGCTGGAAAAGACCATGGTGCTGGCGCGCCAGGAGAACATCGATCCGTTCTCGCTGCTGGGCTCGTTCGCCGGCGCGGTCGGCATGCCGCAGTTCATGCCCAGCAATATCCTGAAGTATGGCGTCGATTACGACGGCGACGGCATCGTCGACCTGCGCAATTCGGCTGCCGACGCGATCGGCAGCGTCGCCAACTTCCTGGTCGCCCACGGCTGGGACCGCAATGCGACCGGTCCCTCCGTGTTCCCGGCGGATGTCGCGCCGAGCATGGCCTGGGAGCCGCTACTGGGCGGCCTGGAGGCGCGTTACCAGCCGGCCGAGCTGCAGGCCGCGGGCGTGGTGACCCGCACTCTGCTTCCCGAACAGCGCAACTATGGCCTGATCGATTTGCAGAACGGTGCCGACCCGACCGAGTACTGGGTCGCAAACGGTAACTTCTTTGCTATCACAAAATATAATCGCAGTTATTTCTATGCTATGTCGGTCGTGGAGCTGGGTCGCGCGGTGAAGCTGGCGCGGGCTAACTGAGCCTTAACCAGCGAGAAACTTTGTATCCCTTTGTAACGGTGCAACAGTGTTATTGCTGAGTTAATGCAGGACTGACAACGACATACTCCCTGGGGGTATCCTCTTTTCTTCATGCTAGTTCCCCGAGGAAACAGAAATTCCGTTGCGATACCCCCATCAATCTTGGTGTTTCACCATGCCTTTTGGAAACGTGCGGCAGCGCATCGAGAATTGCTTTACACTTAAGTTTAAATAAAAAGCAATTAATTTTTCAGTGAGTTTGTGAGAGAATTGCATTGCGGCTATTGTTGCAGCAAGACAACGGACTGAGCAGGCACGACTGATACTTATTGCTCTTGAGTACTAAATTAGAAATTAGTTGTATAATTTAGTAGAAATAATCGTAATCTTGTTGGGTAACAAAGCCGCCAGCGAACTCCATCAACCCAAAAATAGGAATAGTGACATCATGACGAACCAAGTCGGCATTGATATGAACAGCGATTCGGAAAATGACGAACTGCTGCAGTACAACCCGAACCGCCTGCTCGACACCCTGATCGAGAACCTGCGCCTGAAGAACGACGCAGCCCTGTCCCGCGCCCTGGAAGTGGCACCGCCGGTGATCTCGAAGATCCGCCACCACCGCCTGCCGGTCGGCGCATCGCTGCTGATCCGCATGCACGAAGTCAGCGACCTGTCGATCCGCGACCTGCGCTACCTGATGGGCGACCGCCGTGCGAAATTCCGCATCAGCGACAAGCAGTTCAAGCCGAAAGACAAGGACAACAACGCCGGTACCGGCGCGGAATAAGCGTGAGCGCGCCTACGGACGGCGGTATTCCATGCCGCCGCACCGTCTGCAGAAATAGCATTTCTTCCTCGTCAGGGGAACACCCAGCGCCTAGACCTCGCGCCGGGAGCAATGAGACAACCGACCACGGAGTCGGTGAATAAGCTAGCCCATCAGGCGGGGAATACACCCGTCGACAGATAACGATCGCCGCGGTCGCATACAACGAAGACGATCGTCGCGTTCTCCACGGTCTGCGAAATACGCAAGGCGATTTCGCAGGCGCCCGCTGCGGAAATACCGCAGAAGATGCCCTCTTCGGCCGCCAGACGGCGCGCCATCTGTTCCGCAGCCGCCTGCGTCACGTTCTCGACCTGGTCGACACGCGCCTTGTCGAAGATCTTCGGCAGGTAGGCTTCCGGCCATTTGCGGATACCCGGGATCGACGACCCCTCTTCCGGCTGCGCGCCGATGATGCGGATCGCCTCGTTCTGTTCCTTCAGGTAGTGCGACACGCCCATGATGGTGCCGGTGGTGCCCATCGCGCTGACGAAGTGGGTCACGCGGCCCTCGGTGTCGCGCCAGATCTCCGGACCGGTGGTCTCGTAGTGGGCGCGCGGGTTGTCCTGGTTGCCGAACTGGTCGAGGATGATGCCCTTGCCGTCCTTCTGCATCGACTCGGCGAGGTCGCGCGCATACTCCATGCCGCCGGTCTTCGGCGTCAGGATGATCTGGGCACCGTAGGCCGCCATGCTCTGGCGGCGTTCGATCGACAGGTTGTCCGGCATGATCAACAGCATCTTGTAGCCCTTGATCGCGGCCGCCATGGCCAGCGCGATGCCGGTATTGCCGCTGGTCGCTTCGATCAGGGTGTCGCCCGGCTTGATCTGGCCGCGCTCTTCCGCGCCGCGCAGCATCGACATGGCGGCGCGGTCCTTGACCGAACCTGCCGGGTTATTGCCTTCGA
The DNA here is from genome assembly GCF_024753245.1 of Massilia norwichensis. Taxonomy (GTDB): domain Bacteria; phylum Pseudomonadota; class Gammaproteobacteria; order Burkholderiales; family Burkholderiaceae_D; genus Telluria; species Telluria norwichensis. The sequence continues at coordinate 25,367 of NZ_JANUGX010000008.1, read as the reverse complement.
GTTTGCCGAGAATGATGTTGTTGCGGGCCGCGGCGTCCGCGCCGGGAATACGGACCAGCTGCACCAGCGGGGTGTTGCCGATCGTGTCCTGAATGGTCTTGTATGCCATGGGTTTGCTTCTGCTTTCTTGCGATCTCAAAACGCCATTCTAATCCGAGATCAACAGCGGCGTATGCTCGTGGCCATGAAGAGCATGACTGGAAGCAATGTAGGGTGGGCTCCCCGAGCCCACGCGGGCGCTGGCATGTCGCAATCGTCCGCGTGGGCACGGCGTGCCCACCCTACGTTTTAACTAGCTGCCTTGGCCGCAGCTTCCGGCTTCGCAGCCGCCTTCGACGCCTTGGCCGGCTTGGCGGCTGCCTTGTCTTCTGCTTTACCCATGGCCGCGCCGTCCTTCGATTTGCCGTTCACCTGCAGGCCGGCTTCCGACAGCTTGGCGGCGCGCTTGTCGCCCACGCCCTTCACGCGCTTCTGGAAGTCTGCCCAGTCCTTGAATTCGCCCTTGGCGCGTTCGTCGATGATGGCCTTCGACATGCTCGGGCCGACGCCCTTCACCGAATCCAGCGCCGCGACATCGGCCTTGTTGACGTCGACCTGGGCAAAGGCGATGTTCATCGACGCTGCCAGCGCAGCGATTGCAAGGAACAGTTTCTTGATCATCTGGTTTTCTCCGTTGGTTGGAAAGCGGGCGGCAGGCGCCGCCCGGCTTCCTTAACGGACCAGCACACCGGCCGTTGACGCCGGGCGTTTGTGGGAGCGCAAGCGCTCGAAGCTTAGACGGCTCCCGCGTCGGCCACGGTGTCGCTGCGGCGGCGATGCGCGAACAGCTCTTCGCGGGTGACGGTGGCCGTACCCAGCTTGCCGACCACGATGCCGCCGGCGCGGTTGGCGGTGGCCAGCGCTTCCGGCAGCGAGGCGCCCGCGCCCAGCATCGCCGCCATGGTGGCGATCACGGTGTCGCCGGCGCCGGAGACGTCGAACACTTCGCGCGCGTCGGCCGGCACGTGCACCACCTCGTCGGCGGTGTACAGGCTCATGCCCTCTTCCGAACGGGTCAGCAGCAGCGCGCTCAGGCCCAGCTCTTCGCGCAGGCCCTGGGCCTTGGCGGTGAGCTGCTCTTCGGTCTTCCAGCTGCCGACGATGCGCTTCAGTTCCGACTTGTTCGGGGTCAGCATGGTGGCGCCGCGGTAAGGCGTGAAGTCGTCGCCCTTCGGGTCGACCATCACGGTCTTGCCGGCCTCGCGCGCCATGCGGATCATCTCGGCCACGTTCACCAGGCTGCCCTTGTTGTAGTCGGAGAAGATGATGACGTCGTAGTCCGGCAGCACGGCCTTGAACTGGGTCAGCTTGTCGCGCAGCGTGGTTTCGCTCGGCGCTTCTTCGAAGTCGATGCGCACCATCTGCTGCTGGCGTCCGATCACGCGCAGCTTGACGATGGTGGAGATCTGTTCGTCGCGCTTGAGGTAGCTGTCGATGCTGGATTCGCGCAGGATCTGCTCGACCTCGTCGCCGGCTTCGTCGTTGCCGACCACGCCCAGCAGGCCGCAGTGGGCGCCGAGGGCGGCGGCGTTGCGCGCCACGTTGGCGGCGCCGCCCAGGCGGGCTTCGCGCTTCTCGATGCGCACCACCGGCACCGGTGCTTCCGGCGAGATGCGGGAAACATCGCCGAACCAGTAGCGGTCCAGCATGACGTCGCCGACCACCAGCAGGCGCACGGCGTCGAGGTCAGGCGCGTCGGCCTGGCGGTAGCTGTCGGTCGGCAGCAGGCGGCTTGGGATATCCTTGCTCATCGTCTCCCCTCACTTGCTGGTCAGGACCGAACGGCCGATGCCGTGGTATTCGATGCCCAGGCTGGTCATCAGGGCCGGTTCGTACAGGTTGCGGCCGTCGATGATCACCGGCTGCTTCAGGCGCGCCTTGATCTGCTCGAAGTCCGGGCTGCGGAAGGCCTTCCATTCGGTGACGATCACCAGTGCCTCGGCGCCCGTCAGCGCGTCCATCGGCGATTCGCTGAACTCGATGCGCGCCAGCTTGTCGTCGCCCAGGTCCAGTGCCAGCACCCGCTTCGCTTCATGCATCGCGACCGGGTCGTGCACGGCGACGGTGGCGCCGCGTTCGATCAGCTCCTGCAGCAGCACGCGCGACGGCGCTTCGCGCATGTCGTCGGTGTTCGGCTTGAAGGCCAGGCCCCAGACCGCGAAACGGCGGCCAGCCAGGTCTTCGCCGAAGCGCGCCACGACCTTGCGGCCCAGCACATGCTTCTGGCGCTCGTTGACGGCTTCCACGGCGCTCAGGATCAGCAGGTCCTGGTTGTACTGGCGCGCGGTGCGCTCGATCGCCTGCACGTCCTTGGGGAAGCAGGAACCGCCATAGCCGGCGCCGGCGTACAGGAAGCTGTGGCCGATGCGCGGGTCGGAGCCGATGCCGTGGCGTACCGCCTCGATGTCGGCGCCAACCTTGTCGGCCAGGTTGGCCAGTTCGTTCATGAACGAGATGCGGGTCGCCAGCATGGCGTTGGCGGCATATTTCGTGAACTCGGCCGAGCGCACGTCCATCCAGTAGGTGCGCTCGTGATTGCGGTTGAAGGGCGCGTACAGCAGCTTCATGAGCTCGCGCGCGCGCTGGCCGCTCGGCGTATCGTCGTGGCCGATGACGATGCGGTCCGGACGCATGAAGTCCTCGACGGCGGCGCCCTCTTTCAGGAATTCCGGATTCGACACCACGGTGAACTCCGGCTGCACGCCACGCGCGGCCAGCTCTTCGCGGATCGCGGCGGCGACGCGGTCGGCGGTGCCCACCGGCACGGTCGACTTGTCGACGATGACCTTGAAGCCATCCATGTGGCGGCCGATGCTGCGCGCGGCGGCCAGCACGTATTGCAGGTCGGCGGAGCCGTCTTCGTCCGGCGGCGTGCCGACGGCGATGAACTGCAGCTGGCCATGGGCCACGCTGGCGGCGACATCGGTCGAGAAATGCAGGCGGCCGGCGGCGCGGTTACGCGCGACGACTTCTTCCAGGCCGGGTTCGTGGATGGGGATGCCGCCGTTGTTGAGCAGGTCGATCTTGCGCTGGTCGACGTCGAGGCAGAACACATCGTTGCCCAGTTCCGCCAGGCAGGCGCCGGTAACAAGACCGACGTAGCCGGTGCCGATAATCGTAATCTTCATTTTCTCAGTTCATCAATTCATGACATTCAGTTCTTCGGTGCGGCGCGGCGGGTAGGTTTCCCACTTGCTGCAACCCGGGCATTGCCAGTAGTACTGGCGCGCCTTGAAACCGCAGTGGCTGCACTGGTAGCGCGCCAGCTTCTGCGTATAGCCGTGGACCAGGTTCTTCACCATCGACAATTCTTCCCAGACATTCGCCGGCGCATCCATCAGGCGCGCTTCGAGCAGCTTGTCCAGGCCCAGCAGGGTCGGGTTGCGGCGCAGTTCTTCGACCACCAGTTGTTTGGCAGCGTCGACGCCGTTCAGTTCGATCACAGCCTTGAACACGACCTCGATCAGATCAATGGACGATGCTTCCGCGAGATAGGAACGCAGCAGGTTGACGCCTTCCTGCGCCCGGCCGACCTTGCGGTAGCCGTCCATCAGGCGGGCAGCGACCAGGGCCACGTGCGGCACGCTCTGCTGCTCGACGCGGCGCCAGGTCTTCAGCGCGCCTTCGATGTCGCCCTGGGCGGTCTGGGCATCGCCGTACAGCATGGTCGCGCGCACGCTCTTGCGGTCGGCCTGCAGGGCTTTATCGAGCAATTGCATGGCGTCGGCCGGCTGCATGTGGACCAGCGCATCCTGGGCCAGCTCGCAATAGAACTGGGCGATTTCCTTGTGCTGGGCGCCGGCGCCGGATTCCTGCAGGCCTTCCGCGGCGGCGATCGCGCGGCGCCATTCCTTTTCGCGCTGGAAGATCTCCAGCAGTGCGCGGCGGGCCTGCACGCCATACTGCGTGTCGACCAGCAAATTGAAGGTTTCCTCGGCGCGGTCCAGCAGGCCGGCCTTCAGGTAGTCCATGCCGAGTTCGTACTGGGCGTGCACCTGCTGCTCGATCGGCAGGTCCGGGCGCGACAGCAGGTTCTGGTGGACGCGGATGGCGCGCTCGGTCTCGCCGCGGCGGCGGAACAGGTTGCCGAGCGCAAAGTGCATCTCGGCCGTTTCAGGATCGAGCTTGACGATCTCGATGAAGGCGTCGATCGCCTTGTCGGGCTGCTCGTTGAGAAGGAAGTTCAGGCCCTTGAAGTAGCCGCGCGGCAGACTGCGCGATTCGGAGACGAGCTGCTTGATGTCGACGCGGGCGGCGATCCAGCCGAGGGCAAAAAAGACGGGGATGCCGAGCAGCCACCAGATTTCAAATTCCATGTGATTCTTGTTCTGTTAGAGACAGCTTAGCGGGGCGTGACGCTGTCGGGTTGCGGGGCGCTGGCAGCGGTACCGGCGGCGCTCTGCAGGGCCTGGATGGTGTTCTTGTGCTGGGAGCTTTCGCGGCGGTGACGGAACACGGTCGGCGTCACGGCCAGGATGCCGAGGAAGGCGCCGGCGATGAAGAAGGCTAACAGCATCAGCACCAGCGGGCCGCGCAATTCATAACCGAGGAAAAAATGCAGGTCCACCTGGTCGGTGTTCTTGAGGGCGAAGCCGAAAAAGAGGACGAACAGGATGCATCCGAGGATGGCGGAAACGATCTTCATCTCATTAGGTCCTGTCAGGAAACACGTCAAAGGCGAAGTGTCGCATATTTGGGAGGAGTTTTCAAAACGACGGCCAAAGCCGTCGTCCCCGCGAAGGCGGGGACCCAAGTTCGTGGCATATCGCCAAACTTGGATTCCCGCCTGCGCGGGAATGACGTATTGAAGCCGCAGGCGAAAAAAAACGGCATCTCCGAAGAGACGCCGTTTCTGCCTGCCGGACGGCAGACGACTCAGTCTTCGATGATCGGTTGCCCGACCATCGCGTCGACCCGCTCACGCAACTGCTTGCCCGGCTTGAAGTGGGGCACCCGCTTTTCGGGCACCATCACCTTGTCGCCGGACTTCGGATTGCGTCCGATGCGGGGCGGTCGGCTGTTCAGCGCGAAGCTGCCGAAACCGCGGATCTCGATGCGCTGGCCGGTCGCCAGGGCGTTGGTCATCGCATCGAGGATGGTCTTGACAGCGTATTCCGCATCTTTGGCCACCAGCTGAGAGTAACGCTCGGCCAGGCGGTTGATCAGCTCGGACTTGGTCATCTGCGCTTTTCCAGGTTATTAGCCTTTGTTGTCGAACTTGGCCTTCAGCAGTGCGCCCAGCGAGGTGGTGCCGGAAGCAGCGCTGTTGTCCGAAGCCAGCTTCTGCATGGCTTCCTGGGTGTCGGCATTGTCTTTCGCCTTGATCGACAGCTGGATGCTGCGAGCTTTGCGATCGATGTTGATGACCAGGGCTTCGACCTTGTCGCCCACTTTCAGGTGGGTGCCGGCATCTTCAACGCGGTCACGCGAGATTTCCGAAGCGCGCAGGTAGCCTTCGACTTCGTCGTTCAGCGCGATCACGGCGCCTTTCGGCTCAACCGACTTCACGGTGCCGGTGACCAGGGTGCCCTTGTCGTTCAGCGAAGCGAAGTTGTTGAACGGGTCGCCTTCCAGCTGCTTCACGCCCAGCGAAACACGCTCGCGCTCGACGTCGATGGCCAGAACCACGGCTTCCAGCTCGTCGCCCTTCTTGAAGCGACGCACGGCTTCTTCGCCGGCTTCGGTCCAGGACAGGTCGGACAGGTGCACCAGACCGTCGATGTTGCCCGGCAGGCCGATGAACACGCCGAAGTCGGTGATCGACTTGATCGAACCCTTGACCTTGTCGCCCTTCTTGTGGGTCATGCCGAAGTCGTCCCACGGATTCGCCTTGCACTGCTTCATGCCCAGCGAGATACGACGACGCTCTTCGTCGATTTCCAGAACCATGACTTCGACTTCGTCGCCCAGCTGGACAACTTTGTTCGGAGCGACGTTCTTGTTGGTCCAGTCCATTTCCGAGACGTGCACCAGGCCTTCGATGCCCTGCTCGACTTCAACGAACGCACCGTAGTCGGTCAGGTTGGTGACCTTGCCGAACAGGCGGGTGCCTTGCGGGTAGCGACGCGACAGACCGGTCCACGGATCGTCGCCCAGCTGCTTCACGCCCAGCGAAACGCGGTTCTTTTCCTGATCGTACTTCAGGACCTTGGCGGTGATTTCCTGGCCGACGGTCAGGACTTCCGACGGGTGACGCACACGACGCCATGCCAGGTCGGTGATGTGCAGCAGGCCGTCGATGCCGCCCAGGTCGACGAACGCACCGTAGTCGGTGATGTTCTTGACGACGCCGGTGACCACGGTGCCTTCTTTCAGCGTTTCCATCAGCTTCGCACGCTCTTCGCCCATCGATGCTTCGATGACGGCGCGACGCGACAGCACGACGTTGTTACGCTTGCGGTCCAGCTTGATGACCTTGAATTCGAGGGTCTTGCCTTCGAACGGGGTGGTGTCCTTGACCGGACGGGTGTCGACCAGCGAACCCGGCAGGAATGCGCGGATGCCGTTGGTCAGGACGGTCAGGCCGCCCTTGACTTTGCCATTGACGGTGCCGGTGACGATCTCGCCCGACTCCATTGCTTTTTCCAGAGCCAGCCACGATGCCAGGCGCTTGGCCTTGTCGCGCGACAGGATGGTATCGCCGAAACCGTTTTCCAGCGATTCGATGGCCACGGAAACGAAGTCGCCAATCTGGACTTCCAGTTCGCCCTGGTCATTCTTGAATTCTTCGACCGGGATGAAAGCTTCCGACTTCAGGCCTGCGTTGACGATCACGAAGTTGTGATCCAGACGCACGACTTCGGCCGAGATGACTTCGCCCGAACGCATGTCTTGACGCGACAGCGACTCTTCGAAGAGTGCTGCGAAGCTTTCCATACCGGTATCTTGATTTGCTGCAGTAGCCATGAGTTTTTGAAAGGTTAGCCAGCAGAACGGCGATATGCCTTCTGAACTGGGTCAGGTTGAAACACACCCGGGCACACGCCCGGGCACCACTAGCTGTGCGCGTACCAGTCGAGCACCCTGGCGACCGCCTCATCGACGGACATATTCGAGGTATCGAGGATATGCGCACCCTCTGCCGGGACCAGCGGTGCCACGGCGCGCTGGGTATCGCGCGCATCGCGGGACTGCAAATCTTCCAGCAGATCGTCCATATTAGCAGAAAATCCTTTGTCAATCAATTGCTTATACCGGCGTTGCGCACGTGCCTCAACACTTGCGGTCAGGAACACCTTGCATTTCGCACCAGGAAAGATCACGGTGCCCATGTCACGCCCGTCGGCCACCAGGCCGGGCGTCTCGCGAAAGCCCAGTTGCAGGGCAAACAAGGCCTGGCGCACGCTCGGCAGCGCGGCGATTTTCGAGGCCATGTTGCCGACTTCCTCGGCGCGGATGGCATGGCTGACATCTTCGGTGCCCAGGTAGATGTGGCCGCCGTTGAAGCGCGCCGGCAGGTGCTCGGCCACCTTGGCGACGGCATGCTCGTCCGTCAGATTCGTGCCGCGGCGCAGCGCCGACAACGCGGTCAGGCGGTACAGGGCGCCGGAATCCAGCAGGTGAAAGCCGAGGTGATCGGCGACGCGATGGGCCACCGTGCCCTTGCCGGACGCGGTCGGACCGTCGATGGTGATGACAGGGATAGTTGAATTGGGCATTGATGTGTGATGCGATAGATCGTGCGAGGGCACGGGATGCCACCCCACCGAAACGTAGGGTGGACACCCCGTGCCCACGCGTTGATTGATACGAAACCGTCAGAATAGATCGGTTTTGGCGATCCCGGCAAACGTTTCGAAATAATCCGGGAAAGTCTTGGCCACGCATTTCGGATCGTTGATCCGCATGGCGTTGCCGCGGCGCGCCTTGCCGTCCAGCGAGGCCAGCGAGAAGCACATCGCCATCCGGTGGTCGTCGTAGGTGTCGATGGTGGCCGGCTGAAGTTCGGCGGGCGGCGTCACGCGCAGGTAATCCGCGCCCTCCTCCACGGTCGCGCCGACCTTGCGCAGCTCGGTCGCCATGGCGGCCAGGCGGTCGGTTTCCTTCACGCGCCAGCTGGCAATGTTGCGCAGCGTGCTGGTGCCGTCGGCATACAGCGCGGCCACGGCGATGGTCATGGCGGCGTCGGGAATGTGGTTGAAGTCGGCGTCGATCGCTTTCAACACGCCGTTCGAGCGCGCTTCGATCCAGGTGTCGCCGCGCGTGATGGTCACGCCCATCTGCTCGAGTGCGTCCGCAAAGCGCACGTCGCCCTGGATGCTGTCGCGGCCCACACCCTCGACCCGCACCGGCCCGCCGGCGATCGCGCCGGCCGCCAGGAAGTAGGAGGCCGAAGAGGCGTCGCCCTCCACGTGGATGCTGCCGGGCGTACGGTAGCGCTGGCCCGGCTGCACCGTGAAGGCAGACCAGCCGTCCTGCTCGACCGTCACGCCGAAGCGGCGCATCAGGTTCAGCGTGATCTCGATGTAGGGCTTGGAGATCAACTCCCCTTCCACCTCGATCGTCACCGGATGGTCTTTCGCCATCAGCGGCGCCGCCATCAGGAGCGCGGTCAGGAACTGGCTCGACACGTTGCCGCGCACCGACATGCGGGAGGCAACGATGTGGCCGCGGCGGATGCGCAGCGGCGGGTAGCCGGGCGTGCCGGTGTAGTCGATCTGAGCGCCGACCGCGTTCAGGGCATCGACCAGATCGCCGATCGGGCGTTCGTGCATGCGCTGCACGCCATGCAGCGTGTAGTCGCCGCCGATCACGGCCAGGGCCGCCGTCAACGGACGGATCGCGGTGCCGGCATTGCCCATGAAGAGGTCGGCCTCATGGATGGGCAGCGCCCCGCCCGCGCCGTGCACGACGTGGGTGCGCTCGTCGAGCTGCTCCCAGCGGATGCCGAGCTTTTGCAGCGCGCCCAGCATGACCAGGGTATCGTCCGAGGCCAGCAGGTCGTGGATGGTGGTCGTGCCCTCGCTGAGCGCGGCCAGCAGCAGCGTGCGGTTGGAGATGCTCTTCGAGCCCGGCAGGCGTACGCTGCCTTCCACGTGCATCACGGGTTCGAGGTCGATGTGTTCCGGAAAATGTTTTAACTGAGGTTTAGCTTGACTCATTCTGTTCCTGATTCCTGGGCAGGCGGTTTTTCGGCGGCCTCGATCGCTTCGATCCAGGCGCGCCGCGCACGCTGGGCGTTGCCGTAGACGGACTCCAGTGCGGCGCCGTCGGCGGCGGCCAGGCGCGCACGCAAGCCGTTTAATTGTGCCAGATAGGCATCCAGCTCGCCGAGCAGCGCGTCGCGGTTCGCCAGGCTGATGTCGCGCCACATTTCCGGCGACGAGCCGGCGATGCGCGTGAAGTCGCGAAAGCCGCTGGCGGCGTACTGGAACAGCAGATCGGCATGCGCCTTGTTGGCGATGTCGTCGACCAGCGCATACGCCAGCAGGTGCGGTAAATGGCTGACCGCGGCGAATACCTTGTCGTGCTCGCCCGGCGTGAGGGTGTGGATGATGGCGCCGCACAGGCGCCAGGCCGCGGCGACGCGCTCGACGTCGGCCGCCAAATTTTCCGGCAGCGGCGTGAGCACGGTCTTCTTGCCGCGGTAGAGGTCGGGGATGGCCGCGTCCGGACCGTTCGACTCGCGCCCGGCGATCGGGTGGCCCGGGACGAACTGGCGAATGCGCTCGCCGAGCACGGCGCGGGCGTTGGCGACCACGTCCGACTTGGTGCTGCCGGCATCGGTGACGATGGTGTCCGGCTCCAGCCAGGGCAGCAGATCGCGCAGGATGGCCGGGGTCTGCGCGACCGGGGCCGCGATCAGCACCAGGTCGGCGCCGCGCAGCGCCTGCGCAGGCAGGGTGCAGGCCTGGTCGACGATGCCCAGTTCGAGCGCGCGCGCCAGCGCCTCGCCCGAGCGTTCGAGCCCGACCACGGTGCCGACCGCGCCGGCCGCCTTCAAGCCCAGCGCAAACGACCCGCCGATCAGGCCGACGCCGACGACGACAAGCTTGTCGAACGCGACCGGGCCCGCCATCAGCCGAGCGCCTGCTTCAGCGCTTCAATGAAACGCGCGTTCTCTTCCGGCAGGCCGATCGAGATGCGCAGCCACTGCGGCAGGCCGTAGGCACCGACCGGGCGCACGATCACGCCCTGCTTCAGCAAGGCGATGTTCACGCGCGCGCCGGCACCGTCATCGTCGCCAACCCTCACCAGCACGAAGTTGCCATGCGAAGGCACGTACTCGAGCTTCAGTTCATCGAAGGCGGCGGTCAGTTGCCGGTAGCCGGCGCGGTTGTTCTCGAAGCCCTTCTGCAGGAAGTCCTTGTCGTTCAGCGCGGCGATGGCGGCGGCCTGGGCCAGCGAGTTGACGTTGAACGGCTGGCGAATGCGATTCATCAGGTCCGTCACCGCCGGCTGGGCGATCGCGAAGCCGACGCGCAGGCCGGCCAAGCCATAGGCCTTCGAGAAGGTGCGCGAGACGATCAGGTTGGGGAACTTGCGCACCCACTGGGTCGACTCGAACTGGTCCTTCTGCTCCAGGTATTCGTTGTAGGCCTCGTCCAGCACCACCACCACGCTTGGCGGCACCTTGGCCAGGAAGGCTTCGATCTCGGGCGCCGAAATGAAGGTACCGGTCGGGTTGTTCGGATTGGCGATGTAGATCAGGCGGGTGTCGTCTTCGATGGCGGCGGCCATGGCGTCGAGGTCGTGGCCATAGTCCCTGGCCGGCACCACGATGCCGCGTGCGCCGACGCCCTGGGCGGCCAGCGCGTACACCGCGAACGAATACTGCGCATACATCACCGACTGGCCCTTCTGCACGAAGGCGTGGGCGGCGATCTCGAGGATGTCGTTGGAGCCGTTGCCGAGGGTGATCCAGTCGGCCGGCACGTCGTAGCGCTGGGACAGCGCGGCCTTCAGCTCGAAGCCGTTGGCGTCCGGATAGCGACCCAGCTCGGCGGCGGCCTGCACCATCGCCTGCCTGGCCGATTCCGGCACGCCGAAGGGGTTCTCGTTGGATGCCAGCTTGACGATATTGGCTTCATCCAGGCCGAACTCGCGGGCGACTTCGGAGATGGGTTTGCCGGCCTGGTAAGGGGCGATGGCGCGGACGTAATCGGGACCGAATTGCGACATGATTTCTCTCTGAGTTAATTCTGTAATTAGTTAGCTTAACAGGGCCTCGAAGAACCGTAGCGAGCAGGGCTCAGTTCTGGCCGAGAAGCGCAGCCGTACATCCGGTACGGCGAGCATCGCAGGCCGGAAATGTGCCCGCGCAGTAGGTTATTCGAGGTTCCACTACAAACCAACCGGGTAGGAACCGAGGACCTTGAAAAAGGCGGCGTTGGTTTTCAGCTCGTCGAGGGCGCGCGCAACCGGCGCATCCTGCAGGTGGCCTTCGACGTCGACATAGAAATAGTATTCCCAGGTGCCGATACGGGCCGGGCGCGATTCGAAGCGCGTCATCGACACGCCGTGGCTGGCCAGCGGCGCCAGCAGATTGTAGACGGCACCGGCCTTGTTCGGCACCGCCAGCACCAGCGAGGTGCGGTCCTGGCCCGACGGACCGGCAGCCTGGCGGCCGATCACGGCAAAGCGCGTGCGGTTGTGCGGATCGTCCTGGATGTGGGCCTGCACCACGCCCAGCTTGTACTGCTCGCCCGCCATCTCGCTGGCGATCGCGGCCACGCTCGGGTCCTGGCTGGCCATCACCGCCGCCTCGGCATTCGAGGCGACGGCGCGGCGCTCGATGTTCGGGTGATGCAGGTTGAGCCAGGCCTGGCACTGGGCCAGCGCCTGCGAATGCGCGCACACGACCTTCACGCCTTCCATGCTGCCGGTGCTGCTCATCAGGCTATGGTGGACCGGGATCGAGACTTCGCCGCTGATGATGGCGGTGGTGGCCAGCATCAGGTCGAGGGTGCGGTTGATCGCGCCTTCGGACGAGTTCTCGACCGGGACCACGCCGTAGTCGGCGGTGCCGGCCTCGGTGGCGCGGAACACTTCGTCGATCGAGACGCAGGGCAAGCCTTCGACGGCGCTGCCGAAATGCTGGAACACGGCCTGCTCGCTGAAGGTGCCGGTGGGGCCGAGGAAGGCGACCGTGACGCGCTTTTCCAGCGCGCGGCAGGACGACATGATCTCGCGGAAGATGGTCTGCACGTCCTGGTCCTTCAGCGGACCGGGATTGTTGTCGGCGACCTTGCGCAGGACTTGCGCTTCGCGCTCGGGGCGGAACACCGGCGCGTTGGTCTCAGCCTTCACGTGGCCGACTTCCTGCGCCACTTTACCGCGGCGGCTCAGAAGTTCGAGGATTTGCGCGTCGATCGCATCGATCTGTTCGCGCAGGGGTTGGAGTTTGTCTGTCATTGTTTGCTCATGATTATGTTCGCGGCCTTACGGACGTCATTCCCGCGAAGGCGGGAATCCAAGTGCTGCCAGCATCTCGACTGCTTGACAAACCTGGGTTCCCGCCTGCGCGGGAACGACGGGTTAGCGCCCGGCAAACTCGTTCAAATAATCGACCAGGGCTTGCACGCCCTCGATCGGCATCGCGTTATAGATCGATGCCCGCATACCGCCGACGGACTTGTGGCCCTTCAGTTGCAGCAGCCCGCGCGCCTTGGCGCCGGCCAGGAATTGGTCGTTCAGGGATTCGTCGCGCAGGTAGAACGGTATGTTCATGCGCGAACGGCATTCCGGCGCCACGCGATTCCGGTAGAAATCGTCGGCGTCCAGCGCGGCATACAGCAGGCGCGCTTTTTCGATATTGCGCTGCTCCATCGCCGCCACGCCGCCCAGCCGCTTCAGGTGGGCGAACACCAGGCCGGCAATGTAAATTGCGTAGGTCGGCGGTGTGTTCAGCATGGAGTCGGCATCGGCCACCGCGCGCCAATTGAAGACGCCCGGGCAGATCGGCAGCGCGCAGTCCAGCAGGTCTTCGCGCACGATTAGCAGGGTCAGGCCGGCCGGACCGATGTTCTTCTGGGCGCCGGCGAAGATCACGCCGTACTTCGAGACGTCGATCACGCGCGACAGGATGTGCGAGGACATGTCGGCCACCAGCGGCACATCACGCCCATGAGCGCCTTGCACGGTCGGCACGAAATTGAATTCGACGCCGTCGATGGTTTCGTTGGTGCAGACGTGCAGGTAGGCGGCATCGTCGCTGAGGCGCCAGGATTCCTGCGGCGGCACGGTAGTGAAGCCGCCCGCTTCGCCGGAGGCCGCCACGTTCACCTTCGCATAACGCGCCGCTTCCTTGATCGACTTGCTGGACCAGGAACCGGTCTGCACGAAGTCGATGGTGGCCGGTTGAGCCTTGCGGCCCGCCAGGTTCAGCGGGACCAGCGAATTTTGCCCCAGTCCCCCACCCTGCATGAACAGGATTTTATAGTTGGCGGGGACGTTCAGCAGTTCGCGCAGGTCGGCTTCGGCCTGCTGGTAGATCGAGATGAATTCGGGGCCGCGATGGCTCATCTCCATCACGGACATGCCGCTGCCGTGCCAGTCGAGCATCTCGCTGGCGGCCTGCTGCAGGACTTCTTTCGGGAGGACGGCCGGGCCGGCGGAAAAATTGAATACCTGGGTCACTGGTCGCACCTCTCAGTTACTGCTCAGGGTCAGCACCAGCTGCGACATCGTTTTCTGGATCCGCGGCATCATGACGCGGTTGGAAATCTCGGCGCATTCGGCCAACAACTGCGGCATCGTGGCCAGCATCTTCTGACCCAGAGGCGAACGATACAGGACGACCATCTGCTTGAGCTCATCCACCGTGTAGGTCCGGGCATACAGGGGCAGGGTTTCCGAAACGATGTCGTCGACCAGGCTCGGGTCGGCATACAGTGCATGCGCCTGCTTGGCGATCGCCGGGGTCGACGCATCGACTTTCGCCAGCGCGGCCTTTTTCTGCTCGGCGCTCATCGTCGTATCGTTCTCGACCATTCCGGTCATCACGGATTTCATTTGCGCAGGCAATTGTTTCTCTGCCTGCTGCAAGGACATGATCACCAGCTCGCGATACTTCATCACCTCCATCAGCTGCCGGCTGGCCTCGATGGCAGCCGGATCGACCACCGGCGCTGCATACGCAAACATCGGCACCAGGCTGAAAGCGAAGGCGGAAGCGACGGCGGCGAGATGCTTTTTCATGGAGGTTCCTCATGGACGGGGAACTCGATTTTCGCACGAAACTTGCAAAAAATCCTCAAGCGGGGAGATTTTTCGCCGCATTGCAGCAAAGCGCCAAAAGAAAAACGGCCCGTGCATCGCTGCAGGGGCCGTTTCAAGGGAGACGGGTGCTGCTTATTCCGGCGCCGGCTCCAGTTCCACTTCGTCGACGTCGCTCTCGACCACGCGCTGCAGGCCGGACAGCTTGGTGCCGTCTTCCACCGCGATCAGGGTCACGCCCTGGGTCGCGCGGCCCATCTCGCGGATCTCGGCCACGCGGGTGCGGATCAGCACGCCGCCGGTCGTGATCAGCATGATTTCGTCGGTGTCGTTCACCAGGGTCGCGGCCACCACCTTGCCGTTACGCTCGGTGGTCTGGATCGCGATCATGCCCTTGGTGCCGCGGCCGTGGCGGGTGTACTCCATGATCGGGGTACGCTTGCCGAAGCCGTTCTCGGTGGCGGTGAGCACGGACTGCTGCTCGTTCTCGGCCACCAGCAGCGCGATCACGTTCTGGCCTTCTTCCAGGTTCATGCCGCGCACGCCGCGCGCGGTACGGCCCATCGGGCGCACGTCGTTCTCGTCGAAGCGCACGGCCTTGCCGGCGTCCGAGAACAGCATCACGTCGTGCTTGCCGTCGGTCAGTGCGGCGCCGATCAGGAAGTCGCCCTCGTCCAGGTCGACGGCGATGATGCCGGCCTTGCGCGGGTTGCTGAAGTCCTTCAGCGGGGTCTTCTTGACGGTGCCCAGGCTGGTCGCCATGAAGACGTAGTGGTCTTCCGGGAAGCTCGAGTTTTCGCCCGACAGCGGCAGCACCACCGTGATCTTCTCGCCATCCTGCAGCGGGAACATGTTCACGATGGGTTTACCGCGCGAGTTGCGCGAGCCCTGCGGCACTTCCCACACCTTCAGCCAGTACATCCGGCCGCGGTTGCTGAAGCACAGGATGTAGTCGTGGGTGTTGGCGATGAACAGCTGGTCGATCCAGTCCTCGTCCTTGGTCGCCATCGCCTGCTTGCCGCGGCCGCCGCGCTTCTGCGCACGGTATTCCGAGATCGGCTGCGACTTCATGTAACCGGTGTGCGACAGGGTCACCACCATGTCCTGCGGCGTGATCAGGTCTTCGGTTTCGAGGTCGCTGGCGTTGTGCTCGATGGCCGAGCGGCGGCTGTCCTTGCCGTTCTCGGTGTAGTCGGCCTTGATCTGCGACATTTCGTCGACGATGATCGCGGTGACGCGCTCCGGCTTGGCCAGGATGTCGAGCAGGTCGGCGATGTGAGCCATCACCTCTTTGTACTCGTTGACGATCTTGTCCTGCTCGAGGCCGGTCAGGCGCTGCAGACGCATCTGCAGGATTTCCTGGGTCTGCTCGTCCGACAGACGGTACATGCCGTCGGCCTGCATGCCGTAGTGCTTCGGCAGGTGCTCCGGACGGAAGGCTTCGATGCCGCCGGCGGCGCCGGTTTCGGTGCGGTTCAGCATCTCGCGCACCAGCGACGAATCCCAGGTGCGCTGCATCAGCTCGACCTTGGCGACCGGCGGGGTCGGCGCAGCCTTGATGATGGCGATGAACTCGTCGATGTTCGCCAGCGCAACAGCGAGACCCTCTAACATGTGCCCGCGTTCGCGCGCCTTGCGCAGCTCGAACACGGTGCGGCGGGTAACGACTTCACGACGGTGCGACAGGAAGCTCTCGAGCATCTGCTTGAGGTTCAGCAGCTTCGGCTGGCCGTTGACCAGCGCCACCATGTTCATGCCGAAGGTGTCTTGCAGCTGAGTCTGCTTGTACAGGTTGTTCAGCACCACTTCCGGCACTTCGCCGCGCTTCAGCTCGATCACCACGCGCATGCCCGACTTGTCGGACTCGTCGCGGATGTCGGAGATGCCTTCCAGCTTCTTGTCGCGCACGTTCTCGGCGATGCGCTCGAGCAGCGACTTCTTGTTCACCTGGTACGGCAGCTCGTCGACGATGATGGCCACGCGGCCGCCGTCCTTGCCGTACTCTTCGAAGTGGGTCTTGGCGCGCATCACCACGCGGCCGCGGCCGGTGCGGTAACCATCGCGCACGCCGGACACGCCGTAGATGATGCCGGCGGTCGGGAAGTCCGGCGCCGGGATCAGTTCGATCAGTTCGTCGATCGAGCAGTCCGGGTTCTTCAGCACGTGGAGCGCGCCGTTGATGACTTCGGACAGGTTGTGCGGCGGGATGTTGGTCGCCATGCCGACCGCGATGCCCGAGGAGCCGTTCACCAGCAGGTTCGGGATGCGGGTCGGCAGGACGGTCGGTTCCTTTTCCTTACCGTCGTAGTTCGGCTGGAAGTCGACGGTGTCCTTGTCGATGTCGGCCAGCAGTTCCTGGGAAATCTTGTCGAGGCGGCACTCGGTATAACGCATCGCCGCGGCGCTGTCGCCGTCGATGGAACCGAAGTTGCCCTGCCCGTCCACCAGCGTGTAGCGCAGCGAGAAGTCCTGCGCCATGCGCACCAGGGTGTCGTAGATCGAGGCGTCGCCGTGCGGGTGGAATTTACCCATGGTCTCGCCGACCACACGCGCACACTTCAGGTACGGGCGGTTCCACACGTTGTTCATCTCGTGCATCGCGAACAGCACGCGGCGGTGCACCGGCTTGAGACCGTCGCGCGCATCCGGCAGAGCACGGCCCACGATCACGCTCATCGCGTAATCGAGGTAGCTCTTGCGCATCTCTTCTTCCAAGGAAATTGGAATTGTTTCTTTTGCGAATTGATCCATTGGCGGGTCGGCTTTTTTCAGCAGTAAATTTGAATTCCTAAGCTCATGATTTTACCACGCGCGCCATATATCAGCAGCCGATTTTGAAAGCAAGGTCAGCACGGCAAGAGTGTGCACAATTGCGATTCTTGACACATGCCTGTCATAAACTTTCGTCAAGCTTGCGAACTGTTCACGACACGTTGTTGCGCAGAAACAACGCGACAAATCTCATGCAGGGCAAATGCACCCCCTGCGGTCGTGCGGATGTAGCGTATGTGGCAAAATGGCCGAGAAGTTAATTGCATGTTTCACAATGCGAAACAGACACGTCTATGCGGATGTTAATATTCTGCCTACGTGCCCGCTTAAGATTTACCGAAAGGAAGAAAAAATATGAAAAAATTGGCAACCCTCATGCTCGCAGCTTCGGCAGCGATGGCCGGCAGCGCTTTCGCGCAGAGCGCACCGCCGTATGCGCCGCTGACGACCGACATCCAGGCGCCGAAGCCCTATAGCGCTTACGTGCAGGATGCCCGCGGCGTGATCGCGCGCAATCCTTTCGGCCTGTGCTGGCGTACCGGCTACTGGACCCCGGCCGACGCGGTCCCGGGTTGCGACGCGCCGCTGTGCGTGCCGCCTGAGAAGCTGGAAAACGGCAAGTGCGTCGCCCCGCCGCCGCCGCCGGTCGTCGAAGCCCCGGCACCTGCTCCGGCACCTGCCCCGGCACCGGCTCCGGTCCCGACCTCGGAAAAAGTGAGCTACTCGGCTGACGCCTTCTTCGACTTCGACAAGGCCGTGCTGAAGCCGGCTGGCAAGGCATCGCTGGATGACCTGACCTCGAAGCTGAAAGACATCAACCTGGAAGTCATCATCGCCGTCGGCCACACCGACTCGGTCGGTACCGATGCCTACAACCAGAAGCTGTCGGTCCGCCGCGCTGAAGCCGTCAAGGCCTACCTGCAGAGCAAGGGCGTGGAATCGAACCGCATCTACACCGAAGGCAAGGGCGAGAAGCAGCCTGTGGCCGACAACAAGACCGCCGCCGGCCGTGCCAAGAACCGCCGCGTGGAAATCGAAGTGGTCGGTACCCGCAGCACCCAGCAGCAGTAAGCCTCGCCGCCTGCCAATGACCCCGCTTCGGCGGGGTTTTTTTTCGCCAGCTAAACCGTAGCACCGCGGCATTTCCGTTATTATTCCGACCTATGACTACCGAACCGACGATGGCGGCCAACGCCGACCCTTTGGAAATCCAGAAATTCAGCGAACTGGCTCACCGCTGGTGGGACCCGACGTCCGAGTTCCGTCCGCTGCACGAGATCAATCCGCTGCGCCTCGAGTGGATCAACGCGCGCGTGCCGCTCAGCGGCAAGAACGTGATCGACATCGGCTGCGGCGGCGGGGTGCTATCCGAGTCGATGGCGCGCAAGGGCGCCAAGGTGACCGGCATCGACCTGTCCAAGAAGGCGCTGAAAGTGGCCGACCTGCACAGCCTGGAATCCGGCATGGAGGTGCGCTACAAGCTCATCGCGGCTGAAGACATGGCTGCCGAGGAACCGGGCCAGTTCGACGTCGTCACCTGCATGGAGATGCTCGAGCACGTTCCCGATCCGGCCGCCATCGTGCGCGCCGCGGCCGCGCTCGTGAAGCCGGGCGGCCACGTGTTCTTCTCGACCCTGAACCGCAATCCGAAGTCCTACCTGTTCGCGGTGATCGGCGCCGAGTACGTGCTGCGCATGCTGCCGCGCGGTACCCACGACTACGCCAAGTTCATCACCCCGGCCGAGCTGTCCGGCTTCATCCGTGCCGCCGGCCTGCAGCTCGACGGTATGAAGGGCCTGAGCTACAACCCGCTCACCAAGATCTATTCGCTGAACCAGGACACCGACGTCAACTACATGGTCGCCTGTACCAAGCCTCTGTAATCCGTACCCACGAAGCCGCATGACTTTTCCTTCCCGCCTGCCCGCCCCGCGCGCCGTCCTGTTCGACCTCGACGGCACGCTGGCCGATACCGCGCCCGACCTGGCCGCCGCCGTCAACTGGCTGCGCACCGAGCGCGGCCTCGAACCGACGCCCTATGCGGTGCTGCGGCCCACGGCCTCGGCCGGCGCGCGCGGCATGATCGGCGCCGCCTTCGGCCTGCAACCAGGCGATGAAGGCTACGAAACGCTGCGCCTGCAGTGGTTCGACCGCTACCAGTCCGCCATGGCGGTCGAGACCACGCTGTTCGACGGCGTGCCGGAACTGCTCAAGGGCATCGAAGAGGCCGGCATGGCCTGGGGCGTGGTCACCAACAAGCCGATGCGCTTCACGGACCCGCTGATCCCGCAGATCGGCCTGGCGCACGCCGGCTGCATCGTCTCCGGCGACACCACCGGCTTCGCCAAGCCCCACCCTGCTCCGCTGCTCGAAGGCGCACGCCTGCTGGGCCTGCCGCCGGAAACCTGCTGGTATGTCGGCGACGACCTGCGCGACGTCGAAGCCGGCCGCGCCGCCGGCATGGTGACGGTGGCCTGCGGCTGGGGCTATTGCGGCGACATTCCGCCCGCTACCTGGGGCGCCGACTACCTGCTCGAGACGCCGCTGCAACTGCTGCAGTTGTTGCGTGAGGTGGTCGAGGCTGCGCACGTAGCCTAATCAAGCGTGTCCAACAAAGGCTCAGGGCAAGGGATGCGGCCACCCGACGCGCCGTCGAAGACAGTACGCTAGTACGGCGAGACGGCGCAACGCCGCCATGAGCCTTTGTCGGGCACGCTTACATATCTTTACGATTGATACAGGGTACAGTCTAGTTCTCCACGATCGCCATCAGTAATCTACTCCCATCGGACAACGCAATACCTCAGGAGCAGACCATGGAAGCGATCAAGACCACCACCAACCGTATCCACCCGCTGATGGCAGCCGCCGCCGCATCGGTCATCGTCGTCAGCCTGGTCGGCACCGCCGCCATCACCGGCGTCCTGCCGAGTTCGAACAGCGCGCCGTCGCCGCAAGCTGCTGCCCTGATGACTTCGCAAAACGGCTATGCGCCAGGCTACGCCGGCGCACCGGCGCCCGCCGCCGGCTACGTCCAGCCGGTGCAGGGCCAGCCGGTCGGCTATGCCCAGCCGGTCCAGGCGCAGACGATCGGCTACGCACAACCGGTGCAAGGCGCTTACCCGCAGCCGGCCGCGGCCATGTATGCCCAGTCCGCCCCGGTTGCCGCTGCCGCCCCTGCCCCGGCTCCAGTGGTGATCAAGGAAACCGTGATCAAGGAAGTGCCGGTCAAGCAGGCTGCGCCGAAGCCGCGCACCGTGGTGCACCACACCTATGCACGTAACGATTACTACGCGCCGGCCCCGCGCCCGGCCCCGCAGCCGAACTATGTCGGCATCGGCACCGGCGCCGTCATCGGCGGCCTGATCGGCAACCAGATCGGCGGCGGCAACGGCAAGAAGCTGGCGACCGTGGCCGGCATCATCGGCGGCGGCATGATCGGCAACCAGATGATCAACAACCCGAACCGTTGATTTTCAGCGTTTGAAATGAAGCCGCAGGCGCGCGAGTCCTGCGGCTTTTTACGTTCTACGTTTTACGAAAAACGCTGACGATGATGTCGCTCGGGAACAGGCGCAGCAGCGGAATCGTGCACAGCACGGCCGCATACTGCAGGTAGAGCGAGGGACCGGCCATATTGCCGGTGCAGCGCATGCGCTCCAGCAGGCCCTTCGCGCGCAGCGAGGGCAACTCGCCCGAATGCACGCACCGGAAACCGTGCCTGCTCACCAGGCGCGTCAGGTTGGCAGGACGAAAATAGTGGACGTGCGGCGACGGCAGGTCCTTCTGCCACAAACGTTCGAAAGGGCTGCGCCAGCCGGCTTTCGCGAAGGCCTTGGACAGGCGGTAGAAGAAGCCGGCGCTGTTGGGCAGATTCAGGATCAGCAGACCACCCTCGTTCAGGCGCGCATGGCAGGCGTCGAGCGCCGAGCGAATGTCGGGAATATGTTCGATGACGTCGTTGAAGACGATGACGTCGAAGCTTTCGCCGGGCTGCAGCGCCTGCGGGAAATAGCCCGCCCGTACCGGCAGGCCACGCGCCGCCGTGCGTCCGCCGACAGCCTCATCCGGCTCGATGCCGAGCACCTCGAAGCGCTCGCGGGCTGTTTCCAGGAACCAGCCATGGGCACAGCCGACATCCAGCAGACGGCTCGCCTCCGGTCGGGCCAGTTGCCGCGCGAGGGCGACAATCTCCCGGAAATTCTCCTGGCGCAGGGCCTTCAGGCCCAGCTCGCGGTCCTGTTCGTCGAGCCGCGCACCGGCCTCGGCCTCATTGATCGCCCCTTGCAAAGCAGCGCTTTCATACCCACATTCGTGGCAGGACGCATGCCAGCCGGCCAAGCCGGCGGCTTGCGGGGTACCGCAGACGATACAAGTCATTCGAGCTCCGTTGTCGGTCATTCGGAAATCTCCAGCTGCCGAGATGATAGTCCGGGTTTGACAACAAAAGTCTCTCGAAAGTTAACCGTCACGAACGACTCGAAAGACCCGCATCACTGCACACCGCCTCTATTTACGATACAATGGAGGTTCTTCGTTGGGGGGCGACCTGGTTTCGACGTGGGTTGCAAAGCAGCGCAGGGCATACCGAGGACTGGTTACCTCGTAAATACATCCAGAAATCAATAACTGCAAACGATAACTCGTACGCACTCGCAGCCTAATCGCTGCTAGCTCTACACCACCTCGCCTCTCGGGTGGGCCGCAAGGCAAGTAGAGTCATTTAGAGAGGCTAGGACTCAAGCGGGTTACTTGCTTGCTTCCGAAATTTTAGGTAACTCGCTAGTACACAGGGTGCACATCCCCGTTGTGCTGGTTAAATTAAAAGATAGTGCTAAGTATGTAGAACTGTCTGTAGAGTGCTTGCGGACGCGGGTTCGATTCCCGCCGCCTCCACCAGTATTCAAAAACAAAGGCCTCGTCGGCGCAAGCTGACGAGGCCTTTGTTTTTGAATACCTGCATGAGCTGACGGCATCGAATCCGCGTCCGGCACGGACGCGGGGCGGAGCCGGGGTTTCTCGCCGCACCGCGACGAGCCGGCGCAGCGACCTTGCGCTGGCAAGCGCAAGGGCTCTCCGATTCGGCTGACTAAGCAGTCGCGCAGCGACTGCGCCAAAGCCCTGCCGACGCAAGCCGGTGGGGCTTTGTTTTTGAATACCTGCATGAGCTGACGGGCATCGAATCCGCGTCCGGCACGGACGCGGGGCGGAGCCGGGGTTTCCTGCCGCAGTCGTGCGCGGCCTTTGTTTATGCGCCTCTCCCTGTCCATACTGCACCGCAGCAATTTCCTGCCTCGCCGCAGCCGTTTACAAAATTTCGTTTCGTCAAGGATCAAGAATCAGCCACATACGTAACAGACTGTATCAAAAAACCAACGGATGTAACTTAAAGCAACGCAATATTTCGTAAACGCATATTTACATCTTTGCACAGGTGCAATGTTGTGCAACAGTATTTGTACGCGTAATGAGTAGCCATCCGGCATGACGACCGGAACAGCACGCGGGTCGCTTATAAATTTACATCCCAGGAGTAGTTGTGAAGCATAAAAGTATCTTGAATAAGAAAGCCATGGCCCTGGCCGTTACCCTGGCCATTCCAGCTCTGGTCGCTGCGCAAGAGGCTAACCAGCCCGAACCGAAGATGCAGCGTGTTGAAGTCACCGGCTCCAGCATCAAGCGCACCGACACGGAAGCAGCCAGCGCGGTCCAGATCCTGACCCGCGACGATATCGAAAAGACCGGCCAGACCACGGCCCTGGGCATCCTCACCGCCACCTCCTCGATCAGCACCGACATCAGCTCGGCCTCCGCCAGCTCGGGCAGCTTCGCAACCGGTTCGTCGGGCGTCAGCATGCGCGGCCTGAGCAAGGTTGCGACCCTGATCCTGGTCAACGGCCGCCGCATCGCCCCTTATGGCCTGGCCGATGGCGCACAGCAGAACTTCACCAACCTGGATGCGATCGCCAGCGACGCCATCGAGCGCATCGAAGTCCTGAAGGACGGCGCTTCGGCAATCTATGGTTCCGACGCGATTGCCGGCGTGGTCAACATCATCCTGCGCAGCAACTACGAAGGTTTCCAGATCAAGGGCCAGTACAGCGAAGCGCCGCACTTCAACGATGCGCGCAACCGCAACCTCTCGGCGATCTGGGGCTACGGCGACATCGACAAGAACGGCTTCAACACCTACCTGACCGCCGAAGCCTACAAGACCGACGGCTACAGCCAGGCCGACCAGGCCGCACTCTATCCGGCATGGCACCGCCTGACCCCGGGCCGCTCAACCTACGATGCGAAGAGCTCGTTCTCGCCGACCGGTAACTACTTCCTGAGCAGCACCAACATCGTCGCTGCACCGGGTTGCCCGGCTTCCGACATCGATCCGGCCGACAAGCTGTGCAAGTGGGATGCCACCGCGTACAACGGTCTGCGCACGGACAACAAGCGCCACTCGATCGCCAGCAGCACCCACTTCCGCATCGGCAAGGACATCAACGCGAACTTCGAGGTCACGACCGCCGGCGAGACCAGCGAATACATCGTGGCGCCGTTCAGCATGAGCAACGGCAGCGCCACCAGCTCGCAGAGCGTCTGGTACAACGCGATCGCAGGCAAGATGGTCGGCCCGTTCTCGTACCCGAAACTGCCGGTCGGCCACCCGATGAACCCGTACAGCACGCCGACTGAGTACCGTGCCCGTCTGATGGACACCGGCAACGGCTTCAACTTCAACCGCACCGATTCCGACCAGCAGCGCGTCATGCTCGCACTGGACGGCACCATCGGCGGCTGGGACTGGAAATCGGCACTGGGCTACGCGCACTCGAGCGCCACCAAGGCCACCCGCGCCGTCAGCGCCACCGGCTACACCAACGCGATCGTCAACAAGACTTACCAGTTCGGCAAGCAGAACGACGCAGCCCTGCTGGAATCGATGTTCCCGGTCCGTACCACCGAAGGCGAAGCCAAGGTCAAGTTCTTCGACGCGACCGTGTCGGGCACCGTGGCCCAGCTGCCGGCCGGTCCGCTGAATGTTGCGTTCGGCACCGACATCCGCCAGAACGCCTACTGGATGAAGAGCTCGGACAACGTGCTGCGTGGTGAGCTGGTCGGTGTGTTCGGCCTGCAGGTCGACGATTCCCGCAACGAATATGCGCTGTTCACCGAGGCAAACGTTCCGCTGCTGAAGGGTCTGGAACTGAACGCGGCCATCCGCGCCGACAAGAGCGGCGATTTCGACGCCCACCTGTCGCCGAAGCTGGGCCTGCGCTACACTGTCAACGACAGCCTGCTGCTGCGCGCCACCGCATCGGGCGGCTTCCGCGCACCGAACATCGTCGAATCCGGTAACGGCCTGGGCCGCAGCTCGGTTGCCACCGGCGTCAACGACCTGCGCCGCTGCCCGGTCGCCAACCAGCTGAACGCCCTGGTGCAGAACGCTGCCGGCGCAACCACCGCCGACAAGGCGCAGGCCAACAGCTTCCGCAACGCGGAGTGCTCGGCCGGTCTGCCGAGTTTCGTGTCGTCGAACCCCGACCTGAAGCCGGAAATCTCGCGTTCGGTGACCCTGGGCGCCGTCTGGGAGCCGGTCAAGAACTGGAGCGCCGGTCTCGACTACTACTTCATCGAGCGCCGCAACGAAATCGGCACCCGTGGCGTGACCGACATCCTGAAAGGCGAGGCAAGCCTGCCGGCTGGCCAGCTGATCCGTATCGACAACACCGCCAACGACAACGAGTTCCTGTCGCTGGTGAAGAAGTACGCGCCGAACAACACCATCAACTACGGTGGCGTTGGCCAACTGGGCCTGGTGTACAACCCGTACGTCAACAGCGGCCGTACCCGTGTTTCGGGCTTCGACTTCGACGCATCGGGCCGCTTCAAGTTCATGGACACCGACTTCCGCCTGAAGCTCGACGGTTCCTACGTCTGGAAATACCAGAACTACAGCCAGGCCCTGAACGCGTATGACGAGAACATCGCCGGTACCTGGGACTTCTACGACTTCCCGGCATCGCGCCTGAAGACCGTGACCAAGCTGTTCATGAAGAAGGGTGATTTCGACCACTCGATCACCATGAACTACAACAGCGGCTGGGGCAACAACAGCAACTCGTCGCCGACCTACTGCGTCACGCAGAAAGTCGCACCGGAGAACATGGCTACCTGTAACCATGTCGGCAGCAACACCACCTTCGACTACTCGCTGACCTACTCGGGTATCGATCACGTGAAGCTGAGCCTGTTCGTCAACAACATCTTCGAACAGGACTACCCGATCACCTGGCGCGACGGCTACGTAGCACAGTACCGCCGCGTGTCGGTGGCCGCGACCTACAAGTTCTGATCGCGTCGTTCTCTCTCGCAGTCACTCGGACCAGGCTTCGGCCTGGTCT
>NZ_JANUGX010000079.1 GCF_024753245.1 Massilia norwichensis | reverse complement strand
CGCTCCTTGTTGCACGCAGGGTTTGCCGGTCACGGTCTGACCTATCTTGCCATCACATCTGGATCGCCTAAGCAATCGGTGGAAAGATGCTTGCCAATCTTCCTTGGAGTCGGTGGAGAGGTAACTTGGCCTTGCGGATTACGTGCCTGCCCCAGCGGGGACGTAATCCGCACGGAACCGCCTTCCGTCGTGCATGAGAAGTGCCCATACCCGGCGCGCGTTCTTGTTGGCCAGCGCGACAGCTGCGATATTCTTGTTTCGCCGCGACAGCAAGTGCCCGAGCCAACTGGTGGCAGTCTCCACCTTGTGTTCGGCGTGTCGAAGAACGGCACGCGCACCATGGATCAGCAGCGCGCGCAGGTAGCCATCGCCCCGTTTGCTGATGCCCAGTAAAACCTGCTTGCCACCGCTGGAGTGCTGCCTGGGCACCAATCCCATCCAGGCAGCCAGCTGCCGGCCATTCTTGAAGCAGCGCGCATCGCCAATCGAAGCGACCAGTGCGCTTGCGGTAATCGGGCCAATTCCTGGAATCTCGGCCAGTCGGCGACTGGCTTCATTTTGCGCATGCCAGAGCTGGATTTCTTTCTCCAAATCCCGAACCTGCTGGTCCAGTTCCTTGAGATTTTCCGTAAGCCGGCGCAACAGGCTGCAGAAGCTGCCAGGTAGCTGTCCGGTAGATTCATCAGATAACTCTGCCAGCCGAGGCCCGAGGTTGTAAAGTCCCTGCGGAATGACGACCCCGAATTCAGCCAACAAGCCACGAATCTGGTTGGCTTGGGCGGTCCTTGCCTTGACGAATCCTTGTCGTGCCCGGTGGATCGCCAGCAATGCCTGCTGGTGCTCTGTCTTGATCGCCACGAAACGCATATTGGGCCGGGTCACCGCTTCACAGATGGCTTCGGCATCGGCTGCATCATTCTTGTTCGTCTTCACGTAGGGCTTCACGAACTGCGGGGCCATCAGCTTCACGGTATGGCCCATTTCGCTCAGCTTGCGTGCCCAGTAGTGGGCGCTGCCGCAGGCTTCCATGCCAATCAAGCAAGGCTCGAGCTTTACGAAAAACGCCAACATCTCTGCACGCCTGAGCTGCTTACGCAAACACGATTTGCCATGCAGATCAACACCATGTACCTGGAATACCGACTTGGCCAAGTCGATGCCGCATGCACTAAGCTTCATGGTGGACGCTCCTTTCTGGTCGTGGATTGCTTACACATCCACTTTGGCACGTCGATGCCGTTTCAGGAAGGATGCGTCCATTCCATTAAAGCCGT
>NZ_JANUGX010000078.1 GCF_024753245.1 Massilia norwichensis | reverse complement strand
TGTTCAGCACAGAGACATAGGTAACACTTGGCTAGAGACATAGGTAACACTCTTTATGATCATCGCACTGCTGACTTTGGGAGCGTGCGATGCCTTGGAAGGAGTGTTCCAAAATGTCTTCTCGTCACGAGTTTGCGATGTTGGCGTCAGCTCCAGGCGCTAACATCCAGTCCCTTTGCCGCACATTTGGCATCAGCCGGAAGACGGGTTATGTCTGGCTAAAGCGTTACCAGGCCGAAGGTGTCGAAGGTCTGGTGGAGCGATCCCGAAAGCCGCAAACGTCGCCGAATCGAAGTGCCACCGAGGTGGAAGCACAGATCTTGGCACTGCATGATGCTTATCCATGCTGGGGCGGGCGCAAGTTGGCAGCCTTGCTGCCTGAAGGCGTGCCCAGGCCCCATCACAACACGATTGCTGCCATCTTGCGTCGACATGGGCGCCAGATCGCGCCGCAGACAGACAGCGTAGAGCGCACCCATTTGCGCTTCGAGCACGAGGCACCAAACGTGCTTTGGCAGATGGATTTCAAAGGCCATTTCCCGCTCACCGACAAACAGGCTGGCCGCTGCCATCCTTTGACAGTACTGGACGATCACTCTCGGTTTGCTGTTTGTCTGGACGCTTGTCCTCGGGAGACACACGACCATGTCCAGGCAGCTCTTATCCAGACATTTCGGCATTACGGCATGCCGCAGCGGATCACGTGCGATAACGGCTCGCCTTGGCGCGTGGCTGGGGAAGACAGTATTTCCAGGCTGGAAGCGTGGCTCATCCGGCTGGGTATTCGCGTCAGCCATAGCCGGCCATATCATCCGCAGACGCAGGGAAAAGACGAGCGCTTTCATCGTACGCTCAAGCGCGAACTGCTAGAGCGTACAGGCTTTCATTCGCTGCAGGCCTGTCAGCAGGCGTTCGACAAATGGCGCGAGCAGTACAACCTCGTACGACCGCACGAAGCGCTGGGGCAGAAGCCACCCGGTACCCGTTATGCAGCGAGCGCCCGACCATATCCAGCATCCTTGCCGGACGTCGAATACGACAGCCACGATAAAGTGATAAAGGTACGAAAAAGCGGACAAATCCGGTTTGCCAACCGGGAGATTTTTGTCGGTGAAGGACTGCTGGGCGAACTCGTGGCTGTCCGCCCAGCTGGCGAAGACGGCGTCTTCAAGGTCTACTTCTGTGACCGAGAAATCCGTACGCTCGACTTAAGAAAAGAGCCTTAAAATCGAACGACATGTGTTACCGATGTCCCTAGCCAGGTGTTACCTATGTCCCTGTGCTATACA
>NZ_JANUGX010000077.1 GCF_024753245.1 Massilia norwichensis | reverse complement strand
GGTTCTTCACGGATTTCCGGGAAACGCGGCTTTGATCTTTAGGAAGAAGAAGGCGCTGTCGCGGTAACCGTAGGCCATCCGTTTCATCACCTTGATGCGGTTGTTGATGCCTTCCAGCTGGCCGGTGTGCATCGGCCAGCGCACTCTGGCCAGGATGCCACGCCAATACGGCTTCAGTTTGTCGGCAAATCGACGTAGCGGCTCGATACCACTGTCGGCCACCATGGCAAACCAGCTGCGCCAAGCAAGGCGCCAGGTCTTGGCGTCGTGCTGCTGCCAGAGTTCTTTCAGGCTTGCTTTCATCAGATAGACAGTCATCAAGGCCTGGTTTGCCGCGAGGAGTTCGTTAAGTCTGGGTTGTTGGTCGGGCGGGACGTTTTGTGGATTGCGCAGCAAAAGCCAGCGTGCCCGCTTCACGATTTTTCGCTGTGGTCGGTTGTCTTTCAGGCGATTGGCCTCGTCGACGCGCACACGGTCGATCACTTCACGGCCATACTTGGCAACGACATGAAATAGGTCATAGACGACACGCGCGTTTGGACACTGTTGTCTCACTTCCAGGTCAAACGCAGTATTCATGTCCATCGCGACGGCTTCGATGTTGGCGCAGCGCTTTGTGCCGAGCCATTCGAAAAATGGCCGGATCGCTTCACGGCTGCGGCCTTCTCCTACCCAAAGGACACGTCGGGTATCGGCGTCGAGTACTGCAGTTGCATAGCGGTGGCCTTTGAATAAGGCAAATTCGTCCATCACAAGACGTGTTGGCTGAGGCTCGGGTAGCGCAGACAGCTGCCGTTCCAGCCTGGCGCGCTCGATGGTGCGTACCGTTTCCCAATGCAGTCCAGCGAGCTTGCAGACGTGGGCGACAGGCAGCTTTTCACACCAGACACCGACGAAATCCGCCAACGCTCGAGTCACCCGGGCATGACGGTCAAGCCAGCTCACACGCTCTGTACGCGTGCCGCACTGGCCGCAACGAAGACGCCTGAGCGGCACCCGCAACCATACCGGTTGACCCAGCATTGGCAACTCGCGAATGATCCTTACCCCGGTTTCATGCACGCGATAGCAGTGATGACCGCAGCCGCTGCATACCATCGGCGCCGATGGACAGCGCCGCAGATCGATCCACACGGCGCCGGACCGGCGCTCCACTTTTGATGCAATAAAGCCTTCCCAGAACGGGAGCTCGAGATTATGATCCGTCATGAAAGCGGTAAGTTGAGTCAAGGTTTTGTTGGTCGCACAACAAGTCTAGCTCTTCTTTACCGCTTTCTTCGTTTACTGGTTACTTCCCGCTAATCCGTGAAGAACC
>NZ_JANUGX010000076.1 GCF_024753245.1 Massilia norwichensis | reverse complement strand
TATAGTGGACCCCACTTTTGAGACGGTAGTTTAAGCTGTCGTCCTCGAAAGGATGATAGCGAATGAGTGAAGGTAAAAAACGCAGGACGCATTCGGCGGAGTTCAAAGCCAAGATTGGCCTGGAAGCGGTGCGCGGGGTGAAGACGATCAACGAGATCGCGCAGGAGCATAATGTGCATCCGCAGCTGGTGACACAGTGGAAAAAGGAGATCCTGGAGAACGCAAGCGCCTTGTTCGATACCAAGCGTGGCCCGAAGCCGGTGGACGAAAGCAGCCCGGAGGACAAGCTGTATAGCGAAATCGGCCGGCTGAAGATAGAGGCAGACTGGCTCAAAAAAAAACTTGGGCTGTAAGTCGCGACGAGCGCATGGATTGGATCGAACCTGAGCACGCGAATCTGCCGTTGACGCGGCAGTGCGAGCTTGCCGGTGTTCCGAGGGCGACGGTGTATCGCAGGCTGGAGGCGATGGTCCGCCAACAGCAGGAGGACCAGGAAGACAACGCGCTGCGCACCCTGATCGACGAGGAATACACCAACCGGCCGTTCTACGGCAGCCGGCGCATGGTGGTGTTCCTGAAAGGTCGAGGGCATCGCGTCAATCGCAAGCGGGTGCAGCGCCTGATGCGGGAAATGGATCTAGCGGGCATGGCGCCAGGACCGGCGACGAGCAAGCCGCATCCGCAGCACAAGGTCTATCCGTACCTGTTGCGCGGGGTGGCGATCACGCGGCCGAACCAGGTGTGGAGCACAGATTTGACCTATATCCGTCTGGCGCGCGGCTTTGCGTACCTGGTGGCGATCATCGACTGGTACTCGCGCCGGGTGCTGGCCTGGCGCATCAGCAACAGCATGGACGCGTCGTTCTGTGTGGACTGCCTGGAAGACGCTTTGCGCCACCACGGCAAGCCCGAGGTGTTCAACAGCGACCAGGGCGCGCAGTTCACCAGTGATGCCTTCACCGGCGTGCTCAAGCGCGAAGGCGTGGCCATCAGCATGGACGGGCGCGGGCGGGCACTGGACAACATCTTTGTCGAGCGCCTCTGGCGCAACGTGAAGTACGAGGATGTGTACCTGAAGGGCTACGCCAACATGGCCGAGCTGACAGTCGGCCTGGCGCAGTACTTCGCGTTCTACAACGCCGAGCGGCCGCATCAGGCTCTGGACTACGAGACACCGGATCATGTCTACCGTGCCGGTGCCGGAGGAGGTGCGCTAATCGTCGATAAGTTCGGCGACGTGGACCGGGAACGGGAGACAGACGGCAGTACGGGGCAGCGCCGGGCAGCTGCTGGAGTGGAAATGGACACAGCTTAAACTACGCAGCTGAGTGTCTTGACTGATGGGTCCACTTTA
>NZ_JANUGX010000075.1 GCF_024753245.1 Massilia norwichensis | reverse complement strand
GGACCTGTCAGAAATTCTGTGTGCGGGGCCAGAATTTGTAGTTAGCTAATCGCGTTGGTGAAGCGCTCGCCGAACATGATGGCGAATTGGTTGGCGGCCTGCTTCCAGGTACGCTGCGGCATCTTCCAATCTTTCTCGATATTGCGCAAGGCCAGGAACAGTAATTTGGTCGCGGCTTCATCGCTCGGGAAGTGGCCGCGGTTCTTGACGATCTTACGCAGGCGCATATGCAGGCTCTCAATGGCGTTGGTCGTATAGATGATCGTGCGCACCTCCGGAGGGTACGCAAAGAAAGGAATCACCTGCTGCCATTGGCGCCGCCACATCGCTGCCACGGTCGGGAATCGGGTGCCCCACGGACCCGTTGCAAACGCGTCGAGCGCCGCTTCAGCCAGATCGGCGCTGGCGGCCTGGTAAACGGGTTTCAAGGCCGCAGCCAATTCCTTGCGGTCCTTCCAGGCCGCCAGCGTCGTCGAATTGCGGATCAGGTGCACGATGCACGTCTGGATCTGCGCCTGAGGATAGACTGCCTCGATGGCCTCGGGGAAGCCGCGCAGGCCGTCGACGACGGCGATCAGGATATCGTCCAGTCCACGGTTTTTCAGCTCGTTGAAAACCTTCAACCAGAATTTGGCGCCTTCTGTCTGCTCGATCCACAATCCCAGCACTTCCTTGCGGCCATCAGCGCGAATGCCCAAAGCCAGATACACAGCCTTGTTCTTGACGGTGCCTTCGTCCCGGATTTTCAGGCGCAGCGCATCGAAGTAGACGATCGGGTACATCGCTTCGAGTGGCCGCTGCTGCCATTGCGTGACCTCTTCCAGCACCTCGTCGGTGATGGTGGAAATCAGGTCCGGCGACACCTGCGTACCGTACAGCTCCAGCAAATGGCCCTGAATTTCGCGCACGCTCATCCCGCGCGCGTACATGCTGATGACGTGATCGTCGAACCCCGGCATGCGCCGTTGATGTTTGGCGACCAGCTTGGGCTCGAAGCTCGACAAGCGATCACGCGGAATGTCCAGATTGAGCTCGCCGCCTGGCGTCAGAACCTTTTTGGGACTGCTGCCGTTACGGTGGTTCTTGCTGTCTTCGCCTTCGCTGGCCAAATGATGGCTCAGCTCGGCCGTCAGCATGCGCTCGGCCAGCATCTTCTTGAGCTGCCCGGCCAGGCCGGATTCGCCGAGGATCGATTCGGCATCCTTGTTCTCAACCTGGGCCAGCAACTGGTCGATCAGCTCAACCGGGAACGGATATGCAGCTTTCTGCTTCTTGGGCTTTTTGGTGGTCATCACTTCGGTCATGGAACAGTCCTTTCGAGATTATTTCATGACCCCGTTCCACACAGAAAATCTGACAGGCTC
>NZ_JANUGX010000074.1 GCF_024753245.1 Massilia norwichensis | reverse complement strand
GAACAATGGAGCCTCTACAAAATCCGGGGCGATTCAATGGTAACTATGAGGGCGTTATGAAAGAACCGGCCAACATTCACATGACGAACGCACAATCTACTCCGGCCGACACGGGGTAATCCAGTGATCTTGCCCCGCTATTCCCGGACACAGCCTAATGCTCAGTTAGCGTCAGTTTCCAGAGCCTGACGGCGTCGCTCTTTTCTAAACATGCGCGGCGATTTGTACCCCAGCGCCGAATGAGGATGCACCTCATTGAAGTGCCTGAATGCGTCGGGCAACTGGGCCAGCACGACAGCGCCGCTGCTGCGGTCCATGCCGCCGACGTAATCGCGTTTAAACGTGTTCACAAAGCTCTCTGCCATGCCGTTCGACTGCGGGCTGTTCACTGGCGTATGCACCGGCTTGATGCCCAGTTGACGGGCCAAAGCATGCGTCTCGGTGGCGCGGAAAGCGCCGCCATTGTCGCTCAAGAATTCCACTGTAATCGCCCGCTCGTCGGTGCTGCCGAAACGCGCTTCCACGGCCTCAATCATCATGTCGCGCACTGGCTCACCAGGCAGTCCGCGGCCGATCCAGGCACGCCAGGCGATGATCTCGCGGTCGCAGCAGTCCTTCATGAAAACGCCAGTCACCACCTCGCCATTGTCGCAGGCGATCTCGAAGCCATCCGAGCACCAGCGCTGGTTCGATTCCTCGACTATCACTTTGCCGTCGTGAGTGCGGCTGCTATCACTACGCCTAGGCGATTTCGGCAGCAGCAAACCCTGTTCCTTCATCACGCGGTACATGCGCTTGTGGTTCACGGGGCGCAGGCCCATCAGGCTGCGCGTACGGTTCACCAGGGCGCCGGCACGGCGATAGCCATAGGTCGGCAGTGCCGTGATCTCGGCGCGTACAGCGTTGGCAATCATCGCGTCGGCGACCGGGTCGAGCCTGGCCACGGTGCGCTTGTCGATCCAATCTGCAGGTCGAGCAAGCAGATCAATCACGTGCGAGCGCGCTACAGCAAGGACAACGCAAACAGGCTTTACTGCCCGTCCTTGTCCAATAAGGGTGAGCGCGCAATCCACTTTTTTTCGCGGGCCAGCTCGACCGCTTCGCGCAGGATCTCCGCTTCCATTGTTTTCTTGCCCAGCATGCGCTGCAGTTGTGCGATCTGGGCGCGTGCCGCTGCCAGTTCGCTTGCCGGCACGACCGATTCACCAGAATGCACCGCGACCAGGGCGCCTTCTCGCTCGAGCTTGCGCCAGTTGAACAGCTGGCTGGCACTGATGCCGTGCTTGCGGGCCACCAGCGATACGCTCATGCCCGGTTCGTACGTTTCCTTGACCAGCGCAGCTTTCTCCTGCACTGACCAGCGGCGGCGTCGCTCTTCGGACACCGTCACG
>NZ_JANUGX010000073.1 GCF_024753245.1 Massilia norwichensis | reverse complement strand
TAATGCCAGTCACTTAAGGCATTGACCTGGTGGCTGCCAGAGCTAAAACGGATTCATGTCCAACCATGAATCCGTTTTTTATTATGGCTCTCCAACTTGACCTGGACTATGCAGCTGAGCTGGCACCGCATGAGTTCGAGCGTTTTGCCAGCCTGATCGATCCATCGTGGGTCGACGAAGCCTTGAAGCAAACCGGAACTGTATCGCTACGTCGGCGGCGTCTGCCGGCTGAGCGGATGGTCTGGCTGGTAATCGGGCTGGCCTTGTTTCGTAATGAACCGATCTGGCATATCGTTCAGCAGCTCGATCTGGCCGATGGGCCGCCATCGAGCACACCTGTTCCCAGTGCTGCAGTAGCAGGTCGTGAGCGATTGGGAGAGGCGCCGATGGCATGGTTATTCGAGCGTCTGGCAAGCTGCTGGGCAAGCGCCGCCATACCTGAGCACGGGCTATTTCATGGATTGCGAAGCTACGCCGTTGATGGCGTTGTATGGTCGTTGCCTGACACGCCAGCCAATGGCGAGAAGTTCAGGCGAGGCTCGAACGAAAGAACTTGCGGCGCGTGGCCGCAATTGCGTGCGGTCTGTTTGATGGACACCTGCACCCATCTGATCCGTGCCGCCGAGTTTGGCGATTACGGCACCGCAGAACTGTCCTTTGCAAAACCGCTCATGCACAAGGTGCCGGACGACTCGCTGACGATCTTCGACCGCGCTTATTTCTCGGCTGCGTTTTTACTCGACTGGCAGCAGGCGGGTCGGCAAAAACATTGGCTTTTGCGGGCCAGAGCGGGATTGCGTTATGAAGTGATTTGCCAACTCACTCCCGATGACTGCTTGGTGAGTCTTCCAGTGTCGCCCCAGGCACGCAAGCAGCGCCCGGACTTGCCGGCCCGTTGGCAAGCACGGCTCATCAAGTGCAAGATCGGTGGAGAGCCTCGCCAGTTTCTTACCTCCTTGTGCGACGCCCACCGCTTTCCGGCACGCGAGATCGCCGCGCACTACATGCAGCGCTGGGAGATCGAATTGGGATTCAGGGAAATCAAGCAGGGCATGCAGAAGAATGCGACGACGCTGCGTAGCAAATTGCCGGAGTTGGTGCGTCAGGAAGTATGGGGCACGCTCATTGCCTACAACCTGCTGCGCCATGAAATCGCCCAAATGGCCGACGAGCTGCACGTGCCACCACAGCGCCTGAGTTTTCAATGGCTAGCTTTGGCCATTACCACGGCCTTGTACCACTGGCCGTTGCAAACACCGGGCACCTTCCCCAAGCGCTTGGCGTTCTTACGCGAGCAGGCGCGCGCCTATCTTTTGCCGGAACGTCGAGCGCGATCTTTTCCAAGAGCAGTCAAACAGCCCAGATCCAAGTTTCCAATGAAAAATGCCAGTCAGCTTAACTGACTGGCATTA
>NZ_JANUGX010000072.1 GCF_024753245.1 Massilia norwichensis | reverse complement strand
AGTCATCGCAACACCTCATTTTTTTGGAGGTGAAGTGGGAAAACCAAAGCATGGGCGCTGCAAACGTGGCATTCGTCCAGTAGTAGGTTCGATAGGTCGACCCGGCGTCGGCTTAGGTAACGTGCGACGGATCTTTTGGAAGGCGATCGCAGACGGACTTCCAAGTGAAGACGCGGCTATTGCCGCAGGAGTTTCTCCTGCCGTGGGAGCGCGGTGGTTTCGGCAAAATGGTGGAATGCCAAATGTTAACCTTGTTCCACCATCGGGCCGATTCCTGTCGCTTGCGGAACGCGAGGAAATCGCATTGCTACGCGCACAGCAGTTCAGGATACGGGAAATCGCCAGGCAGATTGGGAGAAGCCCATCCACGGTTTCGCGCGAGCTCATCCGCAATGCTGCCACCAGAAGCGGCTACGTCGAATATCGGGCTACCACCGCACAGTGGCACGCTGAGCGTCGAGCCAAGCGGCCCAAGCATGCCAAGCTCGCGTCAAATGAAGCATTAAGAAAATACGTCCAGGATAGACTCGGCGGTAAGATCACAAACAAGGCCGGTAAGCATGTCGGTCCCCAACTGTCTTGGTCGCGTAGACGACATGGCCGACGCCAGGATCGTAGCTGGGCCACGTCATGGAGTCCCCAGCAAATTGCAAATCGCTTGCGCATTGATTTTCCTGAGGATGCTTCAATGCGTATTTCCCATGAGGCCATCTATCAGGCGCTGTATATCGAAGGACGAGGTGCTTTGAAGCGCGAATTCAGCGCCTTCCTGCGTTCAGGACGACCCCTACGCGTTCCGCGGGCGCGCGTTAAGGCACGTGGCAAACACTTCGTTACTCCTGACGTACTGATCGATCAAAGGCCGAAAGAGGTAGAGTCGCGGGACACACCGGGCCATTGGGAAGGCGACTTGATTATTGGACTTGAAAGCTCCGCAATTGGAACACTTGTCGAGCGCAGTACGCGCTTCACTGTGCTCTTGCATCTGCCTCGGATGGGCGAGCACGGTACAGCCCGAGAAAAGAATGGCCCGGCATTGGCTGGCCACGGGGCCGAGGCGGTTAGGATGGCTATTACGGATGCGATGTTGGCGCTGCCACCGGCGATGCGCAAATCATTGACGTGGGATCAAGGCGCTGAGATGGCCCAGCACGTCCAAGTGAAAGACGCTACCGGAATGCAGATCTATTTTTGCGAACCACGTAGCCCTTGGCAACGCGGAACGAACGAAAACACGAACGGACTACTTCGACAATATTTTCCTAAGGGGACCGATCTGGCGCGATACAGTGCGCCAGATCTCGCTGCAGTGACTATGGCACTCAACAATCGTCCCCGCAAAGCTCTCAAATGGCGAACACCGGCCGAAGCATTTGCCGATCGTTTATCATGCGAAAACGTCAGTGTTGCGAT
>NZ_JANUGX010000071.1 GCF_024753245.1 Massilia norwichensis | reverse complement strand
GTCGCAACACTGACGTTTACGCATGATAAATGATTGGCGAATGCTTCGGCCGGTGTTCGCCAACCAAGGGCTTTCCGCGGACGATTGTTGAGTGCTGTCGTCACTGCAGCGAGGTCTGGAGCACTGTACCGCGCAAGATCAGTCCCCTTGGGAAAATATTGTCGAAGTAGTCCATTCGTGTTTTCGTTCGTTCCGCGTTGCCAAGGGCTGCGTGGCTCACAAAAGTAGACGTGCATCCCGGTAGCATCTTTTACTTGAACATGCTGTGCCATCTCAGCGCCCTGGTCCCACGTCAATGATTTGCGCATCATCGGCGGCAGCGCCAACATCGTATCCGTAATAGCCTTTTTGACTGCCTCGGCCCCATGGCCTGCCAAAGCGGGGCCATTCTTTTCCCGGACTGTACCGTGCTCAGCCATTCGAGGTAGGTGCAGGAGCATCGTAAAGCGTGTGCA
This sequence comes from Massilia norwichensis, assembly GCF_024753245.1. Lineage (GTDB taxonomy): Bacteria > Pseudomonadota > Gammaproteobacteria > Burkholderiales > Burkholderiaceae_D > Telluria > Telluria norwichensis. Next base: position 958 of record NZ_JANUGX010000071.1, on the reverse strand, counting down.
GCGTTCGACGAGCGTTCCGATTGCTGAACTTTCAAGCCCAATAATCAAGTCGCCTTCCCAGTGACCTGGCGTAGATCGAGCCTCTACTTCTTTCGGTCTTTGATCGATCAGTACGTCGGGGGTGACGAAGTGTTTGCCGCGCGCTTTGACCCGAGCTCGAGGAACACGCAGTGGCCGTCCCGAACGCAGGAAGGCACTGTATTCCCGCTTTAACGCACCCCGGCCTTCGATGTACAGCGCTTGATAGACCGCCTCGTGAGAAATACGCATCGATTCGTCCTCGGGAAAGTCGATGCGCAAGCGATTTGCAATCTGCTGGGGACTCCATGACGTGGCCCAGCTACGATCCTGGCGCCGGCCGTGTCGTCTACGCGACCACGACAACTGGGGGCCGATGTGCTTACCGGCTGCGTTTGTGATCTTCCCGCCGAGTCTATCTTGGACATATTTTCTTAATGCTTCGTTGGACGCAAGTTTGGCACTCTTTGGCCGTTTGGCTCGACGCTCGGCATGCCATTGTGCAGTGGTAGCCCGGTATTCGACGTAGCCGCTTCTGGTGGCAGCATTGCGGATGAGTTCGCGTGAGATCGTGGAAGGGCTCCTGCCAATCCGCCTGGCAATCTCCCGTATCCCGAACTGCTGTGCGCGTAGCAATGCAATATCCTCGCGCTCTGCAAATGACAGGAATCGACCCGATGGTGGAGCAAAGTTAAGATTTGGCATCCCGCCATTTTGACGGAACCATCGAGCTCCCACGGCGCTAGATACTCCTGCGACAATGGCCGCGTCTTCACTCGGAAGACCATCCGCGATTGCCTTCCAAAAGATGCGTCGCACGTTACCCAGACCAACGCCAGGACGACCTATCGAACCTACTACTGGACGGATGCCACGTTTGCAGCGCCCATGCTTTGGCTTCCCCACTTCACCTCCCTAAGAATGAGGTGTTGCGATGACC
>NZ_JANUGX010000070.1 GCF_024753245.1 Massilia norwichensis | reverse complement strand
TACACCCAGTACAGCGCATGGTCCTGCCCTTCGGCGATGAAGTAGTCGCGCGTTTCCGGCCCATTCCACCAGCCGGCTTCGATCCGCTCCGGGTTCGAGGCCATGCGCAGCGGCGAGCCGTAGAAGGGCCGGTGCTCGCGCATCAGCAAAGCGATCGGCTTGGCCAGCAGCCAGGTCGGCCGCGGCAGGCTCATCACGTCGGGCGGCATCTGCGCGTTGCGCGCGCGGTCGCTGATCCGCATTTGCAGATGCTGCTGCACCGGCACCCACATGTTCGCCTGCTCCGGCCGGTAATCGGCCATCGGCAGGGCCTGCAGCACGTTCTCCGCGCCCAGGCGCGCCACCAGCAGCTCCAGCATGCGCATGCGGTCTTCCTCGCTGCCGCCCGGTTCCGGGAACAGCGATGCGTTTGGCGGCGCCATCGGCTGCAACTGCTTGGCTTCCAGGCCCAGGCCGATCACCGGGGCCTCCAGCACCAGCTTGGCCAGTCTCTCCTTCAGCAAGCGCACCAGGTGCTCGTCGCGCCAGGCCGGTTCGGCCAGCGCCACCTCGACGCAGGTCGGCGCGCGCGCGACCCGGCCCCGCTCGTGCTCGAGCCTGAGCACGATGCGCTCGACCGCCAGCTGGCGCGCGCACAGCCAGCCGGTCAGCTGCAGCAGCAGGCGCCGGGCGCCCGCCAATAACAGTTCGGCGTCGTCGATGCGGTCGAACAATTCGAGGCGCGCACTGAAGGTCTCGGGTGCGGCGATCCACTCGTGCAGCTCCGGGTTCAAACCATAGGCCGCATCCAGCAGGTCGAGCAGCGCGCGGCCGCAGCGCCGCTGCAGGCCGGGACGCGGCAGGCGCCGCAGCTCGCCCAGGCTGGCGCAGCCGATGCCTTCGAACCAGGCCGCGTACGGGCGCGCCGGCGGCGCCAGCAGCACGTCCAGCAGGTCGAGGCGGCGCACCAGCGAGGGCATCCTGAGCGTGCGCCGGACACCCGTCTGCCCATCCGGATGCCTGGCCCGCGCCAGCAGCCAGGCGCCGCGCGCGGTCGGGGCGCAGCCCAGCGCTACCGTAAAGCCCAGCGCTTGCACGTTCGCGCGCACGCGCCGGCACAGCGCCAGCACGCCGCCGAACAGACGCAGGCTGGCGCCGACGTCCATCAGCAGCGTGCCCTCCTCCGCCTCGGCCACCTGCGGCGTGTACTGCAGCATCGCCATCGCCACCGCGACCAGGGCCTCGGCCTCGCGCGGCGGCGAGCGCTCGTGGACCTGGGCTTCGGGCATCAGCATCAGCACACCGCCACGCCGCATGCCGGGCTGCACGCCGGCGGCACGCGCCACCGGGGACGCCGCCAGCACGCGCTCCTGCTCGAGCACGACGCTGCCGGCGTCAGTGCACCAGCTGGGACTGAATACTTCCAGCGGGAGCCGGGGCAGTGACAGGCCGATCCACAGGCGCATGGCGGGGAATGTGCGTTTGCATGAGGTTGGAGGAAAGCGGCAGGAACAGCGGCGCATCGCGCTGCGGCCCACGGCGCTTGACGAAGTCGATCTCGA
>NZ_JANUGX010000007.1 GCF_024753245.1 Massilia norwichensis | reverse complement strand
GAAAAACGGGCCTTGCGGCCCGTCAATGTTATGCAAATGGATTGTCCACTGTTTCGACATCGGGTGGCGGCAACCGGTCCGGCAGGTCGCGGCTTTCGAGGCTGGCGACGACGGCGCCGAGCAGCGCACGCAGCCGCCGCGCGGCCTCCAGACCCTGCTTGTCGGCGGTCAGGTCGACATCGCCGGAAATGGTGATGCGGTCCAGGCGGTTTTCCAGCATCAGGTGGCCGATCTCGATCACGTCGGCTTCGTTGGCGTAGGGGACGAAGCTGCGTTCGCCGTGCTTGTCGCTCATGAATTCCTCCTGTCGCCCTTCTGGCGGATGTTCGGTAGTTTCAGCATGCGTCCCTTTTCCTCGTCGCTCAATGCGGGCAGCAAATTGATGCCGATGATGCGTTCGAGTTCCGGAATCGGGATCACGTTCGGCTTCGCATCCGCCGTGTTCTCGACGAACCACGCGGCGCCGGCTTTCTGGCGCGGACTGTAGACCAGCTTGTACAAGTGGGTCGGCACCAGCACCTTGCCGACCTTGCGCAGGTTGCTGCCGAGGAAGGCCGGTCCGGTTACCACATACAGGTCGCCTTCCTTCTTCGCCATCTTGCGCACCACCCCTTCGATGCCGGCCCACAGGTGGCGGTTGTTCTCGCCGTCCTGGGGCACGATGTTCGCCAGGCTGAAGCTGTCGCGCTGGGCATCGCGGTCCGGCATGTCGCCGTTCGGGGCCATGTGGCCGCGATCGAAGCCGCTGCGCGCGTAGTCGGACAGCTCAGCCCGCTGTCCGGCCGGCACGCGCGTCTCGGCGTGGAAGGAATTCTCGCGCGTCAGTTGCTGCGCCGCTTCAACCTCGTGCGCTTCCAGGTGCTCGGCCGACCACAGCGGGGTGCGGGTGATACCCGAATGCATGACGCTGAAAACCTTGAAGCACAGCTCCTTGGTGGCCGGCGCCAGCTTGGGGTTCTGGATTTGCGGCGCGCGGCCTTCGAGATAATGGTCGGCGCAGGATTCGGCCGTGCGCGGCGCGCCGGCCATCGGGGTGTGGGCGCGCGACGCCTCGCCGGCTTGCCTGTCGCAGGCCCCCAGAGTGAGCAGACTGGACAGTAAAACAAGCGGAGCAAACAACTTCTGAAGCATGGTAATAAACAAAGATCAATCGTGCCGCCATTGTAGCCGAGTACTCCTTGCGTGCCCGCATTGCATGAAATCGCGCCTGCGCACGATACGAAAACGCATTTCCGATCGGAATGTTATAGAATGCGCGCTTTCCAAAAGCTAAAGTGCATTTGAGCAAACATATTGGCAATGGATAATTTCTCCATTCCCGAGGATGTCCGGCGCTTCGTGCTGACCAGCATTCCCTCGGTGCCTTTCCTCGAAGCCCTGCTGCTGATGCGGGCGAACCCGGCGCAGGGCTGGAGCCGGGATACCCTCGCGCGCCGTCTCTACGTGCGCGACAAGGTCGCGGAAGGCTTGCTGGACGAACTTTGCCGTTCGGGGATGGCTGCGCCCGCACCCGGCATGACCGATGCGTATTGCTATCAGCCGCGCGAAGACGCGCTGCGCGAACGCATCGACCGTCTGGCCGACCTGTACTCGACCCACCTGGTCGAAGTCACCCACCTCATCCATTCTTCCCTCGACCGCAAGGCCCAGCAGTTCGCTGACGCCTTCAAATGGCGAAAGGATTCCTAAGTGGCGTTTACCATTTATTCATTGTGTGCCCTGACCTCGCTGGCCTGCGCCTGGTTGCTGCTGGCCAGTTACCGCCGCACCGGCCACCGCCTGCTGTTCTGGAGCGGCTGGTCTTTCGTTGCGATGACGGTGAACAATTTATTTCTGGTGCTCGACAAGATCGTCTTCCCCGATATCTACCTGCTGCCGGTACGCCTGCTGTCGGCCCTGGTGTCGATGCTGCTCCTGCTGTATGGCTTGATCTACGAGAAGGAGTGAACGTGAACTATATGCTGACCGGCGCCATCGCCATGGCCTCGACCGTGATCGCGCTGTTCTTCCTGCGCTTCTGGCGCAGTACGCGCGACCGTTTTTTCCTGTATTTCGCGCTGTCCTTCGGCATCGAAGGTGCGCACCGCGTGTATTCGGCCCTGAGCTACCAGGACAGCGAAGATTCGCCGCTGCACTACCTGATCCGCCTGCTCGCCTATGGGCTGATCCTGTGGGCCATCCTGGAAAAGAACCTGCCGGAACGGAAGAAGCGGTAAGCCGGGATCTTCCGGTAGCGTGCGCCCGCGCCCATCCCCCTGCGCCATAATCGCTTGACGATCATGCAAAGGAGGAAGCAATGGCAAACCAGCAGAATCAGCAAGGGCAACAGAACCAGCAGCGCGCCACCCCGGCCGAGGAACAGAACGGCCGCTCGGAAGACCTGCTGCCGGCAGGCTCCGCCGACAACACGGACAACAGCGCCGCCGACGGCCGTTTCGAAGTGGCCGAGGAAGTCAACCTCGACCAGCAGTCCGATTCCACCCGCCGCGTCGGCCAGGCCCCCAAGGGCATCGCTTCCGATGCGCTGGCCGATTCGCTCAAGCCGGAAAAGCTGAAAGGCGACGACGGCCAGGATGCCCAGGGCGGCGACGCCTGAGCCCCGGCCCGGTCTTTACATCGTCACGCCCATCCGCAGGCCCTCGATCGTGTGGGCCTGATAGATGTCTTCCAGCGAGTCGACCACGCGGCAGGTCAGGTGCTTGCGCACCTCTTCCGGCAGCGCATCCCAGTAGGCCCGGGTGACCTGCAGGTCGTGCTTGTCGGCGTTGCGCGCGTCCGGCGCATCCACGCCCAGCACGAAGATCGGGCGCGACAGCTGCGAACGGTTGGCGGTGCCGCGGTGGATGGTCAGCGCCGAGCGCGCCGAGATATCGCCCACCTGCGGCAGCTTGCGCTGGGCGCGCGCCTCGTAGCGCGGATACAGCGACTTGTCCGGGAACATCGGGTCGGTCCCCGCCAGGTCGTCCCACTGGGTGCCGGGGGCGATCTCGAACGGGCCGATCTCCTCGGTCACGTCGACGGTCGTGATGTTGAAGGCCAGCGAATTCAGGCGGCGCCCGACCAGGGTCGCTTCCGGTGCCGGGAAGTCGCGGTGCCAGGGCTGGTGCATCGCGCCCGGAAAGGGAATGTCGAAGCCGGCCTCGACCACCTTGTAGTCCGGCCCCAGCACGGCCCGGCACACCGCCGTCACCCACGGATGCGTCACCAGTTCGACGAAGCCGCGGATCCGCTCCGGATGCACTTCGACGTAATAGCGGGCCGGTCCGCGTTCCAGGGCGCCGCCCGGCCGTGCGCGCGCTTCGGCGAACAGGGTCTCGATGTCTTCCTTCAGCCGCCCCACCCATTCTTTCGTGAACGCGCCCTTGCGGGCGATGATGCCGTCGCCGTAGATACCGCCCATGATGGCGCCGACGTCGAAATTTTCCTCTGTACCCTTGGTCATGATCTCTCCTCCTGGGGCGCCATCCTACCGCCAAGCTGGCAAGCGGCGCGCACGGCCGATGGTTGACTTTCCGTGGGACTGCTCCTACATTGCGAAGACTATCGACGATACGGACCCCGGATGCAAGTTGTTCACGACGCTGGCAATAAGCCCAGGCCCACGCGCGGCCGCGTTCTGTTTGTCTGCGACCGCCCGGACGTCGATCCGGCAGTGGCGAGCGTGGCCGCGGAACTCGGCTATGAGGTGTTGCGCGTACCTAGCGCCGACGAAGCCCTGCGCCACACAGCGCCGCCCGGCTTCGCCCTGATCCTGGCCGGCTATACCGGCGACGTGCATGCCTTCGCCGGCCTCCTGCGGCGCCTGCGCGCGGCGTTTCCGCCGACGCCGCTGGTGGCGATCGGCCTGCCGCCGCGGCGCGACTTCGCAGTCGAGCCTTTATACGAGGCCGGCGCCCTCTCGGTGCTCGACGAGCCGATCTCGCCGCCGATCCTGAAGTCCAAGGCCCGCTTCTACCTCGATGCCTACGATACCGCGGCCGAGCGCACCCGCGCCCAGGAAGCGCTGGAAGAGACCCGCGCGCGCCTCGAAGCGACCATCGCCGCCGCCGGGATCGGCGTATGGACCTGGGATATCGACGCCGACCGGGTGGTGGCCGACCGCCGCATGGCCGTGATGTTCGGGGTCGACCCCGAGCTTGCCGAGAACGCGCCGCTGTCCGCCTATTTAGCGGCCATCCACCCCGACGACCTGGCGCCGACCGAGGCGCGCCTGCAGGAGGCGGTGAACGATGGCGCTGGCGCGTATGCCGCCACCTACCGCGTGCGCGATACCGGCGCCGGCAGCTGGCGCTGGCTGCTGGCGCGCGGCCAGCTGGAGCGCAACAGCCAGGGTGTCACCCGCCTGCGCGGCGTGGTGATCGACGTGACGGTGCAGAAGCAGGCCGAGGAACGCCTGCAGGCCAGCGAGGAACGCTACCGCACCCTGTTCGACTCGGTGGATGACGGCATCGGGGTGATCGAACTGCTGTACGACGCCGGCGGCAAGCCCTGCGACTACCGTTACCTGGAGGTGAACCGCGCGTTCAGCACCCACACGGGGCTGGCCGATCCGGTCGGCAAAACCGCGCGCGCCCTGATGCCCGGCCATGAAGGCCGCTGGTACGAACTGTACGGCCGGGTCGCCGCCACCGGCGAACCGGTGCGCTTCATCGAAGAAGCCGTCGACCTGCACCGCTGGTACGAGGTCTACGCCGCGCGGGTCGGGCCGGCCGGCAGCCGCAAGATCGTGGTGCTGTTCACCGACATCACCGAGCGGCGCCGCACCGAGCTCGAACTGCGCCGCCTGGCCGACGACCTGGCCGAGCAGGACAGCCGCAAGACAGCCTTCCTGGCAACCCTGGCGCACGAACTGCGCAATCCGCTGGCGCCGATCCGCAGCGGTCTGCAGCTGATGCGCCGCACCAGGGGCGACCCGCAGGCGCTGGCGCGGGTGCAGGACATCATGGACCGCCAGCTCGACCACCTGGTGCACCTGGTCGACGACCTGCTCGACGTCGCCCGCATCACGCGCGGCCAGATCGAGCTGAAACCCGAGTGGATCGATCTGGACGACGTGGTCCGCGCCGCAGTCGACACCAGCATGCCGCTGATCGAATCCGCCCGCCATCGCCTCGACCTGCGCCTGCCCGCCACGCCGCTCCAGCTGTATGCCGATCCGGTACGCCTGACCCAGGTGGTCAGCAACCTGCTCAACAACGCCGCCAAGTACACGCCGCGCGGCGGCGCCATCGTGGTCGCCGTCGAACGCGAGTTCGAACACGACCGCGAACAGGCCGTGATCGTGGTCTCCGACAACGGCATCGGCATCCCTGCCGAATCGATGGGATCGATTTTCCAGATGTTCACCCAGGTCTCGCATCCGTCCCTGCGCAGCCATGGCGGCCTCGGGATCGGCCTCTCGCTGGTGCGCAGCCTGGTCGAACTGCATGGCGGGACCATCACCGCCGCCAGCCGCGGCATCGATGCCGGCAGCGTCTTCACGGTGCGCCTGCCGCTGGCCGGCAAGGACAGTCCGATGCCGGTCCAGGACAATCTCGAGACCGCGCCTGGCGCGCCCGCCGCCCTGCAGCTGCTGGTGGTGGACGACAACCGCGACGCCGCCGAGACCCTGGCGGCCCTGCTCGGCATCATGGGCCACACGGCGCCGGTGGCGGCCGACGGCCACCAGGCGCTGCGCATGATCGCCAGCCTGCGTCCGCAGATCGTGTTCCTCGACATCGGCATGCCGGGCATGTCCGGCTACGAAGTAGCGGAGAAGGTGCGCGCCGATCCGCAATGCGCAGGCGTGCGCCTGGTGGCCCTGACCGGCTGGGGCGGCGAAGCGGACCGCGCCCGCAGCAGCGCCGCCGGCTTTGACGCCCACCTGACCAAGCCCGCGACCGTGACCGCGATCGAAGACGTCCTGGCGCGCCTGGCCGCCCCGCGCCAGCTCACCAGCTGAGCGACAGCAGGCGCGCGGCCATGCGTGGCCAGCACAGCCTCCCCACCTCCTCCCGCGTGGCCCAGCGAAAGCCGTCCGTCTCCGGGGTCGGCTTGCCGGTGACGTGGTGCGGGAAGAAGCTGCGGCAGATCAGGTGGCCGAGGTCGGGCAATTCATCACCCACCTCGACCTTGTACAGGTGCAGGCATTTGTCGCGCCGGTATTCGAAGCGGCCCAGGTCCTGGAAACGCGCGGCCTCGAATTCGAGCCCGGCCTCCTCGTACAGCTCGCGCATCGCCGCCGCCAACGTGTCTTCGCCCGGGTCTTGCAGGCCTTTTGGAATGTCCCATTTCGCGGTGCCGGTCACGTGGCAGATCAGCAGGCGGCCGGCCGCATCGACCACCAGCGTGCCGCACGAGACCTCGACCGGCTTGCTGCTGCCCTTCATGGCAGCCCCCGTGCCGCCGCGCTCAAGGCTTGCTCCAGCGCTTCCAGGCTGACCGGCTTGATCAGGTGCTGGTCGAAGCCGGCTTCGTGCGACAGCCGCTGATCGCTCTCGGAACCCCAGCCGGTCAGCGCGATCAGCACCACCTTGCGCAGCGCCGCACTACGGCGGATCTCGCGCGCGACCTCGTGTCCGCTCATGCCCGGCAGGCCGATGTCGAGCAGGACCAGGTCGGGCACGAAGGCGCGCGCCGCCGCCAGCCCCTGCGGTCCGTCGTGCGCGCTCATGGTGGTGTGGCCGAGGACTTCGAGCAGCGCCGTCAGGCTCTCGGCCGCATCCAGATTGTCGTCCACCACCAGCACGCGCAGCGACCCGCCGGCGCCCTGGGCATGGACCCCGGCCTGCGTCGCCGGCCCCGCAGCATGCGGCGTGCCGACCCGCAGCGGCAGGCGCACGGTGAAGGTCGAACCCTGACCGCGGCCGCCGCTGAAGGCGCTCACGCGGCCGCCGTGCAGTTCCACCAGGCGCCGCACCAGCGACAGCCCGATCCCGAGGCCGCCCTGGGCGCGGTCGAGGCTTCCGCGCACCTGGGTGAACATTTCGAACACCGAGCCGATGGCGTCCGGCGGGATGCCGATGCCGCTGTCGGACACGGCGATCACCGCCTGCCCGTCCTCGCGCCAGGCGGACAGCCCGATGCGTCCGCCGCCCGGGGTGTACTTGGCGGCGTTGTTGAGCAGGTTGGACAGCACCTGCACCATGCGCGTGACGTCGGCTTCGAGTTCCAGCGGCTCGGGCGGCAGCTCCACGCTCAGCTCGTGGCCGTGGGACTGGATCAGCGCGGTGCTGGTTTCGACGGCGGTGGCGACGATGGTCCGCAGCAGCACCGGCTCCTTCTTCAGCTCGATCTTGCCGCGCGTGATGCGGGCGATGTCGAGCAGGTCGTCCACCAGGTGGATCAGGTGGCCCAGCTGGCGGTCCATCATGCCGTGGATGCGGCGCGCGGCCGCCTCGTCGCGCGCCGCGCCCTGCGACTGCATGCGCAGCAGATCCAGGCCGGTGCGAATCGGCGCCAGCGGGTTGCGCAGCTCGTGCGCCAGCGTCGCCAGGAATTCGCTCTTGCGGTGATCGGCTTCCGACAGGTCGGCCGCGACCCGGCGCAGCTCGTCCTCGGCCAGCTTCTGCGCCGTGATGTCGCGCGTGATGGTCGCCAGGCCGATGTTCTGGCCGTTGGCGTCGCGCACCGCGAAGCCCTTGAAGTAGACCGGAATCGGCTCGCGTCCCTGCGGCTGGGCCAGGCGCAGCTCGCCCTCCCAGGCCGCCGCGTCGCCGGTCAGGGCCGTCATCATGTGGTCGCGCACGAAGGCGCGGTCTTCGCGGGGGAAGAAGTCCAGCATGCGCCAGGCCGCGATGTTGGTGTCCGCACCCAGGCCGGCCATGCGGCGCCCGGCCGGGTTCAGGTAGATGCCGCCGGCGTCCGGCGTGAAGATGCCGATGAAGTCCGAAGACTGCTCGGCCACCGCGGCCAGGCGGCGCACGCCTTCCTCGGCGCGGCGGCGGTCGGTCTCGTCGCGGAAGTACAGTGCGATGCCATCGTCTTCGGTCGGGAAGGAGTTGATCTCGAACCAGCGCGCCTGCGCCTCGTCGTAGACCTCCAGGCGGCTGCGGGTCCGCTCCAGCGCGCTGCGGCGCAGCAGCGGCGCGTGATCGGCATCGCGCAGCGCCGGAAACAGGTCCCAGAACTGGCCGCCGACCAGGTCTTCGCGGCGGCGCCGGGTCAAGCCCTCGGCGGCGCCGTTGGCGTAGGTGATGCGCCACGCCGCATCGAGGGCGATGAAACCTTCGCTCATGCTCTCCAGGATCGCGCGCGAGCGGTGCTCCGCGGCCTGGCGCTCGGCCGCTTCGTGACGCTGGCCGATCACCAGCGAGGCGGTGTTGGCCAGCAGGGCCAAGGCCGCTTCTTCCTGCGGCGCGAGCAGCCCGACGTCGCGGTAATACAGGCTGAAGGTGCCGAGCACCGCGCCGGACGGCGCCAGGATCGGCAGCGCGCGGCAGCCGCGCAGGCCGTAGGCCAGGGCCAGGTCGCGCTTCGCGCCCCATACGGGATCGGTGGCGATGTCGGGACTGGCCACCGGCTCGGCGCGCCAGGCCGCGGTGCCGGCGCTGCCGCTCAGCGGCGCGATGCGCAAGGCGTCGAGGGCCAGCTGGCATTCCAGCGGCAGCGAAGGCGCGGCGGCGTGGCGCAGGTACTGGCCGTCGTTCGACACCAGCTGCACCGAGGCCATGGCGGCGCCGCCGCTGTAGTCCTCGGCGGTGCGCGCCAGCACGTCCAGCACGTCGCCCAGCGGCGCATCGGTGACGGCCAGTTCGAGCGCGCCGCGCTGGCCCACCGCCAGGGCGTTGGCGCGGGTGCGGTCGGTGACGTCGACGCCGTGCAGCAGCACCCCGGACACGCTGCCGTCGGGTTCGCGCAGCGCCATGCAGACGAAGTCCAGGAAGTGTTCGTCCAGGCCGGCGCGCGGCGCGGGCGCGCGCAGCAGCAGGCGGGCATTGCTGGCATCGACCGCTTCGCCGCTGCGATAGACGCCGTCGATCAGCTCCAGGAAATCCTGGCCTTCGAGTTCGGGCATGGCATTGCGCAGCGGCAGCCCGGCCAGCGCGCGGCCGCCGGCGAGTTCCAGGAAACGCTGGTTGGCCATGTCGACCACGTGTTCCGGTCCCGTCATCACGCACATCAGGGCCGGCGCGCGGTGGAAGATGTCGCGCATGCGGTCGCCGGCGGCCTGCAGTTCGCGCACCAGCTGGTCGCGCACCGCCTGCGCCTGCCGCTCGCTGCGCGCGAGCTGCTCGTCGCGGCTCTTGAGGGCGGCGCGGTGACGCTCCTCTTCGATCTCGGCGAGCTGGGCGCGCTTGCGGTACAACTCGATGAAGACGCCGGTCTTGGCCCGCAGCACCGTGGGGTTGAAGGGCTTGATCATGTAGTCGACCGCGCCCAGCGCATAGGCGCGCTCGATCGGGAAGTCCCCGGCGTCGCCGGCGGTGAGGAAGATGATGGGCAAGGCCTGGGTGCGCGGATGCTGGCGGATCAGTTCCGCCAGTTCGAAGCCGTTCATGGTCGGCATGCGCACGTCCAGCAGCACCACCGCGAAGTCGCGCGCCAGCACCTCGCGCAGCGCAGCTTCGCCGGAGGTCACGGAGACCATCTCTCCGGCCAGGCCGACGAGCGTGGCCTCAAGCACCGCCAGATTGGCAGGCTGGTCGTCGACGAGGAGGATGCTGGTAAGGTCCTTGGTCATGCGGAAGATGATGCAAATAATGCAATGTATGCCGCAAGCTGCCGAAAGTCAATTGTGCGCGCCGCGATGCCGGGCGCCTCCACACTAGGACGGTATGCAGTTCGAATTGGAGCAAGTTGATGAGTCTTCCCTTCCTGGCGCCGCTGCGCCGGTTTTCCTTCCTCGGCAATTCCCTCGAAGACTGGGCGGTGGCCCTGGCGGTGACGGTGCTGGCGACCGTGGCGATGGCCTTCCTGCGCTCGATGATACTGCGGCGCCTGGCCGCGACCTCGGCCGTCACCGAGACCCGGCTCGACGACCTGGTCGTGACCATGCTGTCCAAGACCTACCTGCTGTTCATTGCCGCCTTTGCCGTGTATTTCGGCAGCACCTTCCTCGAACTGGGCCGCGCGCGCGAGCTGTTCATATCGCGCATCGCCGTGGCCGCCCTGCTGCTACAGGTGTCGGTGTGGGGCGACGTCGGCCTGCGCGCCTGGCGCGACATGCTGCGCCAGGGCCAGGACGGCGCGCGCCGCAATTCCAGCGCGGTGCTGGGCTTCAGCCTGCGCCTGACCTTGTGGGTGATCGTGTTCCTGATGGTGCTCGATAACTTCGGCGTCAACATCACGGCCCTGGTGGCCAGCCTGGGCGTGGGCGGTATCGCGGTGGCGCTGGCGGTGCAGAACATCCTCGGCGATCTGTTCGCCTCGCTCTCGATCACCCTGGACAAACCCTTCGAGATCGGCGATTTCATCATCGTCGGCGACGTCCTCGGCTCGGTCGAACATATCGGCCTGAAGACGACCCGGGTGCGCGGCCTGGGCGGCGAGCAGGTGGTGTTCTCGAACGGCGACCTGCTGAAAAGCCGCATCCACAACCACAAGCGCATGGAGACGCGCCGGGTCGCCTTCGTGCTGCGGGTCGCCTACGGCACCAGCGAGGAGCTGCTGTGCCGGATCCCGCGCATCATCCGCGAGATCGTCACGGCCAAGCCGAACGTCGATTTCGAGCGCGCCCATTTTTTCAATTGGGGCGAGTGGTCGCTGAACTTCGAGGTGGTCTACCACTTCCGCAGTCCCGACTACATCCTGCACATGGACGCGCAGCAGGACATCTTCCTGGAGATCTACCGGCGCTTCGAACAGGAAGGCATCCGCTTCGCGCACCCGCTGTCGATCGTCAAGCTGGCCGACCCGCCGGCCGGCGCGCCCTCGCAGTCCGGCGCCCCGGCGGGCCCGGCCTGGCGCCATTGAGATCGCGCCGTCTGCAGAGATCGCCGGACTCATCCTACAACCCGGCCATGGCGTGTCCTATAGCCGGGTTTATGCAAACCGCATAAGATGAATCCAGCTCCTCGCAACGAGGAACGCATGGCAACCATTCATAAAGGAGAATGATCATGGCACAAAACAACCAACAGAACGGCAATAACGGTAACCGCGGTTTCGCAGGCATGGATCCGCAGAAGCAGCGTGAAATCGCTTCGGAGGGCGGCCGCGCCGCCCACGCTTCGGGCAATGCCCACGAGTTCACCTCGGAAGAAGCACGCCGCGCCGGCTCGATGAGCCACAAGAACGACGGCAACCAGCAGTCGGGCGGCAACAATGCCGGTAACGGCGGCGGCGGCAACGGCGGCACCCGCGGCGGCTCGCCGGAGCAGCATGCCCGCGCCGGTTCGCAAAGCCACAAGAACGACGGCGGCAACCAGCAATCCGGCGGTAACAACGGCGGCAACGGCGGCACCCGCGGCGGCTCCTCGGAGCAGCATGCCCGCGCCGGCGCGCAAAGCCACAAGAACGACAAGCGCTGATCCAGCGGCTTTCACAGGTACTTGACCGACTGCCGGCCCCGCGCCGGCAGTTTTCATTTTCACTCATCAATATCCGTGACGCATCACGCGTATTGACGAGCCCGCCTCATCCTTCCGTGCGCGCCCTAACGCATCCAATTGTGCGATGCCGAACGGGTGATTAATGATATATTTTTGGCACGATATTGAACGCCGCGCCCGCGCCGCTACGCCTCACCGGGATGTGTTTTCGGTCCGCGAACGACCCTGCGCCCGGCCGGCCGCGCACGCAACCACTGTTCGTGGGTTGCCATCGTAGGCAGCCCTCCGTCGCACTCATGTTCTTATCCAGCACCCAGCTTCAGGGCTTGCGGCCTCCGCAAGCGCGTAGATTCAACACAACTTTAGGATAAAACAGATGAAAAAAAATATCGCCATCGTCGGCGCTGGATTCTCGGGAGCCGTGATCGCCAACCAGCTCGCCCAGGCGGGCTACACGGTCGAAGTCTTCGAATCCCGTCCCCACGTGGCGGGCAATTGCCATTCGGAGCGTGACCCCGAGACCGGCGTCATGGTCCACGTCTACGGCCCCCACATCTTCCACACCGACATCGAGCGATCCTGGGAATTCGTGAACCGCTACATGGAGTTCATGCCCTATGTGAACCGCGTCAAAGCCATCACCAACGGCGCCGTCTACACGCTGCCGATCAACCTGCTGACCATTAACCAGTTCTTCGGCAAGACCTTCCGCCCGGCCGAAGCCCAGGAATTCCTGGCGGGCCTCGGCGACAAGTCGATCGAGAACCCGACCACCTTCGAAGAACAGGCGCTGCGCTTCGTCGGCCGCGAGCTCTACGAAGCCTTCTTCAAGACCTACACCATCAAGCAGTGGGGCCTGCAGCCGAGCGAACTGCCGGCCAGCATCCTGAAACGCCTGCCGGTGCGCTTCAACTACGACGACAACTACTTCAACCACAAATACCAGGGCATGCCGAAGGATGGCTACACGGTGCTGGTGGAGCGCATCCTGGACGTGCCGGGCGTGACCGTGCACCTGAACACCAAATTCGATCCGGATTCGAAGGTCGACTACGACCACGTGTTCTACAGCGGCCCGATCGATTCCTGGTTCAAGCACCAGGAAGGCCGCCTGCCTTACCGCACGCTGGACTTCGAAGTGTTCCGCGAAAAAGGCGACTACCAGGGCAATGCCGTCATCAACTACTGCGACAACGCCGAATCCTTCACCCGCATCACCGAGCACAAGCACTTCTCGCCGTGGGAACAGCACGAAGGCTCGATCATGTACAAGGAATACAGCCGCCAGTGCGAAGAGAAGGACCTGCCCTACTACCCGATCCGCCAGGCGCGCGAGAAGGCCCAGCTGGAGCGCTACGTCAACCTGGCCAAGCAGGAAGAGAATGTGACCTTCGTCGGCCGCCTCGGCACCTACCGCTACCTCGACATGGACGTCACCATCAACGAGGCGCTGACCACCGCCGACAAGTTCCTGGAAGCGGCGCAGCAGAAAGCGCGCATGCCGGCCTTCGCGATCGATCCGCTGGCCTGATCCTTCATTAACAAGCCCGATAGACGCACGCACGCCGCCGGCGGTCGTGCGTCTATGCCGTTATACTGGCCCGATCATGCGAATTCAGCTATTTTCGGACCTGCACCTCGAGCGCGATCCCACATTCGAACCCCTCATCCATCCCGGCACCGACGTGATCGTGCTGGCCGGCGACATCGGCTCCTACCAGGCCAGAAGCCGCCTGCCGGACGAGGATTTCGGCCTCGCGCGCTTTTCCCCGCAACGCACCCAGTCGCCCGCACGGGTTCTCTACGTGCCCGGCAACCACGAATTCGACAGCCTCGAATACGGGGACGCCTATGAACGCCTGCAGCGTGTCTGCGCCGCACTCGGCATCGAATGGCTGGACCGCGAAGTGCTGGAGATCGATGGCGTGCGTTTCATCGGCAGCACGCTGTGGGCCGATTTCGATGGGGTCGCCAGCCAGGAACAGGACCTCACGAAGCAGCTGCAGGCACGCGGCAAGGCCTTCCGCGCCGCCAACTACTACCTGGCCAAGAACACCACCCTGCGCGACGGCGAGCCGGTGCTGGCCGAGGGCCAGCGCGACATGTCGCTGGCCTGCCAGGACTGGCTGCGCGGCGCCTTGACGGCGCCCTTTGACGGACCGACCGTGGTGGTCACCCATTACGCCCCCAGCCTGCGCAGCGCCGACCCGCGCTACGGCATCACGCCCGGCACCGCGGGCTTCTGCAACAGCATGGACGCGCTGATCCCCTACGCCGACGTCTGGATGCACGGCCACCTGCACTGCGCCAACGACTACCTGGTCGAGGGCGAGATCGATGGCCGCCGGCGGACCTGCCGCGTGCTCGCCAACCCGCTCGGCTATGCGAACAAGGGCGAGCAGGCGGCGTTCCGGCCGGAGCTGGTGATCGAGCTGTAGCTCAACCAGCTTAGCGTCAGCGAGCGCCGAATCAGCGCGCTGCCGCCGCGCCGGCCAGCTTCTGCGCCGGCTTCACGTCCTCGGGATTGAGCACCACCTGCACGTAATTCCCGGTATTGAAATAGCGCTGCGCCGCCAGCTTCACGTCTTCCGGCGTGATGTTGCCGGCGCGCTGCAGCTGGTCGAGCAGGCGGTGCGGATCGCTGCCGTACAGCGCCGCATTGCCGAGCGCCGCCACCCAGTAGGCATTGCTGCGCATATTGTTCTGCCAGGACTGGCTCCAGTTGCGCTTGACCTTGTCGAGTTCGGCCTGGTCCGGCCCTTCCTGCTTGAGACGCTCGATTTCGGCGAACAGTGCGACGCGCATGCGCTCGACCTGGTCGGGGCCGGTCGGCAGCGCGGTACCGATCACATAGTGTTCCCACGGCGTGCGGACGATGCCGCCGCTCATGCGCCCGCTGTAGATCAGACCCATCTTCTCGCGCAGCACCTCGACGATGCGCAGGTTCATGACCTCGACCAGCGCCTCGATGCGCAGCTGCTCGTCCGGCGACCAGGTGGTCGGCCCGGTAAAGCTCAGCGCCAGGGTGCTCTTCGGCTCGGTGCCCGCCTTGACTTCCTGCTTGACCACGCCGGTGGCGTAGCGCAGTCCGACGTCGCGGTAGGCCAGCGGCAGCTCGGGCGTCGGCAGCGTGCCCAGGTAGGTCGCGAGCAGCGGCTTGATCTTGTCGACCTCGAATTTGCCGGCCAGGACGAAGGTAAAGCCCCTGGCGCTGGAAAAGCGCTGGCGGTACAGCGCGATGCTGCGGTCGAGGTCGACCCTGGGCAGGTCGGCCAGCACCGTGGCGCGCGGTTCGTAGGGGTGCTTCGCATAGAGGGTGTCGACCAGCACGTCGCCGAAGCGCGCCTGCGGGGTGGCGTCGCGGTGGCGCAGCACCTCTTCTTCCTTGGCCAGGTAGGACTTGTACAAGCCCTCGTCGCGGCGCACGCCGTTAAAGCGCAGCCACAGCAGCTGCAGCATGGTCTCGATCTCCTCGGCCGAGGCGCCGGACGAGCCGCCGATCTCGTCGGTGTCCATGCCCAACTGCACGGCGGCGTTGGCATTGCGGCCGGCCAGCATCTTGCGCAGTTCGAGCGGGCTGAAGTCCTTCAGGCCCATCGCCGCCACCAGCGCGCTGGCATGGCGGGCATTGACCAGGTCCTTTTCGTCGAACAGGTTCTGGCCGCCGAAGCGCCGCGCGCCCAGCAGCACCTGGTCCTGCTGGAATCCGGTCGGCTTGAGGATGACCTTGACGCCGTTCGAGAAGCTCAGGCGCGTGATACCGAGCGACTTGTCCTGGCTTTCGGCGACGATGCTGCCGGGCGTGGCCGGCGGCACCATCAGGCTGCTCGCCAGCGCTTTTTCTTCGCGCACGCCGACCACCGCCTTCTCGCCGGCGGCGACTTCGGCCAGCAGCTGGGCCGGCGCCGGCGCCGGAACCGCTTCGCCGCCCACATAAATCACCAGCTTCTTGTCGTCGCCGGGGATGAAGCCGCGCGCGAAGGCATTCACCTCGTCCAGCGTGATCGCCGGCAGCAGCTCCTGCGCCATGCGGTGCTCGACCTCGCTGCCCGGCAGCGGCTCGCCCGCCACGAAGTTGCGGATGTACTCGGCCACATAGGTGCCCGAGGTGGTGCCGGCGCGCTCGTTATAGCTGCGTTCCTCGCTGCGTTGCAGGCTCTTGCGGGCGCGCTCGAACTCGGCCTGGGCAAAGCCGTGCTGGCGCGCGCGCTGCTGTTCCTGCAGCAGCGCGGCCAGGGCCGGGGCGCTGCCGCCCGCCCCCAGCACCACCCGCGCCATGTAGCCGCGGTAGCGCGGGGTCATCTGCGCGATGCCGCTGCTGGCGGCGACGAAGGGAGGATTCGGCTGCTGGCCCACTTCGAGCAGGCGCTGCGCGAGCATGCCGCCGACCAGGCGCTCGAACAGGCGCTCGCGGTAGCTGCCATAGGTGCCGCGGTCCGGCGCATAGCTGACCGGGTAATGCAGCAGCACGGAATTCATTGGCAGCTCGCGATCGGTCACGGCCAGCGCCTCGGTCGCCGCCAGCGGCGCGATCTCGACGTAGTCGCGCGGGCGCGGCGTCGGCGGATTGGTCAGCGGACCGAAATGCTTGCGGATCTGTTCTTCGAGTTCTTCTGGTTCGACATCGCCCACCGCCACCACCGCCATCAGGTCGGGCCGGTACCAGTCGCGGTAGAAGCGGCGCAGCGCGTCGGCCTTGAAGCTGCGGATCGATTCATCGGTGCCGCCGATCGCACGGTCGGCGTAGCGCGAGCCGTTGAACAGCTTGGGCATCAGCACCTTGTTGACCCGCTCGCCCACGCCTTTGCGGGTGCGCAGCTCTTCGAGCACGACGCTGCGTTCCTTGTCGATGTCGGCGTCGTTGAAGCTGACGCCGTGGGCCCAGTCCTCGAGGATGGTGAAGGCCTTGTCGATGTTTTCCTGCTTGTCGGTCGGGACCGGCAACACGTACATCGTCTGGTCGTAAGACGTGAAGGCGTTCAGGTCGGCGCCGAACTTGACCCCGATCGACTGCAGCCAGCCGACCACCTCGTGCTTGCGGAAATGAGTCGAGCCGTTGAAGGCCATGTGCTCGGTAAAGTGGGCCAGGCCGCGCTGGTCTTCGTCTTCGAGGATGGAGCCGGCCTTGACCACCAGGCGCAGCTCGAGCCGGCGCGCCGGCACCTTGTTCTGGCGAATATAGTAGGTCAGGCCGTTCGACAGCTTGCCGACCTTGACCCCGGGGCCGGTCGGGATCGGCGCGTTGGGGTCGAAGGCGGCGAATGAGGCGGACTGAGAAGCCGCCGGCGCCAGCCAGACGGCGGCGATCGCGAAACTGACGAGTCGGCGGGCGAGAATGCGGCGCATCCGGTTATCCTTGCTGGGTTGATCTTCGAGCGAAGAGCTTACCAGTCGGAAACCTTCAAAAGTACGCGCATTCTCACGCGCCGCGCGGTGCCCTCATTCGTAGCGCAGGGCCGCAGCCGGTTGCAGGCGCGCCGCCGACCAGCTTGGGTACAGCGTCGCCACGAAAGCCAGCAGCACCGCCACCCCGCCGATACGACCGACGTCACCCCAGCGCAGGTCGCTCGGCACTTCGCTGATCAGGTAGATGTCCTTGGCCAGGAACTGCACGCCGAACGCATGCTCGATGGCCGGCACGATGACGTCGACGTTCAGCGCGAACAGCACGCCGATGACGACACCCAGCAGCGCGCCCAGCACGCCGACCAGCGTACCCTGGATCACGAAGATGCGCATGATCGAGCGTGGCGAGGCGCCCAGGGTGCGCAGGATCGCGATGTCGGCCTGCTTGTCGCGCACCGTCATGACCAGGGTCGAGACCAGGTTGAAGGCGGCGACCGCGATGATCATGGTGAGGATCACGAACATCATGCGCTTCTGCGACTGCACGGCGGCGAACCAGGTTGCGTTCACGCGGGTCCAGTCGCGCACGAACAGGCGCTGGTCGAGGCCGCGCGCCAGCTCGATCGCCACTGCCGGCGCGGCATACATGTCGGCCAGGCGCAGGCGCAGGCCGCTCGGGGCGTCCAGGCCCTGCAGCGCTTCGGCATCCTGGACGTGGACGAAACCCAGCGCCGAGTCGAACTGGTAGTTGCCGGAATCGAAGACGTCGGCCACCGTGAACACACGCTGGCGGGTCGAGATCTGTCCCGGCTGGGTCGAGGACCCGGGGGCGGCCACCAGCAGGCGCACCTTGTCGCCGGCCTTCACGTCCAGCGAGCGCGCCAGTTCGCTGCCCAGCACCAGGCTGTTCGCGCCGGGCTTCAAGGCGTCGAGGTTGCGCGCATGCGTCTGGCCGGCGATGTCCGAGACCTTCACCTCGGCTTCGGGCAGCACGCCGCGGATCACCACCGGTTTCATGGTGTCCTCGCGCAGCAGCATGCCCTGGATCTCGACGAAGGGCGCGGCGGCCTTGATGGCCGGGTTGCGCAGCGCCTGCTGCTCGACGGCGCGCCACTCGGGCATGGCGCCGTCGCCGGCCATCACCTCGACGTGGGCCAGCACCGAGAGCATGCGCGCGGTGACCTCCTTTTCGAAGCCGTTCATCACCGACAGCACGACGATCAGCGCGGCGACGCCGAGCGCGATCCCGGCCACGGAGATCAGGGAAATGAAGGAGAGGAAGCGGTTGCGGCTGGCGCGCTTGCCAGCGCGGGTATAGCGCAGGCCGATCAGCCACTCGTAAGGCAGGCGGTGCAGGATACTCATCCGCGCATTTTGCCATAAAAGCAAAAAAACCGCCCACGCATTGCTGCGGGGCGGCTGTTTCGGGCTTTCGCCAGCTTATTCGGCGGCCTGGGCCTTCTTCGGCTCGACGTCGATGGCGGCGGTCTGGACCTGCTGTTGTTTGACCGGCAGCGGGCTGACGTTGCCGGCTTCGACACCGGTGTAGCTGTTGCCGTCGGCGCTCAGGCGCTGCGCCTTGTTGCCCGGCTCGGTGGTCTGGATCAGCTCGTGCATCGCCTGGGCGGTCTTGTCCCAGGAGGTGCCGGCAACCACGGTGCGCATGCGCTGGGCCAGGTCGGCCTTCTGCTCGTCGCTCAGGGCCAGCATGCGCTCGCAGGCGGCGATGAACTCGGCCGGGGTCGCGGCGATTTCGACGACGTGGCTGTACGGGACCTTGACGTCGGTGATCGGGGTCGAGACAGAGGGCAGCTCGGCAGCCATGTATTCCAGCACCTTGGTCGGCGAGATGAACTTGGTCGATTCGTTCATCGCGAAGGGCAGCAGGCAGACGTCCCAGCCGGCCAGGAACTTCGGCAGCTCTTCATAGGTGCGCTGGCCCATGTAGTGGATGTTGGCGGCCTGCGGCAGGTGCGCCGGGTCGATCTTCACGACCGGGCCGACCAGCACGATCTGCCAGTCCGGACGAGCGGCGGCCATTTCGCGGATCAGGTCGATGTCGAAACGCTCGTCGATCACGCCGTAGAAGCCGAGGCGCGGCCCCGGGATGCTGGCCTGGTCCGGGTGGCTGTACGAACGGTCCTGGGCTTTCTGGAAATGCTTGGCGTCGACGCTGCTCGAGAAGCAGTGGGCGTTGGCGTGGCGTTCCTTCTTCGAGTTGTACAGGCTCGGGCCGCCGGTGAAGCACAGGTCGGCGATGTTCAGCAGTGCGCTTTCGCGCTGCACCAGCTGCTTCGGCGGGTTCTTGAACGCGGCCAGTTCGTCCATGCAGTCGTACACGACCAGCGAAGGTTCGAAGCTTTGCAGCAGCGGCAGGGCCATCGGGGTGTAGAACCAGACGACCGGCTTTTCGCCTTGCGGCACGAGGTCGGCCAGCAGGTTCTGCAGGGTCGGGATCTGGTCGTCATGGAAACCAGGCGCGTGGATCGCGGTATGCGGCTGGCACACCGTGATGTTCGGCGCGACGGCCGTCTTCTTCAGGTGTGCCTGCCCTTCGTGGTAGACCGGTTCCTCGACGATGAGGATTCGGTAGTGTTCCGCCAGGCGAGTCATCAGGTGCTGGGGACGCTGAAACACAAAGTCCCAACGCAGGTGGCAAAACACGATCAGGGTTGGCATTTTTCAAGTTCCTTTCGCCTTCGGGCGTTCTCGTTGATCTGGTATGCAACCGGCTCGACACTGGCTTGTGCGCTTGGACGCGCCAGGTTTCGGGGGTGCCGGACCCGAGAATCGTAACATGCAAAATCGCCAAGATTTTCAGTTACCAATTGCAATATTGACAACCGGTAACGAAAATGGGAAGCGGGGTTTGCGCTCCCCTAGGAGACTTGTGACTCTTGGTCAAAAATGTAGGCTTAGTCCTACGATTAATCAGGAAAAAGCACTACGAAAAATCCTCGGGCACTCAAGCGTGCGCAGGGTGAAGTGGAGAACGGAAGAGCAGGAAAACGGTGTTTCCGGGGAAGGAATGGGGCACCAAAGTGCTGAAGGCGAGGCAATTACCGTCGTCCGGCACGTCGCCACCGTCATTCCCGCGAAGGCGGGAATCCAGGTTGCATGCGTTTCTTCAGCTCATCAAGCCACCACCGTCATTCCCGCGAAGGCGGGAATCCAGGTTGCATGCGTTTCGTCGGCTCATCAAGCCACCACCGTCATTCCCGCGAAGGCGGGAATCCAGGTTGCATGCGTTTCGTCGGCTCATCGGACTTGGGTCCCCGCCTGCGCGGGGACGACGGCGAACCGCGCAGCGACCGTCAATCGCTCAGATACGCCTCCGCCCCCTCCGGCTGCCCGCCGGCGTCGAAACCGCGCGCCACCAGCACGCCGTCCAGTCCGATCGTGCCGAGGCCGTCGCACAAGTCTTCCATCTCGGTCTCGAGGTCGGCCGCCAGGTCCAGCGGCTTGTCGATCGTGGCCAGCGGTGCGCCGCCGTCGAGCGGGTAGAGATTGATGCGCAGCGCGGCGTGGTCGACCAGGTCGACCGGCGCCACCACGGCCTTGATGCGTTCCGGCGCCAGGTCCAGTTCGTCCAGGCGGCTGTTGACCTCGGAGAGCGTCGCCAGCATCCCCAGCTCGGCCACGCCCTGCCCCTTGGCGCCATAGAACAGGTCCTGGTACAGGAAGTTCAGCTCGATGTCGGCCGGCTTGCTGGACAGGCTGCGCGCCAGCAGCGGCTGGATGGTGCCGGCCCACATGCGGTAGCGCGCCATGCGGCCTTCGAAATAGGCGTCGGCGGCCGCCTCGTCCTTCGGCACCTTGTAGAAGGGATCGTCGGCGTGCTTGAGCGAGAAGCCGAGCAGGAAGCGCAGCTCCATCGCTTCGTCGTCGGGGCCGAAGCCGCTCGCATGCCAGCCGCGCATGCTGGCTTCGATGGTCGGCGCCGCGACCAGCTTCTTGCTGCGCATCGAGGCCGCCGCCTCCTTCAGCATCTGCTGCAGGTCGCTGTAGCCGATGTGGTCGACCTCGTCCAGGTCGTACAGGTAACGCACCAGCACCACGCGGCTGTCGGCGCTGGCCAGGCCGGTGTGGCGGAAACTGTCGCTCAGTTCTTCGAAGGCGGCATCGTCCTGGAACACCTCGGCCGCCGTCAGGCCGCCGGTGCTGCTGACGAACAGCGGGATCATGAAGGCGTCGATCTCGAGCTCGGCGCCGTCCGCATCCGGATCGCGCAGGCGCAGGGTCGCGGCTTCTTCCTCGATGTGCTCCTGCAGGTAACGGCAGCACTCGGGGTCGGTGTAGCGCGCCGCTTCGATGGCGCCGTACAGCACCTCATCGTGGTTGCGGCGCAGGGCACGGCGGACCAGGGTCAGCAGGTCCTGTTCGTATTGCGGGATGCGCGCGGCGGCCTGCAGATCCTCGGGGTCGGTCTCGGTAATCTCCAGTGCGAGATCGACCAGGTTCTGGGCCAGCGCCTCGTGGTCGGACTCCGCCGCGGGTTTTGCAGATTTGCGGGGAGCTGGGCGCTTGTTTTTTGGCATGGCGACAATCGTAAAGAGTGAACAAGGCCCCATGTTATCAAATGGACGAAAAAAAACCCGCTTCCGGGACCGCGAGGGTTCAAGTGCTGCGGCGCGAGCGTTCGTCGCCGGCATCGTCAGGTGCGGCGAAACCCGGCTCCGGCATCAGTTCGCGCCCGATGATCGCGCCGCGATGGCGGATCACGGTGCCGGCCAGCCTGTGCCCGGCACGCGCCGCCGCCACGGGATCCGCGCCGGACAGGCGCGCCGCGACGTAGGCCGCGCCGAAGGAATCGCCGGCCGCCGTGGTGTCGACCACGTCCGTGACCGGTTCCGCGGCGACTTCATGCAGTTGGCCCTCGGCCCACACCACGCAGGGTTCGGCGCCGCACTTGACGACCACCTCGCGCACGCCATAGCCGCGGGTGCGCTCGATGACCTGCCGCGCACTCTCCGGGCCGTGGATGGCTTGCTCGTCGTCGAGGGTCAGCAGCGCGATGTCGGCGTGGGCCAGCACACGGCGGTAGACGTCGGCGGCGGCCCCGGCGCTCTCCCACAGGCGCGGACGGTAGTTACTGTCGAAGACGACGCTGCCGCCGCCCGCGCGGCAGCGGGCCAGCGCCGGGAGCAGCAGTTCGCGGCCGGCCTCGGGCAGGATCGCCAGGCTGATGCCCGACAGGTAGACCATGCGCGCCGCACCCAGCTGGGCCAGCACCTCGCCGGCTGCCGGCGCGTCGAGCCAGTACCTGGCCGCGGAATCCTTGCGCCAGTAATGGAAGCGGCGCTCGCCGTCCGCATCCAGCTCGATCATGTAGATGCCCGGCAGGCGGTCCGGCAGGCGCTGCACATAGCGGGTATCGATGCCCTCCTTCTCCCAGCTGGCCAGCATCTCGGCCGACATCGCATCCACGCCGAGGCCGGTCACATAGGCGACGCGCACCTGGCTCGGGTCGAGCAGGCGCGCCATGTAGACCGCGGCGTTCAGGGTGTCGCCGCCGAAGCGGTAATCCAGCGTCGGCGCCGCCAGGCTGCGCTGGAGTTCGATCATGCATTCGCCGATCGCGTAGACCGCTTGTGCTTCCATGCTTGTCCTTGAAATGAAAACGTCGTTCCGCCAAGTTTAGCGAAGTCACAAAACGCCTGCCCGGCAATGACAAATGATGGCGGCTTGCGCCGCCGGTGTTATGCTTCGGTCATCCATTCCCTGACGCGCTAAAACAACATGCTTGAACGACTTTTCCAACTCCGGCAGAGCGGCACCGACGTCCGCACCGAAATGGTGGCCGGCCTGACGACCTTCCTGACGATGGCTTACATCATCTTCGTCAACCCTTCCATCCTCGGCGATGCCGGCATGCCCAAAGAGGCCGTGTTCGTGGCCACCTGCCTGGTTGCGGCGCTCGGCAGCGCCGTGATGGGCCTGTACGCCAACTACCCGATCGCGATGGCGCCCGGGATGGGCCTGAACGCCTACTTCGCCTACGCTGTCGTGCTGGGCATGAAGGTGCCCTGGCAGGCGGCGCTGGGCGCGGTGTTCGTCTCCGGCTGCCTGTTCATCCTGGTGTCGGTTTTCGGCCTGCGCGCGATGATCGTGAACGGCATTCCGCGCTCGCTGCGGGTGGCGATCACGGTCGGCCTGGGTATGTTCCTGGCCCTGATCGCCTTGAAGAACGCCGGCATCGTGGTGGCCAGCGAGCCGACCCTGGTCAAGGTCGGCGACCTGCACCAGGCCGGCGCCATCATGGCCATGGTCGGCTTCCTGCTGATCGTGACCCTGGACCGCCTGCGCGTGCGCGGCGCGATCCTGATCGGCATCATCGCGGTGACGGTGCTCAGCTTCTTCTTCGGCGGGAACGAGTTCCACAACGTGGTCTCCGCTCCGCCCTCGCTGGCCCCGACCTTCATGCAGCTGGACGTGAAAGCGGCGCTGGGCGTCGGCATCCTGAACGTGATCCTGGTGTTCTTCCTGGTCGAGCTGTTCGACGCCACCGGCACCCTGATGGGCGTGGCCAGCCGCGCCGGCCTGCTGGTCGAAGGGAAGATGGAGCGCCTCAACAAGGCGCTGCTGGCCGACAGCGCGGCGATCGTCGCCGGCGCCACGCTCGGCACCTCGAGCACCACCGCCTATCTGGAATCGGCGTCCGGGGTGCAGGCCGGCGGCCGTACCGGCCTGACGGCGCTGACCGTGGCGGTACTGTTCCTGGCCTGCCTGTTCATCGCGCCGCTGGCCGGTGTGGTGCCGCCGTACGCGACCGCGCCGGCGCTGCTGTTCGTGGCCTGCCTGATGCTGCGCGACCTCGGCGACATCGAATGGGGCGACACCACCGAAGCGATCCCCGCCGCCATCACCGCGCTGACGATTCCCTTCACCTACTCGATCGCCGAGGGTATCGCGTTCGGCTTCATCACCTACGCGGTGCTGAAACTGACCACCGGCCGCGCACGCGACGTGGCGCCGGTGGTGTGGGTGATCGCGGCGCTGTTCGCTTTTAAAATCGCCTATATCGGGACCTGAACCGGTAACTAAGCCGGTTCATGCTGCGCGAGGCTGAAGCCTTCGCGCAGCATGCGTCCAAAGTCCTCGGCCGGCACCGGCCTGCTGAAGTAGTAACCCTGCATCATGTCGCAGCCATGCTCGGCCAGCAGCGCCAGCTGCTCGGCCGTTTCCACCCCTTCCGCCACCACCGTCAGACGCAGGCTGTGCGCCATGGCGATCACCGCGCGCGAGATCGCGAGATCGTCGCCGCTGTCCATGATGTCCGCGACGAAGGACTGGTCGAGCTTGAGTTTGTCGACCGGGAAGCGCTTCAGGTAATTCAGGTTCGAGAAGCCGGTACCGAAGTCGTCGATCGCCAGCCGCACGCCCATGCTCTTGAGCTGGGCCAGCAGCGCCACGCTCTTGTCGGCGTCCGCCATCGAGGCGGTCTCGGTCAGCTCCAGTTCCAGCAGCTCCGGCTCGATGCCGCATTCGTCGAGCACGCGGGCGACGGTGCCGACGATGGCGTCGTCGAACTGGTGCGCCGACAGATTCACCGACACCGGCACCAGCGGCAGCCCGGCATCGCGCCAGCGGCGCTGCTGGCTGCAGGCGGCGCGCAGCGCCCAGTCGCCGATCGGCAGGATCAGGCCGGTTTCCTCGGCCAGCGGAATGAAGACGCCGGGCGGGACCAGCCCACGCTCGGGATGACGCCAGCGCAGCAGCGCTTCGGCACCGACGATCGCGCCGCTGGCCAGGTCAAGCTGCGGCTGGAAGAACAGCACCAGTTCTTCGCGCTCGATGGCGCGGCGCAGGGCGCTCTCCAGCTTGAAGCGGTCGTTGGCGCCCTGGTTGAATTCAGGACGGTAGAAGGCATAACGCTGACCCGGGCTTTCCTGGGCCTGGCGCAGCGCCGCTTCCGCGCCGCGCACCAGCACTTCGTATTTCAGGCCGTCGTTGGGGAACACGGCGATGCCCACCGCGGGATCGAGATGCAGCTCTTCGGCATCCCAGAGGTAGGACTGGCCAACGGCGGCCAGCAGCCGGCGCGCCGCCCCGGCCAGGTCTTCGGCCAGCGCGCGCCGCGCGACGATGGCGAAGCTGCCGTCAGAGAAGCGGCCCACCGCATCCACGCCAGCCACCGCGCGCAGCCGCGCCGCCGCTTCCTGCAGCAGCGCCTGCTCGGCCGCCGGCCCCAGCGCCTCGCGGATCAGCGGCATGCGGCCCAGGCTGAGCAGGATGAAGCCGAGCACCTGCCCCGCCCCCTGCGCCTGCGGCTTCATCTGGGCCAGGTGCTCGCGCAGCAGCACGCGGTTCGGCAGGCCGGTCAGGGTGTCGAAATTGCTGACGTAGCGCAGGCGTTCCTCGGCGCCGCGCAGCTCGGTGGCGTCGATGCCGGTGCCGAGCACGTATTCGATGCTGCCGTCGTCGCGCCGCAGCAGGGTCGTGGTCCAGAGGATCGAGCGGGTGGCGCCGTCCCGGGTGTGCCATTCGCCCTGCACACGCGCGCTCTGCGACATGCTCTCCAGGTTCTGGAACAGGCGCCGCACCGCCAGTTCGTCGTCGACGCGCCGCACCACTTCCCAGCAGGGCTGGCCGATCGCCTCGCCTGCTTTCCAGCCCAGCGCTTCTTCGCAGGCACGGTTGAACATCACGATGTGGCCGCTGGGCGCCGCCAGCAGTACCAGGGCGCCGGCGGTGTCGACCACGGCCGACAGGCGGTTGCGTTCCGAGCGCAGCGCATCGGTGCGTTCGACCACCAGCGCCTCCATGCAGGCGTACAGGCGCGCACGCTCCAGCGCCGAGCCAAGCTGGGTGGCGGCGCTGTCGAGCAGCGAACGCTCGGCTTCGCCCAAGCCACCCTTGGCCGGCAGCAGCTCGAGCATGCCGACTTCGCGCTGCTGGGCCACCAGGCGGATGCGGATCGGGATCGGGCCCCTGGCGCCGTCGAGCTGGATCCCGCGCGTCGCCAGCGGCCGCAGCTTGCCGTCCGGCCGCAGCGCGCTCACCGCTGCGCCGGCCAGGCCGGGCATGGCCAGCAGGTGCGACAGCGCCGCCTCGGCCACGGCCCGTTCGCCGACCGCCTCGTTGAGCGCCGCCGCCATGCCGTGCAGGATGGCCAGCGAGCGGAAAGAGCGTTCCAGTACGCCGCGCTGCTCGGCCAGTTCGGTGTTCATGCGCAGCGTCTGGGCATGCGTGGCGACCAGCAGCTGGTAGATCTGGTGCCGTTCGGTCGCCATGAATTCGAGCGGCCGGTCGGGCGCGCCCAGCGCGCAGTCCTGCAGGATGCGGCGCAGGCGCTCGCGCAGCTGCTGGCCGTCGTAGGGTTTGCGCACGAAACTGTCGGCGCCCGATTCCAGCGCCTGCACGATGTCCTTCAAACTGGCCAGGCTGGTCAGCAGGACCACCGGGAGGTTGGCGTACACCGGGTCGTCCTTCAGGGTGCGGCACAGGGTGAAGCCGTCCATTCCCGGCATCGCGACATCGCTGACGATCAGCTGCGGGCGGCGCCGCGCGACTTCCGCCAGCGCGCTCGAGCCGTCGCCGGCGATCCGCACTTTCCAGCCAGGCTCGCTTGCCAGCAGACGCGCCAGGTGCTGTGCCTGGGTAGGGCTGTCTTCCACGACCAGGATGTCCACCGTTTCCCCGGCCATGTCTCTCTCTCGCTTCGTTATCATCTTATGCGTGTTGACTGCCAGAATGCTTGCAATTTAGTTAGGCAAGATGGGTAACTTATAACATTGTGAAGTGAGCGGACGGGAGAGGCGTTTGTCGGCAGTTGTATTTACCGGTACGCCCATGCATCGGCCCGGCACCAGGCCGCGCCCGTACTCTCATAGGGAAAAACGAGCGCCACTTGGGTTATGGATGTCGCATAAAGAACGCATGCTGTCGTAGATTTAATGACAGACCCTCGTTCACATTGTTGCTCCTCGGCAACGAAAGATCACCCTGCCAGACCATGCTGCAGCGCGTAGCGGATCAAGGCTGCGTTCGAGGACAGCCCCATCTTGCGGAAGATGCGGTTGCGGTAGGTGTTGACCGAGCTGACGCTGATCCCCAGTTGGGCGGCAACCTGCTTGATTTGCAGGCCGGCGCCGATGAGGGCCACGATCTCGCCCTCGCGTGCGGTCAACAGGTGGTGCGGCGGCGGCGGTGGCGCCGGGGCGACCGCTTCGCGCGCCAGCAGTTCGGCAACGCGTGGCCCGACCCAGGGCGTGCCCTGGCCGGCCTTGCGCACGGCCTCCACCAGTTCGGCAGTGGCCGCGCCTTTCGAAACATAGCCAAGCGCACCCGCGCGTAAAGCCTCGACCGCATAGCGCTCTTCCGGGTGCATGCTCAGCATGACGACACGCAAACCGGGGAAGTGGCGGAGCAGCGTAGCCAGCCCCTCGAGGCCGTCGGCGTCCGGCAGGGTCACGTCCAGCACCACGAGATCGGGCCGCACCTGGGCGATCAGCGGGATGAGTTGTTTCAGGTCGGCCGCTTCGCCCACCACTTTCAGGTCGGCGCAATGGCGCACGATCTTCTTGACCCCTTCGCGAATCAGTTCATGGTCGTCGGCAATGACTAGCCTGATCACGGTGCCTTCCTTATACTTTCGTACCAATGTGTTGGAGAAAGCGGTATTTTAGGCGTTTCCCACATGCAATTGCAAACCCAATGCAACGAGTCTTAACAATTGCATTATCAATTGCCTGCATTTACGCATCAAAAAGCCGCAACTGATGCGTTTGTCCTCGCTCTTTCGTTTACAATGTCCGGCCATCCATTGAACCACGGGATGCTCATGAAATTTCCGATCATCTGGGCGCTGGCCTTCGCTGGCGCGACCGGCACGGCCATCGCCGCGCCCGACGACTTCGACAGTGCCTCGCCGTCGTCCACGTATTTCACGCAAGCGCCGTCCACGACCATCCCGGACGGCAGCAACTGGTACACCTCCGCCGAACTCGGCGCGATTTCGACGTCCGGCAACACCACCGGCACCTCGGTGACGGGCAAGATCGACGCCCGTCATGAAATGAACAACTGGAGCAACGAGTACATCTTCAGCGGCTTCTTCAAGGAAGACGAAGCGGTGAATGAGGACGGCAGCCGTACCCGCACCCGCTCGGCCGAGCGCTTCCAGCTGTCCGCCAAGGCGGCCTTCAAGCTGCTCCAGGACGGCAACCGCGCCTTCGTGCTTGGCTCCCACGTGAACGACAAATTCGGCGCCTACACCCGCTACTCGACCCTGGCGGTCGGTTACGGCACCCAGCTGCTCAAGCGCGACGACAAGACCGTCGACGTCGAGGTCGGCCCGGGTTACTTCCATGGCGAGAGCGCCTCGGGCGAGCAGGAATCGGGCATGACGGTGCACGGCGCGGCCCAGTTGCGCTGGCGGGTCAGCCCGTCGGCGGCCTTCAGCCAGACGGTCAGCGTCGAACGCGGCACCTCGAACGTGCACACGGTGGCAGAAACCGCGCTCTCCACCAAGATCAACGACACCATGCAGATGAAGGCGGCCTTCAGCGCACGCAGCGACAGCAAGGTGCCGGAAGACAAGAAGAACACCGACACCCAGACCTCGCTGACCCTGGTCTACTCCTTCTAAACTGGCCCGGGCATGCCTTCTCCGCGGCTGCGCGGATAGACCGGCATGCCGTCGTCGACCCGCATCCAGCTGACGCGCTGGAACGCGAAAGTGTGGTCGCGCGGCGCCGCCGCCTCGGGATCGTCCAGACTGCAGGTCGTCACGTCGATTTCCGCGGGCCAGGCATCGTTGCGGTAGCCGAGCGGCGTGCCGCAGGCCGCGCAGAAGCTGCGTTCGACCTGCGGACTGGAACGGCGCAGCCCAGGCGTGCCGCGCACCCAGCGCAGCGCGTCCGCAGGCACCGAAAACCAGGCTACCGCCGGCGCCCCGGCCGCGCGGCGGCAGTCCACGCAATGGCAGAGCGTGCGGTGAAAAGGCGCCGCATCGGTTTCGTAGCGCACGGCACCGCAGGTGCAGCCGCCCGTCAGGGTCATCATCTCTCCTTCGCCATTTTCACCGGCAGCAGCGCCGCCAGGCTGACCACGGCCGCCGCGCTCAGGTACCAGCCGACAGTCGCCAGGCCGTAATTGGTCGCCAGCCAGGTTGCCACATACGGCGCCAGCGAGGCGCCCAGGATGCCGGCCAGGTTGAAGGTGAGCGAGGCACCGGTGTAGCGCACCTCGGGCGGGAACATCTCCGACAGCAGCGTGCCCAGCGGCCCATAGGTCATGCCGATCAGGCATTGGCCGAGCACCATGAACACGGTCACCATGGCCAGCGAACCGGAGCCGAACAAGGGGCCGAACACCAGCCCGAACACGGCGATCGCCAGCGACACCCCGATCATCACGCGGCGCCGGTCCAGGCGGTCGGCCAGCACGGCGGCAATCGGTATCGTCAGCCCGAAGAACAGGATCGCGAACAGCTGCAGCAGCAGGAATTGCTGTCGCGAGTAATGCAGGGCCGTCGTGCCCCAGCTGAGGGCGAACACCGTCATCAGGTAGAAGATCACGAAGGTCGCCATCGCCGCCATGGTGCCCAGCACCAGCGCGCCCGGGTGCGACCTGAACACGGCCGCCACCGGCAGGCGCACGCGCTCGTTGCGCTCCAGGACCTTCTGGAAGTCCGGTGTCTCGGTGATCTTCAGGCGCACGTAGAGGCCGACGATCACCAGCAGCGCGCTGGCCAGGAAAGGCACACGCCAGCCCCAGGCGAAGAAGTCGGCATCCGACAGCGTCTGCGACAGCACCAGGAAGGTCGAACCGGACAGGAAGAAGCCCAGCGGCGCGCCGAGTTGCGGGAACATGCCGTACCAGGCGCGCTTGCCGGGCGGCGCGTTCTCGGTGGCGAGCAGCACCGCCCCGCCCCACTCGCCGCCCAGGCCCAGGCCCTGGCCGAAGCGGCACAGCGCCAGCAGCAGCGGCGCCAGCGTGCCGATCGTGGCATAGGTCGGCAGCAGGCCGATCAATACCGTCGACAGGCCCATCGTCAGCAGCGCCGCGACCAGGGTCGCTTTGCGGCCGATGCGGTCGCCGAAGTGGCCGAACACGGCCGAGCCCACCGGCCGTGCGAAAAACGCGATCGCGAAGGTCGCCAGCGACTGCAGCGTGGCGGCGGCTGCATCGGCGGCCGGGAAGAACAGCTTCGGGAACACCAGCACCGCGGCGGTGGCGTAGATATAGAAGTCGAAGAACTCGATGGTGGTGCCGATCAGGCTGGCGAACAGCACGGTGGCCGGCTTGTTCGCCGGCGCGCGCAGGGTCGGCGCTTCGACAGCGCTCATGCGGCGCCTGCCTGGGCCAGCGCGTCCTTGAGCTCCTTCGCATCGGCCGGACGCACCACGCGCGCGACTTCCTGGCCATCCTTCATCACCACCACGGTCGGCCACAGCTTGACGCGGAACGAGCGCCCCAGCGGCCGGCCCGGACCATCCTCGGCTTTCAGGTGCGCCACCTGCGGGTAGGCCTGCAGCGCCTCGTCGATCAGGTGCTCGGCGGCCTTGCAGTAGCCGCACCAGTTGGTGCCGAAATCGACGGCCACCACGCCGCGCATGGCATCGACGGCCGCCCGGTCGGGTTGCGCGGTTTCATAGGGCTTGCTCATGTTGTTCTCCTTGTTGTGTGCTTGTTGCGCGAATGGCATTAGCGTACCTCAAATGGGTGCGGACTGCGATAGCGCTGGCGCCCGCCTGTTTTGGTGGCTGGGTTTGTGTTTTTTTGCGCAATCTGTCGGTTAGTTGCAATTTACTGTCAAATAAAAAGCCCGCGGCCGATTGGCCACGGGCGCAAAACCGGGTCCCGCGCCTCGTCCGGGATCCGGCTACCAAGGGATCAGTCGGCGTGCTGGCCGTCCTCCGCGCACTCGGCAGGATGGCTGGCGCAGCGCGCCTGGTAGGCGGCCAGCGCGTCGCGCCGTGCCGCCAGTGCTTGCGGGGTGCTGAACGGCGCCAGGATCTCGGCCTGCGTATAGGCCCGGCCATTCTTCATCACCACCTCCACCGCCGCCGCCGCGCGCAGGTCGGACAGCGGATTGCCGCGCACCGCGATCAGGTCGGCCAGCTTGCCCGGCTCCACCGAGCCCAGGTCCTTGTCGACCAGCGCCATCTTCGCCGCGTTGATCGTCACCGTCTGCAGCGCCGTGTAATTGCCGAGCACGAGGCCGGCGGCGCGCAGGTTCAGGTGCAGCTGGATGCCCGGCACCACCAGCGGCGAATCGGTGCCGTTCGCAACCAGGCCCCCTGCCGCCACCACTTTCGCCTGCTGGGTGGCATCGTTGACGATCCCGCTGAGCTGGGCCGCGGTCGGCGGCGTGGCGTTCTGCAGGCCGGCCACGAAGTTCGGCGGCACCAGGATGAAGCGCGGATCGGTGACGATGCCCGGGTCCTGCCCCGCCAGCGCGGCGGCCGAGAACAGCGTGTCGATCAGGTGGAAGTTGCCCTTGCCGTAGGTGTCGTAGGCGTCCTGGTAGGTGATCGCGCGCGCGGCCGACTTCGACCAGCTGTAGCCCATGCGCTGCGTGGCGCTCAGGTGCGTCGTGCCGGCGATGCCGGTGGCGGCGCCGGGCTCGATCGGGTGGGTGCCGCTCGGCACGCCGAGGTCGAGCGCGCCCTGGGCGATGCGGCTCATGATCGGGATCGGCGCCCGCACATAGGACTTCAGGAAGTCGGCGTCCATGGCCTTGGCCTTGGCGATCTCGATGTCGGCGACGCCTGGGGTGCGCAGGGTCCGCGCGAAGTGGTAGAACAAACGGTTGCCTTCCCACAGCGGCGGCGAGACGAACAGGCGCGGCCCGATCAGGTTGCCGGACTCCAGCGACTCGCGCAGCTCGATGCTCTGGTGCAGCGGGCCGCCCACCGACTGGCCGGTGGTCAGGCCATAGGACAGCATCAGCGGCAGCCATTGGCCCACCTGCCCGCCCTGGTACAGCGTGAGCGGGTGGATGTGGGTTTCGATCAGGCCCGGCATCACGGTCAGCCCGCTGGCATCGATGAAGCGCTCGGCCTGGGCTTCGGACCCGGCCTGGTGCGGCCGCACCCAGGCGATGCGGTTCTGGCGCACCAGGATGTCGACGTCGTAGCGCAGGGTCGGCGCCAGGCCATCCCACAGCGCGCCGGCGCGGATCAGGGTGGTGCCGCTTGGTGCGGCCTGGCGCCATTGCAGGTTCACCGCCACATCGCGCGCGCCGCCGCCATTGGCGTTGACGACCCGGATCCGGTTGGCCGACTTGTACAGCAGCGTGTCGTTGCCGCCCCAGGATGGCAGGTCGGCCGGTTCGCTGGTGACCTGGCGCGCCGGACCGGCGGGCGAACCGTCCGGGTTCAGCGACATCACGTGCAGCAGCGAGTCCATGATGAAGGCGACCCGCGTGCCATCCGGCGACAGCACCGCGGCGCCCTCGTCGCGCTCGGAGATCTGGCGCGGTGCCGGCGCGACCGCGTAGAAACGGCCCTGGCCGGTGGCGAGGTCGATCACGCGCAGCTTGTTGTAGCCCTCGCGGAAGCGGTTGTTGATGCGCTCGTTGTCGACCAGCAGGATGCGCTGGCCGTCCGGCAGCCACTGCGGCGTGCTGACCTGGCTGCCGACGGCCGGCGCGATCACCTGGAAGGTCCCGGTGGCGCGGTTCCAGATCTCGAGCTGGCCGGACAGGGTCGTGTAGGCGATCCGATCCCCGGTCGGCGACAGCTTGGGCAGCGCCATCGAGCGGCCCGGGATCGCCGCCAGACGGGTGCGCGCGCCGGTGGCGACGTCGACCTGGTCGACCGCCAGCTGGCCGGCGTTGCCGCGCTCGGTCGAGAAATAGACCGCCGTACCATCCGCCGTCCACTGCGGGCTGATGTCGCGGTCGCGGTCGTTGGTGAGGCGGCGCGGCGCTTCGCCGATGCGCATCACCCAGACGTCGTTCAGCGCCACGAAGGCGATGCTCTGGCCGTCCGGCGACAGCACCGGGGCACTGATGCCCTGGACCTGGCGCTGCCCGAAGTTGTCGAACTGGCGGTCCTTGCGGTGCGAAAAGTCGGGGCGGCGCAGCAGCAGCTCGGCGCGGAAACCGATGTCCCTGGGGCTCGCGCCGGCGGCGTCGCGTACCCGGATATGGCCGTCGGCGGTGTACAGGAAGCGGCCGTCTGCTAGGTACCGCACCGGGAACGGGAAGATGTCTTCGCCGCTGGTGACCTGGGTGCCACGGAGTACCAGCTGACGGTCCGCGTTCTGGTAGACCAGACCGCTGCCGTCCGGCAGCCAGGCCGGCGCGGTGCCCGGCGCGACGATCGCCGGGGTGCCGCCGGCCAGCGCCCGCGTCACCACGTTGGCCCCATCCACATAGGCCAGTGTGGCGCCGTCCGGCGACACCACTGGATTGCTCTCGGCACCCGGCCCGGTCGTGACCTGCTGCGGCGGACCGCCGGCCGCGGGCACGGTCCAGATCTTGTACTGGCCGTCGTTGCTGCGGTCGGATGAGAACACGAGCGCGCTGCCGTCCGGTGTCCAGGCCGGCTCGCGGTCGTCGTTCGGGCCGGTGGTCAGCTCTTCCGCGTGGCGGCCGTCCGGATCGATGGTCCAGATGTGGTAATTGCCTTCCGGGGCGTAGTTCTGGAAGGCGATGCGCTTGCCGTCGGGCGACCACACCGGCGCGGTCGGCTCCAGGTGCCAGTCGGTGATGCGGGTGGCGGTGCCGCCGCCGGCGGGAATGATCCACAGCGCGCCCTGCGCCGAGAACACGATGCGGCGGCCGTCCGGCGAGGGCGAAGCCGCCATGTTGGTGCCTTCGCGCAGCTCGACCCGGTAGTCCTGGGTCGGACCGCGCAGATCGTTCAGCTGGTCGACGCGGCCGCCGCCCTGCAACTGGCAGGCCGAGAGAAGGAAGGCCGTGGCGGCGACGGCAAGGAGAGTCTTGCGGGTGGAAAGACCACCGGGATTGCGATGTTGCATGGCTGCCTCCGGGATGTTGGAAAGTTGCCGATTTGCACCAATGTGGTGCAGACATCGCTTTGATCGTACTGCCGGGCTCGCCAAACCATGCTGGTATTGCTGGGTTTCCTGATCAGGCTCAACGCATATTGCTGACGCATGGGAACTTTTTTCGATAGCAAATATAGTTACTCAAGGTTAGGCAGCGAACGGAATACGGCTGCGCCCGATGGCACGCTGGACCCGTAACGTGTGAATAAAGGAGCCCATCATGTCCGACAATCTGCAAAACCGCGGTGCCCAAGACCGCGCCCGCATCAACCTGCATGAGAAGCACGAGATCCAGTACTGGACCAAGGCACTGGGCGTCTCCGAGGAAGAACTGCAGCAGGCCGTGAAGAAAGCCGGCAACAGCGCCGAAGCCGTTCGCCAGCATCTGCGGACCAAGCACTAAGCACGTCGCACCCGGGCGCCGGCAACGGCGCTTCGAACAGGCGTGTCCAGCCGGATGGGCGCAGCGCGCGTCCACCCGGCTGTGCAGGCCGACCGGGCTGCCGCCATCCGCGCAAGCCGTTTCGCCGCACGCGGGCTCAGGGCCTGTCCCGCCCTGTTCCGCCCTGTTCCGCCCCGTTTTGCCCTGCCCTTTACCCCACGTACCGATTCGAAAGGAGCCCAATGGATATCCGCGGCTATTTCACATCCCTCGACATCAGCTGGACCAACGCCGCCTTTGCGATCGGCGCCGCGGTGCTCAGCTTCTTCCTGATCCACGGCGCCGTGGTGCTGTTCCGGCGCCGCCTCAACCAGCTGGACGGCGAAACCGCCCAGCGGCCCATCGTCGACGTCCTGCGCCACACGCTGGCCAGG
This sequence comes from Massilia norwichensis, assembly GCF_024753245.1. Classification (GTDB taxonomy): domain Bacteria; phylum Pseudomonadota; class Gammaproteobacteria; order Burkholderiales; family Burkholderiaceae_D; genus Telluria; species Telluria norwichensis. Next base: position 149,974 of record NZ_JANUGX010000007.1, on the reverse strand, counting down.
ACCAGCAACCTGGCGATACTGGCGACCTCGCTGCTGATCGGCGTCTCGGTGCTCGACCTGCCGCCGCCCTGGAACGTGCGGGTCGGCCACCTGTGGTTCCTGACCCTCGGCGCCCAGCTCGCCCTATGGCTGCACCGCGCGATCGCGGTGACGGCACATCGCTACTTCCGCATCCACGGCAAGAACAAGGAAAACGAACAGGTCACGGTGGCGCACACGCTGATGATCTGGGCTTTGCAGTGGAGCGTGTGGACCGTGTTCCTGCTGGCGATGCTGGCCAACCTGGGCATCAACGTCACGACCTTCGTGGCCAGCCTGGGCATCGGCGGTGTCGCGGTCGCGCTGGCGGTGCAGAACATCCTCGGCGACCTGTTCGCCTCGCTGTCGATCGCGGTGGACAAGCCCTTCGAGGTCGGCGACTACGTCTCGGTGCCGGAATTCTCGGGCACCGTCGAGCACGTGGGCCTGAAGACCACCCGCATCCGCGCGCTGTCCGGCGAACAGATCGTGATCGCCAACGCCGAGCTGCTGCGCAAGACGGTCCACAACTTCAAGCGCATGACCACCCGCCGCGTGCAGTTCGCGCTGCGCATCAACCCGGCCACGCCGCCGGAGCTGGCGGCCAAGCTGCCGCCGCGCCTGTCCGCCATCATCGAAACCAAGGACAAGGTGAAGCTGGACCACGTCAACCTGACCGTGCTGGACCAGAACTTCATCGAGTACGACATCGTCTACAACCTGAGCGACGCCGACTTCAGCCTCTACCTCAAGACCCAGCAGCAGGTGCTGCTGGAGGCGATGCAGCTGTTCCGCGAGCTCGGGGTCTCGACCGCGCCGCGCGCCCAGCAGCTGATCCTGAACGAGGGCGGCGGCGCCGAGCAGGCGGCCAACGACGCCGTCGAGGTGAAGCGGCCCGACGGCCGCGGCAAACCGCAGGCGCGGCCCATGCCCTGAGCGCCGCGGCGGGCGCCATCCACCAGGCTGATTGCCGGGCGGCAGTCTGGCGCCGCTGCCCGGCCGGCGCGCCTAGAATCGCAAGCCCACGCTTTCGATGGAGGATTTATGTCCCAGCAGCAGTCGCAACAGCAGAACCAGCAGAAGGCCCAGGCGCAAACTCCGCAGCAGACCCCGCCGGGTACCGAGGCCCAGCTGACGCCCAAGGCCGACCACGGCGAATCGAGCTATGTCGGCCACGGCCGCCTGGCCGACAAGAAGGCCCTGATCACCGGCGCCGACAGCGGCATCGGCCGCGCGGTCGCCCTGGCCTTCGCGCGCGAGGGGGCGGACGTGCTGATCGCCTACCTGAACGAGCACGAGGATGCCAAGGAAACCGAGCGTCTGGTGAAGGAAGCCGGCCGCAAGGCGGTGCTGGTGCCCGGCGACCTGGCCGATCCGGCGCACTGCCGCGCGCTGGTGGACCGCGCGGTGCAGGAATTCGGCCGCATCGACGTGCTGGTGAATAATGCCGCCTTCCAGATGACCCACGAATCGATCGAGGACATCCCCGACGAGGAATGGCGCCATACCTTCGCCGTCAACATCGATGCGATGTTCCACATCTGCAAGGCGGCGGTCAAGCACATGCAGCCCGGCGCCTCGATCATCAACACCACCTCGATCAACTCGGACAATCCCAAGCCGACCCTGCTGGCCTACGCCACCACCAAGGGTGCGATCGCCAACTTCACGGCCGGCCTGGCCCAGCTGCTGGCCGAAAAGGGCATTCGCGTGAACTCGGTGGCGCCGGGGCCGATCTGGACCCCGCTGATTCCCTCCACCATGCCGCCGGACCAGGTGGCGAGCTTCGGCCAGCAAACGCCGATGAAGCGGGCCGGCCAGCCGGCCGAGCTGGCGCCGGTGTATGTGATGCTGGCGTCGAACGAGGCCAGTTACGTGTCGGGGGCGCGCATCGCTGTTACTGGCGGTACGCCGATTCTGTAAGCGGACGGGCACGTGGGCACAGGGTGCCCACCCTACGTTGGTAGGGCGGGCACCCCGTGCCCGCGTCCGCATCACCCATCAACCTCGGCGGGAACGCCGTACCGGTGTCATTTGTTCAGCATCGGTTCCCGCTTTCGCGGGAACGACGGTAGTAAGGTGGGAGCGACGGTGTACTAGGCGTCGTTCGGGAAGCGGTTCACCGCGTCCCCGCGCGGCGGCTCCGGTTCCGCCCGCGGGTGCTCTTCCGGCTCGTCGCCCGGCTCCGAGGGCGGCTGCGCCAGGTCGGCCGGCGGACCTTCCTGCTGCATGTCGCTACCCTCTTCCATGTCCTCTTCCGGCTCGACGTGGCGCACCACCGGCTCGGCCTTGCGGAAGCCCGGGAACTCGGCGTCCGCCGGCAGCTTGCCGCTGTCCAGCGCCGTCTTGAAGAAGTCGCCGACCAGCAGGATCGCACTGTGGCCGCCCTGCCCCCAATAATTCGAGCGCATCGTCACGCGGTTGTCGTTGAAGCCGACCCAGGCGCCGGCCACCAGGTTCGGGTGCATCATGATGAACCAGCCGTCGGCGTTGTTCTGGGTGGTGCCGGTCTTGCCGGCGACGTCGCCGCCGATGCCGAAGCGGTTGCGCACGGCGGTGCCGGTGCCGCGGTTGATCACGCCGCGCATCATGTCGATCAGGGTCACGGCGGAGGCCTGCGACAGCACGCGCTGCGGGGTCTGGCTGGCGAAGTCCGCCACCACGTTGCCGTCGCGGTCGGTGATCTTGCGCACGAACACCGGGCGCCGGTATTCGCCCTGGGCCGCGATGGTCGAATACGCGCTGACCATCTCCAGCAGAGTCACCGGGCTGGTGCCGAGCGCGATCGAGGGCACGGCCGAGAGTTTGCTGCCGCGGACGCCCAGGTCCTGGGCCAGCTTGACGATGGGCGCCACGCCCACGTCCTGCATCACCTGGGCCGTGATGGTGTTCTTCGAGAACACCAGGCCGTCGCGCATGGTCAGGCGGCGGCCGGTGGTGCCGCTGTTGTCGGTCGGGCGCCAGGTGGTGCCGTTGGGGTCGCGGATCGTCGTCACCGCATCCAGGTAAGGATGGTCGGGCGTGATGCCGCGTTCCAGCGCCGCCGCGTAGACGATGGGCTTGAAGGTGGAACCCGGCTGGCGCGTGGCCTGGTTCACGTGGTCGAACTGTTCGCGCTGGAAGTTGCGGCTGCCGACCCAGGCCTTGACCTCGCCGCTGGTCGGGTCCATCGCAACGAAGCCGGCCTCCAGGCGCGACTTGGCGGCCTTCAGCTGGCGCATGAAATCGCGGTCGCTACGCAAGCGCTTGAGCGCCGCGGCCGGGGCTTCGCCGCCTTCGACCGCGCGCTTGTAGTCGGCCGACTCGCGCACGAAGGCATCGAGCAGCTCGCCGTGCGACTGCCAGAAGTACTCGAAGGGCGAGACGCCGTCGCGCATGTCGGCGTAGGTCTGGGTCGAGGTCGAGTTGATCGGCCAGGAATGCGCCCAGTCGACGTCGGCGATCGCCTGCAGGGCGTCGGCCTGGCGCTCGACGGCGCGCTGGGCCGCCTGCTGCAGGTCGTAGTCGAGCGTGGTCTGCACCACCAGGCCGTCCTGCTGCAGGTTGACGTCGTTCTTGTCGGCCCATTCGACCAGCCAGCGCCGCACGTAGGCGCTGAAATGGTCGTCGCGGCCGTTGCGCTCGGCCTGGCGGCTGAAGTGCACGCCCAGCTTGCGCTTGACCAGCTGGCGGTAGCGGCTCTCGCTGAAGGCGCCGGCCTTCAGCATCTGGCCCAGCACGACGTTGCGGCGCGCCAGCGAGCGCTCCGGGTTGGTGACCGGGTTGTAATAAGCGGTGCCCTTCAGCATGCCGACCAGGGTCGCGGCTTCCGTTTCGCTGAGCTGGAACGCGGACTTGCCGAAATAGGTGCGCGCGGCCATCTCGATGCCGTAGGTGTTGTACAGGAAGGGCACCGTGTTCAGGTAGGCTTCCAGGATCTCGGTCTTGCTGTAGGTGTTCTCGATCTTGAAGGCGGTGATCAGCTCCTTCAGCTTGCGGTTCAGGTTGCGCCGGCTGCCGATCTCGTCGCGGAACATGTTGCGCGCCAGCTGCTGGGTGATGGTCGAGCCGCCCTGGGCGTCGCCCTTCAGGTTGGCCAGCATGGCGCCGCCGATGCGCGTGAAGTCGACCCCATGGTGTTCGTAGAAGCGGTGGTCCTCGGTCGAGATCAGGGCCGTGATCACGTGCGGCGAGATCTCCGACAGCTTCACCTTTTCCTGCAAGCCCTGCTCGAAGCTGGCCAGCTCGCGGCCATCGCTCGACACGACCACGGTCGGGCGCGCGACCCGCGCCTGCTTGACGTCCTCGATGCCGGGGGTGAGCGGGAACAGCATCGCCACGTAGATCGCGAACACCACGATCAGGGCCAGGCCCGTCCACAGGCCGATCAGCAGCCAGCGCTGCAAGGGCGGACGCGCCATCAGGCCGGCGCGCACCTCGGCATAGCGCTCGGCGTAACGCGCGCGGGCCCGTGCCGCCGCCGCGCCGGCACGCCGCCGGTCGAAGCCGGGATAGCCCATCGGCCGCACGACATCCTGATCCTGTTGCTGTTCTTCGTTCTTGTTATGGTCGTCCACGTTGTGTTCCTGCCTGCTCCTGTTGGTACCCGCCGCAAGTATAGCCGAGGGCTTGCGAATTCACGGTGCGCCAGACCGCTTTCACGCCGCTTTGTCAGGCGCTCACGGTCTGCGGCTTGACGTGGCGGCCGGTGCGCAGCAAGGCCTCGACGTCGGCGCGCGAGGCCGCCTGTGCATACACGTGGCCCTGTACCTCGTCGCAGCCGCGCCGTTTCAGGTAGTCGAGCTGGGCCTCGGTTTCCACGCCTTCCGCAATCACCCGCATGCGCAGCCCGCGCGCCAGTTCGATGATCGCCGAGACCATCGCGGCGTCGTCCTCGCTGCCGGGAATGTCGCGGACAAACGAGCGGTCGATCTTCAGCACGTCCACCGGGAAGCGGCGCAGGTAGGACAGGCTGGAGTAGCCGGTGCCGAAGTCGTCGATCGACAGTTTCACCCCCATCAGCTTGAGTTCGCCCATGGTCCGGATCGCGCCCTCGACGTCCTCCATCACCAGGCTCTCGGTCAGCTCGATTTCGAGGCAGGTCGGCGCCAGGCCGGTCTCGTCCAGCACGCGCTGGATGTCGCGCGCCAGGCCGGGCTGGGCGAACTGCCGCGCCGACAGGTTGACAGCGATGCGCAGCGGCCCCAGGCCGGCATGCTGCCATTCGCAGCTCTGGCGGCAGGCGGTGCGCAGCACCCAGGCCCCGATCGGGACGATCAGCCCGGTCTCTTCGGCCAGGTGGATGAAGCGGTCCGGCCGCACCAGGCCCAGGCTCGGGTGGCGCCAGCGGATCAGCGCTTCCAGCCCGACCACCGCGCCGCTCTCGAGGTCGACCTGGGGCTGGTAGTGCAGCTCGAACTCGCCCTGGGTCAGCGCGCTGCGCAGCGCGCCCTCCAGCGCCATCCGTTCGCGTGCCCGGGCATTCATCGCCGGCGTGTAGAACTGGACCGCATTGCGGCCGAGGTCCTTGGCCCGGTACATGGCCACCTCGGCGTGCTGGATCAGGGTCGGGCCATCGAGGCCGTCGGCCGGCCAGGCCGCAAGGCCGGCGCTGCCGGTCATCACCAGCTCCTGGCCGTGCAGCGACAGCGGCGCCGCCAGCGCCAGCAGCACCGCCTGGACCGTGGCCGCGGCCTCGCTCTCGTCGGCGCGGCCGGGCAGCACCAGCACGAACTCGTCGCCGCCGGTGCGCGCGACCGTGTCGGCACGCCCGACCGTGGCCAGGATCCGGCTTGCCACCGCCTTCAGCATCTCGTCCCCGGCGCCGTGGCCGAGGGTGTCGTTGACGTACTTGAAGTGGTCGAGGTCGAGCGCCGCCACCCACACCGCGTCGTTCGGACCGGCCAGCGCGATCGCGGCCTCGATGCGGTCCTGCAGCAAGGCCCGGTTGGCCAGGCCGGTCAGGGTATCGTAGCGTGCCCGCACCTCCAGCTCGGCTTCGTAGCGCTTGGCGGTGCTGACGTCGTACTGCGTGATCACGAAGTGGCCCGGCGTGTCCTCGCCCTCCCACACCGGCGCCACATAGACGTCGGCGTACAGCTCGTTGCCGCTCTTGCAGCGCAGGCGCATGGTGGCGTGGCCCTCGCGCCGCTCGCGCATGGCCTGCAGCAGCTCGGCCACGGCAGCCTTGTCCGGTTCGCGCTCGGCGACGTCGAACAGGCGCCGCCCCACCGCCTCGGCGGCGCCGTAGCCGCGCATGCGCTCGAAGGCCGGGTTCACGTATTCGATCGGGTAGCCGGGCCGGCGCGCGTCCACCAGCATCACGACGTTGGCGCTGGCTTCGATGGCGCGCAGATAGAGGTTGGTCTGGGTCAGCGCCTGCTCGAGGTCGGCGGTGCGGCGCTCGACCAGGGCCTCGACGTGGCCGGCGCGCAGGCTGCGCACGCGGACCCAGGCCGCCAGGGCGAAGCTGGCCAGGCAGCCCAGCACCAGCACCGCCAGCGGCGCCACGCCGCCGCCCAGGTCGGTCGAGCGTGCGGCCAGGCGCAGATTCCAGCGCTGGCCCGCGGCTTCGAACGGGTACTGTACCGAGAAGGTCTGCTCGCCCAGCCAGCCGCGCCAGGCCGGCACCGCGCGCCAGCCCATGCTGTCCCAGCGGTAGGCGGTGCGCATGCCCTGCTCGCCCAGGCCGGACAATTCGATGGCAATGCCGGCGCGGCCCAGCAGCCGGGCACCCGCCAGCGTGTGCCCCACCAGCTCGCCGACGTCGAGCACCACCGCGGTGTCGCCGAGCACCGCCGCGCGGCGCGCCGCCGCGTCCAGCGGCACCACGCCGCCGCGGTAGACCGGCATCACCATGACCACGCCCAAAGCCTGGCGCTGCGCTTGCGGCTGCGCTTGCACCGCTTGCTGCAACAGCGGCAGCAGCCGGCTGGCGGCCGGACGGCCGCTCTCGACTGCCTGCTCGAAGGCGCGGGCCTCGGGCGCGAAGGACAGCGCATCAAAGCCGAGCAGGCCGGCATTGCCATTCATCGGCTCGACGTATTCCGCCACCAGGTAACGGTCGCGCTGCGGTGCCGGCGCGACGCCGTCGGGTGTACGCGCCTGTATCCGGAATCCCGGCCTTGCCCTGGCCTGCTCCGCTTCATAGCTGCCGCGCCCCGCGCCTTCGACCAGGCGGTGGAACACCACCGCGTCCAGGTAGGGATGCGATTGCATGAGGGGCAGGACGAAGGCGCCGAACTGCGCACGGTCGACCTTGCCGATCGCTTCGAACAGGGAGTTGCTGGCCTGGAGCACGACCAGCACGTCGCCGAAACTATTGGCGACCGCCGCGTAATTGGTCTCGGCGCGCTGGAGGAATTCGCCGCGGGCGCGTTCGCTGTCGGCCTCGTGCAGGCCGCTGGCGAGCGCAAAAGCGATCACAACGCCGCCCAGCAAGGTCAAGGCGGCGGCGATATCGTGTGGCCGCAGACGGACGCGGCCGATGCGCGCGATCCATTTCGACATAGCCCATGGTAACAGGCTTGGTCTGTCCTGGACGCCGGTTTCGGAAGCCGGCGCGGCTTTCCGGCTACTCGACCGGCCTGGCCGGCAGGCGCGCCAGCTGGAAGCCGGCCAGGGTGGCGTACAGCGGCGGGCTGATCGCGCGCGCCACCGCATACGCCACCAAAGCGCAGGCCATCAGGCTGAGCACCATGGCATGGCCGTCGACCATCTCCATCACGATGATGAAGGCGGTCAGCGGCGCCTGGGTGGCGGCCGACAGGAAGCCGACCATGCCGAGCGCGATCAGGGCCGGCATCTGGGTACCGTACAGCAGCAGCGCCACGTCGTTGCCGAGCGCGGCGCCGATCGCCAGCGAGGGCGCGAAGATACCGGCCGGCACGCCGGCCCAGCTGGTCAGCCAGGTCGCCAGGAACTTGAACAAGGCATAGGCCGGCGGCATCGCCCCCGCGCCCTCGACCATGGTGCGGGTGGCGCCATAGCCGGAGCCGAAGGCGGCGCCCGCGGTCACGATGCCGATCACCGCCACCGCCAGCCCGCAGCCGGCCGCGAACAGCACCGGCCGGCGTGCGCGGAAGCGGCTGAACGGGTCGAGCGAATGGCCCGACAGCGACGCGATCATGAGGCGCGAGAACAGGCCGCCGGCTAGACCCGCCAGCACCGCCAGCAGCAGTCCCGGCAGCAGCAGGCCGAGGCCTGGCGTCGGCGCATGGATCACGCCGAAATAGGTGCCGTTGCCGTGGGCCGACACCGCCACCAGGCCGGCCAGCACGATCGCCGCGATGATCAGGCCGCTGCTGCGGCGCTCGGGGGCGCGCGCCAGCTCTTCGATCGCGAACATCACCCCGCCCAGCGGGGTATTGAAAGCCGCTGCGATGCCGGCCGCGCCGCCGGCCACCAGCAGGCCATGCACGCCGACTGGGGCGCCAACCGGCATCAGGCGCCGCGCCTGCAGCATGATGCCCGCCGCGATCTGCACCGACGGCCCTTCGCGGCCCAGCGACAGCCCGCCCAGCAGGCCGCCCGAGGTCAGCAGGATTTTCGCGATGCTCAGGCGCAGCGAGACGAACAGCCCGCGCTCGGCATCGCCGACTTCCTTTTCCAGCGTCGCCATCACCTGCGGGATGCCGGAACCGGCCGCGCCCGGCGCAAACCGCCGCGTGCACCAGACCACCGCGGCGGCGGCGGCCGGGGCGGCCAGCAGCGGCGCCCACCAGGCTTGCAGGCGCAGCGCCGTGAAATAGCTGCTGGCGGTCTCCGCCAGCCAGGTAAAACCGACCACGGTCAGGCCGGCCGCCACGGCTGCCGCCACCACCAGCGCGCGTGCGAACCACAGCCGCCAGTCGGCCAGCTCCTGACGCAGCGCCTCGCGCATCGAGCGTGGTGGCTTCATGGGGTAACATTCCTGCAACGGGGAACTGGGCTTGGCGCGGGTTTATCCATTATCATTCGGTTTATGTCCTCATCATCATTTTCGTCAAACCCCGCCGACGGGGCCGAGGCCGCCGCACCGGAAACCCGCGTGCTGCGCCAGTTCCGTATCGTTTTCAACTCGGTCAAGACCCATTTCCGACAGGTCGAGCGCGAAGCCGGCGTCGGCGGCGCCCAGCTCTGGGCCTTGTCCGTGATCGAACGGCGTCCCGGTATCGGCGTAACCGAGCTGTCGCGCGAACTCGACATCCACCAGTCCACCGCCAGCAACCTGATCAAGAGCCTGTCCGAACGCGGCCTGGTGACTGCCGCGCGCGAAGGCATGGACCGGCGCAGCGTGTCGCTGCGTATCTCGGCGGAAGGCGAAACGGTGCTCAAGAGCGCGCCGATGCCCTTCGCCGGCGTGCTGCCGGACGCCCTGTCCAGCCTCGACCCGGCCACGCTGGAACGCATGGAGCACGACCTCGGCCAACTGATCGCCCTGCTCGAAGCGGACGAGGCCAGCGCCAAGGTCCCGCTGGGCCAGTCGCTTTAAGCCCACGCCGGCTGGTCTTCGCGGAAGCGCTCCAGCGCGGCGTCGACCACCGCCTCGCGGCTGCCGCCTTCGCGGAAAGCCGCCCGCAGATAGTCGGCATCGCTGCCGAGTTCGATGTCGCGGCGCATCCGCTCGAGTGCCGCACCGCTGCCCAGTGCCTCGTAATGCGGCTCGAGCCGGCGCAGGGTCGCGAGGATATCGTCGCGCAGCAGCACCTGCTCGTGGCGCTGCGGATGGACCAGGGTGCCGTCCAGGCCGAAACGGCAGGCCTGGAAGCGGTTGTAGTTGTAGACCAGGTAGTCGTCTTCGCGCGGCGGCGGTTCGTTGCCGGCCAACAGATAGCTGCACAGGGCCTGCAGGTAGCAGGCCAGGCTGGCCGCACGCTCGACCGACAGCGGCGTGTCGCACACGCGCAGTTCGATGGTACCGTATTCGGGCTTGGGCCGCAGATCCCAATAAAAATCCTTCATGCTCTTCACGATCCCGGTGCCGGCCATCTTTTCGAAGTAGGCCTCGGCGAAGGCGTCCCAGCTGAGCAGGAACGGCGCCCTGCCCGACAAGGGGAAGGCGAACACCGAATTCAAACGGGCCGACTGAAAGCTGGTGTCGGCGCCCTGCAGGAAGGGCGAGGAGCCGGACAGCGCGATGAAGTGCGGCACGTAGCGGTTCAGCGCGTGCAGCAGGTACATCGCTTCGTCGCCGGAACGGCAGCCGATGTGCACGTGCTGGCCGAACACCGTGAACTGCTTGGCCAGGTAGCCGTACAGCTGCGACACTTCCTTGAAGCGCGGCTTGGCGAAGATGCGCCGTTCGGACCACTGCTGGAAGGCGTGGGTGCCGCCGCCGCAGACGCCGACGTTGAGGCGGTCGCCGGCGGCCAGCAGCGTGTCGCGGATCTCGCGCAGCTGGGCCAGCAAGGCGTCGTGGCCGGTGTGCACGCTGCTGTTAATCTCGATCATGCTCTGGGTGATCTCGGGCGTGACGTTGCCCGGGAAAGGCGCGCGCGCCAGCAGGTCCAGCATGTCCGGCGAGGCCGGCACCAGGTCGAAGTCGGACAGGCTGACCAGCTGCAGCTCGAGCTCCACGCCCATGGTCAGCGATTCGGAAACGGCAAAGGGTCCCAGGCTCATTCAGATCTCCTTGTGTTGGTGGCTCTCGTTGGCCCAGCCCAGCGCGCGCTGGGTGATCAAGGGCCCGAATACCTGCATCACCAGGGCCATGGCCACCAGCGGCGCCAGGCTGTAATTGAAGTCGAGGCCCAGGCGCCGGGTCTGCTCGATCATCAGCACCGTGAACACCGCCAGCGGCGCCAGCGCCAGCCCGGACAGCGCGCCCTTGCGCACCGACACGCCGGACGGCCGCGCCAGCGCGGCGCAGACGCCGACCTTGACCAGCAGGCGCACCAGCACCAGCAGGACGCCCAGTACCAGGCCCTCGCGCACATTGGCCCAGGTCAGGGTCGAGGCCGCGTACACGAACAGCAGCACCGACAGCAGGTCGCCGAGCGCGCCGAAATTGCGCTGGGCGACGCCGAGCGCGCTGCGCCGATGGCGCGCCGCCAGGCCGAAGCACAGTGCGGCCAGCACCGGCGACAGTTTCAGCACGTGGGCCGTGGCCACCACCAGCAGAACCATCAGAGCAAATGTCAGGGTCGCATCCTTGCCGCCGAACTTGCGCAGCCACAGCGGCACCAGCACGCCGGCCAGCGCCCCGAGGATGCCGGACACGATCAGCACCAGCAGCGTGGCGCCGGCGGCATGCAGCAGGTCGCCCGAGGTCTGGAACACCTTGACGCCGACGATCAGGTTGAACACGAACACCGCAAACACGCAGTTCAGCGCCGTCAGGTGCATCGCGCGTTCGCTGACCTGGCCACCGGCGCCCTGCTCGTTCAGCACGCGTATCAGGCCGGCCGGCGAGGTCGCCATCGCCAGCGCCGCCAGCAGAGCGCAGCTGATCGGCGGCGCGCCGTACCAGTCGGCGGCCAGCCACACGGCCAGGAAAGTGGCGCCGGATTCGAGCAGCGAAGTCGCCAGGATCCAGGGGTTGGCGCGCAGCCAGCGCAGGTTGATGCGGTAGCCGAGCTCGAACAGCATCAGGCCGAAGCCCAGGCTGGCCAGCAGCAGATAGGGGGAATGGTCGATCGGACCTTGTACTTCGAGTGCCAGGTTACCGGCCAGGAAGCCGGCCAGGCCGTAGATGCTGATGCGGGGAACACCGGTCCAGCGATGCGCCAGTTCGCCGGCCATCCAGGACACCACCAGGGCCAGCGGCCAGGCCAGCTGGGCGGCGGCGGAAATCAACTCGTCCATATGCCCTCCTCCGAGTTTGATTGGTCGGACGGAGCGGGCAACCAGGGAAAAAAACGCTCCCGGCGTGGCCGGGAGCACAAGAGATACGAAGTATCCTCATCGCTGATCGCGAAGACTGCCGGAAACCATTCCGGCAACCCCGCTCACAGACACATTGTCACACAGATCGTGTATTGTAGGCAACCATATTTCTCCCAATGTACTTATTTGGCGGCACGCGGCACCTGCGGCAGCGCGCAACGCGAGCGGCGGCCTTCGACCGTGCAGGTATTGCGTTCCTTGCCGTCGCGGTCGTGGACCACGACGTCCCAGCGGTCGGCGCCTCGCCGTTCCATGGTCATGAAGCCGAAGCCGTCGATCCAGGAACTCATGGCCTCGACGACGGCGCCCGGTGCCGGCGTGGTGCCCGGCGCAACGGTCGCCGGTAGCGGCACGATGTCCTCGGCGGTGCCGGCGAAGCCGCTGACGAACTGGGTCGGGTGGTCGGAGGCGAAGCTGACCTGCTCCCACAGGTGTACGTGGCCGGACAACAGCACGTCGACCTTGGCCGGCAGCAGGCGCGGCTGGATCGCGCCGAAGGCCTGGATCAGGCCGGCGTCACCGCCGAACAGCGTGATCGCGCCCGTGTTCTTGTCCTGGTTGGCGCCGAAGCCATACAGCGGATGGTGATCGACCGCGATGTTGTGGGGCGCGCGTGCGGCCAGCGCTTCCAGCTTGCGGTAGGTGTCGGCGTACTTCTCGAGCCGGACGTCGCCGGCCCCGAAGCCCTTGTAGCTGGTGTTGGCGCTGTCGAACACCAGCAACTGGGCGCCGCCGCCGAGCGGCACCGCATACGGGTCGGTGTAGTCGCCGTGCAGGTCCTGGGCCGGATCGTCGCAGCTGTTCTGCGGGCCGAAGGGGCGCGGGTCGAGGAAGCGCCACCAACCCTGGCCGCCACGCACGCAGGTCTCGTGGTTGCCGCGCGCGACCACCCACGGCGCCGCCGCCAGCAGGGCCTGCGCCGGGGCGAAGAAGTCGGCCTGCCAGGCATCCCAGCCATAGCCGAAGGGACTGCCGGCGCAGCCGGGACGGTCCGCCGGGCACGCATCTTCGCGGTAGTGGTAGTCGCCGACGTGGATCACCAGGTCGGGCTTCCAGGCGGCGGCGCTGGCCGCCACGCGCGCGAAGGGAAAGGCTTGCGGGTCGTTACAGTCCTGGAACTCCTTGCCCTTCAGGCGGCAGCCGGTGTCGCCGATCACGACGATGCGCTGCGGCTCCGCCACTGGCAGCGGCAGCTTGCGGCCGGCCACCGCGACGCTGCGCACGCCGGCGGGCAGCGGCGCCTCGCAGCTCTGCACCGCCGAGGATGGCGCCTGCGGCCGGCCGGCAGCCTCGCCGGACAGCGGACGCAGCGGAATCGGGGCGAGCGGCGCACGCACGTTCATGGCCGCGGCACGGCCGTCGATCTCGATTTGCGGGCAAGCCGGCGCGCTGGTGATGGCACGGGCGATGGCGGCGCCGTCGTCGGCCACGATCACGAAGGCCGATTGCAGTGGGTCATGCGCCGGCTGGGTGGCGCAGCCGGCCAGCGCGGCGGCAAGGAGGAGTCCTGAGGAAGTGCGGTGGAAAGGCATGGGTGCTGTCTGGGCAAAATTGACAAGTTACCACATTCCGAACAGCAAGCTGGCGCTTATGCATTCTTCATATAAGCATAATGCGAATCCTTATTGGCCTGGAAAGTAACAGCCTGTTAAGCTCGGGTCCCTCCGCAGCCATGGTGCTGCGCAACATATCGAAAGAAGAACATGAGCGTCAAGCATTCTCGTCCCAACCCGGCCCGCGCCCTGCTCGCGCTGGGCCTGATCGCCTCAAGCCTGCCCGCCGCCCAGGCGCAGCAGACCACCCCGGACCAGGCCGCCGCCGGCGAAATGCAGGCGGTGGTCGTCACCGGTACCCGTTCGCTGAACCGCCGCACGCTGGAAACCGAATCGCCGGTCGACGTCATCTCCAGCAAGGAGCTGCTGAGCACCGGCTCGAGCGAACTGGCCACCGTCCTGTCGCGCCTGCTGCCCTCGATGAACTTCCCGCGCCCGGCCGGCGCCGACGCCAGCGATGCCGTGCGTCCGGCCCAGCTGCGCGGCCTGTCGCCGGACCAGACCCTGGTGCTGGTCAACGGCAAGCGCCGCCACACCTCCGCCGTGGTCAACGTCAACGGCACCCAGGGCCGCGGTTCGGCACCGGTCGACCTGAACGCGATCCCGCTGGCGGCGATCGACCACATCGAAGTGCTGCGCGACGGCGCCGCCGCCCAGTACGGCTCGGACGCCATCGCCGGCGTGGTCAACGTCATCCTGAAGAAAGGCGCCGAAGGCGGCGAGTTCGAAGCGCAGTACGGCGAATACGACAAGGGCGACGGCGAACAGACCACCGTGCGCGGCTCGACCGGCTTCGCGCTGGGCGACAAGGGCTGGGTCCGGGTGGCGGTGGAAGCGGCCAACCGCAACCCGACCAACCGCGCCTTCCCGGACCCGCGTGCGGAAGCCGGTCCGCGCCAGGGCACCATCACCCAGCGCTACGGCGACCCGGACAGCCGTCCGCGCAGCCTCTTCCTCAACAGCCAGGTCAACATCAACGAAAACCTCGACTGGTACGCCTTCGCCAACTACGGCGAGCGCAAGACCTCGTCGGCGGCGACCTGGCGCCTGGCCGGCCGCTCGCCGCTGTACCCGGAAGGCTTCCTGCCGCTGGAAGACAGCAAATCGACCGACTCCTCGCTGGTGACGGGCCTGCGCGGCGAGCTGGCAGGCTGGCGCTGGGACGCCAGCCTGAACTTCGGCCGCAACCGCTTCAGCCTGGACGTCGACAACACCACCAACCTGAGCCCCGGCTTCCCGAACCCGACCCAGACCAGCTTCTACGCCGGCAAACTGACCACGACCCAGGACGTGGCCAACCTGGACGTGGCGCGCGAGATCCCGGTCTCGTGGATGAGCGGCCCGCTGACGGTGGCGCTGGGCGCCGAGGCGCGCTACGAATCGTACGAAATCGGCGCCGGCGAGCCGAATTCCTATTTCGGCGGCGGCGCCCAGGGCTTCGCCGGCTTCCGTCCCGAGAACGCCGGCAAGGACAGCCGCAACAACCAGTCGCTCTACCTGAACCTGGAAGGCGACATCACCAAGCAGCTGTCCGGCTCCCTGGCCGTGCGCCACGAGCGTTACAGCGACTTCGGCAACACGACCTCGGGCAAGGCTTCGGCGCGCTACGCGTTCACGCCGCAGTTCGCGCTGCGCGGCACGGTCTCGAACGGCTTCCGCGCACCGTCGCTGGCCCAGGAGTCGTACACGATCACGACCACCAACTTCCTGGTCATCAACGGCCAGAACACGCCGATCGAGACCGGCACCTTCGCGGTCGGCAGCCTGGCTGCCAGCGCCCTCGGCGCCCAGCCGCTGAAACCCGAACGCGCGCGCAACCTGAGCCTGGGCGCGCAGTGGCAGCCGATCCGCAACTGGACCACCACCGTCGACCTGTACCGCATCGACATCGACGACCGCGTGATCTTCTCGTCCAACCTGCAGCTGACCAGCAGCGGCGCCGCCAACCTGAGCAACGCGCTGCGCAACCAGGGCATCTACGTCGGCGCGGCGCGCTACTTCACCAACGCCGTCGATACCCGCACCAAGGGCGTGGACGTGGTCAGCACCTACCGCATGAACCTGGCGCAAGGCGCGCGCGCCGACTTCACGCTGGCCTACAACCACAACGACAACGAAGTGCGCCACGTGGCTGCGACCCCGGCCCTGCTGGCCGACGCCGGCCTGGTGCTGGCCGACCGCCAGACCGTCAACCGCCTGACCGTCGGTTCGCCGAAGGACAAGCTGACCCTGGCCGGCGACTACACCCGCGGCACCTGGAGCGGCCACGCCAACGTGACGCGTTACGGAAAATTCACCGTCCCGCAAAACAACGTGGCGCTGGACCAGACCTACGATCCGCAATGGGTGCTGGACGTGTCGGCTTCGGTGCGCGTGGCCAGCAACTGGCGCGTGACCCTGGGCATCGACAACCTGACCAACCGCTATCCGGCACAAGTGACCTCGGCCGGCAACCTGAACGTGAACGGCACCCAGCCTTACAGCGTCTGGGCGCCGAACGGGTTCAATGGGCGCTTCTTCTACGGTAAGGTGGGTTACAGCTGGTAAGCATGCGCCGCTGAGCCGCTAGCGTACGCCGCTCACCGGCCCGGTCTGGTTATCATGAACCGATGCATACCATACCAATATGGGCCCAGGCCGGGTTCTGGGGTTTCGTGGCGGGTGCGGCGCTGCTGATCGGCGCCGCCGCCGGCTATTTCCTGAAGGTGCCGCAGCGCCTGATCGCGGCCGTCATGGCCTTCGGCAGCGGGGTGCTGATCTCCGCCCTCTCGTTCGAACTGATGGACGAAGCCTACCGCCAGGGCGGCTTCGATGCCACCGCCTACGGCTTCCTCGGCGGCGCCGCGGTCTATACCGCGGCCAACTGGTATCTCAACCACCGCGGCGCGAAACACCGCAAGCGCTCCGGCGACCAGCAGCCTTCCGAGGCCGAGGACCAGGGCAGCGGCCTGGCGATCGCAGTCGGCGCCCTGCTCGACGGCATCCCGGAATCGATCGTGATCGGCCTGTCGATGCTGAAGGGCGGCGTGGTCAGCACGGTGGCGGTGGCCGCGATCTTCCTGTCCAACGTGCCCGAGGGCCTGTCCAGCGCCGCCGGCATGAAGAAGGCCGGCCGTTCCCCCGCCTATGTATTCGGCATCTGGGGCGGCATCGCGCTCGCCTCGGGCATCGCCTCGCTGCTCGGCTATACCGTGTTCCAGAACTTCTCCAGCGAAGTCGTGGCCGCGACGACCGCGGTGGCGGCCGGCGCGATCCTGGCAATGCTGGTCGATACCATGATCCCCGAAGCCTTCGCGGTGGCCCACGACTTCGCCGGCCTGATCACCGTGGCCGGCTTCCTGGCGGCGTTTGCCTTAAGCCGGGCAGGACATTGATATAGATCAAACCAACATCGCGAGGAAATTGCGCGCAATGAAATCAATGAATAAAATAAATTTTGTTGATACACGCCAATTTTCTTTACTTAAGGATGCATGAATCATCTCGTCCGCAGCTAATCGGGAGGAGGCGATGTCGGAGAAAAGCATCAATGATAGAAGGTGTTCAGGCACTGTATGCGGATTGCGCATTGACAAAGCAATTTCCTTCCCGATTACTTCGCTCTATTCAGGTGTCACCAAACTTTGCACATTGCTTCGCAGTCGGCCTTTAAACCGTGTGAAAGTGCATACTCAATCAATTCACTTAAATTCTTGCAACGCATTTTCGTCAAGGTCCGGGCTTTATGCGTGCTCACTGTTTTACAGCTCAGATTTAATGCAACCGCAATATTAGTGACTGACATTCCACAAACGAGCATGGCGAACACCATTTTTTCGCGGTCGCTGAGCGTTTCATGTGGTGTATCCTGTTTGATTCCCCAAGCACTAAGGGCAACCTCCTCCGCAAGTGCCTCACTCATGTGTAATTTACCGGCACTGACACGTTCCGCGGCATCCAGCAGCTCGGATGCAGGTCGGTTTTTCATCAAATAGCCGCGTGCCCCGGCGCGGATCGCCCGTACCCCATGCTTTAACTCATCCAGATCCGTATAAACCAGCACGTGTGCCTTCGGCGCTTCACGCCTGATCTGCCGAATCAAGGCTTCGCCTGCCCCGGCGCACAGCATTGGGTCAAGTACCACAAGATCGTAATTCGCATTCAGCAATTCGCTCATCAACCCTGCGCGATCTGCCGCCTCCCCGACTGCATAACGTGACGGTTGTTTCCCAAAGACAGCTTTCATTCCCAGGCGCATCGTTTCGTTATTATCTGCAACCATAATTCTCATTATTCTTCCCTCTAGTTGTATTCGGACAGCGTGTAGGAAAACGTCCATATCTTAACGGTGTCATTGACCAAAAGTCACCGGTTACAAAGATGACATGTGTCAATACGCCCACAGGGGAAGATGAATTAAAAAAAATTGCGCCATAAATCAAGTGCTTCGGGAATTTTGATTATGCGGGAGAGATTGCTAGCCGATTTTTATTGATTCCGCGCAAGTGCTGGGAAACGTCCAGTGGTTAAGCTTGGCTTGCTAATCTTCAACCACTAATCGCACCTCTCTTGAGCCATGTCAAACAAAATAGCTGAAACTTGCGTATCAGAACACCCAGCAATTATCGCAATTGCAATGGACATTACGTTTTCACCCTCACACCGCTCACATTATTCAGACCTGGTGTTGATGCTCGCAGACAAAGCTTTAGAACGTATAAGAGAAGCACTTGCAGAGAAAAACGATTCAGAAAATTCCTACACAGTGTCAGATTCTTCTAGCTCCTTATAGGACAGATGCGGGTAAAAGCGCCAACTTATTGGCGACTAACAAAGTCGATTTCGATATGAAATTTGCTCGCGTCATGCTACGCCTTTCACACTTCCGTGCGTTTCGAGCGTTAGCTCGATCCTGCTATTGCTGCTGTGGCAATTTCTTAAACTCGCGCCTATTCGACTACGGGTACCGCTATGTACGAAGACTCTGGCACGCGCCTTTGCAGAGAGGTGGATGTTCTTTATCCGAGGCGTATTCGCTACTGGAGGAGACTTGTTCCTCGTCCGTCGTGGCTACGCGACCGCTACTTCCGGCGCTTGAACCGCAACAGGCAGCGCCAATCTGTGAGGGCAAGGATCAGATGACCCGAAGACACGCGCATCGAAACCGCGTGGACCGACGTCAGGACGCGGTAACCGCAGACTTGGTCGACGTCGGCCTCATGTTTACCGAGGTATTTGGGCAGGACCGTGGGGAAACGTATTTCAGGGCCACCACGGTTGAACCGGCCGTCTATAGGCGAGTGCTACTTGGCCCCTGCCGCCAACCGATGACCCGAGATGACGGTGGCGATCCTGTTCCATCGTGACGCACAACGAACGTGACAGAGGCACATGACGCTCACACTCTGGGAGGGTCGGTTTCGCGCGCGTAGATCTTGTGGCGCATGACCGCCGTCTTGAACGCCACCAGCGCCGCATTGAGGTGGCCCGGATCGGCGACCACGATACCCGGGTCCGGCTCACCGTTCGGCAGCGCAACCGGCAGGCCGGCCGCCGCCACCAGCTGCCGCCCTGCCCCCAGCACCAGCAAGGGCTTGTCGTGCCGGTACTGGTCGCGCAGGAATTCCAGCACGCGCCCATCGCGCTCCAGCGCCGCTGCCGCCGCTTCGCCGGGCGGCAGCACCACGGCATCGTACATCACCGACGGCGTGGCCTCGAACGTCACCTCGACGTCGAGCGGCTTGCCGTTCACGGCAGCGACCTCGCCCAGATGCTGCCCCACCACACGTGGCTGCGCGCCGTCCTTCAGCAGCGAAGCATGGATCTGGCGCACCGCTGCCGCGTCGACGCCGTTGGCGACCGCGATCGCCACGCGCCGGGTGCGGATGCCGACCCGGCCCGGCCGCGCCAGCAGCGACAGCGAAGGCGACGGCGGGTAATCCGGGATCGGCGTGTTGTTCACGCGCGGCAGTGGCGGCGGCACCGGGATACCCAACTGGTCGGCCACGGCTTTCGCCAGCTTGGGATCGACGTTGACCAGGCCGGCGACGATGCGTTCGCGCACGGCCGGGGTCTGCACCCGCGTCAGCTCGAAGCGGAACGCCTCGACGATGTGCTTCTGCTCGACCGGCGTCTGGCTCTTCCAGAACAGGCGCGCCTGGCCGTAGTGTTCGGCGAACAGCTCCGGCTTGCCACGCACCTTGCTCCCTTCGATCGGTTGCGGATAGCTGACGAAGCCGCGGCTGCCGGCCTGGAAGGGGCAGCCGCCGGCCAGCGAGTTCGGCTCATAGTTGACGCGGCCGCGGTTGATGGCCTGGCGGTGGAAGCCGTCGCGCTGGTTGTTGTGGACCTGGGCCACCGGCGAATTGATCGGGATCTCGTGGAAGTTCGGCCCGCCCAGGCGCGTCAGCTGGGTGTCGACATAGGAGTGGATACGGCCCTGCAGCAGCGGGTCGTTGGTGAAGTCGATGCCGGGCACCACGTGGGCGGCGCAGAAGGCCACCTGCTCGGTCTCGGCGAAGAAGTTGTCCGGATTGCGGTCCAGGACCATGCGCCCGACCGGCCGCACAGGCACCAGTTCCTCGGGCACGATCTTGGTCGGGTCGAGCACGTCGAACAGCTTGAAGGCGGCGGCCTGCTCCTCCGTGAATACCTGCAGCCCCAGCTCCCACTCGGGGAAGTTGCCGGACTCGATGGCTTCCCACAGGTCGCGGCGATGGAAGTCGGGGTCGGCGCCGGCCAGCTTGACCGCCTCGTCCCACACCAGCGAATGGGTGCCGGCGAGCGGCGTCCAGTGGAATTTGCAGAAGCGGCTTTCACCCTTCGCGTTCACCAGGCGGAAGGTGTGCACGCCGAAGCCCTGCATCATCCGGTAGCTGCGCGGGATCGCGCGGTCGGACTCGAGCCACATCAGCATGTGGAAAATCTCCGGCGAGAGCCCGGCGAAATCGTAGAAGGTGTCGTGGGCGCTGGAGGCCTGCGGGATCTCGTGGTGCGGCTCGGGCTTCACCGAGTGGATCAGGTCCGGGAACTTCATCGCGTCCTGGATGAAGAACACCGGGATGTTATTCCCGACCAGGTCGAACACGCCTTCGTCGGTATAGAACTTGGTGGCGAAGCCGCGCACGTCGCGCGCGGTGTCGGCCGAGCCGCGCGAACCGACCACGGTCGAGAAGCGCACGAACACCGGGGTGCGCTTGCCGGGTTTCGCGAACAGCGAGGCGCGCGTGATGCTGGACAGGTCCTGGTAGCTTTCGAAGAAGCCGTGCGCGCCGGCGCCGCGCGCGTGCACCACGCGCTCGGGGATGCGCTCGTGGTCGAAGTGGGTGATCTTTTCGCGGAAGATGAAGTCCTCCATCGCGGTCGGCCCGCGCAGGCCGATCTTCAGGGAGTCCTGGTTGTCCGCCACTTTCACGCCCTGGTTGGTGGTGAGCTCGCGGTTCGAGTCGTCGACCCGGACCCGGTCCAGCGGGCCGTTCAAAGGATTGGCGCCGATGTCGGGTTCGCCGTCGCCCAGCTTGCTGGAGGCGATATCCTCGGTGGTCGTGCTGGCGGTGGCCAGCGGCGTGTCGGGCGTGCGGGTCTCGCCGCGGTGCGGCGTAAAGGCGGCCTGCCCGTACTCGAGCGGCTTGACCTCGTTGTAGGGCATGCGCGCCGCCAGATCGGCGTCTTCCGTGACCTTTTCCAGCAGGCGCTCGCTCTCGGGCGTGGTGGCGCCCAGGCTCTCCGGCGGCGTCGGATCGGACGGGCCACCGACGGTGCTGAGAATGGAACCGGCACCGTCAAAGGGGCCGTTGTTGTCTATAGCCATGATTCACCTCTCATGTTGGACGATTCAATAGCCGAGTCTGCTTGCGCGGCGATTGAGGGCCTTGAGCGGCTACAAATGAGAGGTGCTGCCGGGCCCATCGATGGGCCCGAATAGGAGGATTCGGAGGCGTTGTCGTGCTGGGTTGGAACTTCTTTTCTGGGAGAAGGTGCCCCCTCTACTTCACGCGCTGCTTCTCGAGCTTGCGCGCCAGCGTCCGCCGATGCATCCCGAGCCGCCGCGCCGCCTCGGAAATATTGAAGTCGGTCTCGGCCAGCACCGCGTGGATATGCTCCCACTCCAGGGTCTTGATGGAGCTGGAGCGGTTGGTCAGCTCGATCTCGGTATTGCCGGCCACGTGGCCGAAGGCGGCTTCGATGTCGTCGGTGTTCGAGGGCTTGGCCAGGTATTGCGATGCGCCCAGTTTGATCGCCTCGACCGCGGTGCCGATGCTGGCGAAGCCGGTCAGCACCACGATCTGCATCTCCTCGTCGTGCGCATGCAGCATCTGCACGCAGGCCAGGCCCGAGCTGTTGCCCTTCAGTTTCAGGTCGACCACGGCGTAATCGGGGTTGTGCTGCTTCAGCAGCGCCTGGGCTTCGTCGAAGCCCGGTGCCAGCAGCACCGTGTAGCCGCGCCGTTCGAAGGAGCGGCCGAGGGTGCGCGCAAAGGCGTCGTCATCTTCGATGATCAGGAGCAGGCGATCGGCGTCCAGCGTGTTGTCGTTATCGTTGTCGTTCATTCGTTCTCCAGCGCGATCGACGTCAAAGGCAGCGTCAGACGCACTTCGGCCCCTCCCTGCGGCAGGTTGCGGGCCGAGACGGTCCCACCCAGGGTGCGCGCCACGTTCACCACCAGGAACAGCCCGAGGCCACCGCCCGGCCGGCCCTTGGTGGAGTGGTAGGGCTTGCCGAACTGGCTCAGCATGCCGGGCGCGAAACCGGGGCCGCGGTCGGTCACCGACAGCAGCAGCGTGCCGTCCTCGACGCTCGCCTCCAGCCCGACCCAGTCGGGCGAGGCCTCCAGCGCATTATCCAGCACATTGTCGATCATCTGCTTGAGGGCCGAATCGAAGGCCACCGGCCGGTCTTTCTCGATACGGTTCACGTAAGCGAACTCGCGCACGGGCCGGCTCTGCCGCCACTCGTCGACCAGCTCGTCCATGAAGCTGCGGATGGTGGTGCGCACCGCCGATTCGCCGCGCGCCTCGCCGGCCGACAGCAGGATGCCGCTGACGATGGACTTGCAGCGCTTGAGCTGGGCCTGCATCTCGGCGATCTCTTCGATCAGGTCCGGGTTTTCCTTGAATTCGCGCATGCGCTTCCAGTCGCCCAGGATCACCGACAGGGTCGCCAGCGGCGTGCCCAATTCGTGGGCCGCGCCCGAGGCCAGCAGACCCATGCGCACGATGTGCTCTTCCTCGGCGGCGCGCTGGCGCAGGTCGGCAAGTTGCGCCGCCTTGCCGCGCAGCGTGTTCGTGATGCGCGAGATGAAGACCACCAGCAGCGCCGCGTTCAGCACGAAGCAGATCAGCATGCCCTGCACGTAGAGGCTGGAGATGCCGCGCGCGTGGTCGAACGGCAGCGGCAGCGGTTTGGCGAAGGCCGACAGCCCGGCCAGGCAGGCCAGCGTGATGCCGACGATGGTCCAGGTCGACCAGGCTTCCAGCAGCACCGCCGACAGGATCACCTGCAGCAGATAGAGGAAGGCGAAAGGATTGGTGGTGCCGCCCGACAGATAGAGCTGCATGGTCAGGCTGGCGACGTCGACCAGCAGCGCCAGGAACAGTTCGTTGTTGGTGACCGGCCGGTGTTCGTGCCACCGCAGGTGGCTGGCGACGTTGAAGGCGATCAGGCAGGCCAGCACCTCGAGCATCTGCACCAGCGGCAGCCGCACGTCGAACACCAGGATGGCGCCGGCGATGGTGGTGATCTGGCCGATGACGGCGATCCAGCGCAGCTCGATCAGCTGCAGCATGTTCTTGTGGCCGGCGACGTATTCGACGTCGGCCGCGGTGTTCTTCAGGACCTCAGTCGTCGTGCTCATCGGTTCCGGTTCCGGCGGACGGCGCGCCGCCGCGATGCGTAACCCACCACCATCCGGCGGCCACCATCAGGGCCAGCGCATACCAGGTGACGGCATACACCAGGTGGCTGTTGTTGAACTTCACCACCGTGAGCCCGCCCTGCGGCTGGTCCGGCGAGCCGGCCGGGTTCTGGTTGGCGGCGGCATCGATGAAATAAGGCGCGGTAAGCTCGGCCGGCAGGCCGCGCGCGGCGGCGATGGCCGCCACGTCGCGCGCATACCAGCGGTTCGCGGCCGGGTCGTTGGTGCGCAGGAAGAAGCCCTTCGGTTCGCTGGTGCGCAGCAGGCCGGTCAGCTGCACCGCGCCGCCGGCGTTGGTGGCGCAGGGATAGCCTTCGGACTTGCGCGCCTGGTAGCGCGTGCGTGCGCCCGGACTGGCGGCGATGAAGCCGCGGTTGACCAGGATAACGTGACCGTCGGTGGTGCACAGGGGCGTCAGCAGCCAATAGCCGCTGCCCAGCTCGGTGAGCGCCTGGACCGGGGTCGTGTATTCGTAGAGATAAGTGCCGGCGACCTGTACGCGGCGGTACTCGTCGGATTCGGCGGTGATGCCATGCCAGCGCGCGCTAGGGGGCGGCGCGGCTGGTGCGGCGTGCACGCGTTGTTCGACGCGTGCGATCAGGTCCAGTTTCCATTGCAGGCGTATCACCTGCCAGGTCCCCAGACCCGCGAACAGCGCGATCAGCAGCAGCGCCAGGGCTGCCAGGATGACACGCGGGGCGCGTTTCGGACTGCCCCCGACTGCTGCTGGATCGCTTACTGCCATTTACTGCATGTCGTGCATGCCATGCACGGAATTACCCTCGTTGATCATGTGCGGCATCATGTTGGCGTTCATGTGGTACATGACCCAGATCGAGCCGCTCAGGACGATGAACAGCAGGATCGCGGTGAGGATCAGCGCCATCATGTTCCAGCCGCCCTCGGACTTCGAGTTCATATGCAGGAAGTAGATCATGTGCACGACAACCTGGACGGCCGCGAAGCCGAGGATCACGAACTTGGTGGTGCCGGCCGGCAGCTGGTGGGTCATCACCAGCCAGAACGGGATCGCGGTCAGGATCACCGACAGGATGAAACCGATCGAGTAATCCTTCAGGCTGCCGTGGGCTTCCATGTGGTCGTCGTGGTCGATGCCATGGCCGTGACCGTGGCCGTGAGCGTGTGCGGTGTGGTGATCGCTCATGGCAGAACTCCCATCAGATAAACATAGGTGAACACGCCGATCCAGATGACGTCCAGGAAGTGCCAGAACATCGACAGGCAGGAAAGGCGACGGTAGTTGGCGCCGTTGATGCCATGCTTACCAAGCTGGAACATCAAGGTGACCAGCCACACGATACCGAAGGTCACGTGCAGGCCGTGGGTACCGACCAGCGAGAAGAACGCGGTCAGGAAGCCCGAGCGCCACGGGCCGAAGCCCTCGTGGATCAGGTGCGAGAACTCGTACAGCTCGAGGTACAGGAAGCACGCGCCCAGCACGCCGGTGATGGCGAGCCAGACTTGGGTGCCCTTCAGGTTCTTCTTCGCTGCGGCCAGCATCGCGAAGCCGTAGGTGATCGACGACAGCAGCA
This sequence comes from Massilia norwichensis, assembly GCF_024753245.1. Lineage (GTDB taxonomy): Bacteria > Pseudomonadota > Gammaproteobacteria > Burkholderiales > Burkholderiaceae_D > Telluria > Telluria norwichensis. The sequence continues at coordinate 125,114 of NZ_JANUGX010000007.1, read as the reverse complement.
GGAAGGCCGTGTTGAGGGCCACCAGCGGCAGGTCGAAGATCTCGGCGCCGGACGGTCCGCCTGCGTAGTTGCGGCCCAGGACAGCGTAGGTCGCGAACAGGCAGGCGAAGATGAGGCAGTCGCTCATCAGGTAGATCCAGAAGCCCAGCAGGGTGCCGTTTTCCGGGTGATGCTCGACCGCGTAATAGCGCGAGCTGATGTCGGCGCCGGTGGCGCTGACGGTGTTGGTATGAATGTCAGACATGGGATTCCAGCAGTCGGGTATGGGCTTCTTCCGTACGTGCCACTTCTTCCGCAGGGATGTAGAAGTCGCGCTTGTAGTTGAACGTGTGGTAGATGGTCACGGCGACGGTCGCGACGAAGGCGACGGCCACCAGCAGCCACATGTGCCAGATGATGCCGAAACCGAGCACGAAGGTCACGAACGGGATCACCGGACCGGCCCAGGTGTTGGCAGGCATGTGGATCGGCACGAAACCGCTCAGCGGACGCTTGTAGCCGGCCTTCTTCATGTCGGCGTAGGCGTCGTTGTCATGCACCACCGGGGTGAACGCGAAGTTGTAGTCCGGCGGCGGCGACGAGGTGGCCCACTCCAGGGTACGGCCATTCCACGGGTCGCCGGTGACGTCGCGCAGTGCCTTGCGGTTCATGATCGACACGGCGAACTGCATGATCATGCAGGCGATGCCCAGCGCGATCATCAGGGTACCGACCAGCGAAACCTGGAACAGCCAGTGGATCGACGGATCTTCGAAGTGGCTCAGACGGCGGGTCACGCCCATGAAGCCCAGGATGTACGGCGGGGTGAAGGCAATCCAGAAGCCGACCGACCACAGCCAGAACGAACGCACGCCCCATTTACGGTCCAGACGGAAGCCGAACATCTTCGGCCACCAGTAGTTCACACCAGCGAACAGGCCGAACAGCACGCCGCCGATGATGACGTTGTGGAAGTGGGCGATCAGGAACAGCGAGTTGTGCAGCACGAAGTCGGCCGGCGGGACCGCCAGCATCACGCCGGTCATGCCGCCGATGATGAAGGTGATCATGAAGGACACGGTCCACATCATCGGCAGTTCATAGCGGATGCGGCCCTTGTACATGGTGAACAGCCAGTTGAAGATCTTGGCGCCGGTCGGGATCGAGATGATCATCGTGGTGATGCCGAAGAACGAGTTCACGCTCGCGCCCGAGCCCATCGTGAAGAAGTGGTGCAGCCACACGAGGTAGGACAGGACCATGATCACGACGGTCGCGTAGACCATCGAGGTGTAGCCGAACAGACGCTTGCTGCAGAAAGTCGCAACGACTTCCGAGAAGATACCGAAGGCCGGCAGGATCAGGATGTACACCTCCGGGTGGCCCCAGATCCAGATCAGGTTCACGTACATCATGGCGTTGCCGCCCAGTTCGTTCGTGAAGAAGTGGGTGTCGAACAGACGGTCCAGGCCGAGCATCGCCAGGGTGGCGGTCAGGATCGGGAAGGCCATCACGATCAGGATGTTGGTGCACAGCGCGGTCCAGGTGAACACCGGCATCTTCATCAGGTCCATGCCCGGGGCGCGCATCTTGACGATGGTGACCACCAGGTTGATACCCGACAGCAGTGTACCGACACCGGCAATCTGCAATGACCAGATGTAATAGTCGACCCCGACGTCAGGACTGGCCAGGATGCCGGACAGCGGCGGGAAAGCCAGCCAGCCGGTGCGGGCGAATTCGCCGACGAACAGCGAAGCCATCACCAGCAGCGCGCCCATGGTGGTCATCCAGAACGAGAAGTTGTTCAGGAACGGGAAAGCGACGTCGCGTGCGCCAATCTGCAGCGGCACGACGTAGTTCATCAGACCCGTCACCAGCGGCATCGCGACGAAGAAGATCATGATCACGCCGTGGGCGGTGAAGACCTGGTCGTAGTGGTGCGGCGGCAGGAAGCCGTGCGAATCGCCAAAGGAGAACGCCTGCTGGGCGCGCATCATCAGCGCGTCGGCAAAGCCGCGCAGGAACATGATCAGACCGAGGATCATGTACATGATACCGATCTTCTTGTGGTCGATACTGGTGAACCACTCTTTCCAGAGATAGCCCCACAGCTTGAATTTCGTGATGGCGCCGAGGACGACGAGGCCGCCCAGCACCACCATGGCAAAGGTACCGATCAGGATCGGCTCGTGGTAGGGAATCGCTTCCCAGCTGAGCCGACCGAAGATCAACTTCATTAAGTCAAATTGCTCGTGCATGATTACTTCTTCTTCACAGTTTCATCGGGCGTGGTGCAAACCTCGCCGTTGGCCTGGGCCAGGCGGGTCGCTGCCGCGTGTTGAGGCATCTTGTTGAGGGCCATCTCGCGCGCCTTGCGTGCGTCGTCCATCATCATCTTGTCCTGGCAAACGACGCCGTCAGCGACGCAGCGGTTCAGGATGCGATAGTAGAGGTCCTCGTCGACGGCGCCCCAGCGGCGCACCGGATCCTTGATGCTCGGCTTTTCCAGAACCAGGTAGTTAGCCTTGTCCAGCTTGCCGCCGCCGGCTGCCTTCACCGACTGCACCCAGGTGTCGAAATCGCCCTGCGCGACACCGCGGTAGGCAAACTTCATGTCCGAATAGCCGGCGCCGCTGTAGTTCGACGAGATGCCGAACGAGGTGACCGGACGGTTCTGGACCGCGTTCAGGGTGATCTCCATGCCCGGCATACCGTACACCATGCCTGCCAGTTCCGGCACGTAGAACGCATTCATCACCGACGTCGCACTGACCTTGAAGCGCAGCGGCACGTCGACCGGCACGATCAGTTCATTGACCGTCGCGATACCCTGCTCCGGATAGATGAACAGCCATTTCCAGTCCATCGCCACGGCCTGCACCACCAGCGGCTTGGCCGACGCCGGAATCGGACGGTGCTCGTCGAGGCGGTCGAGCGGACGGTAGGGGTCGAGCTTGTGCGTGTAGATCCAGGTCACCAGGCCGAGGACGATCACGATCAGCAGGGGCGCGCCCCAGATCACGAGTTCGAGCTTGGTCGAGTGGTCCCAGTCCGGCTCGTACGCGGCCGTGGTATTGCTGGCGCGGTACTTGCGGGCGAACAGGATGATGAGGAACATCACCGGAACGATAATCAACAGCATCAGGATCACCGAGATGATGATCAGATGCGCCTGCTGCTTGGCGATGTCGCCGGAGGGATTGAGTACCACGGTGTTGCAGCCGGCAAGGGCCGCCAACAGAGGGGTAAGCCACAATCCTCGACTTACGGTCTTTGGAATCATGCTTGTGTTTTACGTTACATGGGAAAGATAACATGCTAATGTAACGCCAACGGTGCACGTTTGGCGATTGGACGTTTTGTCCCACCCTTCGCGCTTTTTTTGTTGTTGACGTTTCATCCCGAAGGGTTCCAGCCCGGTTGTCGAAGACTACAGGAGACGAAATATGCAGCAGAACACAACGACCTACGGCGACGCAGCAGCCTCGCCGATCACCGCCCCTCACAGCGGCGCCCGCAACATCAACGCCCGCGACACCGCCATTTCTCCCGGCGATATCGCCGTCGGCGTGGTCATCGGCCGCGCTTCCGAGTATTTCGACTTCTTCGTCTACGCGATCGCTTCGGTGCTCGTGTTCCCGGCGGTGTTCTTCCCGTTCGCCGACCGCCTCGAAGGGACGCTGTATTCGTTTGCCATCTTCGCTCTCGCCTATATCGCGCGGCCGATCGGCACGGTGGTCTTCATGTCCATCCAGCGCCACTTCAGCCGCGAGATCAAACTGACCATCGCGCTGTTCATGCTGGGCAGCGCCACCGTCGCCGTGGCCGCCCTCCCCACCTATTCACGCTGGGGCGAGTGGTCGATCATCGCGCTGGCGGTGCTGCGCCTGGGCCAGGGTTTCTCGCTCGGCGGAACCTGGGACGGCCTGCCATCGCTGCTGGCCCTGAACGCCCCGGAGCACAAGCGCGGATGGTACGCGATGTTGGGGCAACTTGGCGCACCGGCCGGATTTATCATCGCCGCTGGCGTATTTTCCTACCTGATGTCCGAGCTGACGCAGGACGATTTCCTGGTCTGGGGCTGGCGCTTCCCCTTCTACGTGGCCTTTGCCATCAACGTAGTCGCGCTGTTCGCCCGCCTGCGCCTGGTCTCGACGCCGGACTACACCCACCTGCTGGACGAGCACCAGCTGGACCCGGTAAGCCCGCTGGAAGTCAGCCGCAAGCAAGGCAGCACCATCTTGCTGGGCGCCCTCGCCGCGCTGGCCAGCTATGCGCTGTTCCACCTGGTGACCGTGTTCCCGCTGTCCTGGATCCAGCTCTACGACACCCGCTCGATGTCCGACTTCCTGCTGGTGCAGGTAATGGGCGGCGGCCTGGCCATCGTCGGCGTGCTGGCCTCCGGCCTGATCGCCGATAAATTCGGGCGCCGCAACACTCTCGGCACCGTGGCGATCCTGATCGCCCTGTTCTCGGGTTTTGTGCCGACCCTGATGGACGGCGGCGCCGGTGGCCAGAACACCTTCATCCTGCTCGGTTTCCTGCTGCTCGGCCTGTCGTATGGCCAGGCTGCCGGCGCCGTGACCTCCAACTTCCTGCCGGAGTTCCGCTACACCGGCGCGGCGCTGACCTCGGACCTTGCCTGGCTGGTGGGCGCCGCTTTTGCGCCGCTGGTCGCGCTGGGCCTGGCCGCCAACTACGGTCTCGGCTACGTCAGCCTCTACCTGCTGTCGGGCGCCCTCGGCACCCTGGCGGCACTGAGTGTGAACCGCGCGCTGGAAATCCGGAACTGAGGATAAAGTAGGAAGCAGCAGAGCTTGCGCCCCGGCCGACGCCGGGGCTTTTTTTGCTTGTTCACGCATTTCCGGGCAATCGCTCGATGCCCGCTTTGCAGTATAGCCGCGAATTGATAATGTAGCTTCAGGAAAACTAAATTTTCTGATCATGGCCGTTCCAGTCACCCTCGCCCAACTCCTGCCACGGCTTGAAAAGCGTGAATTCGTATTCCAGCAGAGCGAAGCGACGCTGAAGCCGCGCTCCGAAGCGCAGCCCTGTCCTTGAGCGACAGGCAGCGCAACTCGGCCGTTTACGCGGCTACGCGGTGCAATTGAGCGCCTTCGATCGGCAGCGCGCGCAGCGTCAGCCGAGCGCGGTATCGAGCACCGTCATCAGGATGAAACCGAAGATCAGCGCCACGCTGGCCCAGGTGCCGTGGCCGTTCTGGTGCGATTCCGGCACCACGTCGTTGGCGATCACGAACAGCATCGCCCCTGCCGCCGCGGCCAGGGCGAAGGGCAACAGGCCGGCCGAGATGCCGATCAGGGCGACGCCGAGCACCGCCGCCACCGGCTCGATCAAGCCAGAGGCGACGCCCAGCAGCGTCGAAACGCCACGGCTGTAGCCCACGGTGCGCAGCGCCAGCGCCACCACCAGGCCCTCGGGCACGTCCTGGATCGAGATGCCGGTGGCCAGGGAATTGGCCTTGCCGAGGTCGACCCCGGCATAGGCCACGCCGATCGCCAGGCCTTCCGGCAGGTTGTGCAGGGCCACCGCCCACACGAACAGCCAGGCGCGCTTGAGCGAGGCGGCGTTATGGGTGTCGGCTGGCTGCAGGATGTTGTCGGTGGTGATGAGCCGGTCGAGTACCAGCAGCAGGCCAGCGCCCAGCATGATGCCAGCACCGACGCTGAGGCTGGCGCCCCAGTTGCCAGCGCCGCCGGACTTGGCCGCGGCCAGCGCCGGGATCACCAGCGAAAAGGACGTAGCGCCAAGCATGACGCCAGCGCCGAAACCAAGGAAGCAGTCGTAGGTCCGCTTCGAAAAATTCTGCGACAGCAGCACCGGAAGGGTGCCCAGCGCGGTCGCCGCCGCCGCGGTGCCGCCGCCGATCAGCGCGGCGCGCAGGTTCGACGCCCCATGCAGCAGCTCGCCGAACAGTTTCGATAACAGCAGGACACAGCCCAGGCCGCATATGAAGAGGCCGATCGCCTTGCGTGGGGTAATGCTGCGGATGACTTGGGTATTCATGCAATCTTTCTTGTAACAACAGGCGCCGCGCAGCGATCAAGCTGCACGGCGCCAGCGGTCAGTGCTCAGGCCTGCCGCGTAATTGCCATATATTCGGCAATTACTTGCCCTTGCCCTGTACCGTTGCACCGTCGGCCATGGTCTGGTTGCCCATGCCCAGCTCGGCGCCGGTCGGCGGGTCGATGGACGGGTCCGACATGGTGCGGGTGGTGAGCGCCTTCAGGATGTCGATATCCTTGGCCGGCAGCCTGACTTCGGCCTCGCCCGAGCCGCCGTCGACCGCCATCTGCTTCTCGCGGTCGGTGACGAAGTCCCATTTCTCGCCCTGGTTCCAGGAACCGCGCATTTCGCCCGGACCCTGCGACATATTGAAATAGGTGTCGGCAAAGCGCGGGTCGCCCGGCAGTTTCCCCGGCGGGAAGTTCGGGTTCATCGAGTACAGCGCCTTTTCGAAGGACTTCTGGTGGGCGATTTCGCGCGTCATCAGGAAGGTCAGCGCCTCTTTCACGCCCGGGTCGTCGGTGCAGGCGATCAGGCGTTCGTAGACGATCTTGGCACGCGCCTCGGCCGCGATGTTCGAGCGCAGGTCGGCGCTCGGCTCGCCGATCGTGTCGATGTAGGCCGCGGTCCAGGGCACGCCTGCGGAATTGATCAGCGGCGTACCGGCGCCGTACAGCACCTGGGTCACGTGGCTATCGTTACCGGCGCCATTGATCTTGCGGTACATCTCGGCAGCGCTGTCGGCAGCCTCGGCGAGTTCACCCTTGGCGCCCTTGTTCAGCATGGCGACGATGTGGCCGATGATCTCGAGGTGGCTCAGTTCTTCGGTGGCGATGTCGAACAGCATGTCCTTACGGCCCGGATCGTCTTCGCTGACGGCTTGCGTGAAGTAGCGCATGGCCGCGGCCAGTTCGCCCTGCGGACCGCCGAACTGTTCCAGCATGAGATTGGCGAGACCCGGATTCGGTTCGCTGACCCGTACGGTGTACTGCAGACGTTTGTTGTGTGCAAACATTCCTTGTCCTCCGATGATATTGGTTTGATGCGCCGGACTGCGTCTTGCCTTACCGGCGCGCCTGAAAGCCTGACAGCCGCGCTGTTGCTCGACTGACCATGACTCATGATCGCAGGCTTGCATGGACCAGTAATCAGCATGTTCGCCGTGTCTGTGTAGGACTAGAAGCGACATCCTGTTGATGTAAACCAATAGCAATGTTCTGGTGCAATAAAAGCTTTTAATAGATACAGACTATCGGTGCGATAGCGTGCTTGACGATGACCTAGTTACTTGCATAAGTTCCAGCAATCTGCATGCCGGCGCTCTTGACGCGCATGGATTTTGATGAAGAGAGTGCGGGCCTGTCCGCGCCAAACCGTGCGGCATCCACCGACAGACACTAGAGTTGCGCTCCTACGCGGCAGCCACGGCGTGCGCACTAACATTTGTCTATCCGACTACAACGACAGGAGAAGAAGATGTTTTCTCTGAAAAAACTAAGCCCGTCCATCACCGACATGATCCGATTCGATCACTCGCACGTGATGGTGACTTTCCACCAGTACACCCGCGACAAGCGCCCGAGCGTCAAGAAGGCACTGGCAGAAACCATCTGCGACGCCCTGGAAATCCACGCCACGCTGGAAGAAGAGATCTTCTATCCGGTGATGCGCCCGCGCGCCCATGACCAGAAAGTCATGGAAAAGAGCGAGCCGGAGCACATGGAAATGCGCAGCATCATCGCCGAACTGCGCCGCACCGACCCGCGCGACGCCCGCCACGACGAACTGGTGTTCGAACTGATGCGCGACGTCCAGCACCACGTTGCCGACGAGGAAACCGTGCTGCTGCCGGAAGCCGAGCAGAGCCTCAGCAAGGAACGCCTGTCGGAACTGGGCACCCAGATGACCAAGCGCCGCCTGGAACTGGTGACGCCGAAGGCTGGCAAGATCGCCAAGAATACCGCCGTCGGCTTCTCCGGCAGCACCGCCGCCGTGGTTATGGGCGTGGCCGGCGCACTGTTCGCGGCCCGCGCCTTCACCCGTAAGCCGAGCTGATCGACAACTGTTATCCGCAGCGGCCTCGCCGTTTGCGCTCCCCCGGCACGTGCGCAAGCACCGTGCCACTGCCCGCCTCCGCGTTGCTGCGCGGTGGCGGGCTCCCTATTCCAGCCCCGCGCTCAAGCCTGTAAGGTGACGCCGCGGTGCAGCATGTCCGCCAATCCCTGCTCCGACAGCGCCGGACTGAAATAGTAGCCCTGCATCTGGTCGCAATCGTTGTTGCGCAAGAAGAGCAGCTGCTCGCGGGTCTCGACCCCTTCCGCGATCACTTTCAGCTGCAGGCTGTGCCCAAGAGCGATGATGGCACGCGTGATCACGCCGTGGCCGTTGTCGACCTTGCCGCCGAGGAAGGAGCGGTCGATCTTGATGTGGTCGACCGGGAAGGCCTGCAGCTGGCTCAGGCTTGAATAGCCGGTGCCGAAATCGTCGATCGACAGTTGCACGCCCAGCGCTTTCAGGCGCGCCATCACCGCCTTGGCTTCGTCCGGCCTTTCCATCAGCAGGCTCTCGGTCACCTCCAGCTCCAGGCAGGATGGCGGCACCGCGTGCCGGCGCAGGCTGTCGCCCAGGCGGTCGACGAACTGGCGCTGACGCAGCTGGCGCAAGGACAGGTTCACCGAGATCACGAAATCTTCCACGCCCAACATCGTCAAGGCCTTGAGCGCGCGGCAGGCTTCGTCGATCACCCATTCGCCGAGCGGCACGATGAGGCCGGTCTGCTCCGCCAATGGAATGAAGGAATCCGGTCCCATCAGGCCGTGTTCCGGGTGGTTCCAGCGCACCAGGGCCTCGGCCCCGATCATGCGGCCGCTGCGCAGGTCCACCTTGGGCTGGTAGCCCAGCACCATCTCGCGGTTGCCGATCGCGCGACCGAGGCTGGCCTCCAGCAGCAGGTGCTCGTGCACCATGCGGTTCAATTCGTTCGAGTAGAACTGGCAGTTGTTCTTGCCCAGGCTCTTGGCGTGGTACATGGCGGCGTCGGCCGCACGCATCACCTTGTCGACCGTGTTGCCGTCGCGCGGGAACAGCGCCACGCCAATGCTGGTCCCGGCCACGATCTCCTTGCCGTCCACCTCGACCGGACCGGCGACGCTGCGGCGGATGCGCTCGACCAGGTCGGCGACCTGTTCGGGGCTGTTCTGGTCGTTGATAACCAGCACGAATTCGTCGCCGCCGACCCGCGCCACCGTGTCCTCTTCGCGCATGTTGGCGCGCAGGCGCAGGGCGATCTCGCGCAGCACGGCGTCACCGACGTCATGGCCCAGGTTGTCGTTGATGTGCTTGAAGTTGTCGAGGTCCAGGAAGGCCAGCGCCCCGATCATCCGGTTGCGCAGCGCGAACTGGATTGCCTGCTTCAGGCGCTCCTGCAGCAGGGTGCGGTTGGCCAGGCCGGTCAGCGGGTCATGGTGGGCCAGGTGGTGCAGGCGCCGTTCGTAGTGCCGCGCCTCGGTCACGTCGTTGATCACGGCGACGAAGTGGGTGACCTCGCCGTTCACGTTCATCACCGGATCGATGCGCAGGTCGTTGTAGAACATCTCGCCATTCTTGCGGGCGTTGCGCAGCACCACGCGCACGCTTTGCCGATGCGCCAGGGCGTCGTGGATGCGCTGCTGTTCCTCGGTATCGCAGCCCTCGATGCGCATGAAGCGCGGATCGCGGCCCTTGATCTCGGCCAGCGTATAGCCAGTGATGCGCTCGAAGGCCGGATTGACGTACTCGATGCGGTTGTCGGGGCCGTCGCAGCAGGTGATACAGATCGCGTTCACGCTGGCGAAGATGGCGCGCTCATGGACCTTGAGCACATGCTCGGCCTGCTTGCGCATGGTGATGTCGACCCCGGTCCCGAACACGCAGGGCAGGCTGCCGACGCTGGTGCGCGCGCACTGGAACAGGTACGTCGTACGCTTGCCGCGGCGCCCGACCAGCTCCGCCTCGTGCCAGGCGCTTCCTGTTTCGAAGGCTTCGAGGATCTTCTGCACGGTCTCGGCGCGGTGGGCTTCGTCGAAGAAATACTTGACCTCGACCGTCGGCAGGTCTTCGCTGGGCATCTCCAGCGCTTCCTCGAGCTGGCGGTTCCACAGCAGCAGCCGGCCGCTCTGGTCGATCACGTAGAACACGCAGGGCAGCCCTTCGATGATGTCGTTGACCGGTAGATCCTGGATCAGCGCATAGCGCGACGGCGCCGTGCCCGCCCTCGGCACCACGATCACGCTGAAGCTGCCCGGCTGTTCGGGATCGAGGGATTGCGGCGCCACCGTGACGCGCACCGAGATGCGGCGCCCATCGGCGCAGACCAGGCTGGCGAGGCTGTCGGTGTCGACGCGGGCTTGGATGGCGGCTTGCTTGCCGGCGCTGTCTTCGAATTCGACCAGGTCGGCCAGCGTGCGCCCGCGCATCTCGTCGGCGGTGTAGCCGGCAAGCTTCTCGCAGGCCCGGTTCCAGCTGGTGATGGCACCGTCGGCGTCGGCAACGAAGACAGCAAGCGGCAGTGGCGAGAGGTTCAACTTGTCCTCCAGTTCCAGTCATGCTGGAAAGATCATCATACGCCGCATCGCTGGTGTTGTCGCGCGATACCTTGTTCTGGAAACCTAGTGCCCCATCCACCTCAGAATCATGGGGACCAGCCACGGCGCCAGCAGCGCGGTCAGGACGCCATTCAAGCCCATGCCGAGACCGGCGTAAGCACCCATTTCCGGACTCACCTGGAAGGCGCGCGCGGTGCCGATGCCGTGCGCGGCCACGCCCAGCGCCAGACCGCGCGCCGCATGCGATTCGATCCGCAAGGCGTTCAGCAAAAAGCGCGCGGTGATGGCGCCGAAGATCCCGGTGCCGATCACCAGCACCGCCGTCAACGCCGGGATGCCGCCCAGGTGCTCCGATACCGCCATTGCGATCGGCGTGGTGGCCGACTTCGGCGCGATGGTGCGCGCCAGTTCCGGTGAGGCGCCCAGCAGGATCGCGACCACGACCGCGGTAACGATGGCCGCCGCGCAACCACAGACCAGCGCGCAGGCCAGTGGAAACAGGCTGCGCCGCAGACGCGGCACCTGGCGTGCGAGCGGCACCGCCAGCGCCACGGTGGCCGGGCCCAGCAGGAAGTGGACGAACTGGGCGCCGGCAAAATAGCGCTGGTAAGACATGCCGCTCGCCACCAGCACCAGACTGATCAGGGCAATCGCGATGAACACCGGGTTGGCCAGCGGCGACAAGCCGCAGCGCACGTAGACCCAGTGCGCGAATACATAGGCGCACAGGGTCAGCGTCAGGCCCAGCAACGGCGAGGCCGACAGGTAGACCCAGAAGTGGGTGAGTTCCTCAAAATTAAACATGGCCGCCCTCTTCCTTCGCGGACGGCTTGCGTGGCATCAGGCCCTGCAGCACCAGGGCCGTGACCGCCAACGTGACCAGGGTGCTGGCGACCACCGACGCCGCGATCGCCAGCCACTGCCCGCTGCCGCTGGAGGCGGCCACCACAATGCCGACGCCGGCCGGTACGAACAGCAGGGACAGATGGCGCAGCAGCTCGCTGGCGCCGGACTCGACGACGTCCTGCAGGCGCGGCACGGCCACCAGGGCTGCCAGCAACAGGAGCATGCCGGTCACGGGGCCGGGCACCGGCCAGCCGAACAAGAACACCAGGCCTTCGCCCAGGCATTGGAACACCAGCAGGACGGCAAACGCTTGCAGCAAGACTTCCTCCGAATCGGCACATATCGATCCGGCAAGGATAGCAGAAGTATCAGTAGCGGTGAGTCAGGCTCAGCACGATGGCGCGGCGCCCAGGGCTGGTGGGCCAAGGCCGGCCGTCGGCGCGCACGTTGCCAGTGCTGTAGCGGTCGTAGTTGCTGGTGCCGCCAGCGCCGCCGATCGCGCGGGTGAGGTTGACGGCGACGGTCCAGCCGCCTTCCAGCTTGGTGCTGAGGCCGGCGGCCAGGCCGCGTCGATTCCAGACGCCCTTGGCGCTGCCGGCCACGCGCGCGCTCAGCGGAGCCGGCACGACGGCGGATTCGAAGGCGGCGGCATACGGACCGTTCGGTTGGTTGGCGTCAATGGCGTGGGCAAGCGGCGCGCAAGCCGCCAGCAACAGGGCTGCGCAAGGCGCGAGCCGGTGTGCAGGATACATGGTCTTGTCGTGTGGGTTGCGTGGAGAGATTCCACACGGCAATTTTAGGCGGAGAGAGGACGGGATTGCGCGTCAACGGCGCGAGAATCTACCGAAAGTGCACGTATGCGGTGCGCATGCAACACTTTCGGTAGCGGATAATAACAGACTGAAAAGCCTAAGTGGAAACGGGCTTGGGCAGCGGTCCTTCAGGCGGCAGTCTTCAGCGCACCACGCTTGAGCTGGTCGCGCTCCATCGATTCGAACAGGGCCTTGAAGTTGCCTTCGCCGAAGCCCTCGTCGCCCTTGCGCTGGATGAACTCGAAGAACACCGGGCCCAGCTGGTTTTCCGAGAAGATCTGCAGCAGCAGACGTTTCGAGTCGCCCTCGATCTTGCCGTCCACCAGCAGGCCGCGCATCTTCAGGGCGTCCACGTCTTCGCCGTGGCCCGGCAGGCGCGCTTCCAGCATCTCGTAATAGGTTTCCGGCGGCGCCGTCATCAGCGGGATGCCGGCGGCGCGCAGGCCGTCGACGCAGGCGAAGATGTCGTCGGTCAGCAGGGCGATGTGCTGGATGCCTTCGCCGTTGAACTTCAGCAGGAATTCCTCGATCTGGCCGCCGCCGCTCTGGCTCTCTTCGTTCAGCGGGATGCGGATCTTGCCGTCCGGCGCGGTCATCGCCTTCGAGGTCAGGCCGGTGTACTCGCCCTGGATGTCGAAGTAGCGGATCTCGCGGAAGTTGAACAGCTTCTCGTAGAAGCCGGCCCAGTAGCTCATGCGGCCGCGGTAGACATTGTGGGTCAGGTGGTCGATGATCTGCATGCCATGGCCCTTCGGATGGCGCTCGACACCCTCGACCCATTCGAAGTCGATGTCATAGATCGACTTGCCGTCTTCGAAGCGGTCGATCAGGTACAGCGGCGCGCCGCCGATGCCCTTGATGGCCGGCAGGCGCAACTCCATCGGGCCGGTCGGGATGTCCATCGGGATCGCGCCCAGTTCCAGCGCACGGGCGTAGGCCTTGTGCGCATCCTTGACCCGGAATGCCATGCCGCAAGCCGACGGGCCGTGCTCGGCCGCGAAGTAGGCGGCGGCGCTCTTCGGCTCGTTGTTGACGATGAAGTTGATCTCGCCCTGGCGGTACAGCACCACGTCCTTCGAGCGGTGCACGGCCACCTTGGTGAAGCCCAGCTTCTCGAAGATCGGCTCCAGCGTGCCCGGCTCCGGGGACGCGAATTCCACGAACTCGAAGCCCATCAGGCCCATCGGATTGTCAAACAGGTCAGCCATTGTCTTGTCCTCTATCTCATTAGTTGTGTCTTGCTTCACTACTCGGCGAACACGTCGGCGATCAGCCCCCGCAGCCACTGGATGCCGGGGTCGTGGTTGAAACGCCGGTGCCAGAACACGTTCGTCTGCAGCGTCGGCAGCTGCAGCGGCGGTTCGATCCACTTCAGTCCGAACGGGCCTGCGGCACTTTCGGCGAGCTTCTGCGGCACCGTCACCACCAGATCGCTCGTACTCACGATATACGGCACCGCGGTGAAATGCGGCACCCTGAATCTTGCCTGGGCCGTGACCCCAGCCTTCTCGAGCAGCACGTTGATCCTGTCGTAGGGGCTCTGGGCCGCGTCCACGATCAGGTGCGTCGCCTGCACGAAGCGCGCCAGGTCCACGCTGCCGGTCGCCAGCGGATGCCCCTTGCGGAACATGCTGACGAAAGGCTGCCGGAACAGCTGGCGCTGGTAGAAGGCTTCCGACACCTCCTCGAAGGCGCCGATCGCCAGGTCCACCCTGCCCGTCTCCAGGTCGTCCTTCAGGCTCAGCGCGTTGGCGCGGACCGACGCGATTTCCACGCCGGGGGCCAGGCCCCGGCAGCGCTCGATCAGCACCGGCATGAAGTAGACCTCGCCCACGTCCGTCATCGCCAGCGTGAAGCGGCGCGTACTGCTGGCCGGCTCGAAACGGCTGCGCTGGCTCAGCGCCAGCGCCACTTGCGCCATCGCGGCGCCGATCGGCTCGGCCATCTGCTGCGCCAGCGGGGTCGGCTGCATGCCGTGCGCGGTACGCACGAACAATTCGTCGCCGAAGGTGCGGCGCAGGCGCGCCAGCGCATTGCTGACGGCGGACTGGGTCAGGCCGAGGCGGCGCGCGGCAGCGGAAATCTGGCGCTCGCGGTACACCTCCTGAAACACGGACAACAGGTTCAGGTCGATGCTAGACGGTTCGATCATGGACTCGATAGTCTTATTGATATCCTGAATAGTCTACATTTTTATATTCATCTCGTAAAATTTCCCGCTCTCCTCTACAGTGGAAAAAACACCACCATCGCACTGGAGATAGTCTTGACCCACGGATACATGTCCGGATTCGCCAACGAGTTCGCCACCGAAGCCCTGCCCGGCGCCCTGCCCGCGCACCGCAATTCGCCGCAGCGCGTGGCCTACGGCCTGTATGCCGAACAGATCTCCGGCACCGCCTTCACCGCGGCGCGCAGCCACAACCGCCGCTCCTGGCTCTACCGCATCCGTCCGGCGGCGATGCACGGCAGCTTCGTGCCGCTGGCGCAGACCCGCATCGCGGCCAGCTTCGAGCAGCTGCCGCCCTCGCCCAACCAGATGCGCTGGAGCCCGCTGCCGATGCCGGATGCGCCGACCGACTTCGTCAACGGCCTGGTGACCATGGCCGGCAACGGTTCGCCGGCAAGCATGGCCGGCTGCGCGATCCATCTATATGCCGCCAACCGGCCGATGACCGGCCGCTATTTCTACTCGGCCGACGGCGAACTGCTGATCGTGCCGCAGCAGGGCCGTTTGTCGATTGCCACGGAGATGGGCCTGGTGGAAGTGGAACCGCAGCAGATCGCCGTGATCCCGCGCGGCATGCGCTTCAGCGTCGATTTGCCGGACGGTTCGGCGCGCGGCTATGTCTGCGAGAACTTCGGCGCCCTGCTGCGCCTGCCGGACCTGGGGCCGATCGGCTCGAACGGCCTGGCCAACCCGCGCGACTTCCTGTCGCCGGTGGCACGCTATGAAGACATCGAAGGCGAGTTCGAACTGGTCGCCAAGTTCGGCGGCCGCCTGTGGGCCGCGCCTATCAAGCACTCGCCGCTGGACGTGGTGGCCTGGCACGGCAATTACGCCCCTTATCAATACGACCTGCGCCACTTCAACACCATCGGCTCGATCAGCTACGACCACCCGGACCCGTCGATCTTCCTGGTGCTGCATTCGCCGACCAGCACGCCGGGCGTCGACGACCTCGACTTCGTGATCTTCCCGCCGCGCTGGCTGGTCGGCGAAGACACTTTCCGCCCGCCCTGGTTCCATCGCAACGTCGCCAGCGAATTCATGGGCCTGATCCACGGCGCCTACGACGCCAAGGCCGAAGGCTTCGTGCCCGGCGGCGCCAGCCTGCACAATTGCATGAGCGGCCACGGCCCGGACGCCGCCACCTTCGACAAGGCCAGCAGCGCGGACACCAGCAAGCCGCACAAGGTACTCGACACCATGGCCTTCATGTTCGAGACGCGCACCCCGATCGCGGCGACCGAATACGCGCTGAACTCGCCGCAGCTGCAGGCCAATTACCAGGATTGCTGGGCCGGGATCGGCAAGCATTTCGATCCCGGCCGGCCGTGAAGCGCGGACCAGGACAAGCTCAGTCCTGGCGCGGCCTGGCCTTCACGGACTTGACGCGCACGTCCAGGTAGACGCGCGGCAGGAAGGCGCCTTCCGCAGCAAACTGCCGCTCGAACTCGTAGCCGATGTCCTGGCCTTTTTTCTTCGCGGCTTCGCGCTGTCGCACTTTTTCGATCAGCATTTCGATGCGGTTCGGATCGGAAAGGTCGCTGTCGCGTCCGATCGCGCCGGCAAGCCAGTCACCGATCCATTGCGAAATCGACCACCAGTCGTCAGCCACTCGCAGGACGACGACACGGTCCTCACTGGTCGCGTATTGAACCTTGGACAACTGATCTTCCTGCAGCCGGCTTCCGATCTGCCGGGCCGTACCGAAGCTCCATACGCCATGCGATGTTTCGCATACGGCCATGAACCAGCGGTCTGCCGCATGTTTGTTGTGTCCGGAGTTATACACCTGGCGCACATCCAGCTTGTACTTCGTCTCCGTTCCGGCTCGCTCCCCAAGTTTCAGCTGAAACAATGCTGTCCTTTGCTTGATCAACTCGTCGTCCTCGTACATCGACAAGCTCAGCCCAAGGTCTGCGCCGAACATGTCGCTGTTATCGCCAGCGGCCTTGTCAAGAATGGCCCGCTCCGTCGACACCTGTATCTCGGGATAATTTTGCGACGGGCATTTTTCTTTCCCAATCTTGCTCAGGGCTTCGGCAACCTCGTTCAGCAGCACCGTTTCATTAAATAAGGATGAGGCGGCCCACAAGCTTGTGGCATCCCGCAAACTGTTCAAGACGAAGGCAATTGCCTTGTCCTCGTAAAACACCTGGGCAAAGCTTGGCGTGTCGTCATCATTCATTGCTTGCATCGATGTACTCCCTGTCGTGTTTTGGAAGAAACCACTCATGAATGTACTCTTTTGCAATATATAAAAATGCGCGGATTATCACGATTTCAATGCGCCGCTGGCCGCTGAATCGTGTGCCAGTTGGCGCGGGCTTGCCCGGCGTGCGATGATAGGCTGACAACCAAACAGGAACCGCATGGCCGATATCATCATTATTCTTGTCCTTATTCTTCTTAACGGCATTTTTTCGATGTCGGAACTGGCCGTGGTCTCCGCCAAGCGCCTGCGCCTCGAAAAGATGGCGTTCGACGGCAGCGGCGGCGCCAGGACCGCGATCAAGCTGGCCGACGACCCCAGCCGCTTCCTGTCCACCGTCCAGGTCGGCATCACCCTGATCGGCATCTTCACCGGCGCCTTCGGCGAAGCCTCGCTGGTGGCACGGCTGGCGCCCAGCCTCGCCGGCATCGGCATCCCCGAAGCCTGGACCCGCCCCGTCGCGCTGACGGTGGTGGTGGTCGCGATCACCTTCGTGTCCATCGTGCTGGGCGAACTGGTGCCCAAGCGCATCGCCATCCTCTATCCGGAATTTCTGGCCAGCCGCGTCGCGCGCCCGATGCGCACGCTGTCGCGCCTGATGCACCCCTTCGTGCTGCTGCTGTCGCTGACCACCGACGCCATCATGCGCGTGCTCGGCATGCGCCACCACAAGGACGAAACGCCGACCGAGGAAGAAGTCACCGGCATGATCAAGGAGAGCACCGATGCCGGCGTGTTCGAAAAGGCCGAATACGACATCGCCGCGCGCGCCCTGCGCCTGGACGACTGGCACCTGCGGGCCCTGATGACGCCGCGCGTCGACCTCGAATTCCTGGACCTCGGCGAACCGCTCGAAGCGAACCTGGCGCGCCTGGCCGAGATTCCGTATGCGCGCTTTCCGGTCTACCGCGGCGACCGCTCGCAGGTGCTGGGCATCGTCAATGCGCGCGACCTGTTCCGCCAGGCCATCCGCAAGGGGTCGCTGCAAGCCATCGACATCGAAGCCGAAATCGACGCCCCGCTCTACGTGCCGGAATCGGTGAGCGCGATCGACCTGCTCGAGCAGCTCAAGAAGAACCATGCCGAACTGGCGATGGTGGTCGACGAATACGGCGAGATCCAGGGCATGATCACCCTCACCGACGTCATGACCGCGCTGGTCGGCGAAGTGCCGGCGGAGGAAGACGACGAGGCGCCCGACGCCGTGCAGCGCGAGGACGGCAGCTGGTACATGGACGGCAGCATGGTGCTGGACCGCTTCCGCTACCTGACCGGCGCGCCGCTGCGCTTCCCCGACGAAGACAACGACGCCTACCACACGCTGGCCGGCTTCATCCTCTACCAGCTGGGCTATATCCCGAAACCCGGCGAAATCCTCGACTGGGAAGGCTGGCGCTTCGAGGTGGCCGACATGGACGGCAACCGGATCGACCGCCTGATGGTGATACCGGTCAAGGAGGCCGCTGCCTGATGCCGGAACCGCGGCGCACCGCGGCCGGTCTATTCTTGAACGTTCAAGGAGTCCACATGCATACAGCCAGGTGTATTGCCGCCGTCCTCGCGACGGCTTTCTCGGTCACGGCCCTGACGGCAGCGGCCCAGGACAGCAAGCCGCAGGTCGCCCCGCCCGGGGAAGCCAAGGCGCCCAAGACACGCGCCCTCGAAGCCGGTGCCAAGCTGCTGCAGCGCAGCGCCCCGCTGGCAAAATTCGACGTCTACCTGAACGGCTTCCATCCGATGAAGGACCATCCCGAGATGCAGGTCGAGGCCCACCATTTCTGCAAGCAGGTCAACGAAGACTTCGCCCAGTGCACCCTGTTTGACGGCAACACTACCGGTGCCAACCTGAACGGCATCGAATACATCATCTCGGAAAAACTGTTCAACACCCTGCCCGAAGAAGAGCGCCGCTTCTGGCACCCGCACAACGGCGAAATCCTGAGCGGCCAGCTGGTCGCGCCCGGCATCCCCGACACCGCCGAGCACGAGCTGATGAAGAAAAAGATGAACAGCTACGGCAAGACCTGGCACGTGTGGAACACCGGCGCCAACGGCAAGTCCGGCGATAGCCTGCCGCTGGGACCGGTCATGCTGGCCTGGTCCTTCAACCGGGACGGCGAAATGCTGCCCAACCTCCAGGAAGAACGCGACACGCGCCTGAAAATCAAGACCGCCGAGAAGCGCAAGAAGCGCGCCGACCTGGTCAAGCTGGCCAAGCCGCAATCGGGCGTGGACGACCTGAAAGGCAAGTTCGGCCGCGCTTCGCATGACATTCCCGGGGTGACCGACAGCCGGGCGGGCGGCGCGCAGCCGGCGCGTTGAGAACGCCAGGCGGCCCGGCGCCGCCCGCTGCGGCTACTTGACACCCTCGGTTCACCTGCCAGAATGAAACTGGGACAAGCAGCAGGAGGAGACGTCGGCATGCACATCGACTGGATCCACTTTTCGCCACTGGCCGGGCTGGGCGGCGGCCTGCTGATCGGGCTCGGCGCCGCCCTCCTGCTGCTGGCCAACGGCCGCATCGCCGGCATCAGCGGCATCGCGGGTGGGCTACTGCGTCCAGCGCGCGGCGACATCGCCTGGCGCCTGGCCTTCCTGTTCGGCCTGTTCGCCGCGCCTCTGGTCTGGCTGGCGATGCAAGCCATGCCGCCGGCCCAGATCGACCATTCCCCCGGCCTGCTGGCGATTGCCGGCCTGCTGGTCGGACTCGGCACCCGCTTCGGTTCCGGCTGTACCAGCGGCCACGGGGTGTGCGGCATCGCCCGCCTGTCGCCGCGCTCGCTGGTGGCGACGCTGTGCTTCATGCTGGCCGGCTTCGCCACCGTTTTCGTGGCGCGTCACGTATTGGGAGGATGAGATGCCACTGGTAAGCGCCTTCGTCGCCGGCCTGCTGTTCGCCTCCGGCCTGATCCTCTCGGGCATGACCAACCCGGCCAAGGTGCTGGCCTTCCTCGACATCGCCGGGCGCTGGGACCCGTCGCTGGCCCTCGTGATGATCGGCGCGATCCTGGTTGCCGCCATCGCCTTCCGGGTCGGCGGGGCGCGCGCCCGCACTGTGTTCGGCGGCAGCATCCACCTGCCCAGCGCGAAGCACATCGACGCCCGGCTGGTGGCGGGCAGCATCAGCTTCGGCGTGGGTTGGGGCCTGGTCGGCTACTGCCCGGGCCCGGCGCTTGCCAGCCTGGGCGTCGGCGGCTGGCCGACGCTGCTGTTCGTGGCGGCCATGATCGCCGGGATGGTGCTGTTCGAGTCGGTCGAGCGCGTCGCCGCCTGGCGCGCCGCGCGCGGCCACCCGCAAGCGGCGACGGAGCTGCCATGACCCGCACCGAGGTCCTGATCGCCGGTGCCGGACCCACCGGCCTGGTGCTGGCGCTGTTCCTGACGCGCCAGGGCGTGAACGTGCGCATCGTCGACAAGACCGCCGGCCCGGGTACCAGCTCGCGCGCGGTGGCGGTGCAGGCCCGCACACTGGAACTGTACCGGCAGATCGGCCTGGCCGAGCATGTCGTGGAAGCCGGCCACATCAACCCTGGCATCAGCCTCTGGGTCAAGGGCCAACGCCGCGCCCACGTGTCCTTCGGCGACGCCGGCGCCGGGCTGACGCCCTACCCCTTCGTGCTGATGTATCCGCAGGATCGGCATGAGCGCCTGCTGATCGCGCAGCTCGAGGACATGGGCGTGCAGGTCGAGCGCGACACCGAGCTGCTGGACTTCAGCCCGCACGAGGGTCACGTCGAGCTGCGCCTGCGCGGGCCCGGCGGCAAGGAGGAAACCTGCGAAGCGCTGTACCTGGCCGGCTGCGACGGCGCGCACTCGCTGGTCCGGCACCGGCTCGGCGCCAGCTTCGAGGGCGGCACTTACGACCAGCTGTTCTACGTGGCCGACGTGCGCGTGCGCGGCAGGCAAGCCGACGGGCAGATCCACATCTCGCTGGACGACGCCGACTTCCTGGCCCTGTTCTCCTACTCGGACGACGGCAGTGCGCGCCTGATCGGCACGATCCGCGACGAGCGCGCCGCGCACCCGGAAGCGCTGGGCTTCGACGACGTGCGCGGGCGCGCGATCCAGGGCCTGGGCCTGCAGATCGACGAGGTCAACTGGTTCTCGACCTACAAGGTACACCACCGGCTGACCGCGCATTTCCGCCACGGCCGCGTATTCCTGCTGGGGGATGCCGCCCACATCCACAGCCCGGCCGGCGGCCAGGGCATGAATACCGGCATCGGCGATGCCATCAACCTGGCCTGGAAGCTGAAGGCGGTGCTGCGCGGCGAGGCGGACGACAAGCTGCTCGACAGCTACGACAGCGAACGCCTGGCCTTTGCCCACAAGCTGGTGGAGACCACCGACCGTGTTTTTACCTTCGTGTCTGCCGAAGGCAACTTCGCGAATTTCGTCCGCACCCGGATCGCGCCGCTCTTCGTCAGCGCGGCCTATAGCGTGGATGCGGTCAAGGAATTCATGTTCAGGCTGGTATCCCAGTGCATGCTGAACTACCACGGCAGCCCGCTCAGCGGCGCCGGCGCCGGCAAGCTCAAGGGCGGCGACCGCTTGCCCTGGGCGGCCGGCGCGAGCGCCGACAATTATGCGCCGACCGGCAAGCTCGACTGGCAAGTGCATGTGTACGGCGAGGCGGACGAGGTACTCTCCAGCTGGTGCCACCGGCACGGTCTGCAACTGCGCGTGTTCGACTGGGAGCGTGCGCACGAGCACGCTGGCTTTGCGCGCGGCGCCGCCTACCTGGTGCGCCCGGACGGCTATCTGGCCACCGCCGATGGCGCCGGCAAGCCGGACGCGCTGCGCGACTATTTGGAGGGCATCGGCTACCGGCGCTTCACCTCGGACTGAGCCGGGCCGCGTGCGCGCCGGCGACCTGCTTAACCTGCTTACATGCCGGGACCACCCCCGCCCGGGCCGCCGCCAAAGCCGCCCGGCCCGCCGGGGCCGCCAGGACCACCCGGCGGCGGACCGCCACGCCAGCCTTCGCCATCCGGTCCGCGCTCGTCGCGGCGGCGATTGCCCGCACCCTGCACGCCGCCAAAGCGGTAGGACAAGCCGAGGTAAGCGATGCGCCCGTCCGAACGGCGGATCGAATGCTCCTGCAGCGAAGCCGTATCGGTGAAGGTCTCGACCTTCTGCGAGCGGAACACGTCGGTCACGTTCAGCACCAGGCTCAGCGCCGGCGTGATGTTGCGGCGGTAGCTCAGGTTCAGCGTCGACATCGGCTCGCGGTAGCCGGCGCCGGCCAGGGTCTTGCCCTGGGCGTTCACCATCACCTGCAGCACGTCCTGCGGGGTCAGCTGATAGTTCAGGCGCCCGCGCACGCTCAGCGACGAAGCCGTGCGCTTGTATTCGCCGCCCAGGATGTCGACCTGCTCCTGCTCGGTGAAGGCCAGATTGCCGCTGGTGTTGATCGACAGCTTGGGCGTCAGCTTGCCGCTGAGCGTGAATTCGAGGCCGCCGGCGCGGTTGCTGCCGCCGTTCTCGAAGCTCGTCAGCAGGATCGCATCGTTGACCACGGTCTGGCGGCTGCGGATCATGTCGCGGTCGGCGCGATAGTAGGCGCGCAGGTTGGCGTCCAGGCCGCCGGCCTTGGTTTCAATGCCGATCTCGAAGGAATCGGTCTGCACCGGCTTCAGGTTCGGGTTGCCGCGCGACTCGTTCAATTCGTCCTGGTAGACGACGAAAGGATTCAGCTGGGCTCCGGTGGCGCGCCGGATCCGGTGCGCGTAGGCGAAGCGCAGATTCGACGTGTCGCTGAGTTTATAGGTCGCGAAAGCGCTCGGAATCCAGTTGACGTAATTATTGCTCGCGTTGATGCCGGACGTGATCTGGTCCAGGTCCATGTGCGTGTACTCGGTCCGCAGCCCGACCAGCGCGCCCCAGCGTTCGTTCAGGCGCCACTGGTAGGAGCCGTACAGCGCCACGTCGCGCTCGTCGACTTCGAAAGCATTCGTGCGGCGCATGTTCGGCAGCGCGGCGCCGGTGCTTGGGTCGAAGTTGAAGTAGCGGTAGTCGAACTGGCTGTCGGTATCGACGATCTTGTAGCCCAGCTTGACGATGGCGCCGCTTTCCAGCGGGGTCTCGTAGTCGCCGGTGTAGTCGACGATTTTCACCTTGGTGGCGTTGTCCTGCAGGCTGCCGGCGTCCGGGCTCCCGGTATCGATGCCGGAGAACGGCAGGCTCGGATCGATCGCGCGCACGGGGGCGATCAGGTAGGCGTTGTCGTAGCGGCTGTCGGCGTTGTTCTCGCTGTTCGAGACGCGCAAGTCCATGCGGAACAGCTCGCCCAGCTTCTCGCCCTTGTGGTCCCAGCGCGCGCCCCACATCGAATTCGTGTTGTCGCCGCTGCGTTTGGCGGTGCGGATGTAGTCGCTGTAGGGCACGTCGCCGTTGGCGACCGTGTAATGGTCGCTCGACAAGTTGTCGTTGGACCGCTTCATGTAGCCGAGGTTGGCTTCCAGCGTATCGTCCTGGCCCAGGTTGTAGGTGATCTGGCCGCGCAGGCCGGCGCTGTCGTTCAGGCCGCTGCTGCTGCCGGTCTGGGTCGTGTGCTGGACGGTGCCGGTGCGCGGGTCTTCGCGGTCGCGCGTCGTTTCGACGGTCGAGTCGCGGCCGTCGCGCCGCACGTTGACGCCGCCCTGCACGCCCCAGCGACCGGTGTTGTACTGACCGTTCAGGGCGGAGTTGTAGCGCCCTTCGGAACCGTAGTTGGCATTGACCACGCCGAAGCCGCCGGGACGGCGCGAGCGCTTCATCACCAGGTTCAGGATCGGCCCGCCGCCGCCGTCGTTGCCGAACTCCGCGCCGGGGTTGTTAATGACCTCGACCGAGTCGATGTCCTCGGCCGGCATGGCTTGCAGCGCCGGACCGCGGTTATCGCCCTGCAGCATGGCGGACGGCTTGCCGTCGACCAGGATCTGGACGTTGGTGCTGCCGCGCAGCGAGACGGTGCCGTCCGGGTCGACCGACACCGACGGCACGTTGCCGAGCGCATCGGCGGCGCTGCCGTTGGAACTGTTGACGTCGTTCTTGACGTCATAGACCTGGCGGTCGATGCGGTTGGTCGGGCGTTCGCCGACCACCTTGATGGACTGGATCTTGCCGCCGTCCGCCGATTGGCCTGCGGCCTGGCCCGAGGTGGCGGCCGGGCTGGATGCGGCGGGCGCGCCCGCCTGGGCGCCGTCGGCGCTCTGGGCCAGGGCGGGCCGCAGCGCGGCGAGTTCGCACAGGGCCAGGCCCAGGGCCAGGTAATGGGCGCGGCGGCGCCGGGACGCACCCGGGGTGCGCTTGCGTGGAGAATGGCTCATCTTTTTGATTGTCGTGGCGTTGAACGTGTCTCTGATGCGCCGACCGGGCGCGGTGCCGGGCGAGCGAAGCGTGAAGAATACCCGAACGGCCGAGAAAGTTGCCGGTCCTTACATTTCTTTGCATAAGTAAATACACAGCGGTGCCACGCGCCGCGCCGATATTCTCCCCGCCGAATCCACGCATGGATTATTATTCCTGTCTTTTAGGCAATATCAGCAAAGGCGGGACCCGATGGCGCTCCACGAAAATCACCTCAAGCGCGGCCTCAAGAGCCGGCACATCCAGCTGATCGCCCTCGGCGGCGCGATCGGCACCGGGCTCTTCCTCGGCGTGGCCGAAACCGTCAAGATGGCGGGCCCCTCGATCCTGCTCGGCTATGCCGTGGCCGGCCTGGTCGCCTTCCTGATCATGCGCCAGCTCAGCGAGATGATGGTCGACGAACCGGTGGCCGGCTCGTTCAGCCATTTCGCCGACAAATACTGCGGCCGCTTCGCCGGCTTCCTCACCGGCTGGAACTACTGGGTGCTCTATGTTTTAGTCAGCATGGCCGAGCTGTCCGCGGTCGGCATCTACGTCCAGTACTGGTTCCCCGAGATACCGACCTGGGTCTCGGCCCTCGGCTGCTTCGTGTTCGCCAACGCCATCAGCATGTTCAACGTGCGCGCCTTCGGCGAGACCGAATTCTGGTTCGCGGTCATCAAGGTGGTCGCCATCGTCGCGATGATCCTGTACGGCATCTTCCTGCTGTTCTCCGGCGGCGCCGGGCCGCAGGCGGGCGTCGCCAACCTGTGGCAGCACGGCGGCTTCTTCGCGCACGGCATCCAGGGCCTGGTGATGTCGATGGCGGTCCTGATGTTCTCCTTCGGCGGCCTGGAAGTCATCGGCATCACCGCGGCGGAAGCTGACAACCCGTCGAAGTCGATCCCGAAAGCGACCAACCAGGCGCTGTGGCGCATCCTGGTGTTCTACGTCGGCTCGCTGGCGGTGCTGCTCTCGCTCTACCCCTGGAACCAGATCCAGCCCGGCGCCAGCCCGTTCGTCCTGATCTTCAAGGCGCTGGACGCCGGCGCCGTCGCCCACGTACTGAACCTGGTGGTGCTGACCGCCGCGGTCTCGGTCTACAACAGCTGCGTGTACTCGAACAGCCGCATGATGTATGGCCTGGCCACCCAAGGCCACGCGCCGCGCGCGCTGCTGAAGGTGAACGAGCGCGGCGTGCCGCTGGTGTCGCTGGGCGTGTCCGCCGTCGCGACCGTGATCTGCGTGGCCGTCAACTATGCGCTGCCGGGCAAGGCGCTGGGCATGCTGATGGGACTGGCCGTGGCCGGGATGATGATCAACTGGGCGATGATCAGCTGGAGTCATCTGCGGTTCCGGCAGGCGAAGGCGGCGCAGGGGGTTCGTCCTGTTTTTGGCAGCCCTTTCTATCCGCTGACGAATTGGCTTTGCCTGGCGTTTTTGGCGGGGATTTTGGTGATTATGTTCTTGACGCCCGAGATGCGGGTGTCCGTGTATCTGATTCCGGTGTGGTTGGTGGTGTTGGGCGTCGGCTACCGGATCAGGCAGCGCGGCAAGGTACCGGCTGCAAGCGCGACATGATGCGCCAGGCCCTCTGGCTTTCAGCGCTGCTTGCGCTGACCCTGGCCGGTTGCCGGCGCGAACCTGGCGCGCCGCCGTCACAGCCCCCGGCGCCGGCGCAGGTGGCCGTGGGTTTCGACACGCTCCGGCTCGAGAGAAATGCCTGCTATGGGTCGTGCCCCGTGTACGCCGTCGAGATCGGCCGCGACGGCAAGGGCAGCTTCATCGGCAAGGAGCATGTCAAGGCAAACGGTACACACCCGATTCGCCTCGCCCCCGCCGATATCGCACTGCTGTCATCCGTGCTGACACGTTCGGGATTCTGGTCGCTGAAGGATCATTACGTGTCGAAAGAGGATGGCTGCGAGGCGCTATGGACGGACCAATCCGGGCTGTCGATCCGTGTCGTCGATCAGGAAAAAAACAAGACCGTCGCGCTCTACCACGGATGTCGCGGACCGACCATTCCTGCCGAGGCGTTGAACTGGCTCGCGGACACCATCGACCTGCTAGCAAATACCCGCCCGTTGGTGTTCGACCCGGCGACGGACAAGTAGCGCCATCGGCGAATACAGCACCGCCGCTACCTGCCCGCCGAGCCGTTCAAAACGCGTGCCGCACCCCCACCATCGCCGCCCGATCCCCCGTCCCCGACTCAATCGCACTACCCACCGTATAACTCGCCCCACGGCGGTTATCGATCTTCGCATAGGCAATGTTGAAGTCGGTCCGCTTGGACAAGGTGTACCGGTAGCCGATCGCAATCTGCGACGCATCCTGGTTGAACGCAGTCCGGTCGTCCTTGTAGACGTATGAGGCCAGCAAGGCATGCACCCCGAACGGCACCGACAGGCCGACCATCGCATCCCGGCTGTCGGTCGACGCAATCGCTGGCCGCCCGTAAGGATTCGCCGTATTGCGCAGCACCGAGCTGTTCAGGCCGCGATTCCAGTCGTACAGCCCGTGCAGCCTGAACTTGCCGAAGTCGTAGACCGCGGCCAGCACCCAGTTCTTGGCGTTCTCGGTACCCGTCACCGTCGCAGTGTTGTTGTTGCGGTTGTGGTAGCCGGCCCGCACCTGCAGCGGGCCGCTGGCCCAGGCCAGCGAGCCGCCCAGTTGCCGCCCCGAGGCGCTGTCGCCGGACACTTCGCCGGGCGCTGCCACCAGTTCGGCGCTGAAGCCGCTGACGACTGGCGACTGGTACTTGACCGTATTGTCCATGCGGCTGAACGAATTGCCGGTGGTACCGAGCAGGTTCTTGGTGTCGCCGACCCAGCCCGAGCCGAAGGGGTCGGCGAACACCTGCACCAGGTAGTGCGGGGTGTACTGCCGGCCCACCAGCACCGTGCCGAAGCCGCCCTGCAGGCCGACGTAGACCTGGCGGCCGAAGATCAGGCCGCCCTGCCCGGCGGTGCCGGTGTCGCCCTGGAAGCCATTCTCCAGCAGGAACAGCGCCTTCAGGCCGTTGCCCAGGTCTTCGGTGCCCTTGAAGCCGAGGCGCGAGCCGCCGGTGGTGCCGCTGGTGACCTTGGTCATCGGCCCGGCCGTGCCGCCGCTTTCGCGGACGACGGCCATGTCGATCATCCCGTAGATGGTGACGCTACTCTGAGCACTAGCCAGTTGCGATGCGCCTGCAAGCAAAGCCGATACGATCAACTTTTTCTTCATCCAGGTCTCCAGTTTATTTTGGGTTGACGGCCTTGGCCGGTAAGGCAAAAGTTAGCACACAGCCAACTAACAGGCAAACGGCGATGGCGATCACGCCGGCGTTGGTACTGTTGGTCATGGTCTTGACCACCCCCAGCATGTAGGGGGCGATCATGCCCGACACGCTGCCCACCGAGTTCGCCAGCGCGATGCCTGCGGCAGCGGCGGCGCCGGTCAGCACGGCCGGCGGCAGCAGCCAGAACTGCGAGATCGTGGTGATGATGCCCATCGTCGCCAGGGTCAGCGCCAGCATCGCGATGGCGGTGTTGTCGGCGTAGGCCGCGCTCCAGGTCAGGCCGACCGCGCCCGCCACGCCGGCCAGCGCGAGGTGCCAGCGCCGCTCGCGCCGCACGTCCGAACTGCGGCCGACCAGGATCATCGTGACCGTCGCCGCGGCGTAAGGGATACAGGTCAGCATGCCGATGTCGAAGGCGCTCGACACGCCGCTGGCCTTGATGATGGTCGGCAGCCAGAAGCTGATGCCGTACAGGCCCATGGTGTAGAACAGGTAGATCCCGCTCAGCAGCCAGACACGCGGATTCACCAGGCCGTCGCGCAGCGAATGCAGGTGCGTGCCCTGCTTGTCCTGGGCCAGCTCGTGCTCGATCAGCGACTTCTCGCGCTCGTCCAGCCACTTGGCGTCGCTGACCTTGTCGTCGAGGTAGAACCAGGCCATCGCGCCCAGGATGATGGTCGGGATCGCCTCCAGCACGAACACCCATTGCCAGGCGTGGTAGCCGCCCACGTTGTCCATCGTGCCCATGATCAGGCCGGACAAGGGTCCGCCGATCACGCCCGACATCGGGATGCCGGTCATGAACAGCGCGGTGACCTTGCCGCGGCGGCCGGCCGGGAACCAGTAGGTGAGGTACAGCAGGATGGCCGGGAAGAAGCCGGCTTCGGCCACGCCCAGCAGGAAGCGCAGCGCATAGAAACTGGCGGGCGTCGAAACGGTCATCATCGCCGCCGAGATCACGCCCCAGGTCAGCATGATGCGGGTGATCCACTTGCGGGCGCCCACCTTCAGCATGATGATGTTGCTCGGGACTTCGAACATCAGGTAGCCGGCGAAGAACACGCCGGCGCCCATGCCGTAGACGGCCTCGGACAGGCCGAGGTCGGACATCATCTGCAGCTTCGCGAAGCCGACGTTGACGCGGTCCAGGTAGGCGAAGACGTAGCACAGGAATAGAAACGGCAGCAGGCGCCACGCGACCTTCGAATATGCCTTCGAGGCTTCGTCGGTCGTGCCTGCGCCTACGGCGACTTTGGTTGAGCTCAGCATTGTTTTGTCTCCAGATATGGTTATGAAACGTGCCCGGTTATGGCGGCATCTCGTGGATGCCGCGTCCGTGGTCTGGCGTTCCTGCTATTCGCCGCCTGTGGTCTGCGGCGTGAAACAATGGAGCAGCGGGATACTCAATCGAACATATCGGGCTGCGTATTCTTCAGTTGGTCCCAGATCGGCTGGAAGTGCAGCCAGCCGATGTACTCGCTGCCGACGTGCTCGCGGCTGTAGCGCGAGCGGTCCGGCGGCACCAGCACCGGCTTGATGCCGGTCGCTTCGATCATCAGCTGCTGCTGGCAGCAGCGCTCCAGCGCAATGAACCAGAACGCGGCCGATTCGATGCTGTGGCGGCTGGCGGTCAGGAGGCCGTGGTTCTGGTGGATGGCCGCCTTCACGCCCTTGAACCAGTCGCACACCGCCATACCTGCCTTCTCTTCCACCGCCACCTGGCCCGCTTCTTCGCGGATCACGACGTGGTCTTCGAAGAAAGCGGCGGCATCCTGGCTGATCGGATCGAGTTCGCGGCCCAGCGATGCGAAGGCGGTGCCGTACACCGTGTGCGCATGGCACATGGCGACGATGTCCGGGTGCGCCTCGTGCACCGCGGCGTGCAGCACGAAGCCGGCGCGGTTGATCGCATACTCGCCTTCGACTACCCGGCCCTGGTGGTCGGCCAGGATCAGGTTCGACACCTTCACCTGCGAGAAATGGACGCACATCGGGTTGGTCCAGTACAGCTCCGGATGCTCGGGGTCGCGCACCGTCAGGTGGCCGGCGAAGCCGTAGTCGAAGCCGTGCTGGGCGAACGCGCGGCAGGCGGCGACCAGGCGTTCCTTGCGGTGGCGGCGCTCCTGGGCCGGATCGTCGAAGGACGGGATCTCGGGATAGATCACGTCCGCCTGGCGCGGGTGGTAGATGGAGCGCAGCGCGTCCTGTTGCGACTTGGCGATGCGCTCGGCCTCGACCGGGGCGATCTGTTTGACTTTGTCCAGCATGATGATGTCTCCTTGGATACTTGGATTCCCGCCTCCGCGGGAATGACGAGAGGGCTTACAGGTCGAGTACCAGCACCGGGCTGGTGGCGCGCGAGACGCAGGCGGTCAGGAACTGGCCGTGTTCGTCGTCGCCGAGGATGTAGTCGCGGTGGTCGACTTCGCCCTCGAGATAGCGGATCTTGCAGGTCGCGCACAGGCCGGCCTGGCACGAGGTCTCGATGCGGATGTTGTTCTGCTCGAGGACGTCGGCGATGCTGCGGTCGGCCGGCACTTCCAGCATCGCGCCGCTGCTGGCGATCTTCACCATGAAGGCGCCCGGCGCCAGTGCCGCCGTATCGGCAGCCGGCGCCGGCGCCTTGAAGTGCTCGAAGTGGACCGTGCCGGCGGCCCAGTGGCTGGACGCTTCGGCACAGGCTTTCATGAAGCCGGCCGGGCCGCAGTAGTACAGGTGCGTGCCCTGTTCCGGCTCACGCAGCAGGGCCGCGATGTCCAGGCCCTGCTCCGGCTGGCCGTGGTCGAAGTGGTGCACCAGTTTGCCGTGCTGCCAGGCGATGCCCAGCTCCTCGCGGAAGGCGGCGCAGCCAGGATTGCGGGCGCAGTAGTGCAGCTCGAAG
The DNA here is from genome assembly GCF_024753245.1 of Massilia norwichensis. Taxonomy (GTDB): domain Bacteria; phylum Pseudomonadota; class Gammaproteobacteria; order Burkholderiales; family Burkholderiaceae_D; genus Telluria; species Telluria norwichensis. The sequence continues at coordinate 94,932 of NZ_JANUGX010000007.1, read as the reverse complement.
GGGATGCCGGCCTGGTCGAGCGCATGCGCCATCGACTTCAGCGGCGTCACGCCGATGCCGCCGGCCAGCAGGATCACCTTCTTCGCCTCGGGCACCAGCGCGAAGTTGTTGCGCGGCGCCGAGACCTGGGCCAGGTCCTGCACCCGCAGCGCATCGTGCAAGGTTTTCGAACCGCCGCGCCCCTTCTCGTCGCGCAGCACGGCGATCACGTAGCGGTGCCGCTCGCCCGGCGAGTTGCACAGCGAGTACTGGCGCACGATCCCGTTCGGAAGAATAATGTCGATGTGGGCGCCGGCGCTGAACGGCGGCAGTTCCTCGCCCTGCGGATGGACCAGCTCATAGGAGTTGATGCCGTTCGCTTCGAAGCGGATCTGCTTGACCAGCAAGGACAGCTTGGACTGGTCGCGACTGATGATATGGGTCTGGGTCATTTCCATGTTCCGCCTCCACCGGCTTACTGCCTGGTCGACTGTTCGAGTTCGTCGAATTTTTCGCGCACGAAGGACGCGCGTTCCTCGCCCTTCAGGTTTTCGCTCTGCGTGAGGATGGCGACGATCTGGCGCGTCACGTGGCGGCGGCGCGCCACTTCTTCCTCGACGGTGGCGCCTTCCGGCACTTCCAGCACATTGCCCGAGCAGTAGCTGTTCGGCGCCGCGGCGTTATCGCGCAGCCACTGGGCGAAGGCTTGCGGACCGGCGGCCGGGTTGGAACCGCGCACGGCGTCGCGCAGCATCTTCCGGAACAGGAACACGCCGGCGTCGAACTTGGTCGGATTCTCCAGCGCGTGCACGGCGATCGGGCGCTGGCTGATGATGGCTTCGTAGTCGCCCGGCGCGTACTGGCATTCCTTGTAATTGGCGCGCGCGCGGTGGTCCGACGGGATCGGCGGCATGTCTTCGAGCTTGAACTTGCCGAAGCGTTCCGGACGGCGCATCGCCACCTGGCCCTCGAGGAAGTCGATGGTCTCGTAGCCGACCATGTCCTTGCGGCCGATGCCGCGGGTGTCGATGCCCGGCCCCATCACGCGCCAGCCGATCATCTTCGAGTTCACGTCGTCGACCGGCACCGTCCAGCGCACGATGTGGAAGCGGCTGAACAGCTTCTTGTTCGAACCATCCTCGGAGGTGTAGGCGTGCAGGCTGAGGTTCGGCAGCACCTGGTGCTGGACCCGCACGAACAGCTTGTCCTTGTTGACGCGGCGGGCGCCGGCGCAGGCCAGGCCGCGGCCGCCGTGCACCGGGATGAATTGCATGTCCGGCGCGACTTCCATCGAGGCGGCGCCGACTTCGTCGAAGGTCGTGCCCTGGAACTGCTTGTTGACGACGTTCTTGGCGGCGTGCAGCGCGGTCGGGTGGAAGTTGTCGGCGGCGTTGTCCTGCACCTGCAGCCAGTTACAGTGCTGGAAGTTACTGTAGGGGACCAGCTCGTCGCCTTCGGCCACCGTGAAGTTGCCCTCCCATTCCGGGAACGGCGGCTCTTCTTCCGGCGGGCCCATGTAGGCGAACACCAGGCCGTTGCGCTCGAAGGCTTTATACGCGCCCTGCTTGATCGAGCAGGCGTACTTTTCGGCTTCTTTCTCTTCGCCTTTCGGGAAGGGCACGTGCAGGCAGCTGCCGTCGATGTCGAACACCATGCCGTGGTAGCAGCACATGATGCCCTTCTCCTGGATCGCGCCGTACTCCAGCGAGGCGCCGCGGTGAACGCAGTGCGCATGCAGCAGGCCGATCCGGCCGGCGCCATCGCGGAAGGCGACCAGTTCCTCGCCGAGGATCTTCAAGAAGTGCGGGGTGTCGGTCAGCTCCATCGACATGCAGACCGGATGCCAGAAGCGGCGCATGTACTCGCCCATCGGGGTGCCCGGGCCGACTTCGGTCAGCTCCGGATCGTGACCGGGTACTTTGTTGGTGTGATAGCCGCCGAAGGGGATCAGCTTCTTGACGACGGGCTGTTGCGGGGCTGCGGCTTCTGCGGTCTTGTCGCGGGTATTCATTCCTGTGTCTCCTCTGGCTGATGGGGCTGCATCATGCGTGCAACCGTGTTCCGTATTCTGTATACAAAGCGCACTGGCAAAAATTTTTTGCGCTTCGTGGTCGGAACTGCTGAACCATTAAATCAGCTTTCCTGCTAGCACGTCGCACGCTTCGTGTTCTGTATACAGAATACAGTCTCCACCCGTTTGCAGGCGCTGTCAAATATTTTTTAGCAAACCGTGCGCGCCTGTTCCTCAGGGCGGCGCCCCGCTTGTGACTTCAAGTCGACGTGACGTATACTGAATACAAAGGTGAAAACATGCTCAAACAACTATCGAAAATCCAGGTACGTCCCGACCTCGTGGACCAGGTCTATCAGTCGCTGCTCGACGCCATCAGCGATGGCTCGCTGCCGCCCGGCGCCCGCATCACCCAGGAGGAAATCGCCGAGCAGATGGACGTGTCGCGTTCGCCCGTGCTGCAGGCGCTGCGGCTCCTGAAGAAGGATGGATTGGTGCAGGATGCGCCGGGCCGCGGCGTGCTGGTCGCGGAACTGGATGCGGAATGGATCGGCAACCTGTACCAGGTGCGCGGCGCACTGGACACATTGGCGGCGCGCCTGGCCGCCGAGCGCAAGGCGACGATCGACCCGGACATCATCGCCCGGGGCCGCAAGGCCGCGCGCGGCAAGGACGTGAAGGCGATGATCGACGCCGACATCGCCTTCCATACCGCGATCTATAAAGCATCCGGCAATCCGCTGATCTTCGAGACCACGCAATTCCACTGGGTGCACCTGCGCCGCGTGATGGGCGCGGTGCTGCAGTCGGCCGGCCAGCGCGAGGCGATCTGGGACGAGCACGAGGCCATGGCGAAGGCGATCGCCGCGGGCGACGTCGCGCACGCGGTGCAGATGTCCGAGCATCATGCGACCGAGGCGCGGCAGAACCTGGTGGCGCGGCTGGCGGAAGTGCTGAAGGACCGCGTGGCCTGAGCCTTAGCGCGGCGTGAACATGAGCCGCAGGTGGTCCTTCGCGAAAACATTGCCCTGCTGCGCAGCCTTGGTGTACCAGCGCAGCGCCACATCCAGGTCGCGGAACAGGATGGCGGCAAACAGCAGGGACAATACGGTGCGGTGCATGGGGAAGCAATCGGTCTAGGGGGCGCCGACGTCGAAAGCGTCGCCGGTCTCGAAGAAATGGCCGCCGGCGACGTAGTGGATACTGCGCTTGCCGCCCTCTTCCATCGTCCAGTGCGCGCCGTCGAACACGGCGGGGTCGGCCCATGCCGCCACCACCTCGCCCAGGAACAGGTCGTAGGTCTGCTGGATGTGCGGCTCCGGAATCAGGCGGCACTCGAGCCAGGCCAGGCAGCCCTCGACCAGCGGCGCCCGCACCACGCTGCCGGCGCCGACCACGATGCCATTCGCGGCGAACTTGTCGACGTCCGCACCGGATTCGTTGCCGACGTCGACCGTCAGGCGCGCCAGCGCACGCGACGGGATGTTCAGCACGAACTCGCCCGAGGCCTCGATCAGCCCGCGCGTGTAGGTCGACTTGTCGATCACCACCGCCACCTTGGGCGGATTGAAGTCGAGCGGCATGGACCACGCCGCCGACATGATGTTGGACCGCCCGCCGTGGTGGCTGGTGACGATCACGGTCGGGCCGTGATTCATCAGGCGGTAGGCCTTGGCTGGTTCAATGGCGATGCGTCGGTTCAAACTCCACTCCTCTTCCTGCCCCAAGGGCTTCGATCAATGCGCCGGTGTCGACCGGCTTGACGAGATGCCGCGCGAACCCGGCCTCCATCGATGCGCGCCGGTCCTGCTCCTGGCCATAGCCGGACAGCGCGATGAAGACCGTCCCGCGCAGTTGCGGCCTGGCGCGCAGCGTTCTGCACAGCGCGCGGCCGTCGGTGTCCGGCAGGCCGATGTCGAGGATCACGGCGTCGAATCGTTCGGCGCCGGCGCGCGCCAGCGCGGCAGCCGCGCCATAGGCGACCGACACGCTGTGGCCGCAAGCCTCCAGCAGCAGCGCGACGGTGTCGGCCGCATCCTGGTTGTCGTCGACGACCAGGATGCGCATCCCTTGCGGCATGGGCTGGGCCGGCGCCGCGCCCTGGCTGCCTTCCGGGCTGCCGGCCGCCCGCGCCAGGCGCGGCAGGGCGACCGTGAAGCGGCTGCCCTTGCCGGCGCCGTCGCTGTGGGCCGTCACGCTGCCTTCATGCAGTTCGACGATGCGCCGGACCAGGGCCAGGCCGATTCCCAAACCGCCCTGCGCGCGGTCCGGCGTGCGCTCGGCCTGCACGAACAGGTCGAACACGTGCGGCAGCAGGCTGGCGTCGATACCCTGCCCGTCGTCGGCCACGGCCAGCTCGACCTGCTCCGCCGTGGCGCGCAGCACGACCCTCACGGTCCGCTCCTCGGGGCTGTATTTGCTGGCGTTCGCCAGCAGGTTGCTGATGACCTGGGTGAGCCGGATGCGGTCGCCGCACACGAGAATGTCGCCATCGGCCAGGTCGAGCGTCAGGTGCTGGCGCCTGGCCGCGAGCGAGGCCTTGACCTGCTCGACCGCGCCCTGCACGGCATCCTTCAGGTCGACCGCCTTCTTTTCGATCATGACCAGCCCGCGCGTGACGCGCGAGACGTCGAGCAGGTCGTCGACCAGTTTGGTCATGTGGCGGACCTGGCGGCCGATGATCTCGCCGGTCTGCACCGTGCGCGGCTGGGCGTCGCGCGCGCGCTTGAGCAGTTCGGCCGCGGTACTGATGCCGGCCAGCGGGTTGCGCAGCTCGTGCGCCAGCATCGCCAGGAACTCGTCCTTGCGGCGGTCGCTCTGTTCGAGTTCGCGGTTGGCGGCGGCGAGCTTGCTGGCCTGCTCGGCAAGGCTGCCTTGCAGCGTCTTCATGCGATGGCCGAAATAGCTGATGGTCAGGCCGGTCACCAGGAAACTGAGGATCACGACCACGCTGGACTGGGACTCGAGGCTGAAGCGATAGACCGGCTCGATGAACAGGAAATCGCTGACCAGCGCACCGGTCAGTGTCGCGAACAGACCCGGGCCGAAGCCGCCATGCAGCGCGGCGAGGGCCACCGGCACGGTGTACAGCACCACCGGGATCGTGCCGCCCAACACCGGTCCCATCTCGTAGCGGACCAGGGTCGCCAGCAGCACGCCGAGCAGCGCCAACAGGTAGGCGGAGACGCGGCTGGTGGAGCGGAAAGGAGATGAAATCGGCACGTGGACTGCGCTTTGCAAGGCGGGGGATGGGACGGGATCGTCAGATCCCGCCCATTCTAACCGAACGCACCTTTTCAGTGCGTCGGCATGACCAGCAGCTGCAGACCGGACGGCGTCTGCGCCGCGTGATACACCCGCTGGGTCGCCGCCTTGAAGTCTTCCGGCTTCGCCTTCGGAATCGAGGTGAAGGTCTGCGGGTTCAGGTCGACCAGCGGGAACCAGGAGCTCTGCACCTGCACCATGATGCGGTGACCGCGGCGGAAGGTGTGGTTGACGTCGCCCAGGTGGTAGCTGATCGCCTCGACCTTGCCCGGCACGAAGGGCTCGGGCTTCTCGAAGCTGTTGCGGAACTTGCCGCGCAGCGGATTACCGCGCACCAGTTGCTGGAAGCCGGCCAGGCTGGTCTGCGGCGCGCCGACATCGCGGCCGCGCTGCTTCTCCCCGCCGGACGGGTACTCGGCCGGGTAGACGTCGATCAGTTTGACGACCCAGTCGGCGTCGGTGCCGGTGGTCGAGACGAACAGTTTCGGCGTCGCCGGGCCGGCCACGGTCACGTCCTCTTCCAGCACCTCGGACTGGTAGACCAGCACGTCCGGACGGCTGGCGGCGAAGCGCTGGTCCGATACCATGTATTCCTGCGGCACGTCGGTGGTGGCATAGCCGATGTAGGGCACCGGCTTCTTTGGATCGGACACGTATTCGTCGTAATCGGACGGGGCCGCGGCGCCGGCAGCGGGCTGGGTCCAGCTCAGTTTTCCGCCCGGCGCGAAGTACAGGGTGCGCGCTTTGGCCTGCACCGGCGGCCAGGCCGTGTACTGGCGCCAGACGTTGGAGCCGGTTTCGAACGCGGTCACCTCGGCGATCGCCTTGGCCGGCTTCACGCCCTTCAGGTGCTGCTCGAAGAACGGGAACTGGATCTGGGTGCGGAAGTACTCGCCGGTCTTGCTGTCGAAGCGCACGTGGCCCAGCTGCTGGCCGTCGTAACGCGCCCAGCCGCCGTGCACCCAGGGGCCCATCACCAGGCCGCTGAAGGTGCCCGGGTTATACTTCTTGACCGCCTGGTAGGTCGTGAACGGGCCCTGCGGGTCTTCGGCATCGAACCAGCCGCCCACCGTCAGCACGGCCGCCTTGACGTTCTTCAGGTGGCGCGAGATGTCGCGGCTCTGCCAGAACTGGTCGTAGGTGTCGTGCTCGATGGTCGGCGCGAGGTAGGCGCGCTGGCCGTCGTTCAGGGTGCCGAGGATGTTCGGCATGGTCTGGTGCTTGAGGAAGAAGTCGTAGGCGGAGGCAGCGCCGTAGTCGAAGCGCTCGCGGCTCTTCGCGCCGTTGGTCGGGTTCTTCTGTTCGACGAAGTTGGCGTAGAAGCCGAAGTTCGCCGCCAGCATGAAGGCGCCGCCGTGGTAGGAGTCGTCGCCCATGTAGAGGTCGGTCACCGGCGCCTGCGGCGAGGCCGCCTTGATCGCCGGGTGCGAATCGATGATGCTGGCCGAGGTATAGAAGCCGGGGTAGCTGATGCCGTAGATGCCGGCCTTGCCGTTGTTGTTGGGGACGTGCTTGAGCAGCCATTCCATGGTGTCGTACATGTCCTGGCTTTCCTGGCCCTCGCCGGCGGCGCGCCTGGCGGCCACGTGCGGCGTCATCTCGACCCACTTGCCCTCGGACATATAGCGGCCGCGCACGTCCTGCTTGACGAAGATGTAGCCGGCGTCCTCGAATTCCTTCGACGGACCGATCTGCGCCGGATACCAGTCCTCGCCGTAGCGCAGCTCGCCCTCGGCGTACACGCCGGCGCTGTAGGGCGTCCGGTTGATCAGGAAGGGATAGCTCTTCGAGGCGTCCTTCGGCACGTAGACCACCGTGAACAGCCTGGTGCCGTCGCGCATCGGGATGCGGTACTCGTACTTGGTATAGCTGGCGCGCAGCTCGCGCTGCGGGGCCGGCGCATCGGCGGCGGCCGTTTGCGTGGCGGCAGCGGCGTGGGCGCCGCTGAAAGCAAGAGACAGCGACAGCGCGATGAGCGGGAGACGGCGGCGGTGGTTCATAAGGGTCCTGGTGGTCCTTGGCGAAATGACAAAAGCACGAGTATAAGGCTGGGGATTTATGACTGCCAGTCAAAAATACTTCGACAGGTAGAACGCCCCCGAATCCGGAAAGACGGTCGCGATGCGCTGGCCTTGCAGCTTGGGCAGCAGCGCCGCGATCCCCGCCGCCACGCAGCCGCTGGACCCGCCGGCCAGGATGCCCTCTTCGCGCGCCAGGCGCCGGCACCAGTCCAGCGCATCGGCGTCCTTCACCTGCACCACGTCGTCGACCACGCTGGGATCGAAGCTCTGCGAGGGCTGGCGCTTGCCGACGCCTTCGACCACGGTGCTGAAGCTGCCGTCCGCCGGCGCGTCCGTGACCAGCTTGCGGTAGGACGAATGCAGCGGCTCGACGCCGATCACGCGCACGCGCGGGTTCTGCTCCTTCAGGTAGCGGCCGATGCCGGAGATGGTGCCGCCCGAGCCGACCCCGCACACGAAGACGTCGAGCTCGCCGGCCAGCTGGCGCCACAGCTCCGGGCCGGTGTCGCGGTAGTGCGCTTCGCGGTTCAGCGGCGTGCAGTACTGGTCCAGGTAATGGGCGCCGTGCTCGTCCACCAGGCGCTCGGCGGCGGCATGGTAATCGTCGGGGTCGCACAGGTGGACCTCGGCGCCATAGGCGGCGATGCGCCTGACCTTCTCGGTGCTGGTGGTGCGCGGCACCGTCACGTCGCAGCGCAGGCCCAGCACGGCGCTGGCCATGGCGAGCGCCGCGCCGGTATTGCCGGACGAGGATTCGACCACGTGGGTCGTGTCCGCCGGCCGCTGGCGCAGCATGTGCCGCACCATGCGGTCCTTGATGCTGCCGCCGGGGTTCATGTACTCCAGCTTGGCGACCACGTTCGCCCCGCGGAACAGCCGGCCGAGCCTGACCACGGGGGTCTCGCCGATCGCCTCCATGACCGATGCCTTGACTTGGGATTGCATGCTTTCTCCTTGTTTTAATTGCCACAAGGAAACACTAGCATGCTCCCGAGATTCACGGCGCGAGATTGGCGTGCGCGGCCTCAGGCGCGCTTGCCGCTCCTGGCATGCGCCTCGACCGCGGCCAGCAGCGCATGCTTCAGCTGCAGGTCCGTGAAGGGCTTGGTCAGCACCCGCGCCGCCATGTCGGCGGCGCCGGCCACCAGGCTGCCGTAGCCGGACGCGAACACCAGCGCCACGCCCGGGTGGGCGGCGACGATGCGGCGCGCCAGGCTGAGGCCATCCAGGTCGGGCAGGCTGTAGTCGACCACTGCGGCATCGAAACGCTCGGCGGCCAGTGCTTCCATCGCGGCGGCGGCGGTCGGCGCTTCGGCGACGCGGTAGCCGGCGGCCTCCAGGATGTCGCGGTACAGCTCGCGCGCCTGGCTGTCGTCTTCGATCAGCAGCACGCGCAGGCCGTCCGGGTGGATGCTGCGCAGCGCCGGCGACACGGCTGGGGCCTGCGCCTGTTCCTGGCCGCCCAGCATCTGGCGCACCTTGGCGGCCAGCTTCTCGCGGCGATACGGTTTGCTGAGCAGCTCCACGCCCGGATCGAGGCGGCCGCCATGGATGATCGCGTTCTGGGTGTAGCCCGAGGTGTACAGCACCTTCAGGTTGGGCAGCAGGGCCTTGGCCTGGCGCGCCATGTCGGGACTCTTGATCTTGCCCGGCATGACGACGTCGGTGAACAGCAGGTCGCAGCGCACGCCGGCGCGCAGCACGGCCAGCGCCATCTCGGCGTTATCGGCGCGCAGCACGTGATAGCCGAGTTCCGACAGCATGCCGACCACGGTGGCCTGCACGTTCGGATCGTCCTCGACCACCAGGATGGTCTCGCTGCCGCCGCGCACTTCGCTGGTCCCGGTTTCGGGCAGCGCCTGCTCGGCGTCCATCGAACGCGGGAAGTAGGCCTTGATCGTGGTGCCGTGCCCGACTTCGCTGTAGATGCGGAAATGGCCGCCGCTCTGCTTGACGAAGCCGAAGGCCATCGACAGGCCCAGGCCCGTACCCTGGCCTTCGCTCTTGGTCGTGAAGAAGGGTTCGACGGCGCGCGCCAGCACCTCCGGCGTCATGCCGGTGCCGGTGTCGCTGATCGCCAGCAGCACGTACTGGCCCGGCGGCACCTCGTGCGCCGCGCTGACGTAGCTGTCGTCGAGCATGGTGTTGGAGAGCTCGATGGTGAGCTTGCCGCCGCCCGGCATCGCGTCGCGCGCGTTGATGGCCAGGTTCAGCACCACGTTCTCGAGCTGGTGCGGATCGATCAGCGTGTTCCACAGCGAGGCCGAGACCGCGGTCTCGACTTCGACCGTCTCGCCCACCGCGCGCTGCACCAGTTCTTCGAGGCCGCGCACCACGCGGCCCGCGTTCAGCACCACCGGCTGCAGCGGCTGGCGCCGCGCGAAGGCCAGCAGCTGGGCCGCCAGCTTGCCGCCGCGGTCCACCGCCGACAGCGCCATGTTCAGGTGGCGCTGCGCGGCCGGGATGCCGGCCACGGTGCCGCTCAGCAGCTGCAGACTGCCGCCGATGACCTGCAGGATGTTGTTGAAATCGTGCGCCACGCCGCCGGTCAGTTTGCCGACCGCTTCCAGGCGCTGCGAGTGCTGCAGCGCTTCGCGCGCATCCTCGAGCTGGGTGCGCTCGGTGATGTCGCGCGTGATCTTGGCGAAGCCGACCAGCTTGCCGTCGGCGTCGTGAATGGCGTCGATCACCACGCTGGCGCGGAAGGTGCTGCCGTCCTTGCGCACACGCAGGCCTTCGGCTTCGAAGCGTCCATGCTCGCGCACCTGGCGCAGCACGCGCTCAGGCATGCCGTTGCGGCGGTCGTCGTCGGTGTAGAAGCGGCTGAAGTGGCTGCCGACGATCTCGTCGGCGGTATATCCCTTGATCTTGCGGGCGCCGGCGTTCCAGGTGGTGACCACGCCCTCGGGCGACAACATGTAGATCGCGTAGTCGACCACGCTCTCGACCAGCAGCCGGAACTGCTCTTCGGTGCGGCGCAGGACATCGCGCGCCAGCTTCTTGTCGGTGATGTCGCGGGTGATCTTGGCGAAGCCGAACAGCTCGCCGTTGTCGTCGTAGATCGGGTCGATCACGACCGAGGCCCAGAACTGGGTGCCGTCCTTGCGCACGCGCCAGCCTTCGTCTTCGAAACGCCCACTCTCCAGCGCGGTACGCAGCGCGCGCGCCGGCACGCCGGCGGCAAGATCCTTCTCGGTGTAGAAGCGCGAGAAGTGCTGCCCCAGGATCTCCGGCTCGGTGTAGCCCTTGAAGCGACGCGCGCCGGCGTTCCAGCTGGCCACCGTACCGTCCGGATTGAGCATGTAGATGGCGTAATCGGCCACGCGCTCGATCAGCAGCTGGGCACGGCGCTGGGCGTTGAAGTCGCTCTGCATTTGAGTAGGAGAAAGGGAAAATGCCCGAGTATAACAGTCGGGATCACGCCCATGGCGGATTTTGAACACGTTAAGCTTGGCCTGCACGGAAACGCGCCGTCTTATACAATCGTTATCGGCAAATCTGAACCAACAGGAGAACAAGCATGTCCGGATACAGCATCAACATCGAACAAAAGACCCTCGCCGGCAATAACTTCCGCGAAGTCCTCTACACGACGCCGCGCAGTCAGCTGGTCATCATGACCCTGCAGCCGGGCGAAGAGATCGGCATGGAACACCACACCGGCCACGACCAGTTCATCCGCGTCGAAGCCGGCACCGGCGTCGCCATCCTGGACGGCGAAGAACACCAGCTGGAAGACGGCGTGGCGGTGGTCATCCCGGCCGGCACCGAGCACAACGTCATCAACAAGTCGCAGACCGAACCGATGCGCCTGTACACGCTGTACACGCCGCCGGAGCACCCGGACGGCATCGTGCATGCGACCAAGGCGGAAGCCGACGAGTACGAGAAGCACCACCACGAGGAGTGACTGAACTACTGAGCGGGCATCAGGCCCTGACGCCCGTTCAGCCTTTGCAGGCGAAGCCGTAGCGCGTCATCTCGCATCCCCGTTGCAGGCACTGCCGTTCGTCGTAGCCATGCGCGCGGCACTGCATCAGGGTTTCTTCGTAACGCTGGCGGTAGGAGCGCTCGCCCTCGCGGATGTCGGCGCGCGCTTCCGGCTCGGCGTGCCTGGTGGCGCGGACGCGCTTGTGTTTCGGCTTGGCCGGCGGCGGCGCATCCGTGGCGACCGGGACCACGCTGCGGTCGGCGAAGGCCGGCGTCTGCGGTTCGGCGCTGCCGGCCGCCGTCGACGGTCCTGCCGTGCCGCCTGTCGCGCCCTCACCCGCACTTTCCACTGTGCCTGATGCCGCAGCGGGCACGCTCGGCTCAGCCCCTTGAACGCTTGCAGCGGCCGCACCGGACGTGTCGATGGCGGCCACTGGCGGGCTTGCCGGCACAACGGCCGGCGCAGGCATACCGACCGGACGTGGCGTATGCGCCTCCGGCGCCGGATTCGTGTTCGCCACCACCACCAGCGCACCTTCCACCCGGCTTTGCTCGTAGAGCCACAATCCGCCGCCGGCCAGCAGCGCGAGCAGCACGCCGGCCGCGCCCCAGCTTGCCAGCCGGCGCCTCCACAAGCCATTCCATTCGGTGCGCTCCTGCAGCGCCGCGTCGCGCGCCAGCCGTTCCGTCAGCCAGTCGGGGTCGCCGCCGGACGATGGGCCTTGCGGCCAGGCCGGCGCGGTGGTGTCGCCCAGCGGCACCGTGGTCGTGCCCGAGGCTGTAGGCTGGAGCGCGAAACCGCGCGGATGGATCGGCGCCTGGCGTGGCGGCGATGGCGGTGGCGGCGGTGAAGAAAGCGGCTGTCCCGGCACCGTTTGTCGCGGCGCGGCGGGGTGTGGCCGGACGCTCGCAGGCGATGCGGCGGCGGCAGCGGGTGACGGCACGGCTGCGTGTGCCTGCGCGGCTGCGTCTGCCTGCGCGGCCACAGGCGAGGCTGAGGCGGTGGCCGCTTCCGCCTGGCGCGGCCGCTGCCACACCGCCGGACGTGAAGGGGCGGCCGGCCTCTCGGCCGGGGCCGCAGCCAGGGGGGCAGGCGTTACGGCCTGCGCGGCAGGCGCCGTCGACTGAGCGGCTGGCACCGTGGATGGCGCGGCCGGCGCCGCAGCCTGGGCAGCAGGCGCGGTGGCCTGCGCGGGTTGGGCAGCAGGCACGCCCGCCGCCCTGGACGGCGCCGAGCCGCTTTCGTCGAAATCTTCCAGCAGTTGGGTCTTCATGGGCGATCGCATCGCTTCTGCGTTCAGGCCCCTCAGTTTACCGAATCCCCCACCATGCCGGAGCGCGTCTGAACGCGCCCTGCTGACTGCCCGGCCATAAAACTCAGCAGTAAAATCAGCGACTTACAGCGTCACCGCGACCTGCATGCTACTGTCGCGCAGCAGCGGCAGCGAGACCTCCAGCAGGCGCCGCTTCGCGTCCCAACGGTAGTTCAGCGGCTTCCCGTCCGCCTGCACCGCACGTGGTTTGCGCGCGACGTTGTGGACCTTCAGCGCAAAGCTGTGCGACGAAGCGGTGTAAGCAGCCCCGGCTTCCGGCGCCAGGCCGATCTCGAGCTTGCCGCCATCGACGCGGCTGCTGAAACGCACCAGCTCGTACTTGCCGGCCGCGTAGGCATCCGGGGTCTTGCCGTCGTCGTCGTAGAGCTGGCCCGAAGAGCTGGTCACGCTGGCATCGTGCCAGTAGTGCAGCTCGAGCGCACGGGTGTTGTAGTCGCGCGTGCTCTGCACCACCTTCGCCAGCGGCACGAAGGCACCGGCGCGCACATAGGTCGGGATGTGGCCGGGCACCGGCGTCACGATTTCGGTGATGCCGCCGCGGTGCGGCTGGTCGTCGTAGAAATCGAACCAGGTGCTGCCCTTGTTCGGGAAGTGGATTTCCTTGCGGGTGGCGCCCGGCTCGACGATCGGCGCAACCAGGAAGCTCGGGCCCCACAGATAGGTCGAGGCGATGCCTGCCGCGCCCTCTTCGTCCTGCTCCTCGAACAGCATCGGCCGCATCATCGGCATGCCGCTGCGGCTGTTCTCGAAGGCGATCGTGTAGTTATACGGCAGCATGGCGTAGCGCAGGCGCACCGCGTCGCGCGCCCGGGCCTTGGTTTTCGCTTCGCGGAACACCGGCTCGGCCGCGACGTCCTCCTGCGCGTGCGGACGGAACACCGGCTGGAACACGCCGTACTGCAGCCAGCGCACGTAGAGCTCGTCGTCCAGCACCGGGCCGGCAAAGCCGCCCAGGTCCGAGTGCATGTATGCCTGGCCCTGCATGCCCATCTGCAGCGAGATCTCCATCTGCGATTGCAGGCCGCCCCAGCCGCGGCTGACGTCGCCGGACCAGGGGATCATGCCGAAGCGCTGCGAGCCCGAATAACCCGAGCGCATCAGGATGAAGGGACGCTCGGCCGGGTAGTCGCGCGCATAGCCGTCGTGGATCATGCGCGCCCATTCGTGGCCGTAGATGTTGTGGACCTGGTCGGCGCTGCCGGTGGCGTGCCGGGCTTCGCTGGGGTGCATCTCCGGCTCGCCGAGGTCGCCCCACCAGCCGGCCACGCCGCCCGCCTTGAGCTCCTTGTAGATGTTCCAGAACCAGTCGCGCGCCTGCGGCTTGAAGACGTCGACCAGGCCGGTGTTCCCGAAATAGAAATCGAAGGTGAAGGGCTTGCCGTCCTTGTCCGTGGCCAGCACGCCCTGCTTCGCCGCCTCATCCCAGCGCTTCGAGGTCGTGAGGATGAAGGGCTCGGTGATCACCACCGTCTGCACGCCCTTCTGCCTGAAGTCGGCCATCATCTTCTCGGCGTGCGGGAAGCTGTCGCGGTCCCAGGCCAGGTTGCCCATCGTGCCCTTGACGGTCTTGCCGAACCAGTAGAGGTCGAGCACGACGGCGTCGAGCGGAATGCCGTCGGCGATGAATTTGTCGACCACGGCGCGCGTCTCCGCCTCGTCGTGATAGCCGAAGCGGCTGGCGAAATTGCCGAAGGCCCAGCGCGGCGGCAGCGGCTGGCGTCCGGTCAGGCGCGTGGTGCCGTCCATGATCTGGGCCCAGTCGTCGCCCGCCACCACCTGGTAGGTCTTGGGTCCGCCGATGGCTTCGAAGCGCAGCGTGCCGTCCTTGCGGCTGTCCAGATCGAGGTAGCCGGCCTGCGGGTTGTCGAAGTGGATCGCATAGCGCTTCGACGACAGCGCCATCGGAATCCCATAGCCCATCTGCTCGGCATGCGCGCCGAAACCATAAGATGCCTTGTTATACAGCGGGAAGCGGTAGCCGCGGCGGTTCATGCCGACCGCACGCGAACCGGCGCCGTACAGGGCCTCGCCGCCCTCGACCGCGAATTCGATCGATTCCAGTTTGTCGGCGCGCGCATAGCCGTGCTTCTCGGCGACCAGCGGCTTGCCCTTGTAGCTGTAGCCGATGCGGAACGGCGACTTCTCGACCGTGACCATGATGCCCTCGGTGGCCAGCACGATGCGGGCCGCGTCTTCCCTCACCTGGACCGGGACCTGGCCGGGCTGCAGCACCACCGCGTGCGAGGCGGCGCGCGGCTTGCCTTCCTCGTTCGCGGGCACGAAAGTGGTCTCGACGATGTTGGCCGCGTAGGGCTTGATCAGGTAGCGGCCGTCGCTGGTGGCGATTTCGTAGCCGCTGCCCGGCGCTTGCCTGAAGCCGAGGAAGTGGCGGTCGGCGTTTTGCGCATGGGCCAGCGGGCTGGCGGCCAGGGTGGCGAAGGCGGTGGCCAGGGCGGCCGTGAGGCGGGTGTGTTTCATGGTCTCGGTTTTTGGTCGTGGTTCTGCCGAGAGCATGCCAGAATTCGTGCGGATGAGGTAGTAAATTTACAGCCGTTGGTCGCTTGCTGGGAGACTCCATTCTGCCAGGAACTGTCTTTGCGTAGTTTGACTACTGCATCGTAGGCGGGTTACCCAAATTGCATGTCGGCAATCTTAACATATTTTTAATACAAACTACTCTCGGTAACGCTAAGTGCTTGATTAACTGTCGGAATTCTTCGTTGGCACGCATATTGCTCAAATTTGGAATGCAACTCGTCCATAACCTACCTTGAAAGTGACCAAATGAACAAATTCACGCAAGTAATCTTGTCCGCACTTCTCGCAACCGTCGGCCACTCCGCCAGCGCCGTGGTGGTGACGTCCACGACCGATGGCAACGCCCTGGCAAGCGCCATTTCCGGCAGCGGCATCAACATTTCGAATGTCGTCTTCAGCGCCGCGACTCCAACGGCGGCGGGCACGTTTACCGGGGGCGGCAATATCGGTTTCGATCAAGGTGTTCTCCTGACCACGGGCACCGTTGCCTGCGCGGTCGGACCGAATCTGTCCTCGAACTGCAGCGGAGCTGGTACTACCACATCCCTCAAATTCGATTTCACAAGTTCTAACGGCAACGTGTACTTCCGGTACGTTTTCGCATCGGAAGAATACAACGAATTTGTCAACTCCACTTTTAACGACAGGTTCGAAGTGCGCCTCAACGGTGTCAACATCGCTCTGCTGCCTGGAGGCGGCGGCCTCGTCTCGATCAACAACGTCAACAACGGCACGAATTCGGCCTACTTTCGGGATAACACGACCGGGGCGTATAACACCGGCTACGATGGCATGACGACTGTCCTGACAGCACAGGCCACAGGCCTGACCGGGACGAATACCTTTGAGTTCTTCATCGCGGACCAGGGCGACGGCAGTCTGGATTCCGGCGTCTTCATCGAAGCCGGCACCTTCTCGGATACCCCGCCGCCGCCAAGCGATGTCCCGGAACCCGGCAGCCTCGCCCTCGTCGGCCTCGGCCTGGCCGCTCTGGGCCGCATGAAGCGCCGCAAGGCAGAGTAAGCCCTTCGTCTCGGCGCCGGGTTTGCCGAACAGCGACCCGGCGTTTTTCACATGGATTCCAGCGCCGGCAAGGCCAAGGCCTGATGAGGTATCATCGACCCGAAGCCAATCACATGAGACGACGCATGAGAATCGCCACCTTCAACGTCAACGGCATCAACAGCCGCCTGCCCGCCCTGCTGCAATGGCTGGAAGAGACGCAGCCGGACGTCGCCTGCCTGCAGGAGCTGAAAGCGCCGCAGGAAAAATTCCCGGAAATGGAAATCCGCGCCGCCGGCTACCACCCGATCTGGCACGGCCAGAAGAGCTGGAACGGCGTCGCCATCCTGGCCCGCGATGCGGAACCGCAGGAGATCACGCGCGGCCTGCCGGGCGACCCCGAGGACGAACAAAGCCGCTACCTCGAGGCCGCGGTGAACGGCATCCTGGTCGGCTGCCTCTACCTCCCGAACGGCAACCCGGCACCGGGCCCCAAATTCGATTACAAGCTGCGCTGGTTCGAGCGCCTGCACAAACGCGCCCAGGAACTGATCGACACCGGCGCGCCGGTGGTCCTGTGCGGCGACTACAACGTGATGCCGACCGAACTCGACGTCTACAAGCCGGAGCGCTGGCTCGACGACGCCCTGTTCCGCCCCGAAAGCCGCGCCGCCTGGTTCAAGCTGGTCGACCAGGGCTGGCTCGACGCGCTGCGCGCGACGCATCCGGACGAAGTGATCTACACCTTCTTCGACTACATGCGCGACGCCTTCGGCCGCAACGCCGGCCTGCGCATCGACCACCTGCTCCTGAGTCCAGCGCTGGCGCCGAAACTGAAGGCGGCCGGCGTCGACCGCGAGGTGCGCGGACGCGAGAAGCCGAGCGACCATGCACCGACCTGGGTGGAGCTGGACTGGCCCTGAGCGGCCGCGGGCGCGCTACGCCGCTGCGTTCCTGGGCGCCACCATCACCAGCCGCATCGCGCTCTCGGTCACGCTATCGATATCCGGGCTGTAGCCATCCTCGATCCAGCGCAGCGCGATATGGATCACGCCGCCGACCACGCCGGCCAACAGCAGCGGATCCGCTTCCTCGTTCTCCGGCCCCGACATCTGGGCCAGTTCGTCACCAATTGCGCGCAGCGAGGCATCGAAAGCCTTGTCGACGGCCCGGCTGACGCCGCGGATCTCGACCAGGAACACGCGCGCCGAACGCGGATCGTCGCGTAGCGCCGTGAAGTAGGCGCGCAGCATCGCGCGCGAACGCTGCATGCGGTCCGGCCCGGCCGCTTGCGCCGCCTTGCGCAGCTCGCCGAACACCGAGAAGGTCACCGCGTTGTAGGACTGGATCAGCAGGTCTTCGCTGTTGGCGAAGGATTCGTAGAAATAGCGTTCGGTCAGGCCGGCCGCTTCGCAGACCGCCTTGACGGTCGCCTGGCGATAACCGCGCTCGCCATACACCTGGATGGCGGCGCCGATCAGCTGGCTGCGCCGCTGCGCCCGGCGCTCGTCCTGTGACACGCCGCGGTAAGTACGCGCTGGGGAAGGTTCTCGAGACATTCTTCTATTTTGCCACGGAATGTTGTCAGAACAAATGTGACAATGTACAGTGTCACTAAGAGTACCTAACAAAAGCTCTAGGGCAAGGCGCATCGTCGAAGACAGTACTTTAGTACGGCGAGACGATGCAACGCAGCCATGGAGGTTTTGTTAGGTGCTCTAACCAAAACCAATATTACAAGAGACACCATGCAAGCTTCCTCCTCCACGACGCAGGGCGGCGAGCTGCTGGACGTGCTGATCGTCGGCGCCGGCCTGTCCGGCATCGGCGCGGCCTGGTACCTGCAGCAGCGTTGCCCGAACAAGCGCTATGCGATCCTCGAGGCGCGCGAGGCCATCGGCGGCACCTGGGACCTGTTCCGCTATCCCGGCGTGCGCTCGGACTCCGACATGTACACGCTGGGCTACGCCTTCCAGCCATGGACCGCCGGCAAGGCGATCGCCGACGGCCCTTCGATCCGCAACTACATTCGCGACACCGCGCG
Organism: Massilia norwichensis; assembly: GCF_024753245.1. GTDB lineage: Bacteria > Pseudomonadota > Gammaproteobacteria > Burkholderiales > Burkholderiaceae_D > Telluria > Telluria norwichensis. The sequence goes on along the minus strand of NZ_JANUGX010000007.1, from coordinate 76,809 downwards.
CGACAACGGCATCGACCGCCACATCCGCTTCAAGCACAAGGTGACGGCCGCTTCCTGGTCCAGCCAGGACGCCTGCTGGACCGTGCAGGCCCTGCACGACGGCGCCGCGGTCACGATCCGCACCCGCTTCCTCTACATGTGCAGCGGCTACTACAGCTACGAAGAAGCCTACCGACCGGACTTCGAAGACGAAGACCGCTACCAGGGCCGTATCGTGCAGCCGCAGTTCTGGCCGCAGGACCTGGACTACGGCGGCAAGCGGGTCGTCGTGGTCGGCAGCGGCGCCACCGCCGTGACCCTGGTGCCGGCGATGGCCGACAAGGCCGCCCACGTCACCATGCTGCAGCGCTCGCCCACCTATGTGGTCACGCGGCCGTCCGAGTATGGCTTCGCCCGGCGCTTCCGCAGCTGGCTGCCGGAAAAGACCGCCTATTGGGCGACGCGCTGGCGCGTGATCGTCGAGAGCATGCTGCTGTACCGCGTGGCGCGCAGCAAGCCGGAGCTGGCCAAGCAGAAGATCGTCGCGATGGCGCGGCACCAGCTGGGCAAGGACTTCGACGTCGCCACCCACTTCACGCCCGACTACAAGCCCTGGGACCAGCGCGTCTGCGTGGTCCCGGACGGCGACATGTTCAAGGCCATCCGCAAAGGCCGCGCCTCGGTGGTCACCGACCACATCGCGCGCTTCACGGAGATCGGCATCCTGCTCAAGTCCGGCAAGGAGCTGGCGGCCGACGTGGTGGTTCTGGCGACCGGCCTGAAGATCAAGGTGCTGGGCGGGGTCGCGGTGACCGTCGACGGCAAGCCCTTCCACGCCAGCGAATCCATGTCCTACAAGGGCATGATGCTGAGCGAGCTGCCGAACTGCGTGATGACCTTCGGTTATACGAACGCCTCCTGGACCCTGAAGGCCGACCTCACCGCCGCCTACGTCTGCCGCCTGCTGCGCTACATGGACCGCAAGGGCATCGCGATCGCCGTGCCGCGCCGCGAAGCCGGGGTCGAGCCCGAGCCCTTCCTGAACTTCACCTCGGGCTACGTGCAGCGCGCCAAGGGCGAACTGCCGCAGCAGGGCTCGCGCCGCCCGTGGCAGGTCTACCAGAACTACCTGCAGGACATGATCACCATCCGCTACGGCCGCCTGGCCGACGGCGTGATGCACTTCGGAGCGAAAGGAGTTATGCCGTGAATCTCAGTAATCGCGTCGCCGTGATCACCGGCGCCGGCAGCGGCATCGGCCGCGCCACCGCACTCACCATGGCCCGCCGCGGCTGCCACCTGGCGCTGGCCGACATCGACGAAGCCGGCGCGCTCGACACCGCGCGCACCGCGCAGACGCTGGGCGTGCGCGCCACCGCGCACCGCCTGGACGTGGCCGACCGCGCCGCCGTCGCCGCCTTTCCGGAGATCGTTCGCAAGGCGCACCAGCGTGTCGACCTCCTGATGAACAACGCCGGCGTGGCGCTGGGCGGGACCTTCGAACAGGTCAGCGAGGGGGACTTCGACTGGCTGATGGAGATTAACTTCCACGGCGTGGTGCGCATGACGCGCGCTTTCCTGCCGCTGCTGCACGGCTCGGACGATGCGCGCATCGTCAACGTCTCCAGCATCTACGGCATCATCACGCCGCCCGGCCAGGCGGCCTACTCGGCCAGCAAGTTCGCGGTGCGCGGCTTCTCCAACGTGCTGCGCCACGAGCTCGAAGGCAGCACCGTCGGCGTCTCGGTGGTGCATCCGGGCGGCGTCGCGACCTCGATCGCAAAGAACGCGCGCGTGCCGGCCGGCGCGCCCGGCGACGAAATCGCGCGCGGCCGCAAGACCATGGAAAAGCTGCTGCGCATGCCGCCCGAACAAGCCGGCGAGATCATCGTGCGCGGCATCGAAAAGCGCCAGGCCCGCATCCTGGTCGGCAGCGACGCCAAGGCCGCCGCCGTCCTCGAGCGCCTGGCGCCGGTCGGTTACTGGAACCTCCTGAAGAAAGCGATCAAGCGATGAACATCTTCCTTGCCCTCGTCGGTATCCTGGCGATCCTGCTGGCGATCGTCGTCCTGTTCACCTGGCACACCGCGCGCAAGGTGGAGAGCCTGCTGCCGGCCAAGGGACGCTTCGTCGACGTGCCCGGCGCGCGCCTGCACATACGCGACTTCGGCGACACCCACGCCGGCCGCCCGGCCATCCTGATGATCCACGGCCTGGCCGGCCAGCTGTCGCACTTTACGTATGGCGTGGCCGGCAAGCTGGCCGCGCAGCACCGCGTGATCGTGGTCGACCGTCCGGGTTCGGGCTATTCGACCCGCGCCGCCAACACATCCGCCGACCTGTCGACCCAGGCTGCCGCGCTGGCCGCTCTGATGCGCAACCTCGGCCTCGGCCCGAGCCTGGTGGTCGGCCATTCGCTGGGCGGCGCGGTGGCGTTGACGCTGGCGCTCGAGCATCCGCAGCAGGTGGCCGGGCTGGCCCTGCTGGCGCCGCTGACCCACATCCGCGAAGACGTGCCGCCGGCCTTCAAGGGCCTGACCATCGCCTCGCCGCTGGTGCGCAAACTGGTCGCCTGGACGCTGGCGGTGCCGGCGTCGATCAAGAACAGCAAGGCGACGCTGGAGATGGTGTTCGGACCGGAAGCGGTGCCGAAGGATTTCGCCACCAAGGGCGGCGGCCTGTTGAGCCTGCGGCCGTCGGCCTTCCTGTCCGCATCGAGCGATCTGCAGGCCTTGCCGGAACGGCTGCCGCAGGTGCAGGAACGTTATCGCGAGCTGCGCGTGCCGGTCAGTGTCCTGTACGGCAAGGACGACCGCATCCTCGACTGGAAGGCGAACGGCCAGGCGCTGGTCGACAAGGTGCCGGGCGCGCGTCTGGAGCTGGTCGAGGGTGGGCATATGCTGCCGATCACGCAGGTGGAGCGGACGGCGGCGTTCATCGAGGCCGCTCTGCAGGACCTGCCCGCGGCGACAGCTACCGTCATTCCCGCGCAGGCGGGAATCCAAGCATCACGCGCCTGAGGCTTTTCGTCCAACTTGGGTTCCCGCCTTCGCGGGAACGACGTGATGGGGGCGGGAACGACGTGGCTGGGCGGGATCGACGTGGCAGGGCGGGAACGACGTGGCCGTTTCAGGCCGGCGCCGTGGCGTCGGCCAGCACCGCACTCAAGCCCATCAAATCGTAAGGCTTGCGCAGCACCACCGCATCCGGCCAGTTGTTGACCTCCCCTTTACCGGTCGCGAACACGATCCGGATCCCCGGCGCCAGCACGCGCGCCTCGGCCGCCAGCATGTCGCCGGACATGCCCGGCAGCTGGACGTCGGTGATCAACAAGTCCGACTCGCCCGAGATCAGCGCCAGCGCGTCTTCGGCGGTGCCGGCCGAGCGCACCTCGTGGCCGAGGTGCAGCAGCAGCGCCTCGGTCGCATCGCGGATCTCTTCCTCGTCTTCGACCAGCACGATGCGCAGCGATCCGCTGTTAGCGCCGGCGCCGCCGTCCGCGCGCGGCGGAGTGATCGCCGGCGCCCCCAGTGCGCGGCTGCGCTGGTTGGCCAGCACCTGGCGGATGCGGCGCGCCAGGCTATCGCGGGTATAGGGCTTGCCGAGCAGCTCGACGCCCGGATCGAGGCGGCCGCCGTGGACGATCGCGTTTTCGGTGTAACCCGAAGTGAACAGCACCGCCAGGTTCGGCAGGCGCTCGCGCGCCATGCGCGCCAGTTCCGGGCTGCGCAGGGTGCCGGGCATGACCACATCGGTGAACAGCACGTCGATCGGCACCCCGGATTCGACCACCGCCAGCGCACTGGCGGCATCGGCCGCCTTCAGCACGCGGTAGCCGAGGTCGGTCAGCATCTCGACCACGGTGGTGCGCACCGCTTCGTCGTCCTCGGCCACCAGGATGGTCTCGGTGCCGCCCACCGCCGGCGAGAGTTCGAGCACCGGCGCCAGCGCGTCCTCGACCGCGGCCAGGGTGCGCGGCAGGTAGATCTTGACGGTCGTGCCCTGTCCCGGCTCGCTGTAGATCTTGACGTGGCCGCCGGACTGCTTGACGAAGCCGTACACCATCGACAGGCCCAGGCCCGTGCCCTTGCCCTCCTCCTTGGTCGAGAAGAAGGGTTCGAAGGCCTGGCGCAGCACCTCGGGCGCCATGCCGGTGCCGGTGTCGGTCACGCCGATCATCACGTACTGGCCGGGCGCGACGTCGGCGTGGTTGCGGCAGTACAGGTCGTCCAGCACCGCGTTGTTGGCCTCGATGGTGAGCCGGCCCGAATTTGTCCCATTCGCGCTCATCGCGTCGCGCGCGTTGATGGCCAGGTTCAGCACCGCGTTCTCGACCTGGGCGACGTCGACCGCGGTGTTCCACAGCCCGCCCGAAATCACCAGTTCGACCTCGATTTCCTCGCCGAGGGCGCGGCGCAGCATGTCTTCCATGCCCATCACGACCCGGCTGATCTTGACCACGCGCGGCTCGAGCGGCTGGCGGCGCCCGAAGGCCAGCAAATAGCTGGCCAGCTTGGCGCCTTTCTCGACCGCAGAGCGGGCATTCGCGATCCAGCGCTGCACCTCGGCGCCCTCGCAATGCACCTCCAGCAGTTGCAGGTTGCCGGAGATGATCTGCAACAGGTTGTTGAAGTCGTGGGCCACGCCGCCGGTCAGTTTGCCGATGGTCTCCATCTTCTGCGACTGCTGCAGCGCCAGCTCGGTGCGGCGGATCTGCTCGGCCTGTTCGCGGTCGGCGGTGATGTCGCGCCCGATCGCGTGGATGAAGGCGGCGTCCGGCGCGGCCGACCAGGACAGCAGGCACCAGCTGCCATCCTTGCGGCGGAAACGGTTCTCGAACTTGTAGACGTAGTGACCGGCGCCCAGCGAATCCATCTGCGCCGCGGTGGCGGCATGGTCGTCCGGATGCACCAGATCGAAGATACTGCGGCCGACGGCATCGGCCTCGCTCCAGCCCAGCAGCGAGCCGAAGGCCGGGCTGACCGCCTCCACGCGCCCGTCGAAGCCGGCCACCAGCATGATGTCCTTGGACAGGCGCCACATGCGGTCGCGCTCGGCGGTGCGCTGCGCCACCTGCTGTTCCAGGCTGGCGTTCAGCAGCGCGAGCCGCTGCTCGTCCTGCTTGCGGTCTTCGATATCGGTGTTGGTGCCGACCCATGCGCTGACTTCGCCGTCGTCGCCGCGCAGCGACACCGCCCGGCACAGGTGCCAGCGGTAGCTGCCGTCGTGCGCACGCAGGCGCATCTCCGCTTCATAGGTCGAGCCCGAGGCGACCGCGATCGCCCAGCGGGTCGTCACTTCGGGCAGGTCGTCCGGGTGCACGATCGTGGTCCAGCCTGTACCGCCGAGTTCCGCCAGGCTCAAACCGCTGTAGGCATAGGCATGGTCGTTGAACCAGTCGTTCTTGCCGTCGGCGGTGCCGCTCCAGACCTGGTGCGGCATGGCCTGGGCGAAGCTGTGGAAGCGGGCATCGCTGGCGCGCCGCGCCTGTTCGGCGAGCACGCGTTCGGTCACGTCGTTGCCCTGCACAAACAGGCCGCTCACGCTGCCGTCTTCGCCGCGCAGCGGCTGGCAAGTGAAATCGATGTAGTACAGGCGGCGCTGGTTGCCGCCTTCGGACAGCCATAGCGGCGTCGCGGTGGCGGCGAACGGTTCGCCGCTACGGTAGACGTGGTCGAGCCGGTCGACAAAGCCTTGCGGCACGGTCTCCGGCAGCGCCAGGCGCAGCGGCCGGCCGATCACCGGGCGCTCGCCGATCAGGTTGCTGTAGGCGGCGTTCACCAGCGCGAACACGTGCTCGGGACCGGTCAGCTGCGCGACGAAGCTGGGCGCCTGCTGGAAGATCGCGCGCAGACGGCTGTGCTCGACGTCCAGGCCCACCTCGGCCCTGACCTTGGCGGTGCTCTCGACCACCAGCGCCATGACGCCCAGCACGCTGCCGTGCTCGTCGGCGACCGGCGAGTAATCGAGGTCGAACCAGCACTGCGCCGGCCGGCCGTCGCGCTCCAGGGTCATCGGCTGCTCGCGGTAAGACAGCGTGCCGCCGCCCAGCACCACCTCCAGCACATTGGCATTGAAGGCGGCGGCTTCGGCCCAGGCTTCGCATACGGGCGCGCCGAGCATGGCCGGATGGCGCGAAGCGGCGATGGCGGCATAGGCCGCGTTATAGATCATCACGCCCTCGCGCCCCCACAGGGTGGCGATCGGCGCCGGCGAGCGCAGCACCAGTTCGACGGTGGTGCGCATGGCCGCCGGCCAGCTCGCGATGGGACCGAGGCTGGTAGCGCTCCAGTCGTGGTCGTCGATCAGTTTGCCGAGAATTCCGCCATCACTGCCGAAGGTCCTGGCCAGGACCGCGTCGCGCATCGCCATCTTGTTAATAAACCTAGTCTTTTTATGAAGTCCGCAATTGTAAATGCTTTGAGGATTACAGGAAACACTATACGAAATGGGAGTGTTGCAAGATATTATTGGCCTTAAAATTGTGCAATATAGACAACATCTTTGGAGTGTCCATGCGCCCTTCCCTGCTCGGCACTGCCGCCCTCCTCCTGCTCGTCTGCGCCGGCTGGCTGGCGCTGGCGCCGGTGCAGGCCGATCCGGTGGCGTGGCAGGCGCCGGCGAATCCCGGCTATACGGGCGCGTATGCGGCGAACGAGCGCTTGGCGGACCTGTCGACGATCGCCCTGGATGGCGCGGTCGGACCGGAACATATCGCGCTGGGGCCGGACGGCTGGCTGTACGCGGCCGTGGCCGGCGGCAGCGTGCTGCGCATGCGGCCGGACGGCAGCGGCCAGGAGATCTGGGCGCAGACCGGCGGCCGCGTGCTGGGTTTCGCATTCGAGGGCAGCGGCCGCATGATCGCCGCCGATGCCATGCGCGGCCTGCTGGCGATCGCGGCCGAGGCGCCGCATCACGTGACCGTATTGGCCGACCGCATGCCGGACGGCGAGCCGATCCGTTTCGCGGACGCCGTGACGATCGCACCCGACGGCAGCGTCTATTTCACCGACGCCAGCCGGCGCTTTTCGCCGCGCGAGCACGGCGGCCCCTTCGAAGCCAGCCTGCTCGATTTCCTGGAACACGAACCGACCGGCCGCGTGCTGGTCTACCGGCCGGGCCAGGGCGTGGAAGTCGTGGCCGACGGCCTGTCTTTTGCCAACGGCATCGTGATGTCGCAGGACGGCCGCGCCCTGTTCGTGGCCGAAAGCGGCAATTACCGGGTCTGGCGCATCGCCGCCGACGGGCGCCGGCTCGACCTGCGCCATGGCCCCTCGGCCCAGGCTAGCGTGCTGCTGGCCGACCTGCCGGGCTTCCCGGACAACCTGATGCGCGGCATGGACGGGCGCATCTGGCTTGGGCTGGCCAAGCCGCGCACGGCCTCGGCCGATGCCACGGCCGGCCACCCTTTCCTGCGCAAGCTGGCGCTGCGCCTGCCGCGCTTTCTGTGGCCGCTGCCGCCGGCCTACGGCCACGTGCTGGCCTTCGATGAAGACGGCAAGGTGCTGGCCGACTTGCAGGACCCGGACGGCGCCTACCGCGACACCACCGGCGTGCTGGAAACTGCCGACCGTCTTTACATCCATAGCCTGCATGCGGAAGGCATCGGCTGGCTGCCGAAAGCCCGCGCACGCTTGCCGTAGTCGACACGGCTTCGCTGCAGCGCGTGCTAGTGTCTTGGCCTGTAGCCGCGGGCGGATGACGCCTTACCCCGGTGTTTCCGTGCTGCAGAGCAGCAGAAAAAAAGTCGCGCAAAGCACGCGTGTGCGCCCTTGCGGCAATTAATATGTTTTCTGCTGTACACACCTTTACCGAAGGGAAAGTGAACTATGAGCCAGAGTCAACCTCTGTCGCTGCATGTCCCGGAGCCTACCGGCCGCCCGGGTTGCAAGACTGATTTTTCGTATCTTGGCGTGAACCCGGCCGGCGTCGTGCCGCGTCCGCCCGTCGATGTCCGCTACCAGGACACGGCGGAGATCGCCTCCAGCCTGATCCGCGTATTGGACGACAACGACGATGCCGTCGGTCCATGGGCCCCGGAACTGGACAAGGAAACCCTGCTGTCCGGCCTGCGCACCATGATGAAGACCCGCGTCTTCGATGCCCGCATGGTCATCGGCCAGCGCCAGAAGAAGATGTCGTTCTACATGACCTCGCTCGGCGAGGAAGCCATCGGCACCGCCCACGCGCTGGCGCTGAAGGACGGCGACATGTGCTTCCCGACCTATCGCCAGCAAAGCCTGCTGATGGCGCGCGACTACCCGATGGTCGACATGATCTGCCAGCTGCTGTCGAACGAACGCGACCCGCTCAAGGGCCGCCAGCTGCCGGTCATGTATTCGTCCAAGAAGGACGGCTTCTTCACGATTTCCGGCAACCTCGCCACCCAGATCCCGCAGGCGGTGGGCTGGGCCATGGCCTCGGCCATCAAGGGCGACACCAAAATCGCTTCCGGCTGGATCGGCGACGGTGCCACCGCCGAGAGCGATTTCCACACCGGCCTCACCTTCGCCCACGTCTACCGTGCCCCGGTGATCCTGAACGTGGTCAACAACCAGTGGGCAATCTCGAGCTTCCAGGCCATCGCCGGCGGCGAGAGCGTGACCTTCGCCGCCCGCGGCGTGGGCGCCGGCATCGCTTCGCTGCGCGTGGACGGCAACGACTTCCTGGCGGTCTACGCGGCCTCCTGCTGGGCCGCCGAGCGCGCTAGAGGCAACCTGGGCCCGACCCTGATCGAATGGGTGACCTACCGCGCCGGCCCGCACTCGACCTCCGACGATCCGGCGCGCTACCGCCCGGCCGACGAATGGACCTACTTCCCGCTGGGCGACCCGATCGGCCGCCTGCGGCGCCACCTGACCAAGAAGGGCTGGTGGTCCGACGCCGAGCACGAAGCGCTGCAGGCCGCGCTGGAAGCCGAAGTGCTGGCCGCGCAGAAGGAAGCCGAGCAATATGGCACGCTGATCGATGGCCGGGTGCCGAGCGCCGCATCGATGTTCGAGGACGTCTACAAGGAGATGCCCGAACACCTGCGCCGCCAACGCCAACAACTGGGGGTGTGACGTGATGCGAGATATCGATAAAGACCAGGCCGCCGAGCAGGCTGCCGAAGAGACGGCGACCACGCCGATGACCATGATCCAGGCCCTGCGCTCGGCCATGGACGTGATGATGGAACGCGACCCCAACGTGGTCGTCTACGGCCAGGACGTCGGCTATTTCGGCGGCGTGTTCCGCGTCACCGACGGCCTGCAGGCCAAGTACGGCAAGCAGCGCGCCTTCGACGCCCCGATTTCCGAGGGCGGCATCGTCGGCACCGCGGTCGGCATGGCCGCCTACGGCCTGCGCCCGGTGGTCGAGATCCAGTTCGCCGACTATTTCTACCCGGCGACCGACCAGATCGTCTCCGAGGCGGCGCGCCTGCGCTACCGCTCGGCCGGCGACTTCACCTCGCCGCTGACGATCCGCATGCCCTGCGGCGGCGGCATCTACGGCGGCCAGACCCACAGCCAGAGCCCGGAAGCCTTCTTCACCCACGTCTGCGGCCTGCGCACCGTGATGCCGTCCAATCCCTACGATGCCAAAGGGCTGCTGATCGCTTCCATCGAGAACGACGACCCGGTGATCTTCCTGGAGCCCAAGCGCCTGTACAACGGTCCCTTCGACGGCCACCACGACCGCCCGGTGACCTCCTGGTCCAAGCACCCGCTGGGCAAGGTGCCGGAAGCTTATTACACGGTGCCGCTGGACAAGGCGGCGGTCTTCCGTCCCGGCGCGGACCTCACCGTGCTGACCTACGGCACCATGGTCTGGGTGTCGGAAGCCGCTGCGCTCGAGACCGGCATCGACGCCGAGATCATCGACCTGCGCACCCTGTGGCCGCTCGACCTCGACACCATCGTCGAATCGGTCAAGAAGACCGGCCGCTGCGTGGTCGTGCACGAAGCGACCAAGACCAGCGGCTTCGGCGCCGAGCTCGCCGCGCTGGTGCAGGAACACTGCTTCTACCACCTGGAAGCGCCGATCGAGCGCGTGGCCGGCTGGGACACCCCTTATCCGCATGCGCAGGAATGGGCGTATTTCCCGGGGCCGGACCGCGTCGGTGCGGCATTCAAACGAGCGATGGAGGCATAAAGGTGGGAATTCACATCATCAAGATGCCCGATGTGGGCGAAGGTATTGCGGAATGCGAAGTGGTGGCCTGGCGTGTCCAGCCGGGCGATGCGGTCACGGAAGACCAGATCCTGGCCGATGTCATGACCGACAAGGCGACGGTCGAGATCCCGTCGCCGGTGCACGGCACCGTGGTGGCGCTGGGCGGCAAGGTCGGCGAATCGCTGGCCGTGGGCGCGGAACTGATCCGCCTGGAAATCGAGGGCGCGGGCAACCTGAAGGCCGAGGCGGCGAAGCCGGCCGCAGCGGCTGCCGCGCCTGCCGCAGCCCCGGCCACTGCCGCAGCGCCGGCCGCGGATGAGCCGGCCGACGTGCCGCATGGCTTCGTGCCCGAGCCGCAGCGGGTGGCCGCCGGCGCGGCCAGCGTGTCGGCGCCCGCCGCTTCTTCGGCGCGTACGCCCTCGGCGCCGGCTGCTTCCCCGGCCGCGCGTTCGGTTTCGCCGGCACCGCAGCACAACGGCGCCGCCTCGCGCGCACTGTTCCGCGACCCGGGCGAAAAACCGCTGGCGGCGCCGGCCGTGCGCAAGCGCGCCTGGGACATGGGGATCGAACTGCAGTTCGTGGCAGGCAGCGGTCCGGCCGGCCAGATCACCCACGCCGACCTCGACGCGTTTGTAGCGGGCCGCCAGCGCGGCGGCCATGCCGCGCACGGCGGCGGCGGTTCCGACAGCCGCTATGCCGAGCTGCACGGCGAGGAAGCGGTGCCGCTGATCGGCCTGCGCCGCAAGATCGCCGAGAAGATGCAGATGGCCAAGCGCCAGATCCCGCACTTCACCTATGTCGAGGAAGTCGACGTCACCGAACTGGAAGCCCTGCGCGCCCAGCTCAACGAGCGCTACGGCAAGGAACGCGGCAAGCTGACCCTGCTGCCGCTGCTGATGCGCGCGGTGGTGCTGGCGATCCGCAAGTTCCCCGAAGTCAACGCGCGCTTCGACGACCAGGCCGGCATCGTCACCCGCTACCAGCCGGTCCACCTGGGCATCGCCACCCAGACCGACGCCGGGCTGATGGTGCCGGTGATCCGCAACGCCGAGGCGCGCGATCCATGGAACAGCGCGAAGGAGATCGTGCGCCTGGCCGAGGCCGCGCGCACCGGCAAGGCCGCGCGCGACGAATTGTCCGGCTCGACCATCACGATTACGAGCCTGGGCCCGCTGGGCGGCATCGTCACCACCCCGGTCATCAATCACCCGGAAGTGGCGATCGTCGGCGTCAACCGCATCCTCGACCGCCCGGTCGTGAAGAACGGCGGCCTGGTACCGCGCAAGCTGATGAACCTGTCTTCGTCCTTCGACCACCGCGTCATCGACGGCATGGTCGCGGCCGAGTTCATCCAGACCATCCGCGGCTATCTCGAAACGCCGGCAACGCTGTTCGTGGAATAAGGGATATCGATCAAGATGACGATGGAAACGACTTTACTCATCATCGGCGGCGGACCGGGCGGCTATGTGGCCGCCATCCGTGCCGGACAACTGGGCATCAAGACCGTGCTGGTGGAGGGTGCCCAGCTGGGCGGTACCTGCCTGAACGTGGGCTGCATCCCGTCCAAGGCGCTGATCCACGCGGCCGAGGAATTTCACAAGGCCTGCCACTATGCAGGCGACTCGCCATTAGGTATCCGCACCGCGGCGCCCAGCATCGACGTCAAGCGTACCGTCGCCTGGAAGGAAGGCATCGTCAAGCGCCTGACGGGCGGTGTCGGCGCCTTGCTGAAGAAGAACGGCGTGCAGGTGGTGCGCGGCTGGGCCCGCATCCTGGACGGCAAGACGGTCGAGGTGCTCAACAGCGAGGGCGGCGGCACAGGCGCCGCCAACGATGCCGGCGGTCAGACCACCCGCATCCGCTGCGAGCACCTGCTGCTGGCGACCGGCTCGGAAGCGGTCGAGCTGCCCTTCCTGCCCTTCGGCGGGAATGTGATATCCGCCACCGAGGCGCTGTCGCCCGCGACCCTGCCGGAACACCTGGTGGTGGTCGGCGCCGGCTACATCGGCCTGGAACTGGGCACCGCCTACCGCAAGCTGGGTGCGCGCGTGACGGTGGTGGAAGCTGCCGGCCGCGTGCTGCCGGCCTATGACGACGAACTGTCGCGGCCGGTGGCGGCGCGCCTGAAGTCGCTGGGCGTGGAGCTGCACCTGGAATCGAGCGTGCTGGGCATGAGCGAGGACGGCAAGTCCGTGCGCATGAAGAACGGCGGCGGCGAGGAAGTCGCGATCGAAGCCGACCGCGTGCTGGTGGCCGTCGGCCGCCGTCCGCGCACGGCCGGCTTTGGCCTGGAAAGCCTGATGCTGGACATGAACGGCCGCGCGGTCCGGATCGACAACCAGTGCCGCACCTCGATGCGCAATGTCTGGGCGATCGGCGACCTGACCGGCGAGCCGATGCTGGCCCACCGCGCGATGGCGCAGGGCGAGATGGTGGCCGAAATCATCGCCGGCAAGCGCCGCCACTTCACGCCGGCCGCGATTCCGGCGGTGTGCTTCACGGACCCGGAGGTGGTGGTGGTCGGGCTGAGCCCGCAGGAGGCCGCGAACCAGGGCCTGGACTGCATCAGCGCCAGCTTCCCCTATGCCGCGAACGGCCGCGCCATGACCATCGAAGGAACGGAGGGTTTCGTGCGCGTCGTCGCCCGCAAGGACAACCACCTGATCGTCGGCTGGCAGGCGGTCGGCAGCGGCGTGGCCGAGCTCAGCACTGCCTTCGTGCAGTCGATCGAGATGGGCGCGCTGCTGGAAGACGTGGGCGGCACCATCCACGCGCACCCGACGCTGGGTGAGGCGGTGCAGGAAGCGGCGTTAAGGGCGCTGGGGCACGCGCTGCATATCTGACAGCCCCGTCGTTCACGTGTGTCTAGCTGTCATCCCCGCGCAGGCGGGGATCCAAGCTCTGCGTGCGCTAACGCAGCGCTAAAACTTGGATTCCCGCCAAGGCGGCCGGCCAGGTCGGGAATGACGTCTTCTTTTACTGCTTGTCCGCCGACTGGCGGCTGCCGGCATTCCCGGTGCTCAGGCTTTCGGTCCCGCCCAGCCCGGTCTGCAGCTCGCCGGCTTCCTCTTCGGGACGGCCGGTATCCGAACCGACCACGTCGTCCAGGGTCGACTGCTTGTTGCCGCCGACATCGCTGTGCCCCCAGTCGTTGTGCTGGTTGCCGCCCCCGCCGACGACGTCGGCACCCATCGGTTCCCGCGGGTCTTTGGTTCCGTTCTGCGCGCTCATGGGTTCTCCTTCTGGCGATTGCCGGCGTCGCCGCCGACCTTGTTGCCGATCCCTTCCATGCCGGTTTCGATCGCCCCCGGCTCGCTCGGGCGGTAACCCTGCTTGCGCTCCTGTTCCGTGCCCGAGGTCAGCAGATCGTCGGAACGGACGTCCGATTGTGCGTTGCCGACCCCGCCTTCACGCGCATTGCCTGGCGTGCCGGCATCGACATCGCCCGACATGCGGCCGATATCGCCGGTGCCGCCGGTGCCCACGCTGGCAGCCGAACCGGTGCCGTCCTTCGTGGTCTGGTGGTAATTGCGGCCTTTGGCGTCCTTGCCTTCGCTTTGCATCGACATGCCGATCTCCTTGACGTTGACGTTGTGTTCATCATAGTCCCGCACATTCTGCAGACAAATAGGCAAGCACCCGACTGGCTTGTAGGACATATCGGGCGAGGCATTGTGGAATAATCAATACCATGAACGCAAAACACATTCTCGTCCTGTACGCCCACCCCGCCCCGCACCGCTCTCCGGTCAACCGCCGCCTGGCCGATGCCGCGCGCGCCACGCCCGGCGTCGTCGTGCAGGATTTATACGATACCTATCCCGACTTCGACATCGACGCCGAGAACGAGCGCGCCCTGGTGCGCGACGCCAGCCTGCTGGTCTTCCTGCACCCGATCCGGTGGTACGGCATGCCCTCCCTGATGAAGGAGTGGATGGACGTCGTCATGGTGCCGGGCTGGGCTTACGGCACGCCAGATTCGGTGTTGCGCGGCAAGGGCTACTGGCTGGTGGCGACCACCGGCAGCGGCGCCGAGGCCTACCAGCCCGGCGGCCTGCACGGCCGGCCTTTCGCCGACTTCCTCGCGCCCTTCGAGCAGACCGCCGCGCTGTGCGGCATGGACTGGATCGCACCGCTGACGATGCACGGCGCGGCCGCGGCCGGCGAAGCGGCGGTCGACGCCCACATCGCCGAGTTCAGGCGCCGCCTGCTGGCCTACACGGAGGCCGCACATGGAGAATAGCCTGCTGCAGAACGCACTGATCTATCTCGCTGCCGCCGTGGTCGCGGTGCCGCTGTCGAAGCGGCTCGGCATGGGCACCGTGCTCGGCTACCTGGCGGCCGGCATCCTGATCGGCCCCTACGGCCTGAAGCTGATCGGCAACGTCGAGGACGCCCTGCACTTCGCTGAATTCGGGGTGGTGCTGCTGCTGTTCCTGATCGGCCTCGAGCTCGAACCGGACCGCCTGTGGGCGCTGCGCCGGCCCATCTTCGGCTGGGGCGGCGCCCAGGTCGTGGCCGTCGCAGCAAGCCTGTTCGGCGCCGGACTGCTGCTCGGGATCGGCTGGAAGGTGGCGCTGATCGCCGGCCTCGGGCTGTCGCTGTCCTCGACCGCCATCGCCCTGGCCTCGCTGGAAGAGCGCAACCTGATGCCGACGCCCGCCGGCCAGGCCGGCTTCGCGATCCTGCTGTTCCAGGACATCGCCGCGATCCCGATGATCGCCATCGTGCCGCTGCTCGGCATTCCCGACGAGGCCGGATCGAGCGGCAACTTCTGGCTGGCCACCGCCAAGGTCGTGGGCGTGCTGGCGGCGATCATCGTCGGCGGCCGCTACCTGGTGCGCCCGCTGCTGCAGGTCATCGCGCGCACCGACACCCGCGAGATCTTCACCGCCTTCGCGCTGCTGCTGGTGATCGCGATCGGCCTGCTGATGCAGTGGATCGAGATGTCGATGGCACTGGGCGCCTTCATGGCCGGCGTGCTGCTGGCCGATTCCGAATACCGCCACGCGCTGGAGACCGACCTCGAACCCTTCAAGGGCCTGCTGCTCGGGCTGTTCTTCATCGCGGTCGGCATGTCGGTCGACTTCGCCGTGTTCCTGGCCCATCCCGGGCTGATCCTGGGCCTGGTGGCCGGCTTCCTGGTGCTCAAGACCGCGGTGCTGTACGGCCTGTCGCGCGCGTTCGGCATCGCCCGCGGCCAGCACCTGCAGTTCGCGCTGCTGCTGTCGCAGGGCGGCGAATTCGCCTTCGTCGTGTTCGGCGCGGCGGCCACCGCGCGCGTGTTCACCGAGGAAGTCGCTTCGATGCTGGTGGTCGTGGTGGCGCTGTCGATGGTGGTCACGCCGCTGGTGCTGATGGCCTACGACAAAGTCATGGCGCGCCGCGAATGCCAGGACAACAAACCCGAAGCCGACGCCATCGAGCCGAACGAAGACCATGTGATCGTCGCCGGCTTCGGCCGCTTCGGCCAGATCGTCGGCCGCTTCCTGCACGCGAACGGCATCAAGCTGACGGTGCTGGACCACGACCCCGACCAGATCGAGGTGCTGCGCCGCTTCGGCTTCAAGGTGTTCTACGGCGACGCCACCCGCGCCGACCTGCTGCGCGCCGCCGGCGCCGCCCGCGCCCGCGCGCTGGTGGTCGCGATCGACGACATCGAAGACAGCCTGGAACTGGTCGAGACCGTGCGCCGCGACTGGCCGCAGCTGCAGATCTTCGCGCGCGCCCGCAACGTCACCCACTACTACCAGCTGATGGACCGCGGCGTGACCATGATCGAGCGCGAGACCTTCGAGTCCTCGCTGCAGATGGGCCGTGCCGTGCTGACCGCCGGTCTCGGTCACAACGCCTACAGCGTGCGCCAGGCGGCGCTGAAGTTCAGGAAGCACAACATCGCCAACGTGCATGCGGTCTACCCGTACTACAAGGACCGCGAGCAGTATGTGTCGATGGCCAAGCGGGCGCGCGAGGAACTGGAGGAAATGATTGCGCGCGACCGGCGGGCGCAGGAAGGCGAGACGCGGCATGATTGGGATTGAGCTGCGCTTATGCGCGGCGCGTGAATCCGCACGTTAGGAAAGGCCGCCATGCGGCTTGTTCAGGATCTCCCGGTATGCTGGCGGAACCATTCCCTCATCCGAAAGAAACCGCATGGACAAGCTGCTTCGTACCCTGCTCGCCGCCGGCACCGCCGCTCTGCTGCTCGCCGCCTGCGCGGCACCGCGCAGCGCGCAAGAGGACGCCGCTGTCCGTTCCGTCGCCGTGGTCTCGCTGCTGGACGAGTCCGGCCCGGTACGGCGCCTCGGCTTTACGGTGTTCGCCAACGCCAGGGACGGCATTCCCCAGAACGGCAAGCTGAAACAGGTGGCGGTCGAGACGGTCAGGCAGCGCCTGGCGGGCACGCGTCCACAGTGGGCGCTCAAGGCTGGCGCGCTCGATCTCCCCGCCGGCGCCAAGCAGACTGCGAGCGCCAACACGGCGGCGCTGGCGGCCCTCGCGGCGCGCTTGGACGTCGACCAGATCTTCGTGCTCGAAGACGGCATGGGCCAGAACCTGCCCGGGCAAGGCGTCGGCCTGACCTTCCGCACCTTCGGCGACAAGGCCGGGCCGATGATGGTGCACGCCTATATCGGCCTGATCGTGGTGGACCGCAACGGCAAGGAACTGGTCAGGCGGGGCGCGACCAGGGATAATCCGCATATGACCCCTGAGACCGAGCTGGGGCTGCGTCCCGACCTGTCCAACCTGGGCGACCCGAAGGTCAGGGATACGGTGTCGCAGGCGCTGCAACGGCGGCTCAAGGGGGCGATCGAGGAAGCGATGGAGCGGGCCGGCTACTAAATCCGCACTGCCGGGTGTATCTGGTCGATGCTGCGAACGGCATCCTCGTGCATCCCTATGACGACCGGGGCATGGACATCATCTGCCGCCGCCCAGCACTACTGAAGGGGCTCTACGAGAAACATAATCGCTACCTGCTCGACTATGACAGGGAGACCATGGACCGCAGCTTCGATCCGGCATAGAAGGCGTGGACGACACTATCATTTCTTGCAGGCAGCATTAAGCGCCGCGCCGGCATAGAATCCTGTGCACATCACCCACCAGGAGACAAGATGCCCGCCGCCGTGTTTTCTCGCCGCTTCACCCTCAAAGCCGCTGTTGCCGCCACCGCCCTGCTCGGCATTGCCGCCTCCGCCCTCGCCGCCCCCTTCGAATCGACCCGCATCTCGGTTCGCACGGAAGGCAGCGGCCCGGACGTGGTGCTGATCCCCGGCCTGAATTCCTCGCCGCGCGTGTGGACCGAGATGATCAAGGCCGTGCCCGGCTACCGCTACCACCTGGTGCAGGTGTCCGGGTTTGCCGGCCAGCCGAAAGGCGGCAATACCGAAGGCCCGGTGGCGGCGCCGGTGGCCGAGGAAATCGACCGCTACATCAAGGAAGCCGGGCTCAAGCAGCCGGCCGTGATCGGCCATTCGATGGGCGGCACCATGGGCATGATGCTGGCCGCGCGCCATCCGGGCGACCTGTCGCGCCTGATGGTGGTCGACATGGTGCCTTTCATGGGGATCTTCTTCGGCGGTCCGGGTGCGACGGCGAGCAGTATCGTGCCGGTCGCCGACCGCGTCGAAGCCGGCATGCGCGCCGCCACGCCGGACGCGCGCAGCAAACGCGCCGTCGAGACCATCAATGGCATGGTGAATACCGAGTCCATGCGCGCCGGCGCGATCGAGGATTCGATGCGCAGCGATGCCGACGTCGGCACCCGCGCCTACCGCGAGCTGATCGTCACCGACCTCGGGCCGGAGCTGTCGAAGATCAGCGTGCCGGTGACAGTGCTGTACGTTCAGCCGAAGACCATGCCGGTGCCGGCCGGGCACTTCGACGCCGGGTACAAGAGCATGTACGCGCCCATCAAGAACGTGACCCTGAAGCGCATCGACGACAGTGCCCACTTCATCATGTGGGACCAGCCGGCGCGCTTCCAGGCGGAGGTAAAGGAGTTCCTGGCGAAGTGAACCGCCGTCCATGCGCACGAGCAGTCATCCCCGCGCATCAGCCGTCATCCCCGCGCAGGCGGGGATCCAAGTTTTCGCACGTGTTAAGGCTGCGCCCGCAAACTTGGGTTCCCGCCTGCGCGGGAACGACGTATCTGGTGCGGGAACGACGTATTCGGTGCGGAACGACCTCAAGTAGGCGCCTGCTGCGCCGTCCAGGTCGGCCCCGGCGTCACCGGCTTGCCATCCACCCAATCCACCCGATCGATGCACATCCGGCGCGCGGTCTGGCCCGGGTCCCAGGCGTGGTACACGATCCAGGTCTCGCTGCCACTTGGTGACACCGTGAACGAATTGTGCCCCGGCCCCAGTAATTCCCCGGAAGACGGCGTGCGCATCAGCAGCGCCTCGTGGCCGCCTTCGGGGCGGCGGTACGGGCCTTCGGCGTGTTTCGCCACCACGTAGCTGACGCCGTAATTCTCCTTTTCCCAGGCCCCGCCGCTGTAGAAGCAGTAGTAGTGGCCGTCGTGATAAAGCACCGAGGCGCCTTCCACCGTGTGCCAGTCGTAGACATTGCCGTACATCGTGCGGCCCTTGCGGAACACGTGCCAGTCCTGGTGCGGGCGCACCACCGTGCGCGCCTCGCCCGCCAGCGTCGTCATGTCGAGCAGGCGGTCGACCACGATGCCGGTGCCGGTCCGCTCGTCGTGCGACAGCTCGAGGAAGTCGACGCAGTAGAACAGCCACCACTGCCCTTCCTGGTCGCGGAACGGGTGGGCATCGATCGAGAACGGCTGGTCCGGGACCAGGATCTTGCCGGTGTCGACGAAGGGCCCGGCCGGGTGCTCGGCCACCGCCACGCGCAGCTTCTGGTCGGTGCCTTCCCGCGCATTGCCCGACGAGTAATACATATAGAAGCGGCCCTCGTGCGCGGCCACTTCCGGCGCCCAGAAGTGGTAGCCCTGGTCTGCGTCCATCCCGGCGGCGGGCACCAAAGCATGACCGAGCGATTCCCAGTTGACCATGTCGGTCGAGCGCAGCACCGGCACCTGCCTGCCGTCGGCACCGCCCGGGCCGGTGCCGTAGGCATAGTAGACCCCCTCGTGCCGCAGCACGAAGGGATCGGCGAAGACCTCGGGCCAGACCGGGTTGGTGTAAGTCGTCGTCATGATCACAGGGAGAAGCGCAGACCCAGGCCGTAAGTGGTCGGGTTGTAGCGGATGTCGCGCGGACGGATCGGGTCGTTCAGGTAGCTCTCGAACTTCTCCTTGGTGATGTTGATCGCGTCGAACTGCAGCGAGATGTTCGGCGTGATCGCATACGACAGGCTGAGGTCGACGAAGGTCGCGGCCTTGACGTGGCGGTCCTGGCCGAAGCGCGGCTCGGCGATCTGCTCGACGTAATCGCCGCGGTGGTTGGCGGTCAGGCGGCCGGTGATGCCGTTACCTTCGTACAGCAGGGCCAGGTTGTAGTTCTTCTTGGCGACGCCGATCAGCGGCGTGGTTGTGAAGTTGGTGCCGTTGCTGGAGACCAGGGTCTGGTTCTCGCCCAGGATCCAGGTGTAGTTGGCCTGGGCGCCGAAGTTGCTCCAGATGCCAGGCAGGAAGTCGAAGAACTTCTGGATGCCCAGCTCGGCGCCCTTCAGCTTGCCGGAACCGGAATTCTGCGGACGCGTCACGCGGTAGTTCAGGCCGCCGATGGTCTCGTTCGATTCCATGTTCTGCAGATAGCCGTCGATATCGCGGTGGAACAGTGCGATCTGCGCGTAGCCGTTTTTCGGGAAGTAGTATTCCAGCGTGGCGTCGAAGTTCTTCGAGCGGGTCGGGCTCAGGTTCGGGTTGCCCGCGGTGCCGGTGCCGGGCGCGTTGACGGTCGGCGGGATCAGCGACAGCGCCGGGTTCAGCGAGGCGAAGTCCGGGTAGGTCAGGGTCTTGCCGTAGGAGATGTGCGACTGCAGGTTATCCTGCCAGGCGACCACCGCCGACGCGCTCGGCAGGAAGTTGTTGTCGCGCGAGGAGACGTCGATCGGGCTGACCACGTCGCCGATGCGGCTGTTGCCCAGCAGGCTGCGGGTGATGCGCATGTAGCGCCCGCCCACGGTGCCGCTGACGCCGATCTCGCCCAGCTTGGTTTCCCAGCGTCCCTGCAGATAGAGGGTGGTGTTGTTCTCGTTCTGGCTGAAGGCGCGGGTCGGGTCTTCCGCCACGCGACCCGGCGCGGCGCCGTAGAAGGCGCGCACGGTGTCGGCCTGGTCGATCAGGAAGTCGTGCGAGGGCGTCATCCACGGGCCGCCGAGGCGGTCGAGGCCCGGTACCAGGGTTTCGAAGGACGGGCCGAAGGCGCCGATCGGGGTGGCGCGGTTGGCGCCGTCGATGTCGCTGTGGCCCTCGGCGCCCTTGAAGCCGGCGCGGCGCTGCGACAGGCGGATGCCGCTGTCGATGCTCCTGAAGAAGCCGTCGCCCAGGCGGTAGCTGCTGTCGAAGCGCCACTGCGTTTGCTCGCCGGTAGAGATGCCCCAGTTCTGCACCATCCCGCGCAGCACGAACTGGTTCGGGTCGCGCAGCGCGTTGGCGCTGGTCGGGGTGGTCACGGTGTTGTAGCCGCCGTGGCCGTCACGGCCGTAGGTGTAGACGTTGATGCTGGCGCCCGGGATCTGCTGGTCGACGATCACGGTGTCGTTCACAAAGGTCGATTTGGTCCAGGCGAAGTTCGACGATGCCTTCCATGGGCCGTTCTTGTAGTTCACCGCCAGGTTCAGGTAATGGGTGACCGTGTGCTCTTTCTGGCCCCAGGTCGAGGTGGCGGTGTACGGGTCCCAGTCGTAGGGCCCGCCGAACTGGGCGGCGCCGGCATAGGCCGACTGGATCGGACAGATCACGCCGTTCGGCGTGTTGCAGTAGTCGCCCTGCGGCGCCAGCACCACATTGGTCAGGCGCGGGGTCCAGGTGACGATGCCGAGGATGTAGTCGACCGCGTTGCGCGCGCGGTAGCCGGTGCCGAGGTACTGCGCGCTGACGTCCATCTGCGGGCTGATCTTCCATTGCAGGGCGCCGTGCAGGCTGCCGCGGTCGCGCTTGCCCTGGTTGTAGATGCCGCCCACGTTCGGCAGTTCGCCGAGGCGGTCGCCGGCGCGCAGCGGCGCGATCGGCTGGTCGTCGTTCAGGCGCACGGCGGTGCCGTCCGGGCTGACCGAGAAGATACGGTCCGGCCGGTCGACCCACTGCACCGGGTAACCCCAGTTCTCGCGGTTGAACTGCAGGTCGACCAAGGCGCCGATCTCGCCGTAGCTGGTGTTCCAGCGGTTGCTGACGGCGAAGCCGCCGGCCGGGTTGTTCTTGTCGCTGGTGGCGCTGGAGCCGTTGATCTTCTGGCGGCGGTTTTCCAGGAAGCCGGTGGCGTTGAAACCTTTCACGTCGAAGGGCGAGCGCAGACGCACGTTGACGGCGCCGGCGATGCCGCCTTCGAGCTGGTTCGCGGTGGCGCTCTTGTACACGTCCAGGCCGCCGATCGACTGCACCGGCAGGTCCTGGTAGGACAGGCGGCGGCCGTTGCCGGTGAAGATCTGGTTGCCGTCGATGGTCGTGACCACGTCCGGCAGGCCGCGGATGATGACGGTGCTGGTCTCGCCGCGGTCGCGGCCGACCTGCACGCCGGCGATGCGCTGCAGGGCGTCGCCGGTGGCGCGGTCTGGGAACTTGCCGATGTCCTCGGCATTGATCGAGTCGACCACCTGGTCGGCGTTGCGCTTGATCGCCTCGGCGCTGCGGATACTCGAGCGCAGGCCGGTCACCCGCACCTGCTGAACCTCCTGCTGGATCTGCGCCGGCTGGGTCGGCGCGGCCGGGCTGACCTCGGTCTGCGGCGCGGCGTCAATGCCGGCCGCCGATGCGCCGGCGGCGCCCGAGGCGCCCGTGGCAGCGGCGGCACCCTGCTGGTTCGCAGCCGGATTGGCGGTGCGTGGCACTTCGCGCGCGGCGTCACCGGCCTGCAGCGTGGCCTGCTCGGGTTGCGAAGGTGGCGTACCGGTGCCGCTCTGGGCAAAGGCGCTATGGGCGATCAGGGCCAGGACGGCCGCGCAGACAGGGCGGAGCTGGAAGGTGGTCATGCAAGTCTCCTGAAAATATTAGTAATAATTCTTAACAGGAAGCTAACGCAAAACCCAAGTCGGCGGCGCGCGCCTGAGCCGGTTTTGTCCGGAATTTACAACAGCGGCGGTGCCACCGAATCGCGCAGCACCAGCGGGCATTCACTCTTGAAAACGGTGTTCTCGACGCGTCCGCCACGCGCTTGCGTGATCAAAGTTTCTGCTGCCCATCTGCCCATTTCGTAGTTTGGTAGCAACACTGTGGTGAGGGGCGGATGGGTGTAGCGGGCCAGGTCCTGGTCGTCGTAGCCGACCACCGACAGCTCGCGCGGCACCGCCAGCTTGCGTTCGCGCGCGGCGTCCAGCGCGCCCAGCGCCATCAGGTCGTTGGCGCAGAACAGCGCGGTGGGACGGTCCGGGGCGTCCAGCAGCGACAGCGCATGGGCGTAGCCGCTGTCCACCTGCCAGTCGCCCTCGCGCACCAGCGCCGGATCGAAGACGATACCGGCGTCCGCCAGCGCATGGCGGTAGCCCTTCATGCGGTCGCCGGCGGCCTCGATCCAGCCTTCGCCGTTGATGAAGCCAATGCGCCGGTGCCCGCTCGCGATCAGGTGCATGGTGGCCGTGTAGCCGCCCTGCTGTTCGGCCGGCACCACCGCCGGGCGCGGGCGCTCGCCGCCGTGCTTCATTTCGTGGCAGTTGAGGAGCACCGTCGGCACGCCGGCCAGCGCCGCCGGCAGCGTCACGGCGCGCGTGAAGATGGTGGCGTAGATCACGCCCAGCAGCGCCGGGTGGTCGAGCATGCCCGCCAGCACCGCCTGCTCCTGTTCCGGGTCGCCGCGGGTGGCGAAAGCCGCCACCAGGCAGTCCTGGTCCCAGGCGCCGTCCTTGGCGCCGTCCATGGTCTGCATCGCGTGCGGGCTGGTGGTCAGCTCGTCCGTCAGATACACGATCAGGTTGCGGCTTTGCCTGGGCTGGCCGGGGCGATTGTCCTGGCGGCCGTGGTGGCGCTCCAGCGGATAGCCGAGCTCGCGGGCGATGCGCAGCACCGTCTCGCGGGTCGCGCGCGACACCTTGGCCCCGCTCAGGTGGTTGATCACCAGCGACACCGTCGACTGCGACACGCCGGCCAGCTTGGCGATGTCGGTCATGGTCGGACGGCGCCCGCGCACCGGCCTGTTCATCGCGCCTCCCGCCTGCTCAATAGGCGGCTGCCGGGATCCGGGCGCTGCGTTCGCGCGCCGGCATCGCCGCGCCATCGGCGCCGAACAGGTAGGCTTGCTGCGGTTCGAAGGCCAGCAGCACGCGCGCGCCCATGGCCGGCGCCGGCTGGCCGCCATTGCATTTGACCGCCACCATCTCCGGCATGCCCTCGACCTGGACATAGGCCAGGGTGACGTCGCCCAGGTACTCGACCAGGCCGACCGTGCCGGGAATGCCGCCGCCCTCGCCCGCCTCGGGCGGCTGCAGGCGCAGGTGTTCCGGGCGCACGCCCAGCGTCACCTTGGCGCCGACCGCGGCATTCGTCGCGTCGGCCGCCACCTCGACCTGGGCCCCGCCCGCCAGGCGCACGGTGGCGATCGCACCGCGCTCGCCCACCAGGCTGGCCTCCAGGAAGTTCATGCGCGGCGAACCGAGGAAGCCGGCCACGAACAGGTTGGCCGGCCGTTCATACAGCTCGAACGGCGTGCCGACCTGCTCGATGCGCCCACCGTTGAAGACGACGATCTTCTGGCCCAGGGTCATGGCCTCGACCTGGTCGTGGGTCACGTAGATCATGGTGGTGGCCAATTCGCGGTGCAGCCGGGCCAGCTCGACCCGGGTCTGGGCACGCAAGGCGGCATCGAGGTTCGACAGCGGTTCGTCGAACAGGAACACCTCGGGTTTGCGCACGATGGCGCGGCCGATCGCCACGCGCTGGCGCTGGCCGCCGGACAGGGCCTTGGGTTTCCGCTCCAGCAGATGCGCGATCTGCAGGATCTCGGCGGCGCGCCGCACGCGGTCCGCGATCTCTTCCTTCGGGACCTTGGCCAGCTTCAGCGCGAAGCCCATGTTGTCGGCCACCGTCATGTGCGGATACAGCGCATAGCTCTGGAACACCATGGCGATGCCGCGCTTGGACGGGTCGACGCCGAGGCTGGGCACGCCGCCGATTTCGAGCTCGCCCTCGGTCACGTCTTCCAGGCCGGCGATGATGCGCAACAGGGTCGACTTGCCGCAGCCGGACGGGCCGACGAAGACCACGAACCGGCCGTCCTCGATGTCCAGGTCGATGCCCTTGATGACGGGATTGTCCCCATAGTTCTTCTTGATGCCGTGCAGCCGTACCGATGCCATTTCCGGTTTCTCCTTATTATCGAATGCTTATCCCTTGAGCCCGCTCGCTGCCAGGAAGCCCTGGGTCACCCGGCGCTGGAAGGCGATGTAGGCCAGCGCCACCGGCATCGCGCCCAGCAGGGCCGCGGCCATCAGCTGGGCGTAGCGCACGCCAAAGGCATCGTAGGTCTGGGTCAGGCCGAGCGGGATCGTCATCATGTCGTTCGAGGTGACGATGATGAAGGGCCACAGGAAGTTGTTCCAGGCGGCGATGAAGGTCACGATCGCCATCGCCCACACGATATTGCCCGAGATCGGCAGGTAGACGCTCCACAGCACGCGCAGCGGACCGGCGCCGTCCATGGTCGCGGCTTCGCGGAAGTCGGCCGGGATCTCGTCGAAGAACTGCTTGAACACATAGATCACCACCGGCGACACCACCTGCGGCAGCACGATGCCGGCGTAGGTGTTGATCAGGCCGAGCTGGTTCATGGTGCGGAACAGCGGCACCAGCAGCGCTTCGAACGGTAGCAGGAAGGCCAGCATCGCCACCCCGAACAGGATGGACCGGCCACGGAAGCGCAGCTGCGAAAAGGCGTAGGCCGCCAGCAGGCTGATCGCCATCGTCACCACCGTCACCAGCAGCGCCACCAGGAAGCTGTTGAACAGCCAGCGCAGGACGTTGCCCGCACCGAGGGTCTTGGCGAAGGCGTCCAGGGTCCAGGTCTGCGGCAGCCAGTGGAATTCGCTGGACACGGTTTCCAGCTCCGGGCGCAGCGCCGTCGACAGCGCCCACAGCAGCGGCGCCGCCCACAAGGCGGCAAGGACCACCGCCGCGATCACGCCGATGACGGTCCAGCCGACGTTTGAACGCCCGTTCATATGTCTCTCCTTGCCAGCCAGCGCACCACGCCGGCCTGCAGCACCGACAGCAGGATCACGATGGTCACAAACGCCATCGCGATCGCCGCCGCATAGCCGGCATCGCTTTGCGTGAACGCGGTTTCGTACATGTAGTGCAGCGTGACCCGGGTGGTATTGAAGGGGCCGCCCGAGGTCAGGATATAGGTCTGGCCGAACACCTTCAGCGAGGCGATGATCTGCAGGATCAGCGCCGTGGTCGCCACCGGACGCAGCGCCGGCCAGGTAATGCTGCGGAACAGGGTGAAGCCGCGCGCCCCGTCCAGCGCCGCCGCCTCGTACAGGTCGGCCGGGATGTTGCGCAGGCCGGCCAGGAACAGCAGCATGTTGAAGCCGACCGTCCACCAGACGGTGCCGATCGCCACCGCCGGCAGCGCCCAGTAGGGATCGGCCAGCCAGGGCCGCTGGCCGCCGAGGATGTGGTTGATCACGCCCGAAGACGGCTGCAGCATCCAGTCGGCAATCAAGGTCATCACCGAGATCGGCAGCACGAAAGGCAGGAAGAACACGCCCTGCAGCCAGGCCTGGGCCTTGACGAAACGGTTCACCAGCAGCGCCATCACCAGACCCAGCGCGGTCAGCGGGATCACGGTCAGCAGCGCAAAGTAAAAGGTGTTCAACACCGAGTCCCAGAACGAGGGATCGTTCAGCAGCGTGTGGTAGTTGGCCAGGCCGACGAAGGCATTGGTGCGGGTCAGGCTGCTCTCGGTCAGGCTCATCCAGAAGGTGATGCCGGCCGGGACCAGGAAGAACAGCAGAAAGGCGATCAGGAAAGGCGCCAGCAGCAGCATCGCCGGCAAGCCTTCGCGGCGGGCGCTGTGGAGAACGAGGTCGTTCGGCTTCATCGCTCTCCCCCTCAATAACGCGGCGGGTTCTTGCGGATCAGCCGCGCACCCTCGGTTTCGAAGCGCCGGATGGCCTGCGCCGGCGTCATGTACCCGTACAGCGCCGCCGGCAGGAACTTGGAGGCGATCGCTTCCAGCGGCCCGGCCGCGCCCATGTACCAGCCGTCCGGATCGTAGACCACGTTGTGCGCCGCCTCGGCATATTGCGCGTTGGGCTGCAGCGCCAGCGCTTCCGGCGACTCGGCCACCGCGCGGTAAGCCGGGATATGGCCGCCCTCGGCCCAGCCCATCGAGTGCCTGCTGACATAGGCCACGAACTGCAGGATCGCCTTGACCTTTTCCGGCGACGGCGGACGGCCCTCGTTGGACGGCATCGCGAAGGCGTGCGAATCGGCCCAGGCGCTGGCGTTCGCATACATCTTCGGCAGCGGTACGATGCCGTATTCGAAGCCGAGCGTGCCGGCCTTCGAGGCGCGCACCAATTCCGGCACTTCCCAGACCCCATTCAGCATGAAGGCGGCGCCGCCGCCCATGAACTGCGAAGTCGATGCCGGGTAATCGAGGCCGGCCTGGGCATAGCCCTTGCGGAACCAGTCGGCGATGCGGGTCAGGGTCGCCTCACCCGCCGGGCCGTAGCTGTACTGGCCGTTGCGGACGATGGCGACGTTCTGCTGGGCCAGCATCGACAGCCACAGGCGCCAGATCGCGAACGAGCTCTGGCTGCTTTCCATGGTGAGACCACGGCGATGCGTGGCCTCGGTGGCGAGGCGGAAGGCGTTCGTCAGCGCATCGACGCCTTCGATGGGCTTCAGATTGCCGGCGTCGTCGAGCAGGCCGGTGGGTTTCAGCAGGGTCTTGTTGTAGTAGAGAACCAGCGGGTGCATGTCCAGCGGCACCGCCCAGGTTCTTCCCTGCCAGCGGGATTTGTCCCACTGGCGCGGCAGGTAGTCGCCGCCCTTCAGGCCGACGGACGCCAGCTCGGCGTCAAGGATCGGCCGCAGCACGCCGCCGCCGGCCAGGTTGACCAGGCGCGACAAATGGACCGTGGCCAGGTCCGGCCCGGCCCCGACCACCGAAGAGGTAATCAGCTTGGTATAAAACGGTTCGCCCCATTTCAGGGTCGTGCTCACCACGCGCACGTCGCGCTGGCTGGCGTTGAAGTCGTCGACCAGGGCCCGCATGCGGGCACCGTCGCCGCCGCTGAGCAGCGTCCACATCCTGACTTCAACCTGCGCCCATGCCGGTGCCGGCCCTGCGGCCAGCGTCACCAGCAGCGCGACGGCGGCGGCGAGGCTCCATCCTCGTCTCGCCACGTCGTCTCCATTTCTTTGTTATGTACTGTCGGAGCGCCGCCGCCTGGTGTTAACAGCTTGGCTGCCGGGTCAGGCCACCTTGCGCCGCACGCGCGTTCCCGCGCCGCCGCGGCTGCGGCGTTCGAACCCGCCGGGCCCGCTTACCGGACCCGATGGCGGACCCATCGGCGGGCCCGCCGGCGGACCGTCCGGACCCGGATCGCCCGGTACCGCCGTGGCCGACTCGCCGGCCACGGCCTGGCGCTCACCTGGATAGGCTAACACTTCTGCAATTTCTCCGACGCGCGTCCATTCTATCGGGAAATCCGGACCGCGCCGCGCCAGCCAGCGCTTCTCGTGTCCGAGGGGGTCGAGGTGCCAGTCGTGGCGCTGGGCATCGGGCCCGCGGGTGGCCCTGGCGATCGCCTCCACCGGCGCCTTCGGGATGCGGTCTTCGGTCAGCAGGCCGTTCTTTTCCAGGAAGGTGTCGGTCAGCTGGGTGTAGCAGAAACCGGACAGCGGACGGCAGGCGTGGATGGCGGTCATCAATTGCTGGTAGCGCGCCAGCAGCTCCTTGCCATCCTTTGCCACCGAATAGCCCCAGCCCGGTTCCGCGCCCGACTGCTTGAGGGCGATGCCGCCGAATTCGGACAGGAACAAGGGCTTGCCGAGCCCGCTGAAACCGTCGATGACCAGGCGCCGGCGGTCCGGCTGCACGTGCTGCAGCGTGTAGGCGACGGCGTCGCGGCTGCCGTAGCGTTCGATCAGCACCTTCGGGTCCTGTTCGTAGTCGTGCACACAGACCAGGTCGCCGCAGGGCATCTCCCAGCCGTCGTTGCCGACCACCGGCCGCGTGCCGTCCAGCGCCCGCGTCATGTGGTAGAGCGCGCGCACGAAGTCGACCTGGCGGCGGTCGTTCATCAGCTCCGGCACGCCCCAGGATTCGTTGGTCGGCACCCAGGCCACGATGCAGGGGTGGGAGATGTCGCGCTCGACCAGCTCCTTCCACTCCTCCATCACGCCGTGCACGGTGGCGCTGGAGAAGCCGTAGGCCGAGGGCATCTCGCCCCACACACACAGGCCCAATACGTCGCACCAGTAGAGCCAGCGCGGATCTTCGGACTTCTGGTGCTTGCGCACGCCGTTGAAGCCGAGCCGCTTGATCAGCAGGACGTCGTGGCGCAGCTGGTCGCTGGAAGCCACCATCAGGCTGTCCGGCCAGTAGCCCTGGTCCAGCACCATGCGCAGGAAATAGGGCCGGCTGTTGAGCACGAAGCGGTCGCCCTCCACCGAGACCGTGCGCAGCGCCGTGTAGCTCTGCACGCTGTCGATCAGGTTGCCGTCGCTGCCGCGGATTTCGATTTCGGCCTCGATCAGCTGCGGGCTCTCGGGGCTCCACATCCACAGCGCCCGCGCATCGTCGATGCCGGGGTCGGGCAGCTGGAAGATGCGCGACAGGCGCGGCCCGGTCAGCAGGCAGCGGTCGGCCACCAGCAGCTTTTCGCCGAGCTTGAGCGTGACGTTGGCCATGCCGCCCTCGGGCACGTGGGCGATGTCGGCGTCGAGGCGGATCTGCCAGGCGGCGACGTCGGCGGTCCAGCGCAGCTGGCTGACGTGGGCACGCGGCACCTTCTCGATCCACACCGTGCGCCAGATGCCGCTGGTGCGCGGATACCAGATCTTGTGCGGTTCCGGCTCCCAGTCCATCTTGCCGCGCGCCTTGTGCATGTCCTGCGGATCGTCCTCGGCCTGCACCACGACCTCGAGCAGCGAGCCGTCCAGGTGGCGGCTGACGTCGATCGAGAACGGGCTGTGGCCGCCGCGGTGCTCGACCGCGAAACGGCCGTTGACCCAGACCCGGGCGCGGTAGTTGACGGCGCCGAAGTGCAGCATCAGGCGCTCGTCGCGCGAGGGCGCCATCGACGGGTCGAGCTGGATCTGGCGCTTGTACCAGACGCGGCGCCGATAGCCGCGGTCGTGCAGGCCGCTCGCGCGGGCTTCGGGCGGGTAAGGCACCACGATGGTGCGGTCCCATGTGACTTCGGATGGGTCGGCACAGGCGGCCAGGTCGTCGAGCATGGCCTGCCATGGGCCATCCAGGCTACGCCAGGTCGCGCGCCGCAATTGGGGGCGGGGATATTCCACGATGTACTCCAGGGGTGTTCGTTCTTATGCAGCCTATTTAATGGCCCGCCGTCCCCGAAATCAAGCGCTTTCGTACACCGTTACAAAGGCTTGCACACGCTGTGTTTTTAAGGCGACAAGCTGCCGACGCTGACCCGGACGAAGCTGGCGCGCCGTCCCGCGCCACCCATCGCCACGAGTCCCAGGCGCGCATCCGGGCCGAGCCGGTGGGTCCAGGTGCCGCCGCCGACCCAGTTGCGTCCGTCCTGGCTCGAATACGCCGTATAACGCTCCTGCCCCCCATCCCGGTGGACATCGAGGCGCAGCCAGGTGGTAGCGCCCGGCGTGCCGGCCAGCGTGTTGCCGTAGCGCGGATAATATTCCTCGACCGGCGCCATCTCTTTCGCGAACTCGACCTGGCGCAGGCCTTCGCGTGCCATTTCGACCAGCTTGACGTAATTGTCATCGTCACGCATGACCACCAGGCCCGCCTGCACCGCGGTGGCGCAGCAGTCCTCGGGGGCATCCAGCCGGATCTCGGCTTCGATCCGGACATCCCCCTTCGGCAGCGCCGTCTGCAAGACGCTGGCCGTATTGCGGTCGACGTAGAGGTCGGCGTCCTGGGTGGCCAGCACCAGCCCTTCCCTGCCCAGCGACCACTCGCCCTTGTCGCGCGGACGCAGCCAGGTCCAGCGGCGCTCCAGCGTGCGGCCCTTGAACCCGTCCTGCCACAGCGGTTTTACGCGCGGGGCCACCTGGACCGCGAGCGGATGCGCGTCCGGCGCCGCACCCTCGACGACGATCGGTGCCGCCATCGCCTGGTCGGTCGGCGCCCGTCCGCCGCCCGCCACCGGCCAGCCGTCGACCCAGTCGATACGGTCGAGCAGCGCCAGGCGGCGGGTCAGCTTGTCCTTGGCGCTGAAGAAGGGCTCGGCCTGATCGATGCCATGGTAGATGGTCCACCACTGGCCGGCGGCGTCCGTGAACACGGTGTTGTGGCCGACGCCGATCCAGCGGTTGCCGTTCTGGAGCAGCAGCGGCGTGCCGCCCGAGCGTCCTTTCGCCATGTCGTTGCCCCAGCGGTCGAGGAAGGGGCCTTCCGGCGTGCGTGCGCGGCCGGTGAACACCGCGTAGCCGGTCAGCGGGCCGGCGCAGCAGTCGGTGGCGGAGGCGAACATATACCACCAGCCGTCGTGGAATTTGACTTCCGCGCCTTCGTAGCGGCCGGGCGCGCCGACCATCCTGGCCTGCCCTTCCGCGCGCAGGCCGTCCGCGCTCAGCCTGGTCACGAAGATGCCGCCGCCGTAGCTGCCGTAGTAGAGATACTTGCGACCGTCGGTCTCGATCACCTTGGGATCGAAGGTCCAGTGGAAGTTGCAGCCAGCCTTGGCACGGCGCGGCATGACCACCGGGGTCGTGCTCGCGCGCCAGGGGCCGGTGGGCGAATCCGAAGTCGCCACACCGATCGCGCTGTCGTTGCCGCAGCCCTTTTCCGGGCTGTGCTCGTCCACCACGTCGGTGACGGTGAAGTAGAGGTAGTAGCGGCCGTTCAGGTATTCCGGTTCCGGTGCCCACAGGCCCGAGGTCGGCGCGGCCAGCCCGGCCGGGCGGTCCGTGAAGGCGTCGGCCACGAAGTCCCAGTGCACCAGGTCGGTGGAGCGGTAGATCGGGATCATGCGGAAATGCCAGCCGCCGTCCTTGCCTTGCGGGTCGCGTTCGCGCTTGCTGACCGGGTCGCTGGTGCAGTACAGGTACCAGGTGGGGGCGCCTTTTGCTCCACCTGTGCGCGGGTCGCGCAGCACGGCCGGGTCGGCGCAGTTCTGGGCCAGTTCGCCGCTGGCCAGGCGCACCGGCAGCGGGTTGTGGTAGGCGCGGGTGGCAGCGCTATCCGGTGCGGCAGCGTTGGCAAGCAGCGGCAGCAGCAGCGAAAGGGCGGCGAGCGGGCGGCAGGTCGGCATGGAGGTCTCCTCGATTTTTGCCGACGAGAATACCGCAGCGTGGGCTCTGCGGTTGCACGTTTGAAATCAGTGTCCGGCCGTCTTCGAGAACAGATTCATCACGATCACCCCAGCGACGATCAGCGCAATTCCCGCCAGCGCCCCGGCATCGAGCTTCTGCCCGTACAGCAGCCAGCCGGCCAGCGTGATCAGGACGATGCCCACGCCCGACCACACCGCATAGGCCACGCCCAGCGGTATTGAACGCAGCGTCAGCGCCAGCATATAGAAGGCGATGCCGTAGCCGCCCACCACCAGCAGCGAGGGCCAGGGGCGGGTGAAGCCGGCGCTGGCCTTGAGGGCCGTGGTGGCGACGGTTTCGGCGAGGATGGCGATCGCCAGGCAAATCCAGTTATTCATCGGTCAATTATGAACAAAAGCGGTCGCGTAGGCCAGTGCCAGCCGGCGGCGGCCGGGCGCAGGCAACGACAGTCTGGTATCATGCGGGGCTCGATGCCACCCGCTCCTTTGCCGATGCAGCTCCGCTCCCTCCAGCGTCTCCTCCCGGCCGCCTGCCTGCTGGGCGCCGTCTCGGCCAGTGCCGGCACTGCCGACGATGCCGCGCTGCGGCCCTGGCCGGCGAAGCAGGCGACGCCGCCGCTGCGCCTGACGGCGCTCGACGGCAAGGCCTGGGACCTGAGCCAGCTGCGCGGCAAGGTGGTGGTAGTGAATTTCTGGGCCAGCTGGTGCGGCCCGTGCGTGGACGAGCTGCCGGTGCTGAACGCGCTGGCGCGCCAGGCGCCGGACCAGGTGGCCGTGGTCGGCGTCAACTACAAGGAGCCGCTCGACAGCATCGAGCGCTTTTCGAGCGCCCACCCCTTCGCCTACCCGCTGCTGCGCGACCGCAGCGGCGAGATGTTCAAGCAGTGGACCGCGGGCGTGATGCCGACCACCATCCTGATCGACCGCCAGGGCCGCGCGCGCTGGCGTAGCGTGGGCGAGATCCCGGCCGGCGACACCCGCCTGAAGGCCGCGATCGCCGCCCTAGCGGCCGAGTAGCAGCAAACGACAAAGAATAACCAACAACATCCAGACTGGAAGACCAAGACCATGGAAGACATGAAACCGACCCACCGCCGCACCCTGCTCAAAGCCGCCACCGGCGCCCTGCTGGCCGGCGCCCTGCCGCGCACCCTGCTGGCCCAGACCGCCGCCGCTGCAACCGAAGAGCGCCACTTCGACCCGCGCCCGGGCGAATGGAAGAGCTACGAGGTGGTCACGCGCGTGAACCTGCAGCGCGCCAGCGGTCCGTCGACGGTCTGGATTCCGCTGCCGGCGATCGACACCGACTGGCAGCGCACGCTGTCGAACAATTGGTCGGGCAACGCCAAGAGCATGAAGATGGGCAGCGACCCGCAGTACGGCGCGCGTTTCCTGGTCGCCGAGTTCGACGGCAGCGCGCCACCTAGGCTGGAAGTCGTCTCGCGCATCCAGACCCGCGACCGCGCCGAAAACTGGAAGAAGCCGGCCGGCGCGACTGAAGCGCCCGAAGATCTGCGCCTGTGGCTGCAGCCGACCGACCTGATGCCGCTGGACGGCATCGTCAAGACTACCGCGCTGCAGATCACCTCGGGCGCGAAGAGCGATGAAGAGAAGGCCCAGCGCATCTACGACTGGATCGTGCTGAACACCTTCCGCGAGCCGAAAGTCAAAGGCTGCGGCACCGGCGACATCAAGACCATGCTGGAGACCGGCAACTTCGGCGGCAAGTGCGCCGACCTGAACGGCCTGTTCGTCGGCCTGTGCCGCGCCAGCGGCGTGCCAGCACGCGACGTCTACGGCATCCGCATCGCGCCGAGCGCCTTCGGCTACCGTGAACTGGGCGGCAAGCCGGCCTCGCTGCAGGGTGCCCAGCACTGCCGCGCCGAGGTCTACCTGAAGCGTCACGGCTGGGTCGCGATGGATCCGGCCGACGTTGCCAAGGTGATGCGCCAGGAAACCCCGAACTGGATCAAGGACCCGGACCACCCGCTGGTCGCGCCGGTCAAGCAGGCCCTGTTCGGCGGCTGGGAAGGCAACTGGATGGGTTATAACTTCGCCCACGACGTGCGCCTGCCCGGCTCCTCGGCCGGCAAGGTCGGCTTCCTGATGTACCCGCAGGCCGAAAGCCGCGGCGAGCCGTACGACTCGCTGGCGCCGGACAGCTTCGCGTACACCATCACCGCGCGCGCCATCTAAGGCGGCGTCTAAAAAGGACCGGGCATGCAGGCACCAATCGAGCGCACCGAGCGCAGCGCAGGCAAACTGATCGCGTTTGCGGTTCTGGCGTCGCTGCTGGCGTCGACCTGCTGCGTGCTGCCGCTGGTGCTGGTCCTGGTCGGCATCACCGGGGCCTGGATGGTGCACCTGAGCGCCCTGAAGCCGCTCACGCCCTGGGCCATCGCGCTGACGCTGGGCGCGCTGGCCTGGGCCGGCTGGCTGCTGTTCCGCCCGGCCGCCGCCTGCGCGCTCGACGACCAGGCTTGCGCCACCACCCGCCCGGCGATGCGCAAGCTGTTCATCGGCTGCGCCGTGTTCATCGCCCTGCTGCTGGGCTTCCCGCTGATTGCTCCCCTGTTCTATTGAGCCATTGAGGTCACCGCCATGAAAATCCTGCAAACCCTGTCCCTGGCCGCCCTGCTCGCCGCCAGCCCCTTCGCGCTGGCCAAGCAGCAGACCGTGAAGCTGAACGTGCCGACCATGGACTGCGCGACCTGCCCGATCACGATCAAGGCTTCCCTGAGCAAGGTGCCGGGCGTGAGCAAGGTCGCGGTCAGCTACGAAAAGCGCGAAGCCGTGATCGTCTACGACGACGCCCAGGCCAGCGTGGCCGATCTCAAGAAGGCCACCGAAGACGTCGGCTATCCGTCGATGCTCAAGACCAGCCGCTGAAGCACGCCGGGGCGTGCACGCTTGACACCCCGCCACCCCTGCCGCAAGCTCTACGGAATCGTCTTTATCTCGCGCAAGAATGGAAACGCGGATTCCCGTAGAGCACTTCCAGCAACTGTTCGAAGCAGCGCCCGGCGCATTTCTGGTGCTGCGGCCCGATGCCGGCTTCACCATCGTCGGCGTCAGCGACGAATACCTGCGCGGCACGCTCACCCGGCGCGACCAGATCCTCGGCCGCCCGCTGTTCGAAGTCTTTCCCGACAATCCGCATACGCCCGACGCGCAATCGACCAGCAATCTGGCGCGCTCGCTCAGGCGCGTCCTGGCGACCCGTGCCCCGGACACCATGGCGGTCCAGCGCTACGACGTGCCGGCCGCCGGCGGCGGCTTCGAGCTGCGCTACTGGAGTCCGGTCAACGCGCCGGTGCTGGGGCCCGACGGCAGCATCCTCTACATCATCCACCGCGTCGACAATGTCACCGCTTACGTCCAGCTCAGCCGCGAGCATGCGCAGGAGCGCCGCGCCAGCCAGCGCCTGAGCGCCGACCGGGTCCGCATGGAAGCGGAGATCGTCGAGCGCAGCCGGGAACTCGACCGCGTCAACGCCGAGCTGCAATCGGCCAACGACGTGCTGTCCGAATACGCGGACCGGGCCCGCGAACAGGCCAGCAACAAGGACGAATTCCTGGCCATGCTGGCGCTCGAGCTGCCGCCCGCCGGCCAGGCTTACCCGATGCTGGGCGACGCCACGCGCCTGGAACAGGTGCTGGCCAACCTGCTGGCGAACGCCGCCAAGTACAGCGAGGCCGGCGGCCGCGTCGCGGTGGCGCTGGAACGCTACGAGGAGCAGGGCCTGCCTGGGCCCGCATCACGGTGGGCGACACCGGCCGCGGCATCCCGGCCGACAAGCTGGAAGCGATCTTCGACGTCTTCGTGCAGGTCGACGTGGCGATCGACCGTTCGCGCGGCGGGCTCGGCATTGGCCTGAGCCTGGTGCGGGCGCTGGTCGGCCTGCACGGCGGCAGCGTGCGTGCGCAGAGCGAAGGCCTGGGCCACGGCAGCAGCTTCGTGGTCGAACTGCCGCTGTCCGGCGCAGCAGCCGCCGCGCCGGACGCAGGCTTGGCGGGGGCGTCGGCCGGCGCAAGCGGTACGGGATGCCTTGCGCGCCGTATCGCCCTGGTCGAAGACAACGCCGATGCGCGCCACACCCTGCAGCAACTGCTGAGCGCGATGGGCCATACCGTGGTCACGGCGTCGAACGGCCCCGAGGGCCTGGACCTGATCACCACCTACCGGCCGGACGTCGCCTTCGTCGACATCGGCCTGCCCGGCATCGACGGCTTCGAGCTCGCGCGCCATGCGCGCCGGCTGCTGGGCGGGCACAAGCTGCGCCTGGTCGCCCTGACCGGCTACAGTTCGGCGGCGGTCCGCAGCGCGGCGATGGAGGCCGGTTTCGACCTGCACCTGGTCAAGCCCTGCCCGCCCGAGAAGCTGGCCGAAGCGGTCGCGACCCTCGATTGATTTTGAACTGAGGAAACAGGTGTTCCCGCCGTAATAGTTTGGAACAATTTCGTTCCGTGCGCGTGCATATGCAGGATTACGATTCCTGCATGAACTTTACTTTTTCATCACCCGACGCCGGGGTCTGCACGGTTAAGCTCTGGGCCAGCGGACGCTACGGCTTCTCGCTGCCGAAGAAGGTCGACATCGTGACACCCGATGGCGACACGGCGACTTTTTTCTACTACAACCGCAAGTTCCGCCTCACGGCTGAACTCAGCAACCGGGCCATCGTCAAAATCGCGATCGCCCAGTTCCTGCAAGGCGCCGGACGGGGCGAGCCTGCGGAAGTCGACCACGACACCCTGCCTTACGAAGGCGCGCTCACGCCGGTGCGTTCGAATGCGCCGCGGGCGCCGCTACGGGTGCGGCCGGGGAAATCGCATGCCCGCGTGCGCCCGCAAGCGCAAGCCGAGCCGGCCTGGGCCGACCAGTAACGAGGACGAGACCACCATGCGACACCAGTTCACACCCGGACAGCTCCGCATGCTCATCCAGCGCGCGGAAACACAATTCGAACACACGATCACGCAATCCCTGGCCCTCGACCCCGGTGGCCGCCACGTCGCGCGCGCCGCCCATGCGCCGCTGCACGAGACCGTGGTCAGCCTGATCAAACTGTTCCGCGACCAGATTCCCGGCGCAGCGCCGGTGGCGACCCAGCTCGCCCGCATGTACGCCAAGGGCGCGGATGCGCTTGCCGGCGCGCCGACCCTGGACTGCGTGCGTGCCATCGCCAGGGTGGCGCGCGAAGCCCGCGAACGCTACTTGCCGGACGGCGCACCGCCGCCAGCGCCCGCAGTGGCGCCCGCCGTGGCGCCCGCACCCGAAGCGCGCCGGTAGACGCGTACGTAATCGACCAGCATGCGCTGCGGGAAGCTGGTCGTGGCATCGGGATTGCCGGGCCAGTAGCCGCCCACGGCGAGGTTCAGGAGGATGAAGAACGGGTGTTCGTAGACCCACTCGCCCTTGACCAGATCGGGGCGCGCGGTGTGATACAGAATGCCGTCGCGGTACCAGCGGATCTCGCCCGGCTCCCATTCGACCGCAAAGACATGGTATTCGTCGGCGATGGCGCCGCTGGCGATGCTGGAGGGCGCACCGAAGGCATGCTCACCGGAGAAGCCGGGGCCATGCAGGGTGCCGTGCACGGTGGCCGGCTCGCGGCCGATGTTCTCCATGATGTCGATCTCGCCGCTGCGCGGCCAGCCGACGGTCTTGATGTCCGCGCCGAGCATCCAGAACGCCGGCCAGATACCCTGCCCGCGCGGAAGCTTCATGCGCGCCTCGAAGCGCCCGTAGGTGCGTTCGTACAGGCCGGCGGTCTTGATCCGCGCCGAGGTGTAGTGCTTGCCCTCCCAATCCTCGCGGCGCGCCTCGATCACCAGATTGCCGCCCTCGACCCGCACGTTCTCCGGACGCGCCGTGTAGAACTGCAGCTCGCTGTTACCGAAGCCGTGGCCGCCCAGCTCCTCGACCCATTTGCCGTGGTCCAGCGCCTTTCCCTCGAATTCGTCGCTCCAGTCCAGCACCCAGCCGGCCGGGGCCGGTGCCATGCCAGCCTGCTGCGGCGCTGAGTTCGCCAACGCGGCATGGGCGCACAGCATCAGTGCCGTGGCGTGCAACAGCTTCCGTATTTTCATGGCGCGGGCGTCTCCGTCTCGTATTTTTTTGGCATTCGCTTGGAAACGTTCCCAAGGCCGCGCCGACTATACGCTTGCCAAAAATCCATGTCAAACATGCTAGGTGTTGCGTGCATCATGAAATTTCCTGAAAAAAATTGCGTGCCCAGTTGACAATTATTTTTACTGAACATAAGATTCAGACAACTGATATGGAAACGTTTCCAAACATTTCCAGATGAGTTGAAAGGATTCAAGGAACATGCGGACCTGATGAATGACAACTACGCCAAGAAAAACAGAGGAGACCCAATGCATTACCCCAAGGCAAACAAAAAACTGATCAGCCTGGCTGTCGCCGGCGCCTGTGCGGCGTTCGGCGTGTCGGCGTATGCGCAGGACGCGGTCGACGCCACCGGCGACACCACGGCGCAGGCCGGCGTGCAGCAGGTGGTCGTCAGCGGCATCCGCCAGTCGATGGCCTCGTCGCTGAACCTGAAGCGCAACTCGGACGGTATCGTCGACGGCATCGTGGCCGAAGACATGGGCAAGTTCCCGGATACCAACCTGGCCGAATCGCTGCAGCGTATTTCCGGCGTGTCGATCGACCGCGTGAACGGCGAAGGCCAGAAGGTCACCGTGCGCGGCATCGGCCCCGACTTCAACATGGTGCTGCTGAACGGCCGCCAGATGCCGACCTCGAACCTGGGCGACCTGAACGGCCGCGCCTTCGACTTCTCGAACCTGGCTTCGGAAGCGATCTCGCAGCTGCAGGTCTACAAGACCAGCCGCGCCGAGACCCCGACCGGCGGCATCGGCGCCACCATCAACGTCATCACCGCGCGCCCGCTCGACCGCCTCGGCACCTATTCGAGCATCGGCGTCAAGATGATGGACGACACCTCGAACAAGAACCTGCCGAACGACGAGCGCGCGGACAGCTCCTTCACGCCGGAGTTCTCGGGCATCTACACCACCACCAGCAAGGACGGCAAGTGGGGCTTAGGGCTAAGCGCCAGCTACCAGGAACGCAACCTGGGCTACAACCAGGCGGCCGTCTCGAGCGGCTGGAAGGGTCCTTACCGCGGCGACGACACGACCAGCTGGGGCATCATTCCCCAGACCGGCGCCACCAACCGCCCGACTGGCGACACCGTGTACGAGGTGCCGCAGAACCTGAACTACAGCTTCACCGGCGTCAAGCGGCAGCGCACCAACGGCCAGCTGACCCTGCAGTTCGCCCCGGTCAAGGAACTGGTCACGACCCTCGACTACACCTACTCGCAGAACAAGCTGCAGACCAAGCGCAACGACCTGTCGGCCTGGTTCAACTTCGGCCCGTCGACCTCGTCCTGGACCAATGGCCCGGTCGCGGCGCCGCTGGTCTACACCGAACAGCTCCCGGCCGGTAACGCCGACATCGCCATGGGCGGCGGCAACTTCGCCACCAAGACCGACAACAAGTCGCTCGGCTTCAACGCCCAGTGGCGCGCCACCAACGACCTGAAGCTCGAATTCGACGCCCACCATTCGACCGCCGAATCGATGGCCGACAGCCCCTACGGCTCCTTCAACACCCTGGGCACCGCCAGCTTCTCGCGCGGCGACACCTCGGTCGACTTCTCGAAGGACTTCCCGGTGCTGAGCATCGCCGGCGCCGACTTCGTCAGGGCGCCGCAGCAGGTGACCGGCTCGAACTTCCAGAACGGCTACATGAAGGGCAAGATCGAGCAGTACCAGGCCAAGGGCCGCCTGCGCATGCTGGAATCGTCGAACCTGAACTTCGGCCTCGGCGTGATCAAGGTCTCGAACCGCTCGGCGGTCTCGAACAACCAGCGCGACGATACCTGGGGCGGCGCCACCAAGCCTTCGGACTACCCGAGCAGCCTGTGGCACCCGGCCACGGTGCGCGGCTACTTCGACCAGATCGACGGCAGCGGCAACCCTAACTTGTTCAACAATTTCTACACCTTCAACTTCAACGAAGTGCGCGACGTCGCTGCGCGCGTCACCGGCAAGCCGCAGCTGTACGTGGCGAAGAACACCTTCGACACCGACCAGCGCACCACCGAAGACACCAAGAACCTCTACCTGCAGTTCAACACGGACTGGGACACCCGCTTCCCGATGCACACCGCGATCGGCGTGCGCTACGAGAAGACCGACGTGGTCTCGACCGCGCTGGTGCCGGCCGCGACCGCCTACAGCTGGAATTCGCAGAACGAGTTCGGCGTGATCATGGGCGCCCCGACCTTCACCACCCTGACCGGCAAATACAACAACCTGCTGCCGAGCGTGGACTGGGACATGGACCTGCGTTCGGACATGAAGGTCCGCGCCAGCTACGGCGAAACCATCGGCCGTCCGCGCTACGACCAGATCGCCGGCGGCCAGATCCTGGATCTCGGCGCGCGTGTCGAAGGCGGCACCGGACGCCAGGGTAACCCGGCGCTCAAACCCGTCAAGTCGAAGAACTTCGACTTGTCCTTCGAGTGGTACTACGCCAAGCAGAGCTTCGCTTCGGTCAACGCCTTCTACAAGGACCTCGAAAACTATGCCGGCCAGTCGCAGGTCATCGAGACCCCGTTCAACCTGCACACCCCGGTCGGCGGCGCCCTGTGGAACGAGGCCCTGGCGAACGGTTGCCCGACTTCGGATACCAGCTGCATCCGCAACTACATCTTCCGTAACCACCCGACCGCGCCGGGCGTGACCCCGGGTCCGGTCGACAGCATCGGCAACACCACCGGCAGCATCGTGGGCCAGCCGAACGACCCGATCGCCAACTTCCGGATCACTTCGTACTCGAACCAGAAGAAGGCCAGCCTGAACGGCCTGGAATTCAACGTCCAGCACATGTTCAACAACGGCTTCGGCGTGTCGGCCAACTACACCTACGTGCACTCGGGCCTCCGCTACGACAACAAGTCGGTCGGCGAGCAGTTCGCGCTGATCGGCCTGTCGAACTCGTACAACGTGGTCGGCATCTTCGAGAACGAGCGCGTGAATGCCCGCCTGGCCTGGAACTGGCGCGGCGAGTTCCTGTCCTCGACCTTCGATTCGGCCGGTCCGAACCCGATCTACGTCGAACCCTACGGCCAGCTGGACCTGAGCCTCGGCTACAACATCACCGAGAAGCTCAGCGTGCAGTTCGAGGGCATCAACCTGACCAACGAGACCAGCCGCAGCCATGGTCGCGCCAAGGAGATGGCCGAGTACGTGACCCAGACCGGGCCGCGCTACATGCTGGGCATGCGCTACAAGTTCTGATCCTCACGTAGCGTTGCTGAAAAGTCACGGCCGGCATAGCCCGGCCGTGACTTTTTCGAGTAGACTCGCAGAGCCAGGTTTTGTCGTATAGGAAATATCATGAGTGACACGATCGAACACATCGTGGTGGTCGGCGGCGGTTCCGCCGGCTGGCTGGTGGCCGGCGTGCTCGCTGCCGAGCACGCGCTGCGCATCACCCTGGTCGAATCCCCGGCCGTGCCCACGATCGGCGTCGGCGAAGGCACCTGGCCCTCGATGCGCGACACCCTGCACCGCATCGGCGTGTCGGAATCCGACTTCTTCCGCGAATGCGATGCCAGCTTCAAGCAGGGCTCGCGCTTCGAACAATGGGTGAGCGGCGCCGCCGACGACGTCTATTTCCATCCCTTCGTCCTGCCCCAGGGCTATGGCGATACCAATCTGGCAGCCGCCTGGCAGCGCACCCACCGCGGCATCCCCTTCGCCGACCTGGTCAGCTTCCAGCCGCACCTGTGCGTGCGCGGGCGCGCGCCGAAGCAGGCGGCCACGCCGGAATTCGCGGCGGTCGCCAACTACGGCTACCACCTGGATGCCGGCAAGTTCGGCCTGTTCCTGCGCGAGCATTGCGTGCACAAGCTGGGCGTGCGCCACGTGGTCGATCACGTCGAGGCGATCCGCAGCAAGGACGACGGCGACATCGCCGCCCTGCTGCTGCGCGGCGGCGGCACGGTCGAAGGCGACCTGTTCGTCGATTGCACCGGCATGCAGTCGCTCCTGCTCGGCAAGCACTACGGCGTGCCGCTGCTGCACCAGCGCCACGTGCTGTTCAACGACAGCGCGCTGGCAGTGCAGGTGCCGTATGCGCACGAAGACGATCCGATCGCCTCGCAGACCACCTCCAGTGCCCAGCCGAACGGCTGGATCTGGGACATCGGCCTGCCGGGCCGGCGCGGCATCGGCCATGTGTATTCGAGCGCGCACACGAGTGACGCGGACGCCGAGCGCGTGCTGCGCGCCTACGTGGCCCGCAGCGGTTCCGATTCCGTCGAGATGCCGGCGCCGCGCAAGCTGGGCTTCGAGCCCGGCTACCGCGAACGCTTCTGGCACCGTAACGTCGTCGCCATCGGCCTCTCGGCCGGTTTCATCGAGCCGCTCGAAGCCTCGGCGCTGGCGCTGGTCGAACTGTCGAGCGCCTGGCTGGCCGACGACCTGCCGGCTACCCGTGCCGAGATGGACGTGGTGGCGGCGCGCTTCAACGAAGCGTTCACCTATCGCTGGGAGCGCGTCATCGACTTCCTCAAGCTGCACTACGTGCTGAGCCGGCGCAGCGACACCGCCTACTGGCGCGATCACCGCGACCCGGCCTCGATCCCCGAGCGCCTGCAGGAACTGCTGGCGCTGTGGCGCGCACGCCCGCCCTCGCGCCGCGATTTTTCTCGCATCGAGGAAGTGTTCCCGTCCGCCAGCTGGCAGTACATCCTGTACGGCATGGGCTTCGGCAGCGATGCCGGGTTCGCCTATCCCGCGCGCGCCTCGGACCGGCCCGACCTGGCCGATCAAGCCTTCCGCGAAGCCGCGCGCCTGACCGAACGCATGCTGCCGGCCCTGCCCTCGAACCGCGAATTGCTGGACCATATCCGCAGGCACGGCCTGCCACGCATCTAACCTATAACAAGAGACACCATGCCCAATCACGCACTCCTGAACAACAACGAACACAAGCAGATGCGCATCATCACCCAGCGCGGCGCGGCCTATGGCGACGCGGTGATGTCCGCTCTCACCTTCCCGGCCGAGTTCCGCGAACTGCAGGCGCACTATCCGATCGTCTTCGCCAAGAACCAGGACGGCACCTCCTTCGATCCGATCGCGCTGTTCGGCTTCCAGCAGGGCGAGAACCTGTTCCTGGGCAGCGGCCCCGGTCTCGAAGGATGGCATAAAGGCGGTTGGGACGCCCCGTATATTCCGCTGACCGTCGAGCGCCAGCCCTTCCTGATCGGCCGCCCGGCCGACGGATCGCAGGACGGCATGCTGATCCACGTCGACCTCGACAGCCCGCGCGTCAGCGCTACCCAAGGCGAGCCGCTGTTCCTGTCGTACGGCGGCAGCACCGAATACCTGGAGCGCATCAGCCGCGTGCTGCGCTCGATCCACGACGGCCTCGAGACCTCGAAGGGCTTCATCGAAGCCCTGCTGCACCTGGAGCTGCTGGAATCCTTCGTGCTCGACATCGAACTGAACGACGGCTCGCAGAACCGCCTGGCCGGCTTCTACACGATCCACGAGGAACGCCTGGCAAAGCTGAGCGGCGAGCAGCTGGCGCGCCTGCACGAAGCCGGCTACCTGCAGGCGATCTACATGGCGGTGGCTTCGCTTTCGCAGTTCCGCGAACTCATCGAACGCAAGAACCGCATGCTGGCAGGCGCGAATGCTGCCGATCGCTAAGCAAGTGCGCGAGGTCGACGCCGGCGGCGCGCGGCCGTCGGCGAATTTGTCCGATGCGCTGCTGCGCGCCACCGAGCCGTACGTCGTACGCGGCCTGGCGGCGCACTGGCCGCTGGTCGATGCCGCCCGCACCTCGATCGATGCCGCTGATGCTTACCTGCGCCGCTTCTACCAGGGCGCCACAGTCGGCGCGATGCTGGGCAAACCCGAGATCGCGGGCCGCTTCTTCTACAACGCAGACCTGACCGGCTTCAATTACTACTCGGCGCACGCGCGCCTGGACGCGGTGCTGGACGAGATGAAGGGCTACCGCGAGAATCCGCGCCCGGCCGCGATCTACGTCGGCTCGACCACCGTCGACACCGTGCTGCCCGGCCTGCGCCGCGACAACGACATCGACCTGGGCGGGCGCGACGCCCTGGCCAGCATCTGGATCGGCAACCAGACCCGCATCGCCGCGCATTACGACTTGCCGGACAACCTGGCGGTGGTGGCGGCCGGACGGCGCCGCTTCACGCTGTTTCCGCCCGAGCAGCTGGCCAACCTCTACGTCGGCCCGCTCGACTTCAACCCGGCCGGCCAGGCCATCAGCCTGGTCGACTTCGCCGCGCCGGAT
Organism: Massilia norwichensis; assembly: GCF_024753245.1. GTDB lineage: Bacteria > Pseudomonadota > Gammaproteobacteria > Burkholderiales > Burkholderiaceae_D > Telluria > Telluria norwichensis. The sequence continues at coordinate 32,730 of NZ_JANUGX010000007.1, read as the reverse complement.
TACGATCGCTTCCCGCGCTTTCGCGAGGCGCTGCAACACGCGCTGGTGGCCGAACTCGAACCGGGCGACGCCATCTTCATCCCCTCGATGTGGTGGCACCACGTGGAAGCGCTCACGCCGTTCAACGTGCTGGTGAATTACTGGTGGCGCCAGTCGCCCGAGTACATGGACTCGCCGACCAATGCCCTGATGCTGGCCCTGCTGACGATGCGCGAACTGCCGCCGGCACAGCGCAGCGCGTGGCAGGAAGTCTTCCGCCATTACATTTTCGAACCGGGCGAGGACAGCGTAGCCCACCTGCCGCCGCATGCCCGGCATGCGCTGGCGCCGCTCGACGAAGACCGCGCCAGGGCGCTGCGCGGCACGCTGCTCAAGCGCCTCAACCGATAACAACACCGACCTGCAGGAGACAAGCATGGAACAACAGCACAAGCCCATCCGCCGCATCGTGATCGCCGGCGGCGGCACCGCCGGCTGGATGGCCGCGGCGGCGCTTTCGCGCACCCTCGGCAAGGTCCTCGACATCACGCTGGTCGAATCCGACGAAATCGGCACCGTCGGCGTCGGCGAAGCGACGATCCCGACCCTGGTCCACTTCCACCGCCTGCTCGACATCAACGAGCAGGAATTCATGGCCGCCACCCAGGCCACCTTCAAGCTGGGCATCAGCTTCGAAAACTGGCGCGACCGCGGCAAGGATTACATCCACTCCTTCGGCACCACCGGCACCGACCACTGGACCGCCGGCTTCCAGCACTTCTGGATGAAGGGCCGCGAGCGCGGCCTGGCGCGCGACTACGGCGACTACTGCATGGAGCTGAAGGCCGGCGAGGCGCGCAAGTTCGCCCACCTGCCGAACGACGGCCTGCACTACGCCTACCACCTCGACGCCGGCCGCTACGCGCGCTTCCTGCGCCGCTTCAGCGAGCACTTCGGCGTCCAGCGCGTCGAAGCGAAGATCGCCAGCGTCGAGCAGGCCGCGAACGGCGACATCGCCGCGCTGGTGCTCGACTCCGGCAAGCGCATCGAAGGCGACCTGTTCATCGACTGCACGGGCTTCCGCTCGCTGCTGCTCGGCCAGACCCTGGGCGTCGGCTACCAGGACTGGTCGCACTGGCTGTTCAACGACAGCGCCATCGCAGTACAGACCGAGTCCATGGGCCCGGCGCTGCCGATGACGCGCTCGATCGCCCACGACTGGGGCTGGCAGTGGCGCATTCCGCTGCAGAACCGCGTCGGCAACGGCATCGTGTATGCAAGCCGCTTCGTCGACGACGACACCGCCAAGGCGACCCTGCTCGGCAACATCGAGGGCAAGGCCCTGACCGAGCCGCGCGTGATCCGCTTCAAGCCGGGCCAGCGCGAGAAGACCTGGTCGCACAACTGCGTGGCGATCGGCCTGTCGAGCGGCTTCCTGGAGCCGATCGAATCGACCAGTATCCACCTGATCCAGCGGGCTATCGTGCGCCTGCTGCAGAACTTCCCCTCGCAGGGCATCCGCCAGTCCGACGTCGACGAGTACAACAACCAGACCTGGTCCGAGATCGAATTCATTCGCGACTTCATCATCCTGCACTACAAAGTGACCGACCGCCGCGACTCGCCCTACTGGAAGCAGGCCGCCGAGATGGCGGTGCCGCCGCAGCTGCAGCACCGCATCGACATGTTCCAGCAGACCGGGCGCGCCTTCCGCATCGTCAACGAGCTGTTCGGCGAGAACTCGTGGATCCAGGTGATGCTGGGCCAGGGCATCATGCCCGAGCAGCACCACCCGAGCGCCGACCTGATGGGCGACGAGGAGCTGAGCGCCTTCCTCGAGGGCATCCGCACCCATGTCGAGCGCACGGTGGCGCAGCTGCCGCCGCACCAGCAGTACGTGGAGCGGTATTGCGGGGCCAAGCTGTAAGATCGCGCGCCGCGCCCGGGGATTTGTGATTCGCAGTCACAAATCCCGCCGCCCCAGGAACGAGGCCGCGGCGGCGCCGGCGGCTTGCGCGAGTTCCGGGGCGGCGCACGAAGCCCAGGCGACGATGCCGTCCGGGCGCACCAGCAGCGCGGCGACGCCGAGCCTGTCCTGCGCGTCCGCCGCCAGGTAGCGTAGCGCGCCGCCGTACTGGTCCGCCAGCTGGCGCAAGGCCGCGCCCCCGCTGAAGTCGAGCAGCAGCGCCCGACCATCGCGCAGATGCTCGCCGAGCCGGGTGCCGTCGTCGAAGGCGAAGTCGGGCGCGCTGCGGCCGCTCAGCGGGTGGCTGTCGGCGAGTGCGTAGCGCGTCTCGATACCCCACAAGCGTCCTGCCATGCGGGCCGCGCCATCGTCGGTGCCGATCAGATCGGCGACCACTTCCCGCAAGGCGCGCGCCGCCGGATCGGGGCGCATCAGCGCCACCTGCGCACGCGACCAATCCAGTACCCGCGCGCCGACCGGATGGCGCTCCGCTTCATACGTATCCAGCAGCCCTTGCGGCACCGTGCCGCGGACCGTCGCAGCCAGCTTCCAGCCGAGGTTCATGGCATCGCCGATGCCCAGGTTCAGGCCCTGGCCGCCGAGCGGCGCGTGGATGTGTGCGGCATCGCCGGCCAGCATCACGCGGCCCTCGCGGTAGCGCGTGGCCTGGCGCGCACGGTCGGTCCAGCTGCTGGCGGCGTGCAGCGTGGCGACCCGCAGGTCGAGCCCGGACACGCGGCGCAACAGCTGTTCCACGCGCGCGCGGCTCAACGGCCTGCCGTCGTGACCGGCGCCGCCGTCGAATTCCTGCACGGCCAGATAGCCGGGCTGGAACTGGGCGATCAGGCCGCGCGGCATCAGCTGGCGGCCCGGGCCAAGCAATGCGGCGTCGGCCAATTCGAGCTGCAGCGAATAGCCGGTGAATTCCGGCTCGGTGCCGGCGAACGTGAAACCGACAGCCTTGCGCACGGCGCTGCGCGCGCCGTCGCAGCCGACCACCCAGGCCGCGCGCACGCTGGCGGGGCCGGCCTGCACGCTCACGCCTTCGTCGTCCTGGACCAGGCTGGACAGCGCCGCGCCGCGCCGGATGCACACGCCCAGCGCTTCGGCGCGCCGCGCCAGCACCGTCTCCAGTGCCGCCATCTCGGCCATCAGCATGCCGGCCGGTGCGCCGGGCAGGCGCCACGGTCAGCGCGCGGGGTCGTCGCCATCGGCATGGAAGACGATGCCGGCGAAGTGTCCGCCGGGGCGCTGCGATGGCGCACCAAGGGTGTTCGGCATGGGCCTGGCCAGGGCGAGCTGGTCGAGCAAGCCGCGCCGGTCCAGCGCTTCGACCGTTGGCACCGACAGGCCGCGCATGCCGAAGGGCAGCTGCTTGAACTTCGAGTGCGGATCGGCCTCGCGTTCCAGCACCAGCACGGAAGTGCCGGCGAGCGCGAGTTCGCAGGCGAGGAACAGACCGACGGGGCCGGCGCCGGCGATGAGGACGTCACATGAGGATGGAAGGTGTTGCATAGTGAGCTCCAGTGATGGGCTCATCGGCGCAACAGAATCAGAATCACGCACGCGACGAGCCCGGACAATAAAAATGTCTCGGATTCGTCGTGGGTTCGCATGCCTCGGCCTGGCGATGACAAGGAACAGAACTTCCGTGCGTGGGAAGCGGGCGGGCTTACCTGGAACCGCCGCTGCCTTTTTCGACGCGGCGATTCTAGCACGGCCGCTAGCGCAGCGCGACCTCGCTGTCGCAGGCCCGGCAAGCGCAGCTCAGCTTGAAGCGGTCCGGCAGCGGCCCGGGCCCGCGGCCCTCGGGCGCCACCAGCAGCACGGAACGGCAGCTGGGCAGCGCGGCTGGTATTCAAGCGCTCAGGTGCTCGTACAGAATCAGCCCACCAATCGCGATCAGCACCAGCCCGCCGATCAGCTCCGCACGCTTGCCGACCAGTTGGCCCAGGCCGCGGCCCAGCATCACGCCCAGCGTCACCATGGTGAAGGTGGCCAGGCCGATGGCGCCGGCGGTGGTGAGGATGTTGGCGTCGATGAAGGCCAGGCTGGCGCCGACCACCATCGCATCGATGCTGGTGGCGAAGCCGGTGATCGCCAGCAGCCAGAACGAGTGGCTGCTCGGCTTTTCCTCTTCCTCTTCGTCGGCAGTCAGGCTGGCGTGGATCATGCGCAGGCCGAGCACGCCCAGCAGGGTGAAGGCGATCCAGTGGTCCCAGGCTTCCACATACGGCGCAGCCACCTTGCCGAGGGCCCAGCCGACGATCGGCGTCAAGCCTTCGATCACGCCGAAAATCAGTCCGGTGCGAAGGGCTTCCTTGATCTGGGGACGGTGCAGTGCGGCGCCCTTGCCGATGGCGACGGCGAAGGCGTCGGTGGACATGGCAAGCGCGATGGCAAGCGTGGCGGCTACGTTCATGGTTTCTCGCTGGCCGGGCGAAGACGAGGCATGCCCGCGCGGCCCGGTCAAAAGCGCGCAGGATGCCAAAGGTCTTGCCGACCAGTCGGGCGCATGCGATGCGCTTGACGGCTGCCCGTACCACGTCGCCTGCGTGAATAAAACCGGCAACGAGTATGTTGATACGGGAACTCCTGGCGGGACCAGGAGCAGGCTACTCCCCAATGGGTAGGCGCATCTTACACGAAGTTCAATCGAAAAAAAACCCAGCGACACGCGAGCGCCGCTGGGAAGTCCTCAGGGACAGTGAGACAAATGCGTCAGGCCGCGGCGTCCGCCTCGAGGTGCAGCTTGGCGTATTTCAGGCCGAAGAACAGGATGAAGGCGTAGCAGGCCACGGGCACGAAGAAGGAAGGCTGCAGGCCGATCGCATCGGCCAGCGCGCCCTGCACGAAGGGCACGATGGCGCCGCCGACGATGGCCATGCACAGGATGCCCGAGCCCTGGCCGGTGTGGCGGCCGAGGCCGTGCAGCGCCAGGCTGAAGATGGTCGGGAACATGATGGAATTGAACAGGCCGACCGCCAGGATCGCCCACATCGCCAGCGCCCCTTTGCCGTAGATGGCAGCCAGCACCAGCGCGATCACGGCCAGCGCGTTGAAGGCCAGGCTCTTGCCCGGGCTGACGTAACGCATCACGGCAAAACCGATGAAGCGGCCGACCATCGCGCCGCCCCAGTACAGGCTGACATAGCTGGCGGCGACGGCCGGCGCCAGGCCGGCGATGTGCTGCTCGCCCAGGAAGTTGACCAGGAAGCTGCCGATGCTGACCTCGCCGCCCACGTACAGGAAGATGGCGACCGCGCCCAGCACCAGGTGGCGGTAAGCCAGCGCCGACGCCTTGCCGCCGGCAGCGGCCGTGGTTTCCTCGCCGTGCACGATCTTCGGCAGGCGCGCCAGCGCGAACAGCACGGCCAGGATCGCCAGCGTCGCGGCCAGCACCAGATAAGGGCCCTGCACGCTCGCCGCTTCATGCGCGCGGTAGGCCGCCAGCTCGGTGGCGTTCATCGCGGCCAGCTTGTCGGCGCCGAGCGCCGCGCCGGACAGGATCAGGATGCCGCCCAGGTGCGGCGCGATCGTGGTGCCCAGCGAGTTGAAGGCCTGGGTCAGCGTCAGGCGGCTCGGCGCCGTGCTGGCCGGGCCGAGCACGGTCACGTAAGGGTTGGCCGCGACCTGCAGGATGGTGATGCCGCTGGCCAGCACGAAGAAGGCGAACAGGAACAGGCCATAGCCGCTCTGCGAGGCCGGGTAGAACAGCGCGCAGCCGCTGGCCGCGATCAGCAGGCCGATCACCGCGCCGCGCTGGTAACCGACGCGGCGGATCAGGGCGCCGGCCGGCACCGAGACCACGAAATAGGCGCCGAAGAAGCAGAACTGCACCAGCATCGCCTGCAGGTAGCTGAGGGTATAGATCGCCTTCAGGTGCGGGATCAGGACGTCGTTCAGCGAGGTCAGGAGACCCCACATGAAGAACAGGATGGTGACGATCACCAGCGGACCGGCGTTGTTGCTGGCATTGTTGGCGGCGCCGGCCGGGACGGCCGGGCTCAGTGCCGGATTGCTTGGTGCGGATTGTGCCATGGTGTCTCCTTGTTACTTGTTATCGTTGTGTGTCGATGTCGTCGTCCAGCATCGCCGCGACCCCGCGCAGCGCCGGGTATTCTTCGGTGATCAGCCAGGTCGGGATGCGCGCGAGATACGGCGACAGCCTGCCCTTGCCTTCGAAGCGTTCGCGGAAGCGCGAGCCGGTGAACAGCCGGCCCAGGCGCGGCACGATGCCGCCGCCAATATACATGCCGCCGGTGGCGCCCAGGGTCAGCGCGACGTTGCCGGCCACGCTGCCCAGCACCGCGCAGAAGGTCTCGACCGTCTCGCGGCAGGCCACGCTGCTGCCGTCCAGCGCGCGGCCGGTGATCTCGGGCGCGCTCAGGCGCTGGCCGGCCAGCGCACGGTGGATCAGTTCCAGGCCCAGGCCGGACAGCAGGCGCTCGCTTGAGACATGGCCGTATTCTTCCCACAGCGCCTGCAGGATCTTCATCTCCTGCTTGCTCACCGGCGCGAAACTGGCGTGGCCGCCCTCGCCCGCCAGCGCAATCCAGCGCGCGCCGCAGGGCACCACGCCGGACACGCCCAGTCCTGTGCCCGGGCCGATCAGGCCGATCGGCTTGCCCGGCTGTTCGACACCGCCGCCGATGCGTTCGCGCTGCTCGCCTTTCAGGTGCGGCAGCGACATCGCCAGCGCGGCGAAATCGTTCACAACCAGCAGCGTGTCCAGGCCCAGTTCGGCCTTGAGCGCAGCGATCGAGAAACGCCAGCAGTGGTTGGTCATGCCGACTTCGTCGCCTTCGACCGGGTTGGCGATGGCGAGCGCGGCATGCTTCAGGCCCTCGACGGCCAGGCCGCGAGCCCCAGCCTTGGCCAGGTAGGCGCGCACGGCATCGCCGATGGTCGGGTAGGCGCTGCAGGCCAGCACTTCGATGTCGGCGAAGCCGTCCGCCCCCGGCTGCTGGAGCGCGAAGCGGGCATTGGTACCGCCGATGTCGGCGAGCAGGCGCAGGCTCATTTCAGCGCCTCGCAACGCAGGCTGTCCTGATCGCCGGCGCCGCCGCCGACCACGTCGATATTGCCGATGGCGGCCGCGAAGGCACCGCTGCTGGCGACGCTGAACGGCGTGTCGAGCGTGGCCAGGTCCGCGCCTTTCGCCGTGAAGCAGGCCAGCGGGATCTTGACGACCTGCTTGCCCTTGCCGGCCAGGCGCTGGAACAGGGCCGTGGCATCGAGCGCGGTGCCGCCCATCGCGATGTTCACCGTGCCGGCGGGCGCCGCCTGCACCATCGTGTCGAAGCGCAGCACGGCATCCTTGCTGGCTGCCGCCGGCAGCGCCAGCGCCCGCGCGCCGTGGGCCTCGAAGCTGGCCGGGCCGGTCCAGGTGACCAGCTTGGCGTCCTGCTGGGTCGTGATCTGCGCCGTCTCGACCTTGATGCCCGGCAGGCTCACGGTGGCGTTCAGGTCAGCGCCGAGCGGCTGCACCGTCGAGCCACTGCGGATCTGCAGCGGGAAGCTGGCGCGGTCGGCCTGGCCGAACAGCGGATACACATTCGAGGCGCCGCAGCCGCCGGCCGGGTAGTTCGCATCCAGCTTGCCGATTTGCGAGCGGCTGCCCCGCTTCAGGCCGTAGCCGTAGGCGAACAGCGGCGCGTAGTTGGCGTCGCCGACGTTGAGCGGGGTCTGGCACACGGTCTTCGGCCAGGAGAAGGACAGCGTGCCGCGGAAGTCGTAGCTCTTCGCGCCCTTGGCGGCGACCAGCAGATCGGACACGCCCTTGCCTTCGGTACCCGGCAGCCAGGCGGCGATGAAGGTGTCCGACAAATTCATCAGGTCGTTGACCCACAGCGGACGGCCGGACAGGAACACGGTCACCACCGGCTTGCCCTTGCCCGCCACCTGCTGCAGCACCGCCAGGTCTTCCGGATAGCGGCTGCTGTGGCGCAGCGTGCCGGACGGGCCGATGTCGCCGTCGCCTTCCGCGTACGGACCTTCGCCGATCACGGCGATGACCGCGTCGTAGTCGGCCGGGTTGACGTCCTTGCCGTCCGGGCTGAAACGCACCCTGGCGTCGCCGGCGGCGGCGCGGATGCCGGCCAGGATCGTGTCCGCGTTCGGGAAGTCGGCATTGGTATTGCTCGTGCCCTGCCAGGTCAGCGCCCAGCCGCCGGTCTGGTGGGCCATGCTGTCGGCGGCCTTGCCGACCACCAGCAGCTTTTTGCCCGCCGCCAGCGGCAGCGCCGGGCCTTCGTTCTTCAGCAGCACCAGCGATTCGCGCACCGCGCGGCGCGCCAGCTCACGGTCCTGCAGCGCCGCGTCCTTGCCGGCATAGGCGTTCTGCGACGGGCGCTTGCCGAACAGGCCGGCGCGCAGCTTGACGCGCAGGATGCGGCTGACCGCGTCGTCGATGCGCGCCATCGGGATGCGGCCGGCTTCGACGTCGGCCATGGTGTTCTTGATGAAGACCTTCCACTCGTCCGTCACCATCACCATGTCGACGCCGGCGTTGATCGCCTGCGCGCAGCTGGCAGCGGTGCAGCCGGCCACTTCGCCGTGCCCATTCCAGTCGGTGACGACGAAGCCGTCGAAGCCCATCTTCTCCTTCAGGATCCCGGTCAGCATGTCGCGGCTGCCGTGCACCTTGCCGTAATCCTTGCCGGCAGCGACATCATTCCAACTGTTGAAGGAGGCCATCACGGTCTGGGCGCCGGCAGCCAGCGCCGTGTAATAGCCCTGGGCGTGGATGTTCATCATGTCGCGCGCGCTGGACAGGTTGACGCCGCGGTCCTTGCCCTGGTCGGTGCCGCCGTCGCCCATGAAGTGCTTGGCGGTGGCGATGGTGTTGGCGTCGCTCTTGAACCGGTCCTGCATGCCTTTCACATACACGCCGGCGTAGTCGTGCACCAGCATCGGGTCTTCCGCATAGCTTTCGTAGGTGCGGCCCCAACGGTCGTCGCGCACCACGGCCAGGGTCGGGCCGAACACCCAGGCGATGCCGGTGGCGCGCACGGCCCTGGCGGTGGCGGCGCCGATCTCGCCGATCAGCTTCGGGTCGCGCGCCGCACCGAGGCCGATATTGTGCGGGAACATGGTGGCGCCGTAGACGTTGTTATGACCGTGCACCGCGTCCGTGCCCCACACCACCGGCACCTTGATCGCCATGTCGGTGGCCATCGAGGCATCGTAGAAGGCGTTCGCCATCGCCACCCAGTCGGCGGCCTTGGCGTGCTTGTTGTTGTTCGGCCAGCTGCCGCCGCCGTTCAGCACCGAGCCAAGGTAATAGGTACGGACATCGTCCGGGGTCACCGCCTTGATCTCGGGCTGGGTCATCTGGCCGATCTTCTGCGCCAGCGTCATCTTGCCGAGGATCTCGGCCACGCGCGCCTCGAGCGCGGCATCCTGCTTGAAGGCGCTGGCGATGTGCGGCCAGTCGGTCAAGGGTTTCGGTGCGGGCTGGGCAGCGAAGGCCGGCAGGGTCAAGGCGACGGAGAGCGCCAGGACGCTGGAACGGAATTGCTTGTGCATGCGGGGTGTCTCCACGTTTCTTATTTGACTGCGTTGGAAACGATTCCAACGGAACCCAACAATAGTGAAGCCAATTGATTCCGCTGTCAACAAAAAGCCCTGTTCACTCTCGCAGGAAGGCCTGGTACCACTTCGCGCTGTCCTTCAGGCGACGCTGCTGGGTGGCGTAATCGATGTGCACCAGGCCGAAGCGCTTCAGGTAGCCCTCGGACCACTCGAAGTTGTCGACCAGGCTCCAGGCGAAATAGCCCTTCACCGGCACGCCGGCGTCGACCGCCTGCTGCAGCGCGCCCAGGTGGCGCATCAGGTAGTGGCGGCGTTCGGTGTCGTGCACGCTGCCGTCCGCGCTCACCGTGTCCTCATAGCAGGAGCCGTTTTCGGTCACGTACATCGGTCCCGGATGGTAGTCGTTCTCGACCCGCGCCAGCAGTTCGGCCATCCCCTGCGGCTCGACCGGCCAGCCCATGCCCGTGATCTCGTCGCCGCTCGGCGGCAGCACGCGCGCATTCAAGGGTGCGTGGCCGGGTTCGTCGGCGATGGTCTCCGGGAAGTAGTAGTTCACGCCGAGGAAATCGGTGGGCACGGCGATGGCCTCGAGGTCGCCCGGCAGCACGGTGGGCGCATTCTCGCCGACCAGTTCCAGCGTCTGCGCCGGGTAGCCGCGGCCATACAGCGGATCGAGGAACCAGCGGTAGCGCAGGCCGTCATGCCGCTCCATCGCCGCGATGTCGCGCGGCTCAAGGCTGGCCGGACGCAGCGGGTGCAGGCTGAGCGAAATGCCGACCTTCGCATCCGGCACGTTGGCGCGGATCACCGGCACCGCCTTGCCGTGCGAGAGCAGCACGTGGTGGCTGACCTGCAGCGCGGTTTTGAGATCGGTCAGGCCCGGCGCGTGCCAGCCCTCGTAGTTGCCGATGATGGCCGTGCACCAGGGTTCGTTATGGGTGATCCAGTGCTTGACGCGGTCGCCCAGAGTGCGCGTCATCGCGTCCGCCAGTTCGACGAAGGCATCGACGGTGGCACGCTCGTTCCAGCCGCCCCGGTCCTGCAGGTATTGCGGCAAATCCCAGTGATAGAGCGTGGCCCAGGGCTGCAGGCCGCGCTCCAGCATGCCGTCGACCAGGCGCGAATAAAAGTCCAGGCCCTTCTGGTTCGGCCTGGCGCCGACGCTTGAGAAGATGCGCGGCCAGGCGATCGAGAAGCGGTAGGCGTTCAGGCCGAGATCGCGCGCGATGTCCAGGTCTTCCGGCCAGCGGTGATAGTGGTCGCAGGCGACCTCGCCGCTCGAGCCGTCGCGGATACGGCCGGGCGTGGCGGCGAAGCGGTCCCAGATCGATTCGACGCGCCCATCCGCATGGGCCGCGCCCTCGATCTGGTAGGACGAGGTGGCGCAGCCCCACAGGAAATCGGCGGCGAAGTCGGCGCGCTGCGGCGCCTGCGGTTCGGGTCGGGAAGATGGGCTCATGGTCTCGTTTTCAGTCATTGGTGTTCTCGAATTTTTTTGGAAAGCTTTCCAGTGTCCGTTCAAAAAAAAGCGCCCGCGTGGCGCCCTTGGTGCGCTCTCACGCCGCCTTGCGCCTCCCGGAAGTCGCCTTGGCCAGCGAAGCGCGCAGGGTCACGCTGACCGGGAACTCGCGGTGCACCGGACGCTTCATGTCGTAGCACAGGTTGAGCAGCGCATTGATGCCGTTCTGGGTCATCTCGCGCCACGGCATGTGCACCGAGCTCAGACGCGGCGCCGAGAAGGCTGCGCTGGGCGTGTCGTCGTAACCGATCACTGACAGGTCGTGCGGCACCCGCACACCCGCTTCCTGGAAATACGACAGCGCGCCAACCGCCATCTCGTCGTTGGCGCAGAACAGCGCGCTGCACTCGTAGCCCGACTCCAGCAGCGCCTTGGCCGCGGCCCAGCCGCCAGCCGGCGAGAAGTCGCTCTCGATGCGCCAGATCTTATTGGGGTCGATGCCGTGCTCGCGCAGCTCGCTGTCGAAGCCCTGGGTGCGGGCCACGCTGTCGGCCAGGCGGCGCGGGCCTTCGACCAGCGCGATGCGGCGGTGCTTGTGGTCTAACAGCGCACGCGCCGCCAGGCGGCCGCCGAGCGTGTGATCGACCGTGAAGCACTGCTCGGCGATGCTGTCGAAGCAGTGGTTCAGCGCCACCAGCTGGCCGGCCTTCAGGCCCAGCGCGGCGATGTCCTCTTCGAGCAGCGCGCTGGTCATCACGATCAGGCCGTCGCAGCCGCGCTCGACCAGGAATTCGATGCCCTCGATGGCCTGGCGCCGCTCGTCGCCGAGGCCGACGCCGAAGGCCAGCACCATGTGCAGGCCGGCGGCGCGCAGTTCGGTGTCGATGATCTGCAGGATCGGCGTATAGAAGGTCCCGCTCAGCACCGGGATGTACACCCCGATCATGCGGCTCGAGCCCGACAGCAACGCGCGCGCCGCATGCGAAGGCCGGAAGCCCAGTTCGTCGATGGCCTTCCTGACCTTTGCCAGCGTGGCCGGCGACACCGAACCCTTGCCGCTGACCACGCGCGAAGCCGTGCCCAGACCGACACCGGCAAGCTTCGCTACATCCTTGATAGTGGCCACTGGCAGATCCTCATTCCGTTCTGTTTAGTCTTTTCGAAACAGCTAGCATAACCCATCCGCGGTCCTTACAGGCGGTTTCCCGACTGCGGATCGAACAGCGATACCCGCTGCGCATCGACGCCGAAGCGCACCGCCTGGCCCGGCGTCCAGGCCGCATCGTCGTGCACCAGCGACGCCAGCGTATGCGCGCCGCAGCGGACCCACACGACCTGGTGATTGCCCATCGGTTCGACCAGCGAGACCGTGCCCTGCATGGCGCCGTCGGCACGGATCGCCACGTGCTCCGGGCGCACGCCCAGCACCGCGGCGCGCTTGCCCAACCCCGCCGCGCAGCAGCCCGCGCCCGGCATCAGCGCCAGTTCGCCTGCGCTGAAGCGCCCTTCTCCATCCAGCTCGCCGTCAACAAACGCCATCGCCGGCGCGCCGAGGAAGCCGGCCACGAAGCGGTTGGCGGGACGCTCGTAGACTTCCAGCGGCGTGCCGATCTGCTGCACCTGGCCAGCCTGCATTACCACGATGCGCGAAGCGAGCGTCATCGCCTCGACCTGGTCGTGCGTCACGTAGATCATGGTCGAGCCGAGGTTCTGGTGGAGCAGCTTGAGTTCGCGGCGCAGTTCGGCGCGCAGCTTGGCATCCAGGTTCGACAGCGGCTCGTCGAACAGGAACACCTGGGCTTCGCGCACCAGCGCGCGCCCGATCGCCACCCGCTGGCGCTGGCCGCCCGAGAGCTGGGAGGGTTTGCGGTCGAGCAGCGCATCGAGCTGCAGCATGGAGGCCGCATGCGTCACGCGGCGCGCGATCTCGGCCTTCGGCGTGCCGGCGATCTTCAGGCCGAAGGACATATTGTCTTTCACGCTCATGGTCGGGTACAGCGCATACGACTGGAACACCATGCCGATCCCGCGTTCGCTGGGATCGGCGTCGGTCATGTCGCGCCCGCCGATCTCGATGCTGCCGGCGTCCGCATCGACCAGGCCGGCGATGCTGTGCAGCAGGGTCGACTTGCCGCAGCCCGAAGGCCCCAGCAGCACCAGGAATTCGCCCGGCTCGACCTGCAGGTCGAGGTCGCGGATGATGTTTTTCCCGCCCAGCTTGATGTTCAGTTTGCGCAGGTTGACGTTAGCCATGGTACTTCCTTAACCTTTGACGGCGCCGGCGGCGATGCCGCGCACGAACCAGCGTCCGGATGCGAAATACAGGGTCAGCGGCACCAGCGCGGTCAGGATGGTGGCGGCCATGTTCACGTTGTACAGGCGGGTGCCGGTGGTGGTGTTGATCACGTTGTTAAGCTGGACCGTCATCGGCAGGTTCTCGCGGCCGGCGAACACCAGGCCCAGGATGTAGTCGTTCCACACGCCGGTCACCTGGATGATGGCGGCTACCACGATGATGGGCAGCGACATCGGCAGCATGATGCGCAGGAAGATGCGCCAGAAGCCGGCGCCGTCCACGCGCGCGGCATGGAACAGCTCGTGCGGCACCGAGCAGTAGTAATTCCGGAACAGCAGCGTCATCATCGGCATGCCGAACACCAGGTGCACCAGCACGATGGCCGGCAGCGAGCCGAACACGCCGGCCAGCGCCAGCACCCGCACCAGCGGATAGATCATCACCTGCACCGGCACGAAGGCGCCGGCCATCAGCACGCCGAACAGCAGGTTGGCGTAGCGCGGGCGCCAGAACGACAGCGCATAGCCGTTGATGGCGCCGATCAGGATCGGCAGGATGGTCGAGGGCACGGCGATCGCCACCGAGTTCGCGAAGCCGGTACGCAAGCCTTCGCAAGCGGCGCCGGTGCAGACCGTGCTCCAGGCCTGGCGCCAGGGTTCCAGCGTGGCGGCCAGGGGCAGCGCGAAGATCCCGCCCTGCCGGATCTCGTCCATGCTCTTCAGCGAGGTGACGATCATCACGTACAAGGGCAGCAGGAAGAACAGCGCCGCCGTGAACAGGAAGGCGTAGATGCCGACACGTGCGACGGTGATGCGGCGCCGGCTGCGCGGCCGCGTCAGGCTCGCTTCCCCGGCGGGGGCTGCCGGCAGGCGTTCGGCGATCGAATGCAGGTTCATGCGGCCTCCTTGCGGCTGCGAGCGTAGGCATAGGGCGCGAGCAGCGCCAGCACCGGCACCAGCAGCACGACCGCGCCGCTTGACGCCAGGCCGACGTTCGAGCGCAGGAACAGGTGGTCCATGATGAACTTGGCCGGCACTTCGCTGGCGGTGCCGGGACCGCCCTGGGTCATCGCGACCACGGCGTCGTACAGTTTCACGACCGCGGTGGCCAGCAGCAGCAGGACCGTGGCCACGGTCGGCCACAGCATCGGCAACACGATCTGCAAATAGACGCGCCATGCCGGGATGCCGTCCAGGCGCGCCGCTTTCCAGATCTCCGGGTCGACGCCGCGCAGGCCGGCCAGCATCAGCGCCATCACCAGGCCCGAGGCCTGCCACACGGTGGCGATGACAATCGTGTAGATGGCCATGTCCTGGTCGACGATCCAGCCGAGCGTGAAATCGTGCCAGCCCAGCATCCGGATCGCGGAATCGATGCCGTCGCCGGGCTGCAGCAGCCATTGCCAGACCAGGCCGGTGGCGACAAAAGACATCGCATACGGGTACAGGAACACAGTGCGCAGCACGCCCTCCCCGGTCACGTTCTGGTCGATGAAGACCGCCAGCAGAAAGCCGATCACAAGGCAGGCCAGCACGAACAGCACGCCGTACAGCGCCAGGTTATGCAGCGACAGCATCCAGCGCTCGTTGTCGAACAGACGCTGGTACTGGGCCAGGCCGATGAACTGGCTGGACGGGAAGGTGCGCGAGGCCGTCATCGACATGCCCAGGGTCCAGACGGCGGCGCCGATGTAACCGACGAGGACCGTCACGAACATCGGCAGCAGCGCCGTGTAGGGCGTGATTTTACGAAGCTGGCGCGCCTGGATCATCCCGTTCTCCCTCAATAACGCAGCGCCGAGGCGATGCTCTTCTGCGCTTTTTCGACCGGCATGTTGGTATTCCAGTAGGCGGTCAGGACGTCCTGCAGCGCACCGTTCTGGTCCGGCGTCAGATAGACCTCGGTCACGCCGACCGGGCGCGAACGGTCGCGCAGGATCGCCATGCCCTTCTGCGCGCAGACGTCGAGCTGGCTGGCGTCGAGGTCGGGACGCACCGGCAGCGAGCCTTTCAGCTTGCTGAACTGGAGCTGGACGCCGGGACGCTCGACCACGCTGGCCAGCAGCTTCTGGGCCTGGACCGCGCCACGGTCCTCGGTTTTCGGGAAGACAAAGACGTCGCCCTGGATCAGGTAGGGACTGTCGACGGACAGGCCGGGGATGCAGCCGTACTGGCGGCCCGGGGCCTGGCCGGCATTGGTGAACTCGCCCTTGGCCCAGTCGCCCATGATCTGGATGCCGGCGCGGCCCGAGATGACCAGCGCGGTGGCATCGTTCCAGTTGCGGCCCGGCGAGGCCGGATCGACATAGGTTTGCAGGCGCTTGTAGGCCAGCAGCACCTTGCGGAAGGCGGCGGAGTTGATTGCGGCCTGGTCGCGGTCGCGGATCACCTTCAGGTACAGATCGCGTCCACCGATGTTCGACAGCATGCTGGAAAACAGGATCACTTCCTGCCACGACTGGCCGCCATGGGCCAGCGGGATCAGGCCGGCGGCCTTCAGCTTGTCGAGCGCGGCGAACAGTTCGTCGACGCTGGCCGGTTCCTTCCTGATGCCGGCCTTGTCGAACGCCGCCTTCGAATACCACAGCCAGGTCTGCATGTGGATGTTCATCGGCGCGGCGTAGTAATGGCCTTTGACCTTGATGACGCCGACGATGGGTTCGGGCAGCAGCTGGTCCCAGTTCTCGCGGCGCGCGAGGTCGTCGACGTCGTTGAGCATGTCTTCCTCGATGATGTCGAGGAACTGCTTGGAGGTGTTGAACTGGGCGGCGGTGGGCGGATTGCCGCCGATGATGCGGTTGACGGTGACGGCGCGCGACTGGTCGCCGCCGGCGATGGCGCTGTCGATCCAGGTACCGCCGGCCTCGGCATAGGCCTGGGCGACATGGCGCACGGCCGCCGACTCGCCGCCCGAGGTCCACCAGTGGATCACTTCGGCACGCGGACCGGCATGCGCCGCCGCAGCGGACGCGCATAGCCAGGCGGCGAACGCCAAGCTGCGACCTGCAACCATCTCGTCTCCAATGTATCGGCTGCCATTTATGGTGGACGTGTCCGGGCTGGAAACGTTCCCATGGCTTTGGCCGGACTATAGCACCGGGCCGAAATTAGTGTCAAACAGAAAATACTTGGCGGATTTTCCTATAAAACCCGCGATGAATGAAGAGCTAGTTGCTGGTGTGGCAAATCGTCTACACGTCATTCCCGCGCAGGCAGGAATCCATGTTGAGCGTCTTGAGCCAATCTGTATGGATTCCCGCCTTCGCGGGAATGACTGCAGTCAGGGCTGCAACCGGTACCCCACCGCCGTCTCCGTCAACAAATGCCGCGGCTGCGCCGGATCGTCTTCCAGCTTCTGGCGCAGATGTCCCATATAGATGCGCACATAGTGCCCGTTGTCCGAGTTGGACGGTCCCCACACCTCGCGCAGCAGCTGCGGCGCCGTCACGACGCGGCCCAGGTTCGCCAGCAGCACCGACAACAGCTTGTACTCGGTCGGGGTCAGGTGCACCGGCTGGCCGTCGCGGTCCACGCGGCGCTTCTGCAGGTCCACCTCGACCTTCCCGAAGACGATCCGCGCAGACGGTTCGCCGCCCGCCTTGTGCTGGCGCCGCAGCGCCGCCCGAACGCGCGCCAGCAGTTCGCCGATGCCGAAGGGCTTGGTGAGATAGTCGTCGGCGCCGGCGTCCAGCGCCGTGATCTTGTCGCCCTCGTCGATGCGCGCCGACAGCACGATGATCGGCACCGGGCTCCAGCTGCGCACGTCGCGGATCAGCTGGACGCCGTCGCCGTCGGGCAGGCCGAGGTCGAGGATGATCAGGTCGGGCGTGCGGGTGCCGGCGTCGATCAGGCCGCGCTTCAGGGTCTCGGACTGGTGCACCTGCCAGCCCTCGCCTTCCAGCGCCATGCGCACGAAGCGGCGGATCTGCGGCTCGTCCTCGACGATCAGGGCGATGGGGGATGTTTCGATACTCATGTTTCCTGGCTTTCCACGATGTCGGCGGCCGGCATCGCCGGCGGCTCGCCCAGCGGCAGACTGACTTCGAAGCAGGCGCCGCCCGCTTCCAGATTGAATGCGCGCATGTGGCCGCCGTGCGCCTCGACGATGGCGCGGCAGATCGCCAGCCCGAGGCCGACGCCGGCGATCGGCGATTCCTGGGCGCCGCGCACGAATTTTTCGAACAGCGCATCCTCGCGGCCCGGCGGCAGGCCGGGGCCGTCGTCGAGCACGCGCAGGCGCAGCATGCCGGCACCAAGGTCCGCTTCCGCGGCGATCGTGATCCGGGCATCCGGCGGCGTGTACTTGCCGGCGTTTTCCAGCAGATTGCACAGCACCCGTTCCAGCAGGGTGGCGTCGAAGCGCACCAGCGGCAGCCCGGGCGCCATGCGCGTCTCGATGCGGCGCCCACCCAGTTGCCAGCGGCAGGCGCGCAGCGCGCTGCCGACCAGTTCCTCGACCAGTTGCCACTGCAGGTTGAGCCTGACGCCGCCGCTCTGGATGCGCGCCATGTCGAGCAGGTTGGCGACCAGGGTGCTCATGCGGCGCGCCTCGTCGCGCAGCGCGCCGGCCAGCTCCATCTGCTCGCCCGTCAGCGGCGGCCGCGACAGCGTCAGCGACTCGGACAGGCCAACGAGTCCCGTGAGCGGCGTGCGCAGGTCGTGCGACAACGCCGCCAGCAGCGAATTGCGCAGGCGCTCGCCTTCCATCTTGACTTCGGTCTCCTGGGCCACCTCGACGTAGTGGACCCGCTCCAGCGCGATCGCCGCCAGCGCCGCGAAGGCATCGAGCAGGCCGCGCTGTTCGGGCGCCGCCGGCATGCCGTGTTCCGGCAGGCGCAGCGCCAGCACGCCGCGGGTGCGCATCGGCGCCACCAGCGGCAGATACACATACTGGTTGCCCGGCAGCGTGCCGGTGCCGGCGCCGGCGGCGCTGGCGTGGTCGTAGGCCCACTGGGCGGCAGCCATGTCCAGCACGCTGAGCACCGGCATGCCGGCATCGTGGGCCGGCAGCGCCAGGCGTCCGGCGCCATCCGGCAGCAGCACGGCGCCGCGCGCGTCGAAGGTGCGCTCGGCATAGCGCAAGGTGATCTCGAAGACCTGCTCGGTCAGCAGCGCCGGCTGCAGGGCGCGCGCGAATTCGTAGAGCGCGCGGGTACGGGCTTCGCGCTGCACCGCGCCGCTGGCCTGCTCGCGCAGCGAAGCGGTGAGTCGCGCCGTGATCCAGCCGACGGCCAGCATCACCGCCAGCGCCACCGCGTAACGGAATTCGCCGGGCCCGAAGCCCGCCGCATCGGCCGGGTGCGCCGCCAGCACCAGGGCGCAGAAGGCCACCAGGCTGGCGCAAACCGCCGGCGCCCTCCCCAGGCGAATCGCCACCAGCACCACCGCGAGCAGGAACAGCATCGCCACGTTGACGAGGTCCAGCAGCGGCAGCAGCGGCAGGCCCACGGCGGCGGTCAGCAGGCTGATGCCGGCGCCAGCCAGGACGGGACCGATCTGCGGCTCAAAGGCGGGCGGCTCCTTCGATGCGGGACTGGGGCGGAACGTGGACATGCCGGCATGGTAAGCCATCCACGCCGGTCCGAGCGTAAACGCGGCGTAAAAATCGGCAGGGAACCGTGCCCCGCGCGGCGACGTTTACACGGCGTTTACAAGCGGGCGGCCGGACTTTACGACAATTTTCAGAGCCGCAGCCTATCGTGGCAGCCTGTTCCACCACCTCGACCCGCCATGCTATCGAACCTGCGCACCGCCCTCCTCGGCCGGCCCCTCGACCCAATGAAGGCCGAGACCCGGCATTCCCTCACCCTGGCCGCCTTCCTGGCCTGGGTCGGCCTCGGCGCCGACGGCCTGTCTTCCTCCGCCTACGGTCCGGAAGAAGCCTTCAAGGCCCTGGGCCCGCACACCCATTTCGGCCTCTACCTGGCGCTGGCCACCGCCGTCACCGTCTTCATCATCGCCTTCGCCTACAACCAGGTGATCGAACTGTTCCCGACCGGGGGCGGCGGCTACCGCATCGCCACCGTCCTGCTCGGGCCGCACGCCGGCCTGGTCTCGGGGGCGGCGCTGGTGGTCGATTACGTGCTGACCGTGGCGATCTCGATCGCCAGCGGCACCGACGCCCTGTTCTCGATGCTGCCGCTCGGCTTCCAGCACTGGAAGCTGGGTACCGAGCTGGCGCTGGTGCTGCTGCTCCTGTGGCTGAACCTGCGCGGCGTGAAGGAATCGATCCGCATCCTGCTGCCGATCTTCCTCGGCTTCGTCGCCACCCATGCGCTGCTGATCGTCTACGGCATCGTCGCCAAGGCGTCCCTGATTCCGGCGCTGCTGCCCGACACCGTGATGGAAACGGCGGGCCTGGCGCAGGACACCTCCTGGTTCTTCACGCTGGCGCTGCTGCTGAAAGCCTATTCGCTGGGCGGCGGCACCTACACCGGCATCGAAGCGGTCTCCAATAACGTGAATTCGCTGGCCGAGCCGCGCGTGCGCACCGGCCGCGCCACAATGTTCTACATGGCCTGCAGCCTGGCCTTCACCGCCGGCGGGATCATCCTCCTGTACCTGCTGTGGCATGCCGTGCCGAGCGCGGGCCAGACCCTGAACGCGGTCGCTTTCCGCTCCATCCTGGCGGATCTCGGCCTGGACGGCCCGGCCGCGGCGATCGCGCTGGCCGCCACGCTGGCCTTCGAAGCCGGGCTGCTGCTGGTGGCCGCGAATACCGGCTTCCTCGGCGGTCCAGCGGTGCTGGCCAACATGGCGGCGGATTCCTGGGTGCCGCACCAGTTCCGCTACCTGTCCAGCCGCCTGGTTACGCAGAACGGCGTGCTGCTGATGGGCGCCGCAGCCGCCGCCGTGCTGCTGGCCAGCGGCGGCCGGGTCGGCCTGCTGGTGGTCCTGTACAGCATCAACGTGTTCCTGACCTTCAGCCTGTCCCTGCTCGGCCTGTGCCGCTACTGGATCCGCCACCGCAACGAATCGGGCTGGCTGCGCCGGCTGCTGCTGTCGATGACGGGCCTGCTGGTGACCGGCAGCATCCTGGTCGTCACCGTGCTGGAAAAGTTCGGCGAGGGCGGCTGGGTCACCATCGTCCTGACCGGTCTGGTGGTGGCGCTGTGCCTGGCCGTGCGCAGCCATTATCGCGACACCCGCGCGCGCATCCAGGACGTCGACAAGGTGTTCGCCAACCAGCCGCTCGGTCCCTGCCTCGACGCGGGCGCGCTCGACCCGCTGCTGCCTACCGCCGTGTTCATCGTCGGCGGTTCGCGCGGCGGCGGGCTGCATGCGCTGCTGTGGGTGCAGCGCATGTTCCCCGGCCACTTCCGTAACGTGGTCTTCCTGAGCGCCCGCACCGTCGATGCCCAGGCCTACGGCGGCGAAGGCGAGATCGAACGCCTGCGCCTGTCCGCCACGCGCACGCTCGACGACTTCGTCGCCTTCTGCCGCAGCCACGGCATCCCGGCCACCTCACGCCTCGGCTTCGGCACCGATCCGGTCGATACCTTGACCGACATGTGCCGCGCGCTCAGCGGCGAATTCCCGCATGCCGTGTTCTTCACCAGCCGCCTGGTGTTCAAGGCCGACAACCTGTTCATCCGCCTGCTGCACAACCAGGCGGCCCTGGCTATCCAGCGGCGCCTGCACTTCGACGGCCTGCAGATGGTGATTCTCCCGATGAAGATTTAGCCGAACAGCTTGGTCGCCGTCTTTGCCACCAATTCACCCTGGAAGCGGGCGCCGTCCAGTTCCAGCTGACTGGGCTGGCGCTGGCCCTGGCCACCGGCGATGGTGCTGGCGCCATACGGGCTACTGCCGGCGATCTCGTCGAGCGTCATCTGGCCCGCAAAGCTGTACGGCAGGCCGACCACCACCATCCCGAAGTGCAGCAGGTTGGTGATGATCGAGAACTGGGTGGTCTCCTGCCCGCCGTGCTGGGTGGCGGTCGAGGTGAAGGCCGCGCCGACCTTGCCGGTCAGGGCGCCGCGCGCCCACAGGCCGCCGGTCTGGTCGAGGAAGGCCGCCATCTGCGAAGGCATGCGGCCATAGCGGGTCGGCGCGCCGACGATGATGGCGTCGTAGTCCGGCAGTTCGTCGACGGTGGCGATCGGCGCCTGCTGGTCCAGCTTGAAGTGGGCCGGACGCGCGATGTGCTCGGGCACCGTCTCCGGCACGCGTTTGACCTCGACCGTCGCGCCGGCATTGCGCGCGCCTTCCGCAACCGCCTGTGCCATCTGCTCGATGTGACCGTAGGTCGAGTAATACAACACCAGTACTTTCGCCATGCCGCTCTCCTTGTGCTCGTGGGTTGATGGGGAATCGGCATACTAGCGCGAAGCGGCCAGGTGGGGCGCCCGGCCGAAAACTCGGCAGCGTGATGATGTTGCAAGTACAATATCGCTCGATGAAAGCCCGCTCTTATCTGATCCTGATGGCCGCTGCCATCCTGGTGCCCGTCGTCCTGGTGGCCTCGGTGGGCCTGTCCAGGCTTTTGCAATCGGAGCGCGAATCGCGCGTACGCAGCGTGCAGGAGACCGGGCGTGCCGGCGCGCTGGTGATCGACCGCGAGATCGCGGTGGCCGAAGCCTCGCTGCGCGGCATCGTCAATTCGGAAGCGCTGCGCCGCGACGATTTCGCCCAGCTGCACCGCGAGGCCACCGCGATGGACCGCAGCACGCCCTGGTCCTGGACCCTGCTGTCCGACTATGACGGCACGCCGCTGTTCAACACCCGGATCGCCTGGGGCGAAGCGCTGCCCGCCTACAAGGCTCGCTGGGTGTCCGAACTCTACGAGAGCCAGAAGACGCGCGTGTCCGGCTACTTCATCGGCATCCTGGCGCGCCGCCCGACGATCTCGGTCGACGTCCCGGTGCCGCGCGGGCTGGGCAAACGCTACGTGGTCAGCCAGATCTTCGACGCTGCTTATTTTGGCCGCGTCTTCGCCGACCAGGCCATGGGCCGCGACTGGGTGATCTCGATCTTCGATGCGAATGGCATCGCGATTGCCCGCAACCGCAATGCCGAAGAACTGGTCGGCAAGCCGGTGCGGCCAGAGCTGTACCAGGCTTCGCGGCGCCAGCCGAGCGGCGTGCTGCGCCACATCACCCACGACGGCATCGACGTCTACAGCGTGTATACCCGCGCGCCGCTGAGCGGGTGGACGCTGGCGATCGGCGTGCCGGCGCCCGAAATCGAAGGCAAGGCGCGCAGCGCCACCCTGTACGCGGCGCTGGCGCTGCTGGGCGTCCTTGGCCTGGCGATCGGGATTGCCGTGTTCCTGGCGAAGCGTCTCTCGGTGTCGCTGGACCAGGCCCGCTTGTCGGCCCTGGCACTGGCCAGCGGCGCCGAGCCGCCGCCGTCCACGACCCGGGTCGCGGAGGTCGACATGCTGCTCGACAGCCTGCGCCTGACCCATGCCGACCTGACGCGCGAGCGCGCCGCGCGCCAGCGCCTGCAGGACGAGCGCGAGGCCCTGCTGCGCAGCGAACAGGATGCGCGGCGCCAGGCCGAGGGGCAGAGCCAGGCCAAGGATAGCTTCCTCGCCATGCTCAGCCACGAGCTGCGCAATCCGCTGGCGGCCATCGCCGGCGCACTGCAGGTGCTCGACCTGGCGGGTGTGAAGCCCGAGCTGGCGGCGCACGCGCGCGACATCGGACGGCGCCAGGTGCGTCACCTGACCCGCATCGTCGACGACCTGCTGGACGTGCGCCGCATCCTGTCCGGCAAGGTCAAGCTGCAACGCACCCCAATCGACGCCTGCGCCCTGCTGCGCCAGTGCTGCGAGACGCGGCGCCTGGCCGACGCCGGCCAGCACGCCTGGCAGGTCGAGGTCGGCACCTTCCGGATCGAGGCCGACGCCACCCGTCTGGAACAGATCTTCGACAACCTGCTGCACAATGCGATCAAGTACACGCCGCAGGGCGGCAGCATCGCCGTGCGCGCCCACGCGACCGATACCGAAGCCGTGATCGAAGTGGCGGACACCGGGGTCGGCATCGATGCCGCGACGCTGCCCATGATCTTCGACGCGCTGGTGCAGGGCCCGACCGGGATCGACCGCGCGCAAGGCGGCCTGGGACTGGGGCTGGCGCTGGTGCGCGAGCTGACGATCCTGCATGGCGGCAGTGTCGAGGCGCATAGCGAGGGCGCTGGTAAGGGTTGTGTGTTCACGCTGCGCCTGCCGCTGGCGGGTAGCCCGGCGAATAGCGTCATTCCCGCGCAGGCGGGAATCCAAGTGTAATGTCGGGCAGTATGAACATGACGGCTGTGTCAGCTTATTGAAAACGCCCACTGCAAGGATTCTTTCAAACCAGGCAGCGACGACCGTGCACTATAAACTGGCGCTACCGGGTCGAAATCGGCCTGTTGATATCCTGGCCCGCCGGGACGGAGATCCCATTATCAGTATTTCCAGTCGCGGGGACCCGGCTATCGTGCTACCCCCTAATCAACACCCGAATTTTCGCTCCCTGCCTCACCCGGTACTTGACCGGTGATTGACGCTCAATTTGGATTCCCGCCTGCGCGGGAATGACAAATCAGATCCACCAGCACCGCCGGCGCCTCCTCGATATCCAGCACCATCCCCTCCTCATCCGGCTGCAGCGGCTCGAGGTCGCGCAGCTGGCTGTCCAGCAGCGACAGCGGCATGAAATGCCCCGGCCGCGCTGCCATGCGGGCCGCCAGCGTCGCGCGCGTGCCGCTCAGGTGCACGAAGCTGAGTGCGCAGCCGGACGAGCGCAGGATGTCGCGGTAGGCGTGCTTTAGCGCCGAGCAGGACAGCACCACCCCGTGGCCCGCCTCGCAGGCACGCGCCAGTTCGGCGGCCAGCCGGCGCAGCCAGCCTTCGCGGTCGGCATCATCGAGCGCGATCCCGGCCGCCATCTTGCGCACGTTGGCAGGCGGGTGGAAGCGGTCGCCCTCGATGAATTCCAGGCCGAGTGCCTGCGCCAGGCGCGCGCCGATCTCGCTCTTGCCGCAGCCGCTCACGCCCATCACGACCCAGGCCCTCATGTGCTCTCGCGCTCGCGCAGGGTGAAGCCGAGGTCGATGCGGCGCGCCTTCGGCAGCTTGCCGGCGATGGTGTCGAGCAGCAGCGAGGCCGCCTGGTAGCCGACCTGGTAGCGCGGGGTGTCGACCGTGGTCAGCGAAGGCACCATCAGGCTCGATGCCGGCAGGTCGTTGAAGCCCGCCACCGCGATCCTGCCCGGCACCGGGATGCCGGCCCGTTGGCAGTGGAAGATGGCGCCGTGCGCGAGGTCGTCGTTGCAGAAGAAGACCGCGTCGCAGTCGGGCAAGCCGGCCAGCACGCGCTGCATCAGTGCCGCGCCCAGCGCCACGGTCGAGGGTTCGGGCGTCATGATCTCCAGGCGGGCGTCGAACAGGCCAGCCTCCTGCATGGCCTGGCGCCAGCCGTCGGCGCGGCGCAGCGTGCGCTCGTCGAGCTGGGCGCCGACGAAGGCGATGCGGCGGTAGCCCTTGGCGAGCAGGTGGCGCGTCAGGGCCATGCCTGCCTCGGACTGGGAAAAGCCGACCGACAGCGTGTCCGGCGATGCCGCCAGGTCCATCATCGCCACCACCGGCACCGACAGCGTCTCGAGCATGCTGCGCACACCTGCGCTGTGACTGAGGCCGGGCAGCAGGATGCCGTCCGGGTCCGACTGCAGGTAGGTGCGCAGCAGCTTCTCTTCTTCGGCGTCCGAGTAGTGCGTGATGCCGATCAGGAGCTGGTACTGGCTGGCGTCGACCGCATCCTGGATCCCGTCCAGCACCGCGGTGAAGACGGCGTTCGACAGCGAGGGCACCAGTGCCACGATCACGCGCGAGCGGTTCGAGGCCAGCGCGCGTGCGGCCCGGTTCGGCACATAGCCCAGCGCCTGCACGGCCTGCTCGACCCTGGCGCGGGTCGCTTCCGTCACCAGCTCCGGCTGGCTAAGGGTGCGCGAGGCGGTCATCGTCGACACGCCCGCCGCCTGCGCAACCTCGCCCAGCGTCGCCCGTCCCGTCCCCCGTCCCCTGCCCGTACCGCTTCTGCTCATCGATTTTTCTCCCCCGGATTGCGCCATACGCTATCTATTTTATCAATGCGCTGTCCGAGTGCTCCTACATTGCCTCTTCCTCTTTTCCGATTGTCCCGCCCTGTGAGGGGATTAACATGAAGTTTTCGTCAGGGACAAGGAGGGACGGATGCCAAGTAACCAGGAATACAAAGGCAAAGGTATGAAGGGCCGCAACTATGACGAATTGAGCGGCGTCGGCACCAGCAGCGCCGGCAAGACCGGTACCACTGGCAACCTCAACGACGGCGGCCGCGATGGCGGCATTGGAACGCCCGATCTCGCCGACTCGGGCAATCTGCAATCGGCGAACGCCGGCCAGCCGGGCGGCACCCCTGCCCAGGGTAACTCCCAGCGCGGTCAGGCAAATGCAGTGAACAATGCGGGTAACAGTCAGCAAGGAGGACAGGAAAATCTGCAACAGGGCAAGCAAACGAAGTAAGGTTTCCTTCCAATAGCGGCGGGTGCAAGGCCCGCCGCGCCCAGATTTTGAACTGTCGCATTTACGCCGCGATTGGTGGATGTTTCCGTACGGAATGTTTATACTCCGGTGGCTTGTCTTTACCCGGCATGCATTCCCTGACAGGACCCTCCATGAACGCGCCGGCCCCGCCCTCCCTTTCACTCGTGCTCGACCCGCAGCTGCTGGAAGAGCTGAAACGCTCGCGCGAGCGCATGAGCGCCATGCTGGAGAACATCGGCGATGCTTTCTTCGCGGTCGACCACGACTGGCGCGTCATCTACGCCAACGGCAAAGCCGCCAATTTCGTCGGGGTCGACCTCGGCAACACCTTCGGCAAATCCCTGCTGGACGTGGCGCCGCAACTCGAAGGCACGCTCGCTCTCGAGCATTACCGGATGGCGATGGGCTCAGGGCAGCCGTCCGTGTTCGAGGCCTGCTGGACGCCCACCGGCGCCTGGTACGAGGCGCGCGCCTACCCGACCGCCGACGGCCTCTCGGTCTACTTCCACGACATTACCGAGAAGCGCAAGGCCGAACAGGCGCTGCGCAAGAGCGAGCAGCGCTTTCGCAACCTGTTCCAGGAAGCCGGCGACAGCATCCTGATCGTCGACCGCGAACTGCGCATCGTCGCCGCCAACGGCCGCGCCTGCGCCAACTTCGGCTACCGCCAGGACGAGCTGGTCGGCATGTCGGCGCACGCGGTCGACAGCAACTTCCACTACGGCTCGCAGCTGCTGGAGACGCTGCGCCAGGGCCGGACCCACCTGCTGCGCATCGTCAAGCGCCGCAAGGACGGCAGCACCTTCCCGGCCGAAGTCCATGTCTCGCGCTTCGAGGACAACGGCCAGGAATTCTTCCAGGCGATTGTGCGCGACCTGACCGAGCGCGAACACGCCGAGCGCCAGCTGCGCGAAAGCGAGCGGCGCTTCCGCGAAGTCATCGAGATGACCCCCGCCGGCTATGTGCTGGCGAGCGCGGACGGCCTGATCCTCGATGTCAATCCGGCCCTGTGCACGCTCTCCGGCCACGCCCGCGATGCGCTGGTCGGCTCGCGCCTGGCACGGCTGTTCGCGGTCTTCCCCTGGGACCGCCTGGAAGCGGGTCAGCTCTGCTGCACGTCGGTACAGGGCGCCGAGGCCGTGGTGCGCCACGCCGAGGGCCACCTGCTGCACGTGCTGTTCAACGGCGCGGTCTGTGTCGGCGCCGACGGCAAAGTGGAGTCGATCACCGGCCTGATGACCGACATCACCGGCCGCAAGCAGGCCGAGAGCCGGCTGCAGGAGCTGGCCACCCACGACACCCTGACCGGATTGCCGAACCGCGCCCTGCTGCACGAGCGCCTGCAGCGCATGCTCGACGACTGCGCGCCGGACCGTGTGGTAGCGGTGATGTTCCTCGACCTCGACCGCTTCAAGGAGGTCAACGATTCCTTCGGCCACGAGCACGGCGACCTGCTGCTGTGCGAAGTCGCGGCGCGCCTGCGCAAGGTGCTGCGCCCAAGCGACGTGGTGGCGCGCCTGGGCGGCGACGAATTCGTGGTCGCCGCCGAGTGCGGCGGCAGCGCCGGCGGACCGGGCGCGGCGGCGGCCATCGCCGCCAAGCTGCTGGAAGTGCTGACGCTGCCGGTCACGGTCGGTGCACAGGACGTGGTGGTCGGCGCCTCGATCGGCATCAGCATGTACCCGATTGATGCCGCCACGCGCGAGCTGCTGTTCCAGACCGCCGATACCGCGATGTACCGTGCCAAGGCAGAAGGCCGCAACCGCTACCGCTTCTTCGAGGCGGAGATGACGGTGGCGGCGCGCGCCCGCATGGCGCTCGAGCTGTCGCTGCGGCCGGCGCTGGCGCGCGAAGAGTTCGAGCTGCACTACCAGCCGCGCGTCGATCTGCGCAGCATGGCGGTGGTCGGCATGGAGGCGCTGATCCGCTGGCGCCATCCGCAGCAGGGCATGGTGCCGCCGCAGCAGTTCATCGGCATCGCCGAGGAGACCGGCCTGATCGTGCCGATCGGACGCTGGGTGCTGCGCGAAGCCTGCCGCCAGACGCGCCGCCTGATCGACGAATTCGGGCGGCCGATCCGGGTCTCTGTCAACGTCTCGGCGCGCCAGCTGGCCCAGCCGGCCTTCGCGGCCGAGGTGCGCGAGGCGCTGGCCGACACCGGGCTGGCGCCCAGCGCGCTGGAGCTCGAGCTGACCGAGAGCGCCCTGATCGAAGACCTCGAGCGCACCGCCGCCATGCTGGGCGAGCTGCAGGCGCTGGGCGTGAAGCTGGCCGTCGACGATTTCGGCACCGGCTACTCGGGCCTGGCCTACCTGCGCCGCCTGCCGATCGATGTGCTCAAGCTGGACCGCTCCTTCGTGCTGCAGGACGACGGCCGCATCAGCGCCTTCGACTTCGTGAAGGCCTTCGTCGACATGGCGCATGCGCTGCAATTGTCGGTGGTGGCGGAAGGCGTGGAGACGGTCGAGGTGCTGGATTTCCTGCGCGCGGCTTCCTGCGACGAGGCGCAGGGCTATCTGCTGGGGCGGCCGCTGCCGCTGGCCGGGCTGCGCAGCTTACTGGGCGGCTGACCAGAACGAGGCAGACTTATGGTCGGCCTTCCGGTCGGCTTGGTCGCCGGCCTCCTGCTCGACCGGGTCCGCCACCAGCAGCGCCAGCCTGCCCTCCAGGGCCTCGAAGCGCAGCGGCAGCTCCAGCTTGCAGACTTCGCCATCGGCCGCCACCTTGATCTTGCGCCGGCCCGACAACACCGGCGCGCGCACCGTCATGTTGCGGAAGTCGAAGGCGGTCACGTCCTCGGCCTCGCCCAGGCGCCCGAACGCGCCGCGCAGCAGCAATCCGAGCATGCGCAGTTTGCCGACCGGCCGCGGTGCGATCGCCGCCAGCCTGCCTTCCTCGACCGCGTGGTCGAGCGGCTGCATGCCGACCTGCTCCATCTGCAGGCGGTTGTTCCCGACGAACAGCGTGGGCGTGCGCAGGCGGTGGACCTTGCCGTCCAGTTCGAGTTCGATGCGCAGGTTGCGGTGCCGGCCCAGCGCGGTCTTGAGCGCCGACAGCAGCGCCACCACGCGGCTGCGGCCGTACTGCTGCTTGTCGTGCTCGCGCTCTTCCAGCAGGCGCGGATACAGGCCGACGCTGGCATTGACCAGGAAACTGCGGTTGTTGACCCTGCCGATCTGCACGTGGCGCACGCGGGCGCGCAGCAGCGCATGCACGGCCTCGCGCAGGTCTTCGGGAATGCCGTGGGTACGGCCGAAATAATTGAAGGTCCCCTGCGGCAGCACGCCGAACACGCAGCCGTGGCGCACGGCCTCGTGGGCGACCGCGTTCAGGGTGCCGTCGCCGCCGGCCGCGACCAGGATCGCGCCATCCTTTGCGGCGCGCGCGGCCACTTCGGCGGCGGTAGCGGGCATGCGCGCGCCTTCGCGCACCACCTCGATCTCGCAGCGGCGACCGGCGCTCTCCAGCACCTCGCGTATGGTGCTGCAGCGTAGCTCGGTATCGGTACGGCCCGAGCCGGCGTTCAGTACCACGTAGAACGGCGCGTCGGGCCGGGGATCCTGCATGACCATCGTGCTCCCTCTCTGCTTGACATCGTCTTGACAGAATAGCAGCTTTGGCCAAAACGCCGCTCCCGGCTGGCGCGGCGCCCGCGGGTGCGGCTTACTTGCTTACTTCGTGACGGCGATCTGGGTGCGATGGCCGCCCTTGAAGGTGTACAGGGTGATGGTGCCGTCCCGGATGTCGCCGCGCGGGTCGAAGGCGATGTTGCCGGTCACGCCCTTGTAGCGGATCTTCGCCAGCTCAGGCAGGTATTTGGCGGGCGCGGCGCTGCCGGCCTTGTTCATCGCCTCGGCCAGCAGTAGCGTCGCGTCGTACGAGTATGGCGCGATGATCTGGACGTCAATACCGAAACGCTTGCGGTAGGCCGCGCGGAAGTTGTCCATGCCGGCCTTGCCGGACGCCTCGACGCCGCCGGCTTCCGCGCACACGACCTGGCCGTCGGCCATGGTGCCGCCCGAGAGCTTGTGCATTTCGTCGGAGCAGATGCCGTCGCCGCCCATCATCTTGACGTTCAGGCCGAGCTGCTTCATCTGGCGCAGCATCGGGCCGGCCACCGCGTTCATCCCGCCGAAGAACACCAGGTCGGGATTGCTGGCGCGGATGCGGGTCAGGATCGCCGAGAAATCGGTCGCCTTGTCGTTGGTGAACTCCTTCGCCACCACGTTGACCTTTTGCTGGCGCAGGCCGTTGACGAACTCGCTCACCAGGCCCTGGCCGTAGGCGGTACGGTCGTCGATCACGGCGACGCGCTTGGCGCCCATGGTCTTGACGGCGTAGCGGCCCAGCGCCTGGCCGAGCTGGATGTCGTTGGCGACCACGCGGAAGGTCGTGTTGAAGCCCTGCTTGGTGTACGCCGGATTGGTCGACGACGCGGTGATCTGCGGAATACCGGCATCGTAATAGATCTTCGAGGCCGGGATGGTGGTCCCCGAGGTCTCGTGGCCGATCACGCCGTTGACCTTGGCGTCGGCGAGTTTTTGCGCGGCGGCGGTCGCCTGCTTCGGTTCACCGGCGTCGTCTTCCGGCGCCAGCACCCATTTCACCGTGCGGCCGGCGATCGTCGCGCCGCGCGCGTTGAGCGCCTCGATCGCCATGCGCACGCCGTTTTCGCTGTCCTTGCCGAAGTGCGCCACCGGTCCGGTCATGGCTGCAACGTGGCCGATACGGACGACTTCCTGACCCATCGCCAGGCCAGCGGCCGACAAAGTGGCAAGGGCAAACACAGTCTTCTTCATTCCATCCTCGTATATACAGGTAATTCTTTATATCAAAAACGATATGTTACAGCGGATAATTGTGTCCATCAAGTATTCCTGAGTAGCAATTCACTTTTCGGGCACAATGGGCGCCATGCACGATCCTGCGTCCCTCCCCCGCCTGCCGCCGCTGTCCGCCGGAACCCTGCTGCGCGCCCTGTTCAAGTGCCCCAGTACGGCGGATGCGCGGGCACCGCTGGCCACCCGCTTCCTGCTGTCCAGCCTGGACGCCGGGCACGTGGCGCGTTACCGGGCTGCGCTCGGCTTCGGCGGCACCCACGTCCCGCTCACCTATTACTACCTGCTGGCCCAGCGCGCCCACCTGGCGACCATGCTCGACGCCGCCTTCCCATTCCGGCTCGTGGGCGCGATCCACGTCGACAACCTGCTGCGGGCCGGCGCCCAGCCGGCGACCGGGCGCTCGCTGGTGCTGGCAAGCACGGTCGGGATCGCGCCGCCCGCGGCGAACGGCGCCGTGCAGGCGTCGCTGGACACGGAAGCGTCCCAGGACGGCCAGCTGGTGTTCGCCTGCCGCAGTACCTACCTGGTGGTACGTGGGCGGCGTGGCGGCGGTCCGCGCCCGCCTGCCGCGCCGGCACCTGACCTGGCGCCGCTCGCCAGCTGGCAGCTTGCGAACGCCAGCGGCCGCGCCTACGCCGCGCTGTCCGGCGACTGGAACCCGATCCACCTGTGGCCATGGTCGGCGCGCCTGATGGGCTTGCGGGCGCCGATCACCCACGGCATGCACACGCTGGGCCGGACCTGCGCCGAGCTGGAGCGTGCCGGCGGGCGCCCCTTGCGCCTGCTGGACGGCCGTTTTCGCGCGCCTGTCGAACTAGGCGCGGCCGTGCGGCTGGCGGCCGACCTCGCACAGGGGTGCTATACGGTTGAAGCCGCCGGTCGCGCCGCCGTCGAGGGCCGGTTTGATTTTGATGCAGCTCAAGTCATGCAAGGCGCATATTCGCGATCCTGAATGCGCCGCCAGGGGGCCGCCATCCATGGAGGAGCGGCCATGTACAAACGCATCCTGATACCCAGCGACGGTTCCGAAGCCTCGTAGCGCGCCATCCTGGCCGGGGTCGATTTCGCCCGCGAGCTGGGCGCCGAGGTCGTCGGCCTGACCGTCACGCCCGCGTTCCACGTGCTGAGCACCGACAGTGAGATGCTCGAAGACACGCCCGAACAATTCACCGCCAACAGTGCGGCGCGCGCCGGCCGCATCCTCGCCGACGTCGAGAACGCGGCACGCGAGGCCGGCGTTCCCTACCGGGGCAAGCACGTCGTCGACGACGATCCTTACGCTGCCATCGTCGCCACCGCCCAGCGCCTGGGCTGCGACCTGATCACGATGGCCTCGCATGGCCGCCGCGGCCTGAAGGGCCTGCTGCTCGGCAGCGAGACGCAGAAAGTGCTGGTGCACAGCACGGTCCCGGTGCTGGTGCACCGCTGAAGCCGCGCGCTATCCGACATGTACCAGCGCATCCTGGTCCCCAGCGACGGCACCGAGTTGTGCAGCCCGGCCCTCGCCACTGCCATCGATCTGGCGCAGGCGGGCGGCGGCACCATCGTCGGCCTGCATGTCGGCCCACCCGCGCGTCTCGGCCCGCTGACCGAGGAAGACCCGGTGCGCGCCGCCTGGCTCAGCGAACGCGAACAGACCGGGACCGAGGCCCTGGCCTGGATCGCACGCCGCGCCGCCGAAGCCGGCGTACCCTGTGAAACCATCCTGGTGCATCACGAGAGCCCGGCCGCCGCCATCGTCGGCACGGCGCGCGACCGCCTGTGCGACCTGATCGTGATGGCATCGCACGGGCATGGGCGCCTGCGCCGGCGCTTGCTCGGGAGTGAGGTGCAGAAGGTGCTTGAGACTTGTGCGATACCGGTGCTGGTGGTGCGTGGGCCTTCCAACGGCGGGGCTTAAGCGACGGTTTGATTGAAGAGCGTGTCAGGTCGATTTGGATTCTCGAATTCAACTTGAATAGTCGAGCCAGTGGGCAAAGGCTTTTTGCCTGCAAGGGTCAAGGCAAAGATCGCAGTTGGCTCATGCTGTGCGATTAAAACCATCGCAACCTCCGACGTAAAGAATTCGGACGCAGTTGGTTTAGACGGGCCAAAAGGAAGTATTTTCTCAAGTGATTTCATAATTGCGCCTCTCTTGGGTC
>NZ_JANUGX010000069.1 GCF_024753245.1 Massilia norwichensis | reverse complement strand
ACGGGCAAGAGAGATCAAGTGAGGGAGTATTCAGCAGAACGGAAAGAGGCGCTATTGCGGCAGATGATGCCACCGCAGAACAGGCTGGTGTCAGAACTGGCCCGCGAGAGCGGGATCACCGAGCAGACCCTTTATACTTGGCGCCGTCAACTTCGTAATCAGGGAATCGCAGTGCCGGGTAGTGGGAAAAATGCTGAGGAATGGACCTCGGAGGACAAGTTTGCCGTGGTGTTGGAAACGGCTGCGCTGAACGCCAGCGAACTGGCCGAGTATTGCCGGCGCAAGGGCCTGTTCGCCGAGCAGATCGCCGCATGGTGCGCTGCATGCATGGCCGCCAATGCGAGCACGATGCAGCAGACGCGAGGCCAACAGGCGCAGTCAAAGGAAGACAAGAAGCGCATCCGGCAACTGGAGAAGGACTTGCAACGCAAGGAGAAGCGTTGGCCGAAGCGGCAGCACTGCTGATTCTGCGAAAAAAAGCCCAGGCGATCTGGAGGGGCAAAGAGGAAGACTGATCAGCGTCCCAGATCGCCTCTTGTGTGTCGAGTTGATCCGTGAGGCCCAGGCAATGCGTAGCCGTCTTGAGCCGGCCTGCATCGAGCTGGGCATCACCCTGCGCACATTCCAGCGCTGGGTGCGTGAAGGTGACGATGCCGTGGCCGGCGACAGCCGTCGGACCAGCGTGAGGCCGGAACCGGCCAACAAGCTGAGCGAGGATGAGCGAACCGCGATCCTGGCCGTTGCCAACAGCGAGGAATTTGCCAGCCTACCGCCGAGTCAGATCGTGCCGGCGCTGGCCGATCGGGGCGTCTACGTCGCGTCGGAGTCGAGCTTTTACCGCGTCTTGAAGGCAGCATCGCAGCAGCATCACCGCGGCCGCGCAAAGAAGCCTTCCGAACGCGTGCTTACGAGCCATTGCGCCACCGGCCCGAACCAGGTGTGGAGTTGGGATATTACGTGGATGCCAGCTGCCGTGAAGGGCCAATTTTATTACTGGTACATGGTGCTTGACGTCTTCAGCCGAAAGATCGTCGGGCACGAGGTGCAGGTAGCGGACTCGGCGGAACTGGCGTCACGGCTGATGCGCCGGACCAGCCTGGCCGAAGGACTGGCAGGTCGTTCCTTGGTGCTCCACTCAGATAATGGCAGCGCCATGAAAGGGGCAACCATGTTGGCCACCCTGGGGCAACTGGGTGTGGCGCCGTCGTTCAGCAGGCCGCGTGTGAGCAACGACAATGCCTATGCCGAATCGCTATTCCGCACCTGCAAATACCGGCCGGACTACCCGAGAAAACCGTTTGCGAGCCTGGAGCAAGCGCAGGCATGGACGCAGAAATTCGTGCGCTGGTACAACCAGGAGCACAAGTACAGTGGCCTGAAATTCGTGACGCCAGCACAGCGTCACAACGGCTAGAACACGGCGATTCTGAAACGCCGGGAGCAGGTTTATGACGATGCCCGCAACCGCCATTCGCAGCGCTGGTCGCGGGGGATTAGGAACTGGACACTGGAGAGTCAGGTCTGGTTGAATCTGGAAAGGATTCGGCCAGAAGCATTACAGTGCGCCGCTTGAGGTGACGCGACAACTACGTTGACAAACGCCGAT
>NZ_JANUGX010000068.1 GCF_024753245.1 Massilia norwichensis | reverse complement strand
GTCGGCCAACCCAGGGATGATCTGGGCGGACTCGCGACCGAATGCTGCAGGGTCGAAATCCGCCG
This sequence comes from Massilia norwichensis, assembly GCF_024753245.1. Taxonomy (GTDB): domain Bacteria; phylum Pseudomonadota; class Gammaproteobacteria; order Burkholderiales; family Burkholderiaceae_D; genus Telluria; species Telluria norwichensis. The sequence goes on along the minus strand of NZ_JANUGX010000068.1, from coordinate 1,562 downwards.
ACATCATGATCGAGTCCGGTGGAAAGCTCACGATCAGGCAACGTGTCGCGCCGGTCTCGGGAACGTAGGACTCGACGGATTCGGTCGGATCCGCCATCCCTGATTCGCCGACCTGGGGCGCAGGGGAGGTGGCCCAGACGAGAGAAGCCACGAAACCTGGCGCGCTTTCGTACTCGCTGCTCCGGGGCGTAGAAGCAGCGGAGAGGAACATGGATTTTCCGTCGAGGCCGATACCTGTCACGATACGTCTGGTCTTCATACGCTCGCTCGTGTCTGCCATTACGGATGGATGACGTAGTTGCTGAAGCCGCCGTTGCGGTTGGCGATGCCCGAAATGGCCTCGTTCACCTGATCGAGCGGGAAAGCAACGTGCTCGAACACCGACAGATCAAGACCATGTACTTGCCTACTGAGCAACAAATGCCTTACACTGAGCATTGCGAACGGCCGAGATCGGCCAGGAGCAGTCGCAGCAAAATAATTGCAATTTCTGAAATAATTACTTGACCACATGCTAAACAGTCAACTTTGGATTGAACCTCTCGGTAATGTTGTTGTGGTTCGAGTGAGAGGGGAATTAACTGAAAGCTTGCTCAAAGAAATACATGAGCGCGTAATTCAGCTACTGCGAGATACCGAATACACGCGCGTTCTCTACGACGCATTGGAAATGGAATCACCCGACATTGACATCGCACTATTGCAAGAAAAATTAAACGAAAAGACAAAGCAACTGTTCGCTGACCAATCTCTCCGTAAAGCCATTTTGGTTTCGAATACACGATTGGGTTATCTGTCGCGGATCGCCTTCGGACAATTTGGTGAGGGGGACTACCGTGTTTTCTATAACGATCTCAGCCACGCCTTGCAGTGGCTTGAGACGTGAACAAACCGTCCGCTTCGGGTCCAGGCTGTGTAAAAACATAAATGCCGAGCTTGCGGCCTGCGTACTCGGTCAGGCGTAATTGTGTAGCTGTATATAGCCGTGTGGCAGGCCGTTTTCTCTGCGCGATATTTTCAGCGAAGCTCGGGAGAAGATTGAGGTCAGCAGGTTCCATGCAGCTAAAAAGCGGGCATATGCCCTGATGGCATTCAACATTGCCGGCATGCCCAGCAGCTTCATCAAGCGCCGGAAGTTATAGGCGAGCACGTGCAGGCTCATCTCGGTTTTCACGAAATCCAGCCCTTTCGTCAGGAAGTGCGTTGCCCCCATCCAGGATTTTAGCGTGCCAAATGGGTGCTCAACCGACGAGCGCCGCAGTCGCATGGCGTCGGGATTTGCGTCCAGGCGTGCTTGCATGTCATCGAGAAGGTTTTGGTGCTCCCAACGGGTCACTCGGCGTTGCTGGCTCGGTGTGCACCTGTCCTTGAGTGCGCAGCCTTTGCAATTGGAGCTCCAGTATCGGTGATTCGTCATGCCATTCTCGACGGTTGAAAAACGCCAGATCAGCGCTTGGCCTGCCGGACAGCGGTATTCATTTTTCTCTGCGTCGTAGATGAAATCGGCCTTGTCGAATCTGCCGTCGAACTTGGCGTTGGACGTTTTGTTTTCGGTACCAGGG
>NZ_JANUGX010000067.1 GCF_024753245.1 Massilia norwichensis | reverse complement strand
TGTTGCGCAAATCAGGCTCGACCAGCGTAGCACCCGCAGGTCTGGTAGCCTGAGCGGATGAAACCAGCTCCACAGAAGTACCGCACGACCAATTGGAAGACGTACAACGAAGCCCTCAAGTCACGCGGTTCGCTGCTGATCTGGCTTGATCCGAAGATGAACTGGCACGGCCAGCCGAGCGGCAAGCGCGGGCGCAGCCAGACGTTCAGCGACGAGGCGATCCAGTTCTGCCTGAGCATCAAGTGCCTCTTCAATTTACCACTACGGCAGGCCATGGGCATGGCGCAAAGCCTGCTGCGCTTGGCTGGACTTCATTGGCCGGTGCCGGACTACAGCACGGTAAGTCGGCGGCAAAAAACACTACAGGTGGCCATTGGCGCCACGCCGACTACGACAGGCTTGCATTTGCTGGTGGACAGCACGGGCATCAAGATGTTGGGCGAAGGCGAATGGAAGACGAAAAAGCATGGCGCGGACTATCGCCGCCAGTGGCGCAAGGTGCACCTCGGGATCGACGCGTCCACGCTCGAGATCCGGGCGATGGAAGTAACCGACAACAGTATCGGCGACGCGCCTGTCCTGCCAGCGCTGCTGGATCAAATTCCAGCCGACGAGTCCATCGCCAGCGTTAGTGGCGATGGCGCTTACGACACGAAGGACTGTCACGAGGCGATCGCCTTGCGCGCCGCCCATGCCATCATCCCAACCCGCAAGAACGCAAAGCCCTGGAAGGCGAACCGCTGCGGTGCCGATGCACGCAACGAGATCTTGCACACGACGCGCAGACTGGGTCGGGCGATCTGGAAAAAGTGGAGCGGCTACCACCGGCGCAGTCTTGTCGAAACCAAAATGCGCTGCTTCAAGCTGTTGGGCGAACGGGTCATGGCGCGCGACTTTGACCGTCAGGTTGCCGAATTGCAGATACGCGCTGCCGTGCTCAACCGCTTCACTCGGCTGGGTACCCCGGTCACGGTCCCAGTGTTATAAAACTGATTACAAACAGCGTCAGCTCGGCCTTCACTCGATTTGCTCAACAAAGCCAGGCGAAACAACTCAGATTGGACAGGTTGCCTTACAACCCAACCGTATGGTTGGTTGTCTGAAATCCAAAAATATCGAAGAGTACCATCGCCGGCAACGAAACTTTCACGCTTGTAAAGTTTCTCAGTGGTCCCTAAGAACCTTTGATCAAGGTAGAAATCCTCGTCATGGCCATGGGGGCAATCAGGCCAGGGGCATGGCAGCATTCCTCCGCCGCCAGCGAAATGAGTGCGGCAGAAATCGTTTCTCGACATTAAAGAATAACTCCATTCTACAGAAAGATACCTGTACGAGACTGATCACACCGTCGCTTAGACTAATCTGCCGCCATCGGACGTTTCGGCGCCTAACAATTCATCCATACCGACCAGTTGTCGTTCGCTCGCGAACGATCTTAGCCAATTGTGGACGTCGATCCGCAATAGTGTACGGGCAAAGTTGCTATTGGAGCAAGTGACGTTTTCGTTCATCCGGTGACAACTTTGTTCAGTCAGTGACGACTTTTTTCAGTTTTTACAGCAGCGACAGCCTGCGCCGCCTGCACCTGGCCGCGCAGGGTGGCGAGACCCTGTTCTTCATGCTGCGGCCGCTGGCGGCCGGGCAGGATGCCTCGCCCGCGCCGCTGCGCCTGGCGCTGCGGCCCCAGGCCGGCGGCA
>NZ_JANUGX010000066.1 GCF_024753245.1 Massilia norwichensis | reverse complement strand
CGCCATTGCTGGAGGCGCTTCACCGTTGCCAGGACGGGCAATGATAAAAGCCGGCTTTTCACGGCCGAAGAGCACCCAACCGTTACCGAATGGACCGAGGTTCTTGATGCCAAGAGCCCCCAGAGTCGCATCGTAAAACGCGGCCGACTTCTGAACGTCAGCGGCGCCGATAAAGACGTGCGAGAAAATGCTGTCACCGGAAATAACTGGAGTAGACATAGTTCTTTTTCTTGATATTTGATGTTAAATGAATAGTTAGTGTTCGTGAATCAATAGTGGATCACCGTGCGAATCGACTTGCCTTCGTGCATCAAATCGAAGGCTTTGTTGATATCCTCGAGACCCATGGTGTGGGTAACGAATGGGGCGAGATCGATCTCACCTTTCATTGCGTCTTCCACCATGCCGGGAAGTTGGGTGCGCCCTTTGACTCCGCCAAAAGCCGAGCCCTTCCAAGTCCGACCAGTGACCAGCTGGAATGGACGGGTCGAGATTTCCTTGCCAGCACCGGCGACGCCGATGACGATTGACTGGCCCCAGCCGCGATGGGCAGCTTCCAGCGCAGAGCGCATCACGTTGACATTACCAATGCACTCGAATGTATGGTCTACGCCCCAGCCGGTCATTTCGATGAGTACCTCGTGGATCGGCTTCTCGAAGTCCTTAGGGTTGAGACATTCGGTCGCGCCAAACTTACGAGCTAACTCGAACTTGGCTGGATTGGTGTCGATGGCAATGATGCGACCCGCCTTGGCTTGGCGCGCACCTTGGATTGCAGCGAGCCCAATGCCGCCAAGACCGAAGACGGCGACCGAGTCGCCCGGTTGCACCTTGGCCGTGTTGTGGACGGCACCGATACCAGTTGTTACCCCACAACCCAGCAGGCAGACGTGCTCCGGATTAGCATCTGGGTTGATCTTGGCCAGTGACACTTCCGCAACAACCGTATATTCGCTGAAAGTCGAACAGCCCATGTAGTGGTAAAGCGGTTGGCCGTTATAAGAAAAGCGAGTCGTGCCATCGGGCATCAGCCCCTTGCCTTGGGTCGCACGAACCGCGACACACAGATTGGTTTTACCGGACTTACAGAACAGACACTCGCCACATTCAGCGGTGTAGAGTGGAATGACATGATCGCCAGGTTTCACACTGGTTACCCCTTCTCCTACCTCCATGACGATACCCGCTCCTTCATGGCCCAAAACGACCGGGAAAAGACCTTCGGGGTCATCGCCCGACAAGGTAAAGGCATCGGTGTGGCATACGCCAGTATTCGTGATCTTGACAAGAACTTCGCCCTTGCGCGGCGGCTCAACGTCAATCTCAACGATTTCCAGCGGCTTTCCAGGCCCGAAGGCAACTGCTGCACGTGATTTCATGATGTGGTTTCTTTCTAATCTAGGTGAATTTGTTCTCATCGAGGACACTTCATCTCTCTAACGCAGGTACGACCGGACGATAGAGATTGTTTCGTCAATGGACTTGTTCTGCGAATCACTCCTGATCTCGCTATTCGGAAATTCTTCTCGCAGATAGCTTTCCAGGACCGTGGCCATCAAGCCGTTAACCGCTCCGCGGACTGCCGCGAGCTGCTGAAGAATCGCAGGGCAATCAGCACCTGCATCAAGTGCTTGTTCAAGAGTAGCTACCTGTCCTTTGATACGCCTGATACGCGTGAGGGCTTGTTTCTTTTCTTCAGGACTATGTGGCATCGAACACCTCTCTACTAGTTAAGCGTCCCTACTATACCATACTGCCCTATAGTATATGCAACCGATTTTTTGCTGAAATTTGTGTTTTTTTCGCCTCCTTAAACTTTAGAA
>NZ_JANUGX010000065.1 GCF_024753245.1 Massilia norwichensis | reverse complement strand
ATATGGTAGGAGAGCGTTCTGTAAGCCTGCGAAGGTGTCTTGTAAAGGATGCTGGAGGTATCAGAAGTGCGAATGCTGACATGAGTAGCGATAAAGAGGGTGAAAAGCCCTCTCGCCGAAAGCCCAAGGTTTCCTGTTCAACGTTCATCGGAGCAGGGTGAGTCGGCCCCTAAGGCGAGGCAGAGATGCGTAGCTGATGGGAAGCAGGTTAATATTCCTGCACCGTCGTATGATGCGATGGGGGGACGGATCGCGGAAGGTTGTCTGACTGTTGGAATAGTCAGTTTCTGGTTCATAGAAGGTGCTTAGGCAAATCCGGGCACGTAATTCAAGGGACTGGGACGAGCGGGTTTATCCTGCGAAGCAATCGGAAGTGGTTCCAAGAAAAGCCTCTAAGCTTCAGTCATACGAGACCGTACCGCAAACCGACACAGGTGGGCGAGATGAGTATTCTAAGGCGCTTGAGAGAACTCGGGAGAAGGAACTCGGCAAATTGGTACCGTAACTTCGGGATAAGGTACGCCCCGGTAGCTTGATTGGTTTACTCCATGAGGGTGAAAGGGTTGCAATAAACTGGTGGCTGCGACTGTTTAATAAAAACACAGCACTCTGCAAACACGAAAGTGGACGTATAGGGTGTGACGCCTGCCCGGTGCTGGAAGATTAAATGATGGGGTGCAAGCTCTTGATTGAAGTCCCAGTAAACGGCGGCCGTAACTATAACGGTCCTAAGGTAGCGAAATTCCTTGTCGGGTAAGTTCCGACCTGCACGAATGGCGTAACGATGGCCACACTGTCTCCTCCCGAGACTCAGCGAAGTTGAAATGTTTGTGATGATGCAATCTACCCGCGGCTAGACGGAAAGACCCCATGAACCTTTACTGTAGCTTTGCATTGGACTTTGAACCAATCTGTGTAGGATAGGTGGGAGGCTTTGAAGCGGGGACGCCAGTTCTCGTGGAGCCATCCTTGAAATACCACCCTGGTTTGTTTGAGGTTCTAACCTTGGCCCGTGATCCGGGTCGGGGACAGTGCATGGTAGGCAGTTTGACTGGGGCGGTCTCCTCCTAAAGTGTAACGGAGGAGTTCGAAGGTACGCTAGGTACGGTCGGACATCGTGCTAATAGTGCAATGGCATAAGCGTGCTTAACTGCGAGACCGACAAGTCGAGCAGGTACGAAAGTAGGACATAGTGATCCGGTGGTTCTGTATGGAAGGGCCATCGCTCAACGGATAAAAGGTACTCTGGGGATAACAGGCTGATTCCTCCCAAGAGTTCATATCGACGGGGGAGTTTGGCACCTCGATGTCGGCTCATCACATCCTGGGGCTGTAGCCGGTCCCAAGGGTATGGCTGTTCGCCATTTAAAGTGGTACGTGAGCTGGGTTTAAAACGTCGTGAGACAGTTTGGTCCCTATCTGCCGTGGGCGTTGGAAATTTGAAGGGGGCTGCTCCTAGTACGAGAGGACCGGAGTGGACGAACCTCTGGTGTACCGGTTGTCACGCCAGTGGCATTGCCGGGTAGCTAAGTTCGGAAGAGATAACCGCTGAAAGCATCTAAGCGGGAAACTCGCCTTGAGATGAGATTTCCCGGAGCCTTGAGCTCCTTGAAGGGTCGTTCGAGACCAGGACGTTGATAGGCTGGGTGTGGAAGTGCAGTAATGCATTAAGCTAACCAGTACTAATTGCCCGTACGGCTTGTCCCTATAACCTTGGCAGTCAAAAGCCAGGTGATGACAGCTTTTTGTTGAACACACAGAGAACAATAAGAACTTACTTCTTCCGGATTCAGGGCAGCAGTCGAAGACGCTGCCCGTACAGTTTATGCCTGATGACCATAGCAAGTCGGTACCACCCCTTCCCATCCCGAACAGGACCGTGAAACGACTTTGCGCCGATGATAGTGCTGCAACCAGTGTGAAAGTAGGTTATCGTCAGGCTAATTATTAAGC
>NZ_JANUGX010000064.1 GCF_024753245.1 Massilia norwichensis | reverse complement strand
CCTGATCCTGGGCCGTGCGCAGACCGGCATCGCGGCGTTCTGAGCCCGTCCCGCTGCTTCCGAAAACCCGCCGCGCGCGGGTTTTTTTACGTCGGATGCCGCGGTCGTTCCGGCGAACATAAAAAAACCCGCCGAAGCGGGTTTTGGAAGCCTGGCCGAAGACGGCTCAGAACTTGTAGCCGACCGTCAGGATGTACGCGTTCGGATCCAGCTTCATGTGCTGGTACTGGCCGGTCGAAAAGTGCACGTCGGTACGGAGACGGGTCTTGAGGAAAGCCACGTTGGCGTACCAGTGCTGGTCCACATTCATCTGGACACCCAGCTGGCCCGTGTAGGTCCACTTGTTGTCGATGCTGAAGGTAGTCGGCACGCCGGCGCCTGGGTTGGTCAGCGCGGTCATCGCGAACGAACCGGTTTCCTTCATAAACATGGCGCGGGTGACACCCAGGCCGATGTAGGGGCGGAAAGGCGTATCCGGCGTGAAGAAACGATATTGCACCAGGGCGATCGCCGGCAGTGCCTTGACGGTACCCAGCTGACCGGTGCCCTGGATGGCGCCGGCGCCGTACAGCTTGTGCTTGTACGGGGTGCCGAGAGCGGTTTCGACCGAAATATTGTCGGTCAGGCCGTAGTTGACCAGCAGGACCGGCTGGGTGTCCTTGCCGACATCGCCCAGCGAGTTCGGCAGTGCCGGCGCCGAGATCGCGCCGCTTTCCACTTTCGGGACCAGCTGGTTGACGCCGACCGACATGGCAAACTGACCCTTCGACTGTGCCATGGCACCGGTCGCGGCAGCCAGGGCGCCAGCGGCGACCAGCATTTTCACAACATTCTTACTCACGTTCATGTGTTCTCCTGATTCTTATAAGATTGCCCGCCCTCGGGCCGGCTTGTCTCGGATTACAGCCAGCCTTTGACGGTCATCTGTTCCAGCACATAACGTGCGATCAGCGCGTACTCGAACGGCGTCGGGTGCACGGCGTCGGCGAACATGTAGTGGCTGACGTCGCCAGCGATCAGGTTGTTCTTGTTGCAGACCAGCGAGGAACCCAGCGGATTCTTGGCAGGGCTCAGGTCGCAAGCCGGGGTGGTGGTATTGGTCAGCCCATACGGCGCCGGGTTGGTTGCCTGGTCGCGGCTGATGGTGGCCAGGTCGACGTACAGCACCTTCGCTTCGCCGGCGACGGCAGCACGCAGCTGGTCGTTGAAAGCGGCAACCATGGCCATGATCAGCTTCTGGGTCTCGGCAGACTGGGCCTTGGCCGACGGCGAGATCGACACGTCCGGCAGGTTATTCACGACCACGTAGCCAGCGCCGTTCGCCAGGATCTGGTTCTTGACCAGTGCGCCGAGTTCGGTGGCGGCCTGGGCCAGGTTCTTGACCAGGACCGGTCCCTGGTCGGACTGGTACTTCGCGGCGGCTGCCAGTGCGGCGGCGCCGGCGGTGTTGCCGATCGTCGTGGCGTTGGCTGCGGCACCGGTGTTGCCGTTGCGGGCGGCGGCAGTGATCGCTGCGCCGATGATCGACTGCGAGGTGGCGGTCGACTTGGCCGACTCGGTCACGATGGCGGCCTGGATCGTCGCGGCGCCGCCGGTGGTGCCGGGTGCCAGTTGGGTGATCAGGCTGGTTGCCAGTGCGGTGCCGCCGGCTGCGGTGGCGCCGGCCGAGAATTCGCCCAGTTGCTCCAGCACGTCGTTGCCGCCTGCCATGACGATGACCAGTTCATCGCTCTTGAACTTGCCGCCGACCTTCTTCAGGTGGTTCGCGATCTGGGTCACGACCGGCACGGTCATCTGGCCCAGCGAGACGGCGCCCGGCTTGTCGAGCGCCTTGTTGCCCGGGCCGATCGGGTTGGTCACGCGCGCACCGCCCTGGGCATAGTTGAAGCATTCCGGATGGTCGGTCACCGGCACCGAGAAGCCGGCAGACGCGGTGCCCTGCAGGCCGGTCTGGGCTGCGCATGGCGTCGGCAGGCCGAGCTGCGCTGCAACCAGCACGGTGTAGCCCAGATTCAACC
>NZ_JANUGX010000063.1 GCF_024753245.1 Massilia norwichensis | reverse complement strand
GTTAGCCAGCGGTCGAACGAAAACGACATGGATGACAGACCTGACAACGGCTCATTTTGTCCTTGATTCGTAAGGGCGCTGTTGTGAACGCGATAATTTTCCGTCTTGGTCGCAAGTCAGACAAGGAACTCCGCAGCGGCTTCGCTCTGATATTTGAATATGCCTATACGATATCCTTGAATATCCTTGATGAAGCATGAGAACGAATCTGGCGCACGCGACCGCAGCTCAGCCTGCGCCCGGCCGAGTGCCGTCTAGGGGGGATGCTGGTCATTTTCGGTATTGTTTGGAATACAGCTTTTCCCATTCATGTTCTTGTATGTGCCAACGAGAAAATAGAGCATTCGAGTCAGGATCCGCCTCCAAGACATTTTTTGCGTCAGTTGACATTTCTACGAACATCAATAAGAAGTGAGTCATAATAAACAGGCCGACGCCCAAACTCACATTAGCTAATTCTTGTTGCTTCTCTAGCGTTCGAGCTTGGCTAACTTGGATTGCGCTGATATAACCGCTGTGACCGTAGCCTGAGCCGCTGTTATAAAGGTTAGCGAAGTAGTTCTGATGTAGGCCAGCTTCTTTTGCTAATATTGGTGCTTTGTTGACGCCCATCCAATTTTCGGCCTCAAGCTGTCCTCGCTGAGCCTTGGAATACTTTTGTTCATAGAGTGGCGACTTCTTTATTTGATTCCAAAGGTCAGCTATTTCTTGCCGCTCAGCCGCTATTTGGCAGTCATACGTCGTAGTGCTAGTTTTTATTTTTTGCCTCTTCATCAGGCCGTAGCATTTCCATAACCGAAAGCGTAACTCGCCTAAGCTCTGATCTTCCGTGCCATATATATGAGAGAATACCAGGAAATTCTCCAGCATTGCTCGGCATAGAACGTTTATGGAGGCAAAGTCAACATGCCGGTCTCCGGTAATCGGGTCAAGTTGTGGCGATGATAGTCTCTCTATTGTAACGAGGTGTCGATAGATTTTTAGCGATAAGGCGTGAGCAAAAGACTTCCATTCTTCTTGGCTCGAGAAATCATTTATACTAGACTGCACAACGCGAAATAATATAAAAAGCAGCTTTCTATAGCTCTTCGTATAGTTACACATAGACGCCTAATCTCGCTTTGGTGAACAGTTGCGCTAAGTGTATGGACTTCCCCCACTCCGGTAGACATTTCTGACCTATGATTTGAGCATAGGAGAAATGAATGAGCACACAGCGTTATACGCCAGAATTCAAGGAAGAAGCAGTTCGCCAGGTCGTGGAGCGGGGCTACCCCGTTCCCGAGGTTGCAGCCCGGCTTGGGGTGTCAGCCCATAGTTTGTACAAGTGGGTCAAGGCAGTCATGCCGACGAAGGACGAGAAGCAAAGTGCCGAGTTAGTCGAAGCAAAAAGCGAGATCCTGCGGCTGCGGTCCCACATGCGGCGCCTGGAAGAGGAGCGCGATCTGCTAAAAAAAGCCGCACGGTACTTTGCCAGGGAGCCCGAGTAAAGTACCGGTTCATGAACGAGCATCGGCACGAGTTTTCGCTTGTGCTTATGTGCCGCATTTTGAAAGTGGCCAGAGCCGGGTTTTATCAATGGCTGCATCAACCGATATCGGAGCGAGCGAAGGAAGATGCTCGCCTGGTCGAGGCAATCCGGCATTCGTATTCGGCAAGCGGCGGTGTCTACGGCGCCAACCGCGTCTTTGGCGATCTGCGAGAAGCCGGCGAGACTTGCGGACGTAATCGTGTAGCGCGGCTCATGCAGGTCAATAAGATCAAGGCTGTACGCGGCTATAAAGCGCCCAGAAGGATTGCTGGCCGGCCTTCGATCATTGCTCCGAATCGGCTGAATCGAGAATTTACTGTCGATGCGCCTGATCAGGCTTGGGTCACTGATATTACCTACATTAGAACTTGGCAGGGCTGGCTTTATCTGGCCGTCGTGGTCGACCTTTTTGCGCGCAAAGTCGTTGGCTGGTCGATGAAGCCGACATTGTCGCGCGAGCTGGCGATCGATGCTTTGCTAATGGCGGTTTGGCGCCGCAAGCCAAAGAAGCCAGTGCTGGTACATTCCGATCAAGGCAGCCAATACGGAAGCGACGACTGGCGCCGCTTCTGCAAGGCCAATAACCTCGAACCGAGCATGAGCCGACGCGGCAACTGCTGGGATAATGCTGTCGCGGAATCGTTCTTCAGCAGCTTGAAAAAGGAGCGCATCCGCAAGCGCATCTACAAAACCCGGGACTTGGCCCGGGCCGATATCTTCGACTACATCGAAGTCTTTTACAATCGAACCAGGCGCCACAGCCATCTGGGCGGTGTCAGCCCCGAGGCCTTCGAGCGCGCCTCAGCGTGAGGTCGAGATTTGTCTAGTGAACTAGGGGAAGTCCAGTAGCGCTGTTGAGAGGATCCATTAGCAAGCGTTTTCACGAGCCGTAGCCTAGAGACATGTGGTCGCAGCCACGCCTAACCTTACCGTGGTTGGGCCTGACGCATAAGCACGCTTACGGAGCAGGAAACTTTTTAGGCGCGAAAATCGTCGCTTCACTCGCAGGCGGTACTAACTGCACGCCCCACCGCCTAAGCTTTTCCATCGCCAATTCAAGGCGATATTGCCTAATGCAACGAAAGAGTTCTTCATCAGAAATCTCTAACGGCGCGTCCGGTGGGTTTAGAAGGTGCAGGACGAGCTCAAGCGGCAAGCGCAAAAAGTCTGGCTCCGTCTCCGCATCGGCGTTTATAACGCGTTCGACATCCCGGAGTGCCGCGTCCAGCCAGTGGTCAGAGAGGTTCGAGGGTAGGGCAGCCGACGGCGGATGATCAAAGATCTCCCGCCTCAGTTGAATTGAGTCATCGTTTCTTGAACGCATGAGATAGCCTGTACACAAGGTTTGAGGCGTAGATGCCGTGGCCTATTTTGCCCGATTCTTCGATGATCTGGGCATGAGACTCGGTGGTAAAGATGACAATGCGCAGCAGCTTATAGCGATTGGCGCAGCGATTCGCGCTTGCCGCCGAGATCAAGGCATTTCACAAGAAGAGCTTGCTTATAAGGCCGAGATTGATCGCAGTCATATGGGCAAGATCGAAAGAGGCGAGCGAAATGTGAGCCTCCTGAATCTGATCCGTATATGTGCAGCAC
>NZ_JANUGX010000062.1 GCF_024753245.1 Massilia norwichensis | reverse complement strand
TGCGATGTAAATACTGAGTAAATACAAACGTTCTTTTACGTTGAAAAAATTAGCAAAAAGATGTTTCGAAAATACAACGAACGGTGTTTTTATGATTTTAATGGTTACAAATTAGTACAAAAAAATTCTTTCCTCGGCGACACTCTAACTGTGCATATGCTTTGCACATAACAATTACAAGCCGAGGGAATAACTTGAACAAGCAACTCATACTGAAGCGTAGCGTCATCGCGGTGGCGGTGGCACTTGGCGGCACGTCGATCGCGTTCGCGCAGACTGTAAGTGGTAGTGGTAGTGAAAGTGGTAACGGTAAAGGGGATAACGCCCAGATGCAGCGCGTGGTCGTCACGGGCTCGAACATCAAGCGTGCCGACAAGGAAGGTACCGCACCGGTCAGCGTCATGACCGCGGCCGACATCAAGGCGACCGGTGCGACCACCGTTGCCGACCTCATGAAATACGTGCCGTCGATGGGCTCGGACGGCAACCAGGACTTCACCAGCGGCGGCGGCTTCGCCAAGGGTGCGGCCACCGCCTCGCTGCGCGGTTTCGGCTCGTCCTCGACCCTGATCCTGCTGAACGGCCGCCGCATGAACCCGGCGCCTTACGCCGACCCGAACACCGGCAACTCGGTCATCTATGACCTGAACAGCATCCCGATTTCGGCCATCGAGCGTATCGAAGTGCTGCAGGATGGCGCCTCGGCCGTGTACGGTTCCGACGCAATCGCCGGCGTCATCAACTTCATCCTCAAGAAGAGCTACCAGGGCGCCGAGATCTCGGCGCGCTACGGCGCCAACGACGACCGCAACTTCGCAAAGAAGGGCGCGAACGTCATCTTCGGCAAGGGCGATCTGGACAATGACGGCTATTCCTTCATGGTCACCGCCGACCTGAGCCAGCGCGACCGCACCGCGCGCAAGGATGCCACCGACATCGAGTACCAGCAGTACCAGATCATGAACGGTCGCTACAAGTCGAACTACTCGACTTATGTGTCGCAGTATCCGACCATCTTCAGGGAAACCAGCCCGGGCAGCAAGAACTTCGGCGTGACCCGCGCGACCGCACCGAACAACATCGTCTTCAGCTCGGCTTGTCCGGATTCGGAAAAGATCACCCTCGGCGAGAAGGACGGCCTGAACCCGGCCACCAGCACCATCCTCGGCCGCACCGTCTGTAACTACGACCAGGACCGCTTCGACGAAGCCCAGGGCTGGGGCAAGGACATCAGCGTGCTGTCGCATGGCGAGCTCAAGCTGGGCCAGAACATCGTCGGCTTTGCCGATCTCAGCTACAACCGCAACGACCGCGAATACACGGCTGCGCCGCTCACGATCGGCACCACCAGCAGCACCAGCTTCACCGCCAACGGCGTCGGCACCCCGTTCCAGCTGATCCTGCCGGTCGGCCACCCGGACAACCCGTTCGCCAGCGACCGTGCTTCGGCCTCCTACCGCTTCACGAACCTGCGTGCCGGTTCGGCATCGATGACCGAGGGCTACCGTGCCCTGGCTGGCCTGCGCGGCAACCACTTCGGCTGGGATTGGGAAAGCGCGCTGTTGTGGAACCGTTCGAACCGCGACGATTACTACTACGGTCGCCTGGTCCTTGCGACCCTGAACACGATCATGACCCAGAATCGCTCGCTGGCCTCGGTGGCCGCCGATCCGAATCTCGGCCACGATGTGCTGTCGAAGAACACTTCGCAGATCAGCCAATGGGACCTCAAGGTCTCGCGCGAGTTCGGCCAGCTGAGCGGTGGCGCCATCGGCATCGCGGCCGGCGTCGAAGTCCGCCGCGAAACCACCGACCTGAATCCGGACCCGATGGTCGCGAATGGCGAGATCTATGGCCTGGCCAACACCATCCTGCACAGCGGCCGTACCGTCAAGTCGGTCTTTGCGGAAACCCGCCTGCCGGTGCTGAAGAACCTGGAATTCGACATTGCCGGCCGGGTCGACAAGTACCCCGACCTGAAGAGCAACTTCGTGCCGAAGGTCGGCGCCAAGTGGACCATCAGCGATTCGATCGCTGTCCGCGGCACCTATGCCGAAGGCTTCCGCGCGCCGTCGCTGAGCCAGATCGTGCCGGGCGGCGCCCAGTACTTCCTGCGCAACGTCTGGGATCCGAAGCGTTGCGGTCCCGACCACCAGACCCCGGCACCGGGCGGCGGCACCGTCACCGACTGCGCGATCAACATCGCCGGCACCGGCGGCTTCAATCCGGACCTGAAGCCGGAAGAGTCGAAGACCTGGAACATCGGCCTCATCCTTTCGCCGACCAGCAATTTCGATGTGACGCTGGATTACTTCCACATCAAGCGCACCAACGAGATCGTGCTGGGCACCGCGAACGAGGCGCTGAAGAACGAAGACCGCTTCCCGGGTAACGTCACCCGCAGCACCACCGGCCTGCTGGTGGACGCGGCCGGCAAGCCGATCCCTGGCACCGGCCAGCTGCAGATGGTCGCCACGCCATGGGAAAACCAGGGCATGACCGAAGAAGGCGGCGTCGACATCGAAGCGCAGTACCGCCTGCGCCTGGGCGAGTACGGCACGGTGCGCAACACCCTGCGTTCGACCTACGTCCAGACCTACAAGATCCAGCAGTTCCCGGGCGACCCGATGAACAACGTGGCCGGCACCATTCCGGGCCTGAGCGACTGGCTGCTGTCGGCCGGCACTGCGATGCCGCGCTGGAAGAGCAGCTTCACCAGCAACTGGAGCCGCGGCGACCATAACGTGACCGCCTCGGTCAACTACGTCGGCCCGGTCTCGCTGCTGCGCCGCTACGATGGCGACACCAAGTACGCACAGCCGTTCTGCCACTTCGGTACCCGCAAGCCGACCGATGCCGCACCGGACCGCGATACCTCGAACCCGCTGTACGAGACCTTCTATCCGAAGTGCTCGGTCAAGGAATGGGTGACCTTCGGTCTGGGCTACACCTATACCGGCTTCAAGAACTGGACCCTGACCGGCAATATCCAGAACCTGTTCGACACCAAGGCGCCGTACGATCCGAACTACACTGCAGGTGGCTTCAACGAAGACCTGCACAACCCGTACGGTCGTTACTTCAACGTCAGCGCACGCTACACCTTCTAAGTGTTGCAGCGATGCCCGCCCGGCCAGCCGGGCGGTGCACAGGCCTGTATGCAAAAAGCCCACCGGCTCGCGCCGGT
>NZ_JANUGX010000061.1 GCF_024753245.1 Massilia norwichensis | reverse complement strand
TCAGGAGTGCTGCGCCGTGAGCGACGAAAACCGTTTTATCGATATCGAAATCAAGGTGGCGCACCAGGAAAACCTGGTCGAGTCCCTGAACCAGACCATCTACGAGCAAGGCCGCCGTATCGACCAGCTGGAAACCATGGTGGCCAAGCTGGCCGAACATGTCCGCGCGCTGCGCGATGCCGGGCAGGGCCCGGTGAACGAAAAGCCGCCGCATTACTGATGGTGCACTGTATCTTGCGCACAACGATTTGCGCGCGATCATTTATGCTTGATGCATGAATTAACAAATGCCCAGCGTGGATCGCATGTTGCGGTCCTCTGCAAGTTCACCGTTTAACAAAAGCATCATTGCCTTAGGATAAAACTACTGTACTGCCGAGTTACCGCTAGTTATTATTGAGAGGGCTGTAAATACACTCAAATTCGTCATTTTGATGAATAAACTGGCCTGCGCGAGGTTGACGTGAAAGTATCTGTTCCACATGCCGAGGAAATACCGAGCACTTCACCCTGGTCCGTGACAAGTGCCGCGACCGGACAGCGTGCCGATGCGTCACAGCGTTTCGAATTCGTCGATGTTGGCCAGGAATATCAGCGTTCAGATGTACAGGCTGCCTGGCGCCACTTGCTGGCAACGCGCCGCAGTCCGGAAAGGCTGTACCAGCTGCCGGCGTTCTTCGATTATCTGATGGAGACTGGCCCGGCCGGCGGGGCAGCATGCCATCTCCACCTCGTGCGCCGCCGTAGCGATGCCAGGATCGTGGGTGTCGTTCCCGGCCGCAAAACGACGCAGACCGTGAATGTGCGTCTCGGTCCCCTGACCCTGTTCACGCGTACTGTTCCTGTCTATCAGGTGCTTGGCAGCCTACCTTTGCTCGATGCGGGCGAAGAGGATCTGGGCGGTTTCGTCCTGAAGAGCCTGTTGCAGAATTACCCCGATTGCCGCGCGCTGCTATTGCAGGCCGTGCCTGCAGAGTTAGCTGGCGCAATCGGCGGCAATGGTTTGTCCAGCCACGTCATGCAGGGCTGGCGCGACTGCCATACCGTACCCCTGCCGGCAGATGTCGAGACCTATCTGCAAAAGCTCAGCGCCAAGAAGCGCTACAACCTGTCGCGCCAGGTGCGCCTGCTGAGCAAGGAAGCAGGCGAGGTCGCACTGGTGCGGGTCGAGCATGCGCATCAGGTCGCCGCACTGACCGAAGCCATACAGAACCTGCATGGCGCCGAGGATTTCGTGGTCCAGAATTCGCAGGCGAAGCTCGAGAGCCTGGCGCGCCACGGTCTTTTGCACTCCTACCTGCTGCAATGCGGTGGCCGGACAATCGCTCTGGTGCTGGGCACCCGTTCCGACGAGGTATGGCACGTGCACAATATCTTCTGCGATCCAGCGTACGCGAGCTTATCGGTCGGCACGAGCGTCGTGCACCTGGCCTTGCAGGATGCGATCGCGTCTTCGCATTTTATCCATGCCGATTTCGGCTACGGGACGCCGAACCAGGAATTCCGCTCCACGCACGTACTGCAGCGGCGCGGCAAATTGCTGCTGTGCCGGTCTCGCAGCATGACTGGCCTGATGTTCAGACTGCATGGCATCCAGGACCGGATGAATGAGGCCCTGATCGGCTACGTCAAGACCCTTCGGAAGCGGCAGAAGGAACGCAAGCGCGCAAGCAAGCAGGTAAGTAAGTAAGCGTGCCTGGCTGAGGGCAGGGCTGGATCGCCGCGCTGGGATCGGTCGCGACATTGCGTATGCTACAGTGTGCTGCTTGCTATCCCAGCTTGCCCTGTCTAAACAGCCACGACCTATATCATGAGCAACCAAACTCCCGGCCCGGAATTCTGGAACCGCGTCAACACCATCATCAACACCGCCAACGACCAGTGCGAATCGGCCGACCCGAATGAAGTCTGCGCGTCGACCATGTACGCCGCGACCCGCTTCAATGCCTTCATCGTCGCCCGCACCACCGGCACCCCGGAAAACATGCAGGCCGAGAAGGAGCGGGCGCTGGAGTATTTCACCGGCCAGTTCCGCGCGATGATGGAAGAAAACCTCGACGATTTCATTGCCAATCTCGGGAAGTACATTCCGCAGGATTCGCAGTAAGCGCTTCGCTTTTCCCAGGGCCACGCCATGGCCGATATCGTCGACTTTATCGGCCATGGCGTGACGGGCATGGTGCCGGCGCCGCACACATGCGCGACGCGCTCGCAGTCGCGGCCGGAAGCCGGGCTGGCAATTTCCGCGCTGCGAATCTCAGATCGCCGGCACGTGCAGGCGATTGTCGTCCCCCAGGACCAGGCCCTGCCAGGTGGCGGGCTTGCCGGTCAATTCCCACGCCAGGATTTGTTGCGGCGTGCGTCCCATGCCACCTTCAATGCTCGTCATTTGCTGCCTGTCGAGTTCCTTGGCGATGGCCAGATCTTTGATCGTCAGCTTGTTCATCTTAATCTCCTCAGTAGTACCGTTTTGTCGGGCGGGGTGCCGGTATCATCGAGATTTGCAGAAAGCGTGCCAGTCGCGGGATAGCGCTTGGCTAAGGAATTGCAAACCTGGGGATCGCTGTGTGTTGGTTTCTCTGGCACACTTCGATTGCATCTGTTGGGTGCCACCCAACAGATGCTCCGTTTCTTACTGGACCAAAGCCGTATTTGAATAACGCATCCAAGCTCAGGTTGGATTTTCATGGACAGCGCACGGGGTTCAACCATCGACGCCGGACGGATCATCAAGGTGAACCATGCAGGCGAACACGGCGCGACAAATATATACGCCGGGCAGATCGCAATGGCACGGCTACGAGCGCCTTCCCTGCTGCCCGAGTTGGCCGAATTCAAGGCCCATGAAGAGCGGCATCGCGCCATCTTTGCCAAGGAATTGAAGCGCAGGGGACTGCCACGCTGCCGCAGCTATTGGCTGTGCGCCCTGGGGGGATACGTGCTCGGCCTTCTTACCGGCTTGATGGGCGCGCAATCCATCGCAAGCGCAACCGTGGCGGTAGAGCGGGTGGTACTCCGACATTTGCGGCAGCAACTCCTGGAGATCGGTAACGCCGATCCCGATGCGACTGTCGCCATCTCGGCTATATTGAGCGAAGAGCAGCAGCATCACGACCAGTCCGCAAAGCATATTCGCCATACTGGCGTCATTGACCGACTCATCGGCTCCGGGATCTCTGCCGCAACGGAAGCGGTTATCTGGCTGGGCATGCGACTTTGAACGCGTGGAGATGCGCATCATGAGGATGAAGGCACACAGACCACGCAGGATACCGAGGTGACAATGGCTGGTGACTGGACCGTTTATTGGCTGACAAGTGGCTTCGGA
>NZ_JANUGX010000060.1 GCF_024753245.1 Massilia norwichensis | reverse complement strand
CGATTTCTGGGCCATTTTTCTTGGCTCTTCCATATGCTCATCCATACGCTCTGCCTTAAGAGCGGTCCCAGCCGGCAATAAATTTGCCGAGCGTTCAATAAAAGTTCGCCAACGGAAACCAACTCAAGCACGGAGTTTCACGCGTCGTGAAGTAGGACAGATCCTACGGTTTCTTGGCAAGCCTGATAATTTTTTCTTCCAGTCAATGCAAAATACCCGTTCTCCTCTATGAGAATCGGGTAGAAGCCGAGTCCGATCGGAAATTATTGAACAGCAGCATTTTTCCTCGCAGAAGCGCACACTTACAACGCTTTTCACGCACTTTAGCGACGTTTTGCTACGATGAAGTTCCCCGATTCTTGAAAAACCAAGCTGCAGGACGCGGCTGTTTCTTTGCGAGGTAAGAAATGAATAAATCTCTGATCGCTGGTATCGTGTTTGCTACCGCAACGTTCGGTTCTTCGGCCGTCATGGCCCAAACGACTGGTGGCGGCACCACCAACATGATTGGCAACACCCCGCAGGTCCTGGACCTGACCGATGGCAGCGGCTTCTTCGGTGACACCTTCGCCATGAACAACAATGGCGCCACCTTTGCCGACCACTTCACCTTCTCGGTGCAGGGCACCAGCCCGATGAACTTCGATGCCATCGTCTCGTCGATCAGCCGCACGGCCGATACTGGCCTCGACTTCAGCGGCCTGGCGCTGTACCGCGTCGGTGGCGGCACCGGCACCGGCGGCACCGCCGGCGACACGCTGATCACGTCGGGCACCTCGCTGCAGACTGGTTCGATGGACGTCTGGACCCTGTCCAGCGACAACCTGCAAGCCGGCGACTACTACCTGCTGGTGAGCGGCAACCTCGTGTCGGATACCGCAGGCTCGTTCGGCGGCGCCGTCATGATGGCGCCGGTTCCGGAACCGGAAACCTACGGCATGATGCTGGCTGGTCTGGGCGTCCTGGGCTTCCTGGCACGCCGCCGCAAGCAGGCTGCTGCAAACCAGGCTTAAGCCACAGCGTCCGTTTAGTACGGCATGCAAACGGAGGCGCGCAAGCGCTTCCGTTTTTTTTATGTGCGCAGCTTTTTGATCAGGCTGCGGTTGCCGAGGATTTCCTCGATCTGCTCGAAGCGCACCGGCTTGACCATGTGGTGGTCGAAGCCTGCCTCGAACGCCAGCTGGCGGTCCTTTTCCTGGCCCCAGCCCGTCACCGCGATCATGACCGTCATCGCACCGCAAGACAAACCGCGGATGCCGCGCGCCAGGTCGTAACCCGACATCTGCGGCAGGCCGATGTCGAGGAAGGCGTAATCCGGGCAGAAGCGCTTGGCCGCCGCCAGGGCGTCCGGGCCGTTATGGGTGATGACCACACTGTGTCCCATCGCCGTCAGCAGCGCGCCGATGCTGTTGACGAAGTCGACGTTGTCGTCCGCCAGCAGGATGCGGTAGGTCTCGCCGCCGATGAAGGCCGCCGGCGTCGGCTTGGCCGGCAGTTCCGGATCGACCACGATCGGCAGGCGCACCACGAACTGGCTGCCGTGGCCGAGGCCGGCACTGTGCGCCTCGATGGTGCCGCCGTGCAGCTCCACCAGCTTGCGCGCGAGCGACAGGCCCACGCCCAGGCCCGCGGTCGAACGCTCCAGTGTCGAATCGACCTGCACGAACATCTCGAACACGGTATTCAGCATGTCGGGCGCGATGCCGATGCCGGTATCCGCCACCACCACGACCAGGGTACGGTCCTCGACGGTCGCCTTCAGGCTGACCCTGCCGCCGCGGTTGGTGTACTTGGCGGCGTTGTTCAGCAGATTCGACAGGATCTGCGCCAGGCGCGTGGCATCGCCGTTCAGGAACACCGGGCGGTCCGGCAGGTCGATCTGCAGCTCGTGGCCATGCAGGTCGACATAGGGACGCACCACTTCCAATGCATCGTTGACGACCGCCTTCAGCTCGACGCGGCCGGACTTGATCGTGAACTTGCCGGTATTGATGCGCGAGACGTCCAGCAGGTCGTCGACCAGGCGCACCATCTGCCGCAGCTGGCGTTCCATGATGTCGGTGGCGCGCTGGGTCGCCTGGGCGTCGCCGCTGCGCAGGCGCAGGATGTCGAGGCCGGTGCGGATCGGTGCCAGCGGATTTCTCAGTTCGTGGGCCAGGGTCGCCAGGAATTCGTCCTTGCGGCGGTCGGCCACGATCAGCGCACCCTCCGCGCGCTGGCGCACCTGCATCTCGACTTCCAGCGAGGCGTTGGCTTGCTGCAGCGCGTCCGAGCGGCGCCCGATCTCGGCCAGCATCTCGTTGAAGGCGTCGACCAGCACGCCGATCTCGCCGCTTTCCTTGCCCGGCACGCGCAGGCCGTAGTCGCGCCGCTGCATCACCTGGCGGGCGACGCTGGTGACGGCTTCGAGCGGCCGGGTGAGCGCTTCCTGCAGGCGCGATGCCACCAGCCAGGCGATCGCCAGCGCGCCCAGCATCACCGCGCCGAGGATGGCGCCGTAGCTGAGCAGGCGGTCGAACAGGCCGTAACGGGCACGCAGGTAGACGGTGCCGACCATGTCGCCGTTCTCGACGATGTTGCGGAACACGACGATCTCGCTGCCTTCGATGCGGTAGCCGGAAGCCTGCGGGCGCAGCGGCAGTCGCGTCGCGCTGCCGGTCGCGCCCGGCGCCAGGTAGCCGGCAAAACGGGTGCCGTTGCTGGTATAGATGGCGGCCGCCAGGATCTGCGGACGCACGCGCAGCACGGCCAGGTTCTGGCGTGCGGTCTCTTCGTCGTTGAAGGCCAGCGCCGGCGCGGTCACGCGCGCCATGATGTCGGCCTGGGTCATCAGGTCGTCGGTCCAGTAGCGCTGGAAGGCGCGCAGGTCGACCAGCAGCATCGCGCAGGATGCCGCCACCAGGGCCGCCAGCGTGGTGGAAACCGCCATCAGGATGAGTTTGCGGCGAACCGAGCCGCCTTCGCGCACTTTGGTCATTGCGCCTGTCATTGCTGCGTTCCTTTCTGCACCCGGTTCGCGACCGTCAGCAGGCGCGAACTGAGTTTGATGCCGTTACGCTCGGCCGCATCCAGCGCGACGTCGAAGCGCACGCGTTCGTCGACGATGCGAAAATTGATCGCGCTGCCCTGCTGCAGGCCGCCGTCGCATTCGGTCACGACCAGCATCGCATTGCCGGCCGCGCGCACCATGCGCCCTACCCGGCCCGCGTCGAGGCCGCCGACAAACAACAAGTGGACCGGCGTGCCGAGCTCGGGCTCGCGCAGCACGCGCACGAGCACCGGCCGGTTGTGCACGGTGCGGCCGCTGACGATGCGCGCCAGTTCGGCCGCCATGTCGTCGGCTCCGATCACGCCGATCGTCACCGGACTGCCGGCGTCGACGAAGGCGCCGGGCGGGAATTCGGCGTAGCCGAGAAATTTATAGAGGAAGGCGGCCTTCACGCGCCGCTCGATGCCCTGGCTGGCGGCGCTGTTGTCGGCACGGGCAGTCGCGACCATGGCGTGCTCGCCGCACAGGGCGGCCGCGCACAGCAACGCCCAGCCGGCCAGCCGGCGCCGCGTGCCGTATTTCGGAAAAGCGCTCGTAGGACGCTGCATCACGAAATGACAGGCAAGACGAGGCGCGAGGCGGGATGCAATGCGGCCGGCTCGAAAACTGCAAAGGACTGCCAAAAACTCTTCATCATCTTGCTATCGTAGAGCATTTTCCCGAGTGCACCAAGCGTGCGCTGAGGGAAGTCTCTTCAATCAGTCTCTGCTGTGCTATTTAAGCCATTAATGACTGTCATTACAAATATAAATTGGATTTTTATTTTGCGATGCAGCATGATGCACCTGTCTCCTCTATTCTCCTCCAAGGATAGATTCAGCCCGCTCTCGT
>NZ_JANUGX010000006.1 GCF_024753245.1 Massilia norwichensis | reverse complement strand
AAAAAAAAACCGCGAATCGCTTCGCGGTTTTTTTATGCCTGCCGCACCGGGCGGCATCGGCAAAAACTTATTCCTGCCAATCCTGCAAAGCCCGGATCGCCGCCTCGCCATTGCGGATCGCTTTCACGCGGCGCACGATCTCGGCGCGGTAGGCTTCTTCGGCATCCGGCTCCGCTTCATCGCGGTCGGTCAGCAGCAGTTGCATGAGCAGATGCTTGTCGGCAGCAGACAATTGCTGGATCTCGGCAGCGAGTTCGGTGACAGTGGACATCGGGGTGCTCCTAGCAGGAAATTGTGACCAAATAATAACGTGAACTTTAAGGCATGTCGATGGGTACCATATTATCCGTTGGTTTCCTGTCGATCAGCTTATTGTCGGGGTCGATGCCGGCGCGTGCAGGGCGGCCGTCGACCACCAGCGTGACGGTTTGCGCACGGCGTTCCACCAGGCGCCGCTCGCGTGCCAAGGGGTTGCCGTTCTCGTCGTCGACGCCGAATTCGATCCAGTCCTTCAGCGGCACCTCGCGTTCTTCGCCCAGTTCGCCGGCGCGCATCTTGCCGGCGTTGGCGCGGATCGTCACCTCGAATTTGCCGTCGGCGCGGCGGCGTGCGCTGGCGCTGTCGGCGCGGTTCTCGTACAGGACGATGGACTCGAACAGGTCGTCGATCAGGTAAGCCTTGTCGGGCGGGGTGATCGCGCGCAGCTTGTCGACCAGGGTGCCGACGGTCGGGTAGGGCGGTCCGCGGAAGGCGTTTTCCTGCAGCAGCTGCCGCAGCGCGCCGTTGACCGGCTCCTCGCCCACCAGGTCCTGCAGCAGGTACATCGCCAGGCTGCCCTTGCGGTAGTGGATGTAGGGCTGGTCCTCGTTCTGCGCCAGCGGCAGCTCCTTGCGGGGCTCCGTCGCGCGGCCCATCAGGTAGGCATCGAGGTCGTAGCGCAGGAAGCGCCGCATCTTGCTGGAACCGAAGCTGCGCTTCATCGTCATCAGCGCGGTGTACTCGGCCAGGCTTTCGGACAGCACGGTGGCGCCGCGGCTGTCGGCGCCGATCAGCTGGTGCGCCCACCACTGGTGCCCGACCTCGTGCGCGGTGATGTAGTACGGGTAATCGATGTCCTTGCGCGATTCCGGATCGACCTTGGCGATGAAGCCGGCGCTTTCGGAAAACGCGATCACGCCCGGCGCCGCCTGCGCATAGGACGCATAGCGCGGGAACTCGGCGATGCGCAATTCGCGGTGCTGGTAGGGGCCGAACTGCTTGCTGCCGTATGCCAGCGCGGCCTTGGCGCCGCGGATCATGCGGTCGACATTGAAGTCGTGCCCCGGCTGGTAGTAGACGTCGATCGTCACGTCCTGCCAGCGGTCGTGCCGCACTTCGTAGCGCGCCGACTGGAAGGTATAGAAGTTCAGGATCGGCTTGTCCATCCGGTAGTGGAAGTAGTGGCGGCCCTTGGCCATCCACTCGCTGTCCAGGGTGCCCGGCGCCACCGCGATCTGGTCCAGGGAGGTGGACACCACGGCGTCGAAGCGGATCCAGTCGGCGTCGCTGCCGAGGTAGTTGTTGGCGCGCGCGCCGGCGTCCTCGCGCGCCGCCATGCGCTCTTTCGCGGCCAGGCCGTGGCGCTTGCGGTCGCGGTCGTCCTGCAGTTCGTTGCGGCGCTGGTAGCCGATGTGGGGCAGGATGTCGTTGCTGAAGAAGGTGCCGTTGGCCACCACCGCCGTGTCGCGGCCGAGGCCCAGCACGCCGCCGGGCGCATCTTCGAGCTCGAATTCGAGGGCGATGCGGCTGCCCGGCGCCATCGGCGTGGCCAGCGCGTAGCGGTAGAAGCCGCGCTCGGCGTCGGCTTCCAGTAAGCGCACCGGCTGCGAGAAGCGCGGACGCAGTACCGGGCCCGGACGCTGGCTCAGGAACAGTTCCTGGATAGGCGCGCCGCTGCGGTTCTCCAGTTGGTAGGCACCCTTGATCTTGAGAGTGCGCGTGGCCGGCATGATGTCGACCTGCAGGTTGACGTCGCTGATGCGCGGCTGCGGCAACTTGGCGTAGCCGCGGTAGCGCAGTTCGTATTCGGCGCGCAGGCGGTCCCTGGTCCAGGCCGACTGGTAAGCGCCGACGTACTCCAGGTTGTACCAGAGGAGCAGCCCGCTGCCGAGGAACAGCAGCGAACCCAGGCCGAAGGCGCCCAGCACGCCCGGACTCAGGCGCTGGCGCGCCAGCCGCAGCCGGTCCTTGAAGCTGTCGGCCACGCCGCGCGGCCACAGCACCAGCGCCAGCGCCAGCAGCACCAGCGCCGCGCCGCCCCAGTACAGCAGCAGCGTGCGTTGCAGCGGCAGGTAATGGCCGAAGCCGTTCATCGCCGAATAGGTCACGTCGGGCAGGGCGCCGTACAGCAGCATCGGGTGGTCCAGGCCGAGCGTGCTCAGGGCGATGCTGGCCACGTAATACAGCACCAGCACGAAGTAGCCAAGGTATTTGTGGTTGAGGATGGCCTGCACCGCGATCGCCAGCGCCGCGACCAGCACATACTTCGGCAGCAGCACGCCGAACAGCGTGAACAGATACAGGCCGGGCTCCAGCGCCACATAGCCGCGGAACAGCTGGATCAGCATCCCGCACACCATCGCCACCAGCAGCAGCACGGCCTGCAGGCCGACCAGGGCCAGGGTCTTGGCCGCCAGCGGCAGCCAGCTCGGCACCGGCAGCGCGTCCAGCATCAGCGACATGCGCGCTTCGCGCTCGCGCCAGACCATCTCGCCGGCATAGAAGGTGGTGACGATCAGCAGGAACAGCGCGAACACGTCGCGGATCAGTTCCAGCACCATGTAGGTGAGCGGATAGGTTTTGGTGCCGAACACGGCGCCAAGGTCGAGCGCGCTGACCGCCAGCACCAGCACGCCGGCCAGCGCGATCACGGCAAAATAGATGTTCTTGACCGATTCGCGCAGGTCGAGCCAGGCCGATTTCAGCAGCAGGAAGCTGAGGCGGCGCGCCACGAAGTCCGGCGCCTCCCTGGTGTCGGCGGCCGGCTGGCTGGTGCTTGCCGCGGTCTCGCCTTCGCCGCGAGCGGCCGCGCGCCGGGCCATGGGGCTGGACACGAAGCTGAAGCGCCAGTAGCCGAGCAGCAGCACGACCAGCGAGAAGGCCGACCAGATCAGGCGGTTCGCCAGGTAGACGCCTTCGAAGGGGACCAGGCGCGCATTGCGTTCGGCGATGGTCCAGTACTCCGTCAGGCGGATCAGGGCGGTGGTGCCGAAGGGGTCGATCAGCGCCGCCAGCGTCTTGTAATCGAGGTCGCGCGCCAGCGAGGGCGCCACCAGGTAGCCGATCATCATCACCACGCCGGCCACATACACCGGCAGCATGCGCCGCGTGAGGGCCGCCAGCACGTAGAAGATGGCGCCGAAGATGAACAGGTTCGGCAGCAGGGTCAGGAAATAGGGTTCCAGGTAGGCCAGGGCCTTGAAGGCGCCGATGCGCGACGGGTCGACCGCCGGCAGCAGGGCGCCCAGCAGGCTGCCCAGCACGATCGAGGCATACACCACGGCCATGGTCGCCAGCGCGCCCAGGAAGCGTCCGAACACGTAGGCGTATTTCGGGATCGGCGCGCTGAAGAAGAAGTGATGGGTCTCGTATTCGAAGTCCTGCTGCACCGAACGCCCCATCATCGCGGCTGCCACCACGATGCCGAAGCAGCCGAGCAGCGCCGAGGACAGCGCCACCTGGCGCGGCCCGTTGACCAGCACCCGGCCGCCGAAGGAGATCGTGATGTCCTTGAAGGCGCCGCCGGCGGCGGCCACCCACAGCATCGCCAGCGCCAGGAAGGAGAAGAAGTAGATCCAGGTCGACAGGAGCTTCAGGCGTTGCCGTGCTTCGAACAGCGCGATGGCGTAGAGCGCGCGCATGGAATCAGCAGTTCCCGGCTTGCGCGTTGTGGCGGCCGGCGATGGTGGCGAAATAGACGTCGTCGAGGGTCGGGTGCACCGGCTCGAAATCGTCGCCCGGGTAACGCTCGGCATACACGTGGATCATCGGCCGTCCGCTCAGCAGGCGGGTCGAGATGACGGTGTGGCGCTTCTGGAAGGCCAGCAGTTCCGGCTTGCTGACGAAGCGCGCCCAGATCTTCCCCTCGATGCCTTCGATGAGCCTGGCCGGCTCGCCGCACAGCAGCACGTGCCCCTTGTTGATGATGGCCATGTTGGCGCACAGGTCGGCGACGTCGGACACGATGTGGGTCGACAGGATCACGGTCTTGTCCTGGCCGATGTCGGACAGCAGGTTATGGAAGCGCACCCGTTCCTGCGGGTCGAGGCCGGCGGTCGGCTCGTCGACGATGATCAGCTGCGGGTCGCCCAGCAGGGCCTGGGCGATGCCGAAGCGCTGCTTCATGCCGCCCGAGAAGGTGCCGAGGCGCTGGTCGCGCACTTCGAACAGGTTGGTCTGCTGCAGCAGGCCGTCGACGACTTCGCGCCGCCGCGCCCGGTTCGCCAGGCCTTTCAACTGCGCGAAATGATCGAGCAGCTCATAAGCGCTCACTTTCGGGTAGACGCCGAAATCCTGCGGCAGGTAGCCGAGCAGGCGGCGCACTTCGTCCTTTTCGTCGAGGACGTCGATATCGTCCAGGAACACCGAGCCGGCATCGCATTCCTGCAGCGTGGCCAGAATCCGCATCAGGGTCGATTTGCCGGCGCCGTTCGGCCCGAGCAGGCCGAACATCCCGGGCGGGATGCGCAGCGTGACCCCGTCCAGCGCCACCACGCCATTGGCGTAGGTTTTGGACAGGTTGCGGATTTCTAGTTCCATAGTGGGAATCTGCGTACTTTGATGACAGTTGCATTGTATTAAAAACGAGCGGCAGGGACATCGCCCATGCGACACACGGCAGTTTCACTGGTCCAGAGTGCGCAAATGCGGGACCAGGAAGCAGCGAAAACAGCATCCCAGCATACGGCAGTGAAAAAATCCTGTCCAGTTTGACAACTTCCTTTCCCTGCCGCGATGGGGCAAAATGACTTCATGGATACGATCAACAAGGACAAGATCCTGGCCGTCACGCGCCAGGGCCGTACGCGCGTCGAGGCGACCGACTGGTTCCGCGTCGCCACCGGGCTGTACTACCTTGCCGGTTTGATGACCAAGGAGGCGATCGACTTCGCGAAGGTCGACCGCGAATACAACCGCTTCATCTACCAGAGCATCGGCGGCGGCCACACCATCACCAGCATCCTGCAGTTCCTGAGCGGCGAGAAGGTGCTGCCGACGCTGCAGTCGGCGCGCTTCATGGCGGTGTTCGGCGAAACCTGTACCGAAGTGCCGGCCGATTCGATTCCCTTCCTGCTGGAGCTGAACCTGGGCGTGGCGAAGAACATCTCGAAGCTGGAGGTGGCGGGGCCGGTGCACGAGTGGCTGCAGCGTCAGAAGGGCGAGGGCAAAGCCGACGAAGGCTTATAATATCGCTATGGATAATCTGACCCGTGCCATCAACCCTCTCGACAATCTGATCGCCGGCTTCGACCGCGCCCTGCGCGTGGTCGGCGGCGTTGCCAAGGCCTCGCGTCCGAACCCCGGCGCGCTGGCCCACGACTGCGAACTGAACGACCAGGAAGCGCGCCACAGCGCGGGCCTGATGCGCGTGAACCACGTCGGCGAAGTCTGCGCCCAGGCGCTGTACGACTCGCAGGCGCGCTACGCCAGCAGCCCGGCGATGCGCGCGCAGTTCGTGCAGGCCGGCCGCGAAGAGGAAGACCACCTGGCCTGGACCGCCGAGCGCCTGGCCGAACTGGGCTCCCAGCCCAGCCTCCTGAATCCGCTGTGGTATGCCGGCGCCTACGCGCTGGGCACCGTGGCCGCGCGCATGGGCGATCCGCAGAGCCTGGGCTTCGTGGTCGAGACCGAGCGCCAGGTGGAAGCCCACCTGAACAGCCACCTCGACCAGTTGCCGCCGCAGGACGGCAAGTCGCGCGCCATCGTCGAGCAGATGCGCGTCGACGAGATCGAGCACGGATCGAAGGCGCAGGCGATGGGGGCGGCCGAGATGCCGCTGCCGGTGCGCATGGCGATGCGGGCGATGGCCAAGGTGATGACCACCACCGCGTATTACATTTGAATTGATTGGATATGCACGTGGGCACGGGGTGCCCACCCTACAGCTACGGTGCATGGTAGGGTGGGCACCCCGTGCCCACGTTCAGTTTACGCTTCGACGATTTCGAACGAGTGCGTGATCTCGGCCGTCTTGGCCAGCATGATCGAAGCCGAGCAGTACTTGTCGTGCGACAGGTTGACGGCCCGCTCCACGGCCGCCGGCTTCAGGTTGCGGCCGCTGACGATGAAGTGGAAGTGGATCTTCGTGAAGACCTTCGGGTCGGTGTCGGCGCGGTCCGCCTTCAGGGTAACGTCGCAGCCGCGCACGTCTTCGCGGCCGCGCTTCAGGATCAGCACCACGTCATAGGCGGTGCAGCCGCCGGTACCCAATAACACCATCTCCATCGGACGCGGCGCCAGGTTGTGGCCGCCGCCTTCCGGGGCGCCATCCATGCTGACCATGTGACCCGAGCCGGTTTCGGCCCGGAAGCTCATCCCGGACGGGCCGTTCCAGCTGACTTTGACTTCCATTGCATTCTCCGTTGCGTGCGTTACGTAAAGGCGTCCATTCTAAAGCTTACACGGACAGCACGTAGCGCTCGCTCTTCATGCGCCAGCTGGCAAAGCCGACCGCCACCAGCGCGCCCAGCGCCGAGCAGGCGAAGGTCAGCACGAAGGGCAGGGCGCCGACCTCGCCGCCCTTGGCCATTTCGCGCAACAGGGTCTGGTTCGACAGCATCGGCACCAGGTACATCCAGGTCGCCGTCTTCAGTTCCATCATCGACACCACCACACCCGGAATCAGGGGCACCAGCATCACGAAACTCAGCACGCTCTGCGCTTCCTTGAAGGACTTGGCGTTCATCGCCAGCGCCACCTGCAGGCCGGCCGCGAACAGGCACAAGGGGATGCTGGCGAGGCAGACCAGCGCCAGGTCGACCCAGCTCAGGCTCCAGGACATGCCGATCTCCTCCAGCGGCAGCCAGGACAGGATCGCATGCGCCAGCGCCAGCTCGAGCAGCAGGCCAGTCACCGCCAGGAAGGCCGCGGTCAGCCACTTGCCGACCACCAGTTCCCAGGCCCGGATCGGCTGCGCCATCAGCACTTCCATCGAACGGCGTTCGCGCTCGCCGGCGGTGCTGTCGACGGCGGTCGACATGCCGCAGATGAAGACCGGCAGGAACAGCACCCCGAGGATGCTGCCGATCAGGAGCGCCGAGCGCGAGGCGTTGGTGCCGGTGTCGAAGCGCTGCACCTGGATCGGCGCCAGCGTGGCCGGCGAGACCCCGTGCGCCAGCAGGCGCGCGCTGGCGACGTTGGCGCCGTAGGCTTCCAGCACGTCCTCGACGTCGCGGCGGCGCTTGCCGTTTTCATCGGCCGAGTCGTACCACAGCTCGATGCGCGCCGGGCGCATCGCCGCGTAGTTGTCGGTAAATTTGTCGGACAGGCGCAGCACGGCCGGGTAGGTGCGGGCCTGCAGCAGGGCGGTAATGGCGGCTTCGTCGAGCGGGCCAGGATCCTTGACGGTGATGTTGCGCTGCCTGAGCTGCGAGATCAGGGTCGGTGCCTTGCTGGCGCCGATCACCGCGATCTCGATGCCGTCGCGCTCCGGCTTGGTGGCGCGCGTGATCTCCTGGTTCAGCAGGTAGCCGAGCATCACCGGGTACATCAGCGTGAACAGGGCCAGCAGGCCGAGGGTGCGTTTTTCGCGCAGGGTCTCGCGCAGCTCTTTCAGGAACACGATCAGGAACTTGGGTTTCATGGTCGAACTCATGCGGCGATTCCTTCCTCGGTGCCGACCAGGCTGACGAAGGCGTCTTCCAGGTTGGCGATGCCGGTGCGCCGGCACAGGTCTTCGGGCGAGCCCTGGGCCACGGTATGGCCCTTGGCGATGACGATCACGTCGTCGCACAGGTGGGTCACTTCCTGCATCACGTGGGTCGCCATGATCACGCAGCAGCCCTCGGCGCGCAGCGTCGACAGGGCGTGGCGCAGCGCGCGCGTGCTCATCACGTCGAGGCCGCGGCTCGGCTCGTCCAGCAGCAGGTGGCGCGGGCGGTGCAGCAGCGTGCGCGCCAGCGCGACCTTGATGCGCTGGCCCTGCGAGAAGCCCTTGGCGCGCCGCTCCAGGATGTCCTCCATCTGCAGCAGCCCCGCGACTTCGTCGATGCGCCGGCGCAGCGCTGCGCTCTCCATGCCGTTCAGCTCACCGAAATAAGTCAGGTATTCGCGCGTGCTGAGACGCTCGTAGAGCCCGAACTGGTCGGTCAGGAAGCCGATGTTGCGGCGTACCGCCAGCGGATCCTTTTCGGGGTCGACGCCATCGATGGCGATGCTGCCGTGGTCGCGCCTGAGCAGGCCGACGAGGGTGCGCAGCAGGGTGGTCTTGCCGGCACCGTTGGGGCCGAGCAGGGCGGTGATCTGGCCGTCGCGCGCCGAAAAACTGACGCCGCCGAGCGCCTGCACGGGGCCGAACTGTTTGCGTACTTCCTGGACTTCTATCATGGCGGACTCGATTCAGGGTTGCGGCCCGGCGCTGCCGAGCTGGAAGGTCGGGGCCGGGATCTCGGACAGGCACTTGGCCTCGAGCGGGATGGCGGGGCGGTCGAGGAAATCGCGCAGCAGGCGCGGCGCGCAGCCCAGTTGCGAGACACCGTGGCCGGCGTTCGCCACCACGAACTGCTGGGCTTTGGGCATGTGGCGCGCGGCGGCTTCGGCGCGGCGCGGCGGCGTGACGGGATCGAGCGCGCCGGACAGCAGCAGCGCCGGCGCCTGGATGGCGGTCGGCTCGGCGTAGGGCACGGCCGGCACGTTCAAGGTCTTGCACAGGCCGGGGATGCGGTCGGCCAGCGGACGCGTGAGCTTCGATGCGTCGTCCTTCATCAGCGCCGGCGTCATGCGCGGCACGTCCTCGGCGCAGACCACGGCCAGGTACAGCAGGGTGGCGGTGGAGGCATCGCTGGCGAAGTCGCCGGCGATGTTGTGGCGCGCGATGAAGGGTTCCCAGCGGCCCTGGTAAGCGCTGTGCAGCAGGAAGGGCAGGCGCCGCGCATCGGCCGGCGAATACAGGATGTTGTGCACGGTGCCGAGGAAGCGCGGGCCGGTCATCGTGAAGCTCACCGGCTGCGCCGTGCGCGGGTCGACGATGGTCAGCTTCTGGCCGGCTTCGGCGCGCGCCGCCAGGGCATCGAATTCGGCGCGCAGGTTGGGATAGGCCTTGCGGCAGGCGGCATCGGATTCGCACTGGGCGAACAGCTTGTCGAGCGCGGCCTGGCCGTCGCGCCCGCCGGCCGGAATCACCTGGTCGGGCGCGGTAACGCCGTCCAGCACCAGGCTGCGCACGCTGTCCGGGAAGGCGCGCGCATAGGCCTGGCCGAGGCGGGTGCCGTAGGAACCGCCCCAGACGTTGACCTTGCCGTAGCCGAGCGCGCGGCGCACCTGTTCGACGTCGCGCGCTGCGACCGCCGTGGTGTAGACGCTGAACGGAACCGTTTTCTTGCCGATGCAGCGGCGCAGCTCGGCCTCGATCTCGGCGTCGCTCATCATCTCTTCGTTGGGCGGCGACTCGCAATCGAGCTTGCCCGACAGGCCGGTGCCGCGCTGGTCGATGAAGACGATGTCGCGGGTGGCGCGCACGCGCTTGAAGGCGGCCGAGAGCAGGGGCAGCACGTCGCTGCCGGCCTGGCCCGGGCCGCCCGCCAGCACGAACAGCGGGTCGGGGCGCGCCGATTCGCGGAAGGCCGGGGCCACGGTCACGTGCAGCTTCAGGCTGGCGCTATCCGGTTTGGCGTAGTCGAGCGGTACAGAAACGGACAGGCAGCGCAGGGATTCTTCGGCACCCGGCAGATGACAACTGCGGGCCGCCGATGCCTTGCCGGCCGGCGCGGCGGCAGCCGGTCCGGGGAGCGCGGCGCTTGACGCCATCAAGGCGAACAGGGCGGGCAGGATGGTACGGATTTTCACGGCGTCTCCTCTTCGATGTTGACCATAGTAATTTGCTATTCTTTTTTAGGTCAATCAAAAAGTTGCAAAAATGCATTAATTCCCGAGTCTAGGCGAGTGCGCAAGGAAGGGCTTGCGTTGCCTCTAATGCTGACTGTGGGGTATGCGCCAAGGCTGACTTGACTGGGGAGGCTCAGATCAGCTATGATCGTGGGCTTTCCATTTGCTCAGGAAAAGACAACAAGGCCGAGTCCGCAGTCGTTCTTGCGGAACCACCATTTGAGCATTTACACCTATATATAGGAAGTCAACATGAAAACTTTTTCCGCTAAGGGCCATGAAGTCCAGCGCGATTGGTACGTGATTGACGCGACGGACAAAGTCCTCGGACGTGTTGCCAGCGAAGTGGCACGCCGACTGCGCGGCAAACACAAGCCAGAATTCACTCCGCACGTCGACACCGGTGACTTTATCGTCGTCGTCAATGCAGGCAAGCTGCGCGTGACCGGCACCAAGGCCACCCAGAAGACCTACTACCGTCACTCGGGCTACCCGGGCGGTATCTACGAAACCAACTTCCTGAAAATGCAACAGCGCTTCCCGGGCCGTGCCCTGGAAAAGGCTGTCAAAGGCATGCTGCCGAAGGGCCCGCTGGGCTACGCCATGATCAAGAAGCTGAAGGTCTATGCGGAAGGCACCCACCCGCACGCCGCCCAGCAACCGCAAGCACTCGATTTCTAAGGAACTGACATGATCGGTAACTACAATTACGGCACCGGCCGTCGCAAGAGTGCAGTCGCCCGCGTGTTCATCAAAGCTGGCACCGGCCAGATCATCGTGAACGGCAAACCGGCCGCCGAGTACTTCTCGCGCGAAACCGGCCTGATGGTCATCCGTCAGCCGCTGGAACTGACCGGCAACGTCGAGCGTTTCGACATCAAAGTCAACGTGCATGGCGGCGGCGAGTCCGGCCAGGCAGGTGCAGTGCGCCACGGCATCACCCGTGCACTGATCGACTACGACGCAGGCCTGAAGGGCGACCTGGCACGTGCCGGTTTCGTCACCCGTGACGCCCGTGAAGTCGAGCGTAAGAAAGTTGGTCTGCGCAAAGCACGTCGCGCAAAGCAATTCTCGAAGCGTTAATCAGCTTCACCTCCTGGATCTGCAGCGCCCTGTGCGCTGCTGCCAGACAAAAAGCCGCCCGCTGCAAAGCCGGCGGCTTTTTTGTTTTTCATCAAACCGGGGTCAGACACCGATTTTTGGAAATGTCCTATGGGCTGTTTCCAGAATTCGGTGTCTGACCCCGGTTTAATTTTTGTCAGCGCTTGCGGCGGGCCAGCAGGAAGAGGCTGGCGCCCAGTGCCGCCCACAGCATGCCTTTGCGGTGCGGGTAGTATTCCAGGTGGCGGGTGTACCAGCTGGACTGGAGCGCTTCCTTGCCCCAGTGGCCGTGGGCCGAGCCGGTGCCGCGGCTGGGCTCGAACAGGTTGTCGATGCCGTCGTCGGGCCGGTTTTCCTTCTGCAGCCGGAAGGCCGCGCCGCGCGCCACCATCAGGCGGTCGACCAGCGAAGGGCTGAGCTTGTTCAGGAAGATGCCCGCCGCCGCCTGCGCGCCCACGACGATGTTGCGGCGCCGGTGCTCGGCCGCGAACAGGATGGCGTCGGCCACCACTTCCGGCGCATAGATCGGCGGAATCGGTCGCGATTGCCCGCCGAGCTTGGAGCGCGCATTCAGGAACAGGGGCGTGTCGATGAAGCCGGGCTGGATCAGCGTCACATTGATCGGCATGTTCTCGTGCATGAGCTCCATCCGCAGGCTGTCCGTGAAGCCGGCGACCGCGTGCTTGGAGGCCACGTAGGCCGCGTGCAGCGGCACCGCCCGGCTCGACGCTGCCGAACCCATGTTGATGATGGTCCCGCTGCGCTGGCGCCGCATCACGCCGAGCGCTGCCTTCATGCCGTGTACCTGGCCCATCAGGTTGACCTGGATGATGCGGCCGATCTCCTCGACCGTCATGTCTTCGACCGACGCGTGCTCGTTGATGCCGGCGTCGTTCAGCCAGGTGTCGATACGGCCGAAGCGTTCGACCGCCTCGTCGGCCAGGCGCTGGACCTGGTCCCACTCGGCAACGTCGGTCACGAGCACATGTGCCTGCCCGCCGCCCGCTTCGATCTCCTGCGCCAGCGTTTCCAGCGCCTCCAGATTGCGCGCGGCCAGCACCACGCGCGCACCGCGTTTGCCGAAAGCGAGAGCGCTCGCCCTGCCGATCCCGCTGGACGCGCCCGTCACGACCACTACCTGTTCTGCAATCGGCTTCATCGATCCTCCTTGGCTTGTGCGTTGCAACAGATGCTAGCATTGCCGCGTCTGCTGCCGCGCCGCCTTGCCACGCCGGCCGCGGCAGGCTGTTAAAATGACAGTCCGCACGCACTTATTTACGAAGGAAAGAACATGATCAAAGTTGGCATCGTTGGTGGTACCGGTTACACGGGCGTCGAGTTGCTGCGCCTGCTGTCGGCCCATCCCGAGGTGCAGCTGACCGCCATCACCTCGCGCAAGGAAGACGGCCTGCCGGTGGCAGACATGTTCCCGTCGCTGCGCGGCCACGTCGACCTGGCCTTCTCGAGCCCGGACAAGGCCGACCTGACCCAATGCGACGTGGTGTTCTTCGCCACCCCGCACGGTGTCGCCATGGCCCAGGCACCGGCCCTGCTGGCCGCCGGCGTCAAGGTCATCGACCTGGCCGCCGACTTCCGCCTGAAGGACCGCGCCGCGTTCGAGAAGTGGTACAAGATGGAGCACAGCGCGCCCGAGCTGATCGCGGAAGCGGTGTACGGCCTGCCGGAACTGAACCGCGAAGACATCAAAAAGGCGCGCCTGATCGCCAATCCGGGCTGCTACCCGACCACCATGCAGCTGGGCTTCTACCCGCTGCTGAAGGCGGGCCTGATCGATGCCGGCAACCTGATCGCCGACAGCAAGTCGGGCGTGTCCGGCGCTGGCCGCAAAGCCGAGATCGGCACCCTGTTCTCGGAAGCGAGCGACAATTTCAAGGCCTACGGCGTGGCCGGCCACCGCCACACCCCGGAAACCTCGGCCCAGCTGCAGCGCTACACCGACCAGAAAGTCGGCCTGATCTTCACCCCGCACTTGGTGCCGATGATCCGCGGCATGCACTCGACCCTGTACGCGCGCCTGACCCGCGACATCGACAATGCCGCCCTGCAGGCCCTGTTCGAAGACGCCTACCGCGACGAGCCCTTCGTCGACGTGATGCCTTTCGGCTCGCACCCGGAAACCCGCTCGACCCGCGGTTCGAACATGCTGCGCATCGCCGTGCACCGTCCGGACGGCGGCGATACCGTCGTGATCCTGGTGGTGCAGGACAACCTGGTGAAGGGCGCCGCCGGCCAGGCCGTGCAGTGCATGAACCTGATGTTCGGCGTGCCGGAAAACATGGGCCTGAACCAGGTCGCGCTGCTGCCGTAATGGCAACAAGCGGCGGCCATGGCCGCCGCCCCTCGCAAGCTTGGCGACAAGATGCAGATCAAGGCAGTAGGTGTTGAGCACGGTAAATTGACCGTTGCACTGCCGCGCTTGGCAGCTTGCCATTTTGCGAGGGGACTACCATGTTCGGTCGTAATGCAAAAAGCGAAATCGATAGCCTGATCGGCATTTCCGCCCGTATCGAAGGCGACCTGGTATTCACCGGCGGCCTGCGCATCGACGGCGAGGTGCATGGCAACGTGATTGCCGGCAGCGATGCCGACAGCGTCCTGATCGTCTCCGAACATGCCCGCATCGAGGGCGAGGTGCGTTGCGCCAACCTGGTTGTCAACGGCTATATCGCCGGCACGGTCCGGTCGACGGAACTGCTTGAATTACAGCCGAAAGGCCGCATACATGGGGATGTCCATTACCGCCTGCTGGAAATGCACGGCGGCGCCCTGGTGACCGGCAAGCTGACCCACGAGGCCGCGCCGGTCCAGGCCGCCGAGCCGGTGTTTCATTTAGGTGTAACGGCGGAGGGGGCGTCAGCATGACTGGCGCCAACCGTCTATAATGGACGAAATCCGAATTCAATCAGGAGTTTATCCATGACCGCAATCGCCGAATTGCATCGCTCGCAAGAGCAGG
This sequence comes from Massilia norwichensis, assembly GCF_024753245.1. GTDB lineage: Bacteria > Pseudomonadota > Gammaproteobacteria > Burkholderiales > Burkholderiaceae_D > Telluria > Telluria norwichensis. Next base: position 180,834 of record NZ_JANUGX010000006.1, on the reverse strand, counting down.
ACGCCATGCCGTCGCCCATCAACTTTACCGACAGCGCCGCGCAGAAGGTCGCCCAGCTGATCGAGGAAGAAGGCAATCCCGACCTGAAACTGCGCGTCTTCGTGCAGGGTGGCGGCTGCTCGGGCTTCCAGTACGGTTTCACCTTCGACGAGATCATGAACGACGACGATACCGCGATGGAAAAGAATGGCGTCACCCTGCTGATCGACTCGATGAGCTACCAGTACCTGGTCGGCGCAGAGATCGACTACAAGGACGACCTCGAAGGCGCCCAGTTCGTCATCAAGAACCCGAACGCCACCTCGACCTGCGGCTGCGGTTCGTCGTTCTCGGCGTAAGCGTCCGCTTCGGGCATCAAAAAAGCCGCCTCGGCATTGCCGGGCGGCTTTTTTGTTTTCGCGAAGTCCTTAGTTCACTTCGCTCAGTTCAGCTCGGTTACGAACTGCTCGAGCGGACGGCGCACCTTCGGCAGGTTGACCAGCCAGTCCTGCTCGGCCTTGCGGTAGCCCAGCGGCAGCATCACCACGCTGCGCAGGTGGCGCTCGCGCAGCTTCAGGATGCCATCGACGGCGGCCGGGTCGAAGCCTTCCATCGGGGTCGCGTCGACGCCCTCGAACGCGGCCGCGATGACGGCTGCGCCGAAGCCGATATAGGCCTGGCGCGCTGCGTGCTCGAAGTTCACCTGCTCGCCGCGGCCCGGATAGGTCGACAGCAGCTGCTGGCGATACGCTTCCCAACCTTCGTTGCGGAAGCCGCGCACTTCATTGGTCAGGTCGAACATGTGGTTGATGCGTTCGGGCGTGTAGTCGTCCCAGGCGGCGAACACCAGCAGGTGCGAGGCGTCCGTGACCTGGGCCTGGTTCCACGCCACTTCGCGGATCTGCGCGCGCAGGGCCGGGTTCTTGACGACCAGGATTTCATAGGGCTGCAGGCCGGAAGAGGTCGGCGCCAGACGGGCTGCCTCGATGATGCGGTCGATCTTGTCCTGTGCGACCGGCAGGGTCGGGTCCATCGCCTTGGTGGCATAGCGCCATTGCAGTTTGTTCAGTAATTCCACTTTGCTCTCGTTAATCATAAAGGGGGAGAGCATTGTATGTGATCTCCATAATTCTTTCAGGGCACCTCAAGCCGGATACAGCGCGCCGAGCACGCGCAAGCCGGCCGCGCCCGTCACCGCCGGCAGATTGCCCGGCCGGCGCCGCGTGAACTGGTAGCCCAGCCAGGCGAAGGCCAGGGCCTCGACCCGGTTCGGCGCCACGCCCAGTTCCTCGGTCGACTTCACCGGAATCGCGCCGCCCAGCGCAGCGGCGATATCCTTCAGCAGCACGCTGTTGTAGGCACCGCCGCCGCAGACGTAGACGGCCTGCGCCGGCTGGCCGGCGGTCGCGTCCCGGATCGCCTGCGCGATCGACACCGCCGTCAGCCTTGTCAGCGTTGCCTGCACGTCGGCCGGCGCCAGGTCGGGGCGCTGGGCCAGTTTCCCGGCCAGCCATTCCGCATGGAACAGGTCGCGGCCCGTGCTCTTGGGCGGCGGCTGGCGGAAATAGGGCTCGTCGAGCAGGATGCCCAGCAATGGCTCGTCGACCTTGCCGGACGCGGCGAAGGCGCCATCCTCGTCGTAGGCCTTGCCAGTGTGGCGCGCAACCCATAAATCCATCAGCACATTGCCCGGACCGGTGTCGTAACCGCTCACGCGGCCGTCGCCGTGCAGCACGCTGATATTGCCGATGCCGCCGATGTTCACCACCACCCGCACCGTCTTCGGCTTGCCGAAGCGGGCTTCGTGAAACGCCGGCACCAGCGGCGCGCCCTGGCCGCCGGCCGCGATGTCGCGCGTGCGGAAATCGGCGATCACGTCGACGCCGGTCAGCTCGGCCAGCAGGGCCGGATTATTCGTCTGGCGCGTAAAACCGAGCTCGGGGCGGTGGCGGATGGTCTGGCCGTGCACGGCGACCGCGCGTACCGGGCCGGGTGCCTGGGCCAGCAGCTGCTGGACGCAATCGGCATAGCAGCGCGCCAGCGCGTTCGCGGCAAGCGCTTCGCGCTCCAGTTCGTTCTCGCTGGCAGCCTGCAAGGCCATCAGTTCGGTACGCAGATCGGCAGGGAAGGGCGTGAAGGCAGCCTGCAGCGTGCGGATGCCGCGGCCGGAGAAATCGGCGAGCACGCCGTCGACGCCGTCCAGGCTGGTGCCGGACATCAGGCCGATATAGAGAGTGGAAGCGGGCATTTTTGTAGTGGAAAAGAAAAACGCCTTGCACTCTGCAGTGCAAGGCGTCTCATTCTATCTGCAATCGGGCTGAATCTTAACGGGCAGCCATGGCGTTGCCGGCCGGGTTCAGCAGCGAGAAGCGGTGCGACATCTCGGTCGCGGCCATGCGGAAGCGCGACAGTTCGCCGGAGGTCAGCGGTTGCGCCTGCAGGTTCTTCTGCGACATCGGGTCGATGGCCTTGCCGCCGATACGGAATTCGTAATGCAGGTGCGGGCCGGTGGCCCAGCCGGTGGCGCCGACGTAGCCGATGATGTCGCCCTGGTGGACTTTCTGGCCCTTGCGCATGCCGCTGGCGAAGCGGCTCATGTGGCCGTAGGCGGTGCTGTAGTTGGACCAGTGCTTGAGCACGACCATGTTGCCGTAGCCATTCGACACGCCGGCGAAGTCGACGGTGCCGTCGCCGGCGGCGCGGATCGGGGTGCCCAGCGGGGCAGCCATGTCGATGCCCTTGTGGGCCTTCCAGACGTTGAACACCGGGTGCACGCGCATCGAGAAGCCCGAGGAGATGCGGGTGAAGGCCACCGGCGACTTCAGGAAGGCTTTCTTCAGCGACTTGCCGTCCAGGCTGTAGTAGCCGCCCTGGCGGGTTTGCGGGTCTTCGTACCAGACCGACTGGTAGGCCACGCCGCGGTTGACGAATTCGCCGGCCAGCACGCGGCCGGTGCGGACCATTTCGCCATCCTGCCAGAAGGTTTCGTACACAACGTTGAAACGGTCGCCGCGCTTCAGGTCGCCGCGGAAGTCGATGCTGGTCGAGAACATCTCGATGATCTGGTTGACCACCGAATCCGGGATCTGGCCGCCGTCGACGCTGGCGTCGGTGGCTGCGTACAGCGAGGTGCTGATTTCGCGCGAACGCATTTCGACACGGCGCTCGAGCTCGGCCGGTGCCTTGGCGACGACGAATTTTTCGCCCTTGCGCGTCACGGTGACGGTGTTGAATTCGTCCTTGCTGACCGGGATGGTGGCGCGCAGCGTCAGCAGCAGGCCGTTCTCGTCGGTTTCAGCCTGGATGCGCTTGCCGGTCTTGAGGCTCAGGATGCTGCGTGCCAGCTTGTCGCTGCGCACGAAAGCGGCAGCCTGCTGGTCGTCGATGCCGAGGCGGGTGAACACGGAACCGAGTGAGTCGCCCGGGCGGATGCGTTCTTCCTTGATGAATTGTTGCTGGTCTTGCTGCAAGGCCGCGATCTGGTCAGCCAGGTTCGGCAGTTGCAGGTCTTGTGCGATGGACTTGACAGGAATGTCGGCAGCGTCCGGGGCGATCGGGGCAACTGCGGTTGCACCGAAGGCACACAGTGCCAGGGCAGCGGCGCCCCCCGCAACGATGCGGGTTTTACGGCTCGTCTCAAGCAGACCGAACCAGCGCTTACCGGTGATTTTCTGTAATGGGTTCATGCAATCAGTTAAAATTTACCGCTTCACTGTCCCAAGACGACGCTTTTTCTTTTTGTTTTCTTACTTGTTGTCGTTGAAACTTTTCATGCGGCAAGATTGACGGGATCGCGAATTATATCAAAATACGGGGTCCTACAACCGTTTTAGCCATATTCCTACAAGAATTTTATGACTTCTGCTGAGCTTTCTGGTAATGCAAAAAATGCAACTTCCGCCGGGGCCGCGGCTCTTCCCTTGAGCGAGGCCGTCCAGGAAGCCCTTGCGATCACCAAACGCGGTGTCGACGAGCTGCTGATCGAGAGCGAGTTCGCGCAGAAACTGGCGCGCTCCGAAAAGAGCGGCAAGCCGCTGCGCATCAAGCTTGGCCTCGATCCGACCGCGCCCGACCTGCACCTGGGCCACACCGTGGTGCTGAACAAACTGCGCCAGCTGCAGGACCTGGGCCACCAGGTGATCTTCCTGATCGGCGACTTCACCTCGATGATCGGCGACCCGTCGGGCCGCAACGTGACCCGTCCGCCGCTGACCCGCGAGCAGATCGAGACCAATGCCCAGACCTATTTCAAGCAGGCCTCGCTCGTACTCGACCCCTCGCGCACCGAGATTCGCTACAACTCCGAATGGTGCGACCCGCTGGGCGCGCGCGGCATGATCCAGCTGGCCTCGCGCTACACGGTGGCACGCATGATGGAGCGCGACGACTTCACCAAACGCTACAAGAGTGGGACTCCGATTTCGGTCCACGAGTTCCTTTATCCGCTGATGCAAGGCTATGATTCGGTCGCTTTGCACGCAGACCTTGAGCTAGGTGGAACGGACCAAAAATTCAACCTGCTTGTTGGTCGTGAACTACAGAAAGATTATGGCCAGGAGCCGCAGTGCATCCTGACCATGCCGCTGCTCGAGGGCCTGGACGGCGTCGAGAAGATGTCGAAATCCAAGAACAACTACATCGGCATCACCGAGCCGGCCAACACCATGTTCGGCAAGCTGATGAGCATCTCGGACGTGATGATGTGGAAGTACTACGAACTGCTGTCCTTCCGCTCGCTGCAGGACCTGGCCGCGCTGCGCGCCGAGGTCGAGGGCGGCAAGAACCCGCGCGATGCCAAGGTCGCGCTGGCCCAGGAGATCGTGGCGCGCTTCCACTCGCAGCAGGCGGCCGAGGACGCGCTGGCCGACTTCGTCAACCGCTCCAAGGGCGGCATCCCGGACGACGTGCCGGAAGTCAGCCTGTCCGGCGCGCCGCTGGGCCTGCCCCAGCTGCTGCGCCAGGCCGGCCTGTGCGCCTCGAGCTCGGAAGCGATGCGCATGATCGACCAGGGCGGCGTGCGCATCGACGGCACAGTGGTCTCCGACAAGGCGATGCAGGTCGAGGCCGGCACCTTCGTGCTGCAGGTCGGCAAGCGCAAGTTCGCCCGCGTGACCCTGGCAGCCGGCGCATGATCGGCCTGCTGCAGCGGGTCGGCCAGGCCAGCGTCGTGGTCGACGGCGAGACCATCGGCGCCATCGGGCGCGGCCTGATGGTGCTGGTCTGCGCCGAAAAGGGCGATACCGAGCGCGAGGCGGACGCGCTGCTGACCAAGCTGCTCGGCTACCGCGTATTTTCGGACGAAGCCGGCAAGATGAACCGCAGCATCACGGACGTGGCCGGCGGCCTGCTGCTGGTGCCGCAGTTCACGCTGGCGGCCGACACCCGCTCGGGCACGCGGCCCTCGTTCTCGCCGGCGGCCGCGCCGGAAGACGGGCGGCGCCTGTTCGAGCATGTCGTGCGCCAGGCGCGCGAGCGTCACGGTAAGGTCGAGACCGGCCGCTTCGGCGCGGACATGCAGGTTTCGCTGACGAACGACGGTCCAGTCACTTTCTGGCTTCGTATTGATCCACCCAAGGTATCGAGCTGAAACTGCGGCGCCTGGCGCTGGTCAATGTAAGCAAAGGCCGCAGGTGCGAATGGAGGGGGCGATGAAGATCTGGAGCGATTCCTTTGTCGAGGGCGGCCCGATTCCGCCCCGCTGCGCGTTTGCCGAGATCGAACCCGGCAGCCACATCAGGCTGTCGAGCAACCGCAGTCCCCACCTCGCCTGGGACGAGGTGCCGGCCGGTGCCGAGTCGCTGGTGCTGCTCTGCCACGACATCGACGTGCCGACCGTGGGCACCGACGTCAACCAGGAAGGCCGGACGGTGCCGGACGCGCTGCCGCGCACCGATTTCTATCACTGGTCGCTGGTCGACATCCCGGTGGTGCTGGGCGCTTTTGCCGAAGGCATGTTCTCGGACATGGTGACGCCGGGCGGCAAGAGCGGTCCACTGGTGCCGTTCACGATCAAGAACGGCACCGAGCACCAGCTGCGCCACGGCGTCAACGACTACACCGGCTGGTTTGCCAACGACCCCGACATGGCCGGCGAATACTACGGCTACGATGGCCCCTGTCCGCCCTGGAACGACGAGCGCCTGCACACCTACGTGTTCACGCTGTACGCCCTCGATATCCCGCGCCTGCCGCTCGAAGGGCGCTTCACGGGCAGGGAAGCGAGTCTCGCCATCATGGGCCACATCCTGGACGAAGCCCGCATTTTCGGCGTGTATTCGCTGAACCCGGAAATCGCCGCCACCATCATCGATAAGTAAAAAGCAAAGATTTGAAAATCATCCTGATTCGCCATGGGGAAACCGCATGGAACGCTGAACGCCGCCTGCAAGGCCATCTCGACATCCCCCTCAACGCGGAGGGCGAACGCCAGGCCCGGCTGCTGGCCGGCGCACTCGCCGCCGAACCCATCGACCTGATCGTTTCCAGCGACCTGCAGCGTGCGCGCCAGACCGCCCAGGCCGTCGCCACCTTGCGCGGCATGCCGCTGCAAATCGAGCCCGGCCTGCGCGAGCGCTGCTACGGCGGTTTCGAGGGGTTGCTGTACAGCGAGATCGAGCAGCGCTTCCCGGCCGAGTTCGCAGCCTGGCAGGCGCGCGACGTCGATGCGATTTTGCCAACTGGCAAAAATTGCGGCGAAAGCTTCCGCCAGTTCTACGCCCGCGCCACCACGGCGATCCTCGGCCTGGCGCAGGCGCATGCCGGCCAGACCATCGCCATGGTGGCCCACGGCGGCGTGCTCGAGTGCGCCTACCGGATGGCACTCGACCTGCCGCTGGAAACGCCGCGCGACTTCAAGGTGTTCAATGCCAGCATCAACCGCTTCCACCTGGAAGAGGGCAGGCTGGTGCTCGACAGCTGGGGCGAGGTTGCTCACCTGCAGCCGGCGGTGCTGGATGAGCTGAACTGAGCAGCCGCCAGCCACAAAAGCTGACAGCAGACTATGTCAGATCTGCAACACTAAAAAAGTGTGCTGATAAATTGAGCAGCGCTTCGGGTAAAATAGCGAGTTCCCGATTTTTCTTCTGGTTTTTCTCTCGTGCAAATTGGTCCTTACGCGCTGCGCAATAACGTCTTCGTCGCTCCCATGGCCGGGGTGACCGACCGCCCATTCCGGCAGCTGTGCAAGAAGCTTGGCGCCGGCTATGCGGTATCGGAAATGGCGGCTTCGAATCCACGCCTGTGGGCCAGCGAAAAGAGTGCGCGCCGCACCGATCACGCCGGCGAGATGGAACCGAAGGCGGTGCAGATCGCCGGCGCGGTGCCGGAAGAGCTGGCCGAGTGCGCCAAGTTCAACGTCGACCGCGGCGCCCAGATCATCGACATCAACATGGGCTGCCCGGTCAAGAAAGTCTGCAACAACTGGTGCGGCTCGGCCCTGCTGCAGCACGAAGACCTGGTCCAGCGCATCCTGGAAGCCGTGGTGCGCGCGGTGGACGTGCCGGTCACGCTGAAATTCCGTACCGGCTGGGATCGCCAGAACAAGAACGCGCTCACCATCGCGCGCATGGCCGAGCAGGCCGGCATCGCGATGCTGACCCTGCACGGCCGCACCCGCGCCGACGGCTACAAGGGCGATGCCGAATACGACACCATCGCCGCGGTCAAGGCGGCGGTCTCGATTCCGGTGGTGGCCAACGGCGACATCACGACCCCGGAAAAGGCGAAATTCGTGCTCGACCACACAGGTGCGGACGCGGTCATGATCGGCCGCGCGGCCCAGGGCCGGCCGTGGATCTGCCGCGAGATCGATCACTACCTGCGCACCGGCGAACATCTGCCGGCGCCGCTGGTGGACGAAGTACGCGAGCTGATGAACGAACACCTGCCGGCCCACTATGCCTTCTACGGCGAATACCTGGGCGTGCGCACCGCGCGCAAGCATATCGGCTGGTATGTACAGGACCTGCCCGGCGGCGAGGAATTCCGCCAGCGCATGAACCTGCTGGAATCGACTGCCGAGCAGCTGGCGGCCGTCGATGAATTTTTCAAATCGCAACAGCGGTATGGCGAGCGGTTACAATACCGGCCCGCGCATTCTGATCAAGTCGCGATCGCGGCATAAAAAAGTAACAGGATAATAAGAAATAATCGGAGACAGGGCTGTTTTTAGACAGCGTAACAGTGGCTTCGGGAAACCGTAGCGAGCGGAAGGGATTGTGGCCGAGAAGCGCAGCTGTACACCTGTACAGCGAGCATCGCAGGCCGCAATACCGACGCGCAGCAGGTTTCACGAGCCACCACCACCCAAGGCGAAGTTAGCAGATGAGCAAAGAAAGTATCCAGGAAGTCGTTCAGAAAAGCCTCGAAGATTATTTCAACGACCTGGGCGAGCAAAAACCGTCGAATATCTACGACATGATGCTGCTGACCGTCGAAAAACCGATCCTGCAAGTCGTGATGACGCGTGCCGAAGGCAACCAGTCGCATGCCGCGCAGATGCTGGGCATCAACCGCAATACCTTGCGCAAGAAACTGCAGGAACACGGGCTGCTGTAAGCGCCGGCGGGAGGGCTGGCGTGCGAGCGTGCGCCGGCCTTGTCCGGCGTAGTGAATACTTTGCCCGCACCGATTTTCATCAACAGGCCTCTCTCCATGATCAAACAAGCCCTCATCTCCGTTTCCGATAAAACCGGCGTGCTGGATTTCGCGCGCGCGCTGTCTGCGCTCGGCGTGAACATCCTGTCGACCGGCGGCACTGCCAAGCTGCTGCAGGACAATGGCGTGCCCGTCACCGAAGTTGCCGACTACACCGGTTTCCCGGAAATGCTCGATGGCCGCGTCAAGACCCTGCACCCGAAAGTGCACGGCGGCATCCTGGCGCGTCGCGACTTTCCCGAGCATATCGCCAAGCTGGAAGAGCACGGCATCCCGCAGATCGACATGGTGGTAGTGAACCTGTATCCCTTCCAGGCGACCGTCGCCAAGGAGCAGTGCTCGCTGGAAGATGCGATCGAGAACATCGACATCGGCGGCCCGACCATGCTGCGCTCGGCGGCCAAGAACCACCGCGACGTGGTCGTGATCGTCGACCCGGTCGACTACGGTGTCGTGCTGGCGGAGATGAAAGCCGGTGGCGAGCAGGCTGGCGACGTCAGCTACGACACCAAGTTCCGCCTGGCGAAAAAAGTGTTCGCCCACACCGCGCAGTACGACAGCGCGATCACGAATTACCTGACCAGCCTCGGCGAAGACAAGCAGCACACGACCCGTGCCACCTATCCGCAAACCCTGAACCTGCACTTCGAGAAGGTCCAGGACATGCGTTACGGCGAGAACCCGCACCAGAGCGCCGCTTTCTACCGCGACCTGGCGCCGGCCGCCGGCAGCCTGGCCAACTACCGCCAGCTGCAGGGCAAGGAACTGTCGTACAACAACATCGCCGATGCCGACGCCGCCTGGGAATGCGTCAAGACCATGGGTGGCTTCGAGCAGCCGGCCGGCTGCGTGATCATCAAGCACGCCAATCCCTGCGGCGTGGCGATCGGCGCGGATGCGCTGGACGCCTACCAGCGCGCGCTGAAGACCGACCCGACCTCGGCTTTCGGCGGCATCATCGCCTTCAACGTGCCGGTCGACGGCCGCGCCGCGGAAGCGATTGCGAAACTGTTCGTCGAAGTCGTGATCGCCCCGGTGTTCACGCCGGAAGCGCGCCAGATCATGGCGGCCAAGCAGAACGTGCGCCTGCTGGAAATCGAACTCGGTGACGGTCAGAATTCCTTCGACGTCAAGCGCGTCGGCGGCGGCCTGCTGGTGCAGTCGCCGGACGCGAAAAACGTCGGCCTGGACGACCTGCGCGTGGTCAGCAAGAAGCAGCCGACCCCGCAGCAGATGGCGGACCTGATGTTCGCCTGGCGCGTGGCCAAGTTCGTCAAGTCGAACGCGATCGTGTTCTGCGCCGGCGGCATGACCCTGGGCGTGGGCGCCGGCCAGATGAGCCGCATCGACTCGGCCCGCATCGCCTCGATCAAGGCGCACAACGCCGGTCTGTCGCTGGTCGGTTCGGCGGTGGCCTCGGATGCCTTCTTCCCGTTCCGCGACGGCCTGGACGTGGTGGTCGACGCCGGCGCGACCTGCGTCATCCACCCGGGCGGCTCGATGCGCGACCAGGAAGTGATCGACGCGGCGGACGAGCGTGGCGTGGTGATGCTCTATACTGGTACGCGCCACTTCCGTCATTGATAGTGGATGCAGGGTAGGCGCCGCGAGCCCACGTGCCGACGATATGCGAAGGTCACGCGTGGGCACGGGATGCCCACCCTACGGTCGTGGTGACAAACACGCCACGACCTGTGTTTTTGCACAGTATTTTTCCCACGGAACACGCCAGCCGGTATAACATTCGATAATGATTATTCTCGGCATCGACCCGGGCCTGCGCACGACGGGGTTCGGGGTCATTGAAAAACACGGTCACCGGCTGCGCTACATCGCTTCCGGCACCATCAAGACCGGCACGGAGGGCGCCTTGCCGCCGCGCCTGAAGATCATCCTGGCCGGCGTCAGCGAAGTCGTCGCCACCTACAAGCCCAGCTGCGCGGCCATCGAACGCGTCTTCGTCAACGTCAATCCGCAATCGACCCTGCTGCTGGGTGCCGCGCGCGGCGCCGCCATTGCAGCGCTGGTCGGGGCCGATCTCGAAGTCGGCGAATACACGCCGGCCGAGGTCAAGCAGGCGGTGGTCGGTAGCGGCAAGGCGGTCAAGGCCCAGGTCCAGGAAATGGTGGCGCGCCTGCTCAAGCTGCCCGGCTTGCCCGGCAGCGACGCCGGCGACGCACTCGGCGTTGCGATCTGCCACGCCCACGGCATGGACACGCTGGCGCTGATCGGTGCGCTGTCGCCCGCAAAACCGGCGCTGCACATGCGGCGTGGCCGCCTGGTCTCATCCTGATAACAACATGAAAGGTTCCAGATGATCGGTCGTCTGTCCGGCGTACTGTTGGAAAAAAATCCCCCGCAAGTGCTCGTGGATTGCCAGGGCGTCGGCTATGAGGTCGACGTGCCGATGGGCACTTTCTACAACCTGCCGCACACCGGCGAAAAAGTGGTGCTGTTCACGCACTACGTGGTGCGCGAAGATGCGCACCTGCTGTTCGGCTTCGGTTCGGCCAGCGAGCGCGCCGTGTTCCGCCAGCTGATCAAGATCACCGGCGTCGGCGCCCGCACTGCGCTGTCGATTTTGTCCGGGATGTCGGTGGCCGAGCTGTCGCAGGCCGTGACGCTGCAGGAAGCCGGCCGCCTGGTCAAGGTGCCCGGTATCGGCAAGAAGACCGCCGAGCGCCTGCTGCTGGAACTGAAGGGCAAGCTGGGCGCCGACATCGGCGTGGTCGGCGGCACCGTGCAGGACGACGCCCAGGCAGACGTGCTCAATGCGCTGCTGGCCTTGGGGTATTCTGACAAGGAAGCGCTGGCGGCGATCAAGAACATGCCGGCGGGTACCGGCGTGTCCGAGGGCATTAAATTGGCGCTGAAGTCGCTGTCGAAAGCGTGAAACGTGGGCACGGGGTGCCCACCCTACCGTAGGGCGGGCACCCCGTGCCCGCGCGCGCAAACGTAAATTGAAACCATGAGCATCCAGACCGACAACTTCACCGAGCAGCGCATCATCGACGCCGCGCCGGCCTCGCCGAACGAGGAGGCGATCGAGCGCGCCCTGCGGCCCAAGCACCTCGACGAATACGTCGGCCAGTCGAAAATCCGCGACCAGCTCGAGATCTTCATCCACGCCGCCCGCAAGCGCCGCGAAGCGCTGGACCACACCCTGCTGTTCGGTCCGCCGGGCCTGGGTAAGACCACGCTGGCCCACATCATCGCGCGCGAGATGGGCGTCAACCTGCGCCAGACTTCCGGCCCGGTGCTGGAACGCCCGGGCGACCTGGCGGCGCTGCTGACCAACCTGGAAGCCAACGACGTCCTGTTCATCGACGAGATCCACCGCCTGTCGCCGGTGGTCGAGGAGATCCTGTATCCGGCGCTCGAGGACTACCAGATCGACATCATGATCGGCGAGGGCCCGGCGGCGCGTTCCGTGAAGCTCGACCTGCAGCCGTTCACGCTGGTCGGCGCCACCACCCGCGCCGGCATGCTGACCAATCCGCTGCGCGACCGCTTCGGCATCGTCGCGCGCCTGGAGTTCTACAACGTCGACGAACTGACCAAGATCGTTACCCGCAGCGCCGCGCTGCTCGAAGCGCCGATCAACGAAGAGGGCGCGCGCGAAGTCGCCAAGCGTGCGCGCGGCACCCCGCGTATCGCCAACCGCCTGCTGCGCCGCGTGCGCGACTATGCGGAGGTGAAGGGCACCGGCGAGATCACCAAGGACATGGCCGACCGCGCCCTGAAGATGCTCGACGTCGACACCGTCGGCTTCGACGTAATGGACCGCAAACTGCTGGAAGCGGTGCTGTTCAAGTTTGCCGGCGGCCCGGTCGGCATCGGCAACCTGGCGGCGGCGATCGGCGAGGCCGCCGACACCATCGAGGACGTGCTCGAGCCCTACCTGATCCAGCAGGGCTATCTGCAGCGCACGCCGCGCGGCCGCATCGCGACGCCGCTGGCGTATAAACACTTCGGCGTCGCCGCACCCCGCATCAGCCCGACCGGCGATTTGTGGGACAACCTGCCGCTGGCCTGAGCGCTGGCAGGAGCCGACGATGGAAATCTGGGTCGATGCCGATGCCTGTCCGGGCGTGATCAAGGACATCCTGTTTCGTGTGGCCGAGCGCCTGCAGTTGCAGGTGACCCTGATCGCGAACCAGTTGATCCGGGTGCCGGGCTCGCGTTTCATCCGCGCGATCCAGGTGCCGAGCGGTCCGGACGTGGCCGACACCGAGATCGTCGAGCGCCTGGCGCCGGGCGACCTGGTGATCACCGGCGACATTCCGCTGGCGGCACGCGTGCTCGAGAAGGGTGGCGATGCGCTGAACCCGCGCGGTGAGTTCTACACCAGGGACAATATCGCCCAGCAGCTGACGATGCGGGCTTTCATGGAAGAGTTGCGCAGCAGCGGCGTCGACACCGGCGGCCCCAGCGCATTCAGCCAAGCCGACCGCCAGCAGTTTGCCAACGCGCTGGACCGGCACCTGGCACGGCGCCGTCCGCCCAGCGCACAAAACTGATCAGAAGCGCGAACCGCGGCGCTCGGCCGAAGGATGGCGCTGGATCAGTACCAGCGCCGGTTCGGTGCGCTCGCGCCGGCGCATCGGGCGCTGGCGGCGGTCCGGCGCGGCCGGGTAGACGAAACTCAGGAACAGCAGCATCGTGAAGGACACCAGCAGGCCGCTGGCCCAGAGCAGGGGCGGATCGGTGCGCGTGGCCAGCATGGTGATGCCGCCGATGGCCGGAATCATCAGCAGCAGGCCGCCCAGCATGCGCAGATGGCTGGAGCGGCGCATGCGGTCGCCGAGCACGGCGATATACAGGTAACTCAGCGCCACCAGCGCCAGCCCGGCCAGGCCGCCGACGGCGACCCAGGTCGGCAGGCCGGGATGGCTATTTCCTGCCAATACCATCGGCGGCAGGACGAACACGAGCCCCCCTGCAAGCAGGGCAAGCAGACGCAGGATGATCATGACGCTGCCTCTTCAGTGCGCAAGGCCGCACGGGCAGCGGGTAGTCGGTTCACAGGATGCATACGATCAGTCGATGATGTTGTGAACCGAGATTATCATTAAGATAATTTCTGGCGCGCACGTTTGACGCTGCGCGCCTGCGGCTTACTCCTGGCGCAGCCAGACCTGCGAACGGCCGAACATCGGCATGCCGATGAAGCCGCGCACTTCGACCTTCTTGCCGCCTTCGCGCACCGTCAGCTTGCTCTTGTAGACCTTGCCGTTCTTCGGATCGAGGATCTCGCCGCCGGTGTATTCGTCGCCGGTCTTCTTCAGGCCCGAGACGATGGTCATGCCGATGATCGGCTGGTCCTTGCGCGCATCGGTGCACAGCTGGCATTTCGGGTTCTGGTCTTCGTCGGGGGCGCGGAACAGCTTCTCGATCTTGCCGGTCAATTCGCCCTTGTTCTCGGTGATGCGGATCAGTGCGCTCGGCTTGCCCGAGCTGTCGTCGATGGTCTTCCACAGGCCGACCGGCGAACCATCCTGTGCCCAGGCGAGCGGGGCGGCAAGGACGGCGGCAATCAGGGTAGCGTTGATGAGGGTGCGCATGAGGTCTCCAGTTTTTGTGTTAGGCAATTGGAGTGTAGCAAACAGTACGGTCGTTCGGTAAACCGCCTTGCGGAAATCTTTCACATGACATTTGTCACCCCAAACTGATGGCACCCGCTTCTGCCGCGGCAGCCGCCCTTTCCGGATACTGACCCCATCGACAACCAACAACGACAAGGGGAACACCATGAAACCGACCATCCTGACTTCGCTGCTGCTGGCCGCCGGCCTGGCCTGCGCTTCCACCTCCACCGCCTTCGCCGGCACTACCCTGGTGCGGGACGTGCGCGTCTTCGACGGCAGGAGCGCGCACGAACACCGTTCCGTACTGGTGCGCGACGGCGCGATCGCCGATGCCGACTACCGCGGCAAGGTGCCGGCCGACGCCCGCATCGTCGACGGCAAAGGACGCACACTGCTGCCGGGCCTGATCGACGCCCACGTCCACACCTGGCAGCATTTCGAGCTGCCGCTGGTGTTCGGCGTGACGACCCAGGTCGACATGTTCACCGGCGTCGAGGTCATGCAGCGCATCAAAAAGCAGATGAACGAAGGCCGCAACGGCGGCGAGGCCGACGTGTTCTCGGCCGGCACCCTGGTCACCGCGCCCGGCGGCCACGGCACCGAATACCCGGTCAAGATCCCGACCCTGGAAAACGGCGGCGACGCCCAGGCCTTCGTTGACGCCCGCATCGCCGAAGGCTCGCACTTCATCAAGGTCGTGATGGAAGACGGCTTCGGCGATCACCACTTCAAGAGCCTCGACCGCGCCACCGTGAAGGCCGTGATCGATGCCGCCCACAAGCGCGGCAAGCTGGCCGTGGTCCATATCAGCAACCTGGAGAACGCGCGCGCCGCGCTGGAAGCCGGGGCCGACGGCCTGGCCCATTTGTTCGTCGCCGCGCAGATGTCGCAGGAGGAAGCGGACAGTCTGGCGAAGCTGGCGCAGGCGAAGGGCGCCTTCGTGGTGCCGACTTTCTCGGTCCTGGAAAGCATCGCCGGGATCAAGCCGCGCGACCTGCTCGACGATCCGCAGGTGGCCGGCCTGCTCGACCGCGAAGAGCGCGGCGCCCTGCAGACCGGCTACGGCCCGACGCCGCGGCCAGGCATCCTGGCGGCGCCCAAGATGGTCACCAGCGCCTTGCGCCGCGCCGGCGTGCCGCTGCTGGCCGGTACCGACGCCGGCAACGCCGGCACCCAGTACGGCGCCAGCCTGCACCATGAACTGGCGGCGCTGGTCGACGCGGGCCTCACTCCGCGCGAAGCCCTGGTGGCCGCCACCAGCGCGCCGGCCAAGGCCTTCCGCCTGGGCCAGCGCGGGCAGATCGCCAAAGGCTATAAAGCCGACCTGGTACTGGTCGAGGGCAATCCGCTGCAGGACATCGGCGCCACCCGCCGCATCGTCGAGGTGTGGAAGGATGGCGAGAGCACGACGGCGCTGCGCGAAGCCCAGCGCAAGCACGTGGCGCAGGAAAACGCGGCCAAAGCCACGCAGCCGCTGGCGCTGCCGGCCAACGGCCGAATCTCGCTGCTGAAGGAAGGCAAGCTGGCCAGCCCCTTCGGCACCGGCTGGTTCCCGTCCACCGACAAATTCGCGGGTGGCGTCTCGACCGTCAACCTCGATGCCCAGGCCGCGCGGGAGGGTGGCGCAAGGATCGCGATCGAGGCGCAGGTCAAGCCGGGCTTCGCCTACCCGTGGGCCGGCGCGGCCTTCATGCCGGGCACGCAGCCGATGCTGGGCGCCGACCTGAGCGCAGCCAAGGTCTTGCGCTTCCGTGTACGCGGCGACGGCCACCCGGTCATGCTGACGATGGCCTCGAGCGGCATGACCATCCCGCGCAGTGTGCCCTTCGAGACCGGTGCCGAGTGGAAGGAAGTGGCGATTCCCTTCAGCGCCTTTGCCGGGGTCGATCCGACGGCGGTGACCATGATAGGATTTAACGCTGGACCGCAACCCGGCGACTACCGTTTCGAGATCGCCGACGTTCGCCTGGCCGACCGCTGATCACACATAAAAACGACGAGCGATGGAACGATTCAAGCGCGTGCTGGCCGGGCCCTGGGTCCCGGCCGATATGGGCAAGCTGCCCTACCTGTGGGCGACGTCCCTGGCCTTCCTGCTGTTTAAGTACTTCTACAGCGAGGTCAGCGCGCTCGAACTGGCCATGCTGGGCCTGAGCGTGGCGCTGTTCCTGCCGCTTTATTTGGTCAGCTTCTGGACCGGCGGCCGCAACGCCGTCCTGTGCATCCTCGGTGCCTGCGTGTTCGGCATGCTGTGGGCGCCGCATAACAACGGTGCCGGTACCTTCTTCATCTTCGCCGCCGGCATGTGCGGACGCCTGGCGCCGGGCCGCAACGCCCCTCGCATGTTGATACTGGTGCTGGGACTGGCGACGGCGACCGGCTACCTGCTGGCCGAGAACGGCCCGTCCTTCCTGCTGGCACCCTGGGCGGTCGGCCTGTCGGTGGGCGTGGCCTCGATCATGGAAGGCGGCCTGCGTGCTTCGCGCAAGCAGCTGCTGCGCAAGCAGGAAGAAGTCGAGCACATCGCCCGCATCGCCGAGCGCGAACGGATCTCGCGCGACCTGCACGATCTGCTGGGCCACTCGCTGTCGCTGATCGCGTTGAAGGCTGAGCTGGCGGGCAAGCTGGCTGGCCGCGACGTCGACGCCTGCAAGCGCGAGATCGCCGATATCGAAGCGAGCGCGCGCCGCGCCCTGGCCGAGGTGAGGACGGCGGTGACCGGCTACCGCGACAGCGGCCTGCCCGGCGCCCTGGCCAGTGCCCGCGCCAGCCTGGCGGCGGCCGGCGTCGCGCTGCATGAAGAGGTGCAGCCGCAGTTTCAACAAAACGTCCTCCCGCCGGCGCTCGAACACGTGCTGGCGCTGACGCTGCGCGAAGCCGTGACCAATGTCGTGCGCCATGCCGGCGCGTCCCGCTGCACGCTCAGGCTGGCGCTGGAAGAGGGCAGCGCGGTGTTGCGCGTGACAGACGATGGCGACCGCCTGCGCGCCGGCGACGAAGTCCGTGTCGGCAACGGCCTGACCGGGATGCGCGAACGCGCCGTGTCGGCCGGCGGCCGGCTCGTGGTCAGCGTGGAGAATGGCTTGCGCCTGGAATTGCGCCTGCCGGTAAAGGACAGGGAAGGAGAAACCGCATGATCAGGATCGTGATCGCCGAAGACCAGGCGCTGCTGCTGGGCGCGCTGGCGGCATTGTTGAAGCTCGAAGACGACCTCGACGTGGTCGGCACGGCCGGCAACGGCAAGGATGCCCTGGCGCTGTGCCGCGAGCTGCGGCCCGACATCGTGCTCACCGACGTCGAGATGCCGCAGATGACCGGACTCGAACTGGCGGCGCAGTTGCAGGAACTTGGCCTGCCGGCCAGGGTGGTGATCGTCACGACCTTCGCGCGCAGCGGCTACCTGCGGCGCGCGATGGAGGCCGGGGTGCGCGGCTACCTGTTGAAGGATGCGCCGGCCGAGAATCTGGCGGCGGCGATCCGCGCCGTGCACAAGGGCGGCCGGGCGATCGCGCCCGAGCTGGCGCTGGAAAGCTGGAGCGCGGGCCAGGATCCGCTGTCCGACCGCGAACGCCAGGTGCTGCGCCTGGCCGGCGAGGGCAAGACCAGCGGCGAGATCGCGAAGCTGGTGCACTTGTCCGAAGGGACGGTGCGCAATTACCTGTCGGAAGCGATCAGCAAGCTGAACGCGGGCAACCGGATCGAGGCATACCGGATGGCGAGGAGTGCGGGCTGGCTTTGATCAATATACTCCAGCATCTCATCCTTATGCTGTGAGGGTAGGCGGCTGTCGCCTTAACCGCATCTAACCTTTACAGGGGGATCATCATGACACCATCACGCTGGATCAAGCACTGCATCGTGGCGCTCGGCTGCGCCCTGGGCATGGCCTGCGCTTCGGCCCAGACCGTCACGCTCACCTTCGACAACATCCAGGATCTCGGGCCCTATCCCGAATCATGGACCGAATCGGGCTTCAGCGTCACCTCGCTCGAGCCGAACGGCGGGCACCTGCACTCCGCGACGGACGCACTGCTGCTGCACAGCCGCGAAGGTTCGCAACCCTACCGCTTCCAGCGCATCGATGGCAGCAACTTCGGTTTCGTCGCTTTCGATTACTTCGGCGGCGACTCGGTCTTCGTCAGCGATTCCGGCGCCACCTTCACCATCCTCGGCGACCAGCCGCTGGCCACCTTCACCCTGCCGTCGGACTTCCAGAACGTGAGCTACATCGACTGGTTCATGCCGAATCCCGGCGACCTGAGCTCGCCCGACCCGCAGTGGGGCCAGATCGACAATGTCGTCATGAACATCTCGCCGGTGCCGGAACCGGGGCAGACGGCGATGTTGGGTCTGGGCCTGGCGTGCATGCTGCTGGTCGCACGCCGGCGGCGCTCCTGACGTAAAAAAGCCGCGCCGGGCAGAACCCGGACGCGGCTTTTCACATGGGCCGATCAGCCGGTCAAGCCGGCGGCAGCTTGCCCAGTTGCTCCTGCATCTTGGCCAGCGTGGCGCTGAAGTTCTCGACGCGCTCGCGTTCCTGGGCCACCACGGCGGCCGGGGCGCGGGCTACGAAGCTTTCGCTGGACAGCTTGCCGTTGGCCTTGGCGATCTCGCCCTGCAGGCGTGTGATCTCCTTGGACAGACGCTCGCGCTCGGCGGCGACGTCGATCTCGACCTTCAGCATCAGCTTGGTGGTGCCGACGATGGACACTGCGGCCGGCGATTCCGGCAGGGCATCGACGATCTGCACTTCCGACAGCTTGCCCAGCAGCTGCACGTAAGGCGCGAAGCTCTGCGCGGCGGCGCGGTCGGCTTCCGAACCCGGCTCGACGATCAGCGGCACGCGCACCGACGGCGACAGCTTCATCTCGCCGCGCAGGTTGCGGGTGGCGTCGGTCACTTTCTTGAACTGGTCCATCCAGGCTTCCGCACCGGCGTCGATCAGCGATTCGTCGGCGATCGGGTAGGGCTGCAGCATGATGGTGTCGCCAGTCTTGCCGGCCAGCGGCGCGACCGCGTGCCACAGCTGCTCGGTCACGAACGGGATGATCGGGTGCGCCAGGCGCAGGATCACTTCCAGCACGCGCAGCAGGGTGTGGCGGGTGGCGCGCTGCTGCGCCTCGGTGCCTTGCTGGACTTGCACCTTGGCCAGTTCCAGGTACCAGTCGCAGTACTCGTCCCAGACGAAGCTGTAGATGCTGGAGGCGATGTTGTCGAAGCGGTAGTCGGCGAAGCCTTTCGCGACGTCCTGCTCGACGCGGTTCATCAGCGAGATGATCCAGCGGTCGGCCTGCGACAGGTCGGCGGCTTCCGGTTTCCCGCAGTCCTTGCCTTCGGTGTTCATCAGCACGAAGCGGGTCGCGTTCCACAGCTTGTTGCAGAAGTTGCGGTAGCCTTCGCAGCGGCCGAGGTCGAAGTTGATGTTGCGGCCCAGCGAGGCGTAGCTGGCCATCGTGAAGCGCACGGCGTCGGTGCCGAAGGCCGGGATCCCTTCCGGGAACTCCTTGCGCGTGGCTTTGGCGATCTTCTCGGCGGCCTTCGGGTTCATCAGGCCGGTGGTGCGCTTGGCAACCAGCGACTCGACGTCGATACCGTCGATCAGGTCGATCGGGTCCAGGGTATTGCCCTTCGACTTGGACATCTTCTGGCCGGACGAATCGCGCACCAGGCCGTGCACGTAGACGGTCTTGAACGGCACCTTGTTGGTGAAGTGCGCGGTCATCATGACCATGCGCGCGACCCAGAAGAAGATGATGTCGAAGCCGGTCACCAGCACGGAGGAGGGCAGGAACAGGTCCATGTCGCGGGTATTTTCCGGCCAGCCCATGGTCGAGAAGGGCACCAGGGCCGACGAGAACCAGGTGTCGAGCACGTCGTCGTCGCGCTTGAGTTCACCTGCGATGCCTTGTTCTTTCGCTTTCGCCTGCGCTTCTTCTTCGCTGCGGGCGACAACGATCTCGCCGTTCGGGCCGTACCAGGCCGGAATGCGGTGGCCCCACCACAGCTGGCGCGAGATGCACCAGTCCTGGATGTTGCCCAGCCACTGGTTGTAGGTGGTGGTCCAGTTCTCGGGCACGAACTGGATCTCGCCGCTGGCGACCTTTTCCAGCGCCACTTCGGCGATCGACTTGCCCGGATTGAAGGTACCTTCCGGCGCCGGCTTGCTCATGGCGACGAACCACTGGTCGGTCAGCATCGGCTCGATGATGACGCCGGTGCGGTCGCCGCGCGGCACCATCAGCTTGTGCGGCTTGACCTGTTCCAGCAGGCCCTGCGCTTCGAGGTCGGCGACGATCTTCTTGCGCGCTTCGAAGCGGTCCAGGCCGCGGTAGGCTTCCGGCGCGTCGTCGACGATCTTCGCTTCGAGCGTCATGATCGACAGCATCGGCAGCTTATGGCGCTGGCCGACCGCGTAGTCGTTGAGGTCGTGGGCCGGGGTGATCTTCACGCAGCCGGTGCCGAAGGCCTTGTCGACGTACTCGTCGGCGATGATCGGGATCTCGCGGCCGACCAGCGGCAGCTTCAGCATCTTGCCGTGCAGGTGGGTGTAGCGCTCGTCGGTCGGATCGACCGCGACGGCGACGTCGCCCAGCATGGTTTCCGGACGCGTGGTGGCGACCGTCAGGTGGCCGCTGCCGTCCGCCAGCGGGTACTGGATGTACCACATCGAGCCGTCTTCTTCTTCCGACACGACTTCGAGGTCGGACACGGCGGTGCCCAGCACCGGGTCCCAGTTGACCAGGCGCTTGCCGCGGTAGATCAGGCCCTGCTCGTACAGGCGCACGAAGACTTCGGCCACGGTTTTCGAGCGCGGCTCGTCCATCGTGAAGTATTCGCGCTGCCAGTCGGCGGAGGCGCCCAGGCGGCGCATCTGGCCGGTGATGGTGCTGCCCGACTTTTCCTTCCACTCCCAGACCTTCTCGACGAAGGCGTCGCGGCCGAGGTCGTGGCGCGAGATTTTCTGGGCGTCCAGCTGGCGCTCGACCACGATCTGGGTCGCGATGCCGGCGTGGTCGGTGCCCGGGATCCAGGCCGTGTTAAAGCCACGCATGCGGTAGTAGCGGGTCAGGCCATCCATGACGGTCTGGTTGAAGGCGTGGCCCATGTGCAGGGTGCCCGTCACGTTCGGCGGCGGCAGCTGGATGCTGAACGAAGGCTTGTCGGCGTCCATGGTGGCGGCAAAGTAACCGCGCTGTTCCCATTCGTTACGCCAGAATTGTTCGATGTCGGCTGGCTCGAAAGACTTGGCTAATTCCATGATGGCTGTGTTGGCGTGTGAAATTTCGAAAGGGTCCATTATAGATGACGCAAGGGCAACTGGCCGATCAGGATCAGCGATGCCGGCTTTCCGGTCTTCGGATGCACGGGTTCGCGCAATTCCTGCAGCTGCAGGCCGTGCTCGGCATACAGGCGGACCCAGCTGCCCAGCGTGCGGAAGTACCATGGCGGCGGATCGGTGAAGCCGGCATTGAAGCCGGCCCAGCTGCCGGTCCGCCAGCCGTCGCGGTAGGGGGCGTCGCCGCAGGCCACGACCGGGTGCATGGTCTGCACGATCAGCGCGCCGCCCGGCCGCAGGAAAGTCGGGGCGGCACGGAAAATGCCCGCGACGGATTCGTCGCCCAGCAGCGAAAAATTGCAGACGGCGACGTCGAGCGCCAGCTGCAGGCCGCCCTGCGCGATCGCCTCGTAGGACATGGTGAGAAACTCGCCGCCGCCGGCCGCGCGCGCGGCATCGACCAGCCCGGGCACGACGTCGACGCCGGTCATGGCGATGCCGTCGAGCGCACGGACCAGCCAGCCCTCGCCGCAGCCGATGTCGATGCCGCTTGCCGGCGCGCGGCTGCGTACGGCCTCGACGATGGCGCGGTTGGTGACGAGCAGGCGGCTTTCGATCTCGCCGTCGCGCACGGCCGTCACCCACGGCGCGGCGTTCTTGTTCCAGGAGTCGATGATCTCGGTGTCCATGTTGTCCGTTCGTCGAAAAAAAAAGCAGGGTGGGCACACCGTGCCCACGCGTAACGTAAAGATGCCACAAACGTCACGCGTGGGCACGTGGTGCCCACCCTACGAAAGGCGCGAACGCCTGTTTATTTGCCGCAGCCCAGCGACTTGATGCGGTCGTAGGCAGCCTTGGCCTGGACCAGGCCGTAGCCGTACTTGGTGTCGCGGCCGGCGGTGCCCAGGTCCAGCGCGCTGTTGTCCAGCGAGGTGCGGATCTGCGAGCCGGTGCAGGTCGGGAAGTAGCTCCACACCAGCGCCGCGACGGCCGACACGTGCGGGGTTGCCATCGAAGTGCCGTCGAAGTAGGCGTAGTTCGACGCCTTGATGCCGACGGTGGCGCTCTGGCCCAGCTGGCCTTTCATCGCCGCGCCCTCGGTGTCGGAGGCGCCGACCGACGGGATGCTGGTCACCGTCGTGCCCAGCGTGCCCGCCACCGGGCCGGCCACGTTGTTGTACACGACCGCGCCGACGCCGCCGCTGTTCTGGCAGTTGAGGACCTTGGTCGCGAAGTCGACGGTGCCGCGCTGGATCAGGCAGACCTTGCCGGAGACGGCGGTGTTGACGCTGTCGCCGATGCCGAAGTCGGCCAGCGGGGCGGTCGCGGTCTTGACCGGCGAACCTTCCATGGCGGTGGGCGCGTAGGTGCTTGCGCCGACGCTCAGGACCGGATCCTGGCCGGTGCCCATCGGCACGGTCGACAGCACCGAGACGCCCGGGCCGGCGATTTCGACGTCGCTGTTGTACTGCGAGAAGCTGGCCCAGGCCTTGTTCTCGTCCACGGCCGCCACCGACATCACGCTCGAATAGCCGGCCGGGTAGGAGATGGTGGTGTTGGCGTCGTTGCCGGCGGCAGCGATGCTGAGGATGCCCTTGGTCTGCAGGCTGTCGAAGGTCTTCTGCTCGGTCATGCTCTTGGCGCCGCCGCCCAGCGACATGCTGATCACGTTGGCGCCGGCCGCGGCGCACTTGTTGGCGGCCGAGGACAGGGTCGAGGAATACGCCCAGCCATCCTTGCCGAACACCTTCACGATGTGCAGTTTGAGGTTCTTGTTCGGGTTCACGCCGACCACGCCGGTGCCGTTGTTGACGCCGGCGATGGTGCCGAACACGTGGGTGCCGTGGTGGTTCTCGTCGGTGTTCCAGTTGCCGGTGCCGGCGTCGTATTCGCCGGTGACGTTGGCGCCGTTGGCGGACAGGTCTTCATGCTGGAAGTCGACGCCCGAGTCGATGATGCAGACCTTGCGGTTGCCGGCGTTGGTGTCGGGCAGCTGGTCGGCCTGCACCAGCTTGATGCCGTAGGGGACCAGCTGGCCGGCGGTGTAGGGGGTGCCGGTCGAGGGCGAGGTCAGCGCCAGCGGTTTGCGGAGCACGTCCTCTTCGATGTACTCGACGTTCGGGTTGTTTTCCAGGCCTTTCAGGGCGACGGCCGGCACTTCGATGGCCATGGCGTTCATGCCGAAGATTTCATGCTTGACCGAGCCTTTGGCCGCGGCGACCACCGACTTCATGGCCGCTTTCGCGCCCGGTTTGAAGGCGACGATCACGCGGGTGGTGTCCGGCGCGGCGGCCGAGGCGTTGCCCGCGAAGGCGACTGCCAGTGCCGCGGCGCACAAGCCGAGGGCGGGGACGAACTTTGCTGCGCGATTGTGTTTCTGATTCATCGGTGTTTTCTCCGTAAGTTACTTGTTATCGACGCGGACATCGTGGTCCGCATGCTTATTGGTGTTGCTGCTGTAACGACCGATACATCGCTGTTGCCGCAGCGGGCCGGGCCCAGCCCTCTGCGTAAACAGCCGAGCCAGTTTATGGAGGTAACTTATACATACGCAATTGATTTTCAATCGTGCGCGGGAGTTGTTGCGCGATCGTTTGTGCGTATGATTCAATTGACGAAAATCCACGTTTGTCACAAATGTGCATGCTATATTTTTGGCCCGCCAAAGTTGGAAATGTGAAGTTTTCATTAATTTCGACAAGCGGTATTCCCCCCTCTTGTAAGAACAGGTAACAATGAGCGCGCCCGCTTCTTCCCGCCGTCTGATCCTGCTGGTCGACGACGACCCCCTCCTGCTCGATTTCATCGCCACCGTGCTGCAGCATGCCGGCTACGACACCGTCAAAGCCGGCTCCGCGCCCGAAGCGGTGCAGCGCGTGCAGGAGCGCGAAGCGGACATCGCCCTGGCCCTGCTCGACATCACGATGCCCGGCATGTCCGGTCTCGAACTGGCGCAGCGCCTGAGGGAGCACACCGCGGTGCCCTTCATGTTCCTGTCGTCGGTGGACGATGCCGAGACCGCGCGCCAGGCCGCCAGCCATGGCGCGGTCGGCTTCGTGGTCAAGCCGGTCGATGCGAGCCGCCTGCTGCCGGCCTTCGAAGCCGCCCTGGCGCGCGCCGACGAGATCCGCCAGCTGCGCCGCACCGAAGTCAACCTGAACGCGGCCCTGGCCGCCGGGCGCGAGACCAGCCTGGCCGTCGGCGTGCTGATGGCGCGCTACCAGACCGACCGCAACACCGCCTTCGAGGTGCTGCGCGACCACGCGCGCTCGAACCGCCGCAAGATCAACGAGGTGGCCGAGCAGATCGTCGCGGCCGAGGAGCTGCTGGGCAGCCTGCACGGGGCCTTCGCCGCGCGCCTGCGGGCCAAGTGATACGCGTTCCGCTTCTGCTTGGTATCATGGCAAACCGTTTATCAAGCAGAGGAAGATTCACATGAAAACCAAGGCAGCGATTGCATGGCAGGCGGGTAAGCCGCTGACCATCGAGGAAGTCGAGCTCGAAGGCCCGAAAGCGGGCGAGGTGCTGGTCGAGGTCAAGGCCACCGGCATCTGCCACACGGACTGGTACACGCTGTCGGGCGCCGACCCCGAGGGCCTGTTCCCCGCCATTCTCGGCCATGAAGGCGCGGGCGTGGTGGTGGACGTCGGCCCCGGCGTGACGAGCCTGAAAAAAGATGACCACGTCATCCCGCTGTACACCCCGGAATGCCGCCAGTGCAAATTCTGCCTGTCGCAGAAGACCAATCTTTGCCAGGCCATCCGCTCGACGCAGGGCCGCGGCCTGATGCCGGATGCGACCAGCCGCTTCTCGCTGGACGGCAAGCCCATCTTCCACTACATGGGCACCTCGACCTTCTCGAACTACATCGTGGTACCGGAGATCGCGCTGGCCAAGATCCGCTCGGATGCGCCTTTCGACAAGGTCTGCTACATCGGCTGCGGCGTCACCACCGGCATCGGCGCCGTGATCTTCACGGCCAAGGTGGAGGCGGGCGCCAACGTGGTCGTGTTCGGCCTGGGCGGCATCGGCCTGAACGTGATCCAGGCAGCGAAGATGGTCGGCGCCGACAAGATCATCGGCGTGGACATCAACCCGGGCCGCGAAGAGATGGCGCGCAAGTTCGGCATGACCCACTTCGTCAATCCGAAGAATGTCGAGAACGTGGTCGACGCCATCGTCCAGCTGACCGACGGCGGTGCCGACTACTCCTTCGAGTGCATCGGCAACACGACCACGATGCGCCAGGCGCTGGAATGCTGCCACAAGGGCTGGGGCCAGTCGATCATCATCGGCGTGGCCGAAGCGGGTGCGGAAATCTCGACCCGTCCGTTCCAGCTGGTTACCGGCCGCGAATGGAAAGGCTCGGCCTTCGGCGGTGCCCGCGGCCGTACCGACGTGCCGCGCATCGTCGACTGGTACATGGAAAACAAGATCAACATCGACGATCTGATCACGCATCACCTGCGCCTGGACCAGATCAACGAAGGTTTCGAGCTGATGAAGCGGGGCGAGTCGATCCGCTCCGTGGTCGTGTACTGATACCAGCCACGATGAAACGTCGCCCCCGACCTGGCCGGCCGCCTTGTCGGGGGCCCGAATAGCCGGCGCAATGCCGGCTTTTTTCCGTCCAGGCCACCAAACCTGCCGCCTGTCGCACAAAGCTGGCCCCCATCCCCGTTCATCCCTATCCTGCCTTCATCGTTTGCTCGCCCAAATATAGAAAAAAAGTTCTAGACAAAATTTTCTAGTCGGCTTAACCTGTTCATCGAAAGGAGATCGCATGAATACCGCAGCCTGGATGTCGGGCCTGGCCTGGGCACTGCTGGACTTCGTCTGGCAGGGCATGCTGGCCGGCTGTATCGCCGCCGTGCTGCTGGGATCGATGGGCAGGGCGCGGCCGCAGTGGCGCTACCTGGTCGCCTGCATCGCACTGCTGTCGTGCGCGGCGCTGCCGGTGGCCGGCCTGCTGGTGCGCGTGATGGGGCAGGGCGGTTTCGAAACCGGGGGCGTGCTGAGGTCGGCCCTGCTGCAGGGATTGCCTGCCACGGCCGCGCAAGCGCTCGGCGATGGCGCGGCGGTGCCGGCGCTGTGGCACCTGGCCGGCTGGCGCGAACTGCTGGCGCCGCGCCTGCCGCTGGTGATCCTGTGCTGGTCGGCAGGTGCCGCCCTGATGGCCCTGCGGCTGTTGCTGGGCCTGGCCTGGGTAAGGCGCCGCAGCCGTTCGGGGGCCTACCGCCTGGACCCGGCCTGGCAGGCCGTGCTGGACCGCCTGGGCGAGCGCATGGGGCTGGGCCGCAAAGTCGTGCTGGGACTGGTGAACGATCTTGCCAGCCCGGTCACGGCCGGCTGCTGGCGTCCGCTGGTGCTGGTGCCGGCTTCGCTGACAACCGGGATGGCGCCCCAGCTGCTCGAAGCGCTGCTGGCGCACGAATTGGCCCATGTGCGGCGTCACGATTATTTGGTGAATCTGGTACAGAGCGCGATCGAGATCCTGCTGTTCTATCACCCGGCGGTGTGGTGGCTGTCGCACCGCATCCGGGTCGAGCGGGAACTGATCGCCGACGATTTGGCTGCAAGCGCATTGGGCGAACCGCGGCGTCTCGCGCTTGCATTATCCGAGCTGGACCTGTTCCAGCTCTCATCCCAGCAACTTGGCCTTGGGGCACATGGAGGAGGAAAGCTCATGTCTCGCATCAAACGCCTGGTTCGCCCGCAAACGGAACCCTTCAGTTCATCGGCAGGCTGGAAGCTCCCGCTGCCGGCACTCTGCCTGGCCCTGACGGCTGCGATCCACGCCCATGCCGGCACGACGCCGGACACGTCGGTGCCTTCGGCTCAGCCGAAGCCTGGGTTTCATCACATCACGCTGCGGCCTGGCCGTGAAGACGGCTATGCCCTGGTCGGCGATGGCGAGAAAGGGGCGGCCATGACCGGCAGCAGCGCCGACTGGGACGCCATCAAACAGCTCAGGCGCAACGTCAAGGGCGAGTTCCTGTGGTTCCGCGACGGCGGCAAGTCCTGGATCGTGCAGGATCCGGACACCCTGGCGAAGGCACGCACAGCCTGGGCACCGGTCAACCGGCTGGGCGAACAGATGAACGTCTACGGCAAGGAGATGGAACGGCATGGCAAGGTAATGGATGCGCTCGGCAAGGAAATGGAGCAGGCGGCCGCCGGCATGCAACCGGACCAGCGCCGGTTACGCGAAGTGCAGCGCAACATGGACGAGGTAGGGCGCAAGATGGGCCGTGTGGGCGAAAAGCTCGGCAGCGCTTCGGACAGCGAGCGCGGGCGTCTCGAAGCCGAGATGGCAAGCCTGGAAAAGCAGATGAATGCGCTGGGCGAGCAGATCCGCGCTGCCACCGAAAGCGACATGCAGCGTCGCCAGGCCCATGCCGACATGCGGGACGTCGGCCGGCGCATGAAGGAGGCCGGCCAGCCGATGGATGCACTCGGCAAGAAGATGGACGTGCTCGGCAAGCAGATGGACCAGGAAAGCAAGGCCGCCGACAGGACCATGCGCGAGCTGATCCGCGATGCGATGGCGCGCGGCCTGGCGCAGCAGGCGCCGGGGCAGGGCTGATCGGCGTGGCTGAGCGGGCGTAAGGATTGCCGGGCGGGCGCCCGTGTGGCAGCATAAGCGGGTTAATCTTTTTATAAAGCTCGACTTATGCGCCCAGCCCGCTTAGCTGTCCTCTTGTCCCTTGCCGGCGCCGCTGCGCTGGCGCATGCCCAGACTGCGCCGGCCGCCGCGCCGGCCGCATCGGCGGCACCGACCACCAAGGCCGAGCGCCCCGCAACGGAATTCCCCTACACACCGGGCCTGGACCCGAGCTCAATGGACCGCAGCGCCGACCCCTGCGTCGACTTCTACCAGTACGCCTGCGGCGGCTGGATGAAGAACAACCCGATCCCCGCCGACCAGGCGCGCTGGTCGGTGTACGGCAAGCTGGCCCAGGACAACCAGCGCTTCCTGTGGGGCATCCTCGAAGACCTGTCCAAACGCCAGGACGGCCGCAACGCCAACCAGCAGAAGATCGGCGACTACTTCGGCGCCTGCATGGACGAGCGCACCATCGAGACGCGCGGCGCGGCGCCCCTGAAGCCGTTCTTCGACCAGATCGCGACCCTGCGCAGCAACAAGGATTTGCCGCGCGTGCTGGCGCAACTGCACCTGGCGCTGGCCGACCAGGGCCTGTTCTTCGGCTTCGGCTCGAGCCAGGACTTCGGCGATTCGACCCGCGTGATCGCCTTCGCCACCGCCGGCGGCCTGGGCCTGCCGGACCGCGATTCCTACCTGAAGACGGACGCCAAATCGAAGGACGTGCGCGCGAAATACGTCGCCCACATCGCCAACACCTTCAAGCTGCTCGGCGACAGCCCCGAACAGGCGCAGCGCCAGGCCGAGCGCGTGATGGCAATGGAAACCGAGCTCGCCACGGCCTCGCTGTCGCGCGTCGACAAGCGCGATCCGTACAAGCTGTTCCACAAGGTCGATGCGAAAGGTCTGCAGGCGCTGACCCCAGGCTTCAACTGGAATGCCTACCTGAACGAAATCGGCCAGGCCAGGCAGACCACCTTCAACGTCACCGAGCCGGCCTTCTTCAAGGCGCTGGCCAGGATGTGGAAGACTTCCGACATCGAATCGACCCGTACCTATTTGCGTTGGCACGTGGCGCGCAACATGTCGCCGGCGCTGGCATCCAGTTTCGACCAGGAGCACTTCGACTTCTTCAGCAAGACCTTGCGCGGCGTGCAGCAACAGCAGCCGCGCTGGAAGCGCTGCGTAGGACTGGTCGACCGCCAGCTGGGCGAAGCGCTGGGCCAGGAATTCGTCAGCCGCGCGTTCTCGCCGGCGCTGAAGGAAAAGTCGCTGCACATGACCCGCCAGGTCGAAGAGGCGATGAAGAAGGACATCGAATCGCTCGACTGGATGAGCCTTGAAACCAAGAAGCGCGCCCAGGAAAAGCTCGCCGCGATCGTCAACAAGATCGGCTATCCGGACAAGTGGCGCGACTACAGCGCATATGAGGTGAAGCCGGGCGACTTTGCCGGCAACGTCCAGCGCGGCAATGTGTTCGAGACGCGCCGCGACCTGGCCAAGATCGGCAAGCCGCTCGACCGCGGCGAATGGGGCATGACGCCGCCGACGGTGAACGCCTATTTCAATCCGCAGATGAACGACATCAACTTCCCGGCCGGCGTGCTGCAGCCGCCGCTGTTCGATCCGAAGATGGACGACGCGCCGAACTACGGCAACACCGGCGGCACCATCGGCCACGAACTGACCCACGCCTTCGACGACGAAGGCCGCCAGTTCGACGCCAAGGGTAACCTCAAGGATTGGTGGACCAAGAAGGACGCGAAGGAATACGAAGAGCGCGCCCAGTGCATCGTCGACCAGTACGCGCAGTACACGGTGGTGGACGACATCAAGATCAACAGCAAGCTGACCCTGGGTGAGGACATCGCCGACCTGGGCGGCCTGATCCTGGGCTGGATGGCGTGGAAGGAAGAGATGGCCAGCATGCCGCAGCAGGCGCAGCCGCAGCAGTTGCGCGATGGCCTGACGCCGGAACAGCGCTTCTTCGTCGGTAATGCGCAATGGGCCTGCGAAAACGACCGCCCGGAAAACCTGCGCGTGAAAGCCCTGACCGACCCGCACTCGCCGGGCCGCTTCCGCGTGAACGGCCTGGTGGTGAACATGCCGCAGTTCCAGCAGGCTTTCCAGTGCAAGCCGGGGCAGCCGATGGTGAAGGAAAAGCGCTGCCGCGTCTGGTAAGTTAGTTTGTCACGCTGAGCATTGCCCAGCGTGACTTCCCGCGCAGGCGGGAATCCAAGTTTGCGTGCGCTAACGTGACGCTTGCAGAACTTGGGTTCCCGCCTGCGCGGGAACGACGGTAGCTCTAGCGCAGCTATCTCCGCCGCGAACCCTGGTCGCTCGCCTGCGCCTGCATATGCACCAGGTTCGCCTCGAACGACTGCATCTGCAGCCCGATGTCGGACATATCGACGTTCGATTGCCGCAGCCGCGGGAACAGCTGTTGTTCCTCCTCCTCGATATGGCTCAGCACCGCGTTGAGCATGTCGCGCATCATCTGCTCGGCGCGCGGTTCGTCCGCTTCCATGCCCTGCAGCGTGGCCAGCAGATCGTCGACTTTCAAATGGTCCTGCTCGAAATGGCGTACCAGGTTGTCGTCCAGGCAGCGCACGTTCGGATAGAAGATCGATTCTTCCAGCCGCGAGTGGGTGTGAATGGCTTGCAGCAGCTGGGTCGCCGCCTGTTTCTTGACTTCCATGTCGCTGCTGTTGAGATATTTGTCGGCCAGCTTGCGCACCATGTCGTGGTCGCGCACCAGGGCCGCGATCGGATCGTCGGCATTATCCATGATGGTTCCTCCTGAAAAGGAATGCCATGCTACTCCTGGCAAGGCAGAGGGTCCGATCCGTTTAGGCGCGGAAATTTTTAATAAATACGACACCAGGCGTACACCGAAATCTTCTGCTTTGCCCGCTATTTGTTGTGAAGTTGTTTGTTGACGATTATTAATTGGCTCGTGCAATAAGCGTGCAAGACTTCAGCATTTTTCACAAGCGGAGTACTGCCATGGCTATCGACGTTTATCTTCAAATTGACGGTATCAAAGGCGAATCTCAGGACTCGGGGCATCCAGGTTGGATAGAAGTCAGTTCGGCTTCGATGGGTGTGAAACAGCCAAAAAGCGCCACAGCCTCGACTGCCGGTGGACATACCGCAGAACGATGTGAGCACAAAACCATCGCCCTGACAAAACTGGTCGATCTCGCGTCGCCTCTTCTTATGCAGTATTGTTCGATGGGGAAAACAATTCCTAAAGCAAAGCTGGAATTTATGCGCGCAGACGGGGATGGCAAACCGATCAAATACTACGAAGTAGAGTTAGAAAATGTCCTTATCTCCAATATGGACCACCGTTCGCATATCAATGGTCTTCAGGTAGACGTCAGACCTCTCCGGAAAGATGGTCTTCATCTGCCCGTCACGTGGAAGCAGATCGAATACGATGGCGAAGCCACCGCTAAACTCATCGAAATCTTCTTCACCCATCCGTTTGTCAAACAAGTCTTGTTCAACGATGCTCGTATTCCCGGCGTACGTCACTGGGATAGGCATGATGACCATTTTTACGTTGCTATCAAGCCCGGAGGTTGAATGAAACGCCTTTTTTGGGTTATCCTACTTCTGGCATCGGCAGTGGGTGCAGAAGAAAATAGCAAGTGGACGGGACGGAGCAAGCCACTGAAAGATGCAACTTATCTTATCTATTCTGGAGAGTCAGGGGATCGTGGACCGCCTACGAATCTGGATAGGAAGCTTGCAATTGCAATCAGGGGGCAAGCTGCAAAAGAAATATTCGAGTCGATTGGACCGGATGTGAAAGGGGTAAGCTGTAGTCTGGAAGAAGGCGAAAGGATGAGAAGTAAAGGCGAAGTCTGGTGTTCGTATATGCCCAGCGATGGGTATATGTGCTTCCTTGGCTTCAACTTGAAAACGGGCGAGCCACATTCAGGTGGAAGCTGTTGAAAAAGTAGTTTCTTTAAGCTGAACCCAGAAGTTGGATGCCAACTTCTGGGCTCTTCACGCACACCGAGTGAAATCAGTGCTGGGCAATACTACCGCGCCAGCCGCCGCTTTCCTTGCCGCGCGATTCCAGCATTTCCTTGAACTTCTGCAGGTTGCCGCGCAGTTCCATGCGCACGGCGCCGAAGGCGTCGCCCAGCTGTTCCAGCGCGCCTTCCGGCTGGTAATCCATCTGGACGGTCACGCGGCAGACGTTGTCGGAGATCTTGTGGAAGGTCGCGACGCCGCCGTTCGGCACGCCGGTCGTGCTTTGCCAGGCGATGCGCTTGTCGGGGATCTGCTCGGTGATCTCGACGTCCCACTCTTTGTCTTCACCGGCGACATTGGCTTTCCAGTGCAGGTGCTTGTCGTCCAGCTGGCGGATTTCTTTGACGCTGGCCATGAACTGCGGGAAGTCTTCGAACTGGGTCCACTGGTTGTAAGCGGTGCGGACCGGCACGTTGATCTCGATGGTTTCGACGATCGACGAATCCATGCCCGACGCACGGTTCTTCATTTTTTTCGACAGCATCATGCCGCCGACCGCAAGTGCGGCCACAGTAACGACGCGATTCAGCATTGTTGCCTCCTTATTACAAGTAGAACTCCATTGCGACATAGAAAAATCCGGCCCGTACCCGCGGCAATGCCACAGGGCGATCGGCCGCCTTGAGAACACATCTGCGTTCAACTTACGATAAGTACGGTTTGCATGGCGCTCGCGAGCCGTGGGGCAACTGTTGTGATACTGTATATATAACCAGTAAATTTGCGGTCGAAAGCCGCCTTCGGTGCATCGCGCCGTTTATAATGCCCGCATGAATCTCCTCGACAATCTGAATCCCGAACAGCTCGCCGCCGTCACCTTGCCTGCCCAGAGCGCCCTGATCCTGGCCGGCGCCGGCTCGGGCAAGACCCGCGTGCTGACCACCCGGATCGCCTGGTTGATCCAGACCAGCCAGGTCTCGCCGGCCGGCATCATGGCGGTGACGTTTACGAACAAGGCGGCGAAGGAAATGCTGACGCGTCTGTCGTCGATGTTGCCGATCAACACGCGCGGCATGTGGATCGGTACCTTCCACGGCCTGTGCAACCGCCTGTTGCGGACCCACCACCGCGACGCCGCGCTGCCGCAGACCTTCCAGATCCTGGATTCGCAGGACCAGCTGTCGATGATCAAGCGCATGCTGAAGGCGCTGAATGTCGATGACGAGAAGTACCCGGCCAAAGACCTGATGTACTTCATCAACAACGCCAAGGACAACGGCCGCCGCGCCGCCGATTGCGAGGCCTACGACCACGTGCAGCGACGCATGGTCGAGCTCTACGACGCCTACGACCAGCAGTGCCAGCGCGAGGGCGTGGTCGACTTCGCCGAGCTGCTGCTGCGCGCCTACGAGCTGCTGCAGCGCAATCACCCGCTGCGCCAGCATTACCAGATGCGTTTCCGCCACATCCTGGTCGACGAGTTCCAGGATACGAACGACCTGCAGTACAACCTGCTGAAGCTGCTGGCCGGGCACAACGAGCCGGCCGGCGGCGCGATCTTCGCGGTGGGCGACGACGACCAGAGCATCTACGCCTTCCGCGGCGCCAATGTCGGCAACATGCAGGCTTTCGAGCGCGATTTCGAGGTGAAGAACCTGATCAAGCTGGAGCAGAACTACCGCTCGCACGGCCACATCCTCGATACCGCCAACTTCCTGATCGCCAACAACAAGCAGCGCCTGGGCAAGAACCTGCGCACCGATGCCGGCCAGGGCGAACCGGTCCGCATCTACGAAGCCTCGTCCGACCTGGAAGAGGCGCAGTGGATCATCGAAGAAGCCAAGAGCCTGATGGGCGAGGGCATGCCGCGCAGCGAAATCGCGATCCTGTACCGCTCGAACGCGCAGAGCCGCGTGATCGAGCACGCGCTGTTCGCGGCCGGCATTCCGTACACCGTGTACGGCGGCCTGCGCTACTTCCAGCGCGCCGAGGTCAAGCACGCGATCGCCTACCTGCAGCTGATGGACAACCCGCACAACGACTCGGCCTTCCTGCGCGTGGTGAACTTCCCGACCCGCGGCATCGGCGCGCGCTCGATCGAGCAGCTGCAGATGGCGGCCGACAGCTATGGCGTGTCGCTGTACGCGGCGGTGCCGCACATGACCGGCAAGGCCGGCAGCGCGCTGGCCAATTTCGTCAAGCTGATCGAAAGCGCACGCTTCGAGACCCAGCAGCTGCCGCTGCCGGAAATGGTGAAAGTAGTCATCGAGCGCAGTACGCTGCTGGCCTACTACGAGAAGGAAAAGGAAGGCGCGGAGCGCATCGAGAACTTGGAGCAGATGGTCAGCGCCGCCACCCACTTCGTGCAGGAAGAGGGCTTCGGCACGCACACGCCGGCCCACCTCGGCCCGCAGGCGCAGGCCAGCAGCGGCCAGGCCATCGTCAATGTCGACGGCATCGAGGTGCTGGACGCCGACGCGCCGCTGGCGACCGTGATGTCGCCGCTGTCGGCCTTCCTGGCCCACGCCTCGCTGGAAGCCGGCGACGCCCAGGCCCAGGCCGGGCAGGACGCCATGCAGCTGATGACGGTGCACTCGGCCAAGGGCCTGGAATTCGACGCCGTGTTCATCACCGGCCTCGAAGAAGGCCTGTTCCCGCACGAGAGCAGCTCGCGCGAACTGGATGGCGTGGACGAAGAGCGGCGCCTGATGTACGTGGCGATCACACGTGCGCGCAAGCGCCTGTACATGAGCTTTACGCAGCAGCGCATGCTGCATGGCCAGACCCGCTTCAACATGAAGTCGCGCTTCTTCGACGAGCTGCCGGAAGAGTCGCTGAAGTGGCTGTCGCCGCGTGTGCAGACCAACTGGTTTGCCGGCCGCAAGTCGACCACCGCCTGGGACGACGCCAACTTCCGCGACGGCGGCAGCGACAATCAGATCGCCAAGCAGATCGCGCAGAAGTCTTCCAGCGACAAGGGCATCGGCTGGCGCATCGGCGAGCAGGTGTCACACGCGCGCTTCGGTGAGGGCGTGATCGTCAACATCGAGGGTGGTGCCGGCAGCCCGCGTGCGCTGATCAACTTTGGCGGGGCGGGGATGAAGATGCTGGACCTGTCGGTGGCCAAGCTGGAGAAGGTGGCAAGGTAAGCTTGGCGTGGGCACGGGGTGCCCACCCTACGGATGGCGGAACGTGTAGGGTGGGCACCCCGTGCCCACGCACCCACTTACGCTGCCGCTGGTTCCTTGTCGTTCGGCTTGCCGAAAATGGTGCGATAACCCGCGTACATCGAGCACTGCAGCAGCAGCATGAACAGGAACACCAGCCAGGTCAGCAGGATGCGGCCGAGCGTGCCTGGTCCGAACACGATGCTCATCAGCGAGGCGATCACGAAGAAGGCGGCAAACCAGGCCAGCAGCAGGACCAGGAACACGCGTGCCGAGCGCACCACCGCGAAGAAGCTGTAGAACACGGCCTTGCCGGTCTTCATGTGCTTCCAGTAGGTCAGCGGCGCCGCAAAGTACAGCGTCACCAGCATCACCAGGTTGATCAGCGCGATCAGCATGAAGACCCCGATCTCCGTCGACAGCAGGGCCGCCGCATCGTTCGGATTGGCCTGCCGTTCGGCGACCTTTTCGAAGAATTCCGGCCCCAGCATCATCACCACGACCAGCATCTCGACCAGGCCGACGACCAGGTAGATCGTGCCGACCTTGCACAGCGCGCCCAGCGCCGGTCGCCTGAAGCCCGTCAGCAGTACGCCGGGCGTCACGCGGTCGCCGTTTTCGATCATCAGGCAGGCCTGCATGAAGGCCATCGAGAACGAGGGGATCAGGAGCGGGCTCAGCACGGTGCCGATGATGGGCAGGATCGACAGGCCGATGCTGCACACGATGCTGGCAAACAGGATGGTGGTGAGGGCGGCCGGCTGCTTGCGAAACAGGCTGGTGCCTTGCTTCAGCCAATCCCAGCCAGTACGGGCGGGCAGGTTATTCATGCTTGGATACCAGGCGCGGGAACCGCGATGCGCTCGCGCAGCACGCGTTCGAAGTGGGTCGGGTCGTGCGGCGTCAGCATTTCGGCTTCGCGCGGACAGTAGAAATCGTACAGGCGCGACAGCCAGAAGCGCAAGGCCGCGGCGCGCAGCATCGTCTGCCAGGCCTCGGCTTCGGCCGCGGTGAACGGACGGGCCGCGTGGTAGGCGCGGGTCAGCGCCAGCACGCGGTCCTGGTCGAGACGGCCGCTGTCGAGGTCGATGCACCAGTCGTTGACGGTGACGGCGACGTCGAACAGCCAGCTGTCCCAGCCGGCAAAATAAAAGTCGAAGCAGCCGCTCAGGCGCTCGCCGACGAACATCACGTTGTTGCGG
This sequence comes from Massilia norwichensis, assembly GCF_024753245.1. Lineage (GTDB taxonomy): Bacteria > Pseudomonadota > Gammaproteobacteria > Burkholderiales > Burkholderiaceae_D > Telluria > Telluria norwichensis. The sequence continues at coordinate 144,376 of NZ_JANUGX010000006.1, read as the reverse complement.
AACAGGTCGGCGTGCACCGGACCCTGCGCCAGCTGGGCGTAGACAGGGCCGGCGGCGAAGTCGCGCTGGAAGGCGAGTTCCGATGCCAGCAGCGCGGCCTTATCGGCATCGAGGAAGGGCAGGACCTTGGGCACGGTCTCGACCCACCAGGCCAGACCGCGCAGATTCGGCTGGTGCAGCGGAAAATCCCGGCCCGCCAGGTGCATCCTGGCCAGCATGCTGCCGACTTCGGCGCAATGCACGGGCTGGGGATCCATCTGCGAACTGCCGTCGAGCTTGCTGACGATGATGGCCGGCTTGCCGGCCAGCGCCACCACCAGTTCGCCCGCGTGCGTCGGCACCGGCGCCGGCACCGGCACATCGCGCTCGGCCAGGTGGCGCATCAGCTGGACATAGAAGGGCAGTTGTTCGAAACCGAGGTTCTCGAAAATCGTCAGGACGAATTCGCCGCGCTCGGTCGTGAGGAAAAAGTTGCTGTTTTCGATGCCGCTGGCGATGCCTTTGAGCGCCAGCGCTTTACCGAGAGGAAACTGCTTGATCCACTGGCTCAGGTCGTCCAGTGTGACCGAGGTGAAAACTGCCATCGTTCAGGAATGTTTTGGTCGCGGTTACGGCCGCGCCGATAGCGGGCGGCCGGTCTTGTTCGGTCTTATTTTTTGTCGGGGGTGCCGGGCGGCAGTGCCGGCGGCGGCGGTACGTCCGCCGCGGCCGGGGCGTTGGTCCCGTTTTCGCTGGCGGCCTTGCGCTTGCCCGACAGGTCGAACTCGCCCACCTTCCATTGCGGCGCGCGGATCGAGTTGCCGGTGGCGCTGCCCGGTACGGCATTGCCCGGCGGCGTGTTCGGCTTCATGTAGTAATGGCTGCCGCTGCTGTTGACTTCGACCTCGGTCACCTGGCCGCCGTCGCGCGTTTCCTTGATCTGGGTGCGGGTGCGCGAGGGGATGTTGGTGGCAGGGACGTCACTGCCCGGTTCCACGCGCTCGAGCTTGGGCGGTGCCTGGTTCTGGTTCGATTGCGGGGTCGACTGCTGGGCCGACGCAAATCCGGCCAGCGCGGCCAGGAGCACAGCAAGGAGGGGCAGGCGGGAGGTAATGCGGGGCATGGTGGTCACCTTTGTCGTTTAGTTCATTGTAACAAACAGCGCTGCCCACCAGTAAAAAGCGTGTGAAAAGTGCGAAGCGGCCTCATATAGGGAGCACTCCCGATTCTGCGATAATGACGACGATTCGCCATGCCCGGCATGGCCCCACTTTTGCTTTTTGCGACCCTACATGGACAATACCCTGCTTCTCGTTGACGGCTCCAGCTACCTGTACCGCGCCTTCCACGCGCTGCCCGACCTGCGCAGCCCCGACGGCCACCCGACCGGTGCGATGCACGGCATGGTCAACATGCTGCGCCGCCTGCGCGCCGACTTCCCGGCCGCCTACATCGCCTGCGTGTTCGACGCCAAGGGCAAGACCTTCCGCGACGATCTCTACCCCGAATACAAGGCCACCCGCGCCTCGATGCCGGAAGACCTGGGCAAGCAGATCGAGCCGATCCACGAAGTGGTGCGCCACATGGGCTGGCCGATCCTGATGGTCGAAGGCGTCGAGGCCGACGACGTGATCGGCACCCTGGCAGCCCAGGCCACCGCGCGCGGCATGAACACCGTGGTTTCGACCGGCGACAAGGACCTGGCCCAGCTGGTCAACGACAAGGTCATGCTGATCAATACGATGAGCAACGAGAAGCTCGACGAAGCCGGCGTGCTCGCCAAGTTCGGCGTGCCGCCGAATCGCATCATCGACTACCTGACCCTGATCGGCGACACCGTCGACAACGTCCCCGGCGTGAGCAAATGCGGCCCGAAGACGGCCGTCAAATGGCTGACCCTGCACGGCTCGCTCGACGGCGTGATCGAGAACGCCCACACTATCGGCGGCGCGGTCGGCGCCAACCTGAAGGCAGCCCTCGAATGGCTGCCGAAGGGCCGCGAACTGATCACCGTGAAGACCGACTGCGACCTGACGAACCACCTGGTGTCGATCGAGGAATCGCTGGTCGGCCGTCCGGAAGACAAGGACGCGCTGCGCGACTTCTTCCAGCGCTACGGCTTCAAGACCATGCTGCGCGAACTGGGACCGAACAGCGGCAACCCGGGCCGCTTCGTCACGCCCGGCACCCAGCCGGCCCAGGCTCCGCTGTTCAATTCGCCGGAAGGTGCGGTAGGCGCCACCCAGCCCGATATGCCCATCATCAAGGGCGAATACGAGACCGTCACCACGCAGGAACAGCTGGAACGCTGGCTGGCCCTGATCGACAAGGCCGAGCTGACCTCGGTCGACACCGAAACGACCTCGCTCGACCCGATGACGGCCGAGATGGTCGGCATTTCGCTGTCGGTCGAAGCAGGCAAGGGCGCCTACATCCCGCTGGCGCACCGCTACGCCGGGGTGCCCGAGCAGCTGAACCGCGAAGAAGTATTGGCGCGCATGCAGCCTTGGCTGGAAAATCCGGACAAGCCGAAGCTGGGCCAGAACCTGAAGTACGACAGCCACATCTTCGAGAACCACGGCATCAAACTGCGCGGCATCGTCCACGATACGCTGCTGCAGTCCTACGTGTTCGAGTCGCACAAGCCGCACGACATGGACACCATGGCCATGCGCCACCTGGGCTACACCACGATTCCCTTCGTCGACGTGTGCGGCAAGGGCGCCAGCCAGATCTGCTTCGACCAGGTCGAGCTCGGACGCGCGACCGAATACGCGGCCGAGGATTCCGACATCACGCTGCGCCTGCACCAGACCATGATCGGCCACGTCGAAAGCGACGAGGGCCTGAACTTCATCTACCGCAAGATCGAGCTGCCGACCTCCGTGGTGCTGCAGAAGATCGAGCGCAACGGCGTGCTGATCGACGCCGACAAGCTGGCCGCGCAGTCGAACGAGCTGGCCGTGCGCATCGCCGAACTCGAGCAGCAGGCTTATGAACTGGCCGGCGGCCCGTTCAATCTCGGTTCGCCCAAGCAGATCGGCGAGATCTTCTTCGGCAAGCTCCAGCTTCCGGTGATCAAGAAGACCGCCACCGGCGCGCCGTCCACCGACGAAGAAGTGCTGCAGAAGCTGGCCGAGGACTACCCGCTGCCGAAGATCCTGCTCGAGCACCGCGGCCTGTCGAAGCTGAAGTCGACCTATACCGACAAGCTGCCGAAGATGGTCAACCCGAACACCGGCCGCGTGCACACCAACTATGCGCAGGCGGTGGCGATCACCGGCCGCCTGGCCTCGAACGATCCGAACCTGCAGAACATCCCGGTGCGGAATGCCGAAGGCCGCCGCATCCGCGAAGCCTTCATCCCCAACCCGGGCAGCGTGCTGGTCTCGGCCGACTACTCGCAGATCGAGCTGCGCATCATGGCCCACATCTCGGGCGACGAAGCGATGCTGCGCGCGTTCGCCCAGGGCGAGGACATCCACCGCGCCACCGCCGCCGAGATCTTCGGCATCGCACCGGAAGAGGTCGAGAGTGAGCAGCGCCGCTATGCGAAGGTCATCAACTTCGGCCTGATCTACGGCATGAGCGCGTTCGGCCTGGCGCAGAATTTAGGGATTGAACGCAGCGCCGCCAGCAACTACATCGAGCGCTACTTCCAGCGCTTCGCCGGGGTCAAGCAGTACATGGACGAGACCCGCCTGCAGGCGAAGGCCCGCGGCTACGTCGAGACCGTGTTCGGCCGCCGCCTGTGGCTCCCGGAGATCAATTCACCGAACGGCCCACGCCGCGCCGGCGCCGAACGCGCGGCGATCAATGCGCCGATGCAGGGCACGGCGGCAGACCTGATCAAGCTGGCCATGATCGCGGTGCAGGACTGGATCGAGCAGGAAAAGCTCGGCACCCGCATGATCATGCAGGTGCACGACGAACTGGTGCTGGACGTGCCGGAAGCCGAACTGGAATTGGTCAAGCAGAAGCTGCCGGAACTGATGGCGGGCGTCGCCACGTTGAAGGTGCCGCTGGTGGCCGAAACCGGGGTTGGGATGAACTGGGAGGAGGCACATTAAAGAATGCGCCACCAAGCGTAGGGTGGGCACCCCGTGCCCACGCTACCGCCGCCGTACAAGGCCGATCAACCCGATCCCGGCCAGCAGCATCAGGGACGTCGCCGGCTCCGGCACCGGCAGCGCATGCGATTCCGCGACCGCATAGGCATTGAAGGCCAGATAACCGTCGATCCAGGCGTCCCCGGAGATCGCCGAAACCGACAGCGTGCCCTGCTGGCTGCCTTGATCGAGCTGGGCGCGCGTGGCGAACGTCCAGTCGCCGTTGCCGACCCCGTGCAGCGAGCCATAGAGTTCCGCCAGCGCCGTCAGCCCGGATTGTCCGGGCGCTTCGGGGCTCGCCCACAAGCCGGCATCGACATTGAAGATGACCTGGGTATGCGGAGACAGCGTGAAGTTGAAGCTGCGGTTGGCGCTGGCGTAACCATAGCCGCTGTACAGCGCCAGCAGCACGCTGGCCGAGTTGCCGTCCGTATTTGCCCGCGCGGCGGCATAGGCGTTGTCGAATCCGGCCGCGCCAAAACCGTCGACGGCGGAATTCGCGATCTCATTCCCTTCCTGATCGTAGACGCTGGCGTAGGCCAGCGCCGCATTGCCGCTCCAGCCCAGCGAGGGCGCGATGCCGTCGTCCGGCGCCAGGTCGACCAGTCGGTAAACCGGCTGGCTGAGCGTGACGCCTGCGGCCTGCTGCGCCAGGGCCGGCGTCGCAGCGCCCAGGGGCAGGGCCGCGAGCATGGCGGACATCAGCGTGCGCTTCATCTTCATGTCTTCTCCAGGTAATCCAGGTAAATGAGGAGGTGGCAATGTAAGGGATGAAGCAGATAGGGTGTTTATTGAATGTCAATATTCCCGATGCATGCACTGCGGCACGGCTTTTGGACTGCCAAGCGAACGGCGCTGCTGACTGATAAGATAGCCATCCTTTGCTAACCCGACCGGAGGATTGCCCATGAAAGATCTCGTACAAGACGGCGACAGCCTGGTAGCCGATTCCCCGTTCGGGGAAGGCGTCGACCGCCGCGACTTCCTGAAGGTGGCACTGGGCACCAGCTTTGCCGCCGCCACGCTGCCGGTCGCGGCGCAGTCCGTGATCAAGACCGATACCGCCGGTCTCACCGCCGGCACCGTCAACCTGAACGTCAACGGCCAGACCGTGCCGGTCTACCGCGCCCAGCCCGAAGGCAAATCGAACCTGCCGGTGATCCTGGTGATTTCCGAGATCTTCGGCGTGCACGAGCACATCGCCGACGTCGCGCGCCGCTTCGCCAAGCAGGGCTACCTGGCGCTGGCGCCGGAACTGTTCGTGCGCCAGGGCGACGCGGGCAAGATCGCGGACATCGCCACCCTGATGAAGGACATCATCTCGCAGACCCCGGACGCGCAGGTGATGGGCGACCTCGATGCCTGCGTGGCCTGGGCCGCGAAAAACGGCGGCAACGTCGATCGACTCGGCATCACCGGCTTCTGCTGGGGCGGCCGCATCACCTGGATGTATTCGAGCCACAATCCGAACGTGAAAGCCGGTGTGGCCTGGTACGGCCGCCTGCAGGGCGATGCCACCGCCAACACCCCCAAGCACCCGGTCGACATCGCGCCCACCCTGAGCGTGCCGGTGCTCGGCCTGTACGGCGCCAAGGACACCGGCATCCCGCTCGACACCGTCGAGAACATGAAGGCGGCGCTGGCCAAGGGATCGAGCAAGTCCGAGTTCGTGGTGTACCCGGACGCCGGCCATGCCTTCTATGCCGACTACCGCCCGAGCTACGACGAGAAGGATGCGAAGGACGGCTGGACCCGCGCGCTAAGCTGGTTCAAGATCCACGGTGTCGCCTGATTCGCACGTGCGACGGCCGGGCACGGTAAAATGCCCGGCTTGCGTTTCGTACGCGCGGACCAAGAAGAATAAGAGGCTTCACGATCGACCCCGTACTCATCTCCATTTTGCTCGCCACCGGCCTGGCGGGCGTCGTCAGCATCACGGCTGCCGCAGTGTTCTCCTTCACTTTGCTGTCGAAGGTTGTCGAACGCATGGTCAGCCTGTCGGTCGGCATCATGCTCGCGACCTCGCTGCTGCACGCGCTGCCGGAGGCATTCGAGTCGGGTGTCGACCCGCGCGGCCTGTTCGCGACCCTGCTGGGCGGCCTGCTGGCCTTCTTCCTGCTGGAGAAGGTGGCGCTGCTGCGCCATTCGCACCATCACGAGCACGACGGCCATCATCATCACCACGGCCACGACGCGCAGCAGGCGGGCAAGGCGGGGTGGATGATCCTGATCGGCGACGGCATGCATAACTTCACGGACGGCATCCTGATCGCGGCTGCTTTCCTCGCCAATCCGCAGCTGGGCATCGTGACCGGCGTCGCCATCATCGCCCACGAGATCCCGCAGGAGATCGGCGACTTCATCGTGCTGCTGAACGCCGGCTTCTCGCGCGTGCGCGCCTATGTCTTCAATCTGCTGTGCAGCCTGCTCGCGGTGGTCGGCGGCCTGCTCGGCTACTACACACTGGATAAAGCCAGCGGCCTGATTCCCTATGTGCTGGTGTTCGCGTCCTCGGGCTTCATCTACATCGCGGTGAGCGACCTGATGCCGCAGATGCAGCGCCGTGCCACGGTGCGCGAATCGATCCCGCAGGTGCTCTTGATCGGATTGGGTGTGGTGATCGTGCTGTTCCTGACACACGGACACTGAGGCCACCGAGGTTTATTGCACCTTGATGTTGACATGGGAATTCGAACCGGCCTATGCTGAGTCGTTACCTATGTGGGGGAAGCAATGGCAAGGCTGGTCCATCAAGTGGTTGTGGCACTGCGCGAGAAACCTTCGCGGTTCGGCTATGTGCTGGGTATCCTGGTGCTGTCGGTGGTTGTATTTACGCTGGCGGACTTTTTGCCGGCGCCCTACGATATGAGCCACTGATAGCGCGTCGTGGGCACGGGAGTGCCCACCCTACGAATTATTTGTCGCCGGTTGCAACCGGCCGCGCAGCATCTGCGCTCCACTCGCTCCACGATCCCGGATACAAGGCTGCGCCAGGCAAGCCCGCGACTTCCAGCGCCAGCAGGTTGTGGCAGGCCGTGACGCCCGAACCGCACTGCATGATGGCCTTCTGCGGATCGCCCACCACCGTTCCCAGTTCCGTCTTCAGCTGATCCGGCGCCTTGAAGCGCCCATCCGCCTGCAGGTTGTCCTTGAAGAAGCGGTTCTTCGCACCGGGGATATGGCCGCCGACCGGGTCGATGGTTTCGTTCTCGCCGCGGAAGCGGTCCGGCGCGCGCGCGTCGACCACCTGGCGGCCGCCATGCGCCACATTCTGCAGCACCGTGTTCACATCCACTGTCGTGACCAGCGGCGCGCGCGCCGCGATCGTGCCGCGCGCGCGCGGGGCCGGGGCGGCCGTCGACAGCGGCAGTCCGGCCGACTGCCAGGCCGGCACGCCGCCATCCAGCACCGCCACCGCTTCGTGGCCGACCCAGCGCAGCATCCACCACAGGCGCGCCGCGAACATGCCGCCGTGGGCGTCGTAGGCCACGAGCTGCGTGTCCCCGTTCACGCCCCAGCTGCGCAGCAGCTCGATGAAGGCGTCCTTTTCCGGCAGCGGATGGCGGCCGCGGAAGGCGCCGTCCGCATCGCGCTTGGCGCCCGACAGTTCGCGCTCCATGTCGGCGAACAGCGCGTTCGGCAGGTGGCCGGCGGCATAGGCTTCGCGTCCGGCGGCCAGGTTCACCAGGTCGTGGCGGCAGTCGACGATCACCCAGTCAGCGTCATCGACATGGGCGGCCAGGCTGGCGGCATCGATCAGGGTCGTGTACTTGGACGTGCTCATGAAGCGGGTCTCCTTATAGTTCGCTGGCGATGGGGTCGGTATCCTTGACGACGGCGCCGCGCGCCGTGCGCTTCGTATTGTAGAACGTCGCGGCGATGCCGGAGGCCAGGATCACGCCCATCCCCAGCCACACGTGCCAGTCGAACACGTCGCCCCACAGCAGCATGCCCCACAGGCTGGAGAAGATGATGCCGGTGTACTGCAGGTTGGCCACCACCAGCACCTTGCCGAGGCGGTAGGCGCGCGTCATCGCCATCTGGGCCAGCAGGGCAGGGATGCCGATCGCCAGCAGCAGCAAGCCGCTGTGCCAGCTGTGCGCGTGGAAGGGCGCGGCGACGCCATTTTCGAACAGGGTGCCGAAGAAGCCGGCCACGGTGGTGGTCAGCGAAAAATAGAAGACCACGCGGTATTCGGGCTCGCCCTTCTGGCCCAGGTTTCGCACCTGCATATAGGCCATCGCCGAGACGATCGAGGACAGCACGCCGATGAAGCCGCCCAGCCACTGGTTGGTCTCGACCGCCGGACGCAGCACCAGGGTCACGCCGACGAAGCTCATGCCGATCGCCAGCACCAGCGGCCATTCGGTCTGGCCCTTCGCATGCCACCAGCCGATGAAGAACATCCAGGTCGCGAGCCAGATCGGCGCCATGTAGTTGAGGGTGACGGCGGTGGCCAGCGGCAGCTTGCCGATCGCGTAGAACCACATCCACAGCGAGATCACGCCGACCAGGCTGCGCGTCAGGTGCTCGCGGGGGAACAGGGTCTTGAGGGTGCCGCCCTGCAGGCGGATCGTGAGGAACAGCAGCAGGGTGCCGACCAGGCCCCTGTACATCACGATTTCGGAAGTGGAGTAAAACGGGGAGACCAGCTTCACGCCCGCGCCCATGGCGGCAAACGCGAAGCTGGCGAACAGCATCCAGAGTGAAGGCATCAAATTCCCGGCGGGATGTTTTCCAGTCTGCTGCGGTACCACTCATGGAAGTGCTGCATGCCGTCTTCCATCGGCGACTGATACGGTCCTACCTCGCTGACGCCGCGGTCGAGCAGGATCTTGCGGCCGGCATCCATGCGCAGGGCGATCTCGTCGTCCTCGACGCAGGTTTCCATGTAGGCCGCGCGCTCGGCTTCGACAAAGCCGCGCTCGAACAGCACGAACTCTTCCGGGTAGTAGAACTCGACCACGTTGCGGGTCTTCTGCGGTCCCATCGGCCACAGGGTCGACACCACCAGCACGTTCGGGTACCACTCGACCATGATGTTCGGATACAGGGTCAGCCAGATCGCGCCGTACTTCGGCGCCTGGCCATTGTTGAACTTCAGGACCTGTTCCTGCCATTTTTTATAAGCCGGCGAGCCCGACTTCTGCAGGCCGCGGTGCACGCCGACGGTCTGGACGCTGTAGTCGGTGCCGAATTCCCAGCGCAGGTCGTCGCAGCTGACGAAGTTGCCCAGGCCCGGGTGGAAGGGCTCGACGTGGTAATCCTCCAGGTAGACCTCGATGAAGGTCTTCCAGTTGTAGTCGCACTCGTGCACTTCGACGTGGTCGAACATGTAGCCCGAAAAATCGAGGTCCTTGGTCACCGACAGCTGCTTGAGCTTGTCCATCACGTTGTAGCCGTTCTGCTCGAACAGCAGGCCGTTCCAGTTCTGCAGCGGCGTCTTCGAGAGGTTCAGGCAGGGCGTGTCGGCAAAATGCGGCGCGCCGATCAGTTCGCCCTTCAGGTCGTAGGTCCAGCGGTGCAGCGGGCAGACGATGTTCTTGGCATTGCCGCGGCCATTGAACATCAGCGCCTGGCGGTGACGGCAGACGTTGGACAGGAGTTCGATGCCCTGCGCATTGCGCACCAGCATGCGACCCTCGTTCTCCGATTTCAGGGTCGCAAAATCGCCCTGTTCGGGCACCATCAATTCATGCCCGACGTAGCGTGGGCCCTTCAGAAACAGGTGCTGCATTTCGCGCTGCAACAGCGCTTGGTCGAAGTAGACATTTACCGGAAGCTGCGCGCACGAGCGCGCCAGCTTGGCGTGGGTAGCCAGATCGGACATCCCAACCCCCCTTTACAGATTTCAGCCAAAGAAGAGAAAGAATCCGAGAACCAGTATTCGAGCCGTCGAAAAACCTACTGCGCGTCGCATTCGCGGCCTGCGATGCTCGCCGTACTCAAGTACGGCTGCGCTTCTCGGCCACGACTGCTTCCGCTCGCTACGGTTTTTCTCGACTCGTTAAAGAAAAAATACGGTATTTCGGAGACAGAACCGGAGATTATAGCCTGTAAAGGCTGACTCGGGCTCGGTCCCGCACGGGGTTGTGGTGCATGGACGCTTAAAAATTGCCTGCAAGGCATCGTTTTCATGAGTGGCCGGGCGCTTTGCGATAAAATGTGTCTCTTTTCTTACAAGATGCCGACAGCACTCACGGCGTCATGCAGGGGTAGGATTGTTTACAATACGACCTCTGAACCGATCAAAGTCATTATGCCAAATAAAACAAGCGCGGAGAGCGCCGTAGCACCGGCCGCCCCCGAGTCCTTCGAGCAGGCGATGGCCGAGCTGGCCCAGCTCGTCACCCAGATGGAAGGCGGGCAATTGCCACTGGAAGCATCGGTTGCCGCCTATGCGCGCGGCTCCGAACTGGTGCGCTATTGCGCGGCCCAGCTCGAGAAGGTCGAATCGCAGGTCAAGGTGCTTGAAGGCGAGATGCTCAAGCCCTTCAGCACCGACGGCGAGGACGCCGAATGAGCGCGAGCATGAGCGCGCAGCCGGATTTCCGGACCTGGATGGAGGGCGTGCAGGCGCGCACCGAGGATGCCCTCGGCCGCTTCCTGCCGGACGCCGCCAGCGTGCCGGCCAAGCTGCACGAAGCGATGCGCTACACCACGCTGGGCGGCGGCAAGCGCGTGCGCCCGCTGCTGGCCTATGCCGCCGGCGAGCTGTTCGGCGCTCTTGATGACGCCGTGGCGCGCGCCGCCTGCGCGGTCGAGATGATCCACGTCTATTCGCTGGTGCACGATGACATGCCCTGCATGGACGATGACGCCCTGCGCCGCGGCAAGCCGACCGTGCACGTGGCCTACGACGAAGCGACCGCGCTGCTGGTCGGCGATGCGCTGCAGGCCCAGGCCTTCGAGGTCCTGGCCGGCAGCGAAGAGGTCGCTCCGGCCCGTCTGGTGCAGATGCTGCGCCTGCTCGCCGAAGCGGCCGGGACCAAGGGCATGTGCGGCGGCCAGGCGATCGACCTCGACAGCGTCGGCATCAGCCTGAGCCTGGAAGAACTCGAACGCATGCACCAGCTGAAGACCGGCGCCATGCTGCGCGTGTCGGTGCTGCTGGGCGCGCTGGCAGGCCGTGAGCTCTCGGCGCCGGAACTGCAAGCATTGAAAGACTATGCGCGCGCGATCGGCCTGGCTTTCCAGGTGGTCGACGACGTGCTGGACGCAACCGCGGATTCCGCGACCCTCGGCAAGACCGCGGGCAAGGACGCCGCGGCAAACAAACCGACATACGTATCGATCCTGGGGCTGGCGCCGTCGAAGGCACTGGCCGAACAACTGCGGCAGCAGGCGCATCAGGCGCTGGCGCCGTTCGGAGAACAAGCACTGCGGCTGCGCGAACTCGCGGACCTGATCGTGCAGCGGAAGGCCTAAATGAAACTGCTAGAGACCATCAACAACCCGGCGGACCTGCGCAAGCTGCCGCGCAACCAGCTGACCCCGCTGGCCACCGAACTGCGCCAGTTCCTGCTCGATTCGGTGTCCAAGACCGGCGGCCACCTGTCGTCCAATCTCGGCACCGTCGAGCTGACGATCGCGCTGCACTACGTGTTCAACACGCCGGAAGACCGCATCGTCTGGGACGTGGGCCACCAGACCTATTCGCACAAGATCCTGACCGGCCGCCGCGACCGCATGCCGACGCTGCGCCAGCACAACGGCCTGTCCGGCTTCCCGAAGCGCGACGAAAGCGAATACGACACCTTCGGCACCGCCCACTCGTCGACCTCGATCTCGGCGGCGCTGGGCATGGCGCAGGCAGCCAAGATCAAGGGCGAGAAGCGCAAGGCGATCGCCGTGATCGGCGACGGCTCGATGACGGCCGGCATGGCCTTCGAAGCCCTGAACAATGCCGGCGTCGAAGAAGACTGCGACCTGCTGGTGGTCTTGAACGACAACGACATGTCGATCTCGCCGCCGGTGGGCGCGCTGAACCGCTACCTGGCGCGCCTGATGTCGGGCCAGTTCTACGCCGCCGCCAAGAACGTCGGCAAGAGCGTGCTGCCGGCGCCGATGCTGGAACTGGCGAAAAAGCTGGAAGAGCACGCGAAGGGCATGGTGGTCCCGGCCACGATGTTCGAGGAATTCGGCTTCAACTACATCGGCCCGATCGATGGCCACGACCTCGAGTCGCTGATCCCGACGCTGGAAAACATCCGCAGGCTGAAGGGTCCGCAGTTCCTGCACGTGGTCACTAAAAAAGGGCAGGGCTACAAGCTGGCCGAGGCCGAGCCTATCCTGTACCACGGCACCGGCAAGTTCAACCCGAGCGAGGGCATCAAGCCCGCCACCGCGCCGTCCAAGATCACCTACACCGAGGTGTTCGGCAACTGGCTGTGCGACATGGCGGCCCAGGACAAACGCCTGGTCGGCATCACGCCGGCGATGCGCGAAGGTTCGGGCATGGTGCGCTTCCACCAGCAGTACCCGGACCGCTACTTCGACGTCGGCATCGCCGAGCAGCACTCGGTCACCTTCGCCGCCGGCATGGCGACCGAGGGCGTCAAGCCGGTGCTGGCGATCTACTCGACCTTCCTGCAGCGCGGCTACGACCAGCTGATCCACGACGTGGCGCTGCAGAACCTGGACGTGACCTTCGCCCTGGACCGCGCCGGCCTGGTCGGCGCCGACGGTGCGACCCACGCAGGCAACTACGACCTGGCCTACCTGCGCTGCATCCCGAACATGGTCGTGATGGCGCCGTCCGACGAGAACGAGTGCCGGCAGATGCTGACCACGGCCTACCACTACCCGGGCCCGGCGGCGGTGCGTTATCCGCGCGGCGCCGGCGTCGGCGCGGCCCTGCAGCAGGAACTGACGTCGATCGACATCGGCAAGGGCCTGGTGAAGCGCCAGGGCAAGGGCGTCGCCATCCTGGCCTTCGGCTCGATGGTGGCACCGAGCCTGAAGGCGGCCGAGGAGCTGAACGCCAGCGTGGCCGACATGCGCTTCGTGAAGCCGCTCGACGTCGAGCTGGTCAAGCGCCTGGCCAGGGACCACGACTACCTGGTGACGGTGGAAGAGGGCTGCACCATGGGCGGCGCCGGTTCTGCCGTGGCGGAAGCCCTGGCTGCCGAGGGTATCGTCAAGCCGCTGCTGATCCTGGGCCTGCCGGACAAATTCATCGACCAGGGCGACCCGGGCGTGCTGCTGGCCTCCGTCGGCCTGGACGCGCACGGCATCGGCAAATCGATCCGCGAGCGCTTCGGCATCGGCGAGCCGCGCCTGGTGGTCAATAACAATTAATAATTACTGAATGATATTCATCAAAACGCCATCCGAGCAATGCTTGGATGGCGTTTTAATTTGTCTTCTTAATTCTGGTTTTATTCGGCGAACGTCCGAGACGTCTGCGAGTCGCCGATCGTCAAAGGTCAAAGATGAAATTTATTACTATTGATGGCGATGATGTTGGTCAGAAAATAACATCATCATATTTAAGAAATGACTTGGCTTCTCTGTTGAAAATAAACGAAATAGTTAATGAGAAGACCAATTTGATTGCCAGGTTTTTGGAGTCGCAAGGGTTTGTCGTTATTTTTTGTGCGGCAGATGGTGTCGCGGGTTATACGGAAAAGAACGAGTTAGATCAGAGTTTTTTGTACGAAAAAATTTGTGATATTGGTGGTAAAGAAATAACATTTTCTGTTGGGCTTGGGAATGATTTACGTGAGGCATACATAGCTCTCCTGTCTGCAAAAAGCGATGGGAAAAATAGGTTGCATAACTTTCAAGATATATAGAAGTATGTATAGAATAATAGATTTTCTATCTTTGATTCGTTACGCATCAATCTGGACTACGATCCTTAGCATATGTGCTTACGAATTAGCTCATCGATTTTGGGATAATGACTTACCTCTTCTTAAAATATTGAGTATTGCGCCATGGGTGAGCTTTTTTATAACTAAGATTTTTACCACCGGATTAGTTTCTCGTCGAATTTGGAAGATATGCAGATGGTTTAATAAATCCTTATTTCCAGATTTGAATGGAACTTGGGAAGGGGAGATTACGACCTCAGAGGGGCACCAAATTTCGGCAAAAGCTGTGGTAAGGCAAACCCTTTTGCAAACCCAAATCGATATGCATACGGCAACTTCAAAGTCTCTTTCCTTAGAGACGACGCCTGCAGTGGAAAGTGGGCAGTCAAAAATTTATTATGTGTATAGGTCAATTCCAAGAAACCTTAATTGGCAACCATATGTGGGAACTACTATTTTTGACATCCGAGTAGTGAGTGAAGGTGATGCCAAAGCCCTTGAGCTCTCAGGCGTATATTTCACGGATCGGGGAACTCATGGTAGGGTGCGTCTGCGTCAAGTAACGAGTGATATTTACGCAGACGTTTCTTTCTACTAAGTTTGATTTACAGATAACTCAATTTGCAGTGATCGAGATTCGAAGAAACGGTATCATCTCGAAATAACTACTAATCTGGAATCCTATGCTCATCGTCACCCACGGCGGCAAATTCCATGCGGATGACGCATGGGCGGTCGCCGTCATCAAGGTCCTGCATCCCGAGGCCGAACTCGTGCGCACGCGCGACCAGGCCATCATCGACCGCGGCGATGTCGTGATCGACGTCGGCGGCATCTGGGACCCGGCCCTAGGGCGCTTCGACCACCACCAGAAAGGCTTCAGCGGTGCGCGCCAGAGCGGCGTGCCCTACGCCAGCGCCGGCCTGGTGTGGCGCGAATACGGCGGCCGCTGCGTGGCCGCCCTGGCCCTGCAGCACACCGGCCAGCAGCTGAGCGAGGACACCGCCCAGCAGATCGCCTGGGCCATCGATGCCGACATCGTGCAATACCTCGATCTGTCGGACGTCGGCGCGGCCAAGAACGCGCCCGGCGGCTATGGCATGTCGGCGGTGGTGTCCGGCTACAACCTGAACTGGATGGACGAGGAGCGGCTGGGCTACGGCGAAGCCGCCGACGCCTTCCGCCTGCAGCAATTCCACCGCGCGATGGACTTCCTGGCCGAGGTGATGGCGAACGCCGTCAAGTACCGCGTCGGCGCCATGCTGGCGCTGGAGCAGGTGCGCGGCGCCCAGGTGCTGGAAGGCGGACGCCTGCTGTACCTGCGGAACAGCGCGCTGCCCTGGAGTTCGGTGGTGCGCAAGGAGATGCCGAAGGTCCTGTTCGTCATCAGCCACAACCTGGGCGAGCAGCGCTACATGCTGCACACGGTGCCGGCCACCGCCGACACCTTCGAAGCGCGCGCCGACCTGCCGGCCTCCTGGGCCGGCCTGCGCGATGCCGACCTGGCTGCCGTGACCGGCGTGCCCGACGCCGGCTTCTGCCACAACGGACGCTTCATCGCCGCCGCCAAATCCTACGAGGGCATCTACGCGATGGCGCTGCAGGCGCTGCGCGAAGTCGAGCCGGCACAGGCAGGCTGACCCGCCGCGCAGGCCCGCGCACCGAGAGCGCCACCCCGGCAAGGCCAGGGTGGCGTTTTTTTCATGCGCATATGTGAGCGTATGACATTCATGTTATGGGAATGAATAAATTTGTATTTTCCGCATGCCTGTAGAGGTATGATGGCGTCTGTGGTGGATTTGTTAGCGCAATCATCAACGATGTCGATTCCTTCAAGGCAGTGACATGAAAAACAAGAAGACCTGGCGCCATGCGCTCATCCTGGCCCTGGCGATTCCCGCCGCTGCGCAGGCCCTCGATGCGCGCGCCGACGCGGAAGCGCGCGCCCGCGCACTGGTCGCGCAGATGCGCTTCGACGAGAAGATCGGCCAGCTGCTCAACGTGGCGCCGGCCGTGCCGCGCCTGGGCATCCCCGCATACAACTGGTGGACCGAGTCGCTGCATGGGGCGATGGGGCCGGTACCGACCACGAACTTCCCGGAACCCATCGGCCTGGCGGCCAGCTTCGACGCGCCGCTGGTGCAGCAGGTGGCCGCGGCGATCAGCGTCGAGGTGCGCGCGCTGCATACCTTGGGACGCCAGACCGGGCATCTGGGGCGTATCGGTACCGGCCTCGATACCTGGTCGCCGAACATCAACATCTTCCGCGATCCGCGCTGGGGCAGGGGCCAGGAAACCTACGGCGAAGACCCGCACCTGACGGCGGCGCTGGGCGTCGCGTTCATCCAGGGCATGCAGGGCCCGGACCCCGAGCTGCCGGACGTGATCGCGACCCCCAAGCACTTCGCGGTCCACAGCGGGCCGGAGTCGACCCGGCACGTGGCGAACGTGTTCGTGTCCCGGCACGACCTCGAAGATACCTACCTGCCGGCCTTCCGCGCCGCCATCGTCGATGCCGGTGCCGGATCGATCATGTGCGCGTATAACCGCATCAATGGCCAGCCGGCCTGCGGCAGCGAACTCCTGCTGAACGACCATCTGCGCGGCGCCTGGGGCTTCAAGGGTTACGTCGTGTCGGATTGCGACGCGGTGACCGACATCGCGGACCGGCACAAGTACGCGACCGACCCTGCGGCGGCGGTTGCCGTGGCCCTGAAGGCCGGCACGGACAACGAGTGCAACACCCGAACGCTGGGCGATGCGACCGACCTGGCCGAGCGCTACCGGGAAGCCTTCCAGCGCGGCCTGATCGGCATGGACGACATCGACCGCGCGCTGGTACGCCTGTTCTCCGCGCGCTACCGCAGCGGCGACCTCGCCGGCCTGGCGCAGCGCCAGGGCAGGGCGGCGGTGCCAGTCGATGCGATCGGCAGTGCCGCGCACCAGGAACTGGCGCTGCGGGCGGCGGCGAAAAGCCTGGTGCTGCTGAAGAACGATGGCGTGCTGCCGCTCAAGCCCGGCCTCAAGCTCGCCGTGATCGGCCCGCTGGCCGACGCCACCCGCGTCCTGCGCGGTAACTACTCGTCGACGCAATCGGCGCCGCCGGTGTCGGTGCTCGAGGGCCTGCGCCGGGTCCTGCCGCAGGCCAGCATCGGCCTGGTGCCTGCCGGCGCCTCGGTCACCGATGGCGACCCGGTGCCGGGCACGGCCCTGCGCACGCCCGACGGCAAGCCCGGCCTGCGCGCGGAATACTTCAACCGCAAGGACGCCGGCTACGACGCCAGGCCGGTCGCGACCCGCGTCGAACCCGGCCTGGTGTCGCATGCGCTGGCAATGAAGGCGGTCGCCGACCAGCACAAGGTGGTCTGGACCGGCTACCTGCTGGCGCCGGAGACCGGTACCTACCGCCTCGGCGTCTCCGGCGTGCAGGGCGAATTGACGGTGGCCGGCAAGCCGGTCGTGCGCGCCAGCGCGTATTCGAAATGGGCGGAGCCGCTGGAACTCGCCGAGGTCCGGCTGGAGAAGGGCCAGCGCTATCCCTTGCGCTTCCAGGCCGAGACCAGCGGCACCGGCGTGCCCGGCCTGTTCTGGAAACGGATCTCGACCGACGTCGACGCCGATCTGAAAGCCGGCACCGCGGAGGCGGACGTGATCGTCGCGGTGGTCGGCCTGACCTCGGACCTGGAAGGGGAAGAGATGGCGGTGAAGGCCGAGGGCTTTTCCGGTGGCGACAAGACCTCGCTGGAACTGCCGGCCGACCAGCGCCGCCTGCTCGACCGCGCCAGGGCGCTGGGCAAGCCGCTGGTCGTCGTGCTGATGAACGGCAGCGCGATCGACCTGACCTGGGCCAAAGACAACGCGTCCGCGATCCTGGAAGCCTGGTATCCGGGACAGTCCGGCGGGCTGGCGGTCGCTCATGTGCTGACCGGGAAGCAGGACGCCGGCGGGCGCCTGCCCTTGACCTTCTACCGCGGCCTGGCCGACCTGCCGCCCTTCGACGACTATACGATGCAGGGCCGCACCTACCGCTATTACGCCGGCACGCCGGTGTATCCGTTCGGCGCGGGCCTGAGTTACACAAGCTTCCGCTACGAAGCTTTGCGGATCGAAGCGGTCGGCAGCGCGTTTGAGAACGGCGTGCTCGTCACCACGGACATCACCAACACCGGCACGCGCGACGGCGACGAGGTCGCCCAGCTCTACCTCGCGCCGCCGCCCTTCGAAGGCGCGCCGCGGCTGGCGCTGCGCGGCTTCCAGCGGCTCTCGCTGAAGGCCGGCGAACGCCGCCAGGTGAGCTTCCGCCTGTCGCCGCGCGACCTGAGCTTCGTCACGCGCGACGGCGTCCGGCAGTTGATGCCGGGGCAGTACCGCCTGAGCGTCGGATCGGGCCAGCCGGGGACCGGCGTGGCGGTGCAGGATGCGGCACTGGTGCTGAGCCGGGCCGCGGTATTGGAACAATAAATCGACAAGGAGACCGAATGATGAGGACATCGAGCATGAGGATTCGCAGGCCGCTGGGCCGCCTGCTGGCCAGCGGCTTTGCCGCGGGAGCCGTGGTCCTGGGCTGTGCCCTGGCCACGCCGGCGCTGGCGCAGGATGACAGGATGACGCCGATCGCGATACCGGCGCAGCCGGACGCGATCGTGCTGGGCACCGGCGCGCTGCCGGGCGCCACCGTGCAGGAATCCTGGCACAGCCAGTATGGCAGCGTGTTCGCGCGCAACGTAACGGTGGCCACGCTGACGCCCTTCCTGCCGGATCCGGCCAGGGCGACCGGCGCCGCGGTGATCGTCGCGCCCGGCGGCGGCTTTCGCACGCTGTCGATGAACAACGAGGGCTGGGATGTCGCCAAGGCGCTGGCCGACAAGGGCGTCGCCGCCTTCGTGCTGAAGTACCGTCTCACCCAGACGCCGCGCGAAATGGATGCGTTCGCGCGCTCGATGGCCCAGATGTTTTCGGATGGCGCCCGCGCGGCACGCGCCGCGCAGCAGGACCCCGCGGTCGCTTACGCGCCCCAGATCGCCGATGCGCGCGCCGCCTTCGCGCTGGTGCGCTCGCGCGCGAAGGCATGGCGGGTCGACCCCGGCCGCGTCGGCATGATCGGCTTCTCGGCAGGCGCGATGCTGACCATGGCGACCGCGCTGCAGGGACAGGATGCGAAGCCGGCCTTCACCGCCAACATCTACGGCCCGCTTGCCCCGGTCACGGTGCCGGCGGATGCGCCTCCCTTGTTCGTCGCCCTGGCCGCGGACGACCCGCTGTTCGGCAATGGCGGATTCGGCCTCATCGACAGCTGGCGCAACGCCAAGCGGCCGGTGGAATTCCACCTCTACGAGCAGGGCGGCCACGGCTTCGGCATGTACCAGAAGACCACCACCAGCACCGGCTGGTTCGACGACTTCGCACGCTGGCTGGCCATGCACGGCTACCTGAAAGGCGACGCCCGATGAAGATCCTGCACACCGCCATGGCCGGCATCGCCATGTTTGCGTCGGCCCTGGCGATGGCCGACGATCCGCCGCCGAATCCGCCGCCGGCCAGTTCGCAATTCGTCGCGCTGTCGGCGCACGACCAGGTGCGCCAGCTGGGGCGCGGCGTGAACATCCTCGGCTACGATGCGTTCTGGCGTGCGGACAGCAAGGGTAACTATAGGGAAGCGCACTTCGCGAAGCTCAAGGCGGCCGGCTTTTCCACCGTGCGCGTGGTGCTGTTCTCGTTCGCGTATCTCGACCGCCAGAACCGGCTCGATCCGAAGTGGCTGAATCGCCTGGACTGGGTGGTGGCGACGGCCAAAAAACACGGCCTGAACGTGATCGTCGACGAACATGATTTCGACGAATGCTCGAAGGACGTGGCGGCCTGCCGTCCCAAGCTCAAGGCCGTCTGGACCCAGCTGGCGGAGCGCTACCGCAACGAGCCGAACTCGGTCGTCTTCGAGCTGCTGAACGAGCCGCACGGCCAGTTCGACGCGGCGACCTGGAATGCCACCTTCGCGGAATTGCTGGCCATCGTGCGCCAGACCAATCCGGCGCGTAACGTCATCGTCGGCGGGGTCCGCTGGAACAGCCGCGAGACGCTCAAGGACCTGCAGCTGCCCGCCGCCGACAGGCACATCATCGCGACCTTCCATTACTACGATCCCTTCCCCTTCACCCACCAGGGCGCGTCCTGGGCCGATGAGCCGATCCGCTCGTCGCAAGGCGTCCGCTTCGGCAAAGCCGCCGAGATCGCGCAGATCGAGAAGGACTTCGCCGAGGTCAAGGCATGGAGCGAGGCGAGCGGACGGCCGGTGTTGCTCGGCGAATTCGGCGCCTACGACAAGGCGGCGATGGAAGACCGCACGCTGTGGACATCGACCGTCGCGCGCAGCGCCGAGAAGAACGGTTTCGCCTGGGCCTATTGGCAGTTCTCGAGCGACTTCCTGCTGTACGACTTCAAGACCGACGATTTCGTGCGGCCGATCCTGAAGTCGCTGGTGCCCGAGACCAGGTGATCAGCCCGGGCGCTGCCCGAACAGTTCTTCGGCGCGCCGGTACAGGATCCACGAGGTTGCCACGAGCTTGTCGCCGCTGTGCGGCACGTGGCCCTTGTGGGTGTGCGTGAAGCCGGCCGGCGCGATGATCAGGCGGCCTTCGCGCGCTTCGACCTTGCGGTTCTGGTACAGGAACTCGGTCTCGCCGCCATCGGCCACGTCGTTCAGATAGAACTGGAACAGCAGCACCCGGTGCAGGGTCTCGCAGCTGGCGTTCTGCGGGTAGATCTCGGAATGCCAGTGGTGGTAGCCGCCGCTGCCTTGCCGGTATTTTTGCAGGTTGATCGGGCCGCAGCGGTACATCGCCTGCACCAGCGCGTCGATGTGGGGGCGGCCGCATTCGTCGAAATTGGCCAGCGACAGCGCGACC
Source organism: Massilia norwichensis (assembly GCF_024753245.1). Lineage (GTDB taxonomy): Bacteria > Pseudomonadota > Gammaproteobacteria > Burkholderiales > Burkholderiaceae_D > Telluria > Telluria norwichensis. Next base: position 123,568 of record NZ_JANUGX010000006.1, on the reverse strand, counting down.
GGTTGGCCGGTGTCGGGATGCGCGACCATCGGCGCCAGCGCGCCCAGCACCAGTGCGCGGTAGCGGTCGACGTACTGCGCCAGGTGGCGCCGCACGCTGGTCGCCAGCAGGCCGGCCACGTCCTGCCAGTCCTGGTGCTGGGTGATGGTGAGGTCCCAGCTGTCCTTTTTTTCCACGTCGACGCCGTTGCCGGTACGTCCGCGCACGACCTTGTCGCTGGCGTCGAAACGCTGGCGGATGTGGGCGCACTGCGCGCCGCTCAGTGCGTTGTCGTAGATGCCGATGAAGTCGTCCATCATGATCGCCGTGGCCTAAAGAACCCGAGCATACGCGAAAGCCGCTGGTCAGGCCGCACGCTGCTCCGGCACGTGCAGCGAACGCGCCAGCAGGTGGCCGGCCAGCCAGCCGCCGATCAGGCCGCCGATGTGGGCCGCATTGTCGGTGTGCGGATACAGGAAACCGGCGCCGATATTAAACAGCAGGAAGGGCGCGACCGAGCTGCGCAGGTCGCGCACCACCGTCGGCGGCACGCCGCTGTGTTCGCGGCCGATGAAGGCGAACAGGCCGCCGATGATGCCGAAGATCGCGCCCGAGGCGCCGACGCTGTTGACCGGATGGTGCGTCAGCAGGCCCCACAGCAGGCTGCCCAGGCTGCCGCCGAGCGCGGCCAGCAGGTACAAGCCGGTAAAGCGCAGGCTGCCGAAGATACGCTCGACCAGCTGGCCCGCCTGCCACAGCGCGAACATGTTCATCGCCAGGTGCAGCAGGTTCCCGTGCAGGAAGGCGGAGGTCAGCAGGCGCCACCATTCGCCGGCCAGCAGGGTCATGCGCGGCACGTTCGAGCCCCATCGCACCAGCTGCGCCTGCAGCAGGGAAGGGAAGGCGTCGGCGCCCCAACCGGTAAAGGAGGCCAGCGGCAGCTGCCATGTCGGCGCCGCCAGCACGTTCAGCAAGCCCTGCTTCCACAACTGCACATGCCCCTGCAGCGCGGCGACCGAGTTCCAGCCGGGCAGCGGCTTGAACCATCCCGCACTGAAGCCCTGGCGCTCCAGCCACATCAGCACGAAGATCGCGACGTTCGCCACCAGCAGCGTGTGAATCACCGGCGTCGACGGGCTCCAGTAATCGATGCGGTCGTTGAAGACCTCGCGTTCGGCATGGGGTGCGGGGTCGAAATCGGGCGTGCAGCGGCTCGGCAGCAGCGCGGCGATCTGCGCCGCGGCCTCGCGGCCGGCGGTGGAAAAGCCGACCTCCTGCTTGCCGTCGACGCCGGCCAGGTCGAAGATCACGTCCTCGCCCGAGGTGCGCACGTTGACGATGTCGGCCATGCGCAGGCGCTGCTGCTCGCGCTTCGGAAAGCGGAAGCTGCGGTGGCTGCTGCCGCGCAGGATCAGGAAGTCGGGCTCGATCGTCAGCCGGCCTTCGCCCTGGAAGTGGAAAGGATTGTAGGGCCAGTTCGCACCGCCCCGGTAGAACCGGATGGCGACGTCCCGCAAGCCTTCCTGCAACGCCACGCCCATCCTCAGCCGCGCTTGCGTTCGTGGTTCCACAGCACGTCGCTGCCGCCGGCGTGGCGGTTCAGCACGCGCGCCAGCACGAACATCAGGTCCGACAAGCGGTTCACGTATTGACGGGGCTGGGCGTTGATCGTGTCTTCCTTCGACAGCGCGACGATGCTGCGCTCGGCACGGCGGCACACGGTGCGGCACACGTGCGACAGCGAGGCCGCGCGCGAGCCGGCCGGCAGGATGAATTCCTTCAGCACCGGCAGGGTGGCATTGTATTTTTCGAGCAGGCCGTCGAGGCGCGCGACGTGCTCGTCCTTGATCATCTGGTAGCCGGGAATGCACAGCTCGCCGCCGAGGTCGAACAGATCGTGCTGGATCGAGACCAGTTCTTCGCGCAGGTCGTCCGGCATGTCCTCGCACAATAGCAGGCCGACAAAGGAGTTCAGCTCGTCGACGTCGCCCAGGGCCGCAATCCGTGCGCTGTCTTTACCGGTGCGGCTGCCATCGCCGAGTCCGGTGCTGCCGTCGTCGCCGGTGCGGGTTGCGATTTTCGAGAGTCGATTGCCCATGCTTATGCCCTGCCTATAAAAAAAGATAGCCGGAGCATACGCCAAAAAAGTGCAATAGTGCTTACAATCGAATTATGATTCCCGCGATCCCCGTCGACCCCGAGCGCCGCCGCCAGGTGGCCTCAGCCTTGCGCGCCGTCCTCCCCGATCGTTGCGTCTTGCACGATCCCGAAGACACCCGCCCCTATGAATGCGATGGCCTGGCCGCTTACCGCCAGATGCCGATGATCGTCACGCTGCCCGACAACGAGGAGCAGGTGCTGGCGATCCTGAAGGTGTGCCGCGACCTGAAGGTGCCGATCGTGCCGCGCGGTGCCGGTACCGGCCTGTCGGGTGGGGCCCAGCCGCTGGCGGACGGCGTGGTGATATCGACCGCGCGCCTGAACCGCATCCTGCGCGTCGAGCCCTACGCCCGCACCGCCGTGGTCCAGCCCGGCGTGCGCAACCTGGCGGTCACGGAAGCGGCAGCGCCGTTCGGCTTGTACTACGCGCCGGACCCATCCTCGCAGATCGCCTGCACCATCGGCGGCAACGTCGCCGAGAACTCGGGCGGCGTGCACTGTCTCAAATACGGCCTCACGGTGCACAACGTGCTGCGCGTGCGGGTCTGCACGATCGAGGGCGACGTCATCGAACTCGGCGGCGAGTCGCTGGACGCGCCGGGCCTGGACCTGCTGGCCGTCTTCATCGGCTCGGAAGGCATGCTCGGCATCGTTACCGAAGTCACCGTCAGGCTGGTGCCGAAACCGGCGCTGGCGCAGGTGATCATGGCTTCCTTCGATGACGTGGTCACCGGCGGCAATGCGGTGGCCAGCGTGATCGCCGCCGGCATCATCCCCGCCGGCCTGGAGATGATGGACCGCACTTCCTCGCGCATGGTCGAGCCTTTCGTGAAGGCCGGCTACGACCTCGATGCGGCCGCGATCCTGCTGTGCGAAGCGGACGGCACCGCGTTGGAGGTGGCCGAAGAAATTGAACGCATGACGGAAGTGCTGCAGCAGGCCGGCGCCAGCGCCATCGCGGTCTCGCAGAACGAGGCCGAGCGCCTGCGCTTCTGGTCCGGCCGCAAGAACGCCTTCCCGGCCTGCGGTCGCATTTCGCCCGACTATTACTGCATGGACGGCACCATTCCGCGCAAGCACCTGGCCCGCGTGCTGCAACGGATCGAGGAGATGGAGACGACCTACGGCCTGCGCTGCGCGAACGTGTTCCACGCCGGCGACGGCAACATGCACCCGCTGATCATGTTCGACGCCAACAAGCCGGGCGAACTGGAGCGCGCCGAAGAATTCGGCGCCGCCATCCTGGCCCTGTGCGTGGAAGTCGGCGGCACCATCACCGGCGAGCATGGCGTCGGCGTCGAGAAGATCGATTCGATGTGCGTGCAATTCGGTTCGAAGGAACTCGAAGCCTTCTTCACGGTCAAACGCGCCTTCGACCCCGGCATGCTGCTGAACCCGAACAAGGCGGTGCCGACCCTGCAGCGCTGCGCCGAGATGGGCCGGATGCGGGTGAGCGGCGGTGCGCTGCCCTTCGCGGACCTGCCGCGTTTTTGAAAGATCGAACCAACATGCAGCAGATTCTTGAACGATTGCAGGACCAGGTGCGCGGCGCCGCAGCGGACCAGCGTCCATTACGCATCCGCGGCGGCGGCACCAAGGACTGGTATGGCCAGCGCCTCGACGGCGAGATCCTCGACACCCGCGCCTACAGCGGCATCGTCGACTACGAGCCGACCGAACTGGTGATCACCGCGCGCTGCGGCACGCCCCTTAGCGAGATCGAAGCGGTGCTGGCCGAGCGCAAACAGATGCTGGCTTTCGAGCCGCCGCATTTTGGTGAGAGCGCGACCATCGGCGGCACCATCGCCGCCGGCCTGTCCGGCCCGCGCCGCGCCAACAGCGGTGCGCTGCGCGACTTCGTGCTCGGCGCCAAGCTGCTGGACGGGAAGGGCGAGGTCCTGAGCTTTGGCGGCCAGGTGATGAAGAACGTGGCCGGCTACGACGTCTCGCGTCTGCTGGCAGGCTCGCTCGGCACACTGGGCATGCTGCTCGAAGTGTCGGTCAAGGTGCTGCCGCTGGCCTACCGCGAAGCCACGCTGCGCTTCGACATGAACGAGGTCGACGCCATCCGCAGGCTGAACGAATGGGGCGGCCAGCCGCTGCCGCTCTCGGGCAGTTGCTGGATTGAGGGCGTGCTGGCGCTGCGCCTGTCGGGTGCGCAGGCGGCGGTCGATGCCGCGGTGCGCGCACTGGGCACGGCGCATGGCGGCAGCTTGACACCGGACTGCGCCGGCTTCTGGGCGGACCTGCGCGAGCAGCGCCATGCCTTCTTCAACGGCGATGCGCCTTTGTGGCGGCTGTCGGTGCCCTCGACCGCCGGTGCCCTCGACCTGGGCCCGCAGCTGATCGAATGGGGCGGGGCGCAGCGCTGGCTGCGCGCGGACGGCGATGCCGCCACGGCCCAGCGCATCCGCGCCGCGGTGGCCGGCTGCGGCGGTCACGCGACCCTGTTCCGCGGCGGCGATAAAAGCATCGGCGTCTTCCAGCCGCTGGCGCCGGCGCTCATGAAAATCCACGAACGCCTGAAAGCCGGATTCGATCCGTCGAACATCTTCAACCCCGGCCGGATGTACTGAGCAAAGTAAACCGAAATGCAAACCAACCTCGCCGATTTCATCAGGGGCACGCCCGAAGGCCAAGAAGCCGATGCCATCCTGCGCGCCTGCGTCCACTGCGGCTTCTGCACCGCCACCTGTCCGACCTACCAGGTACTCGGCGACGAGCTCGATGGCCCGCGCGGCCGCATCTACCTGATCAAGCAGGTGCTGGAAGGCGTCGAGCCGACCCGCAAGACCCAGCTGCACCTGGACCGCTGCCTCACCTGCCGCAACTGCGAAACCACCTGTCCGTCCGGCGTGAAGTACGGGCGCCTGGTCGACATCGGCCGCAAGGTGGTCGAGGCGCGCGTGCCGCGTCCCTTCAAGGACCGCGTCAAGCGGACCACGCTGAAGGAATTCCTGCCGCGCGGCGGCCTGTTCAAGCCGGCCTTCAAGGCGGGGCAGCTGGCGCGTCCGCTGCTGCCCTACGAACTGCGCGACAAGCTGCAACCGGCGCGCCAGGCCGGTCCCTGGCCGCGCCGCGAGCATGCGCGCAAGATGCTGGCGCTGGCCGGTTGCGTGCAGCCGGCGATGGCGCCCGACATCAACGCCGCCACCGCGCGGGTGCTGGATGCCATGGGCGTGCAGCTGCTCGAAGCGCCGAAGGCCGGCTGCTGCGGCGCGGTGCGCTTCCACATGAACGACCAGGAAGGCGGCCGCGACGACATGCGCCGCAACATCGACGCCTGGTGGCCGTATATCGAAAGCGGGCAGGTGGAGGCGCTGGTGATGACGGCCTCCGGCTGCGGCGTCACCGTCAAGGACTACGGCCACATGCTGGCGCAGGACCCGCAGTACGCGGCCAAGGCCGAGCGGATCAGCGCGCTGACCAAGGACCTGTCGGAAGTCATGCAAGCCTTCGAAGGCGAGATCGGCGCACGCATGGCCGGCCGTATCAAGGAGCGCATCGCGTTTCACCCGCCATGCACGCTGCAGCATGGCCAGCAGATCCGCGGCAAGGTCGAGGGCGTGCTGCGCGCGGCCGGCATCGACGTGGTGCTGCCCGCGGAAAGCCATTTGTGCTGCGGCTCGGCCGGCACCTATTCGGTGCTGCATCCGGAGATCGCGCACGAACTGCGCGACCGGAAACTGGGCAATCTCGAAGCGACCGGCGCGAAGGAAATCGTGTCCGCCAACATCGGCTGCATCAGCCACCTGCAGTCGGGAACGAAGACGCCTGTCACGCACTGGATCGAACTGATCGACCGCGCCCTGGCCGGGACGGCGGCCGGATGAGGCGCGGCGTCATCGCATTGCTGGCCGCGTTCGGTTTGTCCACCGCCGGCCTGGCCGGCGCCGCGGACAAGCCGGCCCCAAAACAGGTGCAGAAGAAGGCCGCCACCGACGAGCGTGTCGAAGGCTTCCTGAACCTGTACGTCGAAATCTGCGTGCGCCACTTCGGCGACCTGGCCGACTTCCGCGCGCGCCTGCTGCGCGACAAGGTGCCCAAGCTGAAGCCGGAGCATGCGAAGCTGTTCCTGTCCGGGATGGAGGGCGATGCCTGGCCGGTGCCGTACAAGGGCAAGATGGGGAACTTCGTGCTGGCCCTGCCGGAAGGGAAAAACCTGTGCCTGCTGCACGCGCACCGGACCAACGCCGCCGCGGTCGAGAAGGGCTTCCTCGACATCACGTCCGAAGCGCCCAAGCCGATGGTGGCCAGGCGCGGACCGGTGCGCGAGGAACTCAGCCTGGACAAGATCAGGATGCGCACCGTGTCGTCGACCTGGGCGCCGCCCGGTGCGCGCCGCAAGATGGAGTTCATGCTGACCACCACGGCCTCGCCGAAGGCCGAGCTGCAGGCGCTGGGATCGGTGGCGATGATTGCCGACGATGCCCCGCCCGCGCCGTCCAAAGCCGCGCCGCGTCCGACGCCAAAACGCACGCCGTGATAGCATCGCCCCCCATGTTTTTCGAATGGCGGAGGTGCCCATGAGTTTCGTGTTTCGCTTGATCTCGCAGGACGAGGATGCGGCGCCGTCGGTCGCGTTCCAGGACTCGATCGGCCCCGGCTATGTCTCGCTGTGGGAAGAAATCGGCGTCTACGATGCGCTCTACAACAGCGAGGGGCGCGAGGCGCGCGAGGTGTCGCGCGCCATCGCCTATGGCATCGACCAGTTGAACGAAGACGAATCGATGGGCCGCATGCTGCCGGCCACCGCGCGCCTGGCCGAAGCGATCCGCTTCCTCGAGAACGTGCACCGCGGCTGCACGGTGCACCCCTCGGCGCGGGTCGAGACGCAATAAAGAATCGCTACTGCGGCATGGCCTTGCGCGTGCCGACATCCCGGCTCGGCGCCTTGCCGAACAGGCGCGCATATTCCCGGCTGAACTGCGAAGCGCTCACGTAGCCGACCCGGTTGCCGGCGGTGCTGGCGGCCAGGCCGCCGGCCATCAGGCGGCGCGCTTCCTGCAGCCGCAACACCTTCTGGAACTGCAGTGGGCTCATCGAGGTCAGCGACTTGAAATGCTGGTGCAGGGTCGAAGGGCTCATGCTGGCCCGCTCCGCCAGGTCTTCCACGCGCATCGGCTGCGCGTAGTTGTCGCGCATCCAGGCCAGTGCGCGGGCGATTCTCTGCAGGTTCGAATCCACCCGGCCGATCTGCGCGACCCTGCCGCCGACCGGGCTGCGCAGCAGGCGCACCAGGATTTCTTCCACCGCGAGCGGCGCCAGCAGGCTGGCGTCGGTGGGGTCCGCGGCCAGCGCCAGCAAGCGCGCGGCGGCATCGACGATCGCCTCGCCGGCCTGCGCAAGATACACCGCGCGTCCTTCCCGTACCGGCGGCGCGCCATCCGGATACACCTTCATCAGCAGGGCCGCCACCTGCTGCGGGTCGAGGTCGAGCCGGAAGCACAGATAGGGGGAGGACGGGCTGGCTTGCGTGACCTGGGCCGACACCGGCAGGTCGACCGAGAAGATCAGCATGCGCGAGGCGTCGTAGTCGTAGGCCTCGCTGCCCAGCAGTACCGTCTTGGCACCCTGGGCGACGATACACAGCGACGCCTTCTGCAGATCGTGCACCAGTTCCGCGCTGGGGCGCGACGCGCGGATCGCGTACAGGCCCGGCACCGGCAGCGCAAAGCTGCCGTCGCCGGGCGTGTGGGCGGCCAGCAGGCCGGCCAGGCGCGCGATGCCCGGCGCCACCGGCGTGGAAAGGGAGGCTTGCTCGTTCATGGCAGCGAGCATACCGGGATTCCGGTCGCCTTGCCTAATCCTGGCCATCGCGCCTCAGAACACCCCGTCCGTCGAGCGGGACAAGTCGGCGAAGGTTCGCATCTCGTCCAGGCGCCCCTGCAGCGCTTCGCCGACGATGGCGAGGGCATCGCTGCCGGCCAGGAACTGCTTCGGCGGCGCTGCCATGCCCGCGAGCTGCACCAGGGCGGCGCCCAGTTTGGCCGGGTCGCCGGCCTGGCGGTGGTTGTAGCCTTCGTAGATGTCCCGGGACGGGCCGGCGTCGCCATAGCCGTCGGGCGCGCGGTCGCCGTAGCGGATCGAGCTGTTGTCCAGGAAGTCGGTGCGGAAGAATCCCGGCTCGACCACGGTGACCTTGATGCCGAAGCGGGCGACTTCCAGCGCGACCGATGCGGACAGACCCTCGACCGCGAACTTGCTGGCGCAATACACCGACGACCCTTCGAAGCCGAGCGCGCCGCCGATCGACGACAGATTGAAGACATGGCCTGCGCGCTGGCGCCGCATCACGGGCAGGGTGGCGCGCAGCACGTGCATCAGGCCGAACACATTGGTGGCGAACTGGCGCTCGATGGCGTCTGCGCTGATCTCTTCGAAATAGCCGAGCTGGCCGTAGCCCGCGTTATTCACCAGGACGTCGATGCGGCCGAAGCGTTCGACGGCCGTTTGCACGGCCTGTTCGGCCTGGGCTTCGCTGGCGACGTCCAGTTCGACCAGCGCGATGCTCTCCGGCGCGACGTCGGCATACGCTTCGCGCAGCGGCGCCAGCTTGCGGCCGGTGGCGACGACCCGGTGACCGGCCTGCAGCGCAGCGCGGGCGATGTGGGCGCCGATACCGCGGCCGGCGCCGGTGATGAACCATACCTGACTCATTTGCTTTCTCCTCGAATGCCGCCACGAGCTGCGGCGGAACGAGACAAATTTTAGGTTTGCCGCCCGGGCCGGACTTGCCTGAAACTCCGGAAGGCTGGCGTATTCCTGCGGCGCCGGATTGGAGGGCCGCTTCAAACGGGGCTGTATTTTTGGGCGCGGGCCGGTATGCTGTTGGCCATGTCAAAACCTGTCATCACCATCACCGGCGAAACCATTACCCGGGAGCGCATCGAAGAACTGCTCGCCGAACAGGCGCTGCTGGCCTTCGAAGAATGCGATTTCACGCAGGCCGACCTGTCGCGCCTGAACCTGCAGGACTGCAGCTTTGCCAACTGCGCCGTGCTCGAAGCCTCGTTCTACGCGGCCAACCTGGCGCGCACGCGCTGGCGGCGCTGCCGCGGCGGCCATGCCGACTTCGAAGCCGCCGACCTGGTCGACGCCCGCTTCGAAGCCTGCGACCTGAACAACGCAAGCTGGCGCCGCACCAAACTGGCCTCCTGCAGCTTCCGCGGCTGCAAGCTGACCGGCGCCAGTTTCGAGGAAGTGTCCCAGCTCGGCCTGTCCTTCGAGGACTGCCTGCTGGTCGGCGCCGACCTGCGCCGCATGTCGTTCAGGAAGGCCAAACTCGTCGGCCTGGACTTCGCCGATGCCGACCTGGCCGGCTGCGACTTCCGCGAAGCCGTGTTCGAAGGCGGCAGCCTGCGCGACGCCCACATCAAGGACACGCGCTTCGAACAGGCCGACCTGCGCGAGGCCGATGTAGGCGGACTCAAACTGTCGAACGCGAAGCAGTTTGCGGGGGCGACGATCTCGCCGCGCCAGGCGGCGGAGCTGGTGCGGGCGATGGGCCTGAACGTCGCCTGATATCGAACTCAGCTGTAGTAAAATTACATCTCTACATGGAGGTGTCAGCATGCGTGTTCGTCCCCGTTTCAAGCCGGATTTCCGTTTGTTTGCCGCGGCCTTGATTGCCGCGACCAGCCTGGCCGGCCAGGCCGCATGGGCGCAGGCCGTGGTGGCCAGCGCGGCATCGCCGGGGGACGTGCTCCAGGTCGAGCTGCAGATCGACGGTGCCGGCAAGCTGGGCTACGACATCAAGCGCCGCGGCAAAAAGATCATCGGCCTGTCGCGCCTCGGCTTCAACCTCGCCAACGCGCCCAAGCTGGACGGCGGTTTCAGCCTGCGCGCGCAGAAGGTCAGCGAGCATGACGACACCTGGGAGCAGCCCTGGGGCGAGCGCCGCTATGTGCGCAACCACTACCGCGAACTGCGCGTCGATCTCGAACAGAAAAATCGGAATGGTCGCGCGCTGACCGTCGTCTTCCGCATCTACGACGACGGCGTCGGCTTCCGCTACGAATTCCCGGCGCAGCCGCAGCTGCGTGACACCGCCATCCTCGACGAGCTGACCGAATTCGCGGTCGCCCAGCCGGCCACCGCCTGGTGGATTCCGGCCGGCGAGCTGCCTGGCCTGGAGGAGCTGGTCCAGAAGGCACCGCTGAAGGAAATCGGTACCGCCAATACGCCGCTGACCCTCCGCCTGGAGGATGGCACCCACGTCGCCCTGCACGAGGCGGCGCTGGTCGATTACGCCTCGATGTGGGTGCGCAAGGTCGAAGGGCAGAAGCTGCGCGCGCAACTGGCGCCATCGTCGATCGGGCCGGCGGTGGTGAAGCATGGCGCCTTCACCACGCCATGGCGCACGCTGCGCATTGCCGACGACGCGGCGGGCTTGTACATGTCCGACCTCGAACTGAACCTGAACGAGCCGAACAAGCTGGGCGATGTGAGCTGGGTGCATCCGTCGAAGTTCGTCGGCGTCTGGTGGAGCATGCACCTGCAGCACACCAGCTGGAACGCGGGACCGAAGCACGGCGCCAACACGGCCAACGTCAAGAAGTACATCGACTTCGCCGCCCAGAACGGCTTCCGCGGCGTGCTGGTCGAAGGCTGGAACCAGGGCTGGGAAAGCGACTGGGGCCACGGCGGCGCCGACTTCAGTTTCACGAAGTCGTACCCGGACTTCGACCTGCCGGTCCTGGCGGCCTACGCGAAAGAGAAGGGCGTGCGCCTGATCGGCCACCACGAGACCGGCGCCAACCTGCCGGCCTACGAAAAGCAGATGACGGCCGCCTATAAGCTGTATGCGAAGCTGGGCGTGGACAGCGTCAAGTCCGGCTACGTGCACGAAGCAGGCAGCATGCAGTTCAAGGGCGCGGACGGCAAGCTTCACTACGGCCACTACGATTCGCAGGAAGGCGTGCGCCATTTCGTGAAAGCCGTGACCGAGGCCGCGCGCTACAAGATCGCGGTCGACACCCACGAACCGGTGAAGGACACCGGCCTGCGCCGCACCTATCCGAACTGGGTCTCGCGCGAAGGCGCGCGCGGCGTCGAGTACAACGCCTGGGGCAATCCGGTGAACCCAGTCGACCACGAGGCCAAGCTGGTGTTCACGCGCATGCTGAGCGGCCCGATGGATTACACGCCGGGCGTCGTCAGCCTGGTGGGCGCGGACGGCAAGGTGTTCAACTCGACCCAGGCCAAGCAGCTCGCCAACTTCGTCGTCATCTACTCGCCGATCGCGATGGCGGCCGACTTGCCGGAGAACTACGCGAAGTACCCGGCCGCCTTCAAATTCATCCGCGACGTGCCGACCGACTGGGCCGACACCAAGGTCGTCAATGGCGCCGTGGGCGAGTACGTCAGCATCGCGCGCAAGGACCGCAAGTCCGAGGACTGGTACGTCGGCGCGGTGACGGACGGCCAGGCACGCACGCTGGCGCTGCCCCTGTCTTTCCTCGACGCGGGCAAGACCTATGTGGCCGAGATCTACCGCGATGGCGATGCGGCGGACTACCGCAACGAGCACCGTTTCGATCTCGTTACCGAAACCCGTACCGTGAGCGCGAAGGACGTGCTGCAGCTGAAGCTGGCGCCGGGCGGCGGGCAGGCGATCCGGTTCAAGGCGCAGTGAGGATTCGATAGATTGCAGGGCCGCCCTTCGTGGCAGTATCCGGGGTTTGGATTCCACGAAGGCTCGTCATGATCGGCATCGGCTCACGCATCATCTGTTCTTCATCCGGCCTGCTGTTGGCCGGCATGCTGGTCTGCGGCGGCGCCCATGCGCAAGCGCTCAAGGTGCAGGAGGTGCCCTTTGAAGCGAACGCGCTGGCGCTGTCCCATGTGACGCTGCAGGACGGCGCCGGCGCGCCAGTGCACTACTTCCTGGCCAGGCCTGCGCAAAAGGCGCCGCTGGTGCTGTTCATCCAGGGTTCCGGCTGCGTGCCGTCCTTCATGCTGGACGGCGCCGAGCGCAAGGCGACGATTCCTTACTGGGCGACCCTGGCCAAACAGGGGCGCTACGCCGTGATGGCGGTCGATAAACCCTACCAGTCGGACGCGCCGCAGCAGGGGACTTTCGGTTCGGCGATGGGCTGCGCCGGCGATTTCAATGCCCATTTTTCGTACGAGACCTGGCTCGCGACCTTGAAGAGCGCGCTGCGCCATGCGCTGTCGCGACCCGAGGTCGATGCGCGGCGCGTGCTGCTGATCGGAGTCTCCGAAGGTGCGCCGATGGCCGCCAGCCTGGCGCGCGAATTTCCCGAGGTGACCGACGTGGCCCTGGTCGGCGCTACCGGTTCGACCCAGCTGTACGACTTCGCGGCCGGCATCCAGCGCTCGAACGACAGCGACGAGAAGAAGCTCGAGCGCCTGCGTGAACTCGACGAGACCTTCAGCGCCGTCGCCGCCGATCCGAAGAGCACCAGCAAATTCCTGTGGGGCCATACCTATCTGCGTTGGAGCAGCTTTTTCGCCCAGTCCACGGCCGACCATCTGACGCGCTCGCGGGCCCGGGTCTACCTGGCCAGCGGCATGCAGGACCGGGCCGTACCCATCCTGTCGACCGAGGTGCTGTACGCCCAGCTGCGGGTGCAGGGCAGGGATGTGACCTTCCGCCGCGTGCCGAATGCCGGGCATGGGCTGGTGAAGGATGGCCTGTCGCGCGAGGAGGCCGGCAAGGCCGGGGTGGCGGAGTACGATGCCATCATGGCGTGGTTCGAGAAGCGCTGAGCCTGACATGAAACGCGCACTCTTCATTTGCACGCAGAACCGTCTGCGCAGTCCGACCGCCGAACACGTGTTCTCGACCTGGCCGGACGTCGAAACGGATTCGGCCGGCCTGGGCAACGACGCCGACGTGCCGCTGTCGTCCGAGCAGATCGAATGGGCAACCATCATCTTCGTGATGGAGAAGAAACACCGGACTTTATTGTCGACCAGGTTCAAGCGCTACCTGAACGGCAAACGGATCATCTGCCTGGACATTCCCGACGATTACGACTACATGCAGCCGGAACTGGTTACGGTGCTGGAATCGAAGGCCGGGCGCTTCCTCAGGTAGGTTCGAGTCAGCCCAGCAGCCTCTCGATATCGTCCGCAATCTCTTCCGGCTTGGTGGTCGGCGCATAGCGCTGCACGACCTTGCCGTCGCGCCCTATCAGGAACTTGGTGAAGTTCCATTTGATGCCCTCGGTGCCCAGCACGCCCGGCGCCTCGGCCTTCAGGTGCTTCCACAGTGGATGCGCGGCGTCGCCGTTGACGTCGACCTTGGCAAACATCGGGAAGCTCACGCCGTAGTTCTTTTCGCAGAAGGCGCCGATCTCTTCTTCCGAACCCGGCTCCTGCGAGCCGAACTGGTTGCAGGGGAAGCCCAGTACCTCCAGGCCGCGGCCGTGCAGTTCGTGGTACACGCTCTCCAGACCCTGGTACTGCGGGGTGAAGCCGCATTTGCTGGCGGTGTTGACGATGAGGAGGACCTTGCCGCGGTACTGGGCGAGGTCGACCGGCTTGCCGTCCAGGGCGGTGGCCTGGAAATCGAATACGTTCATGGGAAGACTCCTGTGTTCAGCGTTGACCGATACACAAGAGTGTACTGCCTTCCCGCTCCTGCTGCCTTCATCTGACCAGCGCGGTGAACGGATAGACGTAGGCCTGCAGCGTGACCAGAATACCGACCAGGCTGGCCAGTGCGATCGAATGGAAGAACACGTAGCGCAGGATATCGCCTTCGTGGCCATACCATTTGGTGGCGGTGGAGGCCACCACGATGGACTGCGCATCGATCATCTTGCCCATCACACCGCCCGAGGAATTTGCCGCCGCCATCAGGACCGGGTCCAGGCCGAGCTGGGTGGCCGAGGTCTTCTGCAGGCCGCCGAACAGCACGTTGGAGGCGGTGTCCGAGCCGGTCAGCGCGACACCGAGCCAGCCGAGCAGGGTGCCGAAGAAGGGGTAGAACACGCCGGTGTTCGCAAAGGCCAGGCCGAGCGTCGAGTCGAGGCCGGAATAGCGGGTCGTATAGCCCAGCGCCAGCATGGCGGCGATCGTCAGCAGCGAGAAGCGCATGATCTTGAGCGTGTCCCAGTACACGGCAAACAGATCGCGGACCTTGTAGCCCATCACCAGGCCGGAGATGACGGCGGCGACCAGGATGCCCGAGCCGGTGGCGGACAGCCAGTTGAGGGTGTAGACAGCCGCCTCGGCGGTCGGCTTGCTGGCGACCGGCGGCATCTTCTGCACCACCTTGTGCAGCGCCGGCCAGTCGTACTTGAAGACCGAAAGTCCGTCGAGCATCTTCTTCCACTCGGGAATGCCCCAAAGGAAGACCAGCACCGACAGGATCAGCCACGGCAGCCAGGCTTTCAATACGGCCGAGCGCGGGTGATTGTGGACCACCGGTGCGGAGCCAGGCGTACCGCCGCCGCTGCCGCCGGGCGCACCGGCATAGGTGCCGCCGCCGGCACCGGCACCGGCATAGCTGCCCGCACTGACACCGACGTAGGCACCCGCGCCGGCATCGGCGCCAGCACCGGCCCCAGCACCGGCGCCGGCCGAAGCACCAGCACCGGCATAGGCACCGGCAGGGGCGCCATCTCCGGTAGTGGCCTTGAGTCTGCCCGCCGTATCGGTCCAGATCGAAGCCGGCTTCCAGACCCGCAGGAAGAGCGTCAGGCACAGCATCGAGATCAGCGAGCCGCCCACATCCACCAGCCACGGACCGTGGAAGTTCGAAATCAGGAATTGCGGGACGGCGAAGGCGACGCCGGAGACCAGGATCGCCGGCCAGATCGCGGCCATGCCGGCAAAGCCGCAGAAGGCCCAGATCAGCCAGAACGGCACCAGCAGCGAGAAGAAGGGCAGCTGCCGGCCGACCATGCCCGACAGCTGCAGCAGGTCGAGGCCGGTGACGCCGGCCAGTGCGATCAGCGGCGCACCGAGGGCGCCGTAGGCCACCGGCGCCGTATTCGCGATCAGCGACAGGCCGGAAGCGGCCAGCGGCGCGAAGCCGAGGCCGATCAGCATGGCGCCGGTGACGGCGACCGGCGTGCCGAAGCCGCCGGCGCCCTCGAAGAAGGCGCCGAAGCAGAACGCCACCAGCAGCAACTGCAACCGGCGGTCGGTGGTGATGCCGGTGATCGATTCCTGCAAGACCTTGAAGTAGCCCTTACGCTCGGTCAGCTGGTACAGGAAGATCACGTTCAGGATGATCCAGCCGATCGGCAGCAGGCCATTGGCGGCGCCGTACAGGGCCGCCGCCAGCGCGGTGGGCGCCGGCATCGCGTATGCGAAGATCGCCACCAGCAGCGCGGCGGCGAGGCCGAGCAGGGCGGCGATGTGTGCCTTGATGTGAAAGAAAGCGAGCGCGACCAGCATCACGGCAACCGGAACGGCGGCTGCCAGGGTCGACAGGACGGCATTTCCCAACGGGTTATACACTTGACTCCACATCACGGCCTCCTCGGGTGATCGGTCGGTCTATGTGTATGACATTAGGGTGCGCGCAAGCGGACTTTTAGTGTTTTCTCAATTGTGTGCAGCGAACTGGCGGGCTCAGACGATCCCCAGGTGCTCGGTCCCCGCCGACAAATCGCGGTTCTTCGCATGCTTGCTGTTGAGCTTGATATTGAGGCGCAGGTCGTTCACCGAGTCCGCGTTGCGCAGCGCGTCTTCGTACGAGATCTTGTCGAGTTCGTAGAGGTCGAACAGGGCCTGGTCGAAGGTCTGCATGCCGAGTTCGCGCGACTTCTTCATGATCTCCTTGATCTCGTGGACTTCGCCCTTGAAGATCAGGTCCGAAATCAAGGGAGAATTCAGCAGGATCTCGATCGCTACCACACGGCCCTTGGTTTCCTTTCGTGGAATCAGGCGCTGCGAAATCAGGCCCTTCAGGTTCAGCGACAAATCCATCAGCAGCTGCTGCCGGCGCTCTTCCGGGAAGAAGTTGATGATGCGGTCCAGGGCCTGGTTGGCGCTGTTGGCGTGCAGTGTGGCCAGGCACAGGTGGCCGGTCTCGGCGAAGGCGATCGCGTGCTCCATGGTCTCGCGGTCGCGGATCTCGCCGATCTGGATCACGTCCGGCGCCTGGCGCAGCGAGTTCTTCAGCGCGGCCTCGAAGCTGTCGGTATCGACGCCGACTTCGCGCTGGGTGATCACGCAATTGCGGTGCGGGTGCACGAATTCGACCGGGTCTTCGATGGTGATGATGTGGCCGTAGCTGTTCTCGTTGCGGTAGCCGACCATCGCCGCCATCGTCGTCGATTTGCCGGAGCCGGTGGCGCCGACCATGATCACCAGGCCGCGCTTGGCCATGATCACGTCCTTCAGCACGTCCGGCAGTTCGAGGTCTTCGAACTTCGGGATGGTGGTCGTGATCACGCGCAGCACCATGCCGACGCAGCCCATCTGCATGAAGGCCGACACGCGGAAGCGTCCCAGGTCGCCGGGGCTGATCGCGAAGTTGGCTTCCTTCGACAATTCGAAGCCGGCGGCCTGCTTGTCGTTCATGATGGCGCGCGCCAGGTCGGCCGTGTGGCCGCCGGACAGGGCCTGGCTGGACACCGGCGTCATCTTGCCGTCGATCTTGATCGCAGGCGGGAAACCGGCGGTGATGAACAGGTCGGAGCCGCCCTTGCTGACCATCAGGCGCAGCAGGTCGAACATGAATTTGGAGGCCTGGTCGCGTTCCATCTCGATTCCTTGCTCAGCCCGGGAAGTTTTCCGGAATCTTGGCAGCGCTGCGGGCGGCGGCGCTGGAGATCACGTTGCGGCGCACCAGGTCGGTCAGGTTCTGGTCCAGGGTCTGCATGCCGACACTGGAGCCGGTCTGGATCGCCGAGTACATCTGCGCGATCTTGGCTTCGCGGATCAGGTTGCGGATCGCCGGGGTGCCGATCATGATCTCGTGCGCGGCCACGCGGCCCGAGCCGTCCTTGGTCTTCAGCAGGGTCTGCGAGATCACGGCCTGCAGCGATTCCGACAGCATCGCGCGCACCATCTCCTTTTCCTCGGCCGGGAAGACGTCGACGATACGGTCGATGGTCTTGGCCGCCGACGAGGTGTGCAGGGTACCGAACACCAGGTGGCCGGTCTCGGCCGCCGACAGCGCCAGGCGGATGGTCTCGAGGTCGCGCAGCTCGCCGACCAGGATCGCGTCCGGGTCTTCGCGCAGCGCCGAACGCAGCGCATTGTTGAAGGACAGCGTGTGCGGGCCGACTTCGCGCTGGTTGATCAGGCACTTCTTGGAATCGTGGACGAATTCGATCGGGTCCTCGATCGTCAGGATGTGCCCGTACTCGTTCTCGTTCAGGTGGTTGATCATCGCGGCCAGCGTGGTCGACTTGCCGGAGCCGGTCGGGCCGGTGACCAGCACCAGGCCGCGCGGCTTCATCGCCAGTTCGGCGAAGATCTTCGGTGCATTCAGTTCTTCCAGCGACAGGATCTTGGACGGAATGGTCCGCATCACGGCGGAGGCGCCGCGTTCCTGGTTGAAGGCGTTGACGCGGAACCGTGCCAGGCCCGGGATCGCGAACGAGAAGTCGCACTCCAGCATCTCTTCGTACTGCTTGCGCTGGCCGTCGTTCATGATGTCATAGATCATGGAGTGGACGTCCTTGTGCTCCATCGCCGGCAGGTTGATGCGGCGGACGTCGCCGTGCACGCGGATCATCGGCGGCAGGCCGGCCGAGAGGTGCAGGTCCGAGGCCTTGTTCTTGACCGAGAAAGCGAGGAGTTCAGAAATGTCCATTTATATATAATCCTTGTGCTGCATCTCGAACGTCATTCCCGCGCAGGCGGGAATCCAAGTTTTACCGGTAGGTGATCCGAGCTTGGGTTCCCGCCTTCGCGGGAACGACGGAAGTCGTTCAGTACACTGTATGTAACCGAAAAATATTTCCTGTAGAAAACCATTATGTCCACAATCGCCGGGAACTTGCAAGCTGTCGAAGCGACAATCCAGGTGGCCTGCGAGGCCGCCGGCAGGCCCCGTTCGACGGTCCAATTGCTGGCCGTTTCCAAGACTTTCCCTGCTGAGGCAGTGCTGGAGGCGGTGGCGGCAGGCCAGCGCGCGTTCGGCGAGAATTACCTGCAGGAAGGCGTCGACAAGATCGCCGCTGTCGCAAAAGCGCTACCGGATACCCGCCTGGAGTGGCATTTCATCGGCCCGATCCAGTCCAACAAGACGCGCCCGATCGCGGCCAACTTCGACTGGGTGCACACGGTCGAGCGCCTCAAGATCGCGCAGCGCCTGTCCGAGCAGCGCCCTTTCGCACTCGGCCCGCTCAACATCTGCCTGCAGGTGAACATCAGCGGCGAAGCGAGCAAAAGCGGCGTCACGCCCGATGAATTGCCGGCATTGGCGCAAGCGGTGGCCGCGCTGCCGAACCTGCGCCTGCGCGGCCTGATGGCCATCCCCGAACCGCAGGACGATCCCGAGCTGCAGCGCGTGCCGTTCGCGCGCCTGCGCGAGCTGGCCCAGGACATCGTCAAGTCCGGCATCCACCTCGACACGCTGTCGATGGGCATGTCGAGCGACATGCGCGCGGCGGTGCTGGAAGGCGCCAGCATCGTGCGCGTGGGCAGCGCCATCTTCGGCGCGCGTCATTATGAATGAAGAGAGCACCATGAAAATCAGCTTCATCGGCGGCGGCAACATGGCCACCGCCCTCATCGCCGGCCTGGCCGGCAAGGTCGCGCAGGCGGCCGACATCCACGTGATCGACCCGAATCCGGACGCGCTGGAAAAGCTGCGCGGGCAGTATGGCGTCAGCACCGCGCCCGAGATCGGCGCACCGGTCGCGGCCAGCGAGGTCATCGTGCTGGCGGTGAAGCCGCAGCAGATGCGCGAGGTCGCCCTGCGTTTGCAGTCGCAGCTCGAGGCGAGGCCGCTGGTGCTGTCGATCGCGGCCGGTATCCGCGCCAACGACCTGTCGCGCTGGCTCGGCGGCT
This sequence comes from Massilia norwichensis, assembly GCF_024753245.1. GTDB lineage: Bacteria > Pseudomonadota > Gammaproteobacteria > Burkholderiales > Burkholderiaceae_D > Telluria > Telluria norwichensis. The sequence continues at coordinate 104,479 of NZ_JANUGX010000006.1, read as the reverse complement.
ATGGCGCCATCGTGCGCACCATGCCGAATACGCCGGCGCTGATCGGCCAGGGCATCACCGGCATGGTGGCGATGGCCGGCGTCAGCGCGGCGCAAAAAGAAGCGGCGGACAGCATCCTGCGCGCGGTCGGCAAGACCGTGTGGCTGGAGTCGGAAGACATGATCGATCCGGTGACGGCGGTGTCGGGCAGCGGTCCGGCCTATGTGTTCTTCTTCCTCGAGGCGATGCAGGAGGCGGCCGTCGAGATGGGCTTGAGTCTTGAGCAGGGCCGGGAACTGGCCATCGCCACCTTCACCGGCGCGGCCCAGCTGGCGGCGCAGTCGGAGGAGCCGGTCGAGGTGCTGCGCCAGCGCGTGACCTCGAAGGGCGGGACCACCTACGCGGCCATCACCAGCATGGAGCAGGCCGGCGTGAAGCAGGCCATCGTCGAGGCGATGAAGGCGGCGGCGGCGCGCGGGCGCGAGCTGGGTGACGAATTGGGCAAGGACGCCGTTTAACCCGGGAATTCGACCGTTCGTCGCATGGCCACGCCTGGCCGCGATGTTGAAATGCTAATGTTCAGCATCCATACAGCCAGGGTACTCCCATGCGTCTTCGTTCTTTCTTCTTCCTGCTGGCCGTCGCCGGCAGCGTCCACGCCAACGAGATCAACATCGGCCACAAGACCGATTCGGATGAAGCCAAACCCATGGCCTGGCGCCTGCGCCTGCTGGAGACGGCGCGCGACGTGTTCGACAAGCGCGCACCCGAAAAGGCACCGGGCGCCACCTTGAGCTTCCGGCTGCCGAAAGTCGATGCCGGGCAGGCCGGCAACCAGGTCGAGCTGGTCGGCGCGGACCACCGTGTGCCGCTGCCGATGGCATCGAACACCACGTTCGCGCTGAAACGCGGCACGCTGGCTGAAGACAGCGATTCGATGGTGGTCGTCAACCGCAACTTCCCCAAGGGCGAATTCAACCACCCGCTGGTGCAGGTGCGCTCGCCCGGTCTGCCCGACGGCGTGCAGCGCATGGGCGACCTGCGCCTGGCCTGCGCCGCGCAGATGGCAATGGCGAAGTCCGAAGGGCTGAAGTTCCGCGCGGCGCTGGCAACCGCGAGCCTGTTCGGCTTCAATGTCTGCGACAAACTGGAGGCCACGAAGATCGAGGCGCCGAAGGGCTACGACAGCGTGACGATCGAGGATGGCAGCCGCCGCCTGGTGCTGGCATCGACCGACAAGCACCAGCCGGTACTGGGCGACAAGGGCTGGTCCGATGAGGCGCGCATCAGCTACACGCTGAACGGCCAGGCCGTCCGCTGACGCGGGGCCTTAGGCCAGCGTCAGCGCAATCCCCAGTTCCCGATACGGCTGCAGCACCAGCCCGCTGATCTCTGCCAGCCCGATCGAGGCCATCCCGCCCGTGCGCCTGGAAGCGGAAGGCTGCTGACAGACAGCAAGACCTATGCGACCATGCCTCAACAATAATCCTCACCACGCATTGGAGACGAGATGAGCAGGAAACTGTTGGCGCTGCTGGCGCTGTTGACGGGTTTGATCGGCGCCGCATCTGCACAGCCGGCGAACAAGCCGTTCGTGCTGGCAAATACGCAGATCGTTCCAGTGCAATCGGCGTCCACCGGCAAGGCGCACGAGCTGGTGGTCGTGCTGCCGGCCAGCTATGCATCGAATCCCGGCAAAACCTATCCGGTACTGTATTTTCTGGATGCCTACTGGGACACGCCGCTGCTGACGGCCACCTACGGCAACCTGATCTACGATAACCAGGTGCCCGAGTTCATCATGGTCGGCCTGTCCTATCCGTCGGGCTTCAACTACGACGTCGAGCGGCGCAAGGACTACACCATCACGGCAATGGACGCCGGTTCGGGCAAGGCCGACGCCTTCCTGCACTTCATCACGGAGGAAGTCGCGCCGCTGATCGAATCGCGCTTCCGTGGCGAGAAGACCGGCCGGATCATCTCCGGCAGTTCGCTGGGCGGGCTGTTCGCCATCGCGGCGGCCTACAAGGCGCCGGGCTTTTTCTCCGGCCACATCGCCATCAGCCCGGCGGCTGGCTGGGACAAGGGCGCACTCGGCAAGCTGGACGAGCGCTACGCGAAGGACCACAAGACCCTGAATGCGCGGATGTTCATTTCTTACGGTACGGCCGAGTATCCGGGATTCCGCGAGCCCATCGCCGCATTCCAGAAACAGCTCGCGGCCCGGCATTACCAGGGGCTGGCGCTGCAGAACTACGCGATGGAAGGCATTGACCACGCCAGCGTCAAGGGTGACGGCTATGTGCGCGGCCTGACCTGGGTGTTCCAACCGAGGAAGCCGGCAGATCCGAGCGGACTGACGCGCGGCATGATGCAGCAGGACTAGCGCCCGCGTCAGCGTTGCGTGTACGGCAGGGCACGCTGCCCAGGAGAAGTTCGCGCCGTGCAGGAAGCCGCACGGCCACGGTTCAGCGCCGCAGTTGCGCCAGCATCGCCAGCCCACCCTGCGCCATGCGCCAGGCGGACATCGCCGATCCGGCCAGCGCCAGCATCCGCTTGCGGCGCAGCAGCGCCATCCCCAGGGTGGCGCCGAGCGCGCCGAACACCAGCTTCTTGTGGCCGACCACATAGCCCGCCACCGGATGATCGAGCATGGCCGAAGGCCGCAGCGACTGTAGTTCGTAAGCGAGGCCGGTGCGCTGCTCGGCGCAGCGTTCGAGCAGTGCCGCGCGGCGCGCAGCCAAGGTCGGTTTATTCATCGATCGCTCCGGTGTGCGGCGCGGCAGCCACATGGCGCACGTAGTCGACGTCCTTGCGCAGTTCGGCCAGCGTGTCGGCGAACAGCGGCGACTGGGCGTTCAGCCTGGCGCGCACCGACATCGCGATGAAGCCGGCGCCGGCCGCCAGCAGCACGGCCATGCCGGCCACCGCCTGCAGGCGGTAGCTATCCCAGAACAGCAGGATGACGAACAGCGCCACCAGCATGATGCTGCCTGCAGCCAGGAACACCGCGAGCAAGGCCCACGCGAGGTAGCCGAGCAGGCGGCGCGCGTCTTCCTGGAATTCGACGGCGGCCAATTCCAGCCGCGTGCCGACCATCGCCACCAGGGTCGACGCGACGCGGCCGAGCGCCGAGAACAAAGCCATTAGCGGCGGGCGATCAGCATGCCGATCACGACGCCGACGGCGGCGCCGATGCCGACCGACTTCCACGGGTTTTCCTGGACGTACTCGTCGGTGGCCTTGGCGGCGACCTTGGTTTTCTCGACCACGGCTTCTTCAAGGCGGACGATGTCGTCCTTGGCCTTGACGATGGTGCGCTCGAACTTGGCCTTGGCGGCCTTGAATTCTTCGCCGGTCAGGTGGCCGCTGTGGCGCAGCCAGGCTTCGGCGTCCTGGATCACGGTCTTCAGGTCGGACAGCAGTTGGTCACGGGCGCCGCTCTGGGTCGGGATTTTTTCCATCATGGGGAGAACCTCGTCGATATGGGTTGTGTATTACGGACAATATTAACCGAATGCATAGTCTAGCGCGACACCTGCGAACAGTGCGGCCCCCAGCCAGTTGTTATGACGAAACGCAGCAAAGCACTTCATGCGGTCGCGCTCGCGGATCAGGGTGTAGTGGTACAGCGCCATCCCGGCGGCCACGAGCACGCCGCCCACGAACCACCAGCGCAGGCCGAGCCACCAGCCGCACACCAGGTCGATGCCCAGCGCCGCCGCATAGCACAGCATGATGGCCGTGACGTCGAAGCGGCCGAAGGTGATCGCCGAGGTGCGCATGCCGAGCTTGATGTCGTCGTCGCGGTCGACCATCGCGTAGGCGGTGTCGTAGGCCACGGCCCAGAAGATGTTCGCCACCAGCAGCCACCAGGCCACGGCCGGCACCTGGTCCTGCACGGCGGCGAAGGCCATCGGGATGCCGAAGCCGAAGGCGATGCCCAGGTAGGCCTGCGGGATGGCGAAGAAGCGCTTGAAGTAGGGGTAGCTGCCGGCCACGATCAGGGCCACTACCGACAACTGCTTGGTCAGCGTGTTCAGCGGCAGGATCAGCAGGAAGGAGACGAGGGCCAGCACCGCCGCGATCGTCACCGCTTCCCAGCCCTTGATGCGGCCGCTGGTCAGCGGGCGGTCGACGGTGCGCTTGACGTGGCGGTCGAAGTCCTGGTCGGCGTAATCGTTGATCGCGCAGCCGGCGGAGCGCATCAGCGCGGTGCCGAGCACGAAGATGGCGACGATCGTCGGATCGGGATGGCCGCTTGACGCCATCCACAAGGCCCACAGCGTGGGCCACAGCAGCAGCAGGATGCCGATCGGCTTGTCGGCGCGGATCAGGCGGAAGTAGAGCGCCAGCTTGTTCATCGCGTGAGGGTTCGATTCAATTCGAACTTGAAAATTAGCAAGGTCAGGATTTTAGCCTGTTCGTGGCGCACGATCGACTATGCACAAAGTATGACGATCCCGGCCGGGCTACGATGCCGGCTTTCGTGGGTAAAAACGAGAAGGAGAGACGGATGCAATTCGCAAGTATCGTGGTGGCGGCCGGTATCGGGCTCGGCTGTTGTGCGCTGGCCGATGCCGGCTCCAGGTCGGGCGAGGCACGTGCGGACCGGATCGAGGCCGACTGGACCGAGGCGCAATCGCTGCGCGAGCTGCCGGCGGGCGTCCAGGCCCTGCTGGGCGTGGGACTGGGCGAAGAGGGCGGGATTGCCGACCGCGGCACCAGTTTCAACAGCGGCGATGTGCTGGGCGGCGGCTTGCCGCAGCGCCGCTTCGCGCTCGGCGCCGTGAACGGCGATACCGCCGTGGTGGCGGTCGAGCAGGGCGGGCGCGGCTACCAGGTACAGACGATGGAATTCAGGCAGGTTGGCGCCACCTGGGAACCGGTGCGCTGCACGGTCGGCATCGAGCCGCCGCGACGCAGCGCGGAGCTGCTCGAAAATATCGCGGCGCGGCGGCCGGCCGCGCCGGGCACGTGCAAGCTGCCCGGCTTTCACCCGGAGCCGGCGACGGCCACGGTATCGGTGCCGCAGCCGCAGCCGCCGCGTTTCAGGCTGCGGCCTGAAGCGTGACCATCTCGACGCCCGGCAGCTGGCAATCGGCGACGGCGCCCACCACGGCGTCGATCGCCGCGCGGCGCGTAAAACTCTTGCGCCAGACGATCACCACGCGGCGCGAGGGGGCCGGTTCCTGGAAGGGCACGAAGGTCAGCATGCCGTTCGGGTCCTTCATGTCCGGCACCGAGGCGCGCGGCAGCACGGTCAGGCCGATGCCGCTGGCGACCATGTGGCGGATCGTCTCCAGCGACGAGCCTTCGAAGGTGCGCTGCATGCCGTTGCCGGCGCTCGGCGAGGACGAAAAGCGCGCCATCTCCGGACAGACTTCCAGCACCTGGTCGCGGAAGCAGTGCCCGGCGCCGAGCAGCAGCATGGTCTCGCTTTTCAGGTCTTCGGCGGAGATGTCCTTGCGGCTGGCCCACGGGTGGGTCTTCGGCATCGCGACCACGAAGGGCTCGTCGTAGAGCGGCTGCACCGCCATCCCGTGTTCCGGCAGCGGCAGGGCCATGATCGCCGCGTCGAGTTCGCCCTGGCGCAGCAGGTCGAGCAGCTTGACGGTGAAATTCTCCTGCAGCACCAGCGGCATCTGCGGCACGTGCTCGATCAGGTTCTTCACCAGCGGCGGCAGCAGGTAAGGGCCGATCGTGTAGATCACGCCCAGGCGCAACGGACCCGACAGCGGGTCCTTGTTCTGCTTGGCCAGCTCCTTGATGGCGGCGGTCTGTTCCAGCACGCGCTCGGCCTGGGCCACGATCTGCGCGCCGAGCGGCGTGACCGAGACTTCGGAGCCGCCGCGTTCGAACAGCGTCACGCCCAGCTCGTCCTCGAGCTTCTTGATGGCCACAGACAAGGTCGGCTGCGCAACAAAGCAGGCCTCGGCAGCGTGGCCGAAATGCCGGGCACGTGCCACGGCGACAATGTATTTCAGTTCGGTCAGGGTCATGGGCTTCCGGATTACAACAGTCCCACATTGGGAGAGGATGAGATCTATTTTACCGATAAACCTCTCGATATAATGGGCCGCTCCGGGTAACGTTGCCCATCGTTAATAAAAGGCCATCATGTCCTCCACCTTCGGCCCCGCGGAAGCCCAGGCATACATGCACAAGCTGTTGACCGTCATGCAGCAGCAGGGCGGCTCCGACCTCTTCATCTCCGCAGATTTTCCGCCCAGCATGAAGCATCAGGGCGCGATGAAACCGCTCAGCAGCCAGCGCCTCACCGGCGAGGTGACGCGCGCGCTGGCCCTGTCGCTGATGAACGAGCGCCAGCGCGCCGAGTTCGAGGCCGAGATGGAGTGCAACTTCGCGATCTCGCTGCCGAACGTGTGCCGCTTCCGCGTCAACGTCTTCGTGCAGCAGCAGAGCGTGGGCATGGTGGTGCGGACCATCGCGTCCGAGATCCCGACCTTCGAGAAGCTCGACCTGCCCGAAGTGCTGAAGGACGTCGTGATGACCAAGCGCGGCCTGGTGCTGGTGGTCGGCGGCACCGGTTCCGGCAAGTCGACGACGCTGGCGGCGATGATCGACTACCGCAACGCCAACTCGGCCGGCCACATCATCACCGTCGAAGACCCGGTCGAATACGTCCACAAGAACAAGAGCTGCCTGGTGACCCACCGCGAAGTCGGCGTCGATACGCACTCCTGGCACAACGCGCTGAAGAACACGCTGCGCCAGGCGCCGGACGTGATCCTGATCGGCGAGATCCGCGATACCGAAACGATGGAGCACGCGATCGCCTTCGCCGAGACCGGCCACCTGTGCCTGGGCACGCTGCACGCGAACAACGCCAACCAGACCATGGACCGGATCATCAATTTCTTCCCGGAAGAGAGAAGGCCGCAGCTGCTGATGGACCTGTCGGCCAACCTGCGCGCGATCGTCTCGCAGCGCCTGATCCGTACCGAGGATGGCAAGGGCCGCAAGGCCGCCATCGAGATCCTGCTGAACACGCCGACCATCAGCGAGATGATCCTGAAGGGGAACTTCCACGGCATCAAGGAGATCATGCACAAGTCGCGCGAACTGGGCATGTGCACCTTCGACCAGGCGCTCTACGAGCTGTACAACGCCGGCTACATCGGCTACGACGAGGCGATCCGCAACGCCGACTCGGCCAACGGCCTGCGCCTGCAGATCAAGCTGTCGGGCGAACGCCGCGCACCGGGCGGCGCGGGCAGCGCCGCGGGCAAGGCCGAGCTGTCGATGCTGGAAGACGAACCGGAAGCGGGCGCGAGCTGATTACAATAGCGAACCTTTGAATCGTCATTCCCGAACCTTTGAATCGTCATTCCCGAACCTTTGAATCGTCATTCCCGCGCAGGCGGGAATCCAAGTTCCCATGCCTACCTTCGAATCCAAACTCACCACCCGCGCCGAACTGCAGCAGCGCATCGCCCAACTGCCGAAACCCGTGGTCCTCACCAACGGCGTGTTCGACATCCTGCACCGCGGCCACGTCACCTACCTGGCCCAGGCGCGCGAACTGGGCGCCTCGCTGGTCGTCGCGGTCAACACCGACGCTTCCGTCAAGCGCCTGGGCAAGGGCGACGACCGCCCGCTCAACACGATGGTCGACCGCATGGCCGTGCTGGCCGCGCTGGAGTCGGTCAGCCTGGTCGTCGAATTCGACGAGGACACCGCTTTGGCCGTGGTGCAGGAAGCCCGCCCCGACATCTACGCCAAGGGCGGCGACTACGTCATGACCGACATCCCGGAAGGGAAGGAAGTCATCGCCCAGGGCGGCAAGGCGGTCGCGATCGACTTCGCGCACGACCGCTCGACCACCAAGCTGGTGGCCAGGATCAGGCAGTTCGGCGCTTAGTTCGGCCCTTGGTTATTGCGGGCCGCCGCCGTGCACGCCACAGATATACGAAACGGTCTTGCTGGCGGGGTCGGGGCGGATCGCAATGTCCGGCGCCCCGTGGAACAGGACGATCGAATAATTCCCCGCTTCGAGGGCCTTGATCACGCCGGGTCCCGCCGGCCTGGCCTTGGGCTTGAGCTGGCCGACAGTGCGCGCCAGGTAGGCTTCCAGCGGCCCGGTTTTTCCCTCGCAGACGCTGGCACTCACCATCATCACGCCGAACGCGGCGCTCGCCGTGGCGTGCTCGATGCAGACCTCGCCGCTGCGGATCGGGCCCTCCAGGTAGCGGCCATTGTCGCCGTTGCGGCCAAGTTTCCGGCCTTTGGCCTCGAGTTCGCCGGACGCTGCCGCCGCGCGCGCCGGGTCGCTTGGTTGACGGCAGAGCAGCAGGTCCAGCAGCGCTGCGTCGTCGCCGGCCTGGGCGGTGTGCGAGGCGGCCAGCAGTACAAGAGCGATGAATCTACGCATTGCGGAAAATGGATGAAGTAGAAAGGCTTCATCCTATCCGCCGACCCGCCTGGGGTATAGCTGGCAGATTTACCAGCCCGGCCTGTGCGCCGGCATGCTGACGTGCTGGCGTATTTACGAGCCGCCGGCGTAGCCGTTCTGGCGCCAGGCCTCATACACCACCACCGCCACCGTGTTCGACAGATTCAGGCTGCGGTTCCCCGGCATCATCGGCAGGCGGATGCGCTGGGCCGGCGGGAAGGATTCGCGCAGCGCCGGATCCAGGCCGCGCGACTCGGCGCCGAACACGAACACGTCGCCGGGCCGGAAGGCGGCGTCGGCGAAGGGCGAGGAGCCGTGGGTGGTCATGGCGAACATGCGGGTCGTGTCCGGCTTGGTGTCTTCCAGGAACGCGTCCCAGTTCTTGTGCACCTTCATGGTGGCGTAATCGTGGTAGTCGAGGCCGGCGCGGCGCATCTTGGCGTCGTCCAGCTGAAAGCCCAGCGGTTCGATCAGGTGCAGCTGGGCGCCGGTGTTGGCGCACAGGCGGATGACGTTGCCGGTGTTCGGCGGGATTTCGGGTTCGACCAGGACGACGTGAAACAAGATGGTTCTCCTTGCATGAAGGCGCCATTATAGTGTCGCGCCACGCGGCGGCGTACGCGCAAACACCAGATTGCTCACGCGCGCCGCGCCGAAGCGCTTGCAGGTGGCCGCCAGTTCTTCCAGCGTGTGGCCGCTGGTCATGACGTCGTCGACCAGGCCGACGTGGCGTCCTTCGATCAGGCCGGGGTCTTCGATGGCGAAGGCGCCGCGGATGTTCTCGGCGCGCTCGTGCGGCGAGACGCCGGACTGGGCGCGGGTGTCGAGCTGGCGCAGCGCCAGCCGCGCATGCACGGCGACGCCCAGCAGCCGGCCCAGCGGCCGGGCGATTTCCAGCGCCTGGTTGTAGCCGCGCTCGGCCAGCCTGGCAGGGCCCAGCGGCACCGGGCACAGCAGATCGGGCAGGGGCAGGCCGGGGCGGGCCAGCACGGCGTCGCGCAGCATCTCGGCAAACCAGGGCGCCAGCGGCAGGCGGGCGCTGAATTTGAGCTGCAGCACCAGGTGGTCGAGTGGCGGGGCATAGTCGGCGGCGCAGACCGTGGCTTCGTAGGCGGGTGGGTAGGCCTGGCAGCCGTTGCAGGTGTCGCCGCCCGCAATCGGGTTGGCGCACCGCGCACAGCGATTTGTGACTGGCAAGCAAAAATGATCCCGGCAGGGCGCGCAGACCACGCCCGCGCAGCCGGCGCCGCACAGGGCGCAGCTGGAAGGCATGAGCAGGGAGAGCAGGGCGCGTGGCCAGCGGTAGGTAGCGTGAGTCATGGGAGGGCTTCCGATCGGTTCGGCCCCCATCATGTACACTGCCGCCATCGTCCCATTTGACCGCAGTTAATCATGGCCTCACCCCAATCCCCCTCCAAGATGAGCGCGCCGATCGACCAGGCGCGCGTGTGCCAGCTGTTTGCCGAGCCGGCACGCATCGCTCCCTCCGATTTCCTGCGCCGCGAGATCGCGACCCGCATGTTCGAACGCCTGGCGCTGGTGAAGAATTCCCCGCAACAAGTGCTGGATGCCGGCTGCGGCATCGGCACCGACCTGGCGCAGCTGCAGAAGACCTATCCCGCCGCCCAGGTGCTGGGCGTGGATGCCGTTCCGGCGATGCTGGCCGCGGCCGGCGGCGGCAACCAGGCGCCGCGCTCTTTCCTCAGCCGTTTGCTGCCGGCCAAGAGCGGCATCGATCTGCTTTGCGCCGACTTCGGCCAACTGCCTCTGGGACCGAACTCCATCGACCTCGTCTGGTCCAACCTGGCATTGCACTGGCATCCCCAACCCGACCGCGTGTTCGCGGAATGGCGGCGCGTGCTGCGCGTGGACGGCCTGCTGATGTTCTCGAACTTCGGCCCGGACACCTTCCGCGAGCTGCGCAACGCCTTCGCCGCCATGGACGAGACGCCGCACACCCTGCCTTTCGTCGACATGCACGATTTCGGCGACCAGCTGGTGGAGGCGGGCTTCACGACGCCGGTGATGGACATGGAGCAGATCACGGTCACCTACGATACGGCCCAGGCCCTGCTGGCCGACGTCCGCGCCTTCGGCGGCAATCCGCTGGCCACGCGCCGCCGCGGCCTGGTCGGGCGCGCCGCCTGGCAGCGCATGCTGGATGCATTGGAGGCCCAGCGTCGTCCGGACGGCAAGCTGGGGCTGAGCTTCGAGGTCATCTACGGCCACGCCTTCCGGCCGGCGCCCAAGGTCACCGCCGCCGGCGAGGCGATTGTGCGTTTCCAGCCACGCCCGCAGCCGCCGCGTCCCGAATAGAAGGCATTTTTGCCGCAGTGCATCATGCAACAGCCATGCCGGTGAGGTAATTTTCCTTGAATAAAAATTAGCGATTTAAGTATAATCAAAGACACTTTTTTCGACTGAAGCAGTCATCGCGCTAAAAACATCAGCAAAAACAGCGTGTAGTCGAACTGGTTGCAGCAACACCAAAGGCTTCGGCAAACCGTGATCGCGGTGCCGGGGCCCGAGCAAGCCGGCGTTCATCGAGGTCCTTGGAGTCCTGATGGTCGATGTTTGCAGTAAAGGATTTCGGAGCGGCGGCAGTTCGTTCATGGAAATGCCGACCGTTTAAGAAAATTCATATTTTTTTGGGTGGTTGGGGACAACATGACTTATGCAAAGCGATTAAAAGCGTTGATGTTCGGTCTCGCGGTAGCGGCCAGCATCCCGGCCCTGGCGCGGCCGGAGCCTGACATTACCGGCCGGCCGGTCGAGCACCAGTTCGGCATGCAGCCTCCCGTCACGGGAATCGGCGACTACATCTACAGCCTGCACAACTGGATGATGCTGGTCTGCCTGATCATCTTCATCGGTGTGTTCGGCGTCATGTTCTATTCGGTGTTCAAGCACCGCAAATCGCTGGGCCACAAGCCGGCCACCTTCCACGAATCCACCGCCGTCGAAATCGCCTGGACCGTCGTTCCCTTCCTGATCGTGATCGGCATGGCGCTGCCCGCCACCCATGCGGTCGTCGCCATGAAGGACACCTCGAACCCGGACCTGACCATCAAGGTCACCGGCATGCAGTGGAAATGGGGTTACGACTACCTGAAGGGCGAGGGCGAAGGCATTTCCTTCATGTCCAACCTGTCGACCCCGCGCACCGCCGTCGGCGAGCCGGGCGTCGAGCCGACCACCAAGCGTACCGAAACCTACCTGCTGGAAGTCGACAACGAGGTCGTGGTCCCGGTCAACAAGAAGGTCCGCCTGGTCCTGACCGCCAACGACGTCATCCACTCGTGGACCATCCCGGCCTTCGCCGTCAAGCAGGATGCGATCCCGGGCTTCGTGCGCGACGCCTGGTTCAAGGCCGAAAAAGTCGGCACCTACCGCGGCAACTGCGTCGAGCTGTGCGGCAAGGAACACGCCTTCATGCCGATCGTCGTGAAAGTCGTGTCGGCAGAGGAGTACACCAACTGGGTCAACGTCAAGAAGAAGGAAATGGCGGCCCTGGCCGACGATCCGAACAAGGTCTGGACCATCGACGAACTGAAGACCAAGGGCGAGAAGATCTATGCCGCCAACTGCGTGGCCTGCCACCAGGCCAGCGGCCAGGGCGTGCCGAACGCCTTCGCCTCGCTGGTCGGCTCGCCGGTCGTGACGGGTCCGAAAGCCGAGCAGATCAATGTGCTGCTGAACGGTAAGCACAGCGGCAAGTACCCGAGCGCGATGCCCGCATGGAAGCAGCTGTCGGATTCCGACATCGCGTCCGTGATCACCTATACCCGTAACAACTGGACCAACAAGGCCGACGAGAACATCGTGCAGCCGTCGGAAGTCCTGGCCGCCCGCGGCAAATAAGCGTTTGGAATCGGAGACACTGACATGAGTTCCACCATCGATCACGCACACGACGATCACGCACACGGCCACGACCACGCGCACGATCACGCCCACGACCACGACCACCCGACCGGCCTGCGCCGCTGGCTGTTCGCCACCAACCACAAGGACATCGGTACCCTGTACCTGTGGTTCTCGTTCACCATGCTGCTCTCGGGCGGCGTGCTGGCGCTGATGATCCGCACCGAGCTGTTCCAGCCCGGCCTGCAGTTCTTCCGTCCGGAGTTCTTCAACCAGCTGACCACCATGCACGGCATCGTGATGGTGTTCGGCGCGATCATGCCGGCCTTCGTCGGCTTCGCCAACTGGATGATCCCGCTGCAGGTGGGCGCCTCCGACATGGCCTTCGCGCGCATGAACAACTTCTCGTTCTGGCTGCTGCCGCCGGCCGCGATCCTGCTGGCCGCGTCCTTCTTCTCGCCGGGCGGCGCCACCGCCGCCGGCTGGACGCTGTACGCGCCGCTGTCGACCCAGATGGGGCCGGGCATGGACATGGCGATCTTCGCGCTGCACATCATGGGCGCCTCGTCGATCATGGGCTCGATCAACATCATCGTCACCATCCTGAACATGCGCGCACCGGGCATGACCCTGATGAAGATGCCGATGTTCTGCTGGACCTGGCTGATTACCGCCTATCTGCTGATCGCCGTGATGCCGGTGCTGGCAGGCGCGATCACCATGACCCTGACCGATCGCCACTTCGGCACCTCCTTCTTCAACGCGGCAGGCGGCGGCGACCCGGTCATGTACCAGCACATCTTCTGGTTCTTCGGCCACCCCGAGGTCTACATCATGATCCTGCCGGCCTTCGGCATCGTCTCGCAGATCATCCCGGCCTTCGCCCGCAAGCCGCTGTTCGGCTACGCCTCGATGGTGTACGCGACCGCGTCGATCGCGATCCTGTCCTTCATCGTCTGGGCTCACCACATGTTCACCACCGGCATGCCGGTGACCAGCCAGCTGTTCTTCATGTACGCCACCATGCTGATCGCGGTGCCGACCGGCGTGAAGGTGTTCAACTGGGTCGCCACCATGTGGAAGGGCTCGATGACCTTCGAGACGCCGATGCTGTTCGCGGTCGGCTTCATCTTCGTGTTCACGATGGGCGGCTTCACCGGCCTGATCCTGGCCGTGACCCCGATCGACATCCAGGTGCAGGACACCTATTACGTGGTGGCCCACTTCCACTACGTGCTGGTGGCCGGCTCGCTGTTCGCGCTGTTCGCCGGCTTCTACTACTGGGCACCGAAGTGGACCGGCCACATGTACCCTGAATTCCGCGGCAAGATGCACTTCTGGCTGTCGCTGATCACCTTCAACATCACCTTCTTCCCGATGCACTTCCTGGGCCTGGCCGGCATGCCGCGCCGCTATGCGGACTACGCGGTGCAGTTCACCGACTTCAACCAGATCGTGTCGATCGGCGCCTTCGGCTTCGGCCTGTCGCAGGTGTACTTCCTGTTCTTCGTGGTGATCCCGACCATCCGCGGTGGCCAGAAGGCGGACGCCAAGCCCTGGGAAGGCGCGGAAGGCCTCGAGTGGACCGTGCCGAGCCCGGCACCGTTCCACACCTTCGAGAACCCGCCGCTGGTGAAGTGAGATGATGATGGCTGAGCATGGCCACAAGCACGGCAGGGACGGGGAGATGCGCAGGAAGAACCTGCGCACGGCCCTGGCTGTAGGCGGCCTGGCGCTGTTCTTCTTCGTGCTGCTGTTCGTCAAGCGGCTCTGGCTGAACTGAGATGAGCACCGGGAGCAGTACTGAGCCAAGCGGCCGCCTCGCGCTGAACCGCAGCACCTTCACCAAGCTGGTGGTGGTGGCGGTTCTGATGTTCGGCTTCGGCTATGCGCTGGTGCCGGTCTACCGCCAGGTGTGCGAGGTGCTCGGCATTAACGTGCTGACGCAGAAGGACGGCACGGTCGAGCGGCCCGCCAACACCCAGGTCGACATGACGCGTACCGTCACCGTGGAACTCGACGGCAATGCGCAGGGACCGTGGCGCTTCCGCCCGACCCAGCGCAGCATAGCCGTGCACCCGGGCGAGATGGCGACGGTGGTCTACGAAGTCGTCAACACCCAGGCGCGCACCGTGAAGGCCCAGGCCATCCCGAGCTACGCGCCGCAGTTGGTGACCCCGCATTTCAAGAAGGTCGAGTGCTTCTGCTTCAAGGAGCAGGTGCTGAAACCGAACGAGGCGCGCCAGATGCCGGTCGTGTTCTTCATCGATCCGGCGCTGCCGCGCGAAGTGAAGAACATCACGCTGTCGTACACCTTCTTCGAGATCGGTGGGGCGGTGGTGGCGACGAAATGAACGAACCAAGGAAAGCCAGCGAAGGTAGGGCCAACTTCAGCGCCACGATGAAGGCCGTGTTCTGGTCCTTCTTCGGGGTACGCAAGCGCAAGGATTACGAGCACGACGCCGCCAACCTGAACCCGATCCATGTGATCGTCGGCGCGCTGATCGGCGTGGCGATCTTCATCGGCATCCTGATGCTGGTGGTACGGATGGCGGTAGCGAAATAAGAAATACGGAACCAGGCTGCAACAGAAATTCGATAAATCAAAAGTTCGTTTGAGGAGATGAGAATGAGTTCGCCACACAATGCGCCGTACTATTTCGTCCCCGGCCCCTCGCGGTGGCCGATGGCTGGCGGCTTGTCGATGCTGGTCACGATGGCCGGCGCCGCCGGCTGGGTGAACGGCGCGTCCTGGGGCCCGGGCGTGTGCGTCGCCGGCATCCTGGCCATGCTGGTGGTGCTGTATTTCTGGTTCGGCGACGCCATCGGCGAATCGGAATCGGGCCAGTACAGCGCCCGCATCGACACCTCCTACCGCTGGTCGATGAGCTGGTTCATCTTCTCGGAAGTGATGTTCTTCGGCGCCTTCTTCGGCGCGCTGTTCTACGCCCGCGCGGTGACCATGCCCTGGCTGTCGGACCTCGACCACAAGGTGATCTGGCCGGACTTCGCCGGCCACTGGGGCAACGTCGGCCCGGCCGGCACCGTCGAGTCCTTCAACACCATGGGCCCGTTCCCGATCCCGACCATCAACACCGCGCTGCTGCTGACCTCGGGCGTGACGCTGACCATCGCCCACCACGCCCTGCGCGCCGGCCACCGCAGCAAGACCGCGTTCTGGCTGTTCGCCACCATCCTGCTGGGCGCGATCTTCATGGGCTTCCAGGCCTACGAATACCACCATGCCTACACCGAGTTGAACCTGAAGCTCACGTCCGGCATCTACGGTTCGACCTTCTTCATGCTGACCGGCTTCCACGGCTTCCACGTGACCATGGGCGCGATCATGCTGTCGGTGGTGCTGTACCGGGTAATGAAGGGCCACTTCACGGCGGACCACCACTTCGGCTTCGAAGGCGCGGCCTGGTACTGGCACTTCGTGGACGTGGTCTGGCTGGGCTTGTACGTCGTCGTCTACTGGCTGTAATCCGCAAGGTATGCACGTCATTCCCGCGGAAGCGGGAATCCATGCTGAGTGTCTTCGATCGATTCAGTATGGGTTCCCGCTTCCGCGGGAATGACGTTTTAGCGAATACCCGTCGGCTGTATCCACCCCATCTTGTAAGAAAACAGCACCAGCAGGAACAGCGTGATCGACAGTCCCACACGCATCGCCAGCGCCTGCACGGTGCGGTTGCTGCGCCCCTTGTCGCGCATCAGGAAGAACAGGGCGGAGGCCAGGCTGCCGATGATGAGCACGAAAGCGACCGCGACGACGATTTTCATGGTGTGTCCCGAGATGGAATAGTAACAATCATTGTATGCCACTTCGCTTCCGTTTCAGGACAGTTCCCTTCGTCGCCACCCTGGTTCTCGTGCTGCTCGGGATCGTGCTCGGCAACTGGCAGACCCGCCGCGCGGCCGAGAAAACCGCACTGCAGGCCAGGCTGGAGCAAGGCATGGCCGCGGCCCCGCTGGTGCTCGACGGCGGCGCGGTCGATCCGGCGCGGCTGGCGTTTCATCGTGTCATTGTGCGCGGCGAGTTCGTCCCCAACTGGCCGGTGTTCCTCGATAACCGGCCGCAAAGTGGCCGCACCG
Source organism: Massilia norwichensis (assembly GCF_024753245.1). Classification (GTDB taxonomy): domain Bacteria; phylum Pseudomonadota; class Gammaproteobacteria; order Burkholderiales; family Burkholderiaceae_D; genus Telluria; species Telluria norwichensis. The sequence continues at coordinate 88,122 of NZ_JANUGX010000006.1, read as the reverse complement.
GGTTCATTCTGCTGATGCCGTTTAAAATAGCGGGATCGGACAAGGCTGTCCTGGTGGCGCGCGGTTGGCTGCCACGCAATACGGCCGAGCATGACCGGCTGCCGCCGTACGCCACGCCGGCCGGGCAGATCACGCTCGAGGGCAGGGCGGTGCGCCAGCTGGCGCGCGTGATGCAGCTGGGGGCGCCGGGGCCTTTGACACCGAACGCGCTGGTGCAGAACCTCGAGCCGGCCGAGCTGGCCCGTGCCAGCGGCCTGGACCTGCTGCCGGTCGTGGTCGAACAGACCGGGCCCGAGGTGGCGGGCGAAGGCCTGCAGCGCAACTGGCCCGCACCCAGCCTGGACATCGATCGCCACAAGGGCTATGCGCTGCAGTGGTATGCGCTGGCGGCGATGGCCTTTTTATTTTTTGTAATCACAGGATTCCGACGTGGATAAACCCCAACAACGCAAGCGCGGCCGCTGGATGCTCTGGCTGGTGCTGCTGGTCTGCGCCTCGCCGATAATCGCTTCGTATTTCACCTACTACGTGATCAAGCCGGAAAAGCGCAACAACTACGGCACCCTGATCGACCAGCGCGCGCACCCGATCCCGGCCATGGCGACCACCACCCTGGATGGCAAGCCGGCGGCGCTGGAACAGTTCAAGGGCAAGTGGGTGATGCTGATGGCGGCTCCCGGCGCCTGCAACGAGGCCTGCCACAAGCAGCTGTTCGCGATGCGCCAGCTGCGCACCATGCAGGGCAAGGAGATGGACCGGATCGAGCGGGTGTGGCTGATCACGGACCGCGAACCGCTCGACACCATGGTCATCCGCGAATACGACGGCACCCACATGCTGCGCGCCGATGCGCAAGCCATCGCCAACTGGCTGCCGGTCGATCCGGGTACCAGCGTGTCCGACCATATCTACATGATCGATCCGCTGGGTCACCTGATGATGCGCTTCCCGAAGGACCCGGAACCGCGCAAGGTACACAAGGACATCTACAAGCTGCTGAAGGCTTCTTCGGTCGGCTGAACGCATCAACACTGAGCAACAATGCAAGCGACGAATTTCATCCTGCTGGCCCTGACCGGCATCCTGGCCGCCTCCGTACCCCTGTGCATGGTCTGGATGGCGACCGGCACCCACCGCTACCGCAAGCTGGCCTGGGTCATCGTTTTCTTCACCTTCGACCTGATCGTGTTCGGCGGTTTTACGCGCCTGACCGATTCGGGACTCGGCTGCCCGGACTGGCCGGGCTGCTACGGCGAAGCCAATCCCTTCCTGGCCCACGAACACATCGCCGCCGCCGAGGCCCTGATGCCGACCGGCCCGGTGACGAAAGTGAAAGCCTGGATCGAAATGATCCACCGCTTCCTGGCGATGGGCATCGGCTTCCTGATCATCGGGCTGATGATCGCATCCTGGATGCAGTGGCGCCGCTCGAACGGGCGCACGGAAGGGCGCGCAGCCTCGCCCTGGCTGCCGACGCTGCTGTTCTTCTGGGTGATCGTGCAGGGCGCGTTCGGCGCCTGGACCGTGACTTTGAAACTGCAGCCGGTCATCGTGACCCTGCACCTGCTGTTCGGCATGACCCTGCTGGCACTGGCCGCCTGGCTGGGCGGGCGCGAGGATCATCTGCTGCGACCGGGCCCGGCGCTGGCCCCGCTCGAGGCCGCAAAACTGCGCAGCCTGCGCCCGCTGGCCTGGCTCGCCGGTGCCGTGCTGCTGGTCCAGCTGGCCCTGGGCGGGTGGGTGAGTACCAATTATGCGACGTTGGCCTGTAACGACTTTCCACTCTGCCAAGGACAAATTGTCCCAGAAATGGACTTCGAACACGGCTTCACGCTGTGGCGCGAACTCGGCAAGACCGCCGCCGGCCATTACCTGCCATTTTCGGCACTGACGGCCATCCACTGGGTCCACCGCAACTTCGCGGCAGTCGTGGTGCTGGTTCTGGGGCTTGCGGCCTGGCGCGCCTGGCGTCTGCCGGGCCTGCATGGCACCGCGCGCAACCTGGCTCTAGTATTATTCATGCAAGCTTTTACGGGCGTCGCGACCGTGTTTTTTAACTTCCCGCTTGCCATTGCCGTGTTGCATAACGCAGGGGCAGCCCTCCTTGTCCTGTTGGTGACCATGTTAAACTACAAGGTACAGTATCAACTCGGAACGAAGCCGCAAGCCCGTGCTCACGCAGTAGCGGCGCCTGCGGGCCATTCATGATTACCCAAACTGCTACCCACAAACCGCCCAGCCGCATCTCGCAGTACTGGGCGCTGACCAAGCCGCGCGTCACCCAGCTGGCCGTCTTCTGCGCCGTGATCGGCATGTTCCTCGCCACCGATGGCTTCCCCGGCTGGCACGTGCTGTTCTGGGCCACGCTCGGCATCTGGCTGCTGGCCGGCGCCGCGTTTGCCGTCAACTGCCTGATCGAAGCCGAAGTCGACGCCCGCATGGCCCGCACTGCGCGCCGCGCCACCGCGATGGGCGAACTCTCGACCACCCAGACCCTGTTGTTCTCGGCCGTCCTCGGCGGCGCCGGCATGGGCATCCTGTACACGATGGTCAACCCGCTGACCATGTGGCTGACCTTCGTCACCTTCGTCGGCTATGCGCTGATCTACACCATCCTGCTGAAACCCAACACGCCGCAGAACATCGTGATCGGCGGACTCTCGGGCGCGATGCCGCCGGCACTGGGCTGGGCCGCGGTCGCCGACAACGTGCCGATGGAAGCCTGGCTGCTGGTGCTGATCATCTTCGTCTGGACCCCGCCGCACTTCTGGGCGCTGGCCATGTACCGCCGCGACGACTACGTGCGCTCCGGCCTGCCGATGCTGCCGGTCACCCACGGCATGCAGTACACCGGCCAGCAGGTCTGGCTGTATTCGATCGCGCTGGCCGCCTGCACCCTGTTCCCGTTCGCGGTCGGCATGAGCGGCCTGCTGTACCTGGGCGCCGCGATCGTCCTGAACGCGGTGTTCCTGCGCTACGGCTGGCTGGTGCACAAGCGCTACAGCGACCAGATCGCGCGCAAGGCCTTCAGCTGGTCCGTCATCTACCTGTCGCTGCTGTTCGCGGCGCTGCTGGTCGATCACTACTTCAAATTCTGATATGCGAAAACTGCTGCCCATTCTTGTCGCCGCCGCGCTGGCGTTTTCTCTCTCCGCATGCGACAAGCTGCCGGGCAAGCAGGCCGCCAGCTTCCAGAACGCCGACGTCACCGGCCTCGATTACGCCAAGGGTTTCTCGCTCACCGACCATACCGGCAAGCCGCGCACCCTGGCCGACTACAAGGGCAAGGTCGTGATCGTCTTCTTCGGCTACACCCAGTGCCCGGACGTGTGCCCGACCACGATGGCGGAAATGGCCGGCGTGATGCAGAAGCTGGGCCCGCAGGCCGACCAGGTGCAGGTGCTGTTCATCACCCTCGACCCCGAACGCGACACCCAGCCGCTGCTGGCCAGCTACGTGCCGGCCTTCGACAGGCGCTTCGTCGGCCTGTACGGCACGCCTGAACAGACCGCGAAGACCGCCAAGGACTTCAAGGTGTTCTTCTCGAAGGTACCGGGCAAGGACCCCGGCAGCTATACCATCGACCACATGGCCGGCAGCTATGTGTTCGACCGCGACGGCAGGCTGCGCCTGTTCATCCGCCACGGCGGCAGCGCCGATGCGATCGTCCACGACATCCGCCAGCTGCTGAGCTAAGCCCGGGCCATGGACCAGCGTCCAGGCAGGAACACGACCCGCGCCGCCGCCGTCATTCTTCTCACGCTCGGCTGCCTGTACGTCCTGCGGCCCTTCCTGGCGGCGATCCTGTTCGCCGCCGCCGTCGTCATCTCGTCCTGGCCGCTGTATCTGCGCCTGCGGCTGCGGATGCGCGGCCGCCGCACGCTGGCGGCGCTGACCATGACCCTCACGCTGACGCTGCTGGTGGTGATCCCGCTGGCGCTGGTCGCCTGGAACCTGGCCGACAATGCCGCCGCCGCCTTCGACGAGCTGCGCCGGCTGGGCGCCGGCGACCTGCACCCGCCGCCCTGGATTCGCGGCCTGCCATTGGTCGGCGAACAACTGGCCACCTACCTGGACGAGCTGCTCGCCAGCCGCGACCGCATGATGGACCTGGCGCGCCGCCTGGCCGAGCCGGCGCGCCACTACCTGGTCGCCGGCGGCATCGTGCTGGGCACCGGCGTGGTGCAGATGGCGCTGGCAGCTTTTGTGAGCTTCTTCTTCTACCGCGACGGCGAAGCCTTGAAAGCCGTCATCGATGGGGCGGTCAGGCGCATCATGAACGAGGAAGCCGGGGCGGTCATGGACACCGTCGCCAACACCGTGCGCGGCGTGATGTACGGCTTGCTGGGCACCGCGCTGGCCCAGGCCCTGGTGGCGGCGATCGGCTTTGCCATCGCCGGCGTGCCGGCGGTGCTGCTGCTGTCGGTGCTGGTATTCGTTTCCTCCCTCATCCCTGTCGGCCCGCCCGTGATCTGGGGCGGCGCCGCGGTCTGGCTGTTCGCCCAGGGCAGCACCGGCTGGGGCATCTTCATGCTGGTGTGGGGATTCTTCGGCATCAGCAGCGTCGACAACGTGGTGCGGCCGATGCTGATCAGTCACGGCTCGAGTTTGCCCTTCCTGCTGACCTTGCTCGGCGTGCTGGGCGGGGTGATCGCGTTCGGCTTCGTCGGCTTGTTCATCGGGCCGACTTTACTGGCGGTGGGGTATTCCTTGATGAGCGGGTGGACGCACACCAGGAATCCGATCGTGAAGCAGGACGGCGAGGGGACTTGAGTCGAAGGCCCCGCGCCATACCGCTTAAGCAGGCAAGACGGCCGAAACGATCGACCGGCGCAGGACAGCCTTCCCGGCATCGATGTCATGCTGTGAAAACGCTGCCGGCAATGCGTCCCTATTACCGGGCGAAGCCATTTCCTTTACCAGCATGCTGGCGCTGTTCTGGACTTCGAAATACTCGTCCCAACGCACCGGTACCTGATGCGAGCGCCCATCTCCACCACGGACCGAGACATACTGAACCCGTTCGACGCTGCCAAAGCCGCTGGCCGTCACGTGCACTTTTTGCGAGCCGTCGGCTTCGTGTTGCGCGCTTGTCTTCAAGATACTTCGGGTAACGCACTCGGGGTGCTTGAATGCCGCCTCGCCGTGGTAATTGGCAATCGCTTCATGCTCCCAGAAGCAGGGATTTTGCGAGTAGGTGTCCTTGTAAATGTCCGAGTGCGGGCGATGTTGCTGGTACAAGGGAATGGTAAGCAGCGGGGCAATCCCGAAGTAGAACGACTTGAAAAAGTCGTTGTGGTAGCCGTTGAAAAACATCCGTGCCTGGGCGAGTTCGTAAGCATGAAATTTACCCGGGTCGCCGCTGATATCGGTATGGCGCATATGCCCGGATTGCACGACGTTGATCATGTGCGTTTTTTCGAACACGAAGGTGTCGCCGAAACCTGTTTGACTGTCCTTGAGCAGCTTCAGCATTTCTTGCTGCGCCAGGGGCGTGAACAGCAGCCGGAACTGCACCTCATGGTTGCGATCCGTCGCACCGAACAAGGCGTCGAATTCGCGGTTGGCCATTACCGTGAACGTGTTGCCCTCGCTAACGTCACGGGATTTCGCTTCCAGCTTCTTGATGGCGCGATTTTTCCGCCATTTGTCGAATAAGCCGTCTTCCAGCTTCGAAAGTTTTGAAGGGTGACGGCTGAACACCAGGTCGGGCGCGGCTTCGTTGCCGTAGACGATGAACGTCTGGTTTTCGTATTCCGGGAACGGGCGCTCGATCGATGCGTGCAGCGTCTCGTGACGGGTTCTGGTTTCCCATTTGCCTTGCGAATTGCGGTACTGCTCTGTCCAGCTGATCTGAAGGGAGCCATGGTAGGTCTTGCTGCCCATCCAATGCGACAAGGTTCGCGCAAGAATGAACGGGTTGCCATTCAGGACGCCGCTGTGTGAAAACACAATCGAATGCGCCTCCCCGAGATGCCCGGACCAGCCAAAGGTATTCTGCAGTTCCTGCATGCGCCCATTGCTGAAATACGGGTCGAATGCGATGCGGGGCACCGTTTTTGCCATCAGCTTCGCCACGATATCCCAGTCGAACAGGCGGTTCAGCGGCGCCATCTGGCCCCACGCCACCGCGCGCTTCGCGTCACAGGCTTCCCGTAGCCGCTTTAACTGGGCGTCGGAGTCGTTGATGACGCGGTTGAGCATATAGACAGCAACCCCAAACACGACCGCAGGAAGCGCGAGCCACGGCCACCAGTAATTGGCAAAGATGTAGAGCGCCGCCAGCACCGCGGCCGCGATGGTGACGCCGCGCAGAATGCGCCACCACTTGTTGGTCGAACCCGCGCCTGCAGCCTGCTTCTCGAGTTCACGCAACTCCCGCACCGTCTTGATGTTGGCGTTTTCGTCTACACCGGACTGGCGAACAAGATCCTCGAAAAAGTCCGATGTATGGTTGATGTGGGCAGCCTTGAACTGGGACGAATACTGCCCCAGCGGCTCGTGGACGTCATCGATCAAAAGAACACACTCCTGGCGGCAGCTTTGGTTTCAGCCGAGGCGGTGAAAGGAATGCGCGTGGTATAGCCGGCCCGCGCCGCAACGATCTGCTTGGTCGGCCAGGCAAAGATGTCCTGGTTCCACATGCCGACGGTATCGTTATAAAGCGAGCGCGCTGCGGTGACCTCCTTTTGAAGGTAACTGTTCTGGCGCATGGCATCCGCGATCACGGCTTGCGCTTTCAGATCCGGATAGGCTTCGCAGGCCAGGTTGATGCGGGAAAAAATACCGTCGATCTTCTGGGAAGCCTGATTGCGCTCGGCATCGGCGTTATGTCCGCTCCGGTAAGCCGCTACCGACTTCATCACATCCTTGTCGAGATCGATCGCTTTTGCGACCAGCCCAACGACATTGTTCAAGACGACGACGCGCTGCTCCAGATAATTGTCGATCTGCGAGGCATCGGCCTGGATTTTCTGCTGCAGCTTGCGCAGATACGCCAGGGCAGAGATCTTCATGAACAGGAAGACCAGGCCCGGCAGGGCGCCCAGAATGAGAAGCCCCAGGCTGTACTCGCGCGGCAAGGCACCAGTCATCAAGCTCAAGAGGCCAATCACGGGAAGCACGGCCCAGAGTGCGATTTCGAAGATCAGGGAGCCGACACCGATTTGAACGGGGATTTGTCTGCTGATGACGTTGACGTCGCGCCCATCCGTGTTAATTGGGCCTGTCACTTCGTCCAAATCGTTTGCCATGTGTAATTCCTTGAGTTCTAGCGTGTTTGAGTCGGTTACAAAAATAGTTGTCGGTACCTGATTTATGTTTCTTTCAGGAACTTTTTATCGATCATATCTTGCATGATGAACATCAATCAAGTGCGAAGATGAAGAATGCCCAGTTGATTGCGCCGAATCGCTTGTTGCAACCAGGAACTGTTTGATTTAAGCGACGTTATGTCCGCTGACGAGCAGTCGGGACACCGGCTGGCACCCTTGAGCCGGCGGAGTTGAGGAAATGACGGCCTTTGGCTGTGAATTTGTGCGCATTTTCATCCGTTTTCTCTCTGTACACTGCTCGGCAACCGGCCACAGCCATAGCCGCCTGTCAGCCCTGTGTACTCGATCAGTAAAAACGGATGATTCCAACAAATCCCTTCCTGCCGCGCGCAAGCGGCCGGCTCCAGCATGCTCTCGGTATCGACCTACGCATCGGATTGCGTACATCGAAGCTGCGCATTCTCGTCGTTCACTTTCTTCTGGGCTTGCTGCTGATCGGGATCACGAAGCCAAGCTTCAAAGGCGATGCGGCGGAATACACCGCCCTCACCATCGCCGTTGCGGAGCATGGAAGTCCGGACATCCGTCCGTCGGACATGGCACTGGCCAAGCGCCTGGTGCCCGAATTTGCCTGGTTCCATGAATCGATCGAGAAGCACTGGACCGAGGGCGCCCATCTGCCGCCCGGGTTTCTCGAGGGCCAGGACAAGAAAGTACACGCCATCCATCACTTCGGCTATTCGGCAATTGCAGCGATTCCATTCAAGCTGCTGCAGATGGCGGGACTGAATCCGATGAAGTGCTTCCTGTGGGTAGACTGGTTCTGCCTGTTGATTCTGCTGTTGGCAGCGCATACCTATTTCGGCTCGACGAAACGGGCCGGGGGCGCGGCCCTCATTTTCCTCATGGGTGTCGGTATCCCGTATTGGAACTGGGCCAGTCCCGAATTCTTTTCCGCCGCCTTGAGCCTGGCAGCACTCATGCTGATGGCCAATTCGGCGTACATCGTCGCCGGGCTGTTAGTCGGTATGGCGTCCATGCAGAACCCCCCCATTCTCGGCCTGCTCGGGATGGGGCCCATGATTGTCATGGCAGAACGGCTGGCGACCCAGGGCAGGGCGGCGGTCTCGCTGGCAGCCATACGCGCCCAGGCGCGACCTGTCGCGCTGGCTTTTCTGCTCGGTTGCGCGCTGGCCCTCGTGCCGGTCTATTTCAGCATGCAGCACTTCGGCACCTGGAATGTGATTGCCACCGGCGCGACCGACCCCCGCATGGTCAGCCTGTCGCGCTTCGTTTCTTATTATCTGGACCTGAACCAGGGAGTGATCGTCGCCATTCCAGGGGTCTGGCTGATCGCCGCCTGGCTCCTGGTGCGTGACAGGCGGCTGTTGCCGATTCTGGTGCCGACCCTTCTCTGTGCGGTCATGCTGGCAGTGCCGGCATTGAGCACGCAAAACTGGAATGCCGGTTCCGCCGGCATGATGCGCTACATCACCTGGGGCTCGGCGCCGGTCCTTTATCTCTTGTTTGCCTGTTTGCGCCAACGCGCCAAATGGGGCGCAGGCGTGGCGATCGTGTTTTTCCTTGTGCAGTTTGCCTGCCTGGCACATAGCCGGCAGTACGTCCACACCGAATTCAGCCCGGTCGCACGCTGGTTCCTGGTGCACGCGCCGCAATATTACAATCCGGAGCCGGAAATTTTCGTCGACCGTTCCACGCATGCGGAACCCATTCTGGACTTCGATACGGTCTATCGTGCTCAACTGGGCGCAATACCGAAAACCCTGTATTACGCCGGCTCCGAGAAAGGGATCGCCACGCTCTGCCCGGACGGCGGGCGGCCCGGCGCGGCCTCCATCGTGCAGGCGTCGTACGACGGCTGGACGTATCTGAATGGCGAGCTCGAATGCGACAGCACGCGGCCCTACGTCGAGCGCTTCGACATGGTCAGGTTCCAGCAGCAGGACGCTGCGCTGCTGCGGGATGGCTGGAGCCGTTTCGAAATCGGCGCGCCGACGGAAAGCGGCGTCTGGTCGGTTGGCGACACCTCGCGCTTGACGATTCGCGCGGCCGTCGCCAAGGTGGATGCCGAGGCGATCACGATTCGGGGCGTCTACAGGATCGGCAATACCGGCACCCGGGTGTCGATCAACGGCAAGGATCTCGGCACCTGGCATCTCGACCGGCCAAACCGGATTCCGCTGCAAGGGGTCGACATTGGCGATGCCTTGCATATTCAGCTCCAGCACCAGGCGCCGGCCGCACCGTCGGCGCAGGACAGCAGGAAGCTGGCCTTCTTCATGAAGGAAGTGAGCGTTTCCTATCGTACGGTCAAGGCGCCGGACGCTTCCTGAGCAGGTTTCGTCACGCAAGGCGCTGTCTTCGCCACCGGGAACCAGCGCGCCCGCAGCCGCATGAACGGCGTCTCCACCAGACGGTAAAGCAGCCAGCCGCCGAACACACCGGCCGCCATCACGGCGGCGATGGTCAGCGGCGCCCCGGTATCGATGCCGCGCCGGACCAGTTCCGGCCGCAGCGCCATGAATGCCGGCTTGTGCACCAGGTAAACCGCATACGACCACAGCGCCAGGCTGGCGGCGCCGGGCAGGCGCACCCGATTCAGCAGCGACGAAGGGCTGAGCGCGGCGCAGGTCAGCAGCGCGAAGCCGATCGCCACCAGCGAGAAACCGAAGGTCGAGGCCAGGAACAGATTCGGCGCGTCGTAGCGCACGCCGTACAGCACCGCCCCCGCCATCGCGAGGCCGGCCGCCAGCAGGACATTGCCGCGCTGGAGGAGGCGTTCGAACAGGCCGGGATGGAAGTTCTTCAGCATCGCGATGGCCACGCCCGGCAGCAGTTCGTCGGCGCGGCACCAGGTCGAGTAATACGCCGGCGCCGAGAACGCTTCCTGCCCATGCATGAAGTTGAACCCGCGCGTGGCGATGCCGGCGCCGATGGCGGCCACCAGGGCGCACCACAGCAGGCGCGCTGAACGCCGCGTGCCCACCAGCACCAGCAGCGGCAGCACCAGGTAGAACTGCTCCTCGATGCACAGCGACCACGAATGGGTAAAGGTCTCGCCGTAACGCAGCCCGAAGTTCTGGGTAAAGGTGAGATAACGCCAGGCCGGCGCCATGGTCTTGCCCCAGATGACGCTATGCGGCAGCAGCAGGTAGACCGCCAGCACCACGTAGTAGTTGGGCAGGGTGCGCAGCAGGCGGCGCGCGAAGAAGGTCTTCAGCTGCAGCGACTCGCCGCGCGCGGCCGGCGCCAGCAGCTGGTTGCCGATCAGGTAGCCGCTCAGGACGAAAAACAGGTCGACGCCGGCCCAGCCGACCTCGCCGATGAAGCCGAACATGGAGCCCTGGGCCACGAAGCCGTTGTAGTGGGACATCAGCACCAGCGCGATGGCGAGGGCGCGCAGGGTGTCCAGGCCCTGGAGCCGGGGCGCTTGCATTGCAGTGTGCATCAGGCGGTTTTCTGGTTGAGGTAATCGAGTGCGTCCGCGAGCGCCGGCATATAGGTGCGGCTGGCGCGCAGCAGGCTGCCGTCGCGCAGGCGCAGCAGGGCGTCGCGGTTGGTGAGGGCGCGCAGCTCGGCAATCTGGTCGAGCCGCACGATGGTCGAGCGGTGCACGCGCTGGAAGACGCGCGGATCGAGCCTGGTCGCCAGGGTGTGCAGGCGTTCGCGCACCAGCCAGGTCTTGCCGCCCGCGTGCAGGGTGGCGTAGTCGCCGTCGGCCTCGATGCGTTCGACCTCGCCGGTCGGGACCAGCAGCGTGCGCGTGCCGCTGCGCACCGCGAAGCTGCGCAGCCACTGCGACGGCATCGTTGTGGCCTGCGTATCGCGGCGGTAGGGGAAGGCGTGCAGCGCACGGTCCAGCGCTTCGTCGAGGCGCTCGTCGTCGACCGGCTTGAGCAGGTAGTCGAGCGCGGCCAGGTCGAAGGCCTGCACCGCGTAGTTGTCCCAGGCGGTCAGCAGGACCGTCATCGGGCGCTGCCGGCGCGGCAGCGCGGACAGCACCTCGATGCCGCTGCGGCCCGGCATTTCGACGTCGATGAACACCAGGTCCGGGCGCAACGCCGCGATGCCCTCGAGCGCGCTGTCGCCGTCGCCGTATTCCGCGACCAGTTCGAACTCGCTGCGCGCCGCCAGGCGGACCTTGACCGCCAGCCGTGCCAGCGGTTCGTCGTCGACGATCGCCACCCGGATGCGCACGCCGCTCATGCCGCGGCCTCCACGGCGCGCAGCGGCAGGGCGATGCGCACGCCGAAGCGGCCATCCTCGCCCCAGCCGGCATCGACCTGCTGGGCATCGCCGTACAGGTGGCGCAGGCGCTGCGCCACGTTGGCCAGGCCGATGCCGTCGGCACCCGTCTGCGCCGGCCGGCGGCCGTCGTTGCGGACGTCGAGCAGCAGGCGCGCGCCGGCACGCTCGACCAGGATGTCGAGCCGGCCCGGCGCGCTAAGCGGCGCGATGCCGTGGCGGATCGCGTTCTCGACCAGCGGCTGCAGCATCAGGTAGGGCACGGCGCTGTCGAGCAGGTCGGGGCCGGCCTTCATCGTCAGGCGCAGGCGCTCGCCGAGGCGCGCCTTTTCGATCTCGAGGTAGGCGTCGAGCAGGGCCAGTTCTTCGGCCAGCGTGTGTTCGTGGCGGCCGTCGTGCGCGAGCGTGGCGCGCAGGAAGTCCGAGACGCAGGCCAGCATGCGGTTCGCTTCGCGGTTGGCCTGGTTCGCTACCAGCGCCGAGATCGCGTTCAGGGAGTTGAACAGGAAGTGCGGATTGACCTGCAGGCGCAGCGCGCGCAGTTCGGCGTCGCGCGCCGCGGCCTGGGCCTGGGCCAGCTGCAGCTGGGTGCGCTGCAGCGACAGGTAGTAGACCGCCACCGCGTGCATCGCGCAGAACGCGATCAGCGCCAGCCAGCAGCCGTCCAGGCCCTGCACCAGCCGGGACCAGCGATACCCGGTCTCCAGCCCCAGCGAGATGGCCAGGCGCTGCCCAAGCACGGCATTCGCGACCGACATCGCATAGCTGGCGCCGAGCAGGATCAGCGCGGTCGGCAGCCAGCGCCATTCGCGGCGCCACAGGGCGCGCTGCAGCCATGCCAGCGGCACGATCCACACCAGGCAGGCCACGAAGAACAGGCTGCGGAAGGCGGTGGCATAGACGTGGCCGAGATCCGGCAAGCCGAGGATGGCCATGCAGGCGCACACCGGCAGAGCGGCGAGCATGGGGACGAGCAGGGGTGTTTCGACTTTCACGCCACGGCTTCCGGATACTGACGATCTTGCAATTCTACCGTCTCATTTGCCCATCGAATACAGCATCGCGCCGATTTTCCAGCCATCTTCCGCCCGCACCATCTGCCAGGTTTCGCTGCCGCGGTTGGTGACCTTGCCGTCCTGGACGAAATCGAAGTCGAACCAGACCGAACCGACCGCGCCGTTGGTGTCGATGCGGACGTTGTAGAAGCGCTCCTCGATGGATTTCGGATTGTTCTGGACGAACTCCACGAACTGCTTGCGCGAGTCTGCGAGCACCCTGCGCGCCTTCGGGTTGCGCTCCTTGACGGTGGCCCAGGTCGCGTCGTCGACCGCGGCCACCACCAGCCAGCTGTCATGGTCTTGCAGGAACAGGGTATCGAGCGTCTTGCCGTCATGGGCGACGATGGCAGCCTTGAACTGCTCGACCACCCGGTTGATCGCGGCCACATCCGCCGCGTGCGGATGGTCGGCGGCGTGCACCGGGGCGGCCAGGCAGGCAGCGGCGATCAGGACTGCGGAAAGGAATACGCGCATGGGACCTCCTGTGATGGAAAGTCCTCACGATAAGCAGGCGCGGGCCGGCGGTCCATCGTCGTGCGCCGACCCGTGCATGCGATGCGGTGAACGGTGCATGGCGGGGTGCCGCGCAGCCTGCGGGTGTCATGAGAGGCGACGGTGGCGGTTCCACAGATGCCCGCCCCAGGCGGACAGCAGGCCCAGGCCCAGCCAGGCCAGCACCGAGGCGCCGGTGGCCGTGCCGTGGAAGCCGACGACGTCGGCCAGCGCCACGTTGTCGACCTGGGTGCCCATGTACAGCCCGAGCAGGAACAGCACCAGGAAGGTACGCCCGGTGCCGCTGGTACGGCCCAAGAGGCTGGCCAGGGCGGCCAGCGCGAACACGCCGGCCAGCAGGGCCGATGCGCGCAGCGGGTCGCTTGCTGCCAGGCGCAGCATCGCCACGCCGGTGAACAGCAGGCCCAGGACGAAGCTGCCTGCCAGCTGGCGCCAGTAACGGCGCGCATTGCCGCCGGGGACGGCGGCGCCGAGTAGGGCGCAGCCGGCGTCGAGGTCGCGCGTCGGCAGGTCACTGGCCAGCACGCCCCAGCAGGCCACGCAGCCCAGCGCCAGCGGCGGCAGGGCCTGCAGGCCGACGCACAGCGCCGCCAGCGACGCAGCCAGCAGCAGGGCGATCGCCGCCGGCGCCGAGGCCAGGGTCAGGGCGACGTCGGCCAGGGCCTGGCCGGCGATGCCCGGCAGACGCGCCGACAACGCAAACAGGGGCCGCGTCAGCCGCGCCAGCGGGCGCAGCCAGCCGTTCAGCAAGGCCAGCGGCGAGCGCCGCGCGCGCGAACCGGCCGGCTTGACGCGGTCCGGCGAATAGCGGTGGAACAGGCGCACGGCCAGCAGCAGCGGCAGGCAGGCCAGCAGCGCGCTGAGGCAGCGGATCGCCGTGACTTCGCCGCTCCACATCCAGGTCGCCAGCGTGATCGGCGCCCTGGCGGGATCGTATTCGCCGAAGCCGACCGTCGTGCGATGGAAGTCCAGCTGCGCGGCCAGGGCGGCAATGCTGGCGCTCATGCCGGTGAAGTCGACCGGGATGGCGAAAGGCGCATTGCCCATGCCCTCGGTGGCTATGGGCAGCATCGCCCCCTGGCCGACCCAGAGGGAGAAATACAGGATGTCGCCGCGCTTGCCCATCAGCGGCGCCCAGCTGTCGAACAGCATCGCGCAGCCGGCGGTGAACAGCGCCATCGGTCCCAGTACCAGCACATAGGTCTGCAGGTAGACCAGCGCTTCGATCGCGCCCTCGCCGCGCACCGCGTGGCAGGCCATCACGGTCAGCATGAAGGCGCCGATCAGGGCAAACAGATACAGCACGCCGCCACACCAGCGGCCCAGCACGAACAGCGCGCTGCTCACCGGGCAGGCGCCGATCGCACCACCGAGGCCGCTGCGCAGGTCTTCGCCCATGCGTCCGCGCAGCAGGTAGAAGCCGGCCAGCGCGAACAGCAGCGAGCCCTGCATGGCGCTGCCGATCGCCAGCGCGGAACTGGTGTAACGCGCGCGCGCGCCGGCCGTCGTGATCAGGCTGTAACCGCCGGCCGGGTCCGTGATCAATAGCCAGCTCAGCGCCACCACCGCCAGCAGCGTCGCCAGCGTCGACAGCCGGCGCAGGCGCACGCGCGCCTCCAGCAGCGCCAGGGTGCGGATCGCATCGGCGCGCGGGTGACGCTTCATGCCGCTTCCTTCACGGCGTAGCGCTGCGCCATCAGCGCTTCCTCCAGGCTGGGCTCCGAAGGCTGGGCGCCGGCGCAGGGCTGGCCCGGATGCGCGATGCGCAGCTGCATCCGGCCATCCTGGCGCGCCGCATGCAGCACGTGGGTGCTGGCGCGCAGGCGCTCGTATTCGTCGTTGTCGACATTCGCCGACCACACCTGGCCGCGCGCGCGGCCGAGGATGGCGTCCGGCGTGTCGCAGGCCACCAGGCGGCCCTTGCGCATGATGGCCAGCTGGCCGGCGATGCTCTCGACGTCGGAGACGATGTGGGTGGAGATGATGACAAGTTTATTGAAGCCCAGCTCCGCCAGCAGGTTGCGAAAGCGCAGCCGCTCTTCCGGATCGAGGCCGGCGGTGGGCTCGTCGATCACCAGCACGTCCGGGTCGTTGAGCAGGGCCTGGGCGATGCCGAGGCGGCGCAGCATGCCGCCCGAGAAGCTGCTGGCCTGGCGTCCGGCCTGGTCGTGCAGGTTGACCAGTTCCAGCAGGCGGCGGACGCGGGCGGGATCGCGCACGCCCTTGAGCGCCGCGAAGTACTGCATGAATTCGAGCGCCGAGACATTGCGGTAGACGCCGAAGTCCTGCGGCAGGTAACCCAGGCGCCGCCGCATCGCTTCGGGCCTGGCGACGATGTCGGTGCCGTCCAGCAGGATGCGGCCGCTGCTCGGTTTCGTCAGCGTGGCGATCATCTGCATCAGCGTGGTCTTGCCGGCGCCGTTGTGGCCGATCAGGCCGACCACGCCCGGTGCCAGGCGCAGGGACAGGTCGGCGACGGCCGTGGCCTGTTTGCCGAAGGTTTTGGTGACGTCCTGCAGTTCCAGCATGGTGCGAGCTCCGTAGCGTGGCCAGTGGCGATACGCTACTGTAGGCACAAGCGGACGTCCGGACGTCCGGCTTGCGACAGGCTGCACAAAATGGGGGATGAACTGCGTTCAGCCCGGCTGCTGCTCCGTTCCCGGTGCCGCTGCCTGGGCCGCTGCCGGTGGCGGCGACCAGGACGACGGCGGCACCACGTGCGGCTTCACCGGCTCCTGCACGAAGTGCGGCGAGGTCATGGACACGCCGTTCAGGTTGAAGACGTCGACGATGCGCTGGTGCAGGCGGCCCTGCAGCTCGGCGCGGCCGCGCGGCGAGGCGGCGCCGGCCTGGGCCACCAGCCGGTAGCCGATGTAGAAGTCGGACAGCGCCGCCTGGATCACGTAGGGCGCCGGGTCGGCGAGGATGCCGTCGGTCTCGCGCGCCGCCTGGCGCAGCATCGCGTGCACCTGGCGCCACGGCGTGTCGTAGCCGACCGTGACCGCCGCCTCGAGCGCGTGGCCGGCGCCGGGCGCGGTACGCGAGAAATTTTTGGTCGTGTGGGACAGCACCAGCGCATTCGGGATCGAGACTTCGGCACCCAGTCCGGTGTGCAGGCGGGTTTCGAACATGCCGATCTCGAGGACCGTGCCTTCGGACTCGCCGATGCGCACGTAGTCGCCTTTGCGCAGCGAGCGCGTGTAGGTCAGAATCAGTCCCGACGCGCCCTGCGCGACCAGGCTCGAGCCGCCGATCGACACCATCAGGCCGGCCAGCACGGTCACGCCCTGGAACGCGGCCGTATGCGCGCCCGGCAGGTAGGGATAGGCCATTGCCAGCGCAAACAGGACGATGCCGACGTTGAGCAGCCGGCGCGTCGGCAGCGCCGTGTCGCGGTCGAGCCAGCCGACCTGCAGTTCGCCGCTTTCGACCCGCCGCAGCAGCGAGCCGGCGGTCAGGATCGCCAGGCGCGCCAGCGCCGCGATCGCGGCCACCACCAGCAGGCCGGGCACGGCCCGCGCCGCGCTGGCGGCGGCCTCGAGGGCGGTCTCCAGCAGATAGTCGCTCAGGCGCTCGTGCCAGCTGCGGAAATACGGGATGTGCCCCAGCAGGAAGCTGGCCCACAGGAAGGTCGCGAACAGCCGCAGCGACCACGCCAGCACGCCGGAGCCCTGGCGCACGAAGCGGACCACGTGGCCGGCGTCCAGCAAGGCCACGTTGCGAACCCGGATGCGGTCGAGCCGGCGCCCCACCGAACGCGTGGTCCAGACCCGGATGCGCCGGTGCAGCGCGCCGAGGCCGCGCAAACCCAGCACATAGGCGACGGTGGCGGCCAGGCACCAGGCGCCGGCGGTCAGCAGGTAGCGCGGGCTGCCTTGCTCGCGCTGTTCCAGCAGGGCCTTGCCGAGCATTGCCGCGCTGTCGGCGGCGACGGCATCGGTGGTATCGCCGGCCAGGGCGTTGACGTCGGCCGGCGTGACCAGGAACAGCAGCTGCCCGTCCAGCAGCACCTGCGTCCCTTCGCCGATCGAGCGGATGCTGGGCCGTTGCGCGCCGCCCGCGGCCAGCACGCGGTCGAGGCGCTTGCGCGCGCCGTCGGCGCGGTCCTGGGGCGGAAAGCCGGCGATGGCCGACCTGAACACGAAGATGGTGCGCGCGCCGACGGCGAGTTTGGCCGTGGGCGTAGGCGTGGGCTTGGGACTGGGCGCTTCGGCGCGGGCGAAGGCCGCGGCAAGAATCAGGGAGAGAAGGACAAGCAGGCGGACCGCAGCGGACATCGGAATTGCCGGTGGGAAAAACCCCGGATGATGCCACGCTTTACCACGCCTGTCTGCCGGGATCCCGCCGCGCTGCGGCAAATGCGCAACGCAGCGCAGCGGGATCGGGCTCGATCAGTCCAGCTCGTCCTCGTCGGCGCCGCGCTCGAGGCGCGGAATCACCTTCACCAGCAGGATGCGCGGGCCGTTGGTCTTCTTGACCACCACGTCGAAGCGCGGGAACTCGATGCGCTGGCCCTGCTTGGGAATGTCGCCCAGCTTGGCCATCAGCAGGCCGCCGACCGATTCCACCTCGTCCAGGCCCATCGCTTCGTTGTCGATGTCGATGCCGAGCACGCGTTCCAGCGAGACGATCGGCAGGCTGGCCTTGCCGATGAAGGTACCGTCGGTCTGGCGCATCCAGTCGTTCTCGTTCATGCGGAACTCGTCGCGGATCTCGCCGACGATGGCGCCGAGCATGTTGTCCAGCGTGATGAAGCCGACCGGGCGCTTGCCCTTTTCGCCGATCAGCGCGAAGTGCGGGGCGCCGGTGCGGAAGCGGCGGAACAGCTCGATCGCCGGGGTGCGCGCCGAGAAGGTCTCGACCGGGCGCAGGTATTCGGACAGCACGGTGACGTCCTTGCCGGACTGCTCGGCCAGGAACAGATCCTTCAGGTGGATCACGCCCAGCACTTCCTCGCCTTCCTCGTCGAAGTAGGGGTAGCGCGAGAAGCGGTTGCGGCGCATCGTGTCGAGGTTCTGCTCGAGCGAACGGCTGGCGTACAGCGCGCTCACCTCGTTAATCGGGCGCATCAGGTCCGCCACCGAATGCTCGCCGAACTCCAGCGACTGCGCCAGGATGTGGCGCTCGTCGTGGGTGAACTTTTCCTTCTCGCCTGTCGTACTGGTGTTTGTACGCAGGATCATCTTGAGTTCTTCGTTCGAGTAATGGGTCTCGTGGCCGCCGGCGCCGGACAGGCCGGCAACCCGCAGCACCATGTTGGCGCTGGCGTTCAGCACCCAGATCGCCGGGTACATCGCCCAGTAGAAGCCGTACAGGGGGATCGCGCTCCACAGGCCGACCACTTCCGGGGTACGGATCGCCAGCGACTTCGGCGCCAGTTCGCCGACTACGATGTGCAGGAAGGAGATCACGCCGAACGCGATCACGAAGGACACGCCGTGGATCAGCTGTTCGTTGGTGACGCCGAGCAGGCCGAAGGCCGGTTCGAGGATGCGGGCAAACGCCGGCTCGCCGACCCAGCCCAGGCCCAGCGAGGCCAGGGTGATGCCGAGCTGGCAGGCCGACAGGTAGGCGTCGAGCTGGCTATGGACTTTGTAGAGGATGCGGCCGCGCAGGCCGCCGCTTTTCGCAATCGCGCGCACGCGGGTTTTGCGGAGGGTGACGATGCCGAATTCGGCTGCCACGAAGAAGCCGTTCAGCGCCACCAGGAACAAGGCCAGAACGACGAATAAGAGGTTTTGCATACAAATGTAGGGTTAATCAAGGGGCAATGCCGGCACCATTGTACAGCTCAGCCGCCGCCGTCGCGAGAATGGCTTCGACCGCGGGGTGCTTGATCTTGCGTTCGTTCGAGATCACGAAGAACTGCTCGCGCACGCCCGGCACCGCACCCACCTGCACCGCGCCGAACTGCGCTTCGATCTCGCCCGCCAGCGCCGCCGGGGCGAAGAACAGGCCGAGGCCGCGCCGTCCGAAGGTGCTCAGCAGGGCGTTGTCTTCGAACTCGCCGACCACGTCGGGTTTCACGTTCTCCTGCAGGAACCACTCGTCGATCTTGCCGCGCAGGGCATTATTACGCGTCGGCAGCAGGAAGGGCGCGCCGTTCAGATTCTTCGGGAAATCTTTTCCGTAATCGGCCGCCAGTCCGGGTACGCCCACGACCAGCATCTCGCTTTCGAACAACTGGTGGCTGAACACCTTCAGCGCGCTGCCCGGCTGCACTTCGCGGTCGGTCAGCACCACGTCCAGCTTGTGCAGGGCGAGGTCGGCCAGCAGCGCCTCGAACTGGTCTTCGTAGCAGACCAGGCGCACCTTCTTGTCGATCTTCATCGCCTGCTCGAGCATGCGGTAGGCCGACAGCTTGGGCAGCGAGTCCGAGATGCCGACCGAGAGCCGGATGCGGCCGCTGTCCGCCTCGCTCACCGCTTCCTGCATCTGCAGGCCCAGCAGGAAGATCTGGTCGGCGTAGTTCATCGCCACCCGCCCGGCCTCGGTCAGCACCAGGCGCCGGCCCTGCTGCGAGAACAGGGCCTTGCCCAGCGATTGCTCCAGCAGGGTCAGTTGCGAACTGACGGTCTGCACAGCCAGGCTCAGGCGCTCGGCGGCGCGCGTGATGCCGCCTTCCTTGGCGACCACCCAGAAGTAATAAAGGTGGCGGTAATTCAGGTCGCTTTTCATGGTGTGGATGAGTGTCTCAGGTTTTATCGAAGTAATTCTCTCATTATCTTCGCTTTTTCCTTTCTCGTCACCTCTCTACACTGCGCTAAGTCAATAACGAAACACAACAAGGGGAAACCAAGATGAAGCATTTCAGGGTGTCATTTTTTGTCACCGCGCTGTGCCTGATCGGCTCGGCGTGGTGGGGCTACACGCACGGCGGATGGGCAACCGCGCTGACGGCGATGGGCGTCGCCGCGATCCTGGCCGTGATGGAAGTGTCGCTGTCCTTCGATAACGCGGTGGTGAACGCCTCGGTCCTGAAGACCTGGGACGCGTTCTGGAAAAAGCTGTTCCTGGGCGTGGGCATCATCATCGCCGTGTTCGGCATGCGCCTGCTGTTCCCGCTGGTGATCGTGGCGGTGGCGGCCGACCTGGGCATGGGCGACGTCTGGCGGATGGCGCTGGAGAACCCGAAAGAGTACTCGATGCACCTGACCAACCACCACGCTGAGGTGGCGGCTTTCGGCGGCATGTTCCTGCTGCTGGTGTTCCTGAACTTCCTGTTCGACGACGAGAAGGAACACCACTGGCTGGGCCACTTCGAAGAGAAGCTCGGTTCGCTCGGCAAGGTGTCTTCGATCTCGGTGATGATCGCGATCGGCGTCCTGATGGCCAGCCTGGCGCTGGTGACCGAAGCCCAGAAGATGGTGGTGCTGATGTCCGGCCTGTGGGGCATCCTGGTCTACGTCGGCGTGGATGTGCTGTCGAACATGCTCGAGAAGTCGGAAGAGGGTGGCGGCGAGGTCGGCGACATGGTCAAGCGCGGCGGTATCGGCGGCTTCCTGTACCTGGAAGTGCTGGATGCATCGTTCAGCTTCGACGGCGTGATCGGCGCCTTCGCGATCACCAACGACGTCGTGATCATCATGCTGGGCCTGGCGATCGGTGCGATGTTCGTGCGTTCGATGACGGTCTACCTGGTGGAAAAGGGCACGCTCGATGAATTCGTCTACCTGGAGCACGGCGCCCACTACGCGATCGGTATCCTGGCCGCGATCATGTTGGCAAGCATGAAGTACCACGTGCCCGAACTGGTGACCGGCCTGGCTGGCGTGGCCTTCATCGCCGCCTCGGTGTGGAGCTCGATCCGCTACCGCAAGCGTATGGAAGCGATGGGCGCGGGCCACAAGGAAGTAGCAGAAATTCAGTGACGTAGGGTGGGCACGCCGTGCCCACGCCAAGAATCTGCGGCGAACGGCAGAACACCAGTTCGCTGCAGCAGTACCGAAGGTGTTCAACCAAAACAAGGAGTCTCAAATGGCAATCAGTCTGCAAAAAGGCGGTAACGTCAACCTGTCGAAAGAAGCACCGGGCCTGACCCGCCTGAAGCTGGGCCTGGGCTGGGACGTGCGCGCCACCGATGGCGCTGCGTTCGACCTGGACGGTGTCGCGTTCCTGCTGAACCAATCGGGCAAAGTACGCTCGGATGCCGACTTCATCTTCTACAACAACGCCAAGTCGGCCGACGGTTCGATCGTCCACTCGGGCGACAACCGCACCGGCGCCGGCGAAGGCGATGACGAGAGCATCAGCATCGACCTGAGCAAGGTACCGGCCGACGTCGACCGCGTGGTGCTGGCCGTGACCATCCACGACGGCGATACCCGCCGCCAGAACTTCGGCATGGTGGGCAAGGCCTTCATCCGCTGCGTGAACGAAGCCAACGACACCGAAGTCGCCCGCTACGACCTGTCGGAAGACGGCTCTACCGAATCGGCCATGATCTTCGGCGAGGTATATCGTAATGGCGCGGACTGGAAGTTCCGCGCGGTGGGCCAGGGCTTCAACGGCGGTCTGGGCCCCCTCGCCAAGAACTACGGCGTGAACGTCTAAGCATCGATCCAGCCGCCTCACCCTTGTCCGCGGGTGGGGCGGTAACACCAAAACAAAAGGAAGCCAAGTTATGCCTAAATTTACCGTTACCGGTGACGTCGATCCCTTCCTGCACGTGTCCATGCGCCACGGCGAGACCATCTACTGCGAATCCGACGCGATGGTCATGATGGAATCGACGCTCGACCTGAAGGGCAAGATGCGCGGTGGCCTGGGCAGCGCGCTGATGCGCACCTTCG
Source organism: Massilia norwichensis (assembly GCF_024753245.1). GTDB lineage: Bacteria > Pseudomonadota > Gammaproteobacteria > Burkholderiales > Burkholderiaceae_D > Telluria > Telluria norwichensis. The sequence continues at coordinate 66,219 of NZ_JANUGX010000006.1, read as the reverse complement.
CCAACGGCGAGTCCTTCTTCCAGCAGCACATCGAAGCCGCCCGCGGCGACGGCGACTGCCTGCTGTCGCCGACCCTGCCGGGCGCGATGCAGATCGTCGACTGCGGCCCGGGCAGCCAGTACATCATCAGCGACGGCGCTTTCGTCGCCGCCAGCTCGGGCGTGGACCTGAAGGTGCGCACCCAGGGCGTCGGCAACGCCCTGTTCGCGGGCAGCGGCGGCTTCTTCGTCACTGAAACCCAGGGCAGTGGACAGGTGGTGGTGTCGGGCTTCGGTTCGATGAGCATGCTGGAGGTCGAGCCGGGCAAGGACGCGATCATCGACAACTCGCACGTCGTGGCCTGGGACTCGACCTTGCACTACGAAGTCTCGGTGACGACCGGCCAGAGCAGCGGCTTCCTGGGCAACCTGATCAACAGCCAGACCAGCGGCGAAGGCATCGTCCTGCGCTTTTCCGGTCGCGGCAAGATTTACGTCTGTTCGCGCAACCGCGCCGCATTCAAAGCCTGGATGCAGACGCCGGCACGCTGAACGGATTCAACCTACAAAGAAGGAGTAAGGACATGGCAGTCAACCTGCAAAAAGGGCAGAAGATCTCGCTCGAGAAGGAAGCCGGCGGCGCACTGTCGCGCGTCACGATGGGCCTGGGCTGGGACGTCGCCAAGAGCAAGGGCTTCTTCGGCTTCGGCGGCGGCGCCGGCCAGCCGGTCGACCTGGATGCGTCGGTGGTGATGTTCGACGAATCGAACCGCCCGGTCGACGTGGTCTGGTTCCGCCAGCTGAAGAGCAAGGACGGCAGCATCGTGCACACCGGCGACAACCGCACCGGCGCCGGCGACGGCGACGACGAGCAGATCATCGTCGACCTGCGCAGCGTGCCGCCCGGCGTGAAGTCGCTGGTGTTCACCGTGAACAGCTTCACCGGCCAGAACTTCTCGACCGTGGAGAACGCCTTCTGCCGCATCTTCGACACCAACAACGGCAAGGAGATCGCACGCTACGACCTGTCGGTGCAGGGCTCGCACACGGCCCAGATCATGGCCAAGCTGTACCGCCATAACGGCGAATGGAAGATGCATGCGATCGGCGAGAACGGCAGCGGCCGTACCTTCGACGACCTGATGCCGCTGATGACGCCGCACCTGTAATCGCATCACCCGTCTCCAGTAGTTCCCGGCCCGGGCGGCTTGGCGTCCGGGTTCTTTTAACGGCTCCTTTCGAGGAGCCGTCTTTTTTTGTCCGTCTTCCCCTTCAAGCCAGGTGCATGGCGCGTACGCAATCGCGGCCGCTGCGCTTGGCTTCGTACATCAGCTTGTCCGCAGCCGAGATCAGGTCCTGCAGCAGCGGCGCCGCACCGTCGCCGCGCATGCCGGCGGCGGCCACGCCGAAACTGGCGGTGGTGAGGATGCTGTCGCGCCCGTCGGCCGACGGGGTGGCGCTGGCGGCAAAGCGCGTGCGCAGGCGCTCGGCGAAGGCGATGCCTTCTTCGAGCGAGGTCGCGGGCAGGATCGCGAGGAATTCCTCGCCGCCGTAGCGGATCACGCTGTCCACCCCGTCGCGCGTCATGGCGCCGAGCAGGCGCGCAAAGCTGCGGATGACTTCGTCGCCGTCGGCATGGCCCCAGGTGTCGTTGATGCGTTTGAAGTTGTCGATGTCGCACAGGACCACGCACAGGCCGGCATGCCGCGTCCCGGTCCGCATCAGGCTGTCGTGCAGGTAGCGCCGGTTGTGGCAACCGGTCAGGTGGTCGCGCTCGGCCGCATGCTGCAGCTCGATCTGGGCACGGTATTCCTCGCGCGAGACGCGGTTGAAGCGCCGCGCCGCCAGTGCGCCGAAGGCGTTGGCGAGCACCAGCAGCATGCTCATCGTGATCACGTCGGCGTGGCTCATCCGGCCCAGGCGCAGCGCGAGCACGAGGAGGATGGCGGTCGACGCGAATGCCAGCAGCGCCGCGTTGACGAAACTGTTCGGGATGTACAGGTAGACCACGATCAGCATGATTGCCAGCGACATCGCATGCCAGTGGAATTCGGCCGGGCGCAGGGTGGCGACGAGCATGAAGCAGCCCAGCGCCACCGCTTCCGACAGCGAAGCGGCCAGCCGGAGCGCGCGTACCCTCAGGCGGCGCCGGTAAGCCAGCCACGCGCAGCTGCCGGCCGTGAGCGCGACCAGCATGCGCGCGGCCAGCAGCGACAGGAAATCCGTGCCGAATCCGAGCGCGGCCAGGTCGGTGAGCGCAAACGCCAGATAGAACAGCGTACAGAAGACCAGGGTGAAGCCGAGCAGGGGCTGGATCTGTGTTTGCCTGTGCTGGAGAAACGCGGCTTCGCTCTTGCGTGACGCGAACTCGCCGGTCAGCGCGTCGATGTCGGCGAGGGACGGGAAGGGCATGGCGAGGCTCTGGCAAACGGCAACCCCGTCATTGTGACAGTTTAACCAAAAGAAATAATCACACTTTCTCACATCGGCGAAAAGCGCTCGCCGATGTGAACATGTGCTTCATGGCAGCCCGAGCACGTTGCCTTCTTTCGGATAGTCGATCACGTAGCCGACGTTGAAGCGCGCCGTCTCGTTGGATTTGAGCGTGCGTTCCCAGCCGACCAGGCCGCGCCGCTGATCCCAATCCTTCACGCTGGGTTCCGGCACCAGGGTCGCCTTCACCTCGACCTTGTCCGACTGGCTGACCGGGGTCGGTTCCAGCACCAGGATCTCGACCGGCTGGCGGTGGAAGCTCGTCACCACATAGCTGTCGTCGACGCGGCGCTGGTTGTCGCGCTTGAACAGGCCCGTCTGGCCGGACTGCTCGTTGCGGTGCTCGACCGCGACGCGGACCAGCGGATCGCGCCCGAAGGCGAACTCGAAGCGGTCCTTCGCCTGCGGATCCCAGTACAGCGCGCCCACATACGAACCGTCGCGCTGCAGCTGCACCTGGCCCGGCAGCCAGACCCCTTCGGGCCGCGGCGTCTCGGCGGTCAGCACCGCCAGGTCCCTGCTGGTGCGCGGCGAGATCTGCACGCGCTGTTTCACCTGCAGCGACTGTTTCGTCAGCCCGACCGAAATCTCACGCCCGTCCGCCGCCAGGTCGACCCGTGCCGGGACCTGGTACTCGGTGCTGAAGTTACCCTGGGTCTGCAGCACCGGTGCCACGTAATCGTCGTCCTCGCTGTTCCTGGCGGCACGCGCGAATAAGGGCGCCGGCGCTGCCGGGGCGGCGGGCGGGGGCGGCGCGTACTGCAAGGTCGCGCGTTCCACCGGCGGCCGGTAGTTCAGCAACCACGGCTGCGGGTTCGGCGGATACACGGACAGCGTCGGCTGCCCGGTCGACAAGGTCAGTTTGACCCGGCTCCAGTCCTCGCCGGTCTTCTGCGAGATCGTCGCCAGCCGCTCCAGGGCCACGGTGGAGGCATTCGAATCGAGGGCGGCGCGGTAGGCCGGTTTCCAGCCTGCGCGGTTGACCTGGTAGCTCAGGACCAGGCGGCCGGCCTGCTTCGCGGCCAGGTGGACCGTGATGCTGCGGCTGTCGCGCGTGTTCGCCTGCAGCTTGCCGAGGTCGCGCTTCAGGGCGTCGAGCTGCCTGGCCAGCGCACGCTTCTTGATGTCGTCGTTGCGGATGCGTTCGAGGGCATCGCCGCTGCCTTTGCGGATGGCGTCGACGGTGCCCAGCAAAGTCTTCGGATCGCTGGGGGCGGGGCGCAGCGCGCCGTCGCCGCTGCCCAGGTGCTCGAGCCAGGCCTGGGCGGTCTGGGCCGACTTGGCATCGACCTCGATGGCGGCGATCTGGTCCTGCAGCGCCAGGATCTTCGCTTCGAGTTCCGCTTCGCGCGGGCTCGGGCTGTCCGCATTCGTGCGGTCGCGCGTGAGCACCTGGCCGATCTGGATGCCGGGGTCGGCCTGCAGGCGGATGGTGTCGGTATTGAAGTTGGCGAGCAGGCCGGTGATCTCGACCTGGGTCATGCCGGGCGCGATCTCGACCGCGCGTTCGACCGTCGCGCTGCCGGGATACAGCGTCACGCTCTGGATCGGCGCTTCGGTGGCGGAGGCGATCGTGCTGCCGAGCGCGCACAGGGAAGCGATTGCCCATCCTTTCTTGATTACCATGAGGTCCTTGTCTGAAACGGTTGCGAGTGCCGCAAGCGTACCAGATGGCAACAAGAGAAAAACCCGCGAAATGTCACACGATGCCGGCCGTGCGGCTTACCACTCGCGCCATTCGCTGGCCGGCCCTTCGCCGTCGCCGTAGTCCTTCGGGTCCAGGCCCGCGGCACGGGCGATGGTGTTGACCAGTTCGCAGAGCTGTTCGCGTTCGTCGGTCTCGATCAGGCGCTCGTCCTCGTCGTCGAGGTCGTTCAGGGCCAGGACCGCCTGTTCGAAGGCCGCCAGCTTGGCGTCGTCCGCCGCGTTCACGCCGAGTTTTCCGAGGTCGGCGATCAGCTTGTCGAAGATCCGGGTGAAGGCCGCGCAGGCCTCCGGCGTGTACTGATCCAGCCCGCTCTCGCCCCAGCGTTTGAAGGGGTAGTCCGCTCGCGCGGCTTTCAGCTTGTTCTGGTAATCCTGCATGCTCATGCCTGGTCTCCTCAATGTCCGCGCTTCTGCACCAGGGCGGTGCCGATGCCGTGGCGGTGGCCTTCGCTGACCGCCGTCACCGTGCCGTCCGGATTGAACACGATGGCGTTGGCCGCGCCGATTTCTTCCGGCGCCGGGCTGGTCTCCCATTTGTGGCCGAAGTTCTCCAGGCCCTTGGCCTGCTGGGTGCCGATGAAGCCCGGTTCCACCGAGGTTTCCCTGGCGTTCCGCTGCGACAGGCGCGGCGCATCGATCGCCTTGTCCATGCTCATGCCGAGATCGATATGGTTGACGATGGTCTGCAGCACGGTGGTGATGATGGTCGCGCCGCCCGGGCTGCCGATGCTGAAGGCCGGTTTGCCGTCCTTCATGACGATGGTCGGCGCCATGCTGCTGCGTGGACGCTTGCCGGCTTCCGGGATGTTCGGCGCCGGGCCGGTGAAGTCGAAGTCGGTCATCTCGTTATTCAGCAGGAAGCCATAGCCCGGCACCACGATCCCGCTGCCGCCCCAGGATTCGATGGTGAAGGTGTAGGAGACCACGTTGCCCTCCTTGTCCGAGACCGTCAGGTGGGTGGTGTGCGTGCCTTCCTGGATCAGCTTCTGCTGCGGACGCAGCGGAAAGCTCTGGTCGTTCTCGTACAGGAAGGCGTCGCCGGCCGGGACCACGCCGGCGGCCTTGTCGGGACGGATCAGCGAGCGGCGCTGGGCCGCGAACTGCTTGGACAGGATGCCGTCGACCGGCGCGTCGACGTATTCCGGGTCGGCCAGGTAGGCGTTGCGGTCGGCGAAGGCCAGGCGGCTGGCTTCCAGGTAGAGATGCTCGACGTTCGGGCGCGGCAGGTTCTTCAGGTCGTAGCCTTCGAGGATGTTGAGCGCCTCGGCCACGGCGATCCCGCCGCTGCTGGGCAGGGGCATGCCGTACACGTCGTAGCCGCGGTAGGTCGACCGGATCGGCTGGCGGATGCGCGCCTCGTAGTTGGCCAGGTCGGCCAGCGACATCGTGCCGGGCCGGACCTGCGCGCCCTTGGCCAGCGGCGGACGGTTGACGGCGTCGACCATCGCCTGCGCCATCGGCCCTTCATAGAAAGCCTTGTAGCCGCGCGCGGCGATCTCGCGGTAGGCCTTGGCCATGTCCGGATTCTTCAGCACGGTGCCGGTCGGGACCGCCTTGCCGTTGCGAAGGTAGAGCTGGCTGGTGCTCGTAAACAGCTGAAATTTCCTTTCATTTTCGGCTGTTAATTTGTGAAAAGTTTCACTAACAGGAAAGCCCCTGGTGGCCACATCGATGGCCGGCGCCAGCACCTGCTTGAAGCTCATCGTGCCGTAGCGCTGCAGGGCTTCGTGCCAGCCGCGCACCGTGCCCGGCACGCCGACCGCGGCGCCGCTGGCGACTGCCGTGTCGAAGTCGATCGCCTTGCCGTTTTCCTGGAACACGGCCGGGCTGAACGAGCTGGGGGCGGTCTCGCGGTGGTCGATCGTGATCACGCGCTTGTCCTTGGCCAGGTAGATGACCATGAAGCCGCCACCACCGATGCCGCAGCTGAACGGGTCGGTCACGCCCAGCGTGGCGGCCGCGGCGACGGCGGCATCGATCGCATTGCCGCCCTTGTTCAGGATGGCGAGCGCCGATTCGGACGCCTTTTCGCTGATGGTGGCGACGGCGCCGCCGGTACCGGTGGCGACCGGGGTCTTGGCCAGCGCCAGCGGCGGCGCGAGGACGATGGACAGGATCAGGGCGCCGGCAAGCGCTTTGCAGGAGGTGGTCATGGGCTGGTGATCTTGAGCGTGACGGGGATGACGTCGCCGGGGCGCGTCGCATTGGTCGTGCGGATGGGCGGGATGCCGGCCGGGTCGAGCGCGACGCGGGCGCCATGCAGGGACTTCGGCATGGCCGCCAGCTGGTCCGGGCCCAGCGAGAACTCTTCGCGGCCGTCGGGGCCGTCCAGCACGAACTGGAAACTCAGCCGCCCGGCCCAGATGCAGCGCGCGTTGGCCGGGCAGCGGCTGTCGCTGAAGCTGTCGTAGGTGAGGGTGGTGGTGCCGGACAAGGCAACGCGCTGGTTGGGCTGCAAGGGATAAATGCCGTCCTTGAGCGGCGCGGCGGCGCAGCCGGCCAGGCCAAGCAGGACGAGCGGGACAAGCAACTTCATCGCGTCTTTCCGGTTATGTGCGGAAAGCCAATCATAGCAAAGTTGCCAGGCAGAGCAGGTCATGCGTGTGCCGGGGGCATGTTGCAGGCATGTTGCGCAAGTGTGGCAGGCAGGTGCGCACGTTTAAACAAAATTAACTATTGTTTAACATGAATCCGGTATCATGAGGCTCAATTTCATCAATTTCCGTCCGGCAGGGAGGCGCATGACGACACAGACACGGCGGTTTGGCGGGTTCGGTATCGACCAGCTGCGCCAGCAATTGGAAGAACGTATCGGTCAGCACCTGGCGCACAGCCCGGACCAGGCCGACCTCCTGACTTTGGCGATGCGCGCGGGGGCGCTGAGCGCCGGCAAGCGCATGCGGCCGCTGCTGCTGATGCTGGTCGCGCGCGACCTCGGCTGCGAATCGGAAGCCCTGGTCGACGTCGCCTGCGCGGTCGAGATGGTGCATGCGGCCTCGCTGATCCTCGACGACATGCCGTGCATGGACAACGCCATGCTCCGGCGCGGCAAGCCGACCATCCACGTGCAGTTCGGCGAAGACGTCGCGGTGCTGGCCGCGATCGGCCTGCTCAGCCGCGCCTTCGGCCTGCTGGCCACGGCGCGCGAAGTGCCGGCCGAGGTCCGCGCACGGCTGGTTGCCAAGCTGGCCGAGACGGTCGGCGACCAGGGCCTGGTCAAGGGCCAGTTCCTCGACCTGCGCGGCAGCCGCCAGAGCGCGGCCGACATCGCCGTCACCAACGAACTCAAGACCGGCGTGCTGCTGGGCGTGGCGGTCGACATGGCCGCGATCATCGCCGAGACCGACGATTGCGTGGCCCAGTCGCTGCGCGCCTTCGCGCTGGCGGCCGGCCAGGCCTTCCAGATCCGCGACGACTTCCAGGACGACGTCGCCAACGACAGCGCCATCACCGGCAAGGACACCGGCAAGGACCTCGGCAAGCGGACCTTCGTCAACACCCTCGGCCACGACGAGGCGCGGCGCCGGCTCGACCACCACCTGCTCGAGGCCGAACGCCACCTGAGCGCGGCGCTGGGCGGCAAGGGCCATACCCGCCGTTTCGTCGCCGGCCTGTTCACGCGCACCAATGGCGTGGAAGCCTTCACGCCGGCCGCGACGGCGCACCTGCATGCGGCCGGCGCCGGCGTCAGCCTGGCCCGTCACTGAAGCGGAGCGGGGAAGCGCATGGCCCACTTCGGCGTGGTTGCACCGGCGTTCTACAGCCATTTCAGCGCGCTGGCCGCGCTCAGCCTCGAACTGCTCAAACGCGGCCACCGCGTCACCTTCCTGCAGCGGCCGGACGCTGCCGCGTATCTGAAGGACGCGCGCATCGGCTTCCACGCGGTCGGCGCCGACACCCATCCGCCCGGATCGCTGGCGGCTTCGCTGCGCCGCGCGGCCAATCCCGGTGGCCCGCTCGGGCTGCGCCAGGTGATCCTCGACATGGCGCGCGGCACCGAGATGCTGTGCCGCGAACTGCCGGCCGCGCTGCACGGCCTGGGCGTCGACGCGCTGCTTGCCGACCAGATGGAAGCAGCCGGCGGCCTGGTGGCGGAGGCGCTCGGCCTGCCTTTCGTCTCGGTGGCCTGCGCGATGCCGGTCAACCGCGAGCCCGGCATCCCGTTGGCCGTGATGCCCTTCGCCTACGCCGACACCGAACAGGCCGCACAGGTTGTCGAGGGCAGTACCCGTGTCTACGACTGGATGATGCGGCCGCACGGCGCGGTGATCGCCGCGCAGGCGCGCCGTCTCGGCTTGTCGAATCGCAGCGGCCTGCACGATTGCCTGTCGCCGCTGGCCCAGGTCAGCCAGACCACTGTCGCCTTCGATTTCCCGCGCCGCGCCTTGCCGCCGCATTTCCACCACGTGGGGCCGCTGCGCGCCGCCGCCGACACCGGTGCCACGGCGCCGACGCCGCTCCCCAACATCGACGCCGGCCGGCCCTTCGTGTTCGCCTCGCTCGGCACGCTGCAGGGCCACCGCTTCGGCATCTTCAAGCGCGTCGCCAAGGCCTGCCGCCGGCTCGACGCCCAGCTGCTGGTGGCCCATTGCGGCGGCCTCGACGCGGCGCAGGAAGAGGCGCTCAAGCGCGCCGGCGCCAGCTGGGTCTGCGCGTTCGCGCCGCAACGGCAAGCGCTGGCGCAGGCCGATGCCGTGGTCTCGCACGCCGGCATCAACACGGTGATGGACGCGGTCGAAGCGCGCACGCCGATCCTGGCGATGCCGGTCACCTTCGACCAGCCCGGCACCGCGACCCGCGTCCTGCACGCCGGGATCGGCTTGCGCGCCTCGGCACGGCTGGCCGGCCCCGGCACCATCGAACGCCAGCTGCGGCGCCTGTTCGACGAGCCGCAGTTCGGCGAGCAGCTCGACGTGCAGGCCGCCAGCCTGGCCCAGGCCGGCGGCACGCCGCGCGCGGCCGACATCGTCGAAGCAGCCCTGCGCCTGCGCCGCAGCGAAGACAGGCTGGCGCGCGCGGACGGCGGGGCCAGAGCGCCGGCATGAACGGGGCCGAACGCGTGCCGGCGGCAGGGCCAGGCTGGGACCTGATTCTGGCCGGCGGCGGCCTGGCCAACGGCCTGATCGCCTGGCGCCTGCGCCAGCGCCGGCCCGAGCTGCGCATCCTGCTGCTGGAGCAGGGCGCGCACCTGGGCGGCAACCACACCTGGTCCTTCCACGACAGCGATCTCGATGCGGCCCAGCTGGACTGGATCGCGCCCCTGGTATCGCGCCGCTGGCCGCGTTACGAGGTCGTGTTCCCGCAACTGCGGCGCACGCTCGACGGCGGCTATGCCAGCATCGCCTCGCAGGATTTCGCCGGCGCGATCGAGGCGGCGCTGGGAGCTTCGCTGCGCCTGGACACGCGCATCGCGGCAGTCGGCCCGAACCGCGTCGAACTGGAAAGCGGCGAGGTATTGGAAGCGCACGCCGTGATCGACGGCCGCGGCATGCGGCCCAGCCGCCGGCTGGCGCTGGGCTGGCAGACCTTCCTCGGCCAGGAACTGCGGCTGGCCGCGCCGCATGGCCTGGACGCGCCCATCATCATGGATGCCAGCGTCGAGCAGCAGGGCGGCTACCGCTTCGTCTACGTGCTGCCCTTCGATACGCACCGTCTGCTGATCGAAGACACCCATTACGTCGACAGCGACGCCTGGGAACCCGAACGCCTGCGCGCCAACATCGCCGCCTATGCGCAGGCGCGCGGCTGGCGTGTCGCGCAAGTGCTGCGCGAGGAAGAGGGCAGGCTGCCGATCGTGCTGGCGGGCGACTTCGACGCTTACTGGGACGACTTGAAAGGCCAGCCCAGCGTCGGCCTGCGCGCCGGCCTGTTCCACTCGACCACCGGCTACTCGCTGCCGCACGCGGTGCGCCTTAGCGAGCGCATCGCCGCCATGCCGGACCTGGGCGCGCCGGCGCTGTTCGCGGCGATCCGCGACGAAGCCGGCCGCGAATGGCGGCGCCAGCGCTTCTTCCGGCTGCTGAACCGCATGCTGTTTTTGGCCGGCAGTCCGGACCGGCGCTGGCGCGTGATGCAGCGCTTCTACCGGCTGCCGGCTTCCCTCATCAAGCATTTCTACGCCGGCCGCCTGAGCCTCGGGGATAAAGCGCGCCTGTTGTCGGGCAAGCCGCCGGTTCCCGTGGGCCAGGCCTTTGTCGCCGCCTGCAAGATCCACCCCCATCAAATCGGAAGAGCAGAATGAACGCACGGAATATCGAACCGCGCCGCGCGGTGGTCATCGGCGCCGGCTTCGGCGGCCTGGCGCTGGCGATCCGCCTGCAGGCCCGCGGCATCCAGACCACGCTGCTGGAACAGCGCGACAAGCCGGGCGGGCGCGCCTATGTGTACGAAGACCAGGGCTTCACCTTCGACGCCGGCCCCACCGTCATCACCGACCCCTCCTGCATCGAAGAGCTGTTCGCCGTGGCCGGCAAGCGCATCGAAGACTATGTCGAGATGCTGCCGGTGACGCCGTTCTACCGCCTGTGCTGGGAAGACGGCAGCCACTTCGACTACGCCAACGACCAGGAGGCGCTGGACCGCCAGATCCATGCGCGCAACCCGGCCGACGTCGAAGGCTATCAGCGCTTCCTGGCCTATTCGAAGGCCGTGTTCGCCGAAGGCTACCTGAAGCTGGGCGCCGTGCCTTTCCTGTCCTTCCGCGACATGATCGCCGCCGGCCCGCAGCTGGCGCGCCTGCAGGCCTGGCGCAGCGTGTACGGCATCGTGTCGCGCTTCATCCAGGACGAGCAGCTGCGCCAGGCTTTCTCTTTCCACTCGCTGCTGGTCGGCGGCAATCCGTTCGCCACTTCCTCGATCTACACGCTGATCCACGCGCTCGAACGCGAGTGGGGCGTGTGGTTCCCGCGCGGCGGCACCGGCGCCCTGGTGCGCGCGCTGGTGCGCCTGTTCCAGGACATCGGCGGCCGCATCGAGCTGAACGCGTCGGTGGCGCAGATCGGCGTCAGCGACGGCAAGGTCGACGGCGTGCGCCTGGAAGACGGCCGCAGCTTCGCCGCCGATGCCGTCGCCTCGAATGCCGACGTGGTGCATACCTATGCCAAGCTGCTGGGCCAGCATCCGCGCGGCGCGGCCGAGGGCGCATCGCTGGCGAAGAAGAAGTTTTCGAATTCGCTGTTCGTGCTCTACTTCGGCCTGGATAAACACCACAGCCAGCTGCAGCACCACACGGTCTGCTTCGGGCCGCGCTACCGCGAGCTGATCAGGGACATCTTCAAGGGCCAGAGCCTGGCCGAGGACTTCTCGCTCTACCTGCACGCGCCCTGCGTGACCGATCCTTCGCTGGCGCCGCCCGGCTGCGGCAGCCATTACGTGCTGGCGCCGGTGCCCCACCTGGGCAATGCGCCGATCGACTGGGAGGTCGAGGGGCCGAAGTACCGCGACCGGATCTTCGACTACCTGGAGCAGCGCTACATGCCGGGCCTGCGCAGCCAGCTGGTCACCAGCCGCATCTTCACGCCGCACGACTTCCGCGACCAGCTGAACGCCCACCTGGGCTCGGCCTTCTCGCTGGAGCCGCTGCTGACGCAGAGCGCCTGGTTCCGCCCGCACAACCGCGATGCCGAGCTGTCCAACCTCTACCTGGTCGGTGCCGGCACCCATCCCGGCGCCGGCGTGCCGGGCGTGATCGGCTCGGCCAAGGCCACGGCGGGTCTGATGCTGCAGGCGATGCGGGAAGGAGTGCGGGTGTGAGCGCGCAGTCGGATGCAGCATTGCTGAATCACGCGACCGAAACCATCGCCGTCGGGTCGAAGAGCTTTGCCGCTGCCGCCAGGCTGTTCGACCCCGCCACCCGGCGCAGCGTGCTGATGCTGTATGCCTGGTGCCGCCATTGCGACGACGTGGTCGATGGCCAGGAGCTGGGCTTCAACGCCGCGCCGCGCGAGCAGTTCGATGCCGCCCCGCGGCTGGCCGAACTGCGCGAGCTGACCCGCCGCGCCTACGCCGGCGAAGCGATGCGGGACCCGGCCTTTGCCGCCTTCCAGGAAGTCGCGCTGCGCCATCAGATGCCGCAGCGTTTCGCCTTCGACCACCTGGCCGGCTTCGCAATGGATGTCGAGGGGGCGCGCTACGAGACCATCGAGGACACGCTGCGCTATTGCTACCACGTGGCCGGCGTGGTCGGCCTGATGATGGCGTCGATCATGGGGGTGAAGGATCCGCGCGTGCTCGACCGCGCCTGCGACCTGGGCCTGGCCTTCCAGCTGACCAACATCGCCCGCGATATCGTCGAGGACGCGCACGTACACCGCTGCTACGTGCCGGCCCAGTGGCTGCGCGAGGCCGGCATACCGCCGGATGAAGTCGCGTTGCCGCAGCACCGGGCGGCGCTGGCCAGGGTGGCGGCGCGCCTGGTCGACCATGCCGAACCCTATTACGACTCGGCCCTGGCCGGGATCGCGGATCTGCCCCTGCGCTCGGCCTGGGCGATCGCCACTGCGCGCAAGGTCTACCGGCAGATCGGCGTGGTGGTCAAGCGCCGCGGCGCACGGGCCTGGGACGAGCGCGCAGGGACCTCGAAGGCGACCAAGCTGCGCCTGCTGGCGGAAGGGGGCGTGCAGGCGCTCAGTTCGCGTCTTGCGGGTTCGACTGCGGGTTCGACCGTGAGGCGACCGCGTCCGGCCGGCCTGTGGCAGCGTCCGGGTGCTGCCGGCGAAGCGGCCCCTGATGCAGCTCATGCAAAGCCTGCTTGAGGACGTGGACCGGCGGCGCATACAGGAAGCCGAAGGACACCGCGCCATCCTTGCCGGCCACGGCGTGGTGCATGCGATGGGCCTGGTACAGGCGCTTCAGGTAGCCGCTGCGCGGCACGTAGCGGAAGGGCCAGCGCTGGTGCACCAGGCCGTCATGCGCCACGAAGTAGAGCAAACCGTAGGCCGTCATGCCGGCGCCTATCCATTCCAGCGGATGGTGGCCCAGGGTGGCGCCGGCGTAGATCAGGGCGATGGCCACGCCGGCGAACACGACCGCGTACAGGTCGTTCTTCTCGAACCAGCCGGTGCGCGGCTCGTGGTGCGAGCGGTGCCAGGCCCAGCCGAAACCGTGCATGACGTACTTGTGCGCGACGATGGAAAACACTTCCATCAGGACCACGGTAAGGATGAGAATGAAGGCGTTGAACATGCCGGACAGACTACCATAAGCGAAAGGACACGCATGACCCGATTCACCCACTTGTTGGCCGGCGGCCTGCTGCTGGCCGCCGCCGCTGCTTCGGCCACCGCATCGGCCGCCACCGTCGAAGTCCGCGTCACCGAGGTCGCTGGCGGCAAGGGCAGCGTCAAGGTCGCCGTCTGCGACCGCGAGCGCTTCCTCAAGCAGTGCGCCTATTCCGCATCGGCGCCCGCGCGCGACGGCGAGAACGTGATCCTGGTGCCGAACGTCCCCAAGGGCACCTGGGCCGTGCTGGCCTACCAGGACGAGAACGGCAATGGTGAGCTCGACCGCAACCTGCTCGGCATCCCGAAGGAGAACTACGGCTTCAGCCGCGATGCGGCCAGCAAGTTCGGGCCGCCCGGCTTCGACGATGCGAAGATCGAGGTCGGCGACGAGCCGACGGTGGCGAAGATCAGGCTACACTGATGGGCGATCGGTGGGCTGGGGCCGGGTGACGAGCGATGGAGCGACGTACAAGGCCGCCAGCCAGCCCAGGAACGAGTAGCTGCGCCAGATGCCGAAGAAACAGAACAAATAGATGACCCATTGCGCGGGCCGCAACGCGCCCGGCGACGGCAGGCCTGCCGCATCCAACAGATAGAGCGTCGTGGCGCTGGTCAACAGACTGACCACCAGAATAAACATGGGCTTCTTTTCCAGCGGCGACATCATGTTCCCCTCAAATAAAAGAGCATTGTAATCACATTCCTCGCCTGCGCGCCACCGATGAGCCGGAGCTGGCATGATGTCTTCCAGACCAAGGGAGGCAGGAAACGTGTGGTGGGAGCAAAGCTGGATCACGATACAGCAGGAATTCTCGGACCTGGGTGACGCCAACGACATCACGCGCGTGGTGGTGCGCCTGATCGTGGCCGTGGCGCTCGGCGGCCTGCTGGGCTACGAGCGCGAATCGATCGGCGCCTCGGCGGGGCAGCGCACGCACATGCTGGTGGCGCTGGGCTCGGCGATCTTCGTCCTGATCCCGCTGCAGGCCGGCATGCAGGTCGAAGACCTGTCGCGCGTGCTGCAGGGCGTGACGGCGGGGATCGGCTTTCTCGGGGCCGGCGCCATCCTCAAGCTGCGCGAGCGCAACGCCATCCAGGGCCTGACCACGGCCGCCAGCGTGTGGCTGACAGCCGCCATCGGCGTGGCCGCCGGGATGGGGCGGGAGACCACGGCAGTGGTCAGCGCCGTGTTCGCGTTCGTGATCCTGTCGCTGCTGCGGCGCAGGAGCAAGGACAAGAACTGAGGGACGGCGCCCGTCCGCGCGCCCGTTCAGACGTAAGGCTTGTAGGCGATCCCGTCCTGCATCTGGCCGATCAGCAGGTTGTGGTTTTCGAAGTCCTCGCTGACCGCCGCCAGCACCTGGCCTTCGGTGGCGCCGCTCTTCATGACCTGCAGCCAGTAGTCGTAGCCGGCGGGGTCGGGCGCACGGTGCAGCACGTGCTGGTACACCTTGGTCAGGAAATCCTCGGCGCTGCGGGTAGCGCCGTACATGCTGGTGAATTCCTTGGATTTGGTGAACTCCGTCGCCACGTCGGTCAGCGAGGTGCCGCCGTCCATCGCGCCCAGCCAGAAGCCCAGGCCGCCCAGGTCGGGCACGCGGTCGAAGGCGGCCGCGTACAGCTGGTAGGCCTTGCCGGCGACGCCGTCGACGTCGAAGGCCAGCGCGCCGTCGGCGAACAGCAGGCGCTCGATGCCGGCCAGGCTGTCGCTGCCTTCGACGCCGCTGCGGTCGGTCACGCGCAGGCCGGTATCGGTGCGCGTGACCGTGTAGCCGGCCC
This sequence comes from Massilia norwichensis, assembly GCF_024753245.1. Taxonomy (GTDB): domain Bacteria; phylum Pseudomonadota; class Gammaproteobacteria; order Burkholderiales; family Burkholderiaceae_D; genus Telluria; species Telluria norwichensis. Next base: position 51,041 of record NZ_JANUGX010000006.1, on the reverse strand, counting down.
GCGCGCCATCGTAGGCGGCCGTATCGCGTCCGGCGCCGCCGTCGAGCCGGTCGTCGCCGCCGCCGCCGCGCAGCAGGTCGTTGCCGCCGCCGCCGCTGATGCTGTTGGCCACCGCATTGCCGACGATGAGGTCATTGCCGGCGCCGCCGATCGCGTTCTCGATCACCGTGCCGAGGTCGATCGTGATCTGGCCGTGCGCGGTGATGGTGGCGGCTTTCGCGCCCACGTAGCTCCAGTAGCCGGCTTCCAGGAACAGCGTCAGGTCCCGGGTCTGGGCTGCGCCGTCGAGGGTGTCGTTGCCGCCGCCGTCGCCGATCATCATGTAGTCGCGGCCGATCGTGTAGCGCGTGTCCTCGGCGCGGTAGCCGCCGGCGGGGCCGTAGACGTACTGCAGGGCCGCGATGTCGAGTGGGCTGAACTGGCCCGGATGGGGCTCGATGCCGGTGTAGCTCATGATCGAGTAGAGCACATTGTCTTCGGCGGCCGGCAGGAAGGGACCGATGCCGGCGTTGCCGAGCGCATCGTCGTGGCCGAAGGGATGCTTCAGGCCCAGCGCATGGCCGATCTCGTGGGCGAGCACGCGCATGAGTTCGGCGCCGCTGTCGAACATGGGCGATTGCGTCTGCAGGGTGATGTCGACCAGCACGCGGGCGCTGCCGCCGGTCGGCTGCAGCGCGTAGCCATAGCCGGCCGAATCCTCCTGCTTGTTGTTGGCGAAGACAATGGTGCTGTCGCCTTCGGTGTCGGTGGTCTCGACGAAATGCAGGTTCAGGACGGTTTCCATGTAGGCCAGGACGGTCCTGGTATAGCCGATCTGGGCGGCGTTGAAGGCCTTGAAGCCGTTCTTGTCCTCGTCATTGAAAAAGCTCGGCGGCGTCTGCGCGAACGCGTAGTAGATGGTGTGCGCGCCATCCAGCGCCGCGCCGATGAAAGGCACGCCGTCATACACCAGCGCATCGATCCAGTAGGGCAGCTTCTGCACGCCGGGCGCCCAGCTCCAGTCTTCGACGGTCGGGTCGGTCTTGTACCAGTCCACCGAGACCGTGCCGCTGTCGTGGCCGCCGGTATCGATGATCAGGTCGGTGAGGCTGTGGATCTCGTAGTGGTCGTCGCCATCGCCGCCGAACAGGACGTTCAGGCCGGTGCCGCCGTCGAGGCTGTCGTTGCCGCCCTGACCGGCCAGGAAATCGTCGCCGTCGCCGCCCAGCAGGGTATCGTTGCCGCTGTCGCCGATCAGGTAGTCGTCGCCCGGCCCCCCGTCGAGCAGGTCGTTGCCGCCCTTGCCGACGAGGTCGTCGTTGCCGGCGCCGCCGTGGATGTCTTCATCGGCCGGGGTGCCGAGCAGGCCGTCGTCGCCCGGGGTACCGTCGATGCGCAGCGAATTCGGGTTTGCGGTGGTGGCCACGGTCTCTCCTTGCTGGGAAAACGCCACGATACCTTTATTTGCACCCGAGAAATCCGTGAAATGTCACAGCCGCCCGTCCAGGTGTACGATAGAGAGCGATGTCCTTAGATTATGAACAACCAGGGAGACCAGCATGACGCGTTTAACTGCCACGGATTTCGATCCCGAAGTACTGAAACTCTTCGACGGTTATGTGCACGGGCGCCTGTCGCGCCGCGATTTCCTCGCGCGGGCGGGGCGCTATGCGGTGGGCGGGGCCACGGCGGCCACCTTGCTGGCGCAGCTGTCGCCATCCTTCGCGGCGCCGCTGGTCGCACCTGCCGACGCGCGCCTGAAGACCAGCTACCAGGAATTTCCATCGCCGCAGGGCTACGGGAAGGTGCGCGGCTACCTGGCGATGCCGGCCAATGCCAAGGGCAAGCTGCCGCTGATCCTGGTGGTGCACGAGAACCGCGGCCTGAACCCGCATATCGAAGACATCGCGCGCCGCCTGGCGCTGGAAGGCTTCATCGCCTATGCGCCGGACGCGCTGTTCCCGCTGGGCGGCTATCCCGGCGACGAGGACAAGGCGCGCGCGCTGTTCCCCAAGCTGGACCAGGTGAAAACCCGGGCCGACTTCGTCGCCGCCTGGCACGCGCTGGCGGGGCTGGCGCAGGGGACGGGCAAGGTAGGCGTGGTCGGCTTCTGCTACGGCGGCGGCATCGCCAACTACCTGGCCACGCAGATCCCCGAGCTGGCGGCGGCCGTGCCTTTCTACGGCGCGCAGCCGGCGGCCGCCGACGTGGCACGGATCCGCGCGCCCCTGATGATCCACGACGCCGGCAAGGACGAACGCATCCTGGCCGGCTGGCCCGCCTACGAGGCTGCGCTGCAGGCCAACAAGGTGAACTACCAGCACTTCGTCTACGCCGGCGCCGAGCACGGCTTCAACAACGACACCACACCGCGCTACGACGAGGCGGCGGCCAAGCTGGCCTGGGGCAGAACAGTGGCCTTCTTCAAAGAAAAGCTGAGCTAACGCAAACCGGGGTCAGACACCGATTTTTGGCAATAGCCGTGGGGATCTTTCCAAAAATCGGTGTCTGACCCCGGTTTGAGGCAAAACAAAAGGCACCCGAGGGTGCCTTTGCTTTTCGAGCGGAGACCGCTTAGACGTAGGCTGCCAGGGCAGTTTTCATCTTCTTCAGCGCTGCCGTTTCGATCTGACGGATGCGCTCGGCCGACACGCCGAACTCTTCGGCCAGCGTGTGCAGGGTCGCGCCCGAGCCGTCGTCGTTGGCCAGCCAGCGTGCTTCCACGATCCGGCGCGAACGCGGGTCCAGCTTGCCCAGGGCCGTTTCCAGGCCTTCCGACTGCAGGCGCACCGTGTCGTTGGCTTCCAGCACCTTGGTCGGCTCCTGCTGGTCCGACGACAGGTAGGCGATCGGCGAGAACTTGTCGTCTTCCTCGTCGGTCGGCGCTTCCAGGGCGATGTCGCGGCCCGACAGGCGGGTTTCCATCTCGATCACTTCTTCGCGCTTCACGTCGAGCATCTTGGCCAGGTCGTCGACCTGTTGCGGCGACATGGCGTCCAGGCCCTGCTTGTTGCTGCGCAGGTTGAAGAACAGCTTGCGCTGGGCCTTGGTCGTCGCGACCTTCACCAGACGCCAGTTCTTCAGGATGTATTCGTGCATCTCGGCCTTGATCCAGTGCATGGCGTACGAGACCAGGCGAACGCCCTGGTTCGGATCGAAACGCTTGACTGCTTTCATCAGGCCGATATTGCCTTCCTGGATCAGGTCGGCGTGCGGGAGACCGTAGCCCAGATAGCCGCGCGCGATCGAGACCACCAGGCGCAGGTGCGACATCACCAGCTTCTGCGCGGCGTCCAGGTCGTTCTTTTCTTGCAGGCTCTTTGCCAGCGAGACCTCTTCCTCGTGGGACAGCATCGGCAGGCGATTGACGGCCGAGATATAGGCGTCGATGTTGCCGAGATTGCCGGTGAAACCGAGTCCCAGAGCACGGCTGCCAACAGGAACCAATGCGGATTGTGCGGACATAGTCATATTCCCTCGTAGAGTGTTCTGTGCTGCATCGTCAATATGCCCGGAAAAGTGCCCCGAAGGCGCTACTTTTACGGCTTGTTACGGGATGCGGACAGTGGTCAGACGTAATATTAGCACTCTCTTGAGGTGAGTGCTAGCCGCCTCCATATCCCTGACGACGTCCTTAAGTCTTGCTAAAGTATTGCTCGTGGGAATCACTTTTGTGGGGCCGATTCCACTGTAGAGCAGGTACGAGTGGTACCGTTGATGAAAATCAAGCGGGGCGCTCGTACTATTTGAATTCGCTTGAAGACAGGTTATGCGCTGCGTGGAGCGAGGTCTGTGAAATGGCGCACTTACATTTGTAGGCGTATATCCCGTCTCCGCCGTGGATTTTTCTGGCCAGCGGCGGATGGGATAACAAAAATTTAACTAGCTCAGCCGCGCCAAATGCCGCTGCACCGACAGCATCGCCCCGACCAGTCCCAGGCCGGCGCTGATGGCCAGCAGCCCGGCCAGGCCCAGCGGCGGCAGCGTGGCCAGCTGGAACTCGGACGCGTACAGGCGGGCGAATTCGGCGATGGCCGCATTCAGCGGACGCAAGGCCAGCGCCACCGCACCCAGCGCCACCGCGCCGGCGCACAGGCCGAGCAGGGCGCCCGTGTAATAGAACGGACGGTGGATGAAGTTGTCGGTCGCGCCCAGCAGTTTGGAGACGGCGATCTCGTCGCGCTGGGTCAGCACCTGCAGGCGGATGGTATTGAACACCACCGCGATCACGACCACGCCCAGCGTCACCGCCAGCAGCAGCAGCACCAGGCGCAGCACGCCCAGCAGGGCGGCGAGGCGCTTGACCCAGGCCGAGTCGACCTGCACCGAATCCACCCCCGGCAGCGCCTGCATCTGCTCGGCGATGCCGTCGACGCGTTCGGCGTCGGCAGCGCGGCTGGTGAAGCCTTCCAGCTTCATCACATAGCTGTCTGGCAGCGGATTGTCGCCCAGGGTTTCGATGACGTCGGTCAGGCCGCTCTTCGCCTTGAGGTTCTCGAGCGCCTGCTCGCGCGGGATGAAGCTGACCTTGGCACGGCTAGAGGCCAGGATCTGCTGCAGCTGCGGAGCCAGGGCCTGGGCCTGCTCGCGCGGAGCGTCGGTCTTCATGAACAGGCTGATCTCGGGATCGACCGAGAGCTGTTCCGACATCGGACGCACGTTGTCGAGCAGGGTCACGCCGGCAAAGGGCAGGGCCAGCGCCACCGCCACGACCAGCACGTTGAACAGGAAGCTGCCTGGCGCCTTGCGCAGCTGGCCGAAGGCGGCGCCCAGGGCGAAGCGGTGTTGGCGGAACCAGATATTCATACGGTGGCCTCCACCAGCTGGCCATGTTCGAGGCGGATCACGCGCGCGGCGGCGTCCAGGATCTGCTCGTCGTGGCTGGAGATCAGGCAGGTCACGCCGGCCGAGTGGAAGGCGTGCAGGGCGTCGATCACGCGGTCGGCCGCGGCGCGGTCGAGGTTCGCGGTCGGTTCGTCGGCCAGGATGATCTGCGGGCGGTTGACGATGGCACGGGCGATCGCCACGCGCTGCTGTTCGCCGCCGGACAACTCCAGCGGCATGGCTTTCGCGCGGTCCAGCAGGCCGACCTTGTCGAGTGCGGCGCGGGCGCGCTGCTCGGCCTCGCCCTTGGCGGCGCCGGTGACGATCAGCGGCAGCATCACATTGCCCAGGATATGGCGGTCGTTCAGCAGACGCTGCTGCTGGAAGATCACGCCCAGGTTACGCCGCAGGAAAGGCACGCCGGCCTTTTTCAGCTTGCCGATATCCTGGCCGTTGACGACGACCCGGCCGCTGGTCGGTCGCTCGACGGCGGCGATCATTTTCAGCAGGGTCGACTTGCCGGCGCCGGACGGGCCGGCCAGGTAGACCAGTTCGCCCTTGGCGATACTGAACGAGACGTCGTTCAGGGCGAGCGCGTCGGCGGAGTATTTTTTCGAGACGGACTGGAATTCGATCATTCTTACCCCAGCAGCGCCTCGGCGAACTCGTCGGCGCTGAAGGGTTGCAGATCCTCCAGCTTTTCGCCCACGCCGATGAAGTACACCGGCACCGGGCGGGTGCGCGCGATCGCGGCCAGGATGCCGCCCTTGGCGGTGCCGTCCAGCTTGGTGATCACCAGGCCGGTCAGCTGCAGGGCGTCGTCGAAGGCCTTCACCTGGGCCAGTGCGTTCTGGCCGGTATTGCCGTCGATGACCAGCAGGGTTTCGTGCGGCGCGGCTTCCATCCCTTTGCCGATCACGCGCTTGATCTTTTTCAGCTCTTCCATCAGGTGCAGCTGGGTCGGCAGGCGGCCGGCGGTATCGACCATCACCACGTCGACGCCGCGCGCGCGGCCCGACTGCACCGCGTCGAAGGCGACCGCGGCCGGATCGCCGGATGCTTGCGAGATCACGGTGACGTTGTTGCGCTGGCCCCAGACCATCAGCTGTTCGCGCGCGGCGGCGCGGAAGGTGTCGCCAGCGGCCAGCAGCACGGACTGGTCGAAGCGCTGCATGTGCTTGGCCAGCTTGCCGATGGTGGTGGTCTTGCCGGCGCCGTTCACGCCCGCGATCATCATCACCAGCGGCTCATGGCGGCCCAGTTCCAGCGGCTTTTCCAGCGGACGCAGCAGGTCGACCATCAATTCCTTCAGCGCGGCCTTGACGGCGACGGCGTCGAGCAGCTTTTCTTCCTTGACCTTGCGGCGCAGGCTGTCGAGCAGGTACTGGGTGGCGTCCATGCCGGCGTCCGACATCAGCAGCGCCGATTCCAGCTCTTCGTACAGGTCTTCGTCGATGCGCGCGCCGACGAACAGCAGCGACAGATTGCTCGAGGTCTTGGACAGGCCGGCCTTCAGGCGCGCCATCCAGGATTTCTTCTTTTCCTGCTCGCTGCCAGGACGCTCGGCGGTCTCGGGGAAGAGCTGGCCTTCGTAGCCGTTCGACAGCGCGGCAGCATCCCGCGCGATCTTTTCCGCAGCCGGATCGATGTTGGTGGCGTCGCGCGCTTCCGGCTCCTGCGGTGCCTCCGGCTGCGGCGCCGGCTCGGCGGCCTCGGGCGTGGGGACGAAGGCATCGTCGCCGGCACCGAACAGGCGGCGCAGGAAGCCCGGCTGGGCGGGCGCTTCCGCAGGCGTTTCCGCTGCGGGCGATGCCGTTGCGGCGGACTCGGCCTGGACGGGTGTCTCGGCTTCAGGTTTTTTCTTTTTGAAGAAACTAAACATGGATGTATTCGGGGAGGGGAACTGCATGCATATGCCCGATTTTTCCGGACATGTCAACGATCGCGGTATTTTACCAGAGCATGGCGGCGGACCCCCGTCCCAGTCTGGCTGTCAGGCAAGGCGCTGTAGCCGCAAATCCGGGAGCACAACGTGCGACAGCTCAGCCATATTGTCGCTAGAATGCTGCTCATCAGTTTCTATATCAATACGCAAGCTGGAAAATCAATGCGGACTGGTATAGATTGTGAACATCCACAAAAGAATACTTCCTACAAGAGATCATCGTGAAGATTCTGTCCAGGTATCTCAAGCGGCTTATTTCCGGAGACGAAGTCATGGGCGGCAATGCGGCCTCGCTGCGCAATATCGTCGTCTGGCTGTTCATTGCGCTGGTGGCTGCCTTCCTCACGCATCCTTCGGGCGAGCCGCGCAGCGTGCTCGACACGCCCGTGCCCTGGCCGGCAGAGCTGGGGCTGGATAACCCCGGCATCTGATCGCTAGGCTGCCAGCGTGCGGGAGCGGACCGCTTTCGTGTCCCGCAGCGGCGGCTGACCAAAAAATTTCCCATAGTCCCTGGTGAACTGGGGCACGCTTTCATAGCCCACCGCAAACGCGGCGCTGCTCGCGCTCGCGCCTTCCGAAACCATCCGCCGCCGCGCCTCGATCAGCCGCAACTGCTTCTGGAATTGCAGGGGCGAGAGCGAAGTCATGGCGCGGAAATGCTGGTGGAACGAGGACAGGCTCATGCCGACCGCGTCCGCCAGATCCTCGACCCGCATCCGCTTCGCGTAACCGCTACGCAGCAAGGCGACCGCCCGTGCCAGGCGCTGGGTGCGGCTGTCCCTGCAGGCCGAGCTGGCGCAGTGTCCGGCCATGGCGGCCGGTCAGCAGCCAGTAATGCAGTTCGCGCAGCAGTTGCGCGTGCAGGATGGGCACGGCCGCTGGACGATCGAGCAAGCGCATCAGGCGCAGCGCGACAGCGGCGACATCGCCGTCGGTGCGCTCCAGCCGGACCGGCAGGTTGCTGTCGTCCGCTTCCTCGGCGATGCGCAGCGCGAGTTCCGCGATCGTCGCTGTATCTAGCTCGAGCACGAGTGCGAGATAGGGCTCGGCCAGGCTGGCGCGCGTGACCTGGCTGACGGTCGGCACGTCGGCGGTGATCAGGAGCGAGTCGCCAGGATGGAAGTCGAAGCTTTGCACGCCGAAGTTGACGCGCTTGCTCCCCTGCAGCACAAGGCAGACCAGCGGACGCGGAATGCCATGCACCAGGCCGGTCGGCGCGTAAGTGCGCACGGTGGTCAGGCCGGGAATCGGCGAGGGGGCCACACCGTCGCTGCCGGCGTGCAGCTCGGTGTAGCGGCGGACTGCTTCGCATAGGGTCGTCATGGAAGAAAGCTTACACCCTGCGCAGCGCCGGCGCACCGTGGTTTGGAGAATCTGGCAAGACCGCGGGAGATTCCGGCAACGCGCGTGCCTGCCGCGGCCCGATGATGAACGCTCTTTCAACACACAACAAGGAGCGATCATGTCGACCATTTCCCTCATCACCGGCGCCAGCCGCGGTCTCGGCCGCAATACCGCCCTCGCGATCGCCCGCCGCGGCGGCGACCTCGTCATCACTTACCACAGCCGCGATGAAGAAGCCCGGGCCGTGGTCGCCGAGATCGAATCCCTGGGCCGCAAGGCAGTCGCCCTCCAGCTCGACACCGGCAATATCCAGGGCTTCGCGGCCTTTGCCGATCGCCTTGGCGCGGCGCTGCGCGAACACTGGGGCCGCGAGCGCTTCGATCACCTGGTCAATAACGCGGGGCACGGCGATTACGCACTGATCGGACAGACCGGCGAAGCCCAGTTCGACCGCCTGGTCGATGTGCATTTCAAGGGGGTGTACTTCCTGACCGAAGCGTTGCTGCCGCTGATCGCGGATGGCGGCCGTATCGTGAACCTGTCCTCGGGCCTGACCCGCGTCGCTTTCCCCGGCTATGCCGCGTATGCCGCCGTGAAGGGTGCGGTCGAGGTGCTGACGCGCTACCTGGCAAAGGAGCTGGGCGGGCGCGGGATTGCCGTGAACGCGGTGGCGCCGGGCGCGATCGAGACCGATTTCGGCGGCGGCGCGGTGCGCGACAACCCCGAGATCAACCAGCTGTTCGCCGGCATGACGGCACTCGGCCGGGCCGGCGTACCGGACGACATCGGGCCGATGATCGCCAGCCTGCTGTCGCCGGACAACCGCTGGGTCACGGCCCAGCGGATCGAAGTGTCGGGCGGGCAGGGGATCTGATGCCGCTCAGCCGGCCTTGGCGGCCTGCGCGTTCTTGCGGATGGTCTCCAGCGTCGCCCCCGGTGTGATCAGGTTGCCGTCATAGCGCAGCTCGATCACCGCCGGCAGTTGTCGAGCGTTCGCGAACGCCAGCGCGCGCTGCAGGGCCGGCGCGAAATCGGCCGTCTTCTCCACCACCTCGCCCTGGCCGCCGTAGGCTTGCGCCAGCGCCGCAAAATCGGGATTGTGCAGCTCGGTGCCCGACACGCGGCCCGGATACTCGCGCTCCTGGTGCATGCGGATGGTGCCGAACATGCTGTTGTTGAAGACGATCAGGATCAGGCCGGCGCGGTACTGCACCGCGGTCGCCAGTTCCTGGCCGGTCATCATGAACTCGCCGTCGCCGGCGAAGGTGACCACGGTGCGCTGCGGGTCGACGATCTTCGCCGCCACGCCGGCCGGGACGCCATAACCCATCGCGCCGCTGGTCGGGGCCAGCTGGGTGCGCATCGCGCCGTAGCGCCAGAAGCGGTGCGCCCAGGTCGCGTAGTTGCCGGCGCCGTTGGTGACGATGGTGTCGTGCGGCAGGGCGGCCTGCAGGTCCTGCACCAGCTGCCACAGGTCCAGGGGTGCGCTACCGTCCTTGAAGATCGGTGGCTGCTGCTGCCAGGCGCGCAGTTCGGCCTTCGCTTCCTCGACCGTGTGGCGCCAGGCCGAGGAATCCACCGGTTCCATCGCCGCCAGCATCTTCGCCGTTTCCGGGGCGCCGCCGGCGATCATGAGCTCGGCCTGGTAGACGCTGCCCAGTTCCTGCGGATCGGGGTGGATGTGCACCAGGCGCTGCTGCGGCACCGGGGAGGTCAACAGCGAGTAGCCGCTGGTCGTCATCTCGCCCAGGCGCGGACCGAAGGCGATCAGGAGGTCCGCCTCCTTCACGCGCGCGGCCAGCTTCGGATTGATGCCGATGCCGACGTCGCCGATGTACTGCGGATGATCGTTGTCGAGCAGGTCCTGGAAGCGGAAGGCGCAGGCCACCGGCAGGCCGTTCGCCTCGGCGAATTGCTGGACGTCGGCGCAGGCTTGCGCGTTCCAGGTGCCGCCGCCGAGCAGCAGCAGCGGCTTCTTCGCTGCCTGCAGCATGCTGCGCAGGGTGTCGATCTGGCCCGCGGACGGCGAGGCCTGCACCGGCTGGTAGCGGCGCGTGTCCGCCACTTCCGCCTGCGCGATCAGCATGTCTTCCGGCAGTGCCAGCACCACCGGGCCCGGACGGCCGCTGGTCGCGACCTGGAAGGCGCGTGCGATGTATTCCGGGATGCGGTCGGCGCGGTCGATCTGCGCCACCCACTTGGCCATCTGGCCGTACATGCGGCGGTAGTCGATTTCCTGGAAGGCTTCACGGTCCATGAAGTCGGTGCCGACCTGGCCGATGAACAGGATCATCGGCGTCGAGTCCTGAAATGCCGTGTGCACGCCGATCGAGGCATTGGTCGCACCCGGACCGCGGGTGACGAAGCAGATGCCGGGCTTGCCGGTCAGTTTGCCGTAGGCCTCGGCCATGAAGGCCGCGCCGCCCTCCTGGCGGTTGATCACGAAGCGGATCTGCGAATCGTGCAGGGCGTCGAGCACGTCGAGGTAGCTTTCGCCGGGCACGCCGAAGGCGGTGTCCACGCCATGAACCTGGAGTGCGTCGACCAGGATCTGGCCGCCGGAACGGGAGGGGTGCGTCATGTGCTCATCCTTGTAGGTTTTGCTATCCGGACATTCTAGGCGAGGGCCAGGAGAGTGGCTTTTGAAATGGCGACACAAACTTACAGAAAACGCAGAAATAGATGTAAGATAATATTTTCTTTTAAACAACTAAGTCATGCATATGCTTAAGGTCCGCAAGCTCGTCGTCGCCCTGGCCATCGTCTTGCCAGTCGGTGCATTTGCTGCCGAGACTCCCTACACGCCGGCCGGGTGCGTGGCGGACCTCGATGACATGGACGCCTTCATCCGCGCCAACGATGCCGGTGCCGCCGACGCGCTGGCCGACCACGGCGCGGCAATCGAACAAGCCTTGGCCAAGGCGCGCCAGGAAGCGGCCCAGGCACCGGACATGAAGACCTGCGGCAAGCTCCTGCATGGCTATTCGCGCGCCTGGCGGCCCGGCCATATCGCGGTCGCGCCGACGCCCGGCAACGAGAGCAAGGACGCGCCGCAGGCAGCGAAGGCGGAGGCGAAGCCCGCCACCGATCCGCGCGCACCGCGTTTCCAGGTGCTGGGCAAGAACACGATCCTGTTCGTCATCCCGACCTTCAACGACGCTTATGCGGCGACGATGAAGAAACTGGTGGCCGAGCACCGCGCCGAGCTCGAATCGCACAAGAACTGGATCATCGACGTGCGCGACAACGGCGGCGGATCCGACAGCACCTATGCGCCGCTGATGGGTTTCCTGCTCGACGGCGACCTGCGCGGTTTCCGTACCGAGTACCTGGTGACGCCGGCCAACCTCAAGGCCCAGGAAGCCATCTGCGCCAGCACCAGCATCAAGGCGCACTGCGACAAGCAGATGGCGCCGGTGCTGGAGAAGATGCGGGCAGCCGCGCCGGGCAGCTTCGTGCGGACGGAAGAGGCCCGCGTCGAAGTCGAGAAGATCAAGCTGGAAGCGAAACGGCCGGCCCGTGTCGCGCTGCTGACCGACCGCGACTGCGGCAGCAGCTGCGAACAGTTCGTGCTGGAGGCACGCACCAGCTATCGCGTGAAAGTCGTCGGCCGGCCCACCTACGGCGCGATCGACGTGTCCAACATGCGTCCGCACCTGCTGCCGTCGGGCCGCGCCCAGCTCTGGTATGCCACGACGCGCACGACCCGCCTGCCGGACATGCGCATCGATGCGATCGGGGTGGCGCCGGACATCCTGCTGCCGAAACCGGCGGATGAGGCGGGCCGCGCCGCCGAAATCAAACAGGTGCAGCGCTGGCTCGAGGGCGGGAGCCTGTAAGACCGCAAACCGATCGTCGTATGCATCCTTGAGGAGGCAAGCATGGTTCAACCGACACGCCGCCGGCTGCTGGCAGGACTGGCGCTGCTGGGTGCCGGACCGGCGCTGGCGCAGGTGCAGGTGCAGGTGCAGTATCACGCACCGACGCGGGTATATCTGGTGCCGCTCGACGATTTTTCCGAGTACTACGCCGGTGAACTGGCAAGCCAGCTGCAGGCGGCGCTGGGTATCCGGATACGCTCCTCGATGCGCCTGCCGCCGCTGGACTTGCCCCTGCTGCCCGGCACGGAGCAGTACGCGGGCGAGGAATTGCTGATGCGCGCCGCCGGCGCATCGGCGGGTTTGCCTGGCCTCCTGCCGTCGACCTACCGGGTGTTCCTGACCGCGCGCGACATCAATGCCAGTGCGGGTGGCTTCCGTTACCAGTTCTCGATGCACATGCCGGCGCTGAACTGCTCCGTGGTGTCGATGGCGCGCCTGCTCGATGGCGCCGATCCGTCGCAGCCGGCCGGGCCGGCTGCGACGCGCATGCTCAAGATGGTCAAACGCGCGATCGGCGAACTGCATCTCGGCTGGCGCCGCTCGACCGACCGGCACGACCTGATGTATGCGCCGCTGATGAGCGTGCGCGACATCGACCGTCTCGGCGCGGCGCACCGCATGGAGGAGGGCGAAGGCGAACCGCCGTCCGGGCTCGACGCGCTGCTGGCCGACGCGCGCGACTTCGCGGCCCAGCATGGCGCCCTGCTGCGGATCGGCGCGCTGCTGGTCCTGGGCGGCGTGGCGCGCGCCGCGGCGTCGAGGCCGGACACGGAACTGATCGGCGACTGGGTCTACGCACGCCACACGGGGCAGATCCGCGCGATCGCGGCCTGCGGCTTGCCGGCCGCGGCGATCATGCTGTTCGCGGTCGCCTCCCTGGGGGACGAAGCGTGGTGGATCGTCGCCATCTTCGCCGCCATGGCGCTGGCCTCGCTGTGGCTGATGCTCGAGGTCTTCGGCAGCACCCTGCGCTTCAACGACGATGCGGCCGAGTGGCGCCGCCTGCTGCGCCGCCCGCGCATCGTCAAGCTGCGCGACGCCACCTTCGAGGAGCATCCGCGGCGGCCGGTGTTTACGGTGCGCGACGGCGCCGGCAATGCGATCCGTTTCAATATCCGCTACCGGGTCGGGGCGATCCCGCTGGTGAACTACCTGGCCAGGCGCGCGGACCCGCCGGCTGTGGCGGACGACGACGATCTTGGGACCCTGGTCGCCGATCGGGTACAATGATGCCCGTGAAGCAGGCCAGACAGCCGCTGGCTGGTATCGCAAGATACCGGCGGGAGGAAGGTCCGGACTCCACAGAGCGGGGTGACGGTTAACGGCCGTCCGCCGAAAGCCTGGCGCAAGCCAGGTATAAGGCGAGGAATAGGGCCACAGAGACGAGCGTATTAAGTTACGGTGAAACGCGGTAACCTCCACCTGGAGCAATTCCAAATAGGCACGCGTTGATGTTGCTCGCGGAGCGTGCGGGTAGGAAGCTTGAGCGCCGGAGTAATTCGGCGCCTAGAGGAATGGCTGTCATAGGGGCGTCCCGCAAGGGAGACCACTACACAGAATCCGGCCTATCGGCCTGCTTTACACATAATTCACGGTCACGACGATGGACTACATCCTCGCCCTCGACCAGGGCACCACCAGCTCGCGCGCCATCCTGTTCGATCGACAGGGGCAGGTCTTCGCCAGCGCCCAGCACGAATATCCGCAGCACTTCCCGCAGCCCGGCTGGGTCGAGCACGACCCGCTCGACATCTGGCACAGCCAGCTCGCCTGCGCGCGCGAGGTGCTGCAGCAGAGCGAAACCGATGCTGGCCAGGTGGCGGCGATCGGCATCGCCAACCAGCGCGAAACCACGGTGGTCTGGGACCGTCGTACCGGCCAGCCGCTGTGCCACGCCATCGTCTGGCAGGACCGGCGCACGGCGGCAATCTGCGATGCCCTGCGCGCCGCCGGCAAGGCCGAACTCATCCAGCGCAAGACCGGGCTCGAACTCGACGCCTATTTTTCGGCCACCAAGCTGCAATGGCTGCTGACCCACGTGCCGGGCGCGCGCATCCGCGCCGAACGCGGCGAACTCGCCTTCGGCACCGTCGACAGCTGGCTCGCCTGGAAGCTGACCGGGCGCCACGTCACCGACGTCGGCAACGCCGCCCGCACCATGCTCTTCAATATCAACAGCCTGCGCTGGGACGAGGAGCTGCTGGCGCTGTTCGGCGTGCCGGCCTCGATGCTGCCGGAAGTCGTCGCCAGCAGCGGGCAGGTCGGCGTCACCAAAGAAGAATGGTTCGGCCGCGCGATCCCGCTGGCGGGCATCGCCGGCGACCAGCAGGCGGCGACCTTCGGCCAGGCCTGCCACCGCCGCGGCATGGTCAAGAACACCTATGGCACCGGTTGCTTCATGCTGATGCACGCCGGCGCTGCGCCGCCCGTCTCGCACAACCGCCTGCTGTCCACGGTGGGCTGGACCATCGAAGGGCGCACGGATTATTTATTGGAAGGCAGCGTCTTCATGGGCGGCGCCACCGTGCAGTGGCTGCGCGATGGCCTCGGCATCATCAAGCAGTCGGCTGAGGTCGAAGCGCTGGCCCTGTCGGTGCCGGACAGCGGCGGCGTCATGCTGGTGCCGGCCTTCGCCGGTCTCGGTGCGCCGCACTGGGATGCTTATGCGCGCGGCACCATCGTCGGCATGACGCGCGGGACGACCGGCGCCCACATCGCCCGCGCGGCGGTGGAGAGCATCGCCTACCAGAGCGCCGAGCTGCTGGGCGCGATGCAGAAGGATGCCGCTTGCGCCGTGCACGAGGTGCGCGCGGACGGCGGCGCGGCCCGCAACGACATGCTGATGCAGTTCCAGGCCGACCTGCTGGGCGTGCCGGTGATCCGCCCGCGCGTTACGGAGACGACGGCGCTGGGCGCGGCCTATCTGGCCGGGTTGGCGGTCGGCTTCTGGGCTTCCAGCGAGGAGATCGCGGCGCAGTGGCAGCTCGAGCGCCGCTTCGAGCCGCAGATGCCGGCGGCGCGCCGCGAGCAGCTGATGGCGCGCTGGGCGAAAGCCGTGGTGCATGCCAAAAGCTGGGCCGAGCCTGGGCAGGTTTAATCCGGGATCAGCGAAAACACGTGCGCATTGACCGCCGCGCCGCGCAGCTGCAGGCGCTTGCGGGCCAGGCACTCGTGGACGGCGCCGGCCTTGCGCGCCACCGCCATGCTGGGCAGGTTGCCGTCGGCGATCACGATTTCGACGCGCGCCTGTTTCAGCTCCCCGAACGCGTGCCTTGCCAGCGCCTGGACGGCAGCCGGCGCCGCGCCCTGTCTCTGCTGCGAAGCCCGTGTCCAGTAGCCCAGGTTGCAGAAGGCGTTGACCGTATTGAGCTGGTTCAGGCCGGCGCCGCCGACCAGGGTGCTGCCATCGTCGAGGAAGATGCCGAATTCGTGGGCGTGGCCGGCCGCGCGCGCGGTCTCGCAGAACGCGATCCAGGAGCGGGCCTCGTCGATGCTGTAGGCGGCATGGGCCCAGCCCATCCACTGGCCGAGACCGGACCCCGGATCGGCCGCCGATTCGCGTACCGCCGCGGCAAAGGCGGGGGCGTCCGCCATGATGAAGGGACGAAGCAGGAAGCGGCCGGCATGTAGTTGGGTCATGAAAGAATTATAACGCTGCCGTGCGAGCGATTGGCTGGGGATGGTGCACAATCTGGACAGACCCATTGCATAGGAGCCCCCTTGAAAGCCTTCTTCTCCACCATCCATGCCGTCATTGCCGTGCTGTTCGTCGCCATTTCCTTCCTGCTGATGGTGCTTGCCGCACTGACGGGCTGGAAAGCCATCGGCGCCGAAGTGGGCCAGGGTGCCGAAAGTGCGATCGAAGCGATCGGCCTGCTGGCGATCGCCGTGGTGTCGCTGCAGATTTCCCAGACCATCGCCGAGGAAGAAGTCATCCGCGACGCCCACATCAGCGCCCCGACGCGCGTACGCCGCTACCTGTCGCGCTTCATGGTCGTGGTGGTGGTGGCGCTATCGATCGAGGGCCTGGTCGGCACCTTCAAGGCGCTGCACGAAGAGCCGGAACTGCTGCCGCACGCGGCCTCGGTGCTGGTGGCAGCCGGCATCCTGCTGGCCGGCTGGGGCCTGTTCATCCGCTTCAACAAGGAGGCGGAAGTGCTGGAGCCGGAAGCGATGAAAGAAGCGAAAAGCGAGGACGTCAAACTCGAAGAGAAGGGGTAGAATGTTCCGGAACCCCCTCGAAGGAACCGCGATGCGCTACCGGAACCCGATCATGCCTCTCATCTTTGCGATTGCAGCCGGCACCGGCCTGCCGGCATCGTCCGCCGAGCCGGCGGCAGCACAGACCGCAGCACAGACCGCCCCGCAGCCGGGCGAGATCGACTCGCTGGCCGGGCTGCCGCCCGAGATCCGCACCGTCATCGGCCCGGATGTCGCCGACCGAGGCGGCGCCTTTGCCGCCGGCTGCGTCAGCGCCAACGGCGAGCCGCACAGCCGCTTCGCCGGCGCCCGCCTGGACGGCGATACCGCTCAGGTGAGGATGGAATACGGCGGCATCGCCCATTACTTCGATACGCTGGACTTCCGGCGGGTCGATGGGCGCTGGGTGCATGTGCCCAGGCAGCCGGGGCAGGGTTCTTTCGCAGCGACGCCGGACAAATAAGCGTGGTTCAAACCGCCGCGGCCTGGACTCGGCCGGCGGTGTAGCCACGCAGCTGTTCGCGTTGGCACTGGTCCAGGCAGCGGAAGGGAATCGGAATCCCGCCCTTCGCAAACATCAGCAGGTAGCCGCGCTCGTAGCGGCGCACCATTTTCACCTCATCCCAGCTTTTTTCAAAGATGCCGAGCCGCGACGTGCGGGCGATGCCCTGGCCGTCGATGCGGAATTCGCACACCGGCATGCGGCGTTTTTTCAGGAAGAAGACCGGCGGCGCGATCAGCGCAACCCATACATCCAGCGTGAACGGCAGCGAGAGGAAGGCGAGGGCGCTGACGGCAGCGAACGCGCCGCTGGCCCAGCCCGGATCGAGCATCCACGCGGTCAAGGCGGCAAACACGCCGATTTCGAGCGGTAGCCAGGTCTGGCGCAGCCGTTTTCCTTTCGGCGTATGGCGCAGGATGAAGCCGAGGTGGGCGCGCAGGAT
The DNA here is from genome assembly GCF_024753245.1 of Massilia norwichensis. Taxonomy (GTDB): domain Bacteria; phylum Pseudomonadota; class Gammaproteobacteria; order Burkholderiales; family Burkholderiaceae_D; genus Telluria; species Telluria norwichensis. The sequence continues at coordinate 33,924 of NZ_JANUGX010000006.1, read as the reverse complement.
GCTCATGTATTCGGCCAGCGTGTACGAGACGCTGAAACGGATCGGCGGGGCGTCGGGCGGCGGCGCGACTTCGCCGGAGGGCGGGTTCTCGATTGTCAGTTCGGTGCCGGCAAAGGGCCGCTGTTTTTGCTGGACGATTTGCATGGCTACCTCTTTACGGTCAGGAGGGCGTGGATGGCTTGTTCCGAACATGTCGACTCCATTCATTGGTATTGGACGGCAGGTCGGTATCGCTCCGTTTATTGCAAGTGTGAAACGAGTGCATTGCGAAAAAATAATTGTTGTATGTAACTTTTGGTGAGTTTTCTCACGCATATGTAATGGCAACATGGGATTTCCCATTGGAACTTCCCTCATAGCCATATGAAAACCAACAAGAAGTTCGCAGTCCTTACCATTGCCATGGCCGTCCAGGCCGCATATGCGCAAACGGCTACTACTTATAGCGATCAGAACAAATTGATCCGCGCCCCCCAGGCGGTAACCCGGCTCGGTGCCGACCTGTTCGGCGACAAGGTCAATCTTTATACGGGCGGATTGGAATTTATTCAGAAGGATGTTTCCTTGCCGGGCAATAGCGGATTGCCGGTCGAAGTGGGCCGGCATATCAAGGTGGGCGAGGACTGGCTGGAGGAGACCCTGTTCGGCCGATGGGATATCGAAATTCCGCACTTGCACGGGATCTTCTCCCGGCAAAAAGGATGGACGACGACTGGCGGCACGACCGCGCGCTGCAGCCAGTTCAGTCGAGCGCCCGACGCTACCAGCCCAACCGCGTCGTGGAGCGGCACTGAATACTGGCATGGCAGCTTCATCTACGTGCCAGGCGTTGGCGACCAAGAAATGCTGCAACGAAGCACTGAATTCCAAACAGCACCAACCGGCAATAGCTATCCCATCGTCACCCGAAACAACTGGGCGATCCGCTGCCTGTCGAGCATGGCAGCCGGCAATGGCAGCAGTGGAGAGGCTTTCGTCGCCGTCTCGCCGGACGGCACCGAATATCGCTTCGACTGGATGGTAAGCCGCAACTACCAGCCGCTGGAGAAATCCTCGTCCGCCCCTGAGCTCTCCAACGCGCCAGTGGCGCCTGAAAAAGCGGACGGCGCCGCGGGTTCTCCCGAAACCAGCGCCACCACGGGCACGACCACCAGCGTCGGAGGCGGTGTGGAAACGCCGACAGTGCCGCAAAACCCACAGCTCAGCCGCGTCGAAATCTGGATCTTGCCGACCCAAGTGACCGACCGCTTCGGAAACACAGTCACTTATACCTACGACACTACCAACAAGTGGCAGTTGAAGAGCATCGTTGCGAATGACGCTTCCGGCGCATCGCGCACGATCACCTTGAATTACCAGACCCCCGGCTCGACGGCTTCCAACCTCGTGTCTTCCGTGACGGATGGCACACGCACCTGGCGCTATGCCTACGATAGCATTGGACAACTGCAAACCGTCACGCTGCCGGATGGTTCGGCATGGCAACTGAGCGGAATCGGCAATTTGCTAAGTGGTATCCAGTATCTCGGTGGAGGCAGCTGCGATGTCCCTGGCAATTTCTCGCCCAGCGAGATCACGGGATCGATGACGCATCCTTCCGGCGCCATCGGCAACTTCATGCTGACGGCAACGCGCCATGGTCGCTCCAACGTGTTCTACGATTGCCGGCATGACTTGTCGAACGAGACATACAAGCCGATGTATGCGAAGAATTTCGACACGTATGCGCTGACGAAGAAGACCATCAGTGGTCCCGGTCTGTTGCCCTTGACCTGGAGGACGCAGTACCCGGTCGAGGCGTCGAGCTGGGCGCCGTGCAATAACTGCGTCGACACCAAGACCGTCAGTGTCACGGACCCGGCTGGCAATATAACCAGGCACACCTTCGGTACCCTGTTCCAGCAAACGGAAGGGCAGCCCGCTAGTACCGAAACCGTCAGCGCGAGCGGCGAAGTCCTGCGTTCGACCAGCCTGCACTACCGCGAACCGGTGGCGCCGCGCGGTTACAGCCTGCAGCCCCGTGGGGATGGCACGATGGCGGCGCGCACCACCGAAGTCGACCGCCGCGACACTGTGCAGCAAGGTGCCACTTTTACTTGGGAAGCGACGGAATTCGACAGCTTCGCACGGCCGACGAAAGTCAACCGCTACAGCAGCCTGAACAGCGGGCGTGTCGAACAGACACTGTATGAAGACAACCTCACCAAATGGATACTCGGCCAGGTCAAGCAGGTGACCGAGCTCAATACCGGCAAGGTGATGCAGCTGAACACCTTCGACCCGAACGTGTCTACAGTGCTGAGCGTCACCAAGTTCGGCAAGCTGCAGAACGCGTTCACGTATTACACCGACGGTACCATCAAGACTGTCTCGGACGGCAAGAACCCGCCGACCACCTATTCGAATTACAAGCGCGGCATCGCCCAGCGCATCGACTACCCGGACGGCAGTTTCGAGACGGCGGCGGTAGACAACCTCGGCAAGATCACCTCGCTGACCAACGAGGCCGGCTCGACCCACTTCTTTGGCTATGACGCCATGGGCCGCCTGGCATCGATCACCTATCCGTCAGCCGATTCGGTGACGTGGAATCAGACCACGCTTTCGTTTGCCCCGGTCGGCGCGCAGGAATACGATCTGGGCGCAGGCCACTGGAAGCAGACAGTCACCACCGGCGGCGCGAAAGAAATCAGTTATCTCGACGCGCTCTGGCGTCCGATCTACGTGGAACGCTACGACAGCACCGACGCCGCCGGCACTTCGCGCATTGTCAAGCGCCAGTACGACTTCGAAGCCTGCACCACTTTCGAATCCTACCCGCAACGCAACTACCAGAGCATCTCGGGCGGCGTCTCCAGCGGCTACGACGCGCTCGGCCGTCTCACCACGCAGTCGACCAGCAGCGAGCTCGGCACGCTCAACGAATACTATTATTACCTGGACGGTTTCAGGAAACAGTACGTCGATGCGAAAGGCAATAGCACCTACTACAGCTATCAGGCCTTCGACCAGCCAAGCGAAGACGCGATCACCAGCGTCACGATGCCGGAAGGGGTGGCACTCGGTATCGCGCGCGACGTCTTCGACAAGACAAAGTCGATCACGCGCAGCGGCGCCGGCCTGAGCCAGACGCGCAGCTATGTCTACGATGGCAATGAGCGCCTGTGCAAGACGATCGAGCCCGAAACCGGCGCCACGGTGCAGGACTACGACCTGGCGAATAACGTGGCCTGGCGCGCCACCGGCCTGGCCCTGCCGTCGACGACGTCTTGCAATACGACGAGCGTTACCGATGCCCGGAAGATGTCCTTCACCTATGACTTGCGCAATCGCCTGAAGGACACAAGCTTCGGCGATGGCAGCGCCGCCATCAACCGGACCTACACGCTAGATGGCCTGCAGGACACGGTGTCGTCGAACGGCAGCAAGTGGACGTATAGCTACAACAAGCGTCGCCTGCTCGAAGGCGAGAGCCTGGCCTATGGCGGCACCACCTACAGCATCGGCCGCAGCTATGACGCCAACGGCTCGCTGACGCAGCTGCGCTACCCGGGCAACAACCTGACGGTGGCGTACAACCCGAACGCGCTGGGCGAGCCACGCCAGGCCGGCACGTATGCGACCGGCGTCACCTACCACCCGAGTGGCGCGATTGCCGGTTTCACCTACGGTAACGGCATCCGCCGCACGCTGGCGCAGAACACCCGTGGCCTGCCGTCGCGCAGCACCGATGCCGGCGTGCTCGACGAGTCCTACACCTACGACAAGAACGCCAACGTCGAGAGCATTGTCGACCAACTGCAAAGCCTGGCGACGCGCAGCATGACGTATGACGGCCTGAATCGCCTGAAGACGACCACCGCGTCCAATCTTTGGGGTACCGCGACCTACGGCTACGACACGCTCGACAACCTGACCTCGACTTCGATCTCGGGCGGTGCGAACTCGCGCAGCACGATCCACAACATCGACTACACGACCAATCGCCTGGCCAGCATCACCAACGGTCCGGCCAAGTTCAATTTCGCCTACGGCTACGACGCGCAAGGCAACATCACAAGCCGCGGCGCGCAGAGCTACACCTTCGACATGGCCAACCGCATGACGGCCGCGGCAGGCCGTGCGACCTATGTGTATGACGGCCTTGGCCGCCGGGTCAGCGTGGTCGGCACCGATGGTGTGAACCGCATCCAGGTCTACAGCCAGGGCGGCCAACTGCTCTACGTCGCACCCACCAGCGGCACTGCGACCAAATACATCTATCTGCACAACCACCAGATCGCGGAGGTGAAGTAATGCTGGCCGTCCATAATTTTTCTGGCTTTTCGCCGGCGATGCTGAAGCGCCTCATGCGCACCATGCTGCCAGCGCTGGCAGTCGTGCTAATGCTGACGTTCGCCAGCGGAACGTCCTGGGCCCAGAACCACACGATCGATGCACCCGACATCCAGGCGCCGCCTGGTTCTACTTTGCTGCCGCCACCGCCGCCGGACGAACCCGATCCGCAGCCCAACTATTACGATGCCGCTACCGGCGTCAACATCGCCGCCCCATCGACGATGGCGCCGGGCAGCACCGCCTACGTCACGGTCACGATCCGCAACAGCGGCACCACGACCTGGTATCCGGGCATGGCCAATCCGTATCGGCTGGGTTCACAGAATCCACAGGACAACACGACCTGGGGCGTGGGACGGGTCGACCTCGGCAGCACTGTCGCACCGGGTGGCAACGCGGTCTTCGGTTTCACCATTACGGCGCCCTCGACGCCTGGCAACTATACCTTCGGCTGGGGCATGCTGCGTGAGGGGATGTACTGGTTCGGCGGCAACATCGCGTCGTCGATCACGGTGGCCGTGCCGGCGCCGGTGTACGACGCCCAGCTGATCTCGGCCAGCGTCCCGTCTTCGATGACGGCGGGGACCTATTACAACGTCTCGATGACGCTGAAGAACACCGGCAATACGACCTGGACCTCACCAGATTTTTCGCTGGGGAACACGGACAACAATTACACCTTCGGCGTGAACCGGGTAGCGATGAGTTCGTCCACTGTCGCGCCGGGCCAGAGCTCTACCTTCAACTTCCAGGTGCTTGCGCCCTCGACCGTTGGGACCTACACCTTCCAGTGGGGCATGGTGTGGGAGTACCACCAGCGCTTCGGGCAGAACAGCACCACCTACATTACCGTGTCGGCGCCAGCCACCCCCAAGCCGACCATCAGTCCTTCGCACACGGCAATGGTGGCGGGGCAGAACTTCACCATGAGCTGGAGCACGACGAATGCGAGCTCGCTGAGCCACACCTGCTCGGCCTCGGGCACCGGCTACAACGTCAACGAATCGCTGGCAGTCAACGGCTCGCGCACGATGACGGCGCAAGCCGGCTGGGTCAGCTATCCGTCTTCCTGCAGCTGGACGGCAAGCGGTCCGGGCGGCACGACCACGGTGTACGAAACACTCAGCACCACGGCTGCGGCGACACCGAAGCCGACCATCAGCGTCTCACGGCCCGCGCTGACGGCAGGACAGAGCTTCATGACCACCTGGAGCACCACCGACGCGACCTCGCTGACGCACGTCTGCACGGCGTCGGGCACGGGCTACACGGTCAACGAATCGCTGGCGGTGAGCGGCTCGCGCGCACTGACGGCGCAGTCGGCCTGGGTCGGCTATCCGTCCTCGTGCACCTGGACCGCCAGCGGTGCCGGCGGCAGCGCGACCTATACGGAAACGATGACCACCGTTGCCGCCACCAACGGCTCGGTGACCTATATCCACACCGATGGGCTGGGCAGTCCGGTGGCGAAGACCGATGCGTCGGGTAACGTGATCAGCCGCACGCGCTACGAGCCTTACGGTTATGTGGCTTCGGGCGACCAGCCGACCATTGGCTTCACGGGCCATGTGAACGATGTGGATACCGGGCTGACGTATATGCAGCAGCGGTATTATGATCCGGTGGCGGGGCGGTTTTTGAGTATTGATCCGGTGGTGACGGATGCGAATACTGGTGGCAGCTTCAATCGGTACGCTTACGCGAGTAATAGCCCGTACAAATACATTGATCCGGATGGTCGTCAAGAGCGAGCAGCCGAGGCATTCAGCGACCAATACCGAAAAGATTTCGCATCGGGTAACGTGCGGGATTACGATCCGTTCGTAGTTCCGGCTGCAGTTGTAACGGGGGCAATGCTTTTCGGCCCGCCTATTGCAGCTGCTGTGCTTGCTGGTGCTCCCGCAGAAGCCGCGGTCGCGGCTGGCGCCGCAGGTAAAGCGACAAGCATAGTTGCGAAGAACGGGGTGGAAATCAAATCGATTGCTCGTCACGCGGTAGATAGAGCGATCGGCGATGGGGGTAAGCGAGCCGGCGTCGGACCAAAGGGAATACTGGACTCACTAAAAAATCCCTTGAAGATCACTGAAACTAAAACTGATGAACTTGGGCGAGCGTCGCAGCGATTTATTGGAAAGGATGCCACGACGGCAGTAAATCCCGATACCGGTAAGATCGTGTCGGTCAACCCCACGTCAACAAAAACTGCTGAAAAGCTTATTAGGGCAGCCGAGCAATAAGTGGAGATTAATAATGTTGATTAAATTGACACTGGAAGAGTGGCAGGTCCTCCAGGAAGTTTCAGCCGAAGCTGATGCCGGGCGTTATCTAGCTTTGTCCGGAGATCAACCTGTTCTTGAGATAACTGATGAGACTGCGGACGAATATAGAAATTTGCTGCAAGACGAGTTCGAGATCCGAGGTATGGACGAAAGGTATGAACCAACCGTGAGAGGGCAAATTTTGGAGTCTCTGATCGATAAGCTTTTTACAGGATAAGCGCGAACTCGATCGAGCGGTCCCGTGACTCTACCGCAGGCAACGCGACGGATTGCCGCTGTCGTTCAACTGCCAGGGCACGCGGCTGGTGGCGGTGCGTGTCTTCTTCCGCTGGCTGACGCGTCAGCATCACCTGCTGTTCAACCCTGTCGGCGAGATGGACCTGCCGAAAAAGGAGACGCGCCTGCCGCGCCATGTCTTGACCGTGGCGGAGATCGCGCAGGTCATCGATGCGGCCGGCAGCGGCGAACTCGGCCTGCGCGACCGGGCGATCCTCGAGACGCTGTACAGCACCAGCATGCGGCGCGCCGATCAAGGTGTATCGCCAGGGAAGGTTCCAGGATCATCCGCGTTGTACGAGAAACAGATTGACTCTGCGGGAAAAACTATCCAATACACGAAAACAACGACCGCGCCAGACGGGGCAATTGTTCACGTGAAGGACAAAATTACAGGCAATGTGGTGACCCCATGAACAATGAAAGATCAATCGTTGTCGAAAACCTACTTAATTTTTCGAGACCGCTAGATGAGTTGCAACGACAGCTCAGCAGTTTTGATTGGGATTTCGAAGGAATCACGACTGTATTGCATTCTGAGCACATCGTACAGGTGCTTCGACGATATCTGAGCGGTGAACTAACCGCTTCTATGGTGGAGCAATGGGCAAATTTGATTGAAGGACGGGAGGATATTAGCTTTGACATTAATAACGAAAAATGGGTAACGGATACCATTTATGAGCTCGCCAATCCTGTCCTAGCTACGCCGCTCCAAATAGCAAGAGCACGTGAATTAATTTTAGAAGGCGAGGAAGCCTGAATTGAGGAAGCCCTATTCCATGTCTTAACGAAGGAACACCAAGGCCGCAGTTGATCATTTTTGCGAGTAGGCAAAAGGCGTGTGTAGCGCTCGAGCAATGTAAAGATGTGACCGCGGCCTGGTGAACGCAACAGGTCATTGCGACGTCAACTGCGATATCAACGGTAACGTCCACTCCAACGTCCACGCTTAGGGTAGGCATCGTCAGGACAGGATGAGAAACGTATCGTTACGACGAGTCGTGGCGATACGGCGCCGCGCGACATTCGGTGGCGCAGCCCCCATCACGCCGCGCAGCTTTTCCTGAACTTAGGGCATGTCCAGAGACCCGTACCGCAGCGGTAGCCATCCTTCTTTTAAACAAAAAAGGCCACTCCCTCCGGAATTTCCGGATGCGAGAGGCTTCTTCTTTTTTAGCCGCTAAAAAGCGGTTCGTTTAGCTGCTCAAGTTGCCCACCATCTGCTTGGTCTGGAACTTGATGATCATCCTGTCGAGCAGCGCCTTGACGAACTTGCGCTCTTCCTCAGGGAATTGGGACACGGCCTCGGACTACAGGCGCAGGTCGTCCGAGGGCCCACGCTCGTGTTCATCGAACAGCAAGAAATCTGTGCTGGTGTGTAGGGCCACGGCGATCTTGCGCAGCGCGTCCAGTGATGGCTGCGCCTCGCCGAACTCGTACTTCTTGAGGCTGTTGACGTGTATGCCCATCGCGTCGGCAAGGACTTATCCGCTTTACGAAATACGTGAACTCGGATGGGCTATCGTGGACGGGCAAACCGATGCCTAGCCCTTCCCGGTGCGTTTCAGATGTTTCTTGCCTGACTTTCCTAGGTCCGACTAACCCGTACGCCTCAACGTATTCTGGAAAACGGCACATCGGCTTGAAAACGGATTGGCGTCATCGAAAGGTATACTGATGATGCAGGTCTTCGAGGAGAAGATGGTTTGCACTTTGGAGCCAAGTGATACATCGATTCACTGCGGTACCTGCAGAGCGTGGCGAGCGTGAATTTGTCCTTCGGGTCGGAAGCGTCGAGGCTTTTTCGAACTGTTGAACGCTATCCCTCAAAAAGTGCAGCTGTTTCCCGTAGAGATTTTTCTTCTAATGAACCCGATTGGAAGTATTTTCAGGGCCTCATCGGCGAGAACTGGTAATCAGGAAAAGATCAGAATCCAATCCGCCCCTTACCCGGCATAAGCTTGACCCGAATATCCCCCGCAATCACATGCTCCCGCCCATCCGCCACGGCATAACCAAGACCATCGAGTAAAGTCTTGCGCAAATCCCGCGGCGACACCCCGGCAAGCCTATCCAGCACCACATCCCCCAGCCGCGGATCGAAACCGCCCAGGTTCAACTCCTTCAGCAGACCCGCATACATCCGCTGCGCAATCCCCGCGGCTTGCTCGGGCGTCGGCGCCGGCACCTCATACACGGCCATCCGGTTCAAAAGAGGATGTGGAATCCCCTCGGTCGAATTCGCGGTCAGCACCCAGAAAATCTGCGACGCATCGATATCCACGTCGATGAACTCGTCGCGGAAAGCCGACGCCGTTTCCGGCTCCAGCAACTGATACAAGGCCGCCAGCGGATCGGATTGCGAGGAGCCGGTCGCCTTCTCGACCTCGTCGAGCACGATCACCGGGTTCGCATACTTGCCGCGCACCAGGCGCTCGGCCACCTTGCCGCATTTGGCGCCGCGCCAGCTGGCCGAGCTGCCGGTAATGACGAAGCCGGCCGAGAGGGCGTTCATGCTGATCAGCTCGCAGTCGGTCTGCATGACCTTGGCCAACTGCTTGGCGAAGTGGGTCTTGCCGACGCCGGGGCCGCCCAGCAGCAGGATCGGCATGACGTTGAAACCTCGAATTTCTCCTCCCTTGCCTGCATGGGCCAGGCGCAGGTAGCGCGCCAGGTCGTCCAGCACTTCCTCGAAGTTGGGGCAGGCCTCGAACAGCGGGTCGAGGGCGTCGATGGAAGAGGGGGTGGTGACGAAGCGTTCGGCGCCGGTCTCGAGCATGCGCTCGTAAAAGGTGTCGAGCTCGGGCGAACGTCCGCGGCTGCGGTCGAGCGCACCCTGGACCTCGAGGAGATCGTAGACGGTGCGAGTCCGGGCTAATGTGATGCTCACGGGGGCCTCCAGCGCAGGCGCTGCCTGCGAGTTAGTACGCGCTTACTTACACCCGTTAACGGCTGGGTGTTCGCTGGAATTTATCCTAACCCGCTCCGCATGAATCTGCAATTTCCCACCGAACCGTATCATCCATGCCGCATAGGTGCTGTCGCATCGAAACCGATCTACCGGCAGTAAAAAGTTGCGGACGATCAAACGTAAAACCCATGTGTATACATGAGCTGCCACATGCACTCTCTAAGCTAAGTCCCTAATTTTGCTCAACATTTTTACTTGAGGCAGCTTCAGGGAAGTTCGCTAAGTCATTGGTTTCATTAGCAATTTCGCGCTTTTCGAAAGGTGAATTCGCTTGACCAAGGACAACGCTTCCTCTAAAGTGGGAAACGGTGGCAAAAAGTGCAGTTTTGTGGGAGAAACTCAGGTCTCCCCGGCGCCTAAAACTAACAAACTGATAACTCTCCAAAACTAGGTAAATACGTGTTTCAGGGCGCGTCAGCGATCAATCTCGATGCGAAGGGGCGGATGTCAATACCGTCCAAGCACCGTGACGCCTTGTTGCAGCAGTGTGAAGGCCGTATGACGCTCACGAAACACCCGCATGGTTGCCTGTTGTTCTTCCCCCGTCCGGTGTGGGAACAGCATCGCGAACAGATCGCCGCCTGGCCGATGTCCGCTAGGGCGTGGCAACGCATTTTCCTGGGTAATGCCTGCGATGTCGAGTTGGACGGATCGGGCCGGGTGCTCATTTCACCCGAACTGCGCAGCGCAGTTGGTTTGGAGAAGGAAGTGATGATGCTCGGGATGGGGACCCATTTCGAGATCTGGGACGCCGCCCGACTTGCCGCGGACGAGGCCGAAGCCGTCGCCGGTGGCATGCCCGATGTCCTTTCCAACTTCTCCTTTTAAGAAGGCACCGCCATGAACATGGAAAATCCGGTGCCGGAATTGCAGCACGGTTTACAGCATCGCACGGTGCTGCTCGATGAAGCAGTCGATGCGCTCGCTCTCGAAGGCGCGCGCGCATCCGGTACGTATGTAGACGGCACTTTCGGCCGCGGCGGTCACAGCCGGCTGATCCTGTCGAAGCTGGCGCCCGAGGGCCGCCTGATCGCTTTCGACAAGGATCTCCAGGCGATCGCCACCGCCGAGCAGATCGGCGATCCGCGTTTCGCGATCGTGCACGACAGTTTCGCGACGATGCGCGAAGCACTGGCGGCACGCGGTATCGCCCAGGTAGACGGCATTCTGCTGGACCTCGGTATTTCGTCGCCCCAGGTGGACGACGCCAGCCGCGGTTTCAGCTTCCGCAACGACGGTCCTCTGGACATGCGGATGGATACGACACGGGGCATCTCGGCCGCCGAATGGCTGGCCGTGGTGGACGAAAGACAACTGGAAAAGGTGATTCGCGATTATGGGGAAGAACGGTTTGCTTTTCAGATTGCAAAGGCGATTACTGCTCGCCGGACAATCGAGCCAATTTCAAGCACACGACAGCTTGCCGCAATCGTGGCAAACGCGGTCAAAACCCGGGAGAAAGGCAAGGATCCGGCAACCCGCACCTTTCAGGCTATCCGGATTTTCATCAATCAAGAGCTTGAGGACCTTGAAGCAGGTCTGAACGCGGCTTTCGAACTGCTGGCGCCGGGCGCGCGCATGTCGGTCATCAGCTTCCATTCGCTGGAAGACCGCATGGTCAAGCAGTTCCTGGCCTCGAAGGCCAAGGTCGAGCAGCCGGACCGCCGGCTGCCGATCCGTGCCGCCGATCTGCCTCAGCCCTTGATGAAGCTGATCTCGAAGACCAAGCCGTCCGGCCCGGAGGTCGAGGCCAACCCGCGCGCCCGTTCGGCGGTGCTGCGCGTGGCCGAGCGCCTGGAGACTGCTCGATGACCGGCAAGATCAACGTCGTGCTGACCACGCTGCTGGTCGGCTGCGCGCTGTCGGTCGTGAATGCCCGCTACCAGCGCAACCACCTCGTCAACGACATCGAGAAACTGGCGACCCAGCAGCGCCAGCTCGACATCGACTGGTCCCAGCTCCAGCTCGACCAGTCCACCCTCGGCAAGAACGAGCGCATCGAGCAGATCGCGCGCGTCAACCTGAACATGGCGCCCCTGACCCCGGCGCGTACCCAGTACCTGACGGAAGGCGGCAAATGAGGTCGACTGCCAGCTCGTCCCGGACCAATTCCCGCGTCGCCGCCTCCAAGGGCGTGGCCTTTTCGAAGAGCCCGGTGCTGGCGGTGCGCCTGCCGGACTGGCGCTCGCGCGTCGTGCTGTTCGTGCTGTTTGCCGCATTCGCGGCGCTGGCCGGCCGCGCGGTGTGGGTCCAGGTCGCCGACAACAAATTCCTGCAGGAGCAGGGCGCCAACCGCTACATGCGCACCCAGGAACTGCCGGCCACGCGCGGCAAGATCTTCGACCGCAACGGCATGGTGCTGGCTTCCTCGCTGCCGGTGAAGTCGGTCTCCATCTTCACCGACGACTACAAGGCCAATCCGGCCTCCAACGAAACCGTGCGCGAGCTGGCCAGCCTGCTCGAGATGCCGGAATCGGAGCTGCGCAAGAAGCTGAACTCGGAGCGCAGCTACGTCTACCTGAAACGCCAGGTCGAGATGGACGCCGTCGCGAAAATCGAGAAGCTCGGCATCGACGGCCTCGACACCCGCAAGGAATACAAGCGCTATTACCCGCAGGGCGAGGTGATGGCGCACATGGTCGGCTTCACCAACGTCGAGGACGTCGGCCAGGAAGCGATGGAACTGGCGCAGCAGAAGTCGCTGGCCGGCCAGCCGGGCAGCCGTCGCGTGATCAAGGACCGCCTGGGCCGCATCGTCGAAGACGTCGGCATGTCGCGCGAGCCGCACGACGGCAAGGACCTGACCCTGTCGGTCGACAGCAAGCTGCAGTACATCGCCTTCAACAGCATCAAGAACGCGGTCGAGAAATTCCAGGCCAAGGCCGGCGCCGCGGTCGTGCTGGACGTGCACACCGGCGAGGTGCTGGCGCTGGCCAACTGGCCGACCTACGATCCGAACAACCGCAGCCACCTGACCGGCGAGCAGCTGCGCAACCGCGTCATCACCGACACTTTCGAGCCGGGTTCGACCTTCAAGCCCTTCACCGTGGCGCTGGCGCTGGACAAGGGCCTGATCACGCCGAAGACCCTGATCGACACCGGCAACGGCCGCTACATGGTGACCGGCAAGCCGATCCGCGACACCCATCCGCACGGCGTGATCGACATCGGCACCATCATCCAGAAGTCGTCCAACATCGGCACCACCAAGATCTCGCAGATGATGTCGGCGCAGGAGATGTGGGAGATGTTCACCAAGGTCGGCCTGGGCCAGGCGCCGCGCTTCGGCTTCCCCGGCGCGGTGGCCGGCCGCGTGCGTCCGTATAAATCCTGGCGCCCGGTGGAGCAGGCCAACATGTCCTTCGGCCAGGGCCTCTCGATGTCGCTGCTGCAGCTGGCGCGCGCCTACATGATCTTTGCGCGCGACGGCGACATGATCCCGCTGTCCTTCCAGAAGGTGACCGAGAAGCCGGTCGGCCAGCAGATCATCTCGCCGAAGACCGCGGCCCAGATGCGCGTCATGCTCGAATCCGTGGTGAGCCCGGAAGGCACCGCATCGAAGGCCCAGGTGGCCGGCTACCGCGTGGGCGGCAAGACCGGCACCGCGCAGAAGGTCATCGACGGCCGCTATTCCCAGAGCCGCTACGTCGGCAACTTCGTCGGCGTGGCGCCGATGTCGAACCCGCGCTTCGTCATTGCGGTGATGATCGACGATCCGCGCGGCCCCTTCCACACCGGCGGTGCGGTGGCGGCGCCGACCTTCGCGGCGCTGGCCGCGAATGCCTTGCGGGCGGAGAACGTGCCGCCGGACTCGACGGTCACGGACATCATCATCCCCGAACATCCAATCGAGGAGAGCGACTGATGCTGGATCTGAACGGGATCTGCCAGTGGATACGCGCCGCCGCACCAGGCGGCCGTCTCGTTTCCGACTCGCGCCGCATCCAGCGCGGCGACGTGTTCTTCGCCTATCCGGGCGAGGGCGCCGCGGACGGCCGCAACTACATCGCTTCCGCGCTCGAGAAGGGCGCCGCCGCCGTGGTGCATGAAGCGCGCAGCTTCGAGTGGAGCGCGGCGCCCGAGGTGCCGCACCTGGCCCTCGAGAACCTGAAAAAGAACGCCGGCGCCATCGCCCATGCCTACTACGGCCAGCCGGACGCCGGCATGTTCACCGTGGGCGTCACCGGCACCAACGGCAAGACATCGATCGCCTTGTGGACGGCGCAGGCGCTGGCCCGCCTGAGCAGCGTGGACCAGGGCGTGGGCGTGATCGGCACCCTGGGTGTGGGCCTGGTGCGAGCGCGCGCGGAAGCGGAATTCGACGTCACCGGCTACACCACGCCGGACGCGGTGCTGCTGGCGACCCGCCTGGCCGGCCTGCGCGATGCCGGTGCCGGCGCGCTGGCGATCGAAGTGTCCTCGATCGGCCTGGTCGAGGAACGCACGGCCGGCATGCATTTCGACGTTGCCGTGTTCACCAACCTGACGCGCGACCATCTGGATTATCACGGCGACATGGCCAGCTACGAGGCGGCCAAGCTGAAGCTGTTCCAGTGGCCGGGCCTGAAGCACGCCGTGCTCAACCTAGACGACGACGCCGCCCGCCGCATCGCGGCCTGGCTGCGCGCGCAGCGCCCGGAAGTGGCCGTGACCGGCTACACGGCGCGCAGCGAAGACGAACAGGCGGACCTGGACGGTGTGACGATCCTGCGCGCCCGCCAACTGCGTTCGCGCCCGGCCGGTACCGAGTTCTGGCTCGATGCACCGGCCGGCAGCGCACAGGCGCGCACGCGCCTGGTGGGCCACTTCAATGTCAGCAATGCGCTGGCGGTGCTGGGCGTACTGCTGGCCAGGGGCACGCCGCTGCGCGCCGCACTGGAGGTCATCGAAACCCTCGAGCCGGCGCCGGGCCGCATGCAGCAGATCGGCGGCGCCGATGCGCCGCTGGTCGTGATCGATTACGCGCACACGCCCGACGCGCTGGAAAAAGCCCTGAGCGCGCTGCGCCAGGTGGCCCACGAGCGCGGCGGCCAGTTGTGGTGCGTGTTCGGCTGCGGCGGCGACCGCGACCCGGGCAAGCGCCCGCAGATGGGCGCCATCGCGCAGATGGCCGAGCACGTGCTGGTCACCAGCGACAATCCGCGCAGCGAAGAGCCGCGCGCGATCATCGAGCAGATCGTGGCCGGCATGGACCCGCACCATCCGAACTCGCAATACCAGGCGATCGAAGACCGTGCCGCCGCCATCCTGTCGGCGGTGAAGCACGCCGGCAAGCCGGACGTGATCCTGCTGGCCGGGAAGGGGCATGAGCCCTACCAGGAAATCAAAGGCCGGAAAATGCCGTTTTCCGATGCCGACCATGCCACGCTGGCCTTGAGCGCGCGGCTGACGATGATGAGGACAAATTAAGAATGCATGGCTCGCTTCAACAGCTGACCGCTTCGATCGACGGCGCACGCATGACGCGTGACGCCGCTTTCGAAGGCGTGTCGACCGACAGCCGCTCGGCCCCGGCCGGCGCGCTGTTCGTCGCGCTGCGCGGCGAAACCTTCGATGCCCACGACTTCCTCGACCAGGTGGCGGCGCGCAAGGTGGCCGCCGTGGTGGTCGAACAGCTGCCCGACAACTTCCCGCTGCCGGCGCTGGTGGTGCCGGACACGCTGGCGGCCCTGGGCCGCATCGGTAACGCCTGGCGCAGCCAGTTCGGCATGCCGGTCATCGGCGTCACCGGCAGCAACGGCAAGACCACGGTCAAGGAGATGATCGCTTCGATTCTCGCCGCCGCGTTCGGCGAAGAGGCGCGCCTGGCCACCCAGGGCAACCTGAACAACGAGATCGGCGTGCCGCTGACCGTGATGCGCCTGACCGACGCGCACAAGGCCGCGGTGGTCGAACTGGGCATGAACCATCCGGGCGAGATCGCGCGTCTGGCAGCGATTGCCGCACCGACCGTCGCCCTGGTTAACAACGCCCAGCGCGAGCACCAGGAATTCATGCACACCGTGGAAGCGGTGGCGCGCGAGAACGGCTCGGTGCTGGCCGCCTTGCCGGCAAATGGCATCGCCGTGTTCCCGGGCGACGACGAATACACGCCGCTGTGGCGCGAACTGGCCGGCGACCGCGCCGTGCTGAGCTTCGGCCTGAGCGAGGCGTGCGACGTGCGTGCGACTTACACGCCGAACAGCTTCGGCGCCGAGCTTACCGTTACGTCGTCCCCGCGCAGGCGGGGACCCAAGGTTGGCACCGCAGACGAGCAGGCAAACTTGGGTTCCCGCCTTCGCGGGAACGACGATGCTACGTTCACCATCAAGCTTTCCGCAGCGGGTGAGCACAACGTAAGAAACGCCCTGGCCGCCTGCGCCTGCGCCCTGGCCGCCGGCATCCCGGTCGAGGCCATCGTGCGCGGCCTGGAAAATTTTGCGCCCGTCAGCGGCCGCCTGCAGCGCAAGCAGGCCGCGAACGGCGCGACCGTGATCGACGACTCCTATAACGCCAACCCGGACTCGGTGCGCGCCGCCATCGACGTGCTGGCGCAGGCCGCCGCGCCACGCATCCTGGTGCTGGGCGATATGGGCGAAGTCGGCACGCAGGGACCCGAGTTCCACGAAGAGATCGGTGCGTATGCGGCAAGCCGCGGCATCGAGTCCGTGCTCGTCACCGGCGCATTGGCGCGCCACATGGTGGGCACGGGCGCGCAACACTTTGAGCAGTTCGACGATTTATTGGCAGCACTGAATAAACAACTGGGCAGCAAATCCGACGCAACTGTGTTGGTGAAGGGCTCGCGCTTCATGAAGATGGAACGCGTGGTCCAACATCTCGTTCAATCACAAAACACTGGCAAGGATTCCCACTAAATGCTTCTCTGGCTCGCACAATATTTCCAGGACTACGTCGGTCCGATGCGGATCTTTAACTACATCACCTTCCGTGCGGTGTTCGCGACCATCACCGCGATTGCCATCGGCCTGCTGTGCGGCCCGGCGGTGATCCGCAAGCTGACCGCGATGAAGGTCGGCCAGGCAGTTCGCACCTACGGTCCGCAGACCCACCTGGCCAAGCACGGCACCCCGACCATGGGCGGCGTGCTGGTGCTGATCGCGATCGGCTTTTCGACCCTGCTGTGGTGCGACCTGTCGAACCGCCTGATCTGGCCGGTGCTGGTGGTCACGCTCGGCTTCGGCGCGATCGGCTGGGTCGACGATTACCGCAAGGTGGTCTACAAGGACCCGGAAGGCATGCGTTCGGGCGAAAAATACTTCTGGATGTCGCTGATCGGCGTCGCGTCCTCGCTCTACCTGGCGTTCTCGGTCTCGGCCGCGACCCCGTGGGAAGTGGGCCAGCTGTTCTTCGCCTGGGTGCAGTCGGGCTTCTCGATGGACCTGCCGCCGAAGGCCGACCTGATCGTCCCGTTCTTCAAGACCATCAGCTACCCGCTGGGCGTGTGGGGCTTCATCGCGCTGACCTATTGCGTGATCGTGGGCGCCTCCAACGCCGTCAACTTCACCGACGGTCTGGACGGCCTGGCCATCATGCCGACCGTGATGGTGGGCGGCGCGCTGGGCCTGTTCGCCTACCTGACCGGTAACGCGACCTATTCGAAATACCTGTTCATCCCGCACATCCCGGGCGCCGGCGAACTGCTGATCTTCTGCGGCGCGATGGCGGGCGCGGGCCTGGCCTTCCTCTGGTACAACGCGCACCCGGCGCAGATGTTCATGGGCGACGTCGGCGCGCTGGCGCTGGGCGGCGCGCTCGGCACCATCGCCGTCATCGTGCGCCAGGAGATCGTGCTGTTCATCATGGGCGGCGTGTTCGTGGCCGAGACCCTGTCGGTGATCATCCAGGTCAGCTGGTTCAAGTACACCAAGAAGCGCTACGGCGCGGGACGGCGCGTGTTCCTGATGGCGCCGCTGCACCACCATTTCGAACAGAAGGGCTGGAAGGAAACCAAGGTTGTGGCGCGCTTCTGGATCGTGACCATCGTGTTGGTCCTGATCGGCATTTCGACCCTGAAACTGCGATAAAACGGCGATGAACTACGAAGGCAAAACCGCACTGGTACTCGGGCTCGGCGAATCGGGCCTCGCGATGGCGCAATGGCTCGCGCGCTGCGGCGCCCGCGTGCGCGTGGCCGATACGCGCACCGAACCGCAGCGCCTGTTCGCGCTGCGCCAGGCGGTGCCGGATGCGGACTTCGTGGCCGGCGCCTTCAATGCGGATCTGCTGCAAGGCGTCGACTTCGTCGCCGTCAGCCCCGGCCTGGCGCCGGAGCGCGAGCTGGCCGAACTCGGCCCGGCAGCCGCCGCCCGCGGCATTCCGGTATGGGGCGAGATCGAACTGTTCGCCCAGGCCCTGGCCGATTTGAAAACCACGCGCGGCTATGCCCCGAAAGTCATCGCCATCACCGGCACCAACGGCAAGACCACGGTGACGAGCCTGACCGGCCTGCTGTGCCGCCGCGCCGGTTTGACGACGCGCGTGGCCGGCAACATCAGCCCGGCGGCGCTGGACGTGCTGCGCGAAGTGTTGGACAAGGATGAGCTGCAGGATGGGCTACCCCAAGCCTGGGTACTGGAACTGTCCAGCTTCCAGCTGCACACCAGCTTCAGCCTGAACCCGGACGCCGCCACGGTCCTGAACATCACCCAGGACCACCTGGACTGGCACGGCAGCATGACCGCGTATGCCTTCGACAAGGCGCGCATCTTCGGCAAGGACACGGTCCGCGTGCTGAACCGCGACGACGCGACCGTCATGCGCATGACCAACCCGGACGCGCAAACGATCACCTTCGGCACCGGCGAGCCGGACGCACCCGGCAGCTTCGGCCTGGTGAACGAGCGCGGCGTGCTGTGGCTGGCGAACGCCAATCCGGCGGAAGAACCGGAAAAGAAACGCAAGAAAACTGAACCGGAAGAGCCGGCCGAACTGGTCGTCAACCGCCTGATGCCGGCCGACGCGCTGCACATCCGCGGCATCCACAACGCCTCGAACGCGCTGGCTGCGCTGGCCCTGTGCCGCGCCTGCGGCCTGCCGCTGGCGCCGCTGCTGCATGGCCTGCGCGAATACCAGGGCGAGCCGCACCGCGTGGAGCTGGTCGCGAATATCGAGAACGTCGACTACTACGACGACAGCAAGGGCACCAACGTCGGCGCCACCGTCGCCGCGCTGGAAGGCCTGGGCCAGACCTTCGGCGAGACCGGCCGCCAGATCCTGCTGATCGCCGGCGGCGACGGCAAGGGCCAGGACTTCGCGCCGCTCGCCGCGCCGTGCTCGCGCTATGTGAAGGCGGTGCTGTTGATCGGCCGCGACGCCCCGAGCCTGAAGGCCGCGATCGAACCGAGCGGCGTGCCGTGCTTCGACCTGCCGGACCTGCCGGCCGCGACCCGCCGCGCCGCCGGCCTGGCGAAATCCGGCGACGTGGTGTTGCTGTCGCCGGCCTGCGCCAGCCTGGACATGTTCACCAATTACGCCCACCGCGCACAGGTCTTCGTGGACGCCGTGCGTGAACTGGCGCTCGAGAAGGGGCAGGAGATCTGATGGCTTTCCAGATTCCCTTCAAGTTCGGCGGCAGTGCCAGCGACGCGAGCGTCGCGGCAAGCGCGCGGCCGTCGCGCATGATGGAGTACGACCAGCCGTTGGTCTGGGTCGTGGTCCTGCTGATGCTGTTCGGGATGGTGATGGTGTACTCGGCCTCGATCGCGCTGCCGGATTCGCCCAAGTTCGCCTACCTGGGCGGCAAGAACAGCTACTTCCTGCTGCGCCAGGCGATGTTCATCGCGATCTCGCTGGTGGGCGGCCTGTTCGCCTTCCGCATCCCGGTCGCGACCTGGCAGCGTCTCGCGCCCTTCATGTTCGTGGTCACCCTGATCATGCTGGCCCTGGTGCTGGTGCCCGGCGTCGGCGTGTCGGTCAACGGCGCGCGCCGCTGGCTGCCGATGCGCATCGGCCAGCCGTCCGAGATCATGAAGGTGGTGGCGGTGCTGTACGCGGCCGACTTCACGGTGCGCAAGCAGCAGTACATGCACAAGCTGACCAAGGGCTTCATGCCGATGGCCGCCGCGATGGCGCTGGTCGGCGTGCTGCTGCTGCTGGAGCCCGACCTCGGCGCCTTCGGCGTGATCGTCTGCATCTCGATGGGCATCCTGTTCCTGGGCGGCTTCAACATGATCTGGTTCGGCGGCATCGGTGCGATCCTGGTGCTGGTGTTCTCGAGCATCATCGCGCTTTCGCCCTTCCGCCGCGCGCGTATGTTCGCCTACATGAACCCGTGGGAAGAGGGCAATGCGCTGGACAAGGCGTACCAGCTGACCCACTCGCTGATCGCCTTCGGCCGCGGCGAGATCTTCGGCGTCGGCCTGGGCGGCAGCGTCGAAAAACTGCACTACCTGCCGGAAGCGCACACCGACTTCATCATGGCGGTGATCGGCGAAGAGCTGGGCCTGGTCGGCGTGATCGTCGTGATCGGCATGTTCTACTGGCTGGTCAAGCGTGCCTTCGACATCGGCCGCCAGGCGATCGCGCTGGAGCAGCACTTCGCCGGCCTGGCCGCGAAGGGCATCGGGATCTGGCTGGGCGTGCAGGTCTTCATCAACATGGGCGTGAACCTGGGCCTGCTGCCGACCAAGGGCCTGACCCTGCCGCTGATGAGCTATGGCGGTTCGGGCGTACTGTTCAACTGTATCGGCCTGGCGATCCTGCTGCGCATCGATTACGAAAACCGCGTCCGCATGCGCGGTGGCCGCCAGGGGATCAACAAATGAGCAAGCGTTTAATGATCATGGCGGCCGGCACCGGCGGCCACATCTTCCCCGGCATCGCCATTGCGCAATCGATGCGCGAGCGCGGCTGGGAAGTGAGCTGGCTGGGCACGGCCCACGGCATGGAAAAGGACATCGTGCCCAGGCACGGCATCCCGATGGACAGCATCGACTTCGCCGGCTTGCGCGGCAAGGGTCTGGGCCACACGGTCACCGGCGCCTTCAAGATGCTGGGCGCGTTTGCCGCCTGCCGCAAATTCATCGCCACCCGCAAGCCGGACGTGGTGCTGGGCATGGGCGGCTACGTGACCGTGCCGGGCGGGATGATGGCGCGTGCGCGCGGCGTGCCGCTGGCGCTGGTGAATGCCGACGCCGCGCTGCTGCTGTCCAATAAAACCCTGACCCCGATCGCCCAGCGCGTGCTGTTCGGCTTCCCGGCCGACTTCGGCAAAGCGGCCGGCAAGGCGGTCGTCACCGGCAACCCGGTGCGCAAGGAAATCCTCGAAATGCCGTCGCCGGGCCACCGCTTCGCCAACCGCAGCGGCCCACTGAACATCCTGGTGGTGGGCGGCAGCCTGGGCGCGAAAGTCCTGAACGACAGCGTGCCGGCAGCGCTGGCCCTGATTCCGGAAGGCCTGCGTCCGGTGGTGACCCACCAGTCGGGCAAGAAGAACATCGACGCGCTGCGCGCCGCGTATGCGAACGCCGGCGTGCAGGCCAATGTGGTCGACTTCATCGACGACATGGCGGCGGAGTATGCGAACGCCGACCTGGTGATCTGCCGCGCCGGCGCGATCACGGTGTCGGAACTGACGGCGGCCGGCGTGGCCAGCGTGCTGGTGCCTTTCGTCGCCAGCACCACCAGCCACCAGCGCGACAACGCGATCTGGATGGACAAGCAGAAGGCGGCGATTTACCTGCCGCAGGGCGAACTGAATCCGCAGCAGCTGGCAAAGCTGCTGCACGCCACTAGCCGCGAAGCCTGCCTGAAGATGGCGGAGGCGGCGCAGGCGGTCGGCCGACGCGACGCCAATGCGGCGATCGCCGCCGTTTTGGAAGAATTGGCCGGAAAGAGGGCAGAAGCGTGAAACACAAGATCAAGCACATTCACTTCGTCGGCATCGGCGGCAGCGGCATGAGCGGCATCGCCGAGGTGCTGCTGAACCTGGGCTATAAAGTGTCGGGCTCCGACCTGGCCTCGAACGCCGCCAGCCAGCGCCTGGCCGAACTGGGCGCCACGGTCTACACCGGCCACGCGGAACAGCACATCCGCGGCGCCGACGCCGTCGTCACCTCGACCGCCGTCAACGAAGCGAATCCGGAAGTCGTGGCCGCCCGCGCCGCCAAGGTGCCGATCGTGCCGCGCGCGATCATGCTGGGCGAACTGATGCGCCTGAAGCGCGGCATCGCCATCGCCGGCACGCACGGCAAGACCACCACTACCAGCCTGGTGGCGTCGGTGCTGGCGCAGGGCGGGATGGACCCGACCTTCGTGATCGGCGGCCGCCTGACCGCGGCCGGCGCCAACGCCAAGCTGGGCACCGGCGACTACATCGTGGCCGAGGCCGACGAATCCGACGCCTCCTTCCTGAACCTGTCGCCGATGATCGAGGTGATCACCAACATCGACGCCGACCACATGGACACCTACGAGCACGACTTCGAGAAGCTGAAGGCGGCGTTCGTGAACTTCACCCACCGCCTGCCGTTCTACGGCCGCGCGATGATGTGCATCGACGACGCCAACGTGCGGTCCATCCTGCCGCAGGTGACCAAGCCGGTGACGACCTACGGCTTTTCCGAGGACGCCGAAGTGCTCGCCATGGACGCCCGCGCCGACGGCACCCGCATGCGCTTCATCGTGCGCCAGGCCGGCTATCCGGACACCAGCTTCGTGCTGAACCAGCCGGGCATGCACAACGTGCTGAACGCCTGCTCGGCGATCGCGATCGCGCGCGAGATCGGCATCCCGGACGAAGCCACGGCCGCCGGCCTGGCCGAGTTCCGCGGCGTCGGCCGCCGCTTCACCCGCTACGGCGAGATCCCGCTGGCTTCGGGCGGCAGCTTCACCCTGGTCGACGACTACGGCCACCATCCGGTCGAAGCCCAGGTGACGCTGGCCGCGGCACGCGCCGCCTACCCGGGCCGACGCCTGCTGCTGGCCTTCCAGCCGCACCGCTACAGCCGCACGCGCGACCTGTTCGAGGATTTCGTCAAGGTGCTGGCGGTGCCGGACGTGCTGCTGCTGGCCGAGGTGTACGCGGCCGGCGAGACCCCGATCGTGGCGGCCGACGGCCGCGCCCTGGCGCGCGCGCTGCGCACCGGCGGCGACACGGAACCGATTTTCGTGGAGTCGATCGCCGACATGCCGGCGACGATCCTGAAGGTGGCGCGCGACGGCGACGTCGTGCTCACCATGGGCGCCGGCTCGATCGGCGGCGTTCCGCACCAACTCGTTGAGCAACAGAACCAGCTGCAAAAGGTAACAAAGTGAGCACTACCCTGACTCCATCCGACATCAAGGAACTCGGCAAGGTCGCCGTCCTGTTCGGCGGCCGCTCGGCCGAGCGCGAGATCTCGATCCTGTCCGGCACCGGCGTGCTGCAGGCCCTGCAGTCGAAGGGCGTGGACGCCCACGCCTTCGACCCGGCCGAGCGCTCGCTGGCCGAACTGGCCGCCGAAAAATTCGACCGCGTGTTCATCGCGCTGCACGGCCGCTACGGCGAAGACGGCAGCCTGCAGGGCGCGCTCGAACAGCTCGGCATTCCCTACACCGGCAGCGGCGTGATGGCGTCCAGCGTCGGCATGGACAAGATCACCACCAAGATCATCTGGCTGGCGAACGGCGTCTCGACCCCGAAGTACGCGGTCATCGACGACGACACCGACCTGGATAAAGTGGTGGCGGACCTCGGCCTGCCGCTGATCGTCAAGGCGCCGCTGGAAGGTTCGAGCATCGGCATCACCAAGGTGACCCGTGCCGACGAGCTGCAGGCGGCGGTCGAGCTGTCGCGCCGCTACGACGCGCGCGTGCTGGCCGAGCAGTTCATCGAAGGCCGCGAGTTCTCGGTGCCGGTGCTGGGCACGGGACCTTCGGCGCGCGCGCTGCCGATCATCGAGATCGTGGCGCCGGAAGGCAACTACGACTACCAGAACAAGTACTTCACCGACGACACCCAGTACCACTGCCCGGCACCGCTGGATGCGGCTGCTACCCTCGCGATCCAGCGCGAGGTCGAGAAGGCCTACCGCGCGCTCGGCTGCGAGGGCTGGAGCCGCGTCGACGTGCTGCTGCGCGAGTCCGACAAGCAGTTCTTCCTGCTCGAGGTGAACACCTCGCCGGGCATGACCGGGCACTCGCTGGTGCCGATGGCCGCGCGTGCCGAGGGCACCAGCTACGAAGACCTGTGCGTGCAGATCCTGCGCTCGGCGTCGCTGAAGATCGGCAAGGGGAAGGCATAAGAAGATGTGGCATGACGTGCGAGCCCTGAACGCAACCTCCGGCGCGATCACCGCGCTGGTGGCGCTCGCCTGTATCGCATCGGGTGTGTGGTGGATATCGCAGCGTCCGATGTTCACCCTGCGCGCGGTGCGTGTCGAGAGCATGTACGGCCTGGACCTGCAGCACGTGAACGAACTCACGGTGCGCAACGGCGTGCTCGGCAAGATCAAGGGGAATTTCTTTACCACCGACCTGGAGCAGGTGCGCGGCACCTTCGAGGCCGTGCCCTGGGTCCGCAAGGCCAGCGTGCGCCGCGAATGGCCGAACCAGCTGATCGTCCAGGTCGAGGAACACGAAGCGCTCGGCACCTGGGGCGAGGATGGACGCCTGCTGTCCGTGAAGGGCGACAGCTTCACCGCCAACCTGGCCGAAGCCGACGAGGACCATGAGCTGCCTGCTTTCGACGGTCCTCCCGGCAGCGAGAAGGAAGTACTGGCGCGCTTCGCCGAACTGCGCGGCCTGTTCGCGCCGATCCGCCTGGTGCCGACTTCGCTCAGCCTGTCGAAGCGTTACGCCTGGACGGTCCGGCTGGACAACGGCATGAGCGTGGAACTGGGCCGCGAACGCGAGCAGGGCAAGGACGGCATGAAAGCGCGCGTGGAGCGGCTGGTGAGCATCTATCCCCAGCTCGTGGCGCGCCTGCAGGAAGGGCGTATCGACACGATCGACATGCGCTATCCGAACGGGCTGGCGCTGTCGTCGTCGGCGCTGAACGTGCCGACGGACGCGACCAAGCCGGTCAAGGCAGCAAAGAAAAAAGCACCCACTAAAACAACAAAGCACACTTAATAGCAGGCGATACGAAATGACAAAAGACGCGAAGAACCTGATCGTCGGCCTCGACATCGGCACCTCGAAGGTGGTGGCGGTGGTGGCCGAGGTGATGGCCGATGGGCGCCATGAAGTAATTGGACTCGGCCAGCACGAGTCGAAAGGTTTGAAGAAGGGCGTTGTCGTCAACATCGAAGCGACCGTCGAATCCATCCAGCGCGCGCTCGAAGAAGCCGAGCTGATGGCCGACTGCAAGATCCGCAACGTGTACGCAGGTATCGCCGGCAGCCATATCCGTTCGTTCAACTCGAGCGGCATGGTGGCGATCAAGGACAAGGAAGTCACCGCGACCGACGTGGCGCGCGTGATCGAGACGGCGAAGGCGGTCAACATCCCGACCGACCAGCAGCTGCTGCACACCGTGCCGCAGGAATTCATCGTCGACAACCAGGAAGACGTGCGCGAGCCGATCGGCATGAGCGGCATCCGCCTGGAAGTGCGCGTGCACATCGTCACCGGTGCGGTGTCCGCCGTGCAGAATATTGTAAAGTGCGTGCGCCGTTGCGGGCTCGAGGTCTCGGACCTGATCCTGCAGCCGATGGCGTCGGCCGATTCCGTGCTGACCAACGACGAGAAGGAACTCGGCGTGGTCCTGATCGACATCGGCGGCGGCACCACCGACATCGCCGTGTTCAGCGATGGCGCGATCCGCCACACGGCCGTGATCCCGATCGCCGGCGACCAGATCACCAGCGACATCGCGATGGCCCTGCGCACCCCGACCGGCGAAGCGGAAGAAATCAAGATCCGCTACGGCGTGGCCAAGCAGGTGCTGGCCGATCCGGGCGAGACCCTGGAAGTGCCGGGCCTGGGCGACCGCGGTCCGCGTTCGCTGTCGCGCCAGGCGCTGGCCGCCGTGATCGAGCCGCGCGTCGAGGAATTGTTCGCGATGGTGCACCAGGTGGTGCGCGAGTCCGGCTACGAGGGCGTGCTCTCGTCGGGCATCGTGCTGACCGGCGGCTCGTCGATCATGCCGGGCATGATCGAGATGGCCGAAGACATCTTCCTGAAGCCGGCGCGCCTTGGCACGCCGGAGTATCGCGGCCAGCTGGCCGACGTGGTGCGCAGTCCGCGCTACGCGACCGTTCTCGGTCTTTTGCTGGAAGCGAAGAAGCAGTATCTGCGCGGCCATATCGTCACGCGCCAGGATGGATCGGTGAAAGCGGTGTGGCAGCGCATGAAGGAGTGGTTTTTAGGGAACTTTTAAGAATTTCAGCTACAAGTAGTTACGTTTTTATTGGTCAAGGCACGCAAATATTTTTACAATACAAGCGCGTTTCCAATCTGCAGGTTTGATCGCGAACGATGAGGTCTGCAGCTTGGGAACGGCACATTGAGATTAGGAGTTCATCATGGAGTTCGATATGGTCGATAACGCAGCACTGGGCACCGTCATCAAGGTCGTCGGGGTTGGCGGCGCGGGTGGTAACGCTGTCCAGCACATGATCAATAAAGGCGTGGCCGGTGTGCAGTTCATCGCCGCCAATACCGACGCGCAGGCACTCGCCGTGTCGAGCGCGCACAACGTCATCCAGATCGGCGAGTCCGGCCTGGGCGCCGGCATGCGTCCGGAAGTCGGCCGCCAGCTGGCCGAGCAGTCGCGTGCCCGCATCGAAGACGCACTGCGCGGCGCGCACATGGTCTTCATCGCTGCCGGCATGGGCGGCGGCACCGGCACCGGCGCCGCGCCGATCGTGGCCGAAGTCGCCAAGAGCCTGGGCGCGCTGACCGTCGCCGTGGTTTCCAAGCCCTTCTCCTACGAAGGCCAGAAGTGCATGGACGTGGCCGAGAACGGCCTGGCCGAGCTGACCAAGCACGTCGACTCGCTGATCGTCATCCTGAACGAAAAGCTGGAAGACATCTACGAAGACGAATCGATGCTGGACTGGATGAAGCATGCCGACGACGTGCTGAACAACGCCGTTGCCGGTATCGCCGAGATCATCAACGTGCCGGGCCACATCAACGTCGACTTCAACGACGTCAAGACCATCATGAGCGAGCAGGGCAAGGCCATGATGGGCACCGCGACCGCGTCGGGCGTGGACCGCGCGCGCATCGCCGCCGAGCAGGCCGTGGCATCGCCGCTGCTGGACGGTATCGACCTGTCGGGCGCCAAGGGCGTGCTGGTGAACGTCACCGCATCGCGCGGCCTGAAAGGTAAAGAGATCAAGGAAGTCATGGCCGCCGTGCGCGCCTTCGCCGCACCGGACGCCGCCATCGCACAGGGTATCGCCTACGACGACGAGATGGGCGACGAGCTGCGCGTGACCGTGGTCGCGACCGGCCTGGGCAAGAACAAGGCCAGCATCTCGCTGGTGCAGCCGCAGCAGATGCTGCACACCGGCACCTACGGCTCGCCGATGATGTCGGGCACCGCACCGGTCGCCGCAGGCAACGTGCGCATGGGCTCGATCAGCACGGGCAGCGCCGACGCCGGCATGAAGCAGCCGGCCGTGTGGCGCCGCGAGCAGGCCTCGGAGCAGGTTCGCGCGATGCAGAACAACGGCGTCGAGACCTACGACATCCCGGCGTTCCTGCGTAAACAGGCTGACTGAGCAAGCCGACTAATCGAAGAGCAAACTCCAGCCGGCTGACCACCGGCGCTCCATGATGCGAGGCCAGTACCGACCAAGCGGTACTGGCCTTTTGTTTTTTGTTGTCAAAAATCCGTTTCCAAAAACCGGGGTCAGACACCGAATTTTGGAAAGAGCCTCATGGACATTGCCAAAAATCGGTGTCTGACCCCGGTTTGCTGTGGATCAGGCATACTTGCGGGTTCCGAAATCACAACATGGAGTACCTGACATGACCATCCAGATCGGCGACCGCCTCCCGGAAGCCACCCTGTCCGAGTTCATCGAAACCGAAACCGAAGGCTGCTCGCTCGGCCCGAACAGCTTCAACACGGCCGAGCTCGCGAAGGGCAAGACCATCGCCATCTTCGGCCTGCCGGGCGCCTTCACCCCGACCTGCTCGGCCCAGCACCTGCCGGGCTACATCCAGCTGGCCGACCAGCTGAAGGCCAAGGGCGTCGACGAGATCTGGTGCGTGTCGGTCAACGACGCCTTCGTGATGGGCGCCTGGGGCCGCGAGCAGAAAGCCACCGGCATCGTCCGCATGATGGCCGACGGCAGCGCCGCCTTCACCAAGGCCCTGGGCCTGGAATTCGACCTGACCGCCAAGGGCCTGGGCGTGCGCAGCCAGCGCTACTCGATGCTGGTCACCGACGGCGTGGTCAAGCAGCTGAACCTCGAGAACGGCGGCGGCTTTGCCGTGTCGTCGGCCGAGAAGCTGCTCGAACAGATCGGCTAAGACGTGAAGGTCCGCAGCGCCAGCCAGGGCAGCAAAACCAGCAGCCGAATGAGCGGCAACGTCCGCAGCATCCAGGCGATGCTGGCGGCCGTGCTCATGTTTTCGATCATGGACACGATCATGAAGCTGCTGTCCGCCGAATTCCCGGCGATGCAGGTGGCGGCGCTGCGTTCCCTGGCCTCGCTGCCGCTGGTCTGCGTCTGGGTGGCCTGGCGCGGCGGCTTCGGGACGATGCTGCAGGTCCGCTGGCCGCTGCACCTGCTGCGCGCCGCGATCGGCATCGTCATGCTGTCGCTGTTCGCCTACGGTGTGCGCGAGCTGTCGCTGGCCGAGGCCTACACGATTTTCTTCATCGGTCCGATCCTGATCACGGCGCTCTCGGTGTTCGTGCTGAAGGAACGCGTGAACCGCGCGCGCTGGCTGGCGATCGCGATCGGCATGGCCGGCGTGCTGGTGGTGCTGCGCCCCAGCGGCGACGGCTTCCTGACCCTGGGCGGCCTGGCGATCCTGGTGGCGGCGGTGTGTTACGCGGTGTCGGCCGTGACCGGGCGGGTGCTGGCACGCAGCGACAGCAGCGCGCAGATGGTGTTCTGGCTGATGCTGATGATGGCCGTCGGCGCCACCGCGCTGGCGTGGCCGAACTGGGCGCCGGTCGAAGCGCGCCACCTGCCTTTGCTGGCCGGCCTGGCGATCAGCGGCTTCCTGGCCCAGTTGGCCCTGACCGAAGCCTTCAGCCACGGCGAAGCCTCGGTGGTGGCGCCGTTCGAGTACACGGCCCTGGCCTGCGGCATCGCGATCGACTGGGTGTTCTGGCAAACCTTGCCCGACCAATACACCTTGATCGGTGCGGCAATCATCATCGGCAGCGGGCTGTACCTGATTCGCCACGAAACTGCGCATGCAGAGGCCGAACATCCCTGAAAACGTGGTGTTCCTGCCAAATGAAAGGCGGGCGCCAGCGAAGCCAAAGACCCTCCTATATAATCGAGGGATGCTCAAACAAAGAACAATCAAACAGCTGGTGCGCACGACAGGTGTCGGCCTGCACTCGGGTACCAAGGTCGAACTGACCCTGCGTCCGGCTGCCGTGGACACCGGCATCGTCTTCCGCCGCGTCGATCTCGACCCCGTGGTCGAGTTCCCGTCGAATGCGGAAATCGTCGGCGATACCCGCATGGCTTCGGTCCTCAGCAAGGACAATGCGCGCGTCTCGACCGTCGAGCACCTGATGTCGGCCTGCGCCGGCCTCGGTATCGACAACCTGTACGTCGACGTCACCGCCGAAGAAATCCCGATCATGGACGGCTCGGCCTCGTCCTTCGTCTTCCTGCTGCAGCAGGCCGGCGTGCAGGAGCAAAGCGCGGCCAAGAAGTTCATCCGCGTGCTCGAGCCCGTCGAGGTCCGCCAGGGCAGCGGCAACAACGAGAAGTGGGCCCGCCTGACCCCCTACGACGGCTTCAAGCTCGACTTCTTCATCGAATTCAACCACCCGGCCGTCGATGGCACCATGCAGCGCGCCGAGGTCGACTTCGGCAAGGTCTCCTATGTGCACGACGTCGCCCGCGCCCGCACCTTCGGCTTCATGCAGGACGTCGAAAGCCTGCGCGGCATGGGCCTGGCCAGGGGCGGCTCGCTGGAAAACGCGATCGTGATGGACGAGTACCGCATCCTGAATGCGGACGGCTTGCGCTACGAAGACGAATTCGTGCGCCACAAGATCCTCGACGCGATCGGCGACCTGTACCTGGTCGGCTACCCGCTGCTGGCCAGCTACGAAGCGCACAAGTCGGGCCACGGCCTGAACAACCTGCTGCTGCGCGAGCTGCTGGCGCATCCGGAAGCCTACGAGATCGTCACCTTCGAACAGCAGGAGCGCGCGCCGGTGTCGTATGGCGCGCAGATGGAGCGGGAGTGGGCTCTCACGTAAGCGTCGTCCCCGCAATAACACCGTCGTCCCGCGAAGGCGGGGACCCAAGTTTGTTTGCGTAGCGGTAGCTTGAAACGATAGTGATAGGCGCCGAACTTGGGTCCCCGCCTGCGCGAGGACGACGAATCGAGCGGTAACGGTGCTATTTATTCTTCCGCTTCTCCGCCAAGCGCTTGATCGCCGCAATCAGCGGCGCATTCTGCGGCGATGCCGGCAAGGCGTCGCCCAGTTCCTCGAATGCCTGCACCGCCGTCGGCGGTAGTTCCAGCGAAGACGGTTTCAGGCTTGCCGAGTCTTCCACCGGCAGCGCGCGTCCCACCTGGATCTTGATCTTCACCGCATCCACCTGCCAGCCTTTTTTCTGCAGCGCCGCCTGCAGCTTCGGCGCCTGCTGCTTGAGCTTGGCGGCGACGGCGGAGGAGGGCACGGCCAGCGTCAGCACGCCTTCCTGGACCGACAGCGCCTCGCAGTTCGCGTACATCGGCGGCAGGATCAGCCGCACATCCTTTTGCAGCTTGGCCATGCGCGTCGCCGCCGGCAGCAGCGCGGCCAGGCGGTCGTTACGGCGCAGAAAATCGGTCGCTTCGATCGAGGTACGGCGGATCTTGGTGCCGTAGATATGGTAGGGAGGCTTGGGAGACTGCATGGCTTGGAACATACCACAGCCGGGCGGTATGCTCATAAGGAAACGTATCGGACGGATGTCATCGAGTGCAATTTGATAACATTCTTTGTCCGCCTGCACTTGTGATCCGCCCGCCAATCCCCAAGTGTGGCCGGATCGCATGATAAAATCAGTGGCTTTTTGCCATAGGCGGTCTTCGGCGGATATTATTTTGATATCATCCATGGCTTTTTCGCGGCGTACTTTTTAAGAACACAGCATGTCATTCCTGACCAAGATTTTCGGCAGCCGTAACCAGCGACTGCTCAAGCAATACCAAAAAACCGTGCGCGAGATTAACGCGCTCGAGCCACAGATGGAAAAGCTGTCGGACGCCGAACTCAAGGCAAAAACCCCCGAATTCAAGGAAAGGCTCGCGGGCGGTGCCACGCTCGACGACATCCTGCCCGAGGCGTTTGCGGTCTGCCGCGAAGCGGCCAAGCGCGTCATGAAGATGCGCCACTTCGACGTGCAGCTGATCGGCGGCATGGTCCTGCACTACGGCAAGATCGCCGAGATGGGCACGGGCGAAGGCAAGACCCTGATGGCAACCCTGCCGGTCTACCTGAACGCGCTGTCCGGCAAGGGCGTGCACGTGGTGACCGTCAACGATTACCTGGCGCAGCGCGACGCCGACCAGATGGGCCGCCTGTACGGCTGGCTCGGCCTGACCACCGGCGTCAACCTGTCGCAGATGGATCACGACAGCAAGCAGAAGGCCTACGGTTCCGACATCACCTACGGCACCAACAACGAATACGGCTTCGACTACCTGCGCGACAAC
Organism: Massilia norwichensis; assembly: GCF_024753245.1. GTDB lineage: Bacteria > Pseudomonadota > Gammaproteobacteria > Burkholderiales > Burkholderiaceae_D > Telluria > Telluria norwichensis. The sequence goes on along the minus strand of NZ_JANUGX010000006.1, from coordinate 2,271 downwards.
ATGGTCTACGACGCGAAGGAACGCGTGCAGCGCGGCCTGAACTTTGCCGTGGTCGACGAGGTGGACTCGATCCTGATCGACGAAGCGCGTACCCCGCTGATCATCTCCGGCCAGGCCGAGAACCACACCGACCTGTACCACAAGATCAATGAAGTCCCGCCGCTGCTGACCCTGCAGATCGGCGAAGAAACCCCGGACGGCAAGGGCAAGGTCGAAGTCCCGGGCGATTACACCAAGGACGAGAAGGCGCACACCGTGCTGCTGACCGAGGCCGGCCACGAGAAGGCCGAAGCCATCCTGACCAAGATGGGCCTGCTGCCGGAAGGCGCTTCGCTGTACGACGCCGCCAACATCACCCTGATCCACCACCTGTACGCGGCGCTGCGCGCCCATGTGCTGTACCACAAGGACCAGCATTACGTGGTGCAGAACGGCGAAGTGGTGATCGTCGACGAATTCACCGGCCGCCTGATGACGGGCCGCCGCTGGTCCGATGGCCTGCACCAGGCCGTCGAAGCCAAGGAAGGCGTGCGCATCCAGAACGAGAACCAGACCCTGGCCTCGATCACCTTCCAGAACTACTTCCGCATGTTCACCAAGCTGTCCGGCATGACCGGTACCGCCGACACGGAAGCCTACGAATTCCAGGAAATCTACGGCCTCGAGACCGTGGTCATCCCGCCGAACCGCCCGTCGCAGCGCAAGGACCGCCAGGACCAGGTCTACAAATCGGCCGAGGAAAAATACGGCGCGATGCTGAACGACATCCGCGACTGCTACGAGCGCGGCCAGCCGGTGCTGGTCGGTACCACCTCGATCGAGAACTCGGAGCTGCTGTCCGGGATCCTGACCAAGGCGGGCCTGCCGCACAACGTGCTGAACGCGAAGCAGCACGCCCGCGAGGCGGAAATCATCGCCCAGGCCGGCCGTCCGAAGATGATCACCATCGCCACCAACATGGCGGGCCGCGGTACCGACATCGTCCTCGGCGGTAACGTCGAGAAGCAGATCCAGTTCATCGAAGCCGACGAGTCGCTGTCGCCGGAGCAGAAGGCCGAGCAGGCCCAGAAGCTGCGCGACGAATGGCAGTCGCTGCACGACCACGTGGTGGCGCAGGGCGGCCTGCACATCATCGGTACCGAACGCCATGAGTCGCGCCGCGTCGACAACCAGCTGCGCGGCCGTTCGGGCCGTCAGGGCGACCCGGGCTCCTCGCGCTTCTACCTGTCGCTCGACGATCCGCTCCTGCGCATCTTCGCCGGCGACCGCGTGCGCGCGATCATGGACCGCCTCAAGATGCCGGAAGGCGAACCGATCGAAGCCGGCATCGTGACCCGTTCGATCGAGACCGCCCAGCGCAAGGTCGAGGCCCGCAACTTCGACATCCGCAAGCAGCTGCTCGAATACGACGACGTCGCCAACGACCAGCGCAAGGTGATCTACACCCAGCGTAACGAGCTGCTGGAGTCGGTCGACATGTCCGAGCTGATCGCCAGCCTGCGCACCGGCGTGTTCACCGATGTGGTGCGCACCCACGTGCCGGCCGAATCGGTCGAAGAGCAGTGGGACATCCCGGCGCTGAGCCGCGTGCTGGCCGACGAGTGGGCGCTGCCGGTGCCGCTGGCGCAGATGCTGGAAGACGAGCCGAACCTGAACGACGACGACATCCTCGAGCGCGTGCTGGCCGCCGCCGACGAGTCGTACAACAGCAAGGTGGCGATCGTCGGCAAGGAAGCCTTCGGCGGCTTCGAGCGCAACGTCATGCTGCAGAACATCGACACCCACTGGCGCGAGCACCTGGCGGCGCTGGACCACCTGCGCCAGGGTATCCACCTGCGCGGCTACGCCCAGAAGAACCCGAAGCAGGAATACAAGCGCGAAGCCTTCGAGCTGTTCGGCGCCATGCTGGACCAGATCAAGAACGAAGTGATCCGCACCATCATGACGGTCCGCATCCAGACCCGCGAGGAAGTCGAGGCGGCGGAAGCAGCGATGCAGGCAGCCTCGGCGCACCTGGAAAACATCAACTACCAGCACGCCGACTTCGACCCGACCGCCGCGCCGGAAGAACTGATGGCACCGCAGGCGGCCACCGCCGGCGCCACCGCGGTGAGCGACGATCCGGCCACCACCTACATGGGCATGAAGGTCGGCCGCAACGACCCTTGCCCTTGCGGCAGCGGCAAGAAGTTCAAGGCTTGCCACGGCAAGCTGGCGTAATCTGCCGGATTGCGGCAAACAGAAAGGCTCCCCGCGGGGGAGCCTTTTTTA
>NZ_JANUGX010000059.1 GCF_024753245.1 Massilia norwichensis | reverse complement strand
TAAGGGGGCCCTTTTTGTTTTGGCGGGAGGAGGGGAGCGCCTGCGCGCTCCCCGTGTGGGATTCGAAGACGTGCGCATATTTGCGCACGGGCGGCCTGCGGTATGTAGGCGAATCCCACCCTCTCCGCCAGACAAGAAAAGGGCTCCCACAAGGGAGCCCTTTTTCGTTAACGACCAGCCACCCTGTCAGCTGTGATAGTTTGTGATTTTTTCGGCTTGGCAACATGTTATGCTCAGCCAAATATCCCCCAGCGTATAGGCATGTCGTGAATACCACCCAGCCCATCAGCGAATCCGACCTTTCCCTTGCGCGCGAAACCGGCTTTTCGGAATGTGCGATTGCGCTTCGCCGCGCACTCACCACCACGCCGAGCGGTTGGCTGCTCGCCGTATGGTTCTGCTGGGACCGCGTTCCCACGCATTCCATCGTCCTGTGGCTGGGAATCGCTGCCGCGATCTGGGCTGGCAGCCTGGCAGTTTTGCAGCACATGATCGGCACCGGCTCGAAGCTGGCAAGGCATCGCCGGCAGCTCCGATGGATTGCCGGGCTGGATGGGTTTGCCTGGGGCCTGCTGACATGGTTCCTGATGGGCTACGACCCCGTGCTCGACGCCGTGCTGATGGCCTTGCTATGCGGCGTCGCATCGATCAATGCGCAGGTCTATGGCACCTATGTGGTCGCTTATTACGGCCAGATCGGCATCCTGCTGGCCGTATCGGTGCTGGGCTTATTGCAGACCGGCAGTCAGAGCGCGCTCGATTACGTTGCCGGCTTGAGCGTGTTCACCGCCCTCACTGTCTACTATACGCGCGCGATCTCGAAACGTTTGATCGAGGGGATACGCTTCCAGCACGCGAATGCCTCGCTGGCGGCGCAATTGCGCACGGCGCTGCAGAAGGTGGAGCTCGATGCCGCGACCGACGCGCTGACAGGGCAGTGGAATCGCCGCGCCCTCGACGACGTGCTCAAGCAGCAGGTGCAGCAGCATGCGATCTCCGGCAAAACGTTCTCCATCCTGATGCTCGACATCGACTTCTTCAAAAGCATCAACGATGAATTCGGCCACCTGGTGGGCGACGATGTGTTGCGCGCTTTCGCACAGCAGCTACGCGCGTTTCTGCGGACGGACGATGTCTGCGCCCGCTTTGGCGGCGAGGAGTTCGTCGTCGTTCTGCCCGATACGCCTCTGGGCACAGCGATGGAGATCGGCGAGCGTATCCGTCGAGGCATTGCGCAGACGCCTCTGTTGACCAAGCCGAAGGTGCAGGCCACCGTGTCGATCGGCGTGGCGACCATGGAACAGGGACAGAGCATCACCGAGCTGTTTGCAGCAGCGGATGCCGCCGTCTACCTTGCCAAAAATGCGGGACGCAACCAGGTGCGCTCGCACGTGCCGATGCCGGTACAGATCGACGCCATGCAAAGCTGAGCGGTGCGCCTGGCGATGGCAGCCGAGCAGCCTCAGCCAATCGTGCGCACCCTTACCGCATATCTTAGCAATAATGACAACAGTTACTGACCCGCGAGTCAGTGATATTCATGTCATTCATATAAGATATTCGGAGAATACAATGTTTGCTCGTCATTCCGTCCTCGCCATCGCCGCCGTGCTGGCTTCCGGCGCCGCCTGCGCCCAGCAATCGCCCGCTCTCGACCGCATGAGCATCAGCGCCGGTGTGTTTTCCGCCAAGCCCAAGATCCATGCCGCCGGCGACACCTCGCAAGGTTACCTGTCCACGCCCGACGCCGAAGGCAGCCACACCACGCTGCCGCGCGTGAAGGCCGAAGTCCTGCTGGGCGACAGCCAGGGCCTGGCGCTCGATTACTGGCGTTATGACAAGGATTACAACCCGACCATCGCCGGCGCCTCGACCATCGACGGCCGCCCGGTCAGCGGCACCGCCACCGTCAACGCCAACCTGCGCCTGGACCTGGCGCAGCTGGCCTACCGCTGGTGGCTGGGCCGCGGCAACGACGTGTTCGGCGTCGGCGTCGGCGCAGCTTATCTGCACGCGAAAGTGTCGGGAGAAGGCCGCGGTCAGGTGACCGGTGTGTCGGGATTGCCGCAGACCGTCGAGTTCAACGGCCGCGGCCAGACCAGCGAGAGCGGTTATGCACCGCTGGTCGAACTGGCCTGGCGCCATTCGTTCAACGAGCAGTTGCGCCTGGTGGCCGAAGCATCGGGCGTCAAGAAGAATGGCGGCAACGTGGACGGCCACGTGTATGGCGGCACGATCGGCCTGGAATGGTTCCCGGCGCGTAACGTGGGTGTGGTGGTCGATTACGGCATGCAGCGCATCCAGCTGTCGCGCAACGGCGAGCGCGAAGCCGATCTCAAGCTGCGCCTGAGCGGCCCGTCGGCCTACGTCAAGCTGCGCTTCTAAGATACCGGCGGGCCTGCGCGTTCAGGCCCGCTTCACCGCATGCAGCCAGACGGCGGCAATGCGTTCCACCTGTTCGTAACCCTCGCACTCGAGCTGGCCGCCGAAGATGTCCGGGTCCAGCTCTTCGTACTGCCATTCGTCGCAGGCTTCGTCCAGCAGCGGCCGGATCGCCGAGAGGAAGCGGTCCTCGCCGGCGACAATTGCCACTCCCGTATACAGCAGCAGGCTGCCGCCCGGATGCAGGCGCGCCAGGCCGGTCTTGACGATGTCGATCGACAGGCCGGCACCGTGCTCGCCGCCGCCGTGGCGGTAGGGCAGTTCGTCCGCATCGAGGATGTAGGGCGGGTTCGACATCACCACGTCGAACTGGCCGTCGACGCCGTCCAGCAGGTTGCCGCGGCAGGGGATGAGTTTGTCCGCACCGTTCAGCTCGGCGTTGATGCCGGAAAGCAGCAGCGCGTCGTCGTTGATGTCGGCGCCGTAGACGGTGGCGTCGGGGCAGCACAGGGCCAGCTCGATCGCGCCCGGACCGGCGCCGCAGCCGATATCGACCGCGCGCCGCACCGGCCGGCGCAGCAGCGGCGAGGCGAGCGAACGCTTCAGCGCCGCCACGTAGCGGTAGGTGTCGGGGCCGAAGAAGACCGCATCGTCATCCGAGGTCGGGAAGGCCGAGTGGAAATAGAGCTGGCGGCCGACGGTCGAGGCGCGGATGCATGCCCGGTAGCCGGGTCCCAGATCCTGGCCGGCTTCTGCACGCAAGCCGGCTTCCTCCAGCAGCCTGTCGATTTCCGCCGGCAGCACGCCTTCGCGATACGGGCGGCTCCAGCCGAACACGTCGCGCAGGCCGTGTGCCCAGGCATTTTCCGCGCGGCGATTGACGCGCCGGTGCGTGGCCGGGGTGACGGTGATGAAGGCGTAATCCTGGCTGCGCAACTGGCGGCCGAGGCGCGATAGGGCGGATGGGGAGCGCAGGTTCAGGGTCATGGCTTCAGCATGAGGGGCGCCGCCTCGCCGTTCTGTGCGCGAGCGAACATAGCGGCCCTTCCGTTAAAATTGCGTTTATGTGAAGGCTCGTACATACCCGGTGTGCCTGCTTGCGCATACTGGGCCCCAGGGAGGATTGCCATGAGCACGAGAATGTCTGACGCTGGTCTGCACCTGCGCCTGGAACGTGAAATCGAGCGTGAACGCCACGAGCGCGAGCTGCATGACGAGCAGCGCGCCGGGCTGGCCGCGGACGAGGAATTCCGCATCAAGGATGCGCGCGAACAGCGCGGTGCGGTGTGCCTGAAACGGTCGCCGGGAAGATAAGGAGGCGCAAATGCGTTGGCAAGGTGACGAACAGAGTAATAACGTGGAGGACGTCCGCGGCAGCGGTGGTGGCGGCGGTGGATTCGGCATCGGCGGTGGTACGGTGGGGATCGGAACGATCGTCATCGCCTTGCTCGGTTCCTGGTTTTTTGGGGTGTCGCCAGGTACGATTCTAGGCCTCCTGTCCGGCGGCGGTTCGCCGGCCCAGGTGCAGCAGGTGCCGAACCGGCCTCCTGCCAACGACCAGGAGACCCAGTTCATCCGTACTGTTCTGCGTTATACCGAGACGACCTGGACCCAGATCTTCCAGCAGAACGGCGCTACCTACACGCCGCCGATACTACGCCTGTATGAAGGCAGCACGCCTACCGGCGGTTGCGGCATGGGCGAAGCGGCCGTCGGTCCGTTCTACTGCCCGGCCGACCGCAAGGTCTACCTGGACGTGTCCTTCTTCAACCTGATGCAGCAGCGCTTCCAAGTTGGCGGCGAATTTACCCAGGCCTACGTAATCGCGCACGAAGTCGGCCACCACGTGCAAAACCTGCTGGGCATCTCCGGCAAGGTCGACAGCATGCGCCGGCGCCTGTCCGAGACCGAAGCGAATGCGCTGTCGGTGCGGGTCGAGCTTCAGGCCGACTGCTTTGCCGGCGTCTGGGCCTACCACACCAACGAAGCCAAGCAGATCATCGAGCAGGGCGATGTCGAGTCGGCCCTGAAAGCCGCCAGCGCGATCGGCGACGATGCGCTGCAGCGCCGTGCGCGCGGCGAGGTGGTGCCGGATTCGTTCACGCACGGCACGTCCGAGCAGCGCATGCGCTGGTTCTCGAAAGGTTTGCAAACCGGTTCGGTGCAGCAGTGCAACACGTTCGACGCCCGTCAATTGTGATTTGAAAATTCTTATCGCGCAAAGAACGGCTGCCATCGTGCGGCCGTTTTTCATGTGCGCTCAGCATGAGCGCACTCCTGTGGGTGAAAGTCCCACCGCAAGCTGACCACAGCGAGCGAAGTGAAGCGCAACTGCATGAGGGC
>NZ_JANUGX010000058.1 GCF_024753245.1 Massilia norwichensis | reverse complement strand
TTGACGTGGCACGAAGGCCACTGTGAGCCGACAGCAGATGCCCCAGCGTCTGTGGTCGGTATGTCAAGCCGTGCTAACGACAGCAGCGCCGGCCCGATACGACTTCGGTGCCGGCATATCGCCCTGTAGCTGCTCCGCATGAACAAGGACCGGCGCGACGAAGATGAGTTTGCGCTGCTGATTGCCGATGCCAAAGGGCTGCATACGAAAATGCCCACGGCGCCAGTGCGGCGCCACACCACCTCCTGCCACGCCTTCCGAAGCACCCGGCGGCAATGTCTCAGGGCCGACAAGGATGCCGTTGTAGAGCGACGCCGATCTATGCACCAGCTTGGCGCGCTTGCGCTCCCCCAGGCCGGCAGCGCGGCGTAGCGCCTCGTCGTATTCGCAGTGCGGCGTCACGCGCGCTTGCTTTAAGGCCATGTAGAGAAACACACGTACCACGTAGCTGACCGCGGCATGCATCGATCGGTGGATCTCGCTCTGGTCCGTCGTCTGGACGTTGGCGAGGATCTCGGCCAACCATTCGCCGACCGTCATGTCCCCACGATCCGTTTCGCCGAGCAGCGAGACATGGCCGCCATAGCTGTCCTGGCGTTTGCTGATGAAGACGAGTTCCAGCGTCCAGCACTTCTCCTCTGGGTCGCCAGATGAGGCATGCCGGGTCAGGAAACAGAAAACCCCGTCAAAAACGTGATCGGGAGATTGCGGGTCCGGCACTTTCAGATACCGCATTGCTACCTCGCCGAACCGCAGGTACTGGGCCCGGTAGGGCGGCGCGACCATACTCATCGGGAGACTGAGATCCACGTCCGAATTCGCCAGCAGTGTCTCCAGCGCCGCAGTAGCCTCGATCACTGTGCCCTCGCTCAAATGGTACTTGAGGTTCGTGCTGACCTGGAACGCGAGCCGTTGGCAATCCTCGGCGCTTATCTGCCCAGCTATCGAAGACCGGGGATGCATGCATTCCAGCTGCCGGAGAATTTCCTGCCTGATCTGCCAGCACAGCGTGCCAAGAGCCTGCCAGTGGGGCCACAGGCCGGTGTTCCCGAGCGCACGGGTCCAGGCGTCGAGCGCGCCCTGCGCGCGGAACTGTACGGGATAGGGCCGACCAAAAAGCCGCGTAATGGGGCTGCGAACCAGGGCCGGTCCGATGTTGACGAACCCATCCATCGGGGCTGGCTGCCGGCCGATCGTACTTGCGGTGCGCGCTTGCCTTTGGCGTATCAAATTTTTAGGCACTGCCTGTCTCCTCCTGGAAAACTGTCAGAAAAACTTTAGACATGGCGCAGGGAAACGTGTTGATACTGATTAAGTTCCCTTTGGCAGCCTCCGGGTAACGTGTTCGCTGAACATTTTTCACTTCGGCCAAGGCCACACGGGCATCGGGAGGCAATCAATGGGCGAAAGCCAGGAAATCGCGGCGGGTGCCGCACGGTCAGCATTCAGCGGCGCATCCCAGCACAACCGGCTCATGCGGCTCGATTTCCCCTTGAACGACGGGCCGCCCGCGATCCTGCTGCCGAACAAGCTGGTCGCGCATGAAGAAGTTTCGCGGAGTTTCCGCTTCGATGTCGAAGTGCTGTCGGACGACGCGCGTATCCCGCTGAAAATGCTGATGGGCCGGATGGTGACGATCTCCCTGGTACGGGAAGACGGGTCACTACGCTACTTCAACGGCTACATCACGGAATTCCGCTTCCTGCGCAGCGATGGCGGCTTCGCCTTTTACCGGATGGTGCTCGAACCCTGGCTCGCATTCGCACGCCTGCGCAAGAACTGTGTTTCGTTCCACAATAAAACCGTGCGGGAGATCACCGAGGAAACCCTGCGGCACTACCGTCAGGCCGACTGGCAAATGTACCCGATCGACGAGTCGAAGCTGACCGTCGCCAACCAGTACAACGAGAGCGACTACAACCATCTGCACCGGCGCTGGGAAGTGCTCGGCCTGTATTACTGGTACGAGCACAGGTTCGATGGCCACCAGCTCATGATTTCGGACAACAGCTTCCTCGCCCCTCCCATCGACGAGGAAATGTACGTGATCTCATTCCACGACGGCAGGGGCTCGCGGGAGGACGACGGCATTCACGAGTGGACGGCAATCCGGCGCCTGGGCTCGGGCCGGACCACGCTGGCGAGTTTCGACTACAAGAACCCTCGCGCGCAACGCGCTGAAGCCGCTTCCCTCAACGAACAAGGCGATTTCTTCCCTTACGAGGTCTACGAGGACACCGGCTCCTATGGCTTTCGCTTGTACTCCGACGGCGAACAGCTGGCGGCGCGGCGCATGGACGAAGCGGACAAGGACAGGCAGTATTTCGATGCGAAAGGCAACGAACGCTTCGTGCTGCCCGGTCGCAGGTTCAAGCTCGGCGGCCACTTCAGCGCCGAGTCGCGCTCGAGCCGATACGACGCCGAGCCACGCGGCAGCATTGGAGACCGTTATTACCTGATCCTGTCTGCCGACCATGAGGTATCGAATAATTACCTGGCCGGCGCAGGTGCACCCTCGCGCTACGAAAATCGCTTCACGTGCATCCGCCAGGACATCCGCTGGCGTCCCGGCCGCAACTACAACAGCGAGCCGGCTACCTACATGGGGCTGCATACGGCCATCGTCGTCGGCCCGGCCGGCGCCGACATCCACACGGACGGCTACGGGCGGGTCAAGCTGCAGTTTCACTGGGATCGGCTGGGCGACTACAATGAGATGAGCTCGCCATGGATTCGGGTATTGAGCCCGGCGGCCGGCGATCAGTTCGGGCAGATCCGGTTGCCCCGCGTCGGCGAGGAAGTGGGTGTCGTCTACGCGAATGGGAATATCGACCATCCGCTCATCCTCGGCGCGCTCTACAACCAAACCCACATGCCGCCGTGGTCCCTGCCGGAGCAGCAGTCGCTTGCCGGCCTGCGCAGCCGGGAGCTGGGCGGCGGGGCGCGCGGCAACCACCTGGTGCTCGACGACACGCCAGATAAAATCCAGGCACAGCTGAAAAGCGATCACCAGTGCAGTCAACTGTCGCTCGGCCACATCACGCGCATCGAGGACAACGCGGGCCGCAAGGACGCGCGCGGGGAAGGCTGGGAGCTGCGCACCGACGGGCATGGCGTGGCACGCGCCGCACAGGGCATGCTTATCACTACAGAAGCGCGACAAAATGCGGCATCCCACACCAAAGACATGGGTGAGACCGCGCAGCGACTGGCTGCGGCTGCCCAGATCCAGGAGCAGCTGGCGACAATGGCGGTCGACCACGAGGCTCAGGAAAAGGGCCAGCAGGACGAAGCCGCAGAGGACGTCAAAGCCCAGCACTCGGCAATCCGCGGGGCGGGGAAAGGGACGTTTCCTGAGCTCGCCGAGCCCCATCTTGTCATGGCAAGCCCAGCCGGGATCGAACTCACAACCGCCCAATCGACCCACATTGCCAGCGGCCGTCACACCGCGATCACCAGCGAGAAAAGCCTGTCGATTGCCAGTGCCGATGGCCTGTTCGCGAGCGTTGGCAAGACCTTCAGGCTCTTCGTCCATAAGGCGGGAATGAAATTGATCGCTGCGGCCGGCAAGGTGTCGGTGCAGGCGCAGAGTGACGACGTGGAGGTCATCGCCAACAAGGTGCTCCAACTCCTCAGCGAGACGGACTGGGTAAATATTCGTGGCAAGAAAGGCGTAAGGCTGCACGGCGTCAACAACATGGTCGAGATCGGCGAGAAGGTGCAGTTCTTCACCTCATCACCTGTGCTATTCCACGGCAACCTCGAGACGCTGCCAGCGAAAAGCGTGTCGCAGGCATTCAACGAACGCACTTCGGACTACCACTTTGACCAGGAAGTCAACTTCGTGGACGCCAACATGAAGCCCGAGAAGAACATTGCCTACGAACTCGTGCGCGATGACGGAACGGTAATTGACGGAAAAACCTCGGCCAGCGGCAGCACAGAAGTACAGAAATCAGGCGGTTTCGACTCCTATACCATCCGTTACAAGGGTGAACTACCATGAGCGACCAATCCGGACTGAACGAGCGGGGCAATCACCAGGGCGAATTCACACAAGGTGTCGGGGGATGGGCCGAATACACGGTCTACTTGACGCCAACGTCGGACGCGGTCCGCCACGACGTCAAGCTCCCGCCGCGCAAGATCATCCCTGTGATCTTCTTGCCCGGCGTGATGGGCAGTAATCTTCGCCTCAGCAAACAGCGACAAAAAAATCTGGAACGGCCGGACAACCGTTCGTGGCGTCCGGACGATATGTCCAGCAATGTCGATAAGGCCGGTATTCTCTTAGGCACTGGTCTTGGTGGGTGGTACAAGGATGCCTCGCCAGCACAGCGGCAACTCATGCTCGATCCGAACGAGACGGAAGTCGAGTATTACCACTATACCGAGAGTAAAGATCGGTTTGATCCCGAGGGCGCGGAAACGCTGGCTGCAGACAAACTGCACCAGAACGTGCCTGACAATCTCGAATTCATTCCACCCTTGCTCGGGTCGCGCATTACAGGAAGTCTGGTACTCAACCGGCGGCTAAGTATGAAGAAGCGCGAATCCCCTGCGCAGATTGCACGCTGGCGAGGCTGGAGCGAAGTCCTATTCGACGGAGCGTATGGGAAGATGCTGAAGGCAGCGGAAAGCCACCTCAACAACATGATCTCAGGCGATGCCGCCAATCCGATGTGGAGGCCTTTCTTTGCAGATCCCAGCACTTTCGGCGGGGTGAATGTAGGCGCCGCACTGACAGAGCAGGACCTTAAAAAAGTCGCTGCGTGCTGGTACCCGGTGCACGCGATGGGGTACAACTTTTTGAAGAGCAACGGCATCTCCGCGCGGGTGATCGCGGACCGTGTACGCGGCCTCGTCAAGGGCTACCAGAAGCGGGGATTTAAATGCGATGAGGTGATCATCGTCACGCACAGCATGGGCGGTCTGCTTGCTCGTGCGCTCATTCATCCGAAGTACGGAAACTTGTTGAACGATCCCAGCGTCAAGGTACTAGGCATTTATCACAACGTAATGCCGACCATGGGTGCCGCTGCTTCGTACAAACGCATGCGATTCGGTTTTCTGGAGGGATCGGGCATGGTTGCTGAAACTATTGCACAGGTTTTGGGCATTAATGGTGAACATGCCACTGCCATACTCGCCAATGCACCTGCAGCGTTGGAGCTGTTGCCCGGAACAGCGTATGGGAAGGGTTGGCTCAAAGTCGTGGACGGGTCAGGACGCGAGATGTGGAGCTTGCCTGGTAGCACGGCAGGCGCTTTGGAAAGCATTTACCTACAACCGGCAGATGCGTGGTGGCGGCTTCTCAACCCTGATTGGGTTAATCCCGGGCGCGTAGAGAAAAAGAATGGCGGGGGCATCGATGCCGTTGTCAGGCGCTTAAACAAGGCCAGTGAATTTATCGAAGATATCAAAGCGACTTTCCACCCAACTAATAGTTATGGCAGCTTCTGCTCATCTTCGGAACGCCTCAGCTACGGTGAAGTCGTTTTCAAAGTTGCCGACCGCGAGGTGTGGGATGCCCGGAACAGCAAGCTTCCCCCAGTCGAGAGCTGGAAACTCTTGAGCGACGACGCCAAGGGAACGCTGACAGTCCAGGCAGGCGCGCGCGTACTTACTCTCACGCTGCAGCCACCGACGGCTCCTGGCGACGAAACTGTGCCTGCGACCCGATCCGCCAAGCTGATCGACGGAAAGCTATTCGTGCACGGTGAAACAAGGGGCAAGAGCTACGAGCATCAGAAAAGCTATGCCGATCGCGACGTACTGGCCTCGTTGCTGTATTCGATCGTTCAAATCGCTAAGACGGCGAAATGGGAGTAACCGTGAAAGCCATGCCTTACCTAAAGCACGGCGCGATCGCCGCCATCTCCCTCATTGTCCTCCTGTCGTTATTTGGAAATTCCCGCAGCTACACTTACAAGGAGAGTGCCGTGCCCGAACCAGTCAAGCTCAGCCCGCGCCTGCAGGCGTTGTTCGAAAAAACAAAGATCCTGTGTTTTGGCCGCTATGCACTCGAAGTACCGCAGGAAGCGCAGCTCATTGAGGGGAATGCTACTTTTGGCATCGGCATCGAAATTGTTGCTGGCGACCTGGAAAAGGCGAAACTCCGCGCCGACGAGAAAATAAGGAAGTTGAAGTGGGAAGACAGCACCGCCGAAGTCACCTACTTTGGGCCGGGACCAATTGCCGATAGCTGGCAGATGCGCTATTTCGAAGATAAATATGCAAAAGCGGACAATTCTCTTTTTTTCGAAACATACGTCAGCAAGGGTGAAATTACATTCGTGCTGGGGGACACCATCGAGAAAGGCGAGACCGAAGGCACGGTAGTCGCCCGACAGATGGCGTATGCCAAGAGCTTGAGGCTGCGCGCCGCGGAAGAAGTACCAACTGAGCCGGGCTTCTGCATCCAGCATGGCTTCATGCCCGGCGATCGGTCCGAGGGACAAGAGAGGATCAGTGCAGGGATCTATTTACCTAGTATCCCGGATGTCACGTTCTCCGTCAGTTCCAACAAGGACGCTTACGCCGATTATAAGAAGGATCGATTCGAGGAGATGAAGCGCGATGAGCTTCCCCTCCTCGCCCGCATCAAGAGTGCCCAAAAGACCCAAGGGGCTTCGTATCCCAAGCGGGACGTTTTACGGGAAGGAAAGCGGGACGTACAACACTGGGATGGTGAAGAATCGCTCATACGCAGGCCGGATGGCACCCACGACTTCGAGTGGGCCTTCGTCGGCACACCGAAAGATGTTGCCAAGCCATCCGAGTTTCATGCCGCCATGTTCACCAAGGTCGCGCACAATATGGTCGGTGCCGCTAAAAAAGCATCGGTCAGCGACGACGAGGCCGTTGCGCTTTGGGACAAGCTCCTTTCCGGCTTGAAATTCAGGGTTAAGGTGCCCGGTGCGCCTGAGGGCTCCTATTATTTTCCTAGAGCCAAGCCGATTAATCAGAGCGCTGAGTAACAGGACAACAAAAGCCCATCAGGAGTAAGCGTCAAACATCAAGGCTGCGGCATGATGCGCCGGACGATAGGACTGATTTGGACATGGCACCGCAGCCGGCCGGCTCATCATTCAGCACTGGGAGAATTGAACATGAAGCATGAGGGACGCGGTGTAATTCGATTGAATGACAAGACGGACCACGGTGGCCAGGTTATTTCTGTTTCATCCGGCACTATCGTAATGGGTACTGAGGCAGCGCTTGCCGACGATCTCACCTTTTGTCCCAAATGCAAAGGGAAGTTTCCTATCAAGCCGGACGGTGCTGGTGCCAAACACAAGGGGCGGTCGTATGCGTATGACAACGACCTCACGGCTTGCGGTGCAAAGTTGATTTCCTCGATATGAAGGTCTCGACCAACCGGGAGCTCTAGACGCCAAAACCATGATGCTGAAGTGCATGGCGAACCGTTCCGCTTCCGATGGGATTACAAGCTGAGCGAAATCACTATTGCACAGCTGTCATCCACAACGGTCGACTGCACTCGGTACCAAAACCAGCGCAATGCCGCTGTTCGACACCACCGGCTTGCACGCAGAGGTGGCGGTGGTACGTTCACTAGGGTACGTCGAATAAAACGACCCGCGACTTCATCTACTGCGCGATCGAGATCGAACAAACGCCAGGCGAGCCTGCTGCCGCACCGGCCGGACCTCAGCCAAACAAACCATGCAGATACCAGCGCGGCTCCTCCTCGTCCGCGCCAATGCGCTCCCGA
>NZ_JANUGX010000057.1 GCF_024753245.1 Massilia norwichensis | reverse complement strand
AAAAGCCAGTCACGCGGACTGGCTTTTCGTTTTATGGCTCAAGAATTACGAACGGTGCGGATTGTTCGGGTGGTCGTCGAAGCGGTTGCGCACGCCGTCGCCGTCACGGTCGCCGCGCTGCCAGCCGCCGCGGTCCAGCGTCCAGCCATTGGCGCCCTGGCGCCATTCCGGGCGGTGGTAGCTGTAACCCTTGCGAACTTTCTCGAAATGACCCTTCTGCCAGACGTAGCGGTGGCCATTCCAGTTCCAGTAGCCCGGCGCCCATTCGTAGCCGCGGCGTGCATGGGGCACGACTTCATGGCGCGGCGCCGGCGGCGCGGTACGGACGACCAGGACGTCACCTTTCGCGAAGGCCTGCGCCGGGACGAAGGCGGCGGTGCTGATCAGGGCTGCGGCAGCGGCACAGAGGATTCGTTTCATGATGCTTCTCCTTTCGGTTGGTGTGCTTCCACTATAGCGATCCAGACCGCAATAGAGTGGTTTTGATGCAAGTGCTTACAACCGAAACATGAAGCGACAGATGTGTAACAAGGGCAAGGTATTGCGCAAGCTTAATGGGTTTTCAATTCCAGGCGGAATCCCGACTGTGGGCGATCAAAGGCGCTTGCGGTTGTGCTTGTCGTGCCAACGCTGACCCCGTAAGGTCTGGTGACCCCTGCCGCATACGACCGGAGCCTTGCCATGAAATTACGTCTCACGCCACTGCTCTGCACCCTGCTCCTTCCCTTGCTGGTTGCCCATGCCGGCACCGGGCTGCTCGACCCGGCCCTCTATCCCACGCAACCGGACACGCACGAATCGCCCTGGCGTTATACGGCACCGCCCGGTCCGAACGCCACGGCGCGGCTCGCCTACTGGAGCGATGTGGCCTGGCATACGATCGCGATCGACCATGCACCGCCGCCGGCCGGGCCATCGCCGGAGCCCGAACAGCCGGGGCCGACGCACAGCAGCCGGATGATGGCGATCTTCCACATCGCCATCTACGATGCCCTGAATGCCATCTACCGCCGCTATCCCGGCTACAGCGGGAACCTGCCGGCGTTTGCCGACAGTTCGCCCGACGCCGCGATCGCCCAGGCCGCGCACGACGCATTGGCGGCCCTGTATCCACGCCAGGCCAACCGCCTGCAGGCCCTGCTGAACGCCGAGCTGGCCCGTCTGCCCGCCGGCCGCGCCAAGCTGAACGGCATCGATATCGGAAGGCGCGCAGCGGCGGCCATCCTCGCGCTGCGCGCCGACGATGGCTCCGACCGGCCGGAGCCCATCGTCGGCGAAGACTATCCGCTCTACAAGGAACCCGGCAAATGGCAGCCCGACCCGGTCAGCAGGATCAGGGTGGCTTTTGGCGCCTATTGGGGACAGGTCAAGCCTTTCGTGGTGCCGTCGGCAGCCGCATTCCGGCCGCCACCGCCACCGCCACTTGCGAGCGAGGCCTATACGCAAGCCTTCAATGAGGTCAAACAGCTTGGCGGCATCGGCCCGGCGACCAGGCGTACGCCGGAACAGACGCGCATCGGCATCTATTGGGGCTACGACAGCACGGCCTGGGTCGGCACGCCGATCAGCATGTACAACCAGATCGCGGTCCAGGTGATCCGTACCCGCACCCAGGATGTCCTTGAACAGGCGCGCGCCCTGGGCCTGCTCAACGCGAGCCTGGCGGACAGCGTCATTGCCGGCTGGTCAGCCAAGTACTACTACAGGTTCTGGCGCCCGGTGCACGGCGTCCGCGAAGCCAGTCCCGGCACCGGCCCCACCGGCCAGGGCGACGGCAATCCGGACACGCTGGCCGATCCCAACTGGACGCCGCTGGGCTCTCCAGCCAGCAATCTGGTCGGCCCCGACTACACACCGCCCTTCCCCTCCTACCCGTCGGGCCACGCTGTCACGGGCGGCGCCAGCTTCCAGACGCTGCGCAAGCTGTACGGCGACAAGCTGAGGTTCACCTACGTCTCCGACGAGTGGAACGGCGTCACCCACGACAACGAGGGCTGGATCAGGCCGGTCTGGCCGCGCACCTACGGCAGCCTCTCGCAGGCCGAGACGGAGGCCGGGCAGAGCCGGATCTACATCGGCGTGCACTGGCAGTTCGACCGGACCTCAGGGCAGGCGCTCGGGCGCCAGGTCGCGAACTACGTATTCCAGCGCGGCCTCGTACGTCCGGACCCGTAAACGACAAACCGGCCTCGCGGGCCGGTTTGCGGTACTTCCAGGGAAGCAAAAAATCAGTCCAGCTTCCAGGCGTAGTCGACCTTGGTCCAGGTCTGGGCCGGTGCGCCGTCCTTGGTGCCCGGCTTGAACTTGCATGCCGACAGGCCTTTCAGCGCTGCCTTATCCAGGCCTTTGAAGCCGCTCGACTTCTCGAGTTTCGAATCTGCGACCGAGCCATCGGCGTTGATCTGGAACGACATCGAGGTCACGCCCTGCTCTTCGTTCATCAGCGACGCTTTCGGGTACTCGACCTTGCACTTCGACGGATCGAAGGAAGCCGGGACTTCCGCAGCGGCAGCGAAACCGGTGGCGAAGAGACCAGCGAACAGGACAGCGGCAAATTTCTTATTGGACATTTTTATTTCCCCTTGCTAACAAAGTTTTTTTTAAATGGCCGGTAGGCTTACCGGCCGTTTTGACGAGCCGTCCTGGCTCAGAATTCTTCCCAGTCGTCGCTGGCGGCTGCCGCGGCGACTTTCTTCGAGGTCGACGATGCGCTGCCTGCTTCCGGTGCCGGTGCTTCCTCGGCCTTCACGGTCGCTGCCTTGCGGGCGGTAGCCGGCTTTTTCAGTTGCGGCGCTGCCGTTTGCGGACGCGCCGGGCGGGCCACGACGGCGCGGGTTGCCACCGCGGTCGAGGACGCTGCCGGTGCGGCTGCTTCGGCGAGGATGGCTTCTTCGCCTTCCAGCTTGAAGATGCTGACCACACGCTGCAGCTCGGCAGCCTGGTCCTGCAGACTCTGGAAGGCGGCGGCAGCCTGCTCGACCAAGGCGGCGTTCTGCTGGGTCATGCCGTCCATCTCGATGATCGACAGGTTGACCTGCTCGATACCGGCGCTCTGCTCGGCGCTGGCGTTGGCGATCTCGCTCATGATGTCGGTCACGCGCTTGACGCTGCCCACCACTTCGTCCATGGTCACGCCGGCCTGGCCGACCAGCTTGGAACCGCGGCCGATCTTCTCGACGGAGTCGCCGATCAGGGTCTTGATTTCTTTCGCAGCCGCTGCGGAGCGCTGTGCCAGGTTGCGCACTTCGGATGCGACCACAGCGAAACCGCGGCCTTGTTCGCCGGCACGGGCGGCTTCCACGGCAGCGTTCAGCGCCAGGATGTTGGTCTGGAAGGCGATGCCGTCGATCACGCCGATGATGTCGGCGATCTTACTGGCGGAGCTATTGATCTCGCCCATCGTGCCGACCACTTGCGACACCACTTCGCCGCCCTTGCGAGCCACATCCGATGCGGTGGCAGCCAGCTGGTTGGCTTCACGGGCGTTCTCGGCGTTCTGCTTGACGGTCGAGGTCAGCTCTTCCATGGCCGATGCGGTCTTCTCGAGCGAGCTGGCCTGCAGTTCGGTACGCGAGGACAGGTCGGTGTTGCCAGCGGCGATTTCACGCGACGCGGTGGTGATGGTATGGGTGCCGCGGCGGACCTGGCTGACGATGTCGACCAGGCTGTTGCGCATCTGTTTCATTTCGCTCAGCAGGCTGCCTTTGTCCGACGATTTGGTGTCGATGGCGATCGACAGGTCGCCTTCGGCGATGCTGGTGGCGATCCTCGAGGTGTAACCCGGTTCGCCGCCCAGTTGCTTGAGCAGGCCGCGGGTGATCACATAGGCGGCCGCCACGCCGATGGCGACGGCTGCCAGCAGCGTCAGCAGCATGGTGTTACGCGCGCTTTCGTACTGGGCGCCGGCATCGGCCTGGGTCTGGGCGTTCTGCTTGTCTTCACGCTCGGCCAGTTGGTCCAGCGCGTCCAGCCATTTCTTCTGGGCCGGACGGATTTCCTTGACCATCACGCGGGTCGCGTCCATCGCATTGTTCGCCAGGTACAGTTCCGATGCCTTGGCAATCGCCGGCATGGCGACGCTTTCGGCTTCCTTGATCTGGACCAGCAGCGCTTTTTCTTCAGCCGAGGCTTCGATCGCGAATTTCTCGCTCAGTTTGGCCTGCAGCGCGTCGTATTTGGCGGTCTGTTCCTTGAAGCGCTTGAGTTCCGGTTCCATGTCGGACGGATCGGTCATCAAGGTCAGGGTGCGCAGCGAAGTGATGCGCTCGCTGACGTTGTTGCGCATGTCGACGACCAGGCGGGTCACGACGTTGCTGACGCCGATGACGTGATCGAGCCGACTCTGGATCTGCCCGGTGCGAACGATGCCGACGACAGTCAAAACGACCATCAGCACGAGCACCAAAGCGAAGCCCAGCGCCAGACGCATGCCGACCTTCATGTTGGATAAATTCATTTACTGTCTTCCCTGGTTCAAATGATTGGATCCACGCCCGGAACCTCTGCGCCGCGCGTCGCTTTATTACTAAAAGTCCGACTTCTCCGTGAACTTTTGTGTGTATTTCCGTCAGGATAAATCAAAAATTGACAGTTGCAGCTAATAAACATGATCTAGCTCAATACTGTTTCGCTACTACAACAATGCCAAGTGTAATGCGAGGAGAAGAGCGAGAATTATGAGTCTATTCTTGCTGTTGAGCAAGGAAAAGCGGCTTACCAGCTGTCTATACAACAGGGGGTGTGGTGAGATTTGCACAGGAAAGGCGGTCCTGCCTGGCACCGCCGTAACAAACGGTTAACTGCGTTGTTTAATCGATCACGCTGCTTTACGCATGCGTCCGGCCGCTTCCAGCAGCAACTCCGGATTGCCTTCGGCCAGCCGGCGCGAATCCGACAGCAATTGGCGGAAGGCGCGAGCGCCCGGCAGACCAGCCATCAGGCCCAGCATGTGGCGCGTGATGCTGTTCAGGCGCAGGCCCAGCGGACCGTAACGTTCGAGTTCGGCGCGGATATACGGGATCATGGCTTCCAGGACGCGCTCGCGCGACACCGCGCCGCTTTCTTCGTCGCCGTAAAAACGTGCGTCCCAGTCGGCCATCAGCCAGGGGTTGTGATAAGCCTCGCGACCGATCATGACGCCATCGACGTGCTGCAAGTGGTCAGCGATCTCGTCGTTGGTCTTGATGCCGCCGTTGATGATGATTTCGAGCTCGGGGAATTCGCGCTTGAGTTCGTACGCGACGTGGTAGCGCAGCGGCGGGATCTCACGATTCTCCTTCGGCGACAAGCCCTTCAGCACGGCGTTGCGCGCGTGGACGATGAAGGTGCGGCAGCCGGCGTCGGCAATCTTGCCGATGAAGTCG
Source organism: Massilia norwichensis (assembly GCF_024753245.1). Classification (GTDB taxonomy): domain Bacteria; phylum Pseudomonadota; class Gammaproteobacteria; order Burkholderiales; family Burkholderiaceae_D; genus Telluria; species Telluria norwichensis. The sequence goes on along the minus strand of NZ_JANUGX010000057.1, from coordinate 2,956 downwards.
CGCACGAAGCCGTAATCCTCGTTGTAGTCGATGCCGATGCGGTGCTTGACAGTGACGTCGATGGCGACGGCGTCGCGCATTGCCTTGACGCAGTCGGCCACCAGCTGCGGCTCGTTCATCAGGCAGGCGCCGAATGCCCCCCGCTGCACGCGTTCGGACGGGCAGCCGCAGTTCAGGTTGATCTCGTCATAGCCCCATTGCTCGCCCAGTTTCGCGCTTTTCGCCAGGTCGGCCGGCTCGCTGCCGCCCAGCTGCAGGGCAATCGGGTGCTCGATATCGTCGTAGCGCAGGTGACGCTCGACGTCGCCATGGATCAGCGCCCCGGTCGTCACCATCTCTGTATACAGCCAGGTATGGCGGGTGATCTGGCGGTGGAATACGCGGCAGTGGCGGTCGGTCCAGTCCATCATGGGCGCCACGCTTAAACGACGTGAACTATAAGTTTCTGATTTCATGCTATTTCTTCCATTTTTTGGACCCGAAAATCTCCGTATTCCTTCGGCTTTTGTGCGGATTTTTGTGGCACTTTGCTACATCGCTACGGAGGAATGGCGGAGAGCTGCGGATGGCCTCAATCAGGAAGCGGGAAGGAAGTTGGGTTGCAGAAGTGCGACGGGTTGGGCATGAGTCGATCAGCCTGTCCTTTCCCACGAAGTCCTTGGCTTAGAAGTAGGCCTGGAAGATCGGAGCTGAGATGGATGCGAGCCTGTACCGCGACAATCGAAACCTCAATTCTATTACATTCGGGGATCTCATCGACAGGTACACCGAAGAGATCGGCGCGATACGCCCATTCGGCAAGAACACGGCCGCAGTCGCAAGAAGCCTGACCGCGGCGCTGGGTAGGGCTCCGTTGTCGAGCTTCAACGCGGAGCGCCTTGATGCGTATGGGGACCAGCGACGCGCCGGCGGCGCTGGTGGTGTCACGGTCGGAACTGAGCTTAGCTACATCGGGGCGTCCTGAAGACAGCAGGCGCTATCTGGAAAATGCCTCTGGACCAGGCCGCTGTGTCAGACGCTCTAGCCCGGCTGGCACGCCTCGATGTGTCCACAAAATCCCGCGAGCGCCAGGCGCCCTGCTCGAGATGCAATCGAACGGCTGTGCCAACACTTTGTGGCCCGAAGTCGCGCCACCGAAGGAGACGAAAACACGACAGTGCAATAGCGGTACCCTGAAGCATTTCTTTTAAGACATTGGCGGGTGATTGGACTGTATAGAAACTCCAAGTTTATGGCTCGGCAAGTCAATTTCACGATCAACCGGTATATCGCAAAAGTTTCTCGAATAAGGTTCAAAACCCGGGGAAGCTTCGAGACTTGTGCATTCAGTCGGCGCAAGAAACAAGCGCCTTTAAGGCACTAACCGCTTTTACTATTTTTGACTACTCAAGTATGGCAACACTCGTTTGCAGAACCATGCAAATATAAAACCTTATGCTCCGCAACCTCAAAGTCTAATGACGGTCGCCATCTGCGGCATTCCGCGGGCAGGTGTGCCAGCACTCGCCGTTCCAGTGAGCAAGCCCCGCAGCGCCTCGGCGGATGTATCACGAATACGACACATTGAAGGCGGCTTAGGACGCCACGCAGTAGACATACGACCTGATGAGGACGCGCCCCCGTGATTGAGTACCAGTGGCGCCGGCGCGTGCGGTCACTGTATTTATTTGATGGACTTTTAATCGCTCGACTATTAATATTTGGTCACTTGCGGTGCCGTCTTCGAGGGCCTCGAATGCGCAACCGTGTTTGAAAATCTTATTTGTTCAGCCTGATTTTTATGACGATCTCGGTAATTGTGCCAGTTTTTAATCGCGAATTAACAATCGCCCGGTGTTTGCAATCAATAATCAATCAGATTGTCGCAGTTGACGAGGTCATTGTCGTCGACGATGGCTCGGTCGATGGCACTGCCGAGATCATTAAATCATATCAGCTTGACCACCCTAATATTAAATTGGTTGAAAAGCGCAATGGGGGTGTTGCCTCGGCGCGAAACGCTGGTATCCGTGTTGCAACGGGAGAGTGGATATTATTCCTCGACTCTGACGATGTGTGGGTACCCAAAAAAATTCAGAATTTTGTGCAATCCGTGCAGAAGTTCCCGCAGGTCGAGTTTTGGCACACAAACCGAGCCCAACAACTACACGGCGTCATTGACGGTGGCCGCACAGTGCCAGCGTCGTCTATGCAGGACAAAGAGTTCCTCTATTCGAACTGGGCCATAAAAACTTCCACGGTTGCAGTTAGTCGAAAGTTAATCGAGAGTGTCGGGAAAGCATTCGATGAAAGTCTCCGGACCTGCGAGGATTACGAGTTTTTCTGGCGGTGCATCTTTGCTGCCAACAAAGTCGGTTACATCGATTTGAACGATACCATCATCTATTTGGGTGACGACGGTATCTCGCGTAGTACCCGTCGCGAACTATGCATTCGCGACAATCTAGAAGCGATGCAACGTTTTAAAGATTGGGTCGGAAAAAAATCGCCTGAGCGTCGTAAGGTCGGGTCTCTGATGAGGGCAAGGATGCGCAGGGAGTATTCCGACTTGTGGGCGCTGTCGCTTCCGACCGGCGGCATCCGCCGTGCGCACGCCGCTCTCTCCGTGGCAAGGAGAGATATCGGTACGTTCGGGGTAGTGGCAAGCCTGCTTTCGGCAGTTCGAGCACGGCAGCGGGAAGCCGCTTCGACTGCCTCCAAGGCGGCGTAGCTCCGCTAGCAGTCCTGTGGGTTCGCACTGTTCAGATTTGTGCAATGACATCCATGACTCCGTGAGCATCCAGCCCCCTGGAAGAAAATTCAAAAATTTTTGGTTAGCATTTAATGCCACACGGAAATTAGTCGCCTCTTCCTTGTGAGCGCGCGATGAGCGCACCGCCAACCGCTTCACAACACCGGATCCATCATGCTGAGCCTTCATACCAATGCCGCGACCCTGTCCGCGCAAAACTCGATC
>NZ_JANUGX010000056.1 GCF_024753245.1 Massilia norwichensis | reverse complement strand
CACCAAGTGATCTTGGTGGGGCTTTTTGCTTTCTACTGCGCCTTGTCCATTTCGGCTGCCAAGGTCTTCGCCAACATCGCACGCGCTTTGGCCGCATATTTGCGGCAACCGTCACGGTCGATAAACGCCGCATTCCCCTGCGTTGCCTGCTGCGCCTTCTTTTCCCATAAACCGCTGAATTCCGGATGCGCGCTTACGAGCACGTCGCATTTCAGCGCTTCGACGGCGGCGATCGAACGCTCGATATCGGCCTGCGCCTGCGGATACAAGGGATTCCGGCTGAAACTGAGACCATCGGCGACCACCGCAGTCAGGCTGTCGCCGTACACGATGTCCATCGGCTTGCCGCCTTCGCTCGACTGCCAGGTCCAGCTGGTCGCGCCGATCGTGTGTCCAGGGGTGAAATGGGCCGTCACCGCCAGTGGCCCCAGCCGTACGATTTCCCCATCATGTACCGCGCGCGTCTTCGCAATCGGCGTCATCGCCTGTAAGCCGGGATATTGCGGATCCCGCTTGTCCGGCTGGCCGGTCCGCAGTACCTCGGCGGATGCCGGGCTGGCCAGCACGGTTGCGCCACTCATCTTCTGCAAGTCGGCGATACCGCCGGCGTGATCGAAGTGCTCGTGGCCGTTCAGGATGTAGCGGATATCCTCGACCTTGAAGCCGAGTTGGCGGATATGCGCCGCGATCTGTTGCGACGACCCGGTCGGCCCGCCATCGATCAGGATATGGCCGGCAGGGGAGGTGATCAGCACGGCGCCGATGCCGTGGGTGCCGACATAATAGGTATTGCCGTACACGGCGAATGGATCCTGCGGCGCAGCCCATTCGACGGGGCCGGCGTTGACGATGGGCGCAGCAAGCGCAAGAACAGCAGCAAGACAGAAGAATTTTTTCATGAACGATGAAAGAAAATGGAGAGTTCGGATACAGCCGCATCGATTCTGCAGCCGCCCGGTTCAGCCGGCAGCAGGCCGGTGATGAAACGCCGCATCCGCGTGACGAAGCCTGGGCCGAGGCCGAACTGCCGCATAAAACCGGCTGCTATACTCGTCCAATGCCTTTCCCGATGAAGCAAGCCGCGTCTCCCCAACTTCCGCCTGTCGCGAAAACCATCGTCATCACGGTGCTGGTATGGGCGGCAATCAGCGCCCTCGGTGCCCTGCAGACCTACAGCGACAATCTCCGCGTCGGCATCGACAGCCATTACCCGGCCCTGCTGGTCACCTGGTTCATCGAATACGCGGTGCCGCTGATCGTCCTGAGCGCGGGCCTGAGTCTGGTACTGGCGCGCTGGCCGGCCCTGATCGCCCGGCCGCGCAATGTGTTCGCACTGTTCGTCGGTCTCGTGCTCGTGTTCCAGCCGGCGCAATGGATTTATATGGCCTGGCTGCGCGGCTACCTGCACATCGCCAGCCTCGAGGATGCCCGCCTGCTGCTGATGAAGATGCTGCTGGTCGGCTGGTTCTCGACCACCGGCACCTTCGCCGCGATCCTCGCGATCCATTATTGGCGCGAGGCCCGCGAGCGCGAGCTGGCCTGGCAGCGCAGCCAGAACGACATGCTCAACCTGCGCCTGGCCCTCGAGCAGCAGCGCATGCTGGCCCTGCGCGCGCAGTTCGAGCCGCACTTCCTGTTCAATGCCCTGAGCGCGATCAGCGCACTGGTGCGCGACGGCGACCGCACTCTGGCCCTTGGCGGTATCGGCCGCCTCAGCGACCTGCTGCGCTATGCACTGTCGGCCAGCGTGCGCAACTCCGCCACCGTCGCTGCCGAGCTGCAATTCGTGCGCGACTACCTCGACCTGCAGCGGCTGCGCTACGGCGCGCGTCTGCAGGTGCAGATCGACGGCGATGGAGCGCTGCTGCACGAAGTCGAATGCCCGCCCTTGCTGCTGCAGCCCTTGATCGAAAACGCCCTGCGCCACGACCTCGATTGCCGCCCAGGCAGCGCGGCCAGCGATATCCGCCTCAACTTCGCCGAGGAAGGCGAGGTGCTCGCAATCCGCGTCGACAATCCCGTCAGCGCACAAGCCTCGCCCAATCCCGGCGCCGGTCTCGGGCTGGCGAACACGCGCGAGCGTTTGAAGCTGATGCACCCGACCGCATCCTTGTCGACCAGCCTGCACGAGGGCCGCTTCGTGGCGGAAGTGCGCCTGCCGTTGGATCGGGCCTGAGGCATGAGTGTGCGCTACCTGATCGTCGACGACGAAGCGCCCAGCCGCGCCAACCTGCGCCTCGCTTTGGCCGCACACCCGGACTGGCTGCTGCTGGCCGAGTGCGATGGCGCCGCGGCCGCACGCGCCGCGCTGGCCGACAACGAGGTCGACGTGATCTTCCTCGACATCCAGATGCCGATCGAGTCCGGCCTCGTGCTTGCGCGCGAGATCAGCCGCCTGCGCACGCCGCCGCTGATCGTCTTCGTGACGGCCTACAGCGAACATGCGGTCGATGCCTTCGAGGTGCACGCGCTGGACTACCTGCTCAAGCCCCTGAGCGATGCGCGCCTGGCCCAGGCCGTCGAGCGTATCGGCGCGATGCTGGGGCAACGCCAGCGCGAAGCCTACGGTGCGGCGCTGCGCGATTACGTCGATGCCGGCATCACCCAGGCAGCGCAGCGGCTGGAACGCATCAATGTGCGCTCGGTCGGCCGCATCGAACAGATTCGCGTGGACGACATCCTGTGGGTCGAATCGGCCGGGAACTACGTCGAGCTGCAGCTGGACGGACGCACGGTCCTGCACCGCATTACCCTGAACCGCCTGGAAGCGCTGCTCGAGCCGAGCGACTTCCTGCGCGTGCACCGCAGCGCGATCGTGCGGCGCAGCCAGATCGCGCGCCTGGAAACCATCGGCGATGGCAGCTACCGGCTGACGCTGCGTTGCGGCGCCGAGGTCGCCGTCAGCGAGCGCTACCTGGGCGCGCTGAAGGCGGCGATGTGAGAGGCATGGGACGAAACGCCGCCCGGCTGGGATGACTGCGCTGGCTGAGCGGATGGCGTCCTGCCTATACTGCCGTATCGCCAACCGAAAGCCCAACCACCATGCGCCTGCACGCCATCGCCTTCGCCAGTCTCTGCCTTCTGCCGCTCGCCGCCAGCGCCGCCGCCGACACCGCCGCCCTGCGTGAAGCGGTCGACAAGGCGATCAAGCCGCTGATGGCGCAGCATGACGTGCCCGGCATGGCGGTCGCCATCACGGTCGATGGCAAAACCACCTTCTTCAACTATGGGCTGGCGTCGAAGGAAAAGAACATCCCGGTCAGCGAAAACACACTGTTCGAGCTGGGCTCCGTCAGCAAGACCTTCACCGCCACGCTGGCCTGCTACGCGCAGGGACAGGGAAAACTGTCCTTCGACGACCACCCCGGCAAATATCTGCCGCAGCTGAAGGGCAGCGCGATCGACCGCGCCAGCCTGCTCGAACTCGGCACTTACACGGCCGGCGGGCTGCCGCTGCAAATGCCGGACGAGGTCACCGACGATGCGCAGATGCTGGATTACTTCCGCAACTGGACCCCGAATGCGCCGCCCGGCACCCGGCGCCGCTATTCGAACCCGAGCATCGGCCTGTTCGGACACCTGACGGCACGCGCATTGCAATCCGATTTTGCCGACGCCATGGAAGGTCAATTGATCCCTGCGCTCGGCTTGAAGCACACGTATATTCGCGTGCCTGCGGCGGCGATGCCGGATTACGCCTGGGGCTACAACAGCGCGAACAAGGCGGTGCGGGTCAATCCCGGCGTTTTTGATGCGGAGGCTTATGGCGTCAAGTCGAGCGCCGCCGACATGATCCGCTTCGTGCAGGCGAATATCGATCCGGGCCGGCTGGCCGCGCCTATACGCGAGGCGGTGGCGTGCACGCACACCGGTTACTTCCGGATCGGTGACACGGTGCAGGGCCTGGGCTGGGAGCAGTACCGTGCGCCGGTCAGCCTGGTGCAACTGCAGGCCGGGAATGGGGAGAAGATGAGCCGTGGACTGAACGAAGCCACGCGCCTGAAGCCACCGCAAACGCCGCCGCCCGGCACGCTGTTCAACAAGACCGGCGCCACCGGCGGCTTTGGCGCCTACGTGCTGTTCGTGCCGGCGCAGCGGGTCGGCATCGTCATGCTGGCGAATAAGAACTACCCGAATGCGGCGCGGATCGAGGCGGCCCATGCCATCCTCGGGCAGTTACGCAACTAACACCGATCAAATCAGCTTGTCCGGCGTGATCGGCAAGTCGCGGATGCGCTTGCCGGTCGCGTGGTGGACCGCATTCGCGATCGCCGCCGCCACCCCGGTGATGCCGATCTCGCCGACGCCCTTGGCGCCCAGCTCGTTGATCCAGGCGTCGTGCTCATCGAGCATGGTGATGTCGATGCTGCCGATGTCCGCATTCACCGGCACGTGGTAGTCGGCCAGATTCGCGTTCACCGCCCGCCCCACACGCCAGTCCATCTCGGTTTTCTCCATCAGACCCATGCCCAGGCCCCACACGATCCCGCCCATCAGCTGGCTGTGCGCTGTCTTGCGGTTGATGACGCGCCCGACCCCATAGGCGCCGACGATGCGCGTCACGCGGATGGTGCCGAGGTCCGGGTCCACGTGCACCTCGACAAAGACGGCGCCGAAGGCTTGCATGGCGTAGCGCTTCTTCTCGTCGCCCTGATCGGCGCTGGCTTCGCCGCTGACCGGCTGACCGCCATTGCGGGTCACCACGGCCGCCATCGAATCGCGCCGGTTCGGATCGGCTTTCGAAAACAGCCAACCGTCGGCGGCATCGACGTCGTTCGCGTTCAAGCCGTGCAGACTGGATGCGCTGTCGCCCAGCGCCGTCGCGATCAGCTTGTCGCGAGTGGCGCGTGCCGCCTGGTGCACGGCCGGGCCGACGCTGGCGACGGTCTGCGAACCGCCCGACACCGGCGCTTCCGGCAGCCGCGTATCGCCCAGCTCGAAGCGCACGCGCGACACGTTCACGCCCAGCGCATCGGCGGCGATCTGCGCCATCACGGTGTACGTGCCGGTGCCGAGATCATGGGTACCGCTGCGCACCAGCACCGAGCCGTCGGCATTGATCGTCGCGGAGGCTTTGGCGCCCTTGCGGTTGGCCGGATAGGAAGCGGTGGCCATACCCCAGCCGACCAGGGTGCGGCCCTGGCGCATCGATCCCGGTTGCGGCGTGCGCTTTGCCCAGCCGAAGCGCTCGGCGCCGACCCGGTAGCATTCGCGCAGCGACTTGCTCGACCACGGGATGTCCTTTTCCGGATCCTTTTCCGCGTAGTTCATCAGGCGCAGCTGGACCGGGTCGACCTTCAGCGCATACGCCAACTCGTCCATCGCCGACTCGAGCGCGAAGCTGCCGCTGGACTCGCCCGGCGCGCGCATATAGGTCGGCACGCCGATGTTCAGCGTGGCCAGGCGCTGCGAAGTCTGCAGGCTCTCGCTGGCATAGGCCTTGCGGGTCACGGCCGTGCAGGGTTCGACGAAATCGTCGACGAAGGACGTGCTCGACACGGTGTCGTGGGTGACCGCCAGCAGCTTGCCGTCTTCGCTGGCGCCTAATTGCAGGCGCTGCTCGGTCAGCGGACGGGCGCCCACCGGGCCGTACATCTGGGTACGCTCCAGCACCAGCTTGACCGGGACGCCAGCCATGCGCGAGGCCATCGCCGCCAGCATCACGTGCGACCAGGTCGAGCCCTTGCAGCCGAACCCGCCACCGACGAAGGGGCAGACCACGCGGATCTTTTCCGGATCGATGCCGAAGGTCTGGGCGGCGGTTTTCCGTACGCCAGTCACGTTCTGCGTCGAGTCGTATAGCGTCAGCTGGTCGCCCTCCCAGGCGGCGATGGTCGCATGCGGCTCGAGCGGGTTGTGGTTCTCCATCGGCGTCGTGTACAGCAGGTCGAGCTTTTGCGACGCGCGCGCCATGCTGCGGCCGACATTGCCGCGGCCGGTGTCGGGCGGGCGCTCGGGCTGCGGCTCCGGGCGGCGCAGCTGCATCTTCGCTTTCCTGAAATCGAGCTGCGCAGACTCCGCCGCATAGCGCACGTTCAGGCGGCGGGCGGCGTCGCGCGCATGCTCGAAGGTGTCCGCCACCACGACCGCAATGGGCTGGGCGTTGTACTGGACGCGGTCGTCCTGCAGCAGCGAGAGCTTGGGATTCGGCGGCTGCTTCTTCTGGTCGGGCTTCGATTGTTCCTTGCCGCCGCCGCTGCCCTCGGTCTTCCCTTCCTCCTTCTGCTTCGGCAGGCGCAGCGCATTCTGGTGGGTCATCACCAGCATCACACCCGGCATGCGCTTCACGCTTGCGACGTCGATGGCAGCGATCCGGCCCTTGGGTATGGTGGAGAGCACCATCATCCCGTAGGCCAGGCGCGGGATCTTGTGTTCCGCCGAGTAGGTGGCCTGCCCGGTTACCTTGAGCCGCCCATCGAGGCGGTCCATGCCTTGTCCGATCACGCTCATGCGCTTTCTCCCGCTTCCAGCAGGGCACGTACGACAGCGCGTTCGGCCAGCTGGATCTTGAAGCCGTTGTCCCTGAATGCCTGGGCGCCGTCGAGCAGCACACGGGCGGCTTGCCGGCAGCGTGCCTCATCCAGCGCTTGGCCGGCCAGCAGCGCTTCCGCAGCCGGTACCCGCCAGGGTTTATGGGCGACGCCGCCGAGGGCGATGCGGGCCTGGCGCACGGTGGCACCAATCATGTCCAGCGCCGCCGCGGCGGACACCAGTGCAAAGGCATAGCTGTTGCGCTCTCTGACCTTCAGGTAGTGCGTGTGGCGCGTGAATGCGGGCGGCGGCAGGTCCACCGCCGTGATCAGCTCCGCCGGCTGCAGCACCGTGTCCACCTGCGGCATCGTGCCCGGCAGGCGGTGGAACCCGGCGATCGGGATGCTGCGCTCGCCCTTCGGGCCGCTCACCTGGATCACCGCATCGAGGGCGACCAGGGCCACGTTCATGTCGGACGGGTTCACGGCGATGCAGGCGCTGCTGGCGCCGAGGATCGCATGCATGCGGTTATAACCTTCGCGGGCGCCGCAGCCGCTGCCGGGCGCGCGCTTGTTACACATGGCGAAGGCGGTGTCCATGAAGTAGGGGCAGCGGGTACGCTGCAGCAGATTGCCGCCGATGGTCGCCATGTTGCGCAGCTGGGGCGAGGCGCCGGACAGCAAGGCCTGGGTCAGCAGCGGATAACGGCTGCGCACCAGCGCATGGTTGGCGGTATCGCTGTTGCGGGCCAGCGCGCCGATGCGCAGGCCGCCGCCGGGCAGCTCCGTGATCTGATCGAGGCCGATGTGGTTGATGTCGACCAGGCGCAGCGGCTGTTCGACGTCGCCCTTCATCAGGTCGAGCAGGTTGGTACCGCCGCCGATGAATTTGGTGTTCGGCTGCTGGACCAGGCGGATGGCGCTGGCGGGGTCGCTGGCCTGGTCGAAGTCGATGGCGCGCATGCCTGCTCCTATGCCCTGGTCTGCGCGGAGGCAGCCTGGATCGCAGTGACGATGTTGTTGTAGGCGCCGCAGCGGCACAGGTTGCCGCTCATACGCTCGCGGATCTCCGGATCGGTGAACGCGACCGTCTGCTGGCGCACATCGGGCGTGACCGCGCTGGCCGTACCGGCCTTCATCTCGGCGATGCAGGCGACGGCCGAGCAGATCTGGCCCGGGGTGCAGTAGCCGCACTGGAAGGCGTCGTATTCGATGAAGGCGGCCTGGATCGGGGCCAGGTTTTCGCCCTGGGCGATGCCTTCGATGGTGGTGATCTTCGCGCCCTGGTGCATGATCGCCAGCGTCAGGCAGGCATTGACGCGGCGGCCGTCGACCAGGACGGTGCAGGCGCCGCACTGGCCGCGGTCGCAGCCTTTCTTGGTGCCGGTCAGCTGCAGGACTTCGCGCAGGGCGTCGAGCAGGGTGACCCGCGGCTCTAGCGAGAGCTGGTGTTCGGTGCCGTTGACGTTCAGTGTGAGCGGGCGGGGCGGGACGACAGGTGTGGCCGCGGCAGCGGCGCCGGATGCCGGCGCGGCCTCGACTGGCGAGAGCGGCAGCTGGGCGGCACCGGCCACGAGCAGGGCGGATTGCATGAAGCCGCGGCGTGAAGCATCCACGTCCGCGTCATCGGCAGGATGGCTGGGTTGGTCTGACATCGCAGGCTTTCGAAAAGGGATGCGGCGGACGGGGTCATATACTGCTTAGCAATCCATTATCTGCTGCCGTGAAATCGCTTCCGTTAGGCCGCACACATAGTTGCCGGTCCGTGATCGAAAAATGCGACGTGTGGGCCTTGCGCACCTGGCCGGCGGTTTGCTATAGTTCGCCTCCGCTTCTGCAGCGCACAATAAAAACCACGAAAGTGAGTGTGCGATGAAGAAAAGGATGAGTTGACGAGTTAAGCGAATTACTGCATAATCTCACTTCTCTGCTGCTGACGAACAAAACGATTCGCAGAATGCAGCAAGGCAGCACCGAATACGATCTTTAACAATCAACAGTCGATAAGTGTGGGCGTTTGATGAAAGTGCCAGCAGCTGCGTAAGCAGCTGCTGAATGCTTAAATTATCAAATGTTCACAAAAAGTATAACGTTGCTCAGCAATGAGTGGCGGTCAGTATTTTGAGTGAGCGACCCGGTAGCAATG
>NZ_JANUGX010000055.1 GCF_024753245.1 Massilia norwichensis | reverse complement strand
AACACACTCGACACTTGGCCGTTTTAACAAGTTTAATCTGTTGATTCTATTAAACTTTTCGTGCGCTGCAGAAGCAGGAGGCGAACTATAGCAAATCACACCGTGAGGACGCAAGAGGGCTGTTGCGTGCTACATTAATCAATAGTCGACTTCCACCGATAGAGCCGCAGTCCAGGGCCAGCCAGGAGACATGGAATGACTTACCAATTGCCGGCAACGATCGCCAGCGCGCATCGCCGTTCCCAGAGCTTCGGCCTGCGTGCCAACCTGCGCCCCGACTTCGATCCCCTCTCCCTATCCGCCCTCTCGGCCCTGGTCGAGCAGAACCGCATGCTGTACAGCCACGCGGTGCCGGCAATGGAGACCCTCTACCAGCAGATCGCCAACACCCACAACTCGGTCCTGCTGACCGATGCCCGCGGCGTGATCCTGCATTCGCTGGGCGATGCCGACTTTCTCGAAAAGGCCAACCGCGTCGCACTGACGCCGGGCGTGAACTGGTCCGAAGAAAGCAAGGGCACGAATGCGATCGGCACCGCCCTCGCCGAGCAGGCGCCCACCACCGTGCACGCCGACCAGCACTACCTGACAGCGAATCACTTCCTCACCTGTTCCGCCGCGCCCATCGTCGATCACCACGGCGCGGTGATCGGCGTGCTCGACGTCAGCGGCGACCGGCGCAGCTTCCACAAGCACACCATGGCCCTGGTGCGGATGTCGGCGCTGATGATCGAGAATCACCTGTTCGCCGCCACCTTCGAAAATGCGATCACCCTGCACTTCCACACGCGGCCGGAGTTCATCGGCACGCTGATGGAAGGCATCGCCTCCTTCACGCCCGATGGCCGCTTCCTGGCGGCGAACCGCAACGGCCTGTTCCAGCTCGGCCTGTCCACGCCGGCCTTGCAGGCACACAGTTTCAGCTCCCTGTTCGGGATGCCGGTGTCGAAGCTCTACGATCACGAGCGCAGTGCGGCACCAGGGCTGCTCGACCTGTGCATGCACAACGGCGTACGCGTGTACGTGCGCGCGGAACTACGTCTGAAACATGGTGCGCGGCGACTGGACGATGCGCCCACCCTGCCCTCACCGACGGTACCGAAGCAGCCCGAGCGCGCGAACCTGCAGGCGCTGAACACGGGCGACGCCCGGCTCGCACAGGCGATCGCCAAAGTGGACAGGGTGCTCGGCCAGGGCGTGCCCATCCTGATCACGGGCGAAACCGGCACCGGCAAGGAATGGCTGGCCCAGGCCATCCACCGCGACTCGCCCCGTGCGCGCGGCCCTTTCGTGGCCTTGAACTGCGCCGCGATTCCGGAAGCGCTGATCGAATCGGAGCTGTTCGGCTATGAGGAAGGCGCCTTCACCGGCGCGCGCAGGAAGGGCGCACCAGGCCGCATCATGCAGGCGCATGGCGGCACGCTCTTCCTCGACGAGATCGGCGACATGCCGCTGGCCCTGCAGGCGCGTCTGCTGCGCGTGCTCGAAGAACGCAAGGTCGTGCCGCTCGGCGGAGCGAAGCCGCTGGCGGTCGACGTCGAACTGGTCTGCGCCACCAACCACGACCTGCGCAGGCGTATCGCCGATGGCCTGTTTCGCGAAGACCTGTACTACCGCCTGAACGGCCTGGTCCTGAAGCTGCCGCCGCTGCGCGAGCGCAGCGACCTCGATGCCCTCGTCGGCAAGATGCTCGACGGGGCGCACCGGCAGCGCCGCGTGGCCGACGCGGTTCTGCACCTGTTCCGCCGCCACGCCTGGCCGGGCAACCTGCGCCAGCTCGCCACCCTGCTGCGCACCGCAAGCCTGATGGCCGGCGACGAAGACGAGATCGGCCTGCACCACCTGCCCGACGACTTCCTCGACGACCTCGATGCGTCGCCCCTAAAACCGCGACCTGCGGCCGCGCCCGATACAAAACTCGACGATCTGGAACTGAGCGCCATCCTGCGCACCCTGAACGCGCACGGCGGCAATGTCTCGGCCGCCGCACGCGCCCTGGGCGTCTCGCGCAACACCATCTACCGCAAGCTGTCGCGGACTAGCCAGCAATCCCCAGCTGGGCGCACTCCGCATCCGTGAACAGCCGCGAGCGGGTCAGGAAGCGCCGGCCGGTGCCGTTATCGAGCGAGAACATGCCACCGTTACCGGCAACCACATCGATGATCAGCTGGGTGTGCTCCCAATAGCCGAACTGTTCGCGCCCCATATAGAAGGGCGTGCCGTCCAGGCTGCCCAGGCAGACGTCGGTGTCGCTGACATTGAACTCTCCCATCGGATAACACATGGGCGCGCTGCCGTCGCAGCAGCCGCCGGACTGGAAAAACATCAGCGGGCCGTGACGCTGCCGCAGCTCGCCGATGAAGGCGAGTGCGGCAGGCGTCGCGGTCACGCGCTCGATCGGCGTGGCCATGGGCTACCTTTCAGAAGAAGCCGAGCGCCTTCGGGCTGTAACTCACCAGCAGGTTCTTGGTCTGCTGGTAGTGCTCGAGCATCATCTTGTGGTTCTCGCGGCCGATGCCGGATTGCTTGTAGCCGCCGAAGGCCGCGTGCGCCGGATACAGGTGGTAGCAATTGGTCCATACGCGTCCGGCCTGGATCGCGCGGCCGACGCGGAAGGCACGGCTGCCGTCGCGCGTCCACAGCCCCGCGCCCAGTCCATACAGGGTGTCGTTGGCGATGCGCAGGGCATCCGCTTCGTCCTTGAAGGTCGTCACCGAGACCACCGGGCCGAATATCTCTTCCTGGAAGATGCGCATCCGGTTGTCGCCCTTGAACACGGTCGGCCGCACGTAGTAGCCGCCCGAAAGGTCTCCTTCATGGGTGGCGCGTTCGCCGCCGGCCAGCACCTCGGCACCCTCCTGACGGCCGATGTCGAGGTAGGACAGGATCTTTTCCAGCTGCTCCTGCGAGGCCTGGGCGCCGATCATCGTGTTTTCATCCAGCGGATTGCCGGCCTTGATCCGGGCCACGCGCGCCAGCGCACGCTCCATGAACTTCTCGTAGATCGATTCCTGCACCAGCACGCGCGACGGGCAGGTGCAGACCTCGCCCTGGTTCAGCGCGAACATCGCAAAGCCTTCCAGGCACTTGTCGAAGAACTCGTCATCGGCCGCCATCACGTCTTCGAAGAAGATGTTGGGCGATTTCCCGCCCAGCTCCAGCGTCACCGGGATCAGGTTCTGCGCCGCGTACTGCATGATCAGGCGACCGGTGCCGGTCTCGCCGGTGAAGGCGATCTTGGCGATGCGCTTGCTGGAAGCCAGCGGCTTGCCGGCTTCCAGGCCGAAACCGTTGACGATATTGACCACACCGGCCGGCAGCAGGTCGGCGATCAGCTCCATCAGCACCATGATCGATGCCGGCGTCTGCTCGGCCGGCTTGAGCACGACGCAGTTGCCGGCCGCGAGCGCCGGCGCCAGCTTCCACACCGCCATCAGGATCGGGAAATTCCAGGGGATGATCTGGCCGACCACGCCCAGCGGCTCATGGAAGTGGTAGGCATAGGTCTCGTGGTCGATGGTCGAGATCGCCCCTTCCTGGGTGCGGATGCAGCCGGCGAAATAGCGGAAGTGGTCGATCGCCAGCGGCAGGTCGGCGGCCATGGTTTCGCGGATCGGCTTGCCGTTGTCGATGGTCTCGGCAGTCGCGAGCATCTTGAGGTTCTGCTCCATGCGGTCCGCGATCTTGTTCAGGATATTGGCGCGCTCGGTCGGCGAGGTCTTGCCCCAGGCCTCCCTGGCGGCGTGGGCGGCATCCAGCGCGGCTTCGATGTCCTCGGCCGTCGAACGCGCCACCTCGCAGAAAGGCTGGCCGGTAATCGGCGTCACGTTCGGGAAGTATTCGCCCTTGACGGGGGCGACGAAGGCGCCGCCGATGAAGTTGTCGTAGCGCTGGCGGAAGGGGTTGGCGACGCCGAGTTTGCTGATGTCTGCAAGATTCATGTCATCCTCTTCTTTCTCTGTGGTGGTGTGGAGCACCCTGTCTCGCAAGCGCCATGCCAGCCCTGCCGACCTGCCTGTACAGAGGGAGGACCTGGCCGACGCCGGCAGCAGCTGCGTCACCATCCGTGACACCTGCTCCAGATTGACACAGCACGGTGGGACAAGTGGACAAGCGGACAACGGGTTTCCCGACTGGCGGGTATAGTGCCTGCCGAGCCCATGGAGAAAAGATGAAACGTCACGTACTTGCTTCCAGCGTCATCGCAGCACTGTCTACTTACACCCCGTTCGCCAGCGCGGACGAGAATGCGGCCGCGGCCGTTCCGGTCGTCGTGGTGACGGCCAGCCGCACCGAACAACTGAGCTTCGACCTGCCGGCGTCGATCGACGTGATCGGCGCCGACCAGATCGGCGCCGCCCAGCCGCGCGTGAACGCCTCCGAAGCGCTGGCCGCAGTGCCCGGCCTGGTCGCGCAGAACCGCCAGAACTACGCGCAGGACCTGCAGATCTCGTCGCGCGGCTTCGGCGCCCGCTCGGCCTTCGGCGTGCGCGGCGTGCGCCTGATCGCGGACGGCATCCCCGCCACCATGCCCGACGGCCAGGGCCAGGCCGCCACCTTCAACCTCGACCTGGCCGAGCGCATCGAAGTCTTGCGCGGGCCCTTCTCGGCTTTGTACGGCAACCATTCCGGCGGCGTGATCCAGTTGTTCACGCGCGACCCGAAAGGCGCACCCGCGGTCGAATTCAACGTCAGCAGCGGCAGTTACGGCAGCCGCAAGACCGACCTGAACGCCAGCGGCAGCACCGGCGGCGTCGGCTACCTGGTCGATGTCTCGCGCTTCGATACCGACGGCTACCGCAGCCACAGCGCGGCGACGCGCGACCAGGCCTATGCCAAGCTGGTGTTCGCACCGAGCGCCACCAGCCGCCTCGTCTTGACGGCCAGCGGGCTGCGCCAGGACGACACCCAGGATCCGCTCGGCGTGACCTGGGCCACCTGGCAGCGCGATCCGCGCGCGGGCGAGATCGACACCACCGACCCGCGCACGCCGCAGCGCACCTTCGCCGAACGCTACAACACCCGCAAGAGCATCGACCACCAGCAGTTGGGCGCGACCTGGGAGCAGCGCTTCGGCAGCGACCGGCTGCGCGTGACCGCCTATGCCGGCAAGCGCCGCGTGATCCAGTACCAATCGTTTTCGCAGGGCTTCCAGGCGCCGGCCAGCCATTCCGGCGGCGTGGTCGATTTCGATCGCGACTTCCACGGCATCGACGCCAACTGGACCATGTCGCGCCCCCTGCTCGACGGTACGCTGCGCTCCACCTTCGGCATCGAGGCCGGGGCGTCGAACGACGGCCGTAAAGGCTACGAAAACTTCATCGGCAGCGAGTTTGGGGTCCAGGGCCGCCTGCGCCGCGACGAGAAGGACGAGGTCAAGAACCTCGACCCCTATGCCCAGTTCGAATGGGAGCGCGGCGCCTGGGTATTAAGTGCGGGCCTGCGCCACAGCCGGGTCGATTTCGAGGTCGAAGACCGCTACCTCGCCAATGGCAACGACAGCGGCAGCGTCAGCTACCGCCACACCACGCCGCTGCTCGGCATCCTCTACAAGCTGCAACCCGGCCTGAACCTGTACGCCAGTGCGGCGCACGGTTTCGAGACGCCGACCCTGAACGAAGTCTTCTATTCGGGTACGGGCGGCGGCTTCAACTTCGGGCTGGCGCCGGCCCGGAGCACCCACCTGGAATTCGGCGTGAAGGCGATGCCGCTGGACGCCGTGCGCATCAATGCCGCCGTGTTCCAGGTGAAGACCACCGACGAGCTGGTGGTCGACAGTTCGAGCGGTGGTCGCACCAGCTACCGCAACGCCAGCGCGACCTTGCGCCAGGGGCTGGAGCTGTCCGCGGATGCGCAATGGCGCCGCAACTGGACCGGCCGGCTGGCCCTGAGCGTGCTGCGCGCGGTGTACGACGAAGGCTTCGGTGCTGTCCTGAAGGGCAGCCGCCTGCCGGGCGTGCCGAACGCCAGCCTGTACGGCGAGTTCGGCTGGAAGGATGCGGACGACCGCTACGGCGCCGCGCTGGAAGCCATCGCCAACACCAAGCTATATCCGGACGATGCCAACCAGGTCAATCCGGCGCCGGGCTTTGCGGTCGCCAACCTGCGCGTGCAGGCGCAGCAGCAGTTCGGCGCCTGGCGCGTGAAGGAATATGCGCGCGTGAACAACCTGTTCGACCGCGGCTATATTGGTTCGGTGATCGTCGGCGACAGCAACCGCCGCTTTTACGAAGCCGCGCCGGGCCGCAACTGGGTGCTGGGCGCGAGCATGCAGTACCGCTTCTAAGCTGTTGCCGACGCAGGGATGTGCACGTCGGGATAGAGACGCTTGAATACGTCGGCGACCACCGCCGCGAGCAGGCGGTAGAGCGCGTCGACCGCCTGCTCCTGGTGCCCGCGCTGCGTCTGCCAGAAGCGCTCGGGGTCCGGGCAATGCGCCTGCAATGCTTCTTCGACCGCCGCCTGCCAGAAAGGCGGCGCCTCCCCTTCGACGAAATTGCCGCGGCCGCGGCCGAAATGGGCTACGGCTAAATAGCGCAGGATGCTGCTGACCATCAGCGTGCGCAGGAAAGGCGGCGCGAACTGCACGGTCGGGTGGTTGCGGTCCGTGCTCGTATTGAAACCCCAGGCCGCGCCGGCCATCGTCAGCGCACCGACGATCGCCCCCAGCAGCGCGCCGCCGCCCAGGGTCAGGCCGCCCGCCATCAAATCGGCCGATAGTCCGGTCGCCGCACCGGAGACGACCGCACCGAGCAGGCCGGCCTGGGTCTTGTCGACCGGCGCGCGGACCTTGAAATTGTCGCGCACCCGCGCGTTGATGCGGGCCGCCTGGCCAGGGTCGAGACGGTGCAGGGTCAGCAGCTGGGTGGTGGCCTGGGCGATCCGCTCTTCGAGGCGCTCGACCAGCTTCGCCATCGCCGTCTCCTGCCGGCGCGCGTCCGACTTGCCGAGCTTGACGGCCTTCAGCGCCGACTGCAGCAGCCCGCTGCTTTCCTCGGGTATGGCTTCGCTGTCGCGAACCGCCGCCGCCAGTTGTTCGGCAGTGATGCGCAGCGAGGCGTGGTAGCGCGCCAGGTTGTTCGCCTCCCAGGCGGCGCGCAGGCGCGCATAGCCATCCTGCTTAGTCTCCGGTACCAGCCTGCCGACCGCTTCATAGAACACATGTTCATGCACCCAGCAGCGCGCGAAGGCATCGAGCGCGAGCACCTCGCGCACGATCGGATACTGGTCGAGGTGCTGCTTCCACAAGCTTTGCTCGGCCTGCTCCTCGGACGCCGGCCGCGGCGGACCGAGCTGGTTCAGCAGCACGACCACCGGCTTGCCCAGCCACTCGAGGATGCGCATCTCGGCCGGCAGGTAGCCGGCGTCGCGCGGATGCTCGCTCGAATTGACCAGGTAGAGCACCACGTCGGCTTCGTCGCGGGCGGCGCGCAGGGCCTGCTGGCTGAGCCAGAAGGGGCGGTCGCGGTAGCGGTCGAAGACCTCGCGCAGGAACCAGCCGATCGGATTGCCGGCCATCGCCAGCCGCTTGAGCAGGCGGACCGAATCGCCGAAGCCGGGCGTATCCCATAGCAGCAGGCTGTCGCCCTGCTCTGTCGTCTGCAGCAGGTGCGCTTCGGAGAAGGTCGTCACGTGGGCCGCGTCCCTGACTTCGCCGACATCCATGCCGACCAGGGTGCGGGCGAGCGTCGTCTTGCCGTTGTTGGTGTGCGATACGAGCGCGAACTGGACCTTGACTGTTTCGCTCATCGTGCCCCCGCCGCGGCCACGCCGCCCTGCATGTCGGCCTTGTATTTTTCGGGCTGCAGCAGGTTCACGATGGTCACGGGCAGCTGGTAGTGGGTGCAGAACTGGCGCCACAGGGCGATCCGCTCGGCGACGCGCGGATCGGTCCCGGTCGGATGGGTGGCGCGCTCGGTCATCGAGGATTCGTCGACCAGCACGCCGACACCGGGCAGCTGGCGCGCGATCGCGGACAGCAACGCACCGTGGTTCTCCTGCTCCGGCGTCGAGGCGAGGTTGAACAGCACCGCGGTCACGGTCGCGTCACCGGCGTCGGGGCGTAGGTCCAGCAGGATGCCTTTCGGATCCTCGCCATAGGGCAGCGAAGGACGCAGCATGACCCGGGTCTGTTCGCCATACATGCTCACGGCGATGGCGGACAGGCCACGGTCGCGGCGCTCGTCGAGGGTGAAGCTGTAGGGCAGCACGCGCAGGGTGACCGGACCGGGGCCCGCGCCGATGTGCGTGGCGAGATTGCGGAAATACGGCTGCTGCAGATCGATCGGGAAGCGGCGCGCGAGCCGGGCCGCACGCCAGCCGGCGAACAGCGACAGCACAAGGCGCGGCAGGATCACGAGCAGCAGCAGGGTCGCGGCGTAGAGGTGGACCCAGCGCGCACCGCCCGCGCCCGATGGCTCCTGCACGAAGCGCAGGGCCTGCACGTCGGCGACGCTGAAGCCCTCGATCGGGAACAGGAACAAGGCGGGCGCGAACAGCCAGGACAGCAGGGTGTGAACCTGGTTCGCATCGAGGAAGGTGCTTTCCCAGCCGGCCGCATATTCGGTCAGCAGGCCGCGCGCGTACAGCGAGAGAATGGCGCCGAGCGCGAAGGCGGCGGCCGACAGGTGCACGGTGCGGCTCAGCCGCGCATGGGTCAGCTTCCAGGACAGCTGGGTCCAGTCGGCCGTGTACTCACCGAGCGCGGCAGCCAGCGGCGCCGGCAGCTTGCGTGGCAGCCTGGCCTTGCCGACGCTGAGCCGGCGCATCCACTCTGGACCGACCCAACCGGTGCGCCTGGCGGGAATCAGCAGCCAGACCAGCAGGATGAGGTAGACCAGCAGATTCCAGCCGATGATCAACAGCAGCGGCGCCGACAGCAGGTCGACGCGGTGCGGATCGGCGATGTGATCGATGGCGGCGCCCGCGATCAGGGCCAGCAAGGGCAAGAGTGCCGACAACAGCGGCAGCAAGGGGCGCCGGTGCAGGAAGCTGCGCAAGGCAGGCGTGCGTTCGGCAAGCCGCTTGAGGATTTGTTCGGAACGCTGTTCGAGGAAATGATCGAGGGTGAGCGGCGACTTGCCGTCGGCCGCGGACCATTGCGCAAGTTCACGGGCGCTGCGGCTCGCGTACATGCGGTCGTCGTCGCTGAGGACTTCGTGTTTGACGTCCGCCGTTTCGATCGCGCGGACCAGGGTCACCCTTCTCGCCACCTGCTCTTTCATGCTGTTTCCTTAATGGATAGACAACAGCTGCATTGTGCCGCAAATTGGGGGAGGCTGACGGATGACTGGATGAGATGCT
>NZ_JANUGX010000054.1 GCF_024753245.1 Massilia norwichensis | reverse complement strand
AGCGCGGCGCCGGTGACCCGGGGCCGCGCAAACCAGGAAAGCGTGTCGCGAATTACTTGGCTTCGCCGAGCAGGGCCGGCTTGAGCGATTTGTCGACCGGCTTGTCGCCCAGCCAGATGCGCAGGATGGCGTTATAGAAGGTGATATCCGGGACGTTTTCGATCAGCTTCTTGCCGTTCAGCTCGATCTGGGTACCGCTGCCGGGGATCCAGTCGATGTGCAGGCTATCGCCCTTTTTGAGGCCATCGATGGTGGCGAACATTTCGCCGAACTTGCCGATCTGGGCCACGATCTTCTGCTTGTCCGCCTTGTCGACGTTGTCGTTCAGGCCGTCCATGAAGGCCTTGCCGAAGTCTTCCGACGAGATATCGCGTGCCATCTGCAAGGTCACGCGGCGCGGACCCTCCGTTTTGAGGACGTCGGCCACGGCGGTCTTCTTTTCCGGCAGATACAGGCCGGCGGCATACACCTTGATGATCAGCTTGGTGCGCATGCCGGCGCCGTTCAGTTTCAGGTCCTTGCCGGCGACCTTGGCGGTGTCTTCGAACTTGTAGCCGTTGACGTCGACCGAGGCGGCCTGGGCCGGCAGGCTGACGGCGGCTGCCAGCAGGGCGCCGGCCATCATGCCCTTGACGGCGAGGCGGCGGGTAAAGGAAGTGGTGAAGGTGGAAGTCATGCTTGTGTCTCCTCGGATTGAACGTAATGCACTGTTGTAATGGTTAGCTCAGCGTCAGCCGCGGCGTCTGCGCCGCCAGGCTGGGCTCCTGCGCCGCCGGGTCGAGCTTGAAGACGCTGACCGCGCGCGCCAGTCGTGCCGCCTGCTCCTGCATCGCCGCCGCCGCCGCCGCCGCCTCTTCGACCAGTGCCGCATTCTGCTGCGTGGTCTGGTCCATCTCGACGATGTTCTGGCTGACTTCGGCGATCCCGGCGCTCTGCTCGACGCTGGCGGCGGTGATCTCGGCCATGATGTCGGTCACGCGGCGCACGCTCTCGACCACCTCGGCCATCGTCACGCCGGCCTGCTCGACCAGGTGGCTGCCTTCATGCACTTTATCCACAGAATCGCTGATCAGCAACTTGATCTCTTTCGCCGCCGCCGCCGAGCGCTGCGCCAGGTTGCGCACCTCGCTCGCCACTACCGCGAAACCGCGGCCCTGCTCGCCGGCGCGCGCCGCTTCGACGGCGGCGTTCAGGGCCAGGATATTGGTCTGGAAAGCGATGCCATCGATCACGCCGATGATGTCGACGATCTTCTTCGACGAATCCGTGATCGAACCCATGGTGGCGATCACGTGCGACACCACCGAACCGCCGCGTGCCGCCACTTCCGAGGCCTGGGCCGCCAGCGCATTCGCCTGGCGCGCGTTGTCCGCGTTCTGCTGCACGGTATCGGTCAGTTCGCGCATCGAGTGCGAGGTCTGGGCCAGCGAGCTGGCCTGGGCTTCGGTGCGGCTCGAGAGGTCGAGGTTGCCGCTGGCAATTTCGCCGGAGACGCCGGACATCGATTCGGTGCTGGAGCGCACTTCGCCGACGATGCGGATCAGGCTCGCGTTCATGTGGCGCAGCGCGTCCATCATCTGGCCGGCTTCGTCGCGGCTGTCGACCGCGATTTCGCTGGTCAAATCGCCGTCAGCCACGCGCTGGGCGATCTGCACCACCTGGGCCAGCGGTCCGGTGATGCTGCGCGTGGACAGCACCGCCACCCCCAGCGACAGCAGGCAGGCGGCGCCGGCCAGCACCAGGATCAGCATTTCGGTGCGGCGCGTGGCCGCCGCCGCATCGCGCCCGGCCTGGTTCATGGCGGCGTTCTGGTAAGCGACGAACTTGTCGAGCTGCTCGAAATAGCGGGCTTGCTGGGGACGCAGCGAGAACATGAACTTCACCATGGCCTCGTCCTTCTTGTCTTCGTTGACCAGGCCGATGAACTTGGTCTGGGCCGGCAGGAATTTATCCTGGATGACGGCGATCCCCTTCAGGATCTCGGTGCCCTGGGCATCGGCCTGCTTGACCAGTTCCGCTACCGCCGCGGTCGCCTTGGCGCTGCGCTCCTCGGTATTCGCCAGTTCTTTTTTGATCTGGTCCGGATCGCTCATGATCAGGACATTCAGCATGCTGCGCGTGGCTTCGCTGACGTCTTCCTTGACGCGGTTGGCGGCCACCGTGTTGGCGTAGCGCACCTGCACCAGCGTTTCCATCTCCTTGTTCAGGCTTTCCATCCGCAGATACGAAATTCCCGCCAATACCATCAGCAAGGCAATCACGAAGCCGAAGCCCACGGCCAGGCGCTGGCCGATACTCATGTTTCTGATCATTGTTGTCTCCTGGTCCCTTTGGAAAAGTATGGACGTGCTATTTTTTTGATAATAAATATAGCACCATTCAATTTTCCCAAATTAAATATTTGCGACTATTTCCATGCTGCAAGCGCACAACCGATAGTTACTGGATGCAGTCCCAAAGGGGAACAGGAGGGTATTGCCGTGCAACACAGGCAATCGAGAAAGGTGGAGATATGTTGCGTGGATGCCTACACGGCGGGTTTCAGCTGCAATCGCCCTGCTCGCGCTCAATCGCCGACAGCACCGATTTGGCATCCGCGTGCTTGGCCAGTTCCTCCGCTTCGCGGTCGGTTTTTTGGCGAACCCCGGGCATGTCGCGCCGCAGTTCCTCCAACAGCGCGATGATCTTGCTGGTCTTTTCTTCGGTCAGCAGATTGACCTGCAAGTCGAGGTGGGCGTGGTGGTCGGCCAGCCTGGACATCCGGTTCTGGCGGATCAGCACGGTGGTCGAGATGACGAAGGAGTTCAGGCTGACCAGTCCCTGCAGCCAGAAGAAGGGCGGCTCGTCGAAGGTTTGCCAGCCCAGCTCCTCGGTGCAGACGTTGGCGCCGATCCAGAGCAGCACCAGCACCAGGTTGGCGATCACATAACCCGGACTGCCGAGAAAGCGCGCGATCTTCTCGACCACTTTCTGGGTGGTCGAGGTGTGCTCTTCGTTGCGCGCGTAAAACTCGGCGATGGTGCCGATGTTTTCGTTGACCGAAGGGGGAAGCGCGGGCGCCGGCTCGTCAGCGCCCTGGGGGGCCTTGTCCATGACACCAGCATAGTATGTCGTACAACATGCTATGCGTAGCGCTGGACGCTCAGGCTGCGGCCTTGGCGGCGGTCAGCTTTTCGTACTTGGCCTGAAGTTCTTCGCGGGTTTCGCGCCACTCGGGATTGAAGGGGATGCAGGCGACCGGGCACAGGGCCACGCACTGCGGTTCGTCGAAGTGGCCGACGCACTCGGTGCATTTATGCGGGTCAATCTGGTAGAACTCCGCGCCCATCGAAATCGCGTCGTTCGGGCACTCGGGCTCGCACACGTCGCAATTGATGCAGTCGTCGGTAATCAGCAAAGCCATTTTAAAAACCTGTCATCAGGCCTTCGGTGCGGCGGCTGCGGCGGCAGCGCTCATGGCGGCGATTTTCTTCTGCAGCCAGCGGTCGACCGAAGGGAACACGAATTTGGAGACGTCGCCGCCCAGCATCGCGATTTCGCGCACGATGGTGCCGGAAATGAACTGGTACTGGTCGGACGGGGTCAGGAACAGGGTCTCGACGTCGGGCAGCAGGTAGCGGTTCATGCCCGCCATCTGGAACTCGTACTCGAAGTCGGACACCGCGCGCAGGCCGCGCACGATCACGCGCGCGTCATGCTGGCGCACGAAATCCTTGAGCAGGCCGCTGAAGCTTTCGACCTTCACGTTCGGATAGTGGCCGAGCACCTCGTTGGCGATTTCCAGGCGTTCGTCGAGCGAAAAGAACGGTTTCTTGTTCTTGCTGTCGGCAACACCGACGACCAGGGTGTCGAACAGACCCGATGCGCGACGCACCAAATCCTCGTGGCCGCGGGTCAGCGGATCGAAAGTTCCTGGATAAACGGCTACAACCATTGCGGCTCCCTGGAGAATGCACCTGAATAAGCGCGCATTATGCCTGAAAATTCGGCAGCCGCCCCCCTGTAGGGCAGATTTGCGGCTTTTTAGTGTAACTTCAGCAAATGAAAGTGCACCATGCCGGCCTTGTCGCCACGCACCAGCTGCCAGCCCGCTAACCATTCCGGGGTGCCGCCCTCCTCGTCGCCGAACGGCAGCGCCGCGCCCGATTCCGCGTACACCAGGCCACCCTCCTTCAGCAGGCTGGCGCACAGCGGCAGGGTCTGGCTCAGGAAATCCTGCTGGTAAGGCGGGTCGAGGAAGATGACATCGAAACGCTGGCCGCGTTGGGCCAGGTCGCGCGCCACCGCCAGCGCATCGGCGCGCAGGATGCGCACGTTGTCGGCTTTCAGTTTTTCCTTGATCGCTTCCAGCTGGCGCACCACCGGGCCGACGGTATCGATCATGGTCACCGAGCGCACGCCGCGGCTGGCCGCCTCGAAGCCGAGGGCGCCGCTGCCGGCGAACAGGTCGAGACAGTCGAGGCTATCCCAGTCGCCGTCGACCTGGTGCCGGATCCAGTTGAACACGGTCTCGCGCACGCGGTCGGGGGTGGGACGCAGGCCGAAGGCGTCGAGCACCGGCAGCGGGGTGCGTTTCCAGGCGCCGCCGATGATGCGGACTTGTTGTGGCGGGCCCGGACGGCGCGGGTAGGAAGGTTTGTGTGAGGACTTCTTTTGCATGGCGGGACTATAGCATGCACGTGCCCATCCCACGGTAGGGTGGGCTCCCGAGCCCACCATGCTTATTTGCCCTGCGCCAGCGCGTTGAAATCGTTGATCCAGCCCTGCATGCGTTGCTGCGCGTGCTGTTTCTGCTGCGGCGTGGTCAGCTTGATGGCGCTGAGGATGAATTTCGAGGTGCTGTCCACATAAGCATCGTAGAAGGCCTTGCGCTCCGGCGACTCCATGCGGCCGAACATGTCGCGCAGCAGGTCGTGGATCGCGGACATGGTCTGCTCCTTGTTCAGCTTCTGGTCGTGCACGCGGCGCAGCAGGGCCACGATCTTCTTCTGGCGCAGCACGCGCTCCTGCAGGAAGACGTCGTTGTCCAGCGGACGCGCGTCCGAGGCACGGCGCAGTTGCGCTTCCTGTTCGCGGCTGAAACTGCCGAACCATAGTTCGAACTGGTCCATTGCCTTTTTAAAACGGGCTTTATGCTGGTCCTCGACGCTGCCGCTCATGAACTCCTTGCGGAATTTGTCGTTGTTCTTGGCGAACTTCTGCTCCATCTGCGCGATCTGGTCGGGCTTGATCGACATCGCCAGGTCGGCCAGCTGCGGCAGCGCCTTATAGGCCAGCAGCTCGGTGCGGGCCTTGATGTCGCGGTAATCGGCCAGCAATTCTTCCTGGGTGACATTGCCATCGCCCAGCTGGCGCTGCATCTTGGCCAGCAGGCCGGCGTAATCGCGCAGCTGGGTCGTGCGGTGCCATTGGAACAGGTTATCGATGTCCTTCTTGACCCAGTCGGACTGATCGCTGTCCAGATCGATATACGCATTCAACCACCAGTACAGCAGCGTGTCGCCGTGATTGTAGGTAAAACGGATGGTGCTGCAAGCGCTCAGCATGGCCATCAGCGCCACCAGAAACAGCAGGCGTGCGCGGTGGATCAGATGTTGGGGCGTGTTAAACTTTTTCATATTTTTTAACAACTAATTCATTTGGGAACGGCTTATGAACGTAGTCATCCTCGCCGCCGGCATGGGAAAACGCATGCAATCCGCGCTGCCGAAAGTATTGCATCCTCTGGCTGGGAAGCCGCTGTTGCAGCACGTTATCGATACCGCACGCAGCCTGAACCCGACTAAATTATGCGTGATCTACGGGCACGGCGGCGCAGCGGTGCCGAGTGCGGTTCACGAATGGGGTACCAACGCCGGCATCGTCATCGACACCGCGCTGCAGCAGCCGCAGCTGGGCACCGGCCACGCCGTGATGCAAGCCCTGCCCCAGATCGACGAGAACGCGCCGACCCTGGTGCTGTACGGCGACGTGCCGCTGACGACCAGCGCCAGCCTGCAGCGCCTGGTCGAGGCGGCCGGCGACGACAAGCTGGCGATCCTCACCGTGGTCCAGGACAATCCCTTCGGCCTGGGCCGCATCGTCCGCGAAAACGGCGCCATCGTGCGCATCGTCGAGGAAAAGGATGCGACCGAAGAAGAGCGCGCGATCAAGGAAATCAACAGCGGCATCATGGTCATCCCGACCCGCCATCTGAATGGCTGGCTCGGCGCGCTGGGGAACAACAACGCGCAGGGCGAATACTACCTGACCGACATCGTGGCCCAGGCTGTCGCGAACGGCGTGCCGGTGGTGTCCGCGCACCCGTCCGCCGAGTGGGAAGTCGCCGGCGTCAACAGCAAGGTGCAGCTGGCCGAGCTCGAGCGCCGTCATCAGTTGAATATCGCAAATACCCTGCTGGAAAAAGGCGTGCACCTGCTGGATCCGGCCCGCATCGACGTGCGTGGTGAACTGATTTGCGGTCGCGACGTCTCGATCGACGTCGGCTGCGTGTTCGAAGGCCGTGTCGAACTGGCCGACGGCGTGACCATCGGCGCCAACTGCGTGCTGGTGAATACCAAGGTCGCGGCCGGCGTGCAGATCAAACCCTTCTGCCACCTGGAAGACGCGATCGTCGGCGAGAAATCGCAGATCGGCCCGTATGCGCGCCTGCGGCCGGGCACCGAGCTGGCCGAAGATGTCCACATCGGCAACTTCGTCGAAGTGAAGAACAGCAAGGTCGCCGCGCACAGCAAGGCCAACCACCTGGCGTATGTCGGCGATGCCGACGTCGGCTCGCGCGTGAACATCGGCGCCGGCACCATCACCTGCAACTACGACGGCGCCAACAAGTTCCGCACGGTGATCGAAGACGAAGCCTTCATCGGCAGCGATACCCAGCTGGTGGCACCGGTGCGCGTCGGCAAGGGCGCGACCCTGGGCGCCGGCACCACGCTGACCAAGGATGCGCCGGCCGGCAAGCTGACGATCTCCCGTCCGAAGCAAATGACGATCGAAGGCTGGACCCGTCCGGTCAAGAAGAAGTAATTCACCGCCTGCGCACAGCCAGC
Organism: Massilia norwichensis; assembly: GCF_024753245.1. Classification (GTDB taxonomy): domain Bacteria; phylum Pseudomonadota; class Gammaproteobacteria; order Burkholderiales; family Burkholderiaceae_D; genus Telluria; species Telluria norwichensis. The sequence continues at coordinate 2,912 of NZ_JANUGX010000054.1, read as the reverse complement.
CCACAGCAAAGCCACAGGATGATCACAAGATAAACACATCCTGGTCCACCGGCTTTGCACAGGGTTTTCGGGTGGTCATCCACAAAGTCATCCACAGGCCCGACCGGTGATCCGGCGGGCCTGTTTGTCTTGGTGGATGCTGGGTTGACGCAACAGCACAGCATGCCGGCTGCATGACTTATCCACAGTGGGTAAAGCGGATTTCGGGGTGGGAAAAACGGTCGATATCGCCCTTATGCGGGCCCACTGCTCATGAATTAAGCGATGTCACAATTCATCCACAGGGCCCTGTGGATGAATTGTGGATTACTTTTTCGGGAAGCAAGGTTTACAGGTAAACAGCTTATCCACATTATCCACATTCCCCTGTGGATGACTTGTGGGTTGGCCTGTTCAGACCACGATGCGCGTCTCGAACTTGCTGCGGAAAGTCGAAAAATAGGCTTTGACGTTGCGCACGTTCTTGTGTGTGGTGAACAGGCGATGCGCCAGCGCGTGGTAGGCCGGCATGTCCGTCACCTGCACCACCAGCACGAAGTCGGGACCGGGAGCGACGCGGTAACACTGCAGCACCGCGGGATCGGTGGCGACGACGGCCTCGAATTCTTCCATGCGGTCGGCTGCCTGCACGTCCAGCGTGATCTCGACGATGGCGGTCAGCCTGGCGCCGACTTTGTCCGGCGAGACGATCGCGACTTGCCGTTCGATAACACCGTTCGCGGTCAGCTGTTTGACGCGCCGCAGGCAAGTTGGTTGGGACACATGTACCAATTCCGCCAACTCGGCATTGGTGTGAGAGGCGTCAAGCTGCAAGGTGTTGAGGATGCGACGATCAAGTTCGTCCAGGATTTCGGGCTCTGTCGACATTTTTATAAAGTTTTAGGAGATATTTGAAAGAATATTTCACTGCGTGGAGGTCGTGAAAGAATCTATCAAAAAGAGGTGGATTTAGAAAGCAAATTTCATGACGTCTACTCTACATTAGTGACATCTGTTAATTCTTATTGGAGTCCATCATGTGCGGTATCGTCGGCGCAGTCGCCCAGCGCAATATCACCCCCATCCTGCTCGAAGGTTTGAAGCGCCTGGAATACCGCGGCTACGACTCCTGCGGCGTTGCCCTGCACGTCGATGGCCGTCTGCAGCGTTCGCGCAGCACCTCGCGCGTGGCCGACCTCGAATCGCAGATCAAGGAAACCGGACTGCAAGGCTTCACCGGCATCGCCCACACCCGCTGGGCCACCCACGGCGCCCCGGCTACCCAGAATGCGCACCCGCACTTCTCGCCGACTGAAGAGAATGCCCGCATCGCCCTGGTCCACAACGGCATTATCGAGAACCACGACGAACTGCGCCGCGAACTGACTGAGCTCGGCTACAAGTTCACCAGCCAGACCGACACCGAAGTCATCGCCCACCTGGTCGACCACATGTACAACGGCGACCTGTTCGAGACCGTGCAGCAGGCCGTCAAGCGCCTGCACGGCGCCTACGCGATCGCCGTATTCTGCCGCGAAGAGCCGCATCGCGTGGTGGCCGCACGCCAGGGGTCGCCGCTGATCGTCGGCCTCGGCAAAGGCGAAAACTTCGTCGCCTCGGACGCGATGGCGCTGGCCGGCACCACCGACCAGATCATCTACCTGGAAGAAGGCGACGTGGTCGACCTGCAACTGGCGCGCTACTGGATCGTCGACGTCGACGGCCGCCCGGTCGAGCGCGAAGTCAAGACCGTGCACGCCCACACCGGCGCCGCCGAACTCGGTCCGTACCGCCACTACATGCAAAAGGAAATCTTCGAACAGCCGCGCGTGGTCGGCGACACCCTCGAGGGCGTCACCGGCATCATGCCGGAACTGTTCGGCGACGAAGCCTTCCGCGTCTTCAAAGAGATCGACCGCGTGCTGATCCTGGCCTGCGGCACCAGCTACTATTCCGGCCTGACCGCCAAGTACTGGATCGAATCGGTGGCCAAGATCCCGGTGAGCGTCGAGATCGCCAGCGAATACCGCTATCGCGACAGCGTCCCGCATCCGCAGACCCTGGTCGTCACCATCTCCCAGTCCGGCGAGACCGCCGACACCCTGGCCGCGCTGAAGCACGCACGCAGCCTGGGCATGACCCACACCCTGACCATCTGCAACGTCGCCCACAGCGCGATGGTGCGCGAGTGCAAGCTGGCCTACATCACCCGCGCCGGCGTCGAAGTCGGTGTCGCTTCCACCAAGGCGTTCACGACCCAGCTGGCCGCGCTGTTCCTGCTGACCCTGACGCTGGCGCAAGTCAACGGCCGCCTGAGCGAGGAAGAAGAAGCGACCTACCTGAAGCAGATGCGCCACCTGCCGGTCGCGCTGAGCGCGGTGCTGGCGCTGGAGCCACAGATCATCGCCTGGGCCGAGGAATTCGCGCGTAAAGAAAACGCCCTGTTCCTGGGCCGCGGCATCCACTACCCGATCGCGCTGGAAGGCGCTTTGAAACTGAAGGAAATCTCGTACATCCACGCCGAAGCCTACCCGGCAGGCGAGCTGAAGCACGGCCCGCTGGCGCTGGTGACCGAAGAGATGCCGGTGGTGACGATCGCCCCGAACGACGCGCTGCTGGAAAAGCTGAAGTCGAACATGCAGGAAGTGCGCGCCCGCGGCGGCCAGCTGTACTGCTTCGCCGACGTCGATACCCAGATCACCTCTGCAGAGGGTCTGCATGTGATCCGTCTGCCGGAACACTATGGTCTGCTGTCGCCGATCCTGCACGTGGCGGCGCTGCAGCTGCTGGCTTATCACACGGCGCTGGCGCGTGGTACGGATGTGGATAAGCCGCGTAATTTGGCGAAGTCGGTGACGGTGGAATAATAGATGGCGGGCTGATGTTCGCCCGCGATAAAAAAAGCCCGGACAAATTTGTCCGGGCTTTTTTTA
>NZ_JANUGX010000053.1 GCF_024753245.1 Massilia norwichensis | reverse complement strand
TATTGCTGAAGTTATCCAGCAAGTCAAAAAGGAAAGCCGTTGAGCATCGCTTGACCAGATGCGTCCAACCGGATTTCGACGCCGTTGCGGTACTGCGCGGCCGTCTCGATCACGCTGTCGTAGGCAGGTGTCAGATAGTGAAAGCGCTGGTTGGTGGATCCGACCCAGTTCCGTTTCTTTTCCCGTCGGCTCGGCACATACGGCCCGTCGATCACCAGGTCACACTGCGCAAGCAGTTCGGCACCCCCATCAGGCAACCTGCGATCGGGTCCGATTACGTAGCCCGTAAACAGGACGACAGTTAAACCAAGCTGGCGGACTTCACGCGCCAGCACTGACAGATTGCGCGCCTGGATCATCGGCTCACCACCGAGCAACGTGATGCCCTCGATACCATGCTGCTCGTGCGCTGCCCGAATGCGCCGGACCATCTCATCAACCTTAACCAACTTGTTTGGCACGAAAGGAAGGAGTTCCGGATTACAGCAGTCCACGCAGCGGATATGACACCCTTGCGTCCAAATCGCAAAGCGCTTGCCCGGGCCCTCGACCTCGGTGCAGTCGATCCAGTGGCCCAGGTTCAGTAAAAGCGAAGACAAGCTAGTCCTCCAAGTCAAACGCGAACTGCGCGCCACCGCCACGCTGGATGACGCGCACCGATTTACCGCGCAAGTAACCCGGATCGTCGCCATACTCAAACAAGAACTCGGCCAACGGATCGATCAAATGCTTACTCAACTGATTCAAGACGCCGCGTCCGCCCATCCGCGCTTCGGCCGTGGCCGCGATCGCCTCCATCGCAGCCAGTTCGTCTCTGAACACCAGGTTGCGGATGCCATATTTCTCGTGCAGCTTGCGCCGCAGCGGCGCCAACTTCGAACTCGCGATATTCGCCAAGAAACCCGGCACCGTGATGAAGTTGAAGGGCACGATGTTGTCGCCAATGCGATTCAGCAGCTCAGGGCGCTTCATCTGGTGTACGAAGTGGTGCTGCACCTGGCCCAGGAAGGCTTGGCGCACGCTGCTCACGTCATCGCTAATTTGGACGTCAGCGGCGCCAATGTTGGACGTGAAAATGATCACGGACTCTGCGAACGACACCGTATCTCCCTTACCATCGGTGAGGCGGCCGTCTTCGAGGATTTGTAGAAATTTGTCGAGGATGCGCGGGTGGGCCTTTTCAATCTCGTCGAACAACAGCACCGAGAAGGGTTTACGCTTGACCGCATTCGTCAGTTGTCCGCCTTCTTCGTAGCCGACGTAGCCCGGCGGCGCGCCCACCAGGCGCTGGTCGCTGTGCTCGTGGTTGAACTCGGACATATCGAAGCGGATGCAAGCATCCTCGTCGCCGAACAAGAAGGCGGCAAGCGACTTGGCCAACTCCGTCTTGCCGACCCCCGTCGGGCCGACAAAGAATAGCGCCCCCTTCGGCATGCGCTGCTTCTTCGAGTGCTGCAAACCACTCAAACCGGTAAACGCACGGATGATGACTTGGTTGATCTTGTGAATCGCTTCGTCCTGGCCAATCACGCGTGCGCCAATGCTTTGGACAAGGGTGCGCAACTTCGCGTGATTCAAATCCTCCCAAGGACTTTTGCGATCGCCAAAGCGATACAAGTTGCACAGCGCTTCCGCCTTCAGTGGCTCAGGACCAGATTGGCGTGACAGCTTCATCAGTTGCTGTAGATCCCGTATCGCCAGACCTTCTAGGGCGTCGACGAAATCGGCGAACGGCGCCGTGTCCGGGGTAATCCCCTCACTCAAAGCCCAGCGCCGCGCCGTGCGCTTGAGGAATTCTTCGCGTTCGCTGCGAGTAGGCGAGGGCACCACGATGTCGGTGGCTGCAGGGTTGTGCTGCAAGAGTACCGGGGGAATCGCCCCCACCCGCGGACACACCAGTACGACCAAGCTAGACGGTCGGCCCAAGTGGTCGTTACCGGTTTCGACCGGCGCGCTGGCTGCCGCATTCAGCAAAAGCAGCCATTGACGCTCTGCCTCACTTAAATTATTGGCGCTACCGAACAGGTACTGCGGCCACTCGATCACGAACGCGCTGCGCTCGCGCCCACTGGCCAGTAATCTCTGTTGGACGATGCGGAAAAAGTCTTGCGGGTCGCACGTTTGCGGTACTACCGGGGGCGGACTAACGTCCCCCATGTCGTAACTTTCGGCAGCCGTCCCGCTTGCCGCTGGCGCGGCGATCCCAGAAGCTTCGGCCACCAACCTGGCGCGGGCGGCTTCATCGATGCCGCGCATACCATCCGCGCGGTTCCAGCGCACGACTTGGTCGAACGCCATGTCCTTTAAAACCTGCGCCAGCAAATCCGTGACCGCAACATAGTCGCTGCTCAAAGGGGAAAGGGCCAAGTCTTGCACATTGCCGTGCACGACGATCACGCGACGCATACCGGCTTGACGCCGGAAATTTTGCAACCACAGAGGCGATGCGATCTCACTCATGACGGTTCTCCTGGTTGTCTAGCGGGCGCGCGTCACGCGAAAGACGGTCTGGATTTTCCCAGCGAATGCGCTCGTCCGACAGTTGGATGCCATAGAGTTGCTGCAGCATGGGGAGCACTTGGTCGATGTCTTGCTTACACGCCAAACCTTCGTAATGGTCGAATTTGTAGGAAAGTTCGCCACCAAGGTCGACCCGGAACTCCGCTTGCCGGCCAGAGGGTTTACGGGCCAGGATCACCACCCGGTCTGACTCGCCGGTCTCGCGCCGCGGCGGCTCCACGGCAAAGCCGGCCTTCTGCAGCGATTCAAAAATCGCGCGTACAGCCGTACGGCGGCATTCTTCATTGACGATGGCATCGTCGGCCTGCGCACTTGCTGCGGCGAGCGCATGTTGGAAGGCGGACGCCTCGTCGGTCTCCTGTACTGCGTCCCAGGCGGCCGACAGTGCACGCAGCGCCGCTGGATTGCGCTCGGCCGCTTTGAGCGCCGTATCCCGGGTGTCGCGCAGCACTTGCGCCTGTACCTCTGGCGCAGCAGCTTGGCGACGCCCCGCTTTCCACTCGCTGGCCTGACGCTGGGCCTGTTCTCGGATGCGCGCGGTCTGCTGCGCGACGTCCTGTCGAATGCGCTCAATACTCGTTCCGGCGGCGACTCTGGCTGTCAGATCGTCTTTCAAAGTGGCTGCCTCAATGTAAGCAAACTCGCGTTCCACCGGGTCACCTATCTCGCCGAACACCGAATCCAGCACGCTTTGCAATTCGACGCCCGCGCGACGCTGTCTTTCGCGTTCGAGTTCGACCGCATGGCGCTGCGCTTCGCGCGCCACGCGCGGCAGCGCGTGGACGTCAGAGGCGATGTTGCGGCTTTCGTCGCGAGCACGCTCTGGGTCGCTATGCAGCAGGCTGCGCAAACGTTGCAGCGTCGATTCCAAGCTTCGAAACTCGGTGGCCACGTAGCGATCCAGGCCCTGGCGGCGCACGTCAGCGAGAATGGTTTCGTAGCGTTCGACGAATTCCGAGGTGGTCGAACGAATGCGACTCAAATACGCTTGGTGACGTCGCTCTCGTTCGATTTCCCAGGTCCGATCGGCGATGCGGCTCATGTTCCTGTCCTTTTCTTTTGGTTAGCATGGGTCGGGCGCGGCGCTGCGTTGGATGCAGCAGGCTTACGCTGTACCGGGCGATTGATGAAGCGCTCGACACCAAAGGCGCTAATGTTCATGACCTGCGCTTTCAAGCAGAGGTTCTGGTCGCCTGTCACCAGATGCGTGTTGGTCCCGGCGTATTTAGCGGCAACCGCCAAAATACGGTTGTCGGCGGACTTGCGAAAATCGTCCGGCAGTAAGCTCATGTCTGCAGTTTCCAAGCGTTTTTGGGCTGGCGGCACGGCCAGCAGATGGCGTACAGCCGTAGCGCAGCGCTCCCTGAGCGCCGGGTCGGTCTTCTTTTTATCGAGTTCGTCGATCACCGTGGCCGGCAGCACCAGCAACTGGGTTGGCCGTAAGAGTCGCGGCAGCTCGGGGCAATCGATCAGCGCATTGGTGTCGACCACGAACACGTGCTCGAAGTTGGCGCCGCTCGCCTCGATGTAGCGATCCACGGCGGCGAGCCAATCGAGGCCCACTTGTCGGGCGGCGGCTAGGCGAGTGCATTGCACCGCCTCGTGTAGGCCATGCGCCTGCACGAACTCGTCGAATTGCCGGTTCCATTCCTGGACGGCACTGCGGAAGGATGGCAATTCACGTCCTGTCGCCAACTTACGGACCGTATCGGGGACGGGGGCAGCGAGCGGGAAGCTTTTTCCGATGCGTTTCGCGAATTGCCCACCATGACGCCAGAGTTCGCGCAGCGCGTTGTCGAAGCTATTGCCATTCGCAGTACCGAGCACCTTCGCAAGCGCTGTTTCACTGTCGAGGTCGAGAATCTCTTTGACCACCGGTGCGGAATAAAGGTTGGGGAGCCAGGGCAAGGAAAAACCAGGCGCAATGGCGCGCGCCTGTCCAAGGAGTGGCGCCAGGCAGGCAGCAGTTGATAAAGGCGCGACTCGGCGCAGCAGTTCGCCAACTAAGGGTTTTGGATCGGCGAGCGCAAGCGCCTTCAACTTCTCGCACCACGCCGGCACTGCCTCGAGCGCGATGTCTTCGCTACAAGAGCCGAGCGCCGCTTCAAATAGTGCCACCATCCCCTTATTCCAGCCTGGTAAATCTTTGTCTTTTAGGCGCCGTAAAGTCGCGCCCCAGCTGATCGCTGCCTCCAGCAGAGACAGTCCGACCCCCCGGGTCCGCAGGGCATCGACCAGCGCCGGCACGGCGCGCGTGTAGGGCGTCAGCAGCAGTCCGGCGGCCGTTTCCTGGTGGTCGAGGCTAGCGAGTAAGCGCGTGGCGACGCTGTCGAACACGGCCTCCCCTGTTCCGGCCATGCGCAGCGCCAGCGCAACTTGCGCCGGCGCACCGTTCACCATGAGGTTAGCCCGGCATAGGCGCCAACTCTCTGTGTCGCTCGCTATATCGGCGTCACCCATGTACACGTCTGGCGCCAGTTTCACGATGCAGCCGTCATGACTGGCGTTCCAGTTGATGTGCCACCGAGCCCTGGGCAAGTCGCTTAGGTCTGCGCCGTGTCGCAACCTCACGGTGCCCGGTGCCGTCAGGTTCGGACCCGCGCTCATGGCGAAAGCGCCGTGCTGCGACACCAAGAGGCGCGGCTGCTGTCCGAGAAGGGTGGTGGCACGTGACAGCGGAAGCACGACGGCGTCGGGCGCCAGGTCGAGGACCGGCCATGCTTCGGCCAAGGTATTGGTTACCCCGAAAATAGCCTTGATGATGGCCGAGCGCAGCGTGCTATGCGGCGCCAGTTGCGCGAGGTGGCGCATGACGTCCGAGCGCTCGCAGCGCCAGGTGAGCGCGCCATTGTCGATGTACGCTTCGACGGTGACTAGTTCCCAGGCCGCTTGTGCTGGGCCATCCGGACGCCGGTCTTCGATCTTGGTATCCACGCGGTACCAATCTGGCCGGTGCCGATCCAAATGCGCGTCAAAAGCTTGTTCGGGCCAGGCCGACGCGAAGTCTCCCGCGGGAATGGCGAGCAAAGGCGCTTCTAGCGACAGTTTGGCCCAGCGACGCTCGTCGCAACGGACGCTGGCGAGCGGATCGTAGGCAAACTCTTCGATCTGCTCCTGTTGGCGGCCCAACAGCTTCTTCTCCATTGCCATTTTTTTGCCGCGTTCGGTCAGCGCCAAGGCGCCGATGGCAAGGCCGTCGGAGTCATCAAAGGGCTGTGTGGCGCTGATGATGCCCAGCGCCTTTAATTCCAGCAAAGTGGCACTGAGGAGGGGACGTGGGTCCGGCACGCACAGTAACTCTTCGAATACGGTCTCCAGCGCCCAATCGCGGTATGTGGGATCCGTACCAAAGCGATGGACGATGTCGAGCACTGCTGCTTCGAACGGCGTCGGTGTACGTGGCGTCGCGTAGAGGACGCGGATCCGGTGGCGCAGGACCGGAACGCCCAGTTTGAATGTGGTCAATAGGGTCATCGCGCACCTCCGATGCGGCCGTCATTGGATCTTCGGGCTTTGCGTCCCGCATTGGCTGGCGAGGGTGGCGTACGGCCGCTGGCGCCCGCCGGGAGCAGTTGCTCAAACGTGGTTTGATCAAGCAGTTGGCGTGCATGTTTAAAACCGCCGTTGAGCTCGATCTCGCTGATGATCTGGCCATAGACTGCTCTGGTCGAATGACCTGGCCTGTCCAAGTGCGGCAACTTGATTTCGTAGGAGCGGAATACCCGCTCCGAACCAAGCACGACGAGCAGTTCTTGGGCGCGCGAAAAAGCGACGTTGATGCGCTCAAATTGCGCGGTGTTGGCACGCTTCGACAGCTTGTGCGGTGGGGACCGCACCAGGCTGACGATGACGATGGGCCGTTCTTGACCTTGGTAGCGGTCAGCCGTGTTGACGTCGACCTTGATGGCGACGAAGGGGCCGCGCGTGCGCACCAGCGCATTGATCGCATCCTTAATGGCCCGGATTTGCTTGGCATAGAAGGTGACAATGCCCACCTCTTTGCGTGCCTTGCCCGCGCTGCCGTAACCCTGTTTTTCGCAGGCCTGGTCCAGGTCCACCAACACTTTCGCAATCAGCGCCGCTTCGGTGTCGTTCACCTTGCCGCTCGCGCCAGCACGCCGTTCGAAGACGTTGTCGCCGTTCGGCGCCTTGCCAGAATCAATCCACAATACGTGCTGATCGGGTTTTAGATAGGCGATGCGGTCTGGGCCGAAAAGTTCCAAGCGGTGTTGGCGGATGTCGCGTTCCAAGGTTTCGCTGTTGAGGCCGTCGGGGTCTGACAGACCGCAGGTCAGCTTGCCCTCATAAAAGGCGTTGACGACCTCCATGATTTGCGGGTGCATGCGGTATTGCGTGAACAGGAAGGCTTTAAGGGTTGCCGGCGCATTTTCAAAATGCCGCTTAAACAGCGATGCCGACACCATGTCACCGAACCGCTCGAGGTTGTCACGCGTCAGCGCACTGTCGGATGCCGGGTCATCTGACGCATCGGCGTCCTGGTCCTCGACCTGCTCGAGGTATTGTTCGGCAGAGATACCCTCTTTGAAGACGGGTGGCAGCTGACGGTGGTCGCCAACGAGAATTGCGGTGCGCGCCATCGACACGCACATCAACAATTCGGGGGGCGTGGCCTTGCTAACCTCGTCGACGATGGCGACGTCGAAGGCATCGTGCTTGGCCTCGGTCAGCGTGCTGCGCCGCTCGGAGCAGGTAATGCCGACCACGTTGGCGCTCTCGATGTAGGCATCGGTCAGGTAACGCACCGCGGGCGCCGCTTCACGGGCGGCATTGCCTTGCTCGTCCAAGGAGGCGGTCCATGCTTGTAGGACTGGACCCCAATCATTACGCAAGGATGCGGTCTGGCGCAAGCCGCCGCCGACCATGGTCTGACGTGTGCGTTTTGCCTCCAGCGCGGTGGCGCAGGCGGCGCGCCAATCGGTGGGAAGTTCGTCCAGTTCAAGTTGCGCACCGAGGTCTGCTAAGTGCCGTGTACGCCGTTTCGCATCTTCCGCCAACTGATGTTCGAGTTCGCGGATCCCGCGGCCCACCAAGGCTAGTTGGCGCTGGTCGTTGGTCGTGTCAGCAGCAGAGGCGATGGCTGCCGCCAGTTGCGTGCGTCCGAGGGCGAAGGCCGCGTGGCGCCAGGGCATCGCGCGGCGCAGCGCGGCAACTGCGCGCTGGAGCGCCTCGAGGACGGCCGTGCGTGTGGCGTTCGCCGCCAGCAAACGCGCTGCATGGGTCGGTTCGAACACCGATTCGTACAGGTCGCGCGACAGCGCGCTGTCGCGCGATAGGGACCGTAATTGTTGTGCGATTTCTTTCGCTTGGGCGAAGGCCGCGTCATCCCCATCTTCAGCCAGGACCCACAAGCGCGTTCTCTCCGCTGTCAAGGTCGCGACCAAGGCTTCGGTTTCTGCCGACATCAACTGCTCGCTCTTGAGTTGCGATAGCCGGCGCAATTCGTTTCTCAACGACGGCAGGCGATCGAGCAATTGCGAGCATGTCCGGGCCGCCGAGAACAGCATCGCTGCTTGCATGCGGCTAGCGGCCGGGTCATACCAACCCAATGCGCGTCCCGTGTTGAGCCCAGCTTCAGCGAACGATATCTGCATGCGCCCAACGGCGGCATGCCACGCTTGGCGCAAGGTGTCGGGAAGAGAACCGGCCCAGTCCGACTGCGCGGACGTTAGGTGATCAAGGAAGCTAGCGGCATCGTCCAGGCGCTCGCGCTCGCTTCCTGCCGCCTCGAGACGCTGCTGCAGGCCTTGCTGTTCTTGCGTACTACGCTCTTTTAAGGCGCGGCCTTGCGCAATGCGTTCTTCGACCTGACGCAAGTCCGAAGCGACTAACTCGGTAGCTTCGATCCACGCATCGAGGCTACGGGCCTCTGATTGCATTGCCTCCCACTTGTCCAGATGCTGCTGGCGACAGAACTTGGCGACCGAGCGGTAGTAGGACCCCAGCGCATGTTCAGGTACGAAGGGCGACTCCTTGTCAGCCTTAATGCCGAGCCGGAGGGCACGAATGACAGGTGTATCGCCCAGCCGTTTAAGCGCATTGTCGACCGCAAGGTTGGCCTGAGACGCGACCAGGACTGTCTTACCCTGGCGGACCAGTTGGTATGTCGCTTCGGCGATCATGGTGGTCTTGCCGGTACCGGGCGGCCCTTGGATCAGTGACAGGTCCGGCGTGCTGATCATCATCTGCACGGCCTTGCGCTGGTCGGGATTCATGTCGCCGCGCAGCCAGTCTTGTGGACCGATCTCGTGCCAACGGTCTGGCGCGCGCGCCTGCGTAATGTCGAACAAGTAGGCCGAGACGAACGGCGCGAAGCCCGATTCCCTTTGCAGGCGTTGTAACTCTTCGCGCTGGCGCCGGATCAGCGCCAAGTCACCTACGGCTGAGACGGCCAAGAAGCCGGTCGCTGGCAGCGTGTTCTCAAATTTTTTGACCGCTTCGACAGCGCCGTCGGCTTCGACGAGTTCGACGAATTTTTCGTAGGCCGTCTCTTCGAGCTGGTAACTGACCTCCTGGAAGCGTGCCGCCGGCATTTCCTCAGACACCAGTGCTTGCGGAATGGCCTTCCGGTCGATCGTCACCGCCTTCTTGCCGGGTGCCGCTTCACCCAGCGCTTGGGCACGCGCTTTGCTATTTTCGCGGTACGTAAAAGTCCAGGGATCGGTCGAGTAATCCAGGTTGTAAGCCGATAAATCGTCGCTTCGCAGCAGCCGATCGATCGAGGGCCCGTCCGACGCTTCTGGCACGGCGATGACAAAACGCCATGTGCCGTCATCCTGCAAGCTGCGCGATAGGTAACGGACACCGGTAATACCCGCCTGGACTAACTTCTGCTTCCAGTCGAGGTAGTCGGTCCATTGTTTCAACGCCTCCGCAGTGTCCTTCGAAATCAGCGGCAGCGTAGCGAGCCACTCAGCATTCAGTCCAGACTCGGCCGATTGCCCGTGACGGGGCGATCCACGCATTGGGATAGCGCGCAATGTGCGCTCGAACGGGCGCGCCGGTAAGTCCGTCATGTCGCTGATATCCATCAGGCGGAACATACCTGTGCGCCGCTCGACGTAGCCCTTCGCGGCAAGCGTCAAGCCTTCGGGCCACTCCGCAGTGTGACTCGGCAGCAGAGCCTGCGGCCGAATCAGCAAATACGGGTCAGCTTTGACCGTGATGTTGCTGATCAGGTAGTCGCTCAGTCGGCCGTCTGGAAACAGCAGCGTGCAAAAGCGCGCCAGCATGTCTTGCGGCGTACTCGCACCGGGCAGCAATGCGTTGCCGAAGCGCTTACGCAAGGCACTGAGCTTGGCGTACAGCTTGTCGACGCTTGCAACAGCAGTGGTGTTCGGGAAGGTGGGTGGAGTAAACCGTATGTCCCAATAAAGATGGGCGGGAAAGGAAGGCGCGTGTGTGGTCTCGGACATCGGTGTATCTGCCAAATTTGCCGAGCATGTCATACGCGGCCATCGGTTAAAGCCAAAGACTTACTCTACTACATGTAGCTCCCAGGAAACTCACACTTTGTAACCTGTCGCCTGTTTCATTGT
>NZ_JANUGX010000052.1 GCF_024753245.1 Massilia norwichensis | reverse complement strand
AGCGGGCTTTTTGCTTTTCAACGCTCTTTTCTACGCAGCCTTATCGCCGGATCCGATCCGGTCCAGTTCCCGCATATCCTCTTCCGTCAATCGCAATTCGGCCGCCGCCAGATTTTCACGCAAGTGCGCCACCGACGAGGTCCCCGGAATCAAGAGGATGTTCGGCGAACGCTGCAACAGCCAGGCAATCGCCACCTGCATTGGCGTTCTGCCTAATCGCGCAGCCACAGCTGACAAAGCGCCCGACTGCAACGGCGTGAACCCACCCAGCGGAAAGAAGGGCACATAAGCGATCCCTTCAAGGGCCAGCGCATCGATCAGGGCATCGTCGGTCCGGTGCGCCAGGTTGTACATGTTCTGCACGCAAACGATCGGAACGATCCGCTTCGCGTCCTCGACCTGCTTCATCGTCACATTGCTCAGGCCAATGTGCTTGATCAGACCCCGCTCCCGCAATGCCGCCAGCGCGGTCAACGGCGCTTCCAGCGATCCCTCGGCAGGACCGTGCACATCCAGCATGCTGCGGAAATTGACGACGTCGAGCACATCCAGTTGCAGGTTGCGCAGATTGTCGTGCACCGCCTGCTCGAGCTCGGCCTTTGAAAATGCCGGCAACCAGCCGCCCTGCGCATCCCGACGCGCGCCGATCTTGGTCACGATCGTCAGGTCGGCCGGATACGGATGCAGTGCTTCGCGAATCAGGCGGTTGGTTTCATGCGGCCCGTAGAAATCCGAGGTGTCGATGTGATTCACGCCGAGCGCCAACGCTTCACGCAGCACCGCATGCGCCGTCGACGGATCCTTGAATGGACCGAACACCCCCGGCCCTGCCAGTTGCATCGCACCGTAGCCAAGACGGCGAACCTGTTTTTCGCCCAGCGGATACGTGCCGGCGTGATCGATTGTGGACATCGCTTTCTCCTTCATTGAACAAGATGCCAACGATAAGCGTCGTCAATGTGTGTGACAATCCGGTCAAGTCCGAAAGGGTTGTACGCCAAAACGAACAATATAGATAATGAAAATCGATCTCGGTGATCTGTCCGCCTTCGTCGCCGTCGCCCGTGCAGGTGGGTTCCGCGATGCCGCACGTAGCCTCGATGGCAGCGCGTCCGGTCTCAGCGATGCGGTACGCAGGCTTGAAGCGCGCCTGGGTGTGCGGCTGCTGAACCGCACCACGCGCAGCGTCGTGCCGACCGAGGCGGGACAGAGCCTGCTCGACCGCCTGGGTCCTGCCCTGGATGAGGTCGACAGCGCACTCGACGTCGTCAACGGCTTTCGCGACACACCTGCGGGAACGCTGCGCCTGAACGTCCCGATGAGCGTGGCACGCCTGGTCCTGCCGTCCATCGTGCCGCGTTTTCTCGCTGCGTATCCGGCCATCCGCCTCGAGGTGACCGCCGAGGAGAGCTTCGTCGATGTGCTGGCGGCCGGTTGCGACGCCGGCATCCGTTACGAAGAGCGGCTCGAGCAGGACATGGTGGCGGTGCCGATCGGACCGCGCGTGCAGCGCATGGCCGCGGCCGCTGCGCCGGGCTATCTACGGCAGCGCGGACAGCCCACGCATCCGCGCGAACTGCTGACGCACAGTTGCATGCGCGGACGCTTTGCCAGCGGAGCGATGGTCGAGTGGGTGTTCGAGCGTGAAGGCGAAACGGTGAAGATCGATCCGGGCGGTCCCTTGCTCGTGCAGATCGGCGGGGCGACCGATCTGGCGGTCGAGGCGGCGGTCGGTGGCCTCGGCATCGTCTACCTGTTCGAAGACTGGCTGCGCCCTTGGCTGGAGCGCGGCGAACTGGTGCCGGTGCTCGAGGACTGGTGGCCGAGCTTCAGCGGTCCCTATCTGTATTATCCCGGCCGCCGACTGCTGCCGGCGCCCCTGCGCGCGTTCGTCGACTTCATCCGCTAACAATAAAGCCCGCCAGCCGATCGCATACGCGTCAACTGGCGGGCTTGTGTATCGGCAGCATCGATGCATCGCGCGGAAGGTTTCCGTCGTCGATCACATCTTGCCGCCATCCAGCCGCGTGCGGCAGCGTGCTCGCTACCGCATGAACGGCTGGGCTGACACTCGTCTCCGTCTGTGCTCCCCCCGATATCGGAACTTCAGGTAGACGAGTGCTGCCCAGTTCGTGGCATTCCTCCGGCGCCTGCGTACTGCACAGGCCATGTAGGTATTATCCGGATGCAAGCAGCCTCATCTGTTCGGGGCTTCACACAACGCCCCTGCGCTGCAACACAGATCAAGCGCGTGGTTCGGCTACCTGGATGGGGTCGCTTTTTGGAATGAGATACCAGAGTCCCACAAACAGAAGGAGAGTAGCAACCGCGGCAGCGATGCTGAGCGAAAGCTTGTCGGTTGCAAGCGACATCACCGTCAACATATCCAGCGATAGCCCGACAGCCAGTGGCATCAGCGCACCACGGATACTCTTGCGCGAGGTACGTATCATCCTCGAGGTCGCGTGACCGTGCTGGGCGCGGTAATACACGGCCGGCGTCATCAGAAGCGCCATCGCGATGACCATCAGGCCGAGCCCGACCAGGTGGCAGACCTGCGCATAGGTGCGCAGATCCGTGAAGCGTTCGTTGAACACGGCAATCGTCTGGAAACCGAACACCGCCTGAAGACCGGGGAGAATGCAGCGCGCTTCTTCGATAATGTTGCGCATCTCCTGGTCGTTTTTTTCTTCTTGAGAAGCCTGTTTGTCCATGGGACGACAGTAACGTCAAACCCGGCCGTCTTCAACCGGCAGCACGATTGATCCCGGCCTTCGAGGTCCATTGTTCCAGGCTATGCCGCTGGATCGCCGCCGCCATCAGGTCCGGGAACAGGTCCGGCGTGCAGGCGAAGCAGGGGATGCCCATGGCCGAGAGCCGCGCCGCGTTGTCGTGGTCATACGAAGGCGCGCCCGAATCGTTCAGCGCCAGCAGCGCGATCACCTGCACGCCGCTGCCGACCAGCGCCGCCGCGCGTCCCAGCATGTCGGCATTGTTGCCGCCCTCGTAGAGGTCGCTGATCAGCACGAAGATGGTTTCGCGCGGGCGCGTGATCAAGCCTTGGCAGTAGGCCAGCGCGCGGTTGATGTCGGTGCCGCCGCCCAGCTGGGTGCCGAACAGGACCTCGACCGGATCGGACAGCAGCGGCGTCAGGTCCGCCACCGCCGTGTCGAACACCACCACCGAGGTGCTGACCGCCTTGATGCTCGCCAGGACCGCCGCGAACACGCCTGCGTACACGACCGAGGACGCCATCGATCCGCTCTGGTCCACACACAGCACGATGTCGCGCAGCGAACGCCCGCGCCGGCCGAAACCGATCCGCGTCTCGGGGATGATGGTGCGGTACTCCGGCTGGTAGTGCCGCAGGTTGGCGCGGATGGTGCGCAGCCAGTCGATGTCCTGATGGCGCGGCCGCAGATTGCGGGTGGCGCGATTCAGGCTGCTCGATACAGCCTGGCGCATCGGCGCGGCCAGCTTGCGCTCGAGCTCCTCCACCACTTTCGCCACCACCTTGCGGGCGGTAGCGCGGGTCTTGTTGGGCATGACGCGGTTCAGGCTCAAGAGCGCCGCGACCAGGTGGACGTCCGGTTCGACCGCGGCCAGCATCTCCGGCTCGCACAGCATCTGCTGCAGACCGAGGCGCTCCAGCGCATCCTTCTGCATCACCTGTACCACGCTGGACGGGAAGTATTCGCGAATGTCGCCCAGCCAGCGCGCCACGCGCGGCGCCGATGCCCCCAGCCCACCCTTCGCACTTTCGGACGTGCCGTATAAAGCGTCGATCGCGCCGTCGATCGCGGCGTCTTCCACGTTCAGCGGCACTGCGCCGATGGCATCCTGCCCGAGCACCAGGCGCCAGCGCCGCGCCGCTTCCGCGCTGCGGTCTTCATTCTTCATGGACGGTCTCCTGGGAAGGCTGCACCCGGGGCGCAAGCAGGGTGTGGAGAATCGGCAGCACGCGCTGGGCCCGCACCGGGTCGACCGTGACCGCCGCCTGCGGCGCGATCGTCACCGCGCCACCCGCATGTGCGGCACGCTCGCCGAGTTCGCGGCGCTCCGGCGCACTGAAGGTCGCCACCGTGCGGCGCAGCAGCGGCAGCAGCTCGGTAAACGTATCCGGTGGTAGCGCGAGCAGCCAGCCGTTGACGATATCCCACAGCGTGTCGCTGTGAGCCAGCAGCGCGCCACTGCCCTGCAGGAAGCCCTCCAGCCACTGCGCGGCGGCCAGCGACGGCACGCCATACGAACAGTGCAGGGCTAGCTGCTGCGCGGCGCGTTCGGCGCTCCATTCGCCGTGCTCGGTCAGGATGCGCGCGCAGCGGCCGCTCAGCATCGGGTGCGCGACATCGCTGACGGCCGCCGTGCCCAGGGCGCCGAACCAGGCCGCCTGATGGGCTTCATCCTGCAGCAGCCGCAGCGCCTGGTCGGCGGCGATGATCCGGGTCAGCAGCTCCGCTGCCGCATCGTCCGCCAGACCGCGCACGCCATACGGCAGGGCGATGCAGGCACGCGTGGCCAGAGCGTCGACCACGTGCGACAGCGAGGCCGTATCGACCTTGCGCGCGCTGCCGTAGCGCAGCACGTTGACCAGCGGCGGCAGCGCCGACAGCAGCAGGCCCAGGTCCGCCGTCTGCGTTCCCGCATCCTGGATGCGCGCCATCAGCGGCGCCACCGCTTCGCGCAGGTCGGCCAGCAGCACGACTTCCATCAGCGCGGTCAGCTCGGGCAGACCCTCGGCTTTGGCGGCGCGCTCGGCCGCCAGGCTGCCCGCCGCCGCTTCCAGCGTACCGCCCCAGCGGCTGGCGGCGATCAGGTCGACCGCGAATTCCGGTTCCCAGGCCAGGCGCCACAACTCGTGGAAGGTGCCGGTCTTGCCGCGCACCGTTTGCCGGCGGCCCCAATGCACACCCAGCAGGGCCAGGCGGTGCAGCAGCACGCTCTTTTCCAGGTGGGCGGGCTGGCGCAGGTCGAGATCGAGGTCGGTGGCGTCGGCGCGCACCGCCATGCGCAGGCGCTTCTGCTGCGCGAACACGTCCTGCACCAGCGGCACCGCCGGCACGTCGTCCGGCACGCTGCCCAGCAGCTCGTCGACCAGCAGGGCGCGCTGGATCAGCTGCAGCGGTGCGTCGCTGTCGTAGCAGAACACGGCGCGCACCGCCTCCATCAGCTCGTCGAGTCCGGGACGCGGGCGCTCGCGCAAGGCCGCCAGCGTCTCGGCCAGGCGCACCGCCTCGATCACATGGGCCGACGAGGCGTCGAGGTCGTGCCGGCGCAGCAGCGTCGCGACTTCGGTCAGCCAGTGCAGGGCGGCGCGGTCCTGGTGACGCCACAGGTGGCGGTACCAGCCGGGTGCCGTCACCCCGGCGCCGTAGCCGCTGGCGAAAGTCAGGCGGCCGTGGCTCCACGGCACCCAGGTCGCCGCGACTTTTTCCCTGGCCAAGCCGCGCAGCAGGTCGGCGTCGCTTTTCGCGCTGGGCAGTACCGCCAGTGCCGGCACGTGCCAGGCGCCGCATACCACGGCGATGCGTTCGCGGCCTTCCTTGACGGCCTGGCGGATCGCCGTGCGCATATAGGCTTCGCGCTTCATCTCCAGTTGGTCGGTAACGGGGCCGGCGGCGTCGCGCAGGGCCGTCATCATTTCGGCGATGGCGGCGAACAGGTCGAGACTGTCGGTGCGCTGCTCGACCAGGTGGTCCCACCAGGTTTCGGTGTCGCCGTAGCCGGCGGCGTGGGCGAGCCAGCGCAGCGGATCGGTGTGCAGGTCGTGTCCTGCCGGCGCCGGCGCGGCTGGCTCGGGCGCCGCATCGACGTCCGGCGCGGCATCCGGTTCGGCCTCGTCCGGCAGCTGGGTACGCAAGGCCTGGGCCCTGGCTTCGATCTCGGCCGCGCGCAGGGCAAAGCGCTGGCTCTGCGGCAGGTCGCAGAAGCGCAGATCGACGCCATGTTCGGCCGCATGGCGCAGCGCCTGCCACTCGGGCGAAAACTCGGCAAACGGATAGAACACCGCGCGCTGCGGATCGGCCGGCGCGTAGACCAGCAGGGCCACCGGCGGCGTCAGGTCCGCATGGCCGGCGAAGCCCGCCAGCGCATCCGCTTCCGGTGGGCCTTCGACCAGAATGCAGTCCGGCTGCAGCGCACGCAGGGCCTCGCCCAGGCTGCGCGCGCAGCCGGGGCCATGGTGGCGGATGCCGAACAGGTGAACGCTCATCGCGGTTTATTCCATCACGTCGCGGCAGGCGCGGTACAGGTCCTTCCAGCCGTCGCGCTCCTTCACCACCGTCTCCAGGTATTCGAGCATGGCCACGCGGTCCTGCAGCGGATCCTTGACGATCGCGCCGACCATGCCGGCGGCCAGGTCGGCGCCACGCAGCACGCCATCGCCGAAGTGCGCGGCCAGCGACATGCCGTGGGTGATCACCGAAATCGCCTCCGCCGTGCTCATGCTGGCGCTGGGCACCTTCAGCTTGGTCTTGCCGTCCGCGGTCACGCCCTCGCGCAATTCGCGGAACACGGTGACGATGCGGCGGATCTCTTCCAGCGCCGGCGCCTCGGCCGGCAGCTCGAGCGCGCGGCCAACGCTGGCCACACGCGTTTCGACGATCCGCACTTCCTCGTCGGCGGTGCGCGGCGGCGGCAGCACCACCGTGTTGAAGCGGCGCTTCAGGGCGCTCGACAGCTCGTTCACGCCGCGGTCGCGGTCGTTGGCGGTGGCGATGATATTGAAACCCTTCTGCGCCAGCACTTCGTCGTCCAGCTCCGCGATCGGCAGCACCTTCTCGGACAGGATCGAGATCAGGCTGTCCTGCACTTCGCCCGGCATGCGGGTGAGCTCCTCGATGCGGGCGATCTTCCCGTTGCGCATCGCGCGCATCACGGGACTGGGCACGATGGCGTCCTGCGACGGCCCCTTCGAGAGCAGCTGCGCGTAATTCCAGCCGTAGCGCACGGCTTCCTCGCTGGTGCCGGCGGTGCCCTGCACGACCAGCGTCGAATCGCCGCTGATCGCCGCCGCCAGATGCTCGGAGACCCAGGACTTGGCGGTGCCGGGCACGCCCAGCAGCAGCAGGGCGCGGTCGGTGGTCAGCGTGGCCACGGCGATCTCGATCACGCGTGGATTGCCGATGTACTTGGGGCTGATCGTCACGCCGTTCTCCAGCCGGCCGCCGAGCAGATAGGTCGACACCGCCCACGGCGACATCTTCCAGCGCGGCGGACGCTGGCGCGTGTCCTGGGCAATCAAGGCCTCCAGCTCATCGGCGTACTGCTGCTCCGCGTGCTGGCGGAGGACGGAATCGAGGGCGGTCATGCGGGCTCCTGGAATGAAAGAATCATCTCGTGGCGCAGGCGCACGAGATCGAAGAAGTTGTCGATGGGTGTGCGCCAGTCGCTGCTGTCACCGACGCTGGCGCGCCATTGGGCCTCAGTCGCAGCGGCAGAAGCCGGATCGGCGACCCTGGCGAAGGCGGGCAGCACCAGGCGGGCAATCCAGGGCTGGCCCGGCTGCAGCAGCGTCGGGCGGCTGGTTTGCAGGAGCAGCAGAAAGCGCCTGGTCAGCGCCGCTGACCAGGTGTCCGGCGCTGTGTTCAGCACGCGGTGCAGTTGCTGGGCCACTTCGCCTTCCTTCAGCCAGTGCGCCTGGAACACGTCGAGCAGGGCGGTCGAAGCGTCGGGGTCTTCCGAAAAGCGCGCACGGATAAGGTCGAACAGCGCGTCGGGCACGGCTTCGCGCTGTACCACGTTGGCTTCGATCCAGTAGCGCGCCAGGGCATAGGGCCAGGCCATCGCATCGGGCGAGGTGTCGAGCTGCGCCTGGCGGAGCGCAGCCAGGGTCCAGCCGCGTATCAGGGCGGCCCTGAATTCGCTGGCGTCCGCCATGGCCAGGCAAGCGTGCGGGGTGCTCTCGAACTGCCGCAGCCAGGTGCGCGGGTCGATGGCCGCCAGCATGTCCACGACCCAGCCGGCCTTTTCGCCGATGGCCGGATGCGCCGATGCGCCAACGCCGTCGCGCCGCATCGCCGCGTCACAGGCTTCCGGCAGGCTCAGGTCGAGCCGCGCCTTGCCGAGCCACGGCTTCTCGACGCGCAGCAGCGGCAGCAGGCGCGCCAGCATGCGCTGGCCCAGCGCTGATCCGGGGAGAGAGGCCAGCAGACGCTGGGCCGCACTGCGCACTTCCTTGCGGCGGTCATCCAGCGCCGCTTCGAGGAAGGCTTCATCGGCCAGGCCGAGATTGACGCTTAGCGCCGGCAGCAGGGCCGCACGCTGTTCCGGTGTTTCGCTAGTCCAGGCGGCGGCCAGCGCATTGCGCGCCGCTTGCGGGTCGCGTGCGCGCCATGCACGCAAGGCGGCCAGGCGTTGTTCGGGCATGCCGGTATCCCACGCGGCCTTGCCCTCATCGGCGGGCGCGGCGGCCCAGGCCCAGTCCGCATGCAGGCGCGCGAGCCACTGTCCGCGTTCGCCGATGACCGGCAGCAGTTGCGCGCGCAGGGCTGGCTGGCGCGTGGCCACATCGAACATGCGCGGCAGAAGGCGTGCCGGCAGATGGCCGCCATGGCGCTGCAGCAGGCGCAGCCACTCGGACTGCAGCCCGACCGGATGCGCGCCGCGCAGCAGCATGGCGAGGATCGCTTCCGCTCGCGGCGGACAGGCACGCAAGTGTTCGGGCGCTGCGGTGTCGGGTGTCTGCGCTGCCGCGCCGGTAGGCGGCAGGAAGCCGCTGCGTTCCCACAGGTCGAGCGCGCCGAGCGAGCGCCAGAGCGTGGCTTCGGCCTCAAGCTGCGGCTGGTCCGCCGGCGCTTGCTGGAACAGCGCGTCCAGCGGTGCGGCGGGCGGGGCAGGGGCGCGTCCGGCGCGTGCGGTCCCGATCTTCAACAATTGCTGACGCTGGCGCAGGTCGTCGTTCATGCTCGGGCTGTTCCTTAGACGAAGTCGCCGTCGATGTTGAGCAGGCGGCCTTCGTGCCAGACGCTCAGCGGCAGCAGCGTACGTCCATCCCACTCGCCGCAGACGGTGAGCGGATGGCCGCCGCTCAGTGCCAGCAGATGCCAGGGATGGCGGAAGTCCGGATGCAGGGCGAGCGCGCGTCCGCCGGCGTCGCGCAGGACCGCAAGGTCGGCGGCGTCCGGCACCAGGCCGTCCAGCAGCACCGGATGACGCTCGAGGAAAGGCTGGGCTGCGAGCGCATGGGCGTAGGTGTCGAGCAGGCTGTCGAGATCCGAGGGCGGCGCGGCCATGGCGCTCAGCGGACGCATGTTCTCCTGGCGCTTGACCTGGGCGCGCAACGGCCAGGCGCTCGGGTAGAAGCATAATTCGCCGTCGAATGCCGTACCGGGCGCCAGCTGCAGGTCGAAGCCCTGGGTACCGGCCGCATACTGCAGCAGCAGGGCCCAGCGTGCTTCCTTGCCGCCGCCATATAGCCAGGTCGCGCGCACGCGCAGGCGTTCGTCGTCGAAGGTGGTCTGGGCCAGCACCTCCCAGCGGCCCTCGACACCGGGCTGGCGCAGCACCTCGTCCTGGCTCACTGTCCAGCCGAGCAGTGCGCGCACGTCGGCTTGCAGCGCGGGCGGCAAGCCGTCGAGGCGTTGCCAGGCCTCGGTCAGCAGGTAGATCGAAGCCAGTTCGTTCGCCACCAGGCCGTCGGCATTGCGCAGATTCGACTGGTACAGCAGATTGCCGGCCCGGCGCAGCCGGCGGGCCAGCGGCGCCGCCTGGGCATCGGCCATGCGTGCGGCGATGCCGTCCCACAGGCTCTGACCGCGCGAGCGCATCGCAGCGAGACCTTCGCGCGCCAGGTCGTGCAACCAGGTCTGCAGTTCGCGCATACCGGCGCCGACTTTGTCTTCGCGTTTTTCTTCACGTTTGCGGGCCTGGGCCGCCGCTGCGGCAACCGCTGCCGGGTCCTGCGATACAGCCGCGGCCTTGTCCCCTTTCTTTTCCTGGCGTGCCTGCCGGCTGTTCAGCCAGTCGCTGACCCATTGCGGCTCTGCGCTCGTGTCGAATAGCGCCGGCGAGGAGGCCGTTAATAAATAGAGGCCGAGGCCGTGCTTGCAGGGGAACTTGCGGCTGGGGCAGCTGCATTTGAAGGCGGGGCCATTCAAATCGATCTGTGTTCTATAAGGTGTCTTGCCGCTGCCCTGGCATTCACCCCATAAAGCGGCACTGCTTTTGCCGAGATTCGACCAATGATGCGCTGCCGCCAATTGGCTGCCGGCTTTTGCCGAGGCCGGGTCGGGGGCGAGTGCCAGGATCTGGTTGGCGTCGAGGGTCACCGATATCTTTCGGGCGAATGATAGGAAGAGCAGCGCAGCGATCGCACATACTCGGCCATTATCTTTTGAACGTCAATCGTACTTGGGTGCGGCGGATGAGCGACATACGCATGAGAGCCCTTGCGCACTCCTGTTCCGGTTTGCTATAGTTCGCCTCCTGCTTCTGCAGCACAAGAAAAGCTGAACGAAATCAAGTAGTTGAGCTAGGTGTTTTGATAACTCCGCTGGTGTTGCAGAAAAACGA
>NZ_JANUGX010000051.1 GCF_024753245.1 Massilia norwichensis | reverse complement strand
CACGGCGGCAGCTCAGCAGATATGCTTCGCCTTCGCTGGTCAGGTCGATGCGTCGTGTCGTGCTATGCAGCAACTGCAAACCGAGCCGCGCTTCCAATTTCGAGATGCTCTTGCCGACGGCAGAACCCGTCAGGCCGAGCGCTGCGGCCGCAGCAGTCAGGCTTCCCTTGTCGACGGCCAGGACGAAATCCCGGATCCCTGCAAAACGGTCTTCCATGGTGGATTGATTCTGGAATATGAGGATCGAAAGTCGAGAATTTTAACTACTAACTCAATCCGTGGGAACTGATTAGACTGTCTCGACCTGACTTATCGATCACGATCTACCGGCTACGATTGGAGAAAACATGAAAGCATGGCTGCTGAAGGATTTTGGCCTGAACAACCTGGAGCTCGGCGACGTACCGGTACCGGTTCCTCAACAAGGTGAATTGCTGGTGCGCGTTGGCGCCGTCTCGCTGAACTTCCGCGACAAGGCCATCGTCGACGGCATCTACGAGCCGCACAAGGTGCCCAAGCCGCTGATCCCTGTCTCGGATGCCGTGGGCGAGGTGGTCGCAGTCGGCGCCGGCGTGACCCGCTTCCAGGTCGGCGACCGCGTCAATTCCCACTTGTACTCACATTGGCTCGACGGCGCACCGGCGCCGGACGAGCCCGAATACTGCCTCGGCTCGCCGCTGCCGGGCGGTCTGGCCGAGTACATGATCCTGCACGAGAATGGCGCTGTCAAAGCGCCCGCCGGCATGAGCGACGAAGAAGCATCGACACTGCCGATCGCGGCATTGACCGCCTGGTACTCCTTGATGGACGTCGGTAACCTGCAGCCGGCACAGACCGTGCTGGTTCAGGGTACCGGTGGCGTCTCGATCTTCGCGGTCCAGATCGCGGTCGCCCAAGGCGCGCGCGTTATCGCCACGTCAAGCAGCGACGCCAACCTGGACAAGATCAAGGCCTTGGGTGTCAGCGATGGTGTCAACTATCGCACCCATCCCGATTGGGAGCAGAAGGTCCTCGAGCTGACTGGAGGCAAAGGCGTCGATGTCACGATCGATGTCGCCGGCGGCGACGGCCTGAACAAATCCGTGCTGGCCACTAAGGCGGCCGGCGTGATCGCCCAGGTCGGGTTCCTGACCGGCCAGACTGCGCAGTTGCAGTTGATGCCCGTGATCTTCCGTCAAACCACGATCCGCGGTATCGCCGTCGCGCCACGCACCTCGTTCGATCGCATGAATCCCTTCCTAGACCGTCACGGCATCAAGCCAGTGATCGACAAGGTCTACGCCTTCCAGGACACGGTGCAGGCCTACGAGCACCTGGCGCGCGGTGCGTTTGGCAAGGTCGTGATCAAGGTAGCCGACTGATTTTGGCCCCCAGCCGGCCGGAAGCCCCGGCCGGCGATACGGCCAAATCCACGCACAAGGAGCAAATAATGGACGACACTACAGTACCGCGCGAGCGGCCCTTTTCCGAGCACGTCGAGCATCATGCTGGTTTCCGGCGAATGTTCGCGCCCGGCCGGCTGACACTCGGATTCATCTTGCCACTGGAGGCATACCCCGATATGCCGGCGCCGACGATGCGCGATCATGTCACCGTCATGCGCTACGCCGACCAGGCAGGCTTTGCAGGTGTATGGGCGCGTGACGTCCCACTGTTCGATCCGATGTTCGGTGACACCGGACAGCTGTACGAACCGTTCACCTATTTAGGCTTCCTCGCCGCCAGCACCCAGAGCATCGCACTGGCCACAGGCAGCGCGGTAATCACCCTGCGCCATCCGCTGCTGCTGGCGAAACAGGCTGCATCGGTCGACCAGCTTTCCGGCGGCCGCATGGTACTTGGCATTTCGTCAGGCGATCGCCCGAGCGAGTACCCCGCATTTGGCATAGAAGGCGATTTCGAGACGCGCGGCGAGCGATTCCGCGATGCGTTCGGGATGTTCCGGGCCAGTTTGCAGGAAGCGTTCGCCGTGCACGACTCCGAACGTTTTGGCAGGTTGGATGGGAGTCTGGACCTGCTCCCAAAGCCGCCCCACGGACGAATTCCGGCCATCGTCACTGGACGCAGCCGCCAGGATCTGGAGTGGATTGCGCGGCATGCGGATGGCTGGCTTTACTACTTCGTCAATCCCGAACACCTGGCACCGATCGTGTCGACATGGCGCGACGTTGTGCAGCGGGAGACGCAGTCGGGCATCTTCAAGCCGTTTGCCCAAGGCCTGTTCCTCGACCTGGCTGACAACGCAAATCACCCCTTGATGCGCATCCATTCCGGGCTGCGGGTCGGACGCAACAGGCTGATCGACTACCTCGGCGGCTTGCAGCAGCTGGGCGTCAACCATGTCGCCTTCAACCTGAAAGCATCGCGCCGGCCGGCTACCGAGGTGCTGCAGGAGCTTGCCGAATTCGTCCTGCCGGCGTTTCCGTCGAACTGATCATCAACAGCGATCGCCCCGTCCAGTAATGCTGTCGGACGGGGCGAAGTCTTGCCGCGCTTCCACGCTGAGCCAAAACGTTGCAGCGCTCTCAAACTGTCATCACGATCTTGCCGAACTGCTGGTTCGATTCGAGGTATTCGTGCGCTGCCACGACGTCACTCAGCGAGAAGACCCTGTCCACGAGCGGCCGGAGGATACCGGCTTCGATTCCTGCCGAGATAAAAGTCCGGGCGCGCTGCAGCGCTACTGCATCCTCGGTCACTTCCGTGTACACGAAACCACGCAGAGAAAGGCTGCGCTTCAAAGCCAGCTTCAGCGGGAACGGCGTCGCATCGGGACTGAGTGCGCCGTGCACGACAATCGTTCCGCGCTCGGCCATGGCCCCCGCAAGCTGGTTCACTTGCGGGCCGCCGACCGCGTCGAACGCGCACTGGATCCCGTTCGGCGCCAGTTCGCGCAGGCGGCTCTCCAACGGCTCGTCTGACGTGCTGATGACGGCTTCGGCTCCAGCAGCCAACAGTGCATCGCGCTTTGTGCCGGTCAGTGTCACCGCGATGGGCCGCGCACCCACCTGGCGGGCAACCTGTATCGCAGCCAAGCCCACGCTGCTTGATGCGGCGGTGATGGCAATCCAGTCTCCTTTGCCAAGTCCGCCGGCCTCTACGAGACCGCCGTATGCGGTCAGATAGGCCATCCACAGGCCAGCCCCCTCCACTGCGGACAAGCCGGCCGGTTGCGGGACAAGGTGGGTAGCGGGAATCAACGCATGCTCGGCATAGGTCCCATATCTGCCGAGCTCGAACCCGGGCAGGACGCCGACCATGTCGCCGACCGCGAATCCTTGCACCGACGGGCCAAGTGCAGCGATCATGCCAACCGCCTCGAAGCCCAGCATGGATGGCAGTTGCGCCTTCTCGAGATACTGGCCCATGCGGAACATCTTGTCCGCCCGATTCAAGCCGATCGCCTGCACCTCGATGAGTACTTCGCCATCTGCGGCCTCAGGGACACTGCGCTGCTCCAGCCGCAATACACCCGGGCCGCCAAGTTCATGAAATCGAACCACCTGCGACATGGTCATACCCATCCTTCAGGAAGCGACGTCGATCACGATCTTGCCAAGGGCCTTGCCGGCCTCCTGAGCGTCATGCGCGGCATGCGCGTCGGCCAAAGTGTAGCGCCGTTCGTCGACCAAGGGTTTCAGTTTGCCCTGCTCCGCCAGGCGGGTCGCCTCGCGCAGGATGTCGCCATGGTGGGCTCGTCCTTCACCGCTCAACATGGGGAGCAGCACGAAGATACCGGACAATGTCACGCAGCGCAGAGAGCCTGGCGCCAGATTGTGCTCCGCGAAAGCGTAGCAGCTGAGAACGTGTCCATAAGGCCTGGCCGCAACAAGTGAGTCGTCCAGCGTCTGTCCGCCGACGGTGTCATAGACCACGTCGAAGCCAACGCCATTTGCATACTTCGCGACGTAGTCCGCGACCTTGGCGTCGCGATAATCGATGGGCGTAGCGCCGTAGCCTTTGATGACGGCGTGCTTAGCCGCCGAGGCAGTCGCATACACGTCGGCGCCGAGCGCACGGGCGATCTGCACTGCCACGTGACCAACACCACCCGCGCCGCCCTGGATCAGCACGCGCTGGCCAGCATGTACGCCGGCACGGTCGACCAGACCTTCCCAAGCGGTCAGAAACACCAGCGGCAACGCAGCCGCTTCGCGCATACTAAGGTTCTTTGGCTTCGGTGCCAACAGGCGAGCGTCGACGGCCGCATATTCGGCGAGCGTTCCCGGAATGCCACGCACGCCGCCAGCCAATCCGTACACCTCGTCGCCGACCTTGAAGTCGCTCACGTCTTCACCGACCTCGACGACCGTGCCCGCCAGATCGGTGCCGAGAATCGCAGGCAGTTCGGGCATGGCATACGGCGCTGCACCGGTGCGGATCTTGTAGTCGATCGGATTGACGCCGCTGGCAGCGATCTGTACCAGCACTTCGCCCGCTTTCGGTGCTGGCCGGGTCACCTGGGTATCGATGAATTTGCCGTCGGCGTAGTCGTTCAGGACGAGTGCGCGCATGGTGGCTTGGGTAGTCATGTATTGGTTCCTTGTGAATGTAGCCCTTGGGGGCAAACTGAATGTGGGGTAATATTGATCCATAAGGTCCCGCCTGTAAATTAGGCACTTTTTAGGATCATAGGCACCTATAGGTAACCATGGCTTCCACCGTTCGTCATCTCCCCGATCCACTGGTCATCAGTGAAACCTGTCCACCGCGGCGTATCCACATGCTATTGACGCCCAAATGGACGTCCATGGTGATCTACGTCCTTAATTTCGGTCCGCTACGGACTGGCCAGTTACAGCGCAGCATGCCAGGAATTTCGAAGAAGATGCTCACCCAGACCTTGCGCGAGCTCGAAGCCGACCAGCTGTTGTCGAGGAAGGTGCACCAGGTGGTTCCACCCGCAGTCGAATATTCGCTGACGGAGCTTGGACAGAAGTTCGTCGAGCCTTTGCTGGCACTTTACGATTGGGCCGAAGCCAATTCCGTACTGCTCGATACGGTAGAACGCAACAGAGCAGCTTGCGGCCAAGCCGAGATCGTCGAAGATGAAAGCGAAGCCTTGCCGCTTTCCTGAATCGCCGAGCTGATTGTTGTATTCGACGATAACAATTCGGACTCTATAATCGGCTTTTGCCGGCGCCTGGCCGCACGCGGCCAGGCCGTACCCACTACCCAGAAAGAATGTGTCGATGGAGCTGCTTCAATCGATGCGCCTGTTTTCCAGGCTTGCTGAACTCCAGAGTTTTACGAAGGTCCCTGAAGCGCTGCAGATGGGCCGCCCCCAAGTGACGCTGGCCATCAATCAATTGGAAGCATCGCTCGGCGTGCGTCTGTTCCAGCGCACGACGCGCAAGGTGAGCCTCACCGCGAAGGGTGAGGCGTTTCTGGTCAGGGTCGCAGGGATTCTGGGCGAGGTCGATGAAGCGGTGACCATGTTCGACGCGCCGGGCGGCATCGTGCGCGGGCGTCTCCGGATCGATATTCCTTCCGCCCTGGCGGTGGAATCCTTCATGGATTCATTGCAGAGGTTCCGCAACGCCTATCCGGGGATCTCGATGACGTTGGGTGTGAGCGATCGGCTTTGTTGCGTAAATCAGGCTCGGCCAGCGTAGAACCCGTAGGTCTGGTAGCCTGAACAGGATGAAACCAGCTCCACAGAAGTACCGCACGACCAACTGGAAGACGTCCAACGAAGCGTTGAAGTCACGCGGTTCGCTGCTCATCTGGCTCGATCCGGCGATGACTTGGCACAGCCAGCCGAGTGGCAAGCGCGGGCGCAGCCAGACGTTCAGCGACGAGGCGATGCAGTTCTGCCTGAGCATCAAGTGCCTGTTCAATTTACCACTACGGCAGGCCATGGGCATGACGCAAAGCCTGCTGCACCTGGCTGGGCTCGACTGGCAGGTGCCGGACTACAGCACGGTCAGTCGGCGGCAAAAGACGCTGCAGGTTGCGATCGGCGCCGTGCCGACCACGACAGGCTTGCATCTGCTGGTGGACAGCACGGGCATCAAGATGCTGGGCGAAGGCGAGTGGAAGACGAAAAAGCATGGCGCAGACTATCGCCGCCAATGGCGCAAGGTGCATCTCGGGATCGACGCGTCCACGCTCGAGATCCGGGCCATGGAGGTGACGGACAACAGTGTCGGCGATGCCCCCGTCCTGCCAGCGTTGCTCAGCCAGATTTCTGCTGACGAGCGCATTGCCAGCGTCAGCGGCGACGGCGCTTACGATACGAAGGGCTGTCATGAAGCCATCGCGTTGCGAGCCGCGCATGCCATTATCCCGACCCGTAAGAACGCCAAGCCCTGGAAGGCAAACCGCTGCGGTGCCGATGCACGTAACGACATTCTGCGGACGACAACAAGGGTGGGACGGGCAATCTGGAAGAGATGGAGCGGCTACCACCGGCGCAGCCTTGTCGAAACCAAGATGCGCTGCTTCAAGCTGCTGGGCGAACGGGTGATGGCACGCGACTTCGACCGTCAGGTCGCCGAGCTGCAAGTGAGGGCTGCCGTTCTAAATCGCTTCACTCGGCGGGGTACTCCGATTACGGTCCCAGTGTTATAAAACGGACTACAAATAGCGCCAGCTCGGCCTGTGCTCGATTTGCTCAACAAAGCCGTTTGAAAATCTAAAATGCGCCTAACGGAAGTGTCCGTATCGATGGGGGAAGGCCACGCTTGCGTACCAAGGCGCGCCCGCTGACTGTGGGCGAAATCGCGCTGGCGTCTATGCTGTTCAGGAATGCCATCGACTACACGCGCGTACGCATCCACAGCCGGCGCTACATGCCCGTCCAGCCGAAGAATTGCTGCATGACACCGAACGGCAGCATGTATTTCCATGCTTCCTGCTTCCTCGACGACTATTCGCAAGCGAACCTCACCGGCCAGCACTGGTTCATGCACGAGATGGTACTGTTGTGGCAGTCTCCACATCTGCGATCCAACTGCAAGCAACCGAAACGAACTGCTGCTGTCTCTACCAATATTTCTTGCTTGCCCTGTGAGCAACATCGCCATATACTATACTGAAACGCTCTTACCATCTGGTATTGGCTGCGCATTCAATCGGTATCGGTCCTTCGCTAGCGAACTGCTTTCGGGCACGTGAAGAAAGCCGCTTCGCCGCAAGTGGTGGCGCTCCGGTCATCATCGCATTCGACTCGCTTGAAAATGCGTGAATTGTTGTATGTTTAATAACAGGAGATATGTGATGGTCAAACTCGCGTTGTTCGTTCGTCTTGAAGCCAAGCCAGGTAAGGAGAAAGACGTAGAAAGCTTTCTGTTAAGTGGTCTTCCCCTCGTTCAGGCAGAGCCAGCTACTACAGCTTGGTTCGGCATTCGCCTGGGGCCGTCAACCTTTGGCATCTTTGACGCGTTTCCAGATGAGGCTGGGCGGCAAGCTCATCTTTCCGGCGAAGTCGCGGCGGCGCTCATGGAAAAAGCGGGTGAGTTATTCGCCCAGCCGCCGTCAATCGAAAAGGTTGACGTTCTTGCGGCAAAGCTGCCGGGCTGAGCAAGCCCGACAAGTCGCTCAAGTCGACGGCTCACTGGCGGCGCCAGCGAGTCGTAGCTTGGCGCAGGCGTTGAACGACCGCTTTATGGAATCGACAAGGACTGCTTACGGGTCGATAGTGGTCAGCCGCAACACTTTTGATCAAAGGCGTCTTTGACGCGGTCATGCTCTCGAAGGAGCTGTTCAAAACGGTATCCGAGCAATCTAAGTTAAGCTTGCCAAGCCTCTCAACTTTGCAAAAGAACCGATGGATGCCGTACCTGTTCGCCGCCTGCATGCGCAGCGCTGGCGCCCCCTCACCGCAGGCGAAATCGCCATGGCATCGCTGCTGTTCCGCGACGCCATCGATTACACGCGCGTGCGCATCCACGGTAATCCCCCCATTTTTAGAGCGAGCTAAAAGTAGAGGTTAAGCGGCAAGAGCAAGTTTCTGTTGTGGTGTAATGCCGCTGAGTGCCATGTTGGGCCGGTCGTGATTGTAGGTCCACAGCCAGCGAGTGGCAAATTCCTGGATCTCGTCGAGCGTTTCAAAGAAGTGATGAGCCAGCCAATCGTACCGCACGGTCCTGTTGTAACGCTCCACGTAAGAGTTTTGCTGAGGCTGACCGGGCTGAATAAAATCGATGCGGATTCCACGTCTGGCGGCCCAAGCCAAGGTCACGGCGCTGATGTACTCTGGACCGTTGTCACAACGGATCGCATCCGGTGTGCCGCGCCATTCGATAATTCGGTCCAGCGACCTGATGACGCGTTCGGATGGCAGCGAGAAGTCGACCTCGATACCCAAGCCTTCGCGGTTGAAGTCATCGATGACGTTGAACAGGCGGATGCTGCGTCCGTCGGCAAGCTGGTCATGCATGAACTCCATGGACCAGCTCTGGTTGATCGCGGTCGGTACGGCCAGGGCAGCGGCTTCTCGCGCACCAGTCGGTGGCGCGGCTTGATGCGCAGGTTCAGCTCGAGCTCACGATAAATCCGGTAAACCCTTTTGTGATTCCATTTGAAGCCTTTGACGTTGCGCAGGTACAGGAAGCATAGCCCGAAACCCCAGTTGCGCTGGTTGTTCGTTAATCGCACGAGCCAATCAGCGATGACGCTGTTTTCCGCGTCCAGCTTGGCCTTGTATCGGTAGTAGGTCTGGCTGATGCCAAACGCCTGGCACGCCAGGTTAATCGTGGCTGACCGCTGGGTCACGGCCCACTGCGCCATCTCTCGCCGCAGAGATGGCGCTACCATTTTTTTGTTAGCGCCTCCGCGACGATCTCGGCTTTCAGTCGCTCTTCTGCATACATCTTCTTCAGGCGCCGATTTTCGTCTTCCAGTTCCTTCATACGTGCCATCAGTGACGCGTCCATCCCGCCGTACTTGGCACGCCATTTGTAGAACGTGGCGTTGCTGATGCCGTGCTCGCGGCACAGCTCGGGTACGGGGCTGCCGGCTTCTGCTTGCTTGAGGATGGCGATGATCTGGCTGTCGGTAAAGCGGGACGTCTTCATGTAGAGCTTTCTTTCTACTTCTGAACGCGCTCTTTTTGTGGGGCGATTACCCTGCCAACTGCTCCTGGTGCGATTGAATGCCGAGACTGCTGAACCCAGCAATCAACTCGCCCAGCATAGCCTTTGCACGAAACAAAGGCCAGCTACGGCGAGGAATATGATCGCGCGAAACTAAACAGTTAGCTATGGAGTGATGGAATTTACAGCGGGTCGGATAACTGACCTGATATGGTAAAAATACCGCGTGTCTTGTTAGATTGACTTATTGAAGTAGTCTGCTACGCGAGATCATTGGAAAAAGTCGAGCTTTGAGACGATTTGGGAAGTAGCAAAGTGCTTCCGCGCAATCTTCTTTCCTTAACTTCCCGAAAGGAGAGAAGATTGCGCGAACTAACCATTTATTGTAAAACCTATCGCCTGCTTTAATTTTGTGAATCCTCTTTTAGCATGCGTCAATAAATAATATTTTCTTTATTTATTAGGTTTCAGCACGACTTTGGTCCACCCTTCGGCACGTTTATCAAAATTCCGATAGCCAGTCGGTGCATCCTCCAATGCAAGCTCGTGTGAAATGATCTGCGAGGGCGCCGCTTTACCTTTATGAATCAATTTTGCCAAGTAACGGTTGTAATGCTTGACGTTGGCTTGGCCGGTGCCAATCTTCTGACCCTTGAACCAAAAATTGCCGAAATCGAAGGCAATCTTGCCTTCCTTTTCCAGCGCGTCTGGACCCTTCGGATCCTGCGGGAGGAATACACCAACCACGCCGATGCCGCCAGTGGCCTTGACGGTCTGCACCAAGTTATTCATTGTCAGATTCGGCACTTCCTTACCGTGCTTGTCGCAACACTGGTAACCAACGCATTCGCAGCCGCAGTCGGCGCCCTTGCCGTTGGTAAGGTTCAAGATCTTCTCGACGCCGGCGCCTTCGGTGTCGTCGATCGCCACCGCGCCCAGCTTTTCGGCCAGTGCCAAGCGGTCCTTGTGCGTGTCCACGACGAAAACTTCGCTTGCGCCTTTAATGAACGCAGACATGGTCGCCATTAGGCCGACCGGGCCGGCGCCGTAGATCACGACCGATTCGCCCGGCTTGAGGCCAGCCAGTTCGGTGGCGTGGTAGCCGGTCGGGAAAATGTCCGACAACATCACGTAGTCATTTTCCTTTTCCTTGGCGTCTTCCGGCAGCACCAAGCAGTTGTAATCGCCAAACGGCACCCGTAGCAGTTCGGCTTGGCCGCCGCTGTACGGGCCCATGCCGGCAAAACCGTATGCAGCACCCGCTGTGCCTGGATTTGCCGTCAGGCAAGCGCCGGACAAGCCCCGTTCGCAATTTTCGCAAAAGCCGCAGCCGATGTTGAACGGCAGACAGACTACGTCCCCGACCTTAACGCGCTCGACGGCGTTGCCGACCTCGATGACTTCACCCATGTTTTCGTGGCCCAAGATACGGCCCGTTTCCATGTTGGTACGGCCTTCGTACATGTGTAGGTCGGACCCGCAGATGTTGGTTGTCGTGATACGGACCAAGACGTCAGTCGGCTTTTCAATCTTGGCGTCCGGCATGTCTTTGACCTGGACGTCGCACGGGCCATTATAAACGAGTGCCTTCATAATTTTCCTTTCAAAACGAGGGTAAATTTATCGCGAGCAGCGACGTTAGGAGGAGAAAGAATATAACGAGATTCTTCACAAAGGCGCACTGTTGAACGCTGCAAAGATTTACGCCTGGGCCATAGAATCGAAAAAAAACCCCGGTGTCAGAATAGTTGTGTCGTCACCTGATGAGATAAAACCATATCGGGA
>NZ_JANUGX010000050.1 GCF_024753245.1 Massilia norwichensis | reverse complement strand
ACCTTCGGGTTGGCTTTTTTCATTTCCAGGCCCAGCGACCTTATTCGCGTCCCGCCAGCCCGTCGATAATCCCACACAGCTTGTCGGTCGCCACCGGCTTCACCAGATGCAAATCGAAGCCGGCCTCCAGCGCCAGATTCTGGTCCTTCACCAGCCCATAACCGGTCAGCGCCACCAGCCGGATGCCGCGCATAGCCGGGTCGCGGCGCAGGCGCCGCGCCACCTCATAACCATCCATGCCGGGCAGGCCGATGTCGATCAGCGCAACCTGCGGCGGGTTCGCGGACGCCTCGGCGATGCCGCGGATGCCGTCACCGGCCTGGCGCACCTCGTAGCCCTTGGCGCCGAGCGTCAGCGCCATCATTTCACGGCCGTCGTCGTTGTCGTCGATCAGCAGCACGCTCGGTTTCGCGGCGAGGCGCTCCGATTGCTCCGGGGACGGCGAGGCCGCCAGCGGCGCGGTCGCCGGCAGGCGGACCGTGAAGGTGCTGCCCTGGCCGGCGCCATCGCTGTGGACGTCGATCGCACCGCCATGCAGTTCGACCAGGCGGCGCACCAGCGACAGGCCGATGCCGAGTCCGCCCTGGGAGCGGTCGAGGGCGCTGGACGCCTGCATGAAGATGTCGAACACCCGCGGCAGCAGATCCGCAGCAATGCCGATGCCGGTATCCTTCACGACGATCACGGCATCCGTGCCGGCCTGCTGCACCGATACATCGACGCTGCCCCCTGGCGGCGTGTATTTCAGGGCGTTCTCGAGGAGGTTCGAGACCACCTGCTCGAGGCGGCCCGGATCGCCGTCCACCCACACGGGGGTCAGCTTGTCCTGCAGCGCGTGCAGGTCGGCGCGGCCGGTTGCGCGGTAGGTGGCGAGGCAGGTGCCGACCAGGCGCGACAGATCCAGTGGACGGCGCGCCAGCTCCACCTTGCCCGACATCGCGCGCGACAGGTCGAGCAGGTCGTCGACGATGGTGCTCAGCTGCCGGGTCTGGCGCTGGACGATGTTGCGGGCGCGCTGGGCGATCTCGGCGGTGAGCGCGGGCATGCCCAGCAGCGAGGCCGCGCTGTTGATCGCCGACAGCGGATTGCGCAGCTCGTGTCCCAGCATCGCCAGGAACTCGTCCTTGGCGTGGCTGGCCCGCTCGACCGCATGGCGCTCTTCCATTTCGCGCGTGAGGCGGCCGTTGATGTCGACCAGTTCCTCGGTGTGCTTGCCGAGCTCGGCGGTCTGGCGGCGCAGTTCCTCGTTCTTCTGGGCCATGGTCACGAAGACCGACACCTTGGCGCGCATGATCTGCGGGATGACCGGCGTGAACAGGAAGTCGGCGGCGCCGCGCTGGTAGGCGTGCAGGCGTGCCACCTCATCGGCCTGGTAGGCGGTGACGAAGATGATGGGAATTTCGGCCGAGCGCGGATGCTGCTGGATCGCCTCGGCGGTCTCGAAGCCGTTCATGTCCGGCATGTTGACGTCGAGCAGGATGACGGCGAAGTCATGCAGCAGCACCTGGCGCAAGGCTTCGTGGCCGGAGCGCGCGCTGACGACCGTATAGTTGAGCTCCTCGGCCCACAGGTCGAGCAGACTGGTCAAGGCGAGCAGGCTGGCGTGGTCGTCGTTGACGACCAGGATCCTGGGACGCGCGAACATGGGAAATTGTCTCCGGATCGTATTTATTCGTGTTGGCCGCGCAGGATAGCAAAGTTGCAGTATTGCAGCAATTTGATTCGTATCGTGCGGGGCTAGAAGGGCGGCGGCTGGTCCGGCGCCGGCGGCGGCCGATCGAGGTCGATCTCGATGCGCGGCAATGCGCCCAGGTCGGCGCCCTCGACCAGGGCCTGAGCCTGGAAGGCGGCGTGGCTGCGTACGCCGTGCGGCTGCAGCGCGGCCAGCATCAGCGGCAGATTTGGAAAATGGGGCTGCAGCCGCGCCAGCAGGGCATCGCCCATGCCCGGTACGACCCAGGCCGGCGGCGGGAAAGCCACCGCCACCCGCACGCCCTTCAGCACCGTCACCGCAACCCCGATCTTCATCCTGCCGCCTCAGATGCGGTCGCTTTCCTTGCGCACCACGCGCCCGATCAGCAGGCATTCGGCGCCCTTGCACAGCTTGCGGTGGTAACGGCGCTGGTCCGGGTTGTCCGAGGTCAGCCACCACTGCCCGGCGTCGCGTACCAGGCGCTTGACCACGGCCTCGCCCTCATAGTTGAAGGCATACACGGCACCGTCGACCGGTTTGGTGTCGCGGGTGTTGATGATCACGATGTCGTCCTCGTACAGCGAGGGCTCCATGCTCTCGCCCTTGACCAGGATTGCGATCAAGTGCTCGGGGCGCATCTGGTGGCGCTCGATCCAGGAGCGGCGCAGACCGAGGGTGCCGCCTTCGCGCTGTTCGGGCTCGGTCTGGAAACCGGTGATGCCGGCCGACAGGCGCAGCTTGACCATTTGGATCTGGACGAAGTCGGCGTCGTCGTTGGCGGCGGCGCGCACCGGCATCGCTTCCTTGACGCCGTGCAGCGGCGCGTGGCGCGGATCGCCTTCGCCGGTCATCAGCCAGATGTGGGAAAAGCCGAGTTCGCGCTCGATATTCAACGCGTAGCGGATATCCATCGACTTGATCTTCCCGGTCAGCCATTGATTGACGACACTCTTGGAGGCGCCGGAAGCCTTGACCAGGCCGGTCTGGCCGCGCTCGCCCTCCAGTTCGGGCAAGTCGCGATGGATGAGGCTCAGTCGTTCAGCCAGGGAATTCATGTTTAGCATCCTAAACTCAATTGGTGTAGTGTTCTTGACGAAGATCAGTTTAGAGTTCTATACTCGTATCGAATACTAAACCTTTACAAGGCAATAATCAACGTCGGGAGACACGTCATGATCGCGATTTTTTATCTGAAGCTCGCTGCTGTCCCGCTCGTCGCCGGTTTGGCGGCCACTGGCCTGGGCTTCCTGTTCCTGTGGCCGAAGTCGGGGCGCGAGGCGGCTGCGCGCTTCGCCTGTACGCTGCTGGCCTGCGCGGTGGCCGGGCCCTGCCTGGCGATTGCCGGCTATTGCTGGTGGCCGGCCCTGTTCGCATCGAGCGGGCAGTTCGCGATCCTGGCCGGCGGTCCGGCCGAACTCGGCGTGCTGCTGGCCGCCACACCCTTCCTGGTATTGGCCGGCCTGCCGGCGTGGTGGATCGTGGGCGCGCTGCTGCTGTGGTTCGAGCGCCGCCGCAGCAAGGATATTGCCGAGATCGCGCACGATGCCGCCGAGGCAGTACGGCATGTGCGGGAAACATTGTAAGCAAGCTCTTGCGCCACGTTAATATAGATTCCGATCCGCATTAGGTTCAGGCAGACTCCTCGATATAGCGCAAGAGTTGGCGCCGAACCTGTCTTGTTGGGGCCGCTATGGATGGCTAGATTGGAGCCTGCCATGCCAATCTAACGAGGAGTCCACCATGAAGCGCAAGTTGTTACCCCTTTCCGAACTGGTTCACCGCGCCGCGGCCGCGCTGTCGCCCGACCTGCGTGCCTGGCGCCGCCGCCGGCGCAGCCTGCTGGCCGCGAGCCTGCTGGCGATGGCTGGCATGGCCTTGCCTTCGCTGCCGGCCATTGCCCAGTCCGGCTGGAATACCGAGCACTGGGTGGGTACCTGGGGCACCGGCCCGGCCGGCCCGCCGCTGGCAGCCCAGACCCAAACCTTCAACGACCAGACCCTGCGCCTGATCGTGCACACCAGTATCGGAGGGAAATCGGTCCGGATTCGTGTATCGAATACCTTCGGCACGGCCCCGCTGCGTATCGGCGAGGCCCATGTGGCGCTGCGCCAGAGCGGCGCCAGCATCGTCGCCGGGAGCGACCGTGTGCTGACCTTCAGCGGCAACCGCTCGATCACGATCCCGCCCGGCGCACCGGTATTGTCCGACCCGGTCGACCTCGACGTGCCGGCCCTGTCCGACCTGGCGATCAGCCTGCACCTGCCGGGCAGCGTGCAAGCCACCACCATCCACGGCTCGGCCTTCCAGACCAACTACGTCTCCTTGCCCGGCAATTTCACCGGTGCCGCCACCTTCCCGACCGATCGCACGATCACTTCCTGGCCCTTCCTGACCGAGGTCGACGTCAACGCACCGGGCGCGGCATCCATCGTGGCGCTGGGCGACTCCATCACCGACGGCGCCAATACCACGCTCGACACCAATCACCGCTGGCCCGACCTGCTGGCGCTGCGCCTGCAGACCGCGCGCGATGCGCTGGGCGGCGCGGCGGCGCGCGGGCCGGCCGCCAAGGCAGTGGCCGACAGCTCCGGCCTGGTCGCCTGGGGCACCGGCCTGGGCGTGGTCAACCGCGGCATCGGCGGCAACCGCCTGCTGCGCGATCCGGGCGAGCAGCCGCTGTTCGGCCGCGCCGCGCTGGAACGCTTCGACCGCGACGTGATCGCCACCGCCGGCGTGCGCTACATGGTGGTCCTGATCGGCATCAACGACATCGGCCACCCGGGCACCGGCACCATCCCGACTTCGGAAGAGCCGACCGTGGGCGAGCTGATCGCCGGCTACCGCCAACTGATCGCGCGCGCCCACGCCAAGGGCATCGCGGTGTATGGCGCCACGCTGACGCCTTTCGAGGGCACGGTCTTCCCCGGCTATTACTCGCCGGAGAAAGAGCAGATCCGCCAGGGCGTCAACAACTGGATCCGCTCCGGTGACGAGTTCGACGGCGTGATCGACTTCGACCGCGCGGTACGCGATCCCAGCCATCCGACCCGCATGCTGCCGGCCTACGACAGCGGCGACCACCTGCACCCGAACGACCTGGGCATGCAGGCGATGGCGAATGCGATCCCGCTGCAGTTGTTCCGCAGCCTGGGCAGCACCGCTGCCACCGGCGCTGCGGCGAAGCGCTGAGCCGGCCGCGCAGCCGGCCTCGCCTGGGCGCGCGCGCCTAGTCGGCAGCGAGCCCGGCATCGGCTTCCTCGATCCGGGGAAGCGGCGGATGCGGCGCCAGCAGTTCCAGCGCCGCATTCAGCACGCGTTCCGGCGCCACGCCCGTCAGGCAGGCGTGGTGGCCGGCCGGGCAGGCACTCTTGAAGCAGAAGCGGCAGGACACGTCCTGGAAGAGCACACGGCTGCGCACGTGCCAGGGCGTATGCTGCGGATTGGTCAGCGCATACAGGTCGACCACCGGCGTGCCGACCGCCGCCGCCACGTGGGCCGGTCCGCTGTTGTTGGTCAGCACGACGGCCGCGAGACGCAGCGCGGCGCCCAGTTCCCCCAGGCTCAGCTCTCCGGCGAGCGAATGCGACGGCACCCCGCAGCCGGCGCGGATTTCCTCGATGAGCGGGCCTTCCGCGGCACTGCCGGTGAGCACCGCCGGCAGGCCGGTCCGTCGCACCAGCAGCCCGAGCGCCCGCGCCCAGTGCCCCGCCGGGTAGCGGCGCGAGGCGGCGCTGGCGCCCGGATGGAGAAGAACCCAGGGCCGGTCCGCGTCGATGCCGATCCCTTGCAGGCGCGCCCGCACGGCGGCCAGGTCGGCGGCGCGCAGCGCAAAGGACAGCGACAGCTTCGATCCCGGCAACGGCACAGCACCTGCATGCCGCACCAGCGCAAGCTGGCGCTGCACCTCATGCCGTACCAGCGTGTGCGGCTCCGGCTCCTCGACCCAGTCGCTCAGCAGGTGGTAGGGATTCTCGCGGCAGTGGGCCAGCCGCAAGGGGATGCCGGCCAGCCAGCACAGCATCGCCGCCGGCAGGGCGCTCTGGGTATAGGTCGTGAACACCACCGCCGCATCGAAGCGGCGTGCGGCCAGGGTCGTGGCCAGTGCACGCAGCGCGTCCGGATCGGCCGGCGCGTCGAGCTTCATCCAGGGTGCCGCCAGCACGATCGCATCGTCGATTTCCGGGATGAAGGGCACGGCGGCGGCGGCGGCCGGCGATGTCAGCAGGGTCAGGCTGCGCCCAGGCACGGCCTCCTTCAGCGCCCGCAGCGCCGGCGTGCACATGAGGACGTCGCCGAGGGCATCCAGGCGCACACACAGGATGCGGCGCGCCTGTGCCCAGCGCGCCCTGGTTTCCGGCCTGCCGCTGGCTGTCATGCGGCGTCCCCATGGCCGGCGATCAGCACCGCCGCGGCATACAGGTCGGGCGCCATGCGGGTCGGGATGCGGCGCGGGCCGAGGCGCCATTCGGTTTCGTTGCCGTTATCGATCAGCACCGTGCGGCAGCCGGCGCGGTTGCCGGCTTCGACGTCGTGCAGGATGTCGCCGATCATCCAGGACGAGCGCAGGTCGATGCCATGGTCCTGCGCCGCCTGCAGCAGCAGGCCGGGCATCGGTTTGCGGCAATGGCAGTCGCGTGCGTAGGCGCCGACGCTGCCGTCCGGATGATGCGGGCAGTAATAGAAGCCATCGAGCGTGAGCTGCTCGCGGAACAGCAGGTCCTGCAGGCGGTCGTAGACGATCTCCATGGCCGGCTCCTGGATGCGGCCGAAGGCGATGCCGGCCTGGTTGGTGACGACGAAGAAGCGGTAATCGAGCCGCGACAGCAGGCGCAGGGCAGCGCCCGCCCCGCTGCTCAGGGTGATGCGCTGCGGCTCGACGTTGTAGGGCAGGTCGTCGACCAGGGTGCCGTCCTTGTCGAGGAAGATCGCTTTCATGGCCAGGACGTCTCCCGCACCGGCAGCACGGTCAGTTCGGGCACCACGCTGGCGCGCGGCAGCAGCAGGGCGCCGAGGATGGCATAGGCCACGTCGGCCGGGTCTTGCAGCACCTCGGGATCGAGCTCGGGGAAGCGGTCCAGCAGGAAGGGCGTGCGCATGCCGCCGGCCACCACGGCGGTGACGCGGATGTTGTGCGGGCGCAGTTCGGCATGCAGCGCGTGCGACAGGCCCAGCAGCCCCCATTTGCTGGCGTGGTAGGCGCTGGCGTTCGGCCAGGCGCGCTTGGCGGCGGTGGAGGCGATGTTGACGATGTCGCCGGCGCCCTGGCGGCGCATGTGCAGGGCCGCCTGCTTGGCCAGCAGGAAGGGACCGTTCAGGTTGGTGCCGATCACGCGCAACCAGTCCTCTTCGCTCAGTTCGTCGATCGGCAGGGTGACGTCGGTGCCGGCGTTGTTGACCAGGATGTCGAGGCGCCCCATGCGCTCGAGCGTGTGTTCGATGGCGCCGTGGACCTGTGCGGGGTCGGCCACGTCGAGCTCGACGGCTTCGGCGCGCACGCCGTGCGCGCGCAGGCGCGGCAGCAGCTCCCGCAGGGCGCCGGGGCGGATGTCGGCTGCCACGATATCGGCGCCGGCGGCCGCCAGCGCATTCGCGAGTGCCGCACCGAGGCCGCTGGCGGCACCGGTGATGAAGGCGGTCCTGCCTTGCAGGGCGTCGGTGACAGAGGTGATGGATGGTTCGCCCATGCTGGCTCCTAGGTTTGGGTCAGATCGATGGCGGCGCGCGCCGGTGCGTCGGGCTGCGATTCGGCAAGCACCGCGGCATACACCGCGGCGACCTGCTCGGCGACGCTGCGCCAGGTGTAGTGGCGGTAGGCCCGCCTCAGTCCGGCCTCGCCCATGCTGCGGGCGAGACCGGGATTGCGCTGCAGGGTGGCAAGGCGCTCGGCCAGTGCCTGCGGATCGCGCGAGGGCACCAGGAAGCCGGTGCCGCCGTCGACCACCGTGCTCTTGATGCCGCCCACTTCGGCGCCGATCACCGGACGCGCGCAGGCCATCGCTTCCACCGGCGTGATGCCGAAGGGCTCGTACCAGGGTGTGGTCAC
The DNA here is from genome assembly GCF_024753245.1 of Massilia norwichensis. GTDB lineage: Bacteria > Pseudomonadota > Gammaproteobacteria > Burkholderiales > Burkholderiaceae_D > Telluria > Telluria norwichensis. Next base: position 3,832 of record NZ_JANUGX010000050.1, on the reverse strand, counting down.
GAACACGTCGGCGGCGCTGTACCAGGTGCGCAGTTCGGCGCGCGGTTTCTGGCCGACGAAGCGCACATGCCCCAGCACGCCCAGGCGCGCAGCCAGGGCCCGCAGGCGGGCGATTTCGGGGCCGTCGCGTCCGCCAGGATGCATGTCGCCGCCGACCACCAGCAGCTCGGCCTCGATCTCGTGCCGGGAGCGCAGCAGGGCCAGGGCCTGGATCACGGTGTCGACGCCCTTGCGCGGCACCATGCGCCCCAGCTGCAGCACGGTGAAGCGGTCGGCGCCGGATTCGAGGCCGAGAGCGCTGCGCGCTTCCAGCCGGTCATGCGGCCACAGCTCGGCCGGATCGAAGCCGCAGGGCGCGACCGCGATGCGGGCCGGGCTGGCGCCATACAGCTGTTCCATGTCCAGCCGGTCCTGGGCGCATTCGGCGATGATGCGGTCGGCCTGCTGCATCAGCAGGCTTTCGATGCGCATGCGCGCCGGCGGGAAGGCATCGTCGGCGCCCTGCGCCAGGCGCCGCACCTGGCCGAGCGCGTGGAAGGTGATCACGAAGGGGATGCCGAGCATCTGCTTGAGGTGCTGGGCCACCATGCCGGACATGAAGAAGTTGGCGTGCACGATGTCGTACGGGGCCGGCTGGTGGCGCGCAAAGCGCGTGGTGAAGCGCGCGAAGGCCTGCACGTGGGGCAGCAGCTGCTCCTTCGGCACATGGTGGGCCGGGCCGGCCGGCACGTTCACCACGCGGACCTTGTCGCGCCAGTGCACCAGCTGCTTCTGGCCGATGGCGTCGCGCCGCGTGAACACGTCCACCAGATGGCCGCTCATCGCCAGTTCGCGCGCGAGGTGGGCCACGTAGACGTTCTGGCCGCCGCAGTCGATGCTGCCGGGCGATGCCAGCGGCGAGGCGTGGTCGCTGATCAGGGCGATGCGCTTCATGTGGGGAGCGTCGTCGAGTTTCATGTGGCGTCCTGGCTGGTCACGTAGCGCAGCGCCGCATCCCAGTCGGCGCTGAAGCGGGCGATCGAAAAGCGCTCGAGCGCGGTACGGCGTGCGCGTTCGCCCAGGCTGCGCGCGAGGCCGGGGTCCTGCAGCAGCGCGCGCATGCAGGGGCCGAGCTGGCGCGCATCGGTCACCGCATAGCCCGATACGCCGTGCTCGATGACGGTCGCCATCTCGGTGGTGGCGAGGGCCACGACCGGCATGCCGCTCATCATGGCTTCCAGCGTGGACAGGCTCAGGGTGGAGTAGCGGACCGGGCTGAACAGGAAGCGGTAGCGCGCGGCGAAGGCCGGCAGCGCCGGATGGTCGATCTCGCCCAGGCCGCCCATCTCGGCGGCGCCCATGCCGAGCAGGTCGAGCGGCAATTCGCTGCGCAGCGCGGCGAACAGGTCGGCGCCCATGCGCCGGCCGCGCCGCGCCAGGTGGTTGGTGATGGTCAGGCCGCGCTCGCGCTCGCCGCTGTAGCGCACGCCCGGCGGGATCGTCACGCCGTGCTCGATGACGCGCACGGGCGTGCGCCCGCTGTCCCACATCAGGGCATTGAAGGGCGTGACGTGGACCAGCAGGGTGCCGGGATCGCCGACCAGGTGGCGGGTGTCGCTTGGCCAGGCCTGGCGTGGCGTGGCGCCGCCGGTGACGGCAATACCGGGCGGATCATGCTCGAGGTAGATGCGGGGCAGGGCGCGCTGGGCCGGGGTCAGGAATTCATACTGGTCCTTTTCCCAGTGATGGTCTTCCTGGAACAGGATGCAGTCGAATTCCCGTTCGCGCGCCTGCTCGGCCGGCAGGTCGTGGACGTTGGGGCCGAAGGGGAAGGGGCCGCAACGCCCGCCGTAGCCTGGCGGGCGGCCGGGCTTGGCCAGCACGTGGAATTCGTGCGGAACGTGGGACAGGTAATACAGGTAGCTGCCGTGCGTGTGCCAGGTCAGGATGTTCAGGCGGCGCATGGCCTTCCCCCGTATGAATGATGTGACGGGTTCGACCGGGGTGGAAATGGCAGGGTTCCCTTGCACACCGAATGCCTGAATCTGCGTCAAGCGTCGTGTGCGGGCTGGAAAAGAAAACGCGCCGGGGTGGCGACCCAGGCGCGTTTCGAGGAGGATGAGGCCGGATTAAGGCTTGCGCTTGAAGCCGGTGTCGTCGTCCATGTTCTGGTCGCCAGCCAGTTTGTTGGCATAGCCCGGGCTGCGCGGGTAGCCGCCGGCGGCATCGTTCGAGTCGTGCGCAGGCGGTCCGCTGTCGGCCGCGCCGGCGCCGGTCTGCGAACCGGCGCGGTCGGTGCTGCCGGCCGCATTGTTGGCGCCGGTGTTGCCCGGCGAGCGCGGCAGGCCGCCGGCCACGTCGTTCGACTGGTGCACGCCGCCGATGCTGGGCGCCTGGTTGGCCATCGATCCCGAGCCGGACACGCCGAGCTGGGTGTTGCCGCGCTGGGCTTCCTGGCCATTGGCGTCCGACCCGTCCAGCGGGCCGCGCATGCCGCCGCCATTGCGGGTCGAGTTATCGGACACGTACAGGCTGCTGGTCTGCTGGCGGTTGCCGGTCGCGGAGCCCGCGTTCAGGCTGGTCGGCGCGCTCTGCGGCCCGTGCATGCCGCCGCCGCTGGTGCCGCCCTGCATGCTGCCCTGTGCGCTGCCGGATACGGTCCGGCCCGACTGCATGTTGCCGGCGCCATGGTTCGGTCCCAGCGAGCCGCCCTGCAGATCCGGCTGGTTGGCGTTCTGCGAGGCCATCGTGCCGCGCACCACGTCGCGGTGCATGTCGTGGCCCTCGGTCACGTTCACGCCGGAATCTTTCGGACGGTGCCCGATCGGTTGTTCCAGCATGCCGTAGGCGCCGGACTTCTGTTCCATCTGGCGCTGGTGGCTGTCGGTGATGCCCTGCACGGGGCCGGAGCCGCCGTTCATCTGCGTCTGCATCGAGCCGCCCGGGGTGACGGACTGGTTGCCGCCGTCATCGCGGCCGCCCATGCCGCCCGGCTGGGCGCCCGGGCCGGCGCCGGTCTGCTGGGTGCCCATGGTGTCCAGCCCCTGGTTGCCCTGCTGCTGCACGCCGAGGCCGTTCGGATAAGTATGGTCGAGCGGTCCTTCGTCCGCGGTCTTGCCCTTGGCGCCGGGCGTCCATTTTTCGTTGGCGACGTTATTCGTCTGGTTGTTGACTTCGCTGCGTTGGTTCGCGTCCATGGTCGTCTCCTTTCAACTGGAACGATTGCATTCTCACTAAGATAATGCGCGCCGAATGGCAGTTTCAGTATAGGAAGAGGCAGCAGGTGAATGTAGGACGATTACTGACGACCCCAAGCCCACCACGGGCTTGCCATATTTTCTACTGGAAGTTACTTTCAATTGTGCATTTTCTGTCTCATATTGTCCTACAAAGTCATCTGAAAACGTCCTATAGCCTCATCCATCCTCGCTGCATAAGATGATTCCGACTGACGCTCATCAAGATCTGTCGAGAGCGTTGGAGCAGGCCTGCCGCAGGACGCGGCGGTTTTATCGTGCAAAGAGGAGAGAGCACCATGGCTTCGAACAACCAGGGCAACAAACAGAGTGGCGGTACCAAGAATCGCGGTTTTGCGTCGATGGATCCTGAACGTCAGCGCGAGATCGCCAGCCAGGGCGGCAAGGCCGCTCACCAGAAGGGCACGGCGCACGAATTCACCTCGGAAGAGGCCCGTCGCGCAGGCAGCATGAGCCATGGCAACCGCCAGTCGGCATCGGGCGGCTCGTCGCGCGGCGGATCGCGCGGCAACAAGCAGTAAGCAGGCCGGCCGGCGGGCGGTGGCGGCGCCGTCCATCCAAGGTCACCATAGCGGGGAGCGGAAGCTCCCCGTTTT
>NZ_JANUGX010000005.1 GCF_024753245.1 Massilia norwichensis | reverse complement strand
TTGGCCAAGCCTGCCGTATGCCGGCTGCCTAGCATGGGAAGTCCGCATATTGTCGGAATAACACCATGCTTTACATTGTTGATAAGAAATTCGTCTTGGCGGCGTTGCTGCTGATCGCCGGGTCGGCCCAGGCGGCCGTGCTGGAGTGTCCCATCAATGCCCCCGCCGACTGGAAGCTGCCGAAATCCAGACTGGACCGGGCGCGCGTGCTCAGCTACCTGCCGAGCACGCGCGCCGACGAACGAGGGCTGGCGGAAGGGCTGCCGGAGCGGGAGTGGCAGGTCGGCGGCACCTTGTTTCAGTCGTGGAACATGAAGGCGGGCCGGCGCGCGATGGTCTATCAGGTGAATTGCCTGTACACCGGCACCAACCGCTTCGTCCGCTTCGATGCGCGTAGTGCGGCGCGTTGCGTGGGCAAGCGGCGGATTCGCGGGGATGCGCTGATGCCGGGGTCGATGGAGTTTCGGTGCCGGTGAGATATGGCTACTAGTCCAGTGGCCAGAACCACACCTCAGCTGAATCGAAGTAGCAGCTTCGCGCGCATCTGTGAAAGCCATTCCCGGCCGGGTAGACAAGATCGATATGTCCGCCATTGCTTGGAACGCTAAGGATGCGAATCCTGAAGAACGACACCACGCCCTGGCGCGAGCCGATGCCCTCGTTCGCTGCAGTTTCGTCCTTGTAAACTTCTGGCTGACCCCACAGTTTTTTGAGCGCATGAGACAGGCGTCCTTGGCCGGTCTCGATCCGGCGCCCCTTTAACGGACCGGCACGCCAGCGCCGAGAAGGGCGATGCTCATGCGGATAGCGCAAGTATCCTGAAATGCCGGATGATCGATGACATCGTCCCAACCGATCTGTTTGTAGAGAACCGCCCTGACTTCCGATCTTGGGTAACGAGCCATCAAGGCCGAGAAGGACGGCTTCATGGCCGGCTCCCAGCCTGGTGGCACGGATACATGCGCTTCAACTGTTCCCGAATGAGCAGCGATGCATTCTTCTTGCGCTCAGGCGCTGGCAGCTTGGCGATCTTGTCTGCCACTTCGTACGCCATGTCGGGCGTTTTGTATTCACCGACATCGCACCACACCGTTCCCTCGGTGCCATCGCGGACGCCATCCAGGTAGCTGTAGGCTTTTTCGCGCTGCATATAGGCATCGCCATCATCCGGCCGGGACGTGAGCGCGCCCATCATCTTGACGAACTTGTCGCCGCTCATCGTGTAGGGGTAGGGCGCTGCGCTTGATATGGCCGGCAGCAATAAGGCAAGGAGGAGGGATCGTTGCATCGGTTTCTCCATCGTGATGTGAGGGAGAAATCGTCGCAGTCGTGGATTACGTCAACTTGGTTAGCGTCAACTCAGCGACGGAATGCATCTTCCAAAAACAAAAACGGGTTACAGCGATAACGCTTGTAACCCGTTTTCTACTACTGAATTCTTGGGGTGGCTGATGGGACTCGAACCCACGACAACAGGAATCACAATCCTGGACTCTACCAACTGAGCTACAGCCACCACTGTCTTGCTTTCTGTCTCGTTGTTGCCGAGACAGAACAAGATTATAGCGGCACCTTCCCGATCTGGCAAATCTAAATGTGCCCAACAGTGCTGCGCTCGGCAAAATCGGTTTCCTGGACCGGTGGATCGATGCCGACCAGGCTGTTGAAGGCCGCCGACAGCGCGGTCGCGCTGGCGCTCGTATAGCCCTCCAGCCGCGCCGGCACCTGCGCATCGACATGGCGCAGCAGACCGCCGGCTTCCAGCAGGCGCCCCAATTGGCGTGCCACCGCATCGCCGGTATCGATGAGAACGACCCCGCGCGCGCCGCAAGACGCGATCACCTGCTCGATCGAGGCCTGCACCAGCGGATAGTGGGTGCAGCCCAGAACCAGGGTATCGGCGCCCTGCGCCAGCAGCGGGGCGATGTAGCGCTCGAGCATGGCGGTGGTCGCGGCGGAATCGAGTTCGCCGAATTCGATCTGGTCGGCCAGGCCCTGGCAGGGCTGCAGCAGGAAGGTGGCGCCGGTGCTTGCCGCGATCTCGTCGCGCAATTTCAAAAATTTCGCACCAGCCAGCGTCCGCTCGGTGGCCAGCACGCCGACCCTGCCGTTGCGCGTCGTCGCGGCGGCCGGTTTCAGGCCCGGCTCGACGCCGACGATGGGCATCTCGGGAAAGCGCGCGCGCAGCAGCTTCACGGCCGCCACCGTGGCCGTATTGCAGGCCACGACCAGCGCCTTGGCGCCGCGGGCGATGAGGAAGCGGGCGATCGTCAGCGAGCGTTCGGCGACCACGTCTTCCGGCTTGTCGCCGTAGGGGGCGAAGCCGGAGTCGGCGACATAGATCAGGTGTTCGTGCGGCAGCTGGGCGCGGATATGGCGCAGGACCGACAGGCCGCCGACGCCGGAATCGAAGATGCCGACCGGGGCGTCGTGAGGGAGAGGGGAGGTGCTCATTTGGGTAATACTAACTTGGGTTCCCGCCTTCGCGGGAACGACGTTCGAAACGGCGAGGCAGTTCGAACGTCGGCCCGTATCACGCCTTAAGCGGTCGTGACCGGAATGCCCTTCAGCGACTCGATCTTCGCCGACCATTCCTTTGGACCGGTCGTGTGCACCGAGGTACCGGTGGAATCGACAGCCACGGTCACCGGCATGTCCTTCACCTCGAACTCGTAGATCGCTTCCATGCCCAGGTCTTCGAAGCCCAGCACCTTGGCTGACTTGATCGCCTTCGACACCAGGTAGGCCGAGCCGCCGACCGCCATCAGGTAGGCCGACTTGTGGTTCTTGATCGATTCGATCGCCGCCGGGCCACGCTCGGCCTTGCCGATCATCGCGATCAGGCCGGTCTGCTCGAGCATCATGTCGGTGAACTTGTCCATGCGGGTCGCGGTGGTCGGGCCTGCCGGGCCGACCACTTCATCGCCGACCGGATCGACCGGACCGACGTAGTAGATCACGCGGTTGGTGAAGTCCACCGGCAGCTTCTCGCCGCGTGCCAGCATGTCCTGGATGCGCTTGTGCGCGGCGTCGCGGCCGGTCAGCATCTTGCCGTTCAGGAGCAGGGTCTGGCCCGGCTGCCAGGACGCGACTTCTTCCTTGGTCAGGGTGTCCAGGTTCACGCTCTTGGACTTCTGGGTGTCCGGGGTCCACTGCACGTCCGGCCAGGTCGACAGTGCCGGCGGTTCGATGTACGAAGGACCGGAGCCGTCCAGCACGAAGTGGGCGTGGCGGGTGGCGGCGCAGTTCGGGATCATCGCGACCGGCTTCGATGCCGCGTGGGTCGGGTACATGTTGATCTTCACGTCCAGCACGGTGGTCAGACCGCCCAGGCCCTGGGCGCCGATGCCCAGCGCGTTGATCTTGTCGCACAGTTCGATACGCAGTTCTTCCAGCTTCGTCGAGGGGCCGCGCTGCTTCAGCTCGTACATGTCGATGTCTTCCATCAGCGACTCTTTCGCCATCAGCATCGCCTTTTCGGCGCTGCCGCCGATACCGATGCCCAGCATGCCCGGCGGGCACCAGCCGGCGCCCATCAGCGGCACGGTCTTCAGGACCCAGTCGACCAGCGAGTCGGACGGGTTCAGCATGACGAACTTGGTCTTGTTTTCCGAGCCGCCGCCCTTGGCTGCGACCTTGACGTCGACGGTGTCGCCCGGCACCAGTTCCATGTGCACGACGGCAGGGGTGTTGTCCTTGGTGTTCTTGCGTTCGAAGTGCGGGTCGGCGACGATCGAGGCGCGCAGCTTGTTGTCCGGGAAGTTGTACGCGCGGCGCACGCCTTCGTTGACGGCATCGGTAATGCTGCCGCTGCCGAAACCTTCGAAGCGCACGTTCATGCCGACCTTCAGGAACACGTTGACGATGCCGGTGTCCTGGCAGATCGGGCGCTTGCCTTCGGCGCACATTTTCGAGTTGGTCAGGATCTGGGCGATGGCATCCTTGGCGGCCGGGCTCTGCTCGGATTCGTACGCGCGCGCCAGGTGCTGGATGTAGTCGGCCGGGTGGTAGTAGCTGATGTACTGCAGTGCGGCGGCGACGGATTCGATCAGGTCTTCCTGTTTGATGACAGTCATTTCGTTCTCGTTCAGGTTAGTGTTTGTTGCTGCTTGCGGTATTGGACATGATGCGGTCGGTGTAGGCGATGGCCATGGCCGACAGCAGGAATGCGATGTGGATGCCGGTCTGCGCGATCAGGACCTTCTCGTTATACGAGCCTGCGTTGATGAAGGTCTTCAGCAGGTGGATCGACGAGATGCCGATGATCGCCATCGCCAGCTTGGTCTTCAGCACGGAGGCGTTCACGTGCGACAGCCATTCCGGCTGGTCCGGGTGATTTTCCAGATACATGCGTGAGACGAAGGTCTCGTAGCCGCCGACGATCACCATGATCAGCAGGTTCGAAATCATCACCACGTCGATCAGGCCGAGCACGACCAGCATGATGGTGGTTTCGTTCAGCTTGTCGGGCAGCGGCGCACCGGGCACGGCCACCGCCTGGAAGATGTGTTGCAGGGCAGCCTCGTTGCCCATCGCAGTAAATATCAGATCCTTCAGTTCGACCCAGAAATGGAACACGTACACGCACTGCGCCAGAATCAGGCCGAGGTAGAGAGGGAGTTGCAGCCAGCGGCTGGCAAACATGAAACTGGCGAGGGCACTGCGCTTGCGTGGTGCGGAAGGGGATTGTGAATCGAGCATCTGTATTGGAAAGCCGCTAGGGCAGGGTCAAGACAGCTCAACATTCTACACCCGGAACGGCTGGCTGGCTTGCCCTTCGTTGTTCGGCAAACGTTGGTAGAATGATCTCGGGATGCCTGTAAGGGCTCAGTAAGCGAGCACCGATATGGTATGTCGCAAAACTATTATCCTAAGGAGACCAGAATGGCTGAGACCGAAAACAATCAGCAGCAGGGCCTGCAAGAGAACCGCGTGTTCCCGCCGCCCGCTGAATTTGCCGCCAACGCAACCATCTCCGGCATGGATGCGTACAACAAGCTGTGCCAGGAAGCCGCGACCGACTACGAAGGTTTCTGGGCGCGCCTGGCCCGCGAGAACATCGACTGGCAGAAGCCTTTCACCCAGACCCTCGACGAATCGAATGCGCCGTTCTACAAGTGGTTCGCCGACGGCCAGCTGAACGCCTCGTACAACTGCCTCGACCGCAACCTCACCAACGGCAACGCCGATAAAACCGCGATCATCTTCGAGGCCGACGACGGCCAGGTGACCCGCGCCACCTACCGCGAGCTGCACGAGCGCGTCTGCAAGTTCGCCAATGGCCTGAAAGCCCGCGGCATCAAGAAGGGCGACCGCGTCATCATCTACATGTCGATGTCGATCGAAGGCGTGGCCGCGATGCAGGCCTGCGCCCGCATCGGCGCGACCCACTCGGTCGTGTTCGGCGGCTTCTCGGCGAAATCGCTGCAGGAACGCGTGATCGACGCCGGCGCCGTCGCCATCATCACCGCGGACGAGCAGATGCGCGGCGGTAAATCGCTGCCGCTGAAATCCATCGTCGACGAAGCGCTGGCGCTGGGCGGCTGCGACACGATCAAGGACGTCATCGTCTACAAGCGCACCGGCGGCAACATCGCCTTCCAGGAAGGCCGCGACCTGTGGCTGCACGACCTCGTCGACGGCCAGTCGGCCGAGTGCGAGCCGGAATGGGTCGATGCCGAGCACCCGCTGTTCATCCTCTACACCTCGGGCTCGACCGGCACGCCGAAGGGCGTCCAGCACAGCACCGGCGGCTACCTGCTGTGGGCCGCGCTGACGATGAAGTGGACCTTCGACATCAAGCCGAGCGACGTCTACTGGTGCACGGCCGACATCGGCTGGGTCACCGGCCACACCTACATCTGCTACGGCCCGACCGCCGTCGGCGCCACCCAGATCGTGTTCGAAGGCGTGCCGACCTTCCCGCACGCCGGCCGCTTCTGGGAAACCATCGCCAAGCACAAGGTCTCGATCTTCTACACCGCGCCGACCGCGATCCGCTCGCTGATCAAGGCCTCCAACGCGGATGAAAAAGTGCATCCGAAGAGCTTCGACCTGTCCAGCCTGCGCCTGCTGGGCACCGTTGGCGAGCCGATCAATCCGGAAGCCTGGATGTGGTACTACAAGAACGTCGGCCAGGAACGCTGCCCGATCGTCGACACCTTCTGGCAGACCGAAACCGGCGGCCACATGATCACCCCGCTGCCGGGCGCGACGCCGATGGTGCCGGGCTCCTGCACGCTGCCGCTGCCGGGCATCATGGCCGCGATCGTCGACGAAGCCGGCGCCGACGTGCCGAACGGGCAGGGCGGCATCCTGGTCGTCAAGCGTCCGTGGCCGTCGATGATCCGCACCATCTGGAACAACCCGGACCGCTTCCGCACGGCCTACTACCCGGACGAGCTGGGCGGCAAATACTACCTGGCCGGCGACGGCGCGATCCGCAACAAGGACACCGGCTACTTCACCATCACCGGCCGCATCGACGACGTGCTGAACGTCTCGGGCCACCGCATGGGCACGATGGAAATCGAGTCGGCGCTGGTGGCGCACCCGGTGGTGGCGGAAGCCGCAGTGGTCGGCAAACCGGACGAGACCACAGGCGAAGCCGTCTGCGCCTTCGTGGTGCTGAAGCAGGCGCGCCCGACCGGCGAAGACGCGAAGAAGCTGGCGGCCGAGCTGCGCAACTGGGTCGGCAAGGAGATCGGCCCGATCGCCAAGCCGAAGGAAATCCGCTTCGGCGACAACCTGCCGAAGACGCGAAGCGGCAAGATCATGCGCCGCCTGCTGCGCGTGCTGGCCAAGGGCGAGGCGATTACCCAGGACGTGTCGACGCTGGAGAATCCGGCGATTCTGGATCAGCTCAAAGAGTCCGCGTAACCAATGACGTCATTCCCGCGAAGACGGGAATCCAAGTGCTGCGTGAATAGCGGTAATGCCAGCAAACTTGGATCCCCGCCTGCGCGGGGATGACTGCATGCTTGATAGCAGAGTTACGCCGCCCCATGAAAGTGGTGCGGCGTTTTTTTATTCTTCGCCAGGCGCCTTGAACAGCGCATCGAGCGGATTCGCCTTCTTAGGCACTTCCGCTTCTCCTCCACCAAACAGCGCATCCAGCGCCGCCCGCTGGCTGGCCACCGCTGCCCGCCCGCGCTTGCCGGCAAACTCTTCCTCGATATTGTCGCGGTAAAAACTCCAGGCCGCGCCCGAGGTCGAGAAGCGGCGCCAGACCTCGCTGCCCACGCCCGCGTAATCGATGGCGCTGCCATCATCGAATTCCACGCGCAGCAGGCGTTCTTTCGGGTCGTAGCCGATGGCGCGCAGCTTGCCGGCGTTGATGCGTTTCATGTCCATGATGTGGCTTTCCTGTTGGTCCTGCATGGATTATTGGGACAATCGCCTGTTTCGGCAAGCCATGCTACCCACGCCAAATGTGCGCGTCTTGTTGAGTCGGCCGCGAGACCCTACGCTGGCCCAGCCGTACCAACATAGACTCGACAACTATCGGAGACACACCATGAAGACCTTCGCCAAATGGCTGGGAACGCTGTTGTTCGCCCTGTCGTTCCTGCACCTGCCCGTCGCATCCGCCGCAAGCGGCTACACCCAGACCAAATACCCGATCGTGCTGGTGCACGGCTTTCTCGGGTGGGACAATATCGGCCCCTACGATTACTGGTTCGGCATCGCCGATGCCCTGCGGCGCGACGGCGCCAAGGTCTACGTGGCCCAGGTGACGGCCGCCAACAGCACCGAGGTGCGCGGCGAACAGCTGCTCGCCTACGTCAAGCAGGTGCTGGCCGCCACCGGCGCGAAAAAGGTCAACCTGATCGGCCATAGCCATGGCGGGCCGACCGTGCGCTACGTGGCCTCGGTGGCGCCGGGACTGGTGGCCTCGGCGACCAGCGTGGGCGGCGTCAACAAGGGCGCGCCGCTGGCCGACATCATCCGCGGTTCGGTGGCGCCGGGCTCGTTCCCGGAATCGGTGCTGGCCTCGATCGTCAACGGCGTGGGCCAGACCATCGGCTTCCTGTCGGGCGACCGCAGCACCCAGGTCTCGACCGCGGCGCTGGGCTCGATGACCACCGCCGGCGCCGCCAAGTTCAATGCCGCCCATCCGGAAGGCGTGCCGCGCACCGCCTGCGGCGAGGGCGACTACCAGGTGAAGGGCGTCTACTACTTCTCCTGGAGCGGCGCCCAGCCGATGACGAACGTGCTCGATCCGCTCGACGCGCCTTTCGGGCTGCTGTCGCTGGCGTTCAAGGGCGAGAAGAACGACGGCCTGGTGGGCAGCTGCTCCAGCCACCTCGGGCGCGTGATCCGCGACGACTACGGCATGAACCACATGGACGAAATCAACCAGGTGGCGGGGCTGGTCAACCTGTTCGAGACCAACCCGGTGACGGTGTACCGCCAGCACGCCAACCGCCTGCGCGAGATGGGCTTGTGAACCTGCGCCGCGGCTGGCTGCTTGTCGCGGCGGCGGCGGCGCTGCTGCCGCTTGCCGCCTTCATCGGATGGCCCGTGTCGCCGCCCGCCGGGCCGGCCGACCCGGTACCGGCGACGCCGGTATCGACGGCCGCGGCGTTCGCGCCCTCGCTGCAGGGCACGCGGCCCGACGGCGCCGTGCGTGTGGCACCCGACGACAGCGTGGTCGTCGACGAGCAGCTGATCGGCCTGTTCGACTACTACCTGAGTACCGTCGGCGAAAAGTCGCCGGACCAGGTGCGGGCCCAGATCGAGCGCGAGCTGGACCGGACCTTGCGACCGCCCGCCGCCGCTGCCGCCAAGCGGGTGCTGGCACGCTACTTCGCCTACAAGCAGGCGCTGGGCGCGCTGGAAGCCAGGCAGGGACTGGCGGGCATGGACGCGGCCTCGCTGCAGCGCAGGCTGGCGGCGCTGGCCACCCTGCGCGCGCGCTTCTTCAGCAGGCAGGAGATCGCCGCCGTCTTCGGCCGCGAGGACGCCGCCAACCAGGAGGCGCTGGCGCGTCTGCGCATCCGCGAAGACGTCACGCTCACGCCGCAGCAGAAGCAGGAACGCCTGGCGGCGCTGGAGGCCAGCCTGTCGCCCGCCGAACGCGCCGCGCGGGAAGCGCCCTTGAAGATCGGGCGTATGCAGGAAGAGGTCGAACGGATGCGCGCCGCGGGCGCGGACGACGACGCCATCTTCCGCCTGCGCGCCGAGGCCTTCGGCGCCGATGCGGCCGGGCGGCTGGCGGAGGTGGACCGGGAAGAGGCGGCGTGGAAGCAGCGCATCGCCGCCTATCTTGCGCAGCGCCGGGGCTTGCAGGATGAAGCGGCGGTGGCGGCGCTGCGCAGCCGGATGTTCAGCGAGGAAGAGCAGCGGCGGCTGGCGGTGTACGAGTCAGGGCAGCTATAGCTTTTCCAGCTGCTGCTTCGCATACCCCGCGCCGCTGCCGCTCGGCGCCAGCTCCAGGTAGGTCTTGTAGGCCGTTTTCGCCTTGTCGCCCTGGCCTGCGCGCGCGTAAGCATCGCCCAGGTTCATGTAGGCGATCGCGCGCGACGGGTCCATCTTGATCGCATTCTCGAACCAGCGCGCGGCCTCGGCATACTTGTCCTGCTTGAAGAACACGAAGCCGAGATTGTTGGCTGCCAGCGCGAAATTGGGTCGCAGTTTCAGGGCCTCGGTGAACTGCGCCTCGGCTTGCGCATACTGTTTTTCCTTGTACAGCTGCAGGCCATGGTCGTTGGCACGCTGGGCCTGTTGGCGGCTCGATACCGGCACGGCGGCGGGCGCGGTGATCGTCGCGGTGCCGCCCTGCAGATCCTTCACCACCACGGTGGCGGCGGGCTGCGATGCCTTGGCATCCAGCTTGGTGTTCAGTGCGATCGCATCGTTCGACAGCTGGGCCGTATTCGTATTCAGGAACTCGGTTTCTTCCGGCAGCTCGAACACGAAGTCACCGCCTTCCGAGCCCGGCAGGCTGCCGAAGGCCGGCGTCTGCTGCGACACGCTGGACACCGCCGGCGCCACATAGGCCGCCAGCTCGGTCGCCGTGATCATGCCGTCGCCGTTCAGGTCGGCCTTGCCGCCCAGGCCTTGCAGCAGGGTCCAGGTGAACACCGAGTGGCCGTTCGGGCCGCCGTCCGACACCAGCTGGTCGGTACCGCCGGCGGTCAGCATCTGGCGGCCCAGGCGGCGTCCGTTCTCGCGCAGGAAGGCTGCGTTGGCGCCGCCGCGCGTGAGGCCAAGGCCGCTGTAGCAGGCATCCATCACGAACAGCTCGTGCTTGGCCGGCAGGCTCTCGGCGATGTTCTGGATTTCGGTCATCGGGATCGCGTCAAGGGCCAGGTTATCCGGGTCGGCATCGTAGGGGACGATGTAGCCGAGGTCGCGGCCCGAGCTGAGCTTGCGCGTGGCGCCGTGGCCGGCAAAGAACATGAAGACGCGGTCGTTCGGCTGCAGGCCGCCGGCGTTCTTGCCGCGTTCCATGAGGTCGTGGAAGGCGCCGAGGATGCCGGCCCGCGTCGCCTGCTCGTTCTTCAGCGTGATCACGCGCTCGGGCGCGAAGCCGAACTTCTGCACCAGCACCTGGCCGATGCCCTCGGCATCGCGCACCGCGTACTGCAGGCGCGGCCACTTCTTGTAATCGTCGATGCCGACCAGGATCGCCCAGGAGTTCGCGTAACCGGTGGCGGCTGCGCGCTGGATGGGCAATTGCGCGGCGCCGCCGGCCGCCGAACCGGACCCCGGAGCGCCGGCCGCCTTGAACGTGCTGCCATCCCAGCCCGCGAACTGGTAGCCCTCGGCCGCCAGCTTCTCCAGCACCAGCGGCAGCGCCTTCACGGTGCGTTCGTGGATGTCGTGGAAGAGGATGATGCCGCGGCCTTCCTTGTCCACCGAGCGCAGCACGCGGTCGGCGATCGAGGACGGCACCGGATCGGCCCAGTCCAGAGAATCGATATTCCACATCACCGACTTCAGATGCGCATCGGCCAGCATGAGCATGCCTTCCTTGTTGCGCGCGCCGTAGGGGAAGCGGAACAGGGTGGAGCGCTCTGGATCGACAGCGCGGAGCAGGGCGTCGGTGCCGAGGATCTCGGCCTTCAAACCATCGCCGCTCTGCTTGGACAGCTGCGCGTGCGTCAGGCTGTGGTTCGCCAGCACATAGCCGGCCGCCTTCAGCTTGCGGCTGACGTCCGCGCCGGCGCCCAGGTGGGCCGCGCCCTTCGCATCGAGCGAGCCGATATTGCGGCCGACACTGAAGAACACGGCCGGCGCGTTGTACTGCTTGAGGATGGCCGCGATCTCCTCGCTGTAGCGGCGGTGCGGGCCATCGTCGAAGGTCAGGACGATGGTCTTCTTCGGCAGCGCCTTGCCGAAGATTTCGGCTTCGTCCTTTTGCGGCTGCTGGGCCTGGGGCGGCGGCTCCGTCGGCTCGGGCTTCGACGGGTAGGGCAGGACCACGCCGTAATCCTTCAGGATGCGCTCGCGCTGGTAGAGCGTCTTCAGGTAGGTCGTGTAGCTGTCCCACTTCTCGCGCTTGAGGGCGATCGAGCGCGACTCGAAGCGCCCGAATACCGCGCGGATCTCCTTCTCGTAATTGCGCTCGATCTCGGCCAGTGCATCGAGGTCTTCGGACACGCGCTTGTGCAGTTTGATGGCCGGCAGCGACGAATCCCTGGCCACCAGGCCGAGCAGCGATTGCATCGTCTCGCGGTAGGCGAGGCGGTCGGCGTCGTATAGACCCTCGCCTGATTCGACGACATCGAGCAGGCTGCCGACCGCATCGAAGCGACGCGGATCGCCGGAGGCCAGCAGCTTGGTCAGCGCCTCGTCGACCCGGGCGATGCGTTCCTGGTTCTCGTGGAAGAGCTGCTGGCCGACCGCATGCGTCTGGCTTCTTGCGGCGTCGGACAGCTTGTCGTCGTCGAGCGTCAGCACGATCATCTTGCGGTAGGCATCCAGCATGCGGGCCATGTCGGCGGTGATGCTGCTGACGTTCATGGCCGGGCCGGCGGCTTGCGGCGTTGGCGTCGAGCCGGCTGGCTTGCGGGAAGCGATCCAGGTACCGGAGCCGGCGCCGGCAGCGGCGACGGCGAAGATGACGAGATAGAAGGCTTTGCGTTTCACGGCCGGGTGACAAAAGTTTTAACTCGGCAACAATATCACCAGTCGTGTGATCTGGAACAGGGAAATGCGCAAGTGCTGCCCTTACACGTCGTTCCCGCGAAGGCGGGAACCCAAGTTCGTATCCGTCTTACGACGACGACAGCACAAACGTGTTCCCATCCGGATCCTTGAACTTGGCAAAGGAACCCCAAGGCTGCACGGTCGGCGCCTCGATGAACTCGACGCCGCGCGCGCTGAGCTGGCGGTAGGTCGCCTCGACGTTGTCGCAGGCGAAGGAACCGTTGAAGAAGCTGCCGATGCGGTCTTCCTGGCCGTCCGGCGTGAACAGAACGACGCGCGTGCTCGAGCGCGCCACGCGCAGTTCGATCCAGCGCTTGCCCGGGCCCATCGGCTGGTCGGTGGAGATCTCGAAGCCGAGCTTGTCGGTGTAGAAGGCGAGGGCGCGGTCCTGGTCGGAGACGGGGATGCTGACGAACTTGAGTTGGGTGATCATGGGTGGTGGTCCTGTCGTACTTGTAGTGGGTGGCATTATCGTGGCACCATCTCCCGCCGTGTGCTTTTAACGACTATAGTATTCATGACTACCCTTGCGCGGCAATCTTTGGTCGATGCCTATGTGTTCGATGTCCTGATGCCCGATCTCGTCGGGCACGACCGCCGTCCGGCGGCGTTTGTCGTCTACCTGTTCCTGCTGCACAGCGCGCAGGCGCTGGGACGCGACCAGGTGCCGGCCAGCCTGCAGACGATTGCGGTGAAGACCGGCTTGTCGAAGTCGGCGGTGCAGGTGGCGCTGCGGCATCTGAAGCGGCGTGGGCTGATCGGGGCGGAGGAGCTGGGAACGCAGGTGAACCCGGTGCGGCAGGTGCTGAGGCCGTGGCGTCGGCGTTTGGACGCTGCGTGACAGTTACTATTGTGCTGCTGGGAATCCTTGTTATAATAGGCGGCTTCGCAACCATGCGAAAACCCATCAGGAGAGATGGATGAGTGGTTTAAGTCGCACGCCTGGAAAGCGTGTATAGGTTCATAGCCTATCGGGGGTTCGAATCCCCCTCTCTCCGCCAAGAATAAAAAAACAAAAGCCACCTACGGGTGGCTTTTGTTTTATTGCGTCCAAGATCGCACTGGACGTTGGAATTGTCTAGCAAATCGACCCATACATACTCTTCCCTGTACGAAGATTGATCCCAAAATGACACGCATATGGCGACGACTTCGAGCTTTTGTCATACGTGCAGTCGAGATCTCCTTTCTGCCGTATACGCATTCCAGAAGAGCTGCCGCATGCATCCTTCAAGTCAGGGCCGATCGACTCGAAAAGGTTTCGGGCCACTTCCCCTTGCAGCAGAAACGACGCTTTACGGTCAGCTGGTGTCGGCGCAGCCTCCTCACCCAGATCGCCTGAATAAATCAGATACTCGCCTTTGAATACCGTGTAGCTGCCGTCCCAAGGCTTTGCTGCGTACGCAAGGGTCACCAATGCCGTCGCACAGAGGATCACACCGGACAGTATTTTCATCTCAGGCCTTCAGCTCAACATGGAAATGATGATCGTGATGGATCAGCGGCAGCGCAAGATGGCGAAGCTCTGGATCATTGAAATAAATTCTGCCGACGCCGGGATAGGCGCGGAAGAGTTCCATGAGCTTTGCAGTCGCGGCCTGATCATACTGATCTGCCCACTGCCAATAGACGGGGGTCCGTTTGCCGTCTTTTCGGACAGGGCGTACATCGACTTCCAGCCCCGACTTGTGAGAGCGGTGTTTTGCGTAATCGGCACCTCCAGCCAGGCTGATATTCCCGATGCCAAACTTCCGGTTGTCCGTCGCCAACCACTGCCTTTCCACGAAAAGTAGCATGCTCATCATGGCTGGGTGAGCATACTGACCGGCGCCCTCGGCCGGCGTGCCATAAACGTAATAACCGGCGCCTTCGGGCGATTGGGGCAACATGAAGTAGCCCCGGCTGTCTTTGGGTTGGACTTCAAGCATCGTCAACTCCGGTCAGGCAATTTTATTCGCAGCCAGATCCCAGCCGCCAGACGTGTTACCGCCAGCCCCACCGCCAATTTTCTGCTGCGTGTACTTCCATTTGACCTTGGAAAAGCGCAGGGCAACGGAATCCTGGAGCGGACCGCCTTCGTGAATTGCCTGGTTGACGCTGGCAATAAGTACATTTTCCATCTCGACTTCGTAGTACTTGATGCGCTCTCCCTGTCCATCGGCACGGAAGACTTCCAGCCTGGCTTTGGGGATTGTCTTGCCTGCCGAAGACGTCTGCATGAGCATCGGCGATGACAGGTCGGCCAATTTAGTGAGCGTAACGCTTCGGTGTTCGCAACGTTCAGCGGTATGGCCGCCAGCAGTCGATGCCGTTGCCGACTTAGGCTGAATCACACCCCATTGGGCCGAAGTGATTTCGATCCAATCCTTATGTTTGTCATCCTGGGACTCTCCCTTGATGCCGTCGATCTGCAGATACACGTCGATTGCCATGTCGTTCTCTCCATGCTTGAGCTTGTAAGCGGGGCCAAGGGCGCATTGTTGCGCCAGGCCGAGCGATGGCATTTGGGCAGAGTCAACCAGCCCTACATCACCTCGTGTTTAGCGGCGACGACGAGACAAAAGCCCTCAATTCCGCCAACGCTAGACTTGCACCAAAGCCATTGCTACCATGCCACATCGACAACCCCCAAGGTGCCGCAGCATGGACCTCAGCGCAAGCCCCCCAGAGCAGCCCACCGCCCCCGTCACCACCCCTAGCACCACCCGCGACATCCTCACCGGCATGCTCTTCGTCGGCCTGCTATTCTTCATCCTCGGCTTCGTCACCTGGCTGAACGGCTCCCTGATCCCTTTCCTGAAAGTCGTCTGCCAGCTCACCAACTTCCAGGCGCTGCTGGTCACCTTCGCCTTCTACATCGCTTACACCGTGATGGCCCTGCCATCGGCGGCGGTGCTCAAGCGCACCGGCTACAAGAAGGGGATGGCGCTGGGCCTGGGCATCATGGGCGTCGGCGCCTTGCTCTTCATCCCCGCCGCGCAGACCAGGCACTACGAACTCTTCCTGGGCGGGCTGTTCACGCTGGCCACCGGCATGACGCTGATGCAGACCGCCATCAATCCCTACATCGTCTGCCTCGGCCCGCGTGAAAGCGCGGCCATGCGCATCAGTATCATGGGCCTCTTCAACAAGGGTGCCGGCATCGTCGTGCCGATCATCTTCGCGAGCCTGATGCTGAAGAACGTCGATACCGCTTCGCAGGACGTGCTGGCGCAGCGGCTGGTGTTCCCGTATGCCTGCATGGCCGCGGTCCTGTTCGCGATCATGGCCTTCATCCATGTGTCGAAGCTGCGCGAGATCCCGCCCGAAACCGACGGTATCGATGACCGCGTCGATGCGAGCTCGGTGCTGCAGTTCCCGCAACTGGTGCTGGGCGCGCTGGCGCTGTTCTGCTATGTCGGCGTGGAGGTGATCGCCGGCGACACCATCGGCCTGTACGGCCACGAACTGAAGGTCGCCAACTTCGGGGTGCTGACCTCGTACACGATGGTCTGCATGGTGCTCGGCTACCTGGTCGGGGTGGTGGCGATTCCGCGCTGGATGTCGCAGCAGCGTGCGCTGGTGCTGTCAGGGCTTGCCGGCGTGGTGCTGACGGTCGGCGTGGCGCTCGGGTCGACCGCGGAGCACGGCCTGTCGCAGGCGCTGCTGGGCTGGAGCGGTGCGCCGCTGGTGCCGAACACGGTGATGTGCCTGGCGCTGCTCGGCCTCGCGAATGCGATGGTGTGGCCGGCCATCTGGCCGCTGGCCTTGCAGGGACTGGGGCGTCATACCGCCAGCGGGTCCGCCGTGCTGGTGATGGCGATCGCCGGTGGGGCGCTGCTGCCGCTCTTGTATGGTCACCTGGCCGACATCGTCACACCGCGCAGCGCTTACTGGCTGCTGCTGCCTTGCTATGCGCTGATCCTGTGGTATGCCGCGGCCGGCCACAAGATCCGCCGCTGGCGCTGATTGGGAGAAAAGCTTGCGTCACCATTTATTTGCCGGCTGCGT
Source organism: Massilia norwichensis (assembly GCF_024753245.1). Lineage (GTDB taxonomy): Bacteria > Pseudomonadota > Gammaproteobacteria > Burkholderiales > Burkholderiaceae_D > Telluria > Telluria norwichensis. The sequence continues at coordinate 199,582 of NZ_JANUGX010000005.1, read as the reverse complement.
GCTGGCCCTGCTGGCCGCGCCGGTCGCCCCGACGGCGGCACAAACGAGTACCAAACAGGAAGCAATCCATCACCAACAAGCCAGCGCCGCCAAACTGCAACTGCGCTGGGAACTCGAGCGCAACCTGTTCAGCCCCCAGGCCCCGCACGGCCGCTCGTTGGCCCACCTGATCCTGACCAACCACGACAGCCAGCCCTTGCCGGCGCAGGGCTGGTCGCTCTACTTCAACTGCATGGATCGCCTGGAACCGGGGCCGCTGCCCAGCAAGCTGGTGCTCGAACACATCGCGGGCAGCCTGTTCCGCCTGCATCCGGGACCAGGCTTCGAAGGCGTGGCGCCGGGCCAGACGCTGGACATCGCCTACACCTATCCGGGCCTGGTCATCAAACTATCCAAGGCGCCGGTCGGTCCCTACCTGGTCTACGACGCGGTGCCGGACGTGGGCGTGGTCATCAAGGACTTCGCGCTGCAGCCGGTCACGCGTCCGGAACAGCTGGACCGTGGTACGAGCGGCGCCAAGCCGGTGGTGACGCCGGCCGACACCTATCGCCGTAACGCCAGTGCCGACCTGCTGCCGCCGAATGAAGTGCCGGCTGTGCTGCCGACCCCGCTGCGAATCGAGCAGCAAGAAGGCAGCTTGCCCATCAAGGCCCAGCCGACCATCACGGCATCCGCAGCATTGAAAAACGAAGCCGCATTGGCCCGCTCGCTGTTCCCGCAGACGCTCCCGCCAAACGGACCGAAACTGCAGCTCAGCATCGGCGCCGTGGAAGGCCAGACCTCGCCTGAAGCCTACCGCCTGACGGTCCGCGCCGACAGCGGCATCGCCATCGTCGGTAACAGCGCCGCCGGCGTCGCCCACGGCCTGCAGACGCTGCGCGAGCTGCTGCCGCTGCCGGGTGCCGACGAACTGGCGTTGAAGGAGACCACCATCGTCGACGCCCCGCGCTTCGGCTACCGCGGCTTGCAGCTGGACGTCGCCCGCAACTTCCACGGCAAGCAGACGGTGTTCAAGTGGCTCGACCTGATGGCGCGCTACAAGCTGAACAAATTCCACTTCCACCTGACCGACGACGAAGGCTGGCGCCTCGAAATCGCCGGGCTGCCGGAACTCACAAGCATCGGCGCGGTGCGCGGCCACGCTGCCGGTCCGGGCGTACGCCTGCAGCCGGCCTACGGCTCGGGCCCCGATCCGGAAAACGCCGCCGGCAGCGGCTATTTCACACGCGCCGACTACATCGCGATCCTGCGCTACGCCCAGGCGCGCCACATCGAGGTGATCCCGGAAATCGAGATGCCCGGCCACGCGCGCGCCGCCGTGCAGGCGATGGAGGCGCGCTACCGGCGCCTGAAGGCGGCGGGGCGCAAGGATGCGGACAAATACCTGTTGAACGATCTCGAAGACCGCTCGCGCTACCGCTCGGCCCAGTACTTCACCGACAACGTCATCAACCCCGGCCTCGACTCCACCTTCACCTTCATCGACCGTGTGGTCGGGCAGGTCGTGGCCATGCACCGCGATGCCGGTGTACCAATAAAGACCATCCACATGGGCGGCGACGAGTTGGCCAACGGCGCATGGGAGCAGTCGCCGGCCAGCCTCGCGCGCATGAAGAAGGAGAAGCTGGAAGACACCGCCGACCTGTGGGATTATTTTTACGAGCGCGTCGACGGCATCCTGCGCAGGCACGGCCTGGCCACGTCGGGCTGGGAAGAGCTGGCGGCGCGCAAGACGAAACTGGCCGGCCGCAACCGCCTGATCCCGAATCCGCGCTTCACGACGCGCGGCTTCACGGCCTGGGTCTGGAACAACACGCGCGGCGCCGAGGACTTCGCCAACCGCCTGGCCAACGGCGGTTACGACATCGTGCTGGCGCCGGTCTCGAGCATGTACCTGGACATGGCGGCCAATCCGAATCCGGAGGAGCCGGGCGTCAACTGGAACGACTACGTCGAGCTGGACACCGTCTACGACTTCGTTCCCTTCGACATGCTCAAGCACCTGCCGGAAGCCGGGCGCGTCGGCAAGGACGGCCTGACCGACTACGGCAGGCGCCACGTGCGCGGACTGGAGGCGACGCTGTTCACCGAGACCGTGCTGGACGCCAGCCGCGTCGATTACATGCTCATGCCGCGTCTGCTGGCGGTGGCGGAGCGGGCCTGGGCGCCGGACCCTGTCTGGGCCACCGAACCGGACGCCGCCAGGGCCGCCGCACTCCGCCGCACGGCCTGGTCGGGCTTCGTGAACGCGCTGGGCCAACGCGTGTTGCCGCGCCTCGACCTGGAGCGCGGCGACGTCGCCTATCGCATCGCGCCGCCCGGCCTGATGCTGGATGGCGACCGGGTGCTGGTCAACCACGTCCTGCCCGGCATCCAGCTCCGCTATACCAGCGACGGCAGCGAGCCGACCGTCACCAGCAAACTGGTCACCGGGCCGATTACCGAACCCGGATCGATCAGGGTGGCCGCCTTCGACCGCAAGGGGCGACGAGGGCTGGTGGCCGGCATCGACAGGGCAAAGACGGGAAAGGAATAAGGCAGGCGCAAGCGCACGATCAGCGCGGCCGCGTGCGCCGCTGACTACGCCCGCGCCGCTCCTCGCCCGGCGCCTGCTGCATCGCATACGAAGGCATGGCGCCGTTGCCGTCGATGCCGAATTCGATCACGCGGCGCAGCCCGCGCAGCGTGACCGGTTTGGCGAGCACCGCGATGCGACCGGCATGGTAGTGCGGGACCTGGGTATCGTCGTCCAGCAGCAGGACCACCGGCGCCTGCGGTGCCAGGCGGGTGATCTCGCCGAGGAAGGAGCGGCGATCGTCGGCGTTGAAGGTGGTGTAGGTGAGAATCAGGTTGAAGCGCACCGTTTGTGCCGTGTTCAGCGCGGCGCGCGGGCTGTCCGTCGTCGCCACGATATAGCCGAGCGACTTCAGCAGGGCAGCAGTCTCGCCGCAGGCCTTCGGGTCATGTTCGACAAGCAGTGCGCATTTCATCGTCTATCCTCCTGGTAGAGGGATGACGACGCTTCACGCGAGTTCAATCGCCAAGTTGTAACAATTTATCTCATCCGTACGGCCTTGCTCCGGCGCCGCGCGAGCCAGCCGGCCAGTCCGCCCGCTGCCAGGATGGCCAGGCTGCCGGGCTCGGGCAGCGGCTGCTCCTGCGGGTGCATCGTGCCCGGCACGCTGCTGCGCAGAAGGCCGCGTTCGCCGGTGCAGGCGAGAGCGGGGTTGCCGCAGGCTGCAGGCTGGTCGCTGTGGGCCCACAGCATGCTGAAGATATTGCCGTCGCTTTGCATCGTGAAGTCCGACGCGCCGTCATTCGCCATGATCGAGCCGCTCAGGTAGCCGTCCGGCTCGAATTGCAGGTCCAACGACAGGCGCTGCAGGCCCCACAGCGTCTCGTCGCGGTAGCGATAGTCGATCAGGTTCCATTGCTGGCTGCCGTCGGCGCCGGCATACCAGTAGCGCAGCGATACCAGGCTGTCCTGCTGCTCTTCGCAATCGCCGTACATGCAGCGGTTTTCGAGGTCCAGTGTGAGCGTCTTCGCGGCGACGGCGGCATCGGTGAAGGTGAGCTCCAAGTGCAGCCCATCGGGCATGGCATCCGAATGTTCCACCTGCTGCCAGGTGTAGACGACGTTGGCCGAAGCGGCCTGGGTGAGGAGGGCGGTGGCGGCCAGGCAGAGAATCTTGCGGAACATATGTGTCTCCCAAAAAGATTCCGTTTAACAAGCAAGTTCTGCGCCTGCAACTTTATCTCCTTGATTTGTAAACGGAATTAACAATCATTTGTGCCTGGCAGTCACAAATCTGTAAAGCAGACCGACAGTGCTCTAGCGTACATAGCGCTATCCGGCATTTCGCGCCGGATTTTCGACACGTCGTCGCATGGGTCCGTCTGCAGCGATGAGCGCGGGGCATGATGCGGCCTCGATCAACGCTCATCGCCTCACCAGAACCCATGTCACGGAAAAACACCCACACCCTGGTCCGCCTGCTCGCCGCCTCGCCCGCCATCTTCGGCATGTTCAGTGCCTATGCCAACGAGGTGCAGAAAGTCGAAGTGAAAGGCCAGGCCGCCGCCTACGACGCCCGCCGCGACGACACCGCCACCAAGATCGTCGTCAACCAGGAAGAGATCCTGCGTCACGGCGATACCACCTTGGGCGAGGTGCTCAAGCGCCTGCCGGGCATTACCGTGGGCGGCGTGCAGGGGCGTGGCGGCGATGTCCGCATGCGCGGCCTCGGTAGCGGCTACACGCAGATCCTGCTGAACGGCGAACCGGCGCCGCCGGGCTTCTCGCTGGACCAGGTGTCGCCGGAGATGGTCGAGCGCATCGAGATCATGCGCGCCGCCACCGCCGAATACAGTACCCAGGCGATCGCCGGCGGCATCAACATCGTCCTCAAACGCCAGGTACAGAATGCGCAGCGCGAACTGAAGACCGGTGTGCAGGTGGAGAACGGCGCATACGGCGCGGTCTCGACCTTCCAGCTGTCGGACAAGAGCGGCAAGATGTCGTACGCGATGAGCGGCAACCTGCTGTACGGCCGCCAGGACCGTCCGTCGACCGTCGTCACCGAAGGCCATGACGCTGCCGGGCGCGAAGTCCTGCGCCGCGTGGCCGAGGATGGCAACCGCGGGCGCCTGCTGGCCATCGGCCTGTCGCCGCGCATCAACTGGAACCTCGGCGCCGGCGAAGTGATCACCTCGCAGAACTTCATCAACATCGCCCGCTCGCGTGGCGACGCGCCCGAGACCGTGACGACCGTGCTGGGCGCGCCGCCGCGCTACGTCGCCACCGCCACCGATGCGGAAAACAAGATGGAGATGCTGCGCAGCGACCTGTCGTGGACCAAGCGCCTGGAGCAGGGCGCGAAGATCGACGCCAAGTTCGGCCTCAACTATGCGCATCGCGACAGCGGCCTGGGGCAGCAGCAGTATGACGCCAACGAGGTGCTGGCGCTGGACCGCGACATCGCCAGCGACTTCAGCGACAAGGGCTGGAGCACCACCGGCAAGTACGCGCGCCCGATCGGCGATGGCCATGCGATCGCGCTCGGCTGGGATGGTGCCTACAGCCTGCACGACGAGACTCGGCTGCAGCGCGAGACCAGCACGGTCGGCGCGCCCATCGCCAACCGCGACGAAAGCTTCGACGCCACCGTGCGCCGCGTGGCCCTGTTCGCCCAGGACGAGTGGAGCGTGACCAAGCAATGGTCGGTGTACTTCGGCCTGCGCTGGGAAGGCATCCGGATCCGCAGCGAAGGCAACAGCTACGCGGCGATCGACAACAAGTCCAGCGTCTTCAGCCCGCTGTTCCAGACCCTGTACAAGATCCCGGGTTCGAAGAACGACCAGATCCGCGGCGGCATCACCCGCACCTACAAGGCGCCCAACGTGGCCAGCCTGGTGCCGCGCCGCGGCATCGCCTCGAACAACAGCCCGACCACGCCGGACACCATGGGCAACCCGAACCTCAAGCCGGAACTGGCCTGGGGCCTGGACCTGGCGTATGAACACTACCTGCAGGGCGGCGGCCTGCTGAGCGCCAGCACCTACATCCGCCACATCGACGACATCACGCATTCGCGCGTGTTCTTGGTCGACGGCCTGTGGGTGGCCATGCCGGTGAACGATGGCGCCGCCAACACCCGCGGCATCGAACTGGAAGCCAAGCTGCCGCTGCGCCAGATGTTCCCCGGCTGGCCGGCGCTGGACCTGCGCGCGAATCTCACGCGCAGCTGGTCGAGCCTGTCCATGGTGCCGGGCCCGAACAATCGCCTGGACCAGCAGACGCCACTCTCCGGCACCTTCGGCTTCGACTACCGCTTCGACGGCCTGCCGGCCACCTTCGGCGGCAGCCTGAGCTTCCAGAACGGCGGCCCGGTGCGCATCGCGCAAAACCAGTACGCCTATACCGGCGTGAAGCGCGGGCTGGACCTGTACGGCACCTGGAAATTCACGCCCAGGGCGCAGCTGCGGATGTCGCTGGCGAACACCCTGCGCCAGGATAACGTGAGCGCGTCCAGCTACGTGAGCGCGGACGGTAGCCGCCTGACCGACACCACCTTCACGCCGACCTTCCTGCAGCTGCGGGCGATGCTCGAGACGAAGTTCTGAGCCCGCGCACCGCCTGGTTCAGCTCAGCTCAGTTCAGTTCAGCTCAGGCGGCGAGTGCAGCGGCACCTCATGGTCCCCCAGCAGCAGCTTGTCCGGCGACATCGGCGTGGTCCGCAAGCGCTTGCCGGTGGCGTGGAAGATCGCGTTCGAGACCGCCGCCGCCACGCCGACGATGCCGATCTCGCCGACGCCTTTGGCGCCGAGCTGCTTGCTGACCACGCGGTCGTCCTCGTCGGCGAAGATGACCTGGATGTCGTGGATGTCGGCGTTCACGGCGACGTGGTACTCGGCGTAGTTGTGGTTCATGAAGCGGCCCAACCGGTGGTCGGTGTAGGTCTCTTCGTGCAGCGCCTGGCTGATGCCCCAGACCACGCCGCCGACGATCTGGCTCTCGGCGGTCTTGGCGCTGATGATGCGCCCGGCCGCCACCGCATTCACGACCCGCGTCACGCGCACGATGCCGAGCTTTTCGTTGACCCGGACCTCGCAGAACACGGCCGAGTGCACGGCGCGCGAGTACTTGCGCTGCTTCAGCATCTGCGGCGTGAGCAGGAATTTTTCCTCGACGCGGTCCTTGCCGGCATGGGCCAGCACCTCGGACAGCGACACACCATTGTCCGGCTGACCGCGCAGGTGGATGCGGCCGTCGTTGAATTCGACCTGGCGCAGCTGCAGCTTCCTGAAGATCGAATCCGGCATGGCCTGCGCCATCTTCAGCAGCGTCTTCTGCAGCTTCTCGCAGGCGCCGGCCACGCCCGAGCCGACCGTGGACACATGCGAGGAGCCGCCTTCGACCGGCGCCAGCGGCAGGGTCGAATCGCCCAGCTGGAAGGTCACGCGCTCCATCGGCAGGCCCATGGCTTCGGCCGCGATCATGGACATCACGGTATAGGTGCCGGTACCGATGTCGGAGGCGGCGCTGGACACCACCAGGCGGCCGTCCGCGTGCAGCACGGCCGAGACCCGTGCCACCATCACCAGCGAATCCCACATGCCGGTGGCCATGCCCCAGCCGACCAGCTCTTCGCCGTCGCGCATCGAACGCGGCTCGATCGGCCGGTCCTTCCAGCCGAAGCGTTCGGAACCCAGCTGGTAGCACTGGCGCAGCTCCTTGCTGGAATAGGGCTTGTCTTCGAGCGGGTTCTTTTCCGCGTAGTTCTTGAGGCGGAAGGCCAGCGGGTCCATTTTGAGTTCGTAGGCCAGTTCGTCCATCGCCACCTCGAGCGCATGCACGCCGTGCGCCGCGCCGGGTGCGCGCATATCGATCGGCGTGTAGCGGTCGGTGCCGACCAGCTCGTAGGCCAGCTTGATGTTGTCGCAGGCGTACATCTGCCCGGACCAGTTGACCACCACCTCGACGTAGTCTTCCAGCCGCGAGGTTTCCTGGATCGCCTCGTGGACGATGGCGCTCAGCTGGCCGTCGCGGTCGGCGGCGAGCTTGATCCTGTGCCAGGTCTCGGGACGGTGGCCGAAGCTGAACATCTGCTGGCGCGTCAGCACCACCCGCACCGAGCGCTTCAGCTGCAGGGCCGCCATCACCGCCAGCGGCAGCTGGTATTGCGGGCGCAGGCCGGAACCGAAAGCGCCGCCCACATACGGGTTGCGCACCGTGACCTTGTCCTTGGACAGGCCGAAGGCATGCGAGATGTACCAGCGGCTGTTCTGCGAGCTCTGGGTCTTGTCGTAGACGGTCAGGTGGCCGTCTTCGCCGTAGACCACGGTGGAGGCGTGCATCTCCATCGGGTTGTGGTGCTCGACGCCGTTGTAGTACTGGGCCTCGATCTTCACCGGCGCTGCATCCCAGGCGGCATCGGCATCGCCTTTCGAGCTGGGCGGCGTGAAGCCGGCCTTCAAGGGCCGCGGCTTGTAGGCGCGGCCCAGGTTGGCCAGCAGGTTGGTGTCGTGTTCCTCGACGTCGTAGGTCAGGCTGACCAGGCTGGCCGCATGGCGTGCGGCTTCGAAGGTCTCGGCCACCACCAGCGCCACCGGCTGGCCGCTGTAGAAGATGCGGTCGCTGTACAGGGGACGGAAGGGCGAGCCGGCGGGCGCCGTCATGTCTTTGTAGGCGAGGTCGTTGCCGCGCATTTTGACCTTGCGGTTCTCGTGCGTGAGCACGGCGATCACGCCCGGCACGGCTTCGGCTGCAGACGTATCGATGGTCTTGATGCGGCCCTTGGCCACGGTGCCGCTGACGACCACGCCATAGGTCAGGTCGGGCGCCGCGTGTTCGGCGGCGTACCTGGCGGCGCCGGTCACCTTGGCGCGGCCGTCCACGCGCGAGACCGGCATGCCGCTCTTCACGCGGCCGGTCCCCTCCGGCGCGCTCGGGGCGCGCAGGTCCGGAATCAAATCAGTCATTCGCGTTCTCCCCTGGCGTAAGCGGTGCCGCGCACGGCGGTCTGTAAAGCCTGGACGATGGCGTTCTTCGCCAGCGGCAGTTTGAAGTCGTTCTGGCCCCAGCCGCGCGCGCCTTGCAGGATGCGCTCGGCGGCCAGCGCGAACGCGGCCTCATCGGCCTGCTTGCCTTCGAGTTCGCGCTCGGCTTCCTCGACGCGCCAGGGTTTGTGGGCCACGCCGCCGAGGGCGATGCGGGCGGCGCGGATGGTGCCGCCATCGAGGTCGAGCGCGGCCGCCACCGACACCAGCGCGAAGGCATACGACAGGCGCTCGCGCACCTTGATGTAGGCCGAGTGCGCAACGAAGCGCGCGGCGTCGGGCAGGGCGATGTGGGTGATCAGCTCACCCGGCTGCAGCGTGGTGTCGAGCTCGGGCCGCTCGCCCGGCAGGCGGTGGAATTCGCCGAACGGGATCTCGCGTTCGCCGCTGCTGGAGCGCACGTGCACGACCGCGTCCAGCGCGCGCAGGGCCACGCACATGTCGGACGGGTGGGTCGCGATGCATTGTTCGCTGGTGCCGAGGATGGCCAGCTGGCGGTTGATGCCGTGCTTGGCCGGGCAGCCGGTGCCGGGTTCGCGCTTGTTGCAGGGCACGCCGACATCGTAGAAGTAGACGCAGCGGGTGCGCTGCAGCAGGTTGCCGCCGTTGGTCGCCATGTTGCGCAGCTGCGGCGAGGCGCCGGCCAGGATCGCGCTGGACAGCAGCGGGTAGCGGTCGCGCACCAGCGGATGGTAGGCGGTATCGGCATTGCGGGCCAGGGCGCCCAGGCGCAGGCCGCCGTCGGCTTCTTCGATGCCGTCCAGGCCTGCGCAGGCGATGGCATTGATGTCGACCACCTGCGGCGGCTGCATCACGCCTTCCTTCATCAGGTCGAGCAGGTTGGTGCCGCCGGCGATCGGGCGCGCGCCCTCGGCCAGCTGCGCCAGCACGCCATCGATGTCCTTGGGTTGGGTAAAGGCGAACGGGTTCATGCGAGCACCGATCCGGTGGTGAAGGGTTTGCCTTCGTCCAGCGCCGAGGCGTCCAGCTCCAGCACCTGCGCCACCGCGCGCACGATCTGCGGATAGGCGCCGCAGCGGCACACGTTACCGCTCATGAGTTCGCGCACATCGGCGATGGTTTTGGCCTGGCCTTCGGCGATCAGGCCGGCCGCCGAGCAGATCTGGCCCGGCGTGCAGTAGCCGCACTGGAAGGCGTCGCAATCGATGAAGGCTTGCTGCAGCGGATGCAGTTCGTCTTCCTTCGCCAGGCCTTCGACGGTGGTGACTTCGTGGCCGTCCTGCATCACGGCCAGGGTCAGGCAGGCATTCACGCGCCGGCCGTCGAGCAGCACGGTGCATGCGCCGCACTGGCCGTGGTCGCAGCCTTTCTTGGTGCCGGTCAGCCCGGCGCGCTCGCGCAGGAGATCGAGCAGGGTCACCCAGGATTCGACGTCGAATTCCCGGTCCTGCCCATTCAGGCGCAGGCGGATCGGATGCTGCTGGTGAGGGTCCATGGCCGTCCTTTCATCGTAAGACGCTCACCTTACGGGGAGGCTCTTTCCTGCTCGGTTAGATGACACACATATTGTTTGATTACTTTGATGATGGCGCCGCTTGCCATTTGGTTTACGGCTTCCTTGTATAACAATTGCTTCTGGTGCAAGTTCGGATGGCTCGTCAAATCGTGGTGTTGTACGTATCCAACTCCACTCAGCACGTCCCCGCTTTCGATTTTGAACGCGCAAATTTGTCAGATCTGCAGCCCCGAACCGCCGCCGTCCCAGCAGGCAGGGGCGATAACTCGCACAAAGAAATGAAAATATTTGCAATAGTTTCCACATGGAAATCATAGTGGATATACTGCACAGCCCGTTTGAAATCCACTAGAATCGTTCTCTTGGGAAAGCGCTAACACATCGGGCTTTCCGATCCCCCGGCTGGATGTGGCCGGTTCATTGGTTGGCCGCTCGGCGGCAAGGACGATTCATGCTCAGTCAACAGGATCTCGCAGAAGACGAACGCGTCAAGGCACTGCACGCGCTCGGCGTGCTCGACACGCCCCAGGAAGACCGTTTCGACCGGTTTACGCGCATCGCCGCCACGGCTTTCGGCGCACCGATCGCGCTCGTGTCCCTGGTCGATGCGCAGCGTCAGTGGTTCAAGTCGCGTATCGGCATGGAACCCAGCGAGACGCCACGCTCGATGTCCATCTGCAGCCACACGGTCGCGCTGGACGACCTGCTGGTCGTGCCCGACACCCACCTCGACGAGCGCTTCGCCGACAACCCGCTGGTGGTGGGCGCGCCCTTCATGCGTTTCTACGCGGGCCAGCCGGTGCACAGCGTGGACGGCCAGCCGCTCGGCACCCTGTGCATCATCGACCAGCAGCCGCGCCAGTTCAGCGACGCCGAAAAACGCATGCTGCGCGACCTTGCCCAGATGGTGCAGGATGAATTGAACCGCAGCGTGCTCGTGGCCGCGCGTGATGCCGCCCAGATGGCGCTGCGCGAGATGAACGTGCAGCTCGAGCGCCGCGTCGAGGACCGTACGCGCGAACTGCAAGCCAAGAACCGTCTGCTGGAAAAGGAAGCGCAGCAGCGCGCGCAGGCCCAGCAGGCCCTGGTGCAGAAGCAGGAATTGCTGGACGCCTTGCTGGAATCGGTGGACGTGGGCGTGGTCGCGTGCGGCGCCGACGGCACCCTGAGCCTGTTCAACCGCGCCGCACGCGACCTGCACGGCATGGACGTCGCCGGTCTGACGGCGGCGCAATGGGCCGGGCACTATCAGCTGTTCGAGGAAGACGGCCTCACGCCGCTCGACGAAGCCCGCATTCCGCTGGCGCGTGCGCTGCGCGGCGAACGTGTCAAGGATGCGCCGATGGTGATCCTGCGCCAGGACGGCGATGGCCACAGCATGCACCGCATCCTGGCCAGCGGCCGCGCGCTGAAGGGCCCGAACGGCGAGGCGCTCGGCGCCGTGGTGGCGATGCAGGACGTCACCGAGTTGACGGCATCGCGCGCCCGCGTGGTCGAGAGCGAGGAGCGCCTGCGCACCATCGCCGATAACGTGCCGGCCCTGATCGCCTATATCGACACCGACCTGCGCTATGGCTTCGCCAACCTGCGCTACCAGGAGTGGTTTGGCGTGAAGAGCGCCAACATGCTCGGCAAGACCGTGCTCGAAGCGATGGGCGAAGCCTTCTTCGCGCCGCGCCGCGCGGCCCTGGAGCGCTGCCTGGACGGCCATGCCTCGGCGCTGGAGATCGAGGAAGAGCGCCGCGGCCGCCGCCGCGTGATCAGCACCACCTATCTGCCGCACGTGCGTGACGGCGTGGTGCAGGGCATCTACGTGTTGTCCACCGACGCCACCTCGGCACGCGAATACGAGCGCCAGCTACACGCGCTGGCGCACTCGGACCACCTGACCGGCCTGCCGAACCGCCGCAGCTACGAAGAACGCCTGGTGCAGGCGATCGCACGCGCGCGTCGCAGCGCGATGGCGATGGCCCTGGTCTATCTCGACGTCGACCACTTCAAGCAGATCAACGATACCCTCGGCCACGCCAGCGGCGACGCCGTGCTGCGCGAATTCGCCAAGCGACTCTCCGCCACCGTGCGTGCCACCGACACCGTGGCGCGCCTGGCCGGCGACGAATTCGTGATCGTGCTCGAACAGGTCGGCTCGGCACGCGAGTGCGGGCGCATCGCCGACAAGCTGCTCGAAGCGCTGCGTGCCGACTTCCTGATCGACGGCCAGCCGCGCCAGGTCACGGCCAGCATCGGCATCGCCTGGTCCGCCCATCCGGAGCAGTCGGCACTGGCGCACGCCGCCGACGAAGCCCTGTACAAATCCAAGCAGGCGGGGCGCAACACGGCATCGGTGCTGGTGGCCAGCGCAGGGTAATCAGAAGCTGCGTACTGCGCTCAGCACCAGGGCTTTGCGGCCCAGGAATTTGCCGTTCGCGGCCGAGGTGTAGGCTGCTGCGCCGGCGTTGGTGCCCACCGCCGCCAGCGTCAGCGTGGTGCCGGCCCAGGCCTTGGCGATGCCCAGTTTCCAGTCCGTGTAGCTGGCGGCATCGTTGTGCACCACGCGCTGGCGGCCGGCATGCAGCAGCACGCTCACGCCCTGGCCGGCGTCGATACTGCCGCCCAGGTCCAGGTAGCCGCTGCCGTGGCTGTCCGGGAAGCCGAACAGATTGCTCAGCGCATGCGAATACTTGGCATACCAGGCGCCGTAGCCGAGCTGGCCGTAGATCTCGCCGGTGCTGGCGTTGACGAAGCCCGGCACGTCGGCCAGGCCATTGCCCGGATAGAGGTAGTCGAGCACGCCCACGTCGTAGCTGACGCCACCCGTCAATTCCCTTTTTTTACCGGCGTAGATGTCCCATTCCAGGTGGCCGCCGCCGCCGGCATCCCTGGCCCAGGTGATGGTCGACAGCCAGGTGCCGGCATACAGGCCGCTGGCCGGGTCCGACCAGTCGGCGCCGCCCTGCAGGGCCGGATGCAGGCGCGACTGCGAGATGCCGCGGTAGCGGTAGTCCGAAACCGCGCCGATGTTCCAGGCGACGGCAGCCGGCGCGGGCGCAGGTGACGCTTCGTGGGCGCCGGCGGCATGCGCGAGCAGGAACAGGGCAGTGGTGGCGATGGCTTGTTTCATGGTGCTTTCACTTTCTCGAGGATGTGTTCTGCCCTCGCCGGGCCTGGCGGCACGGCGCAGCGGGTCTTCGCTGGTTGAAGAAACTAGAGCGGGAGGGTGAGGCGGTAGCCGACCCCGGTTTCGGTGATCAGGTACTTCGGCTGGGCCGGGTCGTCTTCCAGCTTGCGCCGCAGGTGTCCCATGTAGATGCGCAGGTAGTGCGCGTTGCCGGCCGATTGCTGGCCCCAGACTTCGCGCAGCAACTGCGGATTGCTGACCACGCGCCCGGCATTGTGTGCCAGCGCCGCCAGCAGCTTGTATTCGGTGGGCGCGAGGCGCACGCCCAGGCCGTCGCGGGTGACGGCGCGTCCCTGCAGGTCGATCGCCACCGTGCCGAAGCGCACCACGCTGCTGCCGTCCGGCGCCGCGCTGGCCTGGCGCTGGCGGCGCAGCGCCGAGCGGGCCCGCGCCAGCAGCTCGCCGACACCGAAGGGTTTGGTGAGGTAATCGTCGGCGCCGGCGTCGAGGGCGCGCACCTTTTCCGATTCCAGCGTGCGCGCCGACAGCACGATCACGGCTGCGCGCGACCACTGCCTTAGTTCGGTAATGAAGGCGACGCCGTCGCCGTCGGGCAGGCCGAGGTCGAGCACGATCAGGTCGGGCTGGCGGGTGCCGGCTTCGATCAGGCCGTGTTTGCTGTCGCCGGCCTCGAACACCTGCCAGCCTTCGTCCTGCAGCGCTTCGCGCACGAAGCGGCGGATCTGCGCTTCGTCCTCGACCAGCAAGGCAAGGGGATGGCGCTCACTCATGGTGGTCCTCCATTTCGGGTTCCAGGTCCGGCATCGGCGGCGGCGCGCCGCGTTTCAGGGCGATCACGATGCGGGCGCCGCCGCCCGGCGCCTGCTCGGCATGGATGCGTCCGCCGTGCGCTTCGACGATGGCGCGGCAGATCGCCAGGCCGAGGCCGACGCCGGGCGTGTTCGACTCCTGCCGTCCGCGCGTGAATTTTTCGAAGATCGTTTCTTCCCGCCCGTGCGGCAGGCCGGGGCCGTCGTCGGTGACGCGCAGCTCGACCAGGTCGCCGCGCTCGCGCGCATCGATCGCGATGCGCGAGCCGGGCGGCGTGTACTTGGCGGCGTTTTCCAGCACGTTGCACAGCACGCGCTCGAGCAGCGGCGCGTCGAACTGCAGCAGCGGCAGCGCGGCCGGCAGCGTTGCCGCTACCGTGTGTCCGGCCAGCAGGGCGGCGCTGGCGCGCAGCGCGCTGCCGACCACTTCCTCCAGCGACTGCCACTCCAGGTGCAGGTGCACGCCGCCGCTCTGGATGCGCGCCATGTCGAGCAGGTTGGCGACCAGGGTGTTCATGCGCAGCGCCTCGCTTTTGAGCGTGGCGGCCAGCGCCAGCTGTTGCGGCGCCAGCGGCGGGCGCGAGGCGGCCAGCGTTTCGGACACGCCTACCAGCAGCGTCAGCGGGGTGCGCAGGTCGTGGCCGAGCGCCGCCAGCAGCGAGTTGCGCAGGCGCTCCGATTCCATGTCGACCAGCGCGCCCTGGGCCACCTCGATGTAATGCACGCGCTCCAGTGCAATCGCGGTCAGGGTGGCGAAGGTGTCGAGCTGCTGGCGCTGCTCCGGCGACTGCAGCCAGCCGGCGCCGTCGTGCTCTGGCGCCAGCGCCAGCACGCCGCGGGTGCGCATCGGCGCCACCAGCGGCAGGTAGAACAGCGGGCTGGCCGGCAGCGTGTCGGTGCCGAGGCCGGCCGGGCGGCCATGGTCGAACACCCACTGCGCGGTACCGGCCTCGGGCTGCGGCGCGCCGGCGGCCGGGTCTTGCGGCAGCTGCAGGCGGCCTTCCACATCGGGCAGCAGCAGGGCGGCGCGGGCGCGGAAGGCCTGGGCCACGAATTCGTGGGTCGCGTCCAGCACCTGCTCCGGCTGCAGGGCGCCGGACAGGCGGCTGGCGAATTCGTAGAGCGCGTGCCAGCGCCGTTCGCGCTGGCGCGCCACCTGCGCCTGGAAGCGCAGCAGCGCGGTCAGGTGGCCGGTAATCAGGCCGACCGCCAGCATGGTGCCGAAGGTGACCAGGTACTGCAGGTCCGACACCGCGAACGACAGGCGCGGCGGCACGAACACGAAGTCGAGCACGGCCACGCTGACGCAGGTCGCCAGCACCGAAGGGCCGCGTCCCAGGCGATACGCCACCAGCAGCACCGTTAGCATGAACAGCATCGCGATGTTCGGCAGGTCGAGCCAGGCGCTGAGCAGCCAGCCGACGGCGCCGGCAGCCAGGCTGGCGCCCGCGCCCAGCAGGTAGGGCAGGGGGCGCAGCGAGCCTTGTTGCGCCGCTTGCTGCCCGGCCGTGGCGGCGGCAGCGCGCGCCGGCGCCGCCGCGCAGGCGATTTCCAGCAGGTCCGCACCCGGCGCCAGCTGCGCCAGGCGGCGCGCCAGGCCCGGCTGCCAGAAAGGGCGGCGCGCCGGGCGGCCCAGCACCAGGGTCGAGAGATTGCGGCTGCCGGCGTAGCGCGCCAGCTCGGCGGCCGCATCGGCGCCCGACAGCACCGCGGTGGTGGCGCCCAGCTTTTCGGCCAGGCGCAGCTGGTCGAGGATGGCGGCGCGGCGGGCCGCCGGCAGCCGCTGCAGCGCTGGGGTCTCGACGTACACCGCATGCCAGCACGCGCCCAGCTGGCCGGCCTGGCGCGCCGTGCTGCGTACCACCTGTTCGGCTTCCGGGCCGGGGCCGACGCAGGCCAGCAGCGCGGCGCCGGTCTTCCACACCGTGGCGATCGACTGCTCGACCCGCCAGGCGCGCACGTCGCCCTCGACGCGGTCGGCGGTGCGGCGCAGGGCCAGCTCGCGCAGGGCGATCAAATTCCCCTTGCGGAAGAAATTGCCGGCCGCGCGTTCGGCCTGCGGCCCCTGGTAGACCCGGCCCGTCCGCAGGCGCTCGAGCAGCTCGTCGGCCGGGACGTCGACCAGCACCACCTCGGCGGCGCCGTCGAACACGCTGTCCGGTACCGTTTCGCCGACGCGGATGCCGGTGATGCCGCCAACCACGTCGTTCAGGCTTTCCAGGTGCTGGACGTTGACGGTGGTGTAGACGTCGATCCCGGCGGCCAATAATTCCTCGACGTCCTGCCAGCGCTTGCGGTGACGCGAGCCGGGCGCGTTCGTATGCGCCAGCTCGTCCACCAGCACCAGCGCCGCGCCGCTGTCCAGGGCGGCGTCGACGTCGAACTCGGCGAGCAGCTTGCCGCGGTAGCTTACCTGGCGCAGCGGCAGGCGCGGCAAACCGTCGAGCAGGCTCTCGGTCTCGCGCCGGCCATGGGTTTCAAGCACGCCGACCAGCAGCCGCTCGCCGGCGGCGTGCAGGGCGCGCGCCGCCGACAGCATCGCATAGGTCTTGCCGACCCCGGCGGAGGCGCCGAAATAGATGCGCAGCCGGCCGCGGCCGGCGCGCGCTTCCTGCTCGCGCACCTGGGCCAGCAGCTGGTCCGGGTCGGGCCTGCGCTCGTCGATCATGGGCGTGGGACCCTGGCCGGCGGCAGAGCGTCGAGCGCGAGGTTCAGTGCCAGCACGTTGACGCGCTCTTCGCCGAGGAAGCCGAACAGGGCGTGTTCGCTATGGCGGCGCACCAGCGCGTCGACCTCGGCGCGCGCCAGGCCGCGTGCGCGTGCCACCCGGCCGGCCTGGTAGAACGCGGCGGCCGGACTGATCTCCGGATCGAGGCCGCTGGCCGAGGCCGTGACCAGGTCCACCGGCACCGGCGCCAGGTTGTCGGGATCGGCGGCGCGCAGGGCGGCGATGCGGCCCTTGACGGCGTCCAGCAGGGCCGGGTTGGACGGCCCGAGGTTGGCGACCGAGGAGCCGGCCGCGTTGTTGGCGGCCGGCGCGGTGGCCGAGGGCCGGCCCCAGAAGTAGCGCGGCGAAGCGAAGGACTGGCCGATCAGGCGCGAGCCTGCCGGCTTGCCGTCCCGGCTCACCAGGCTGCCGCCGGCCTGGCCGGGAAAGGCGAGTCGGGCGATGCCGGTCACGAGCGCCGGGTAGGCGGCGCCGGTCAGCGCGGTCAGCAGCACCAGCAGGGTGGCGGCGGGGCGGAAATGCGAAGTCATGTTCATGTCGTTCTCTTCAGGCCAGGTGCAGGGCAGCCAGCAGCATGTCGATCAGTTTAATGCCGATGAAGGGCAGGACGATGCCGCCCAGGCCGTAGATCAGCAGGTTACGGCGCAGCAGGGCGGCGGCGCCGATCGCGCGGTAGCGCACGCCGCGCAGGGCCAGCGGAATCAGCACCACGATGATCAGGGCGTTAAAGATCACTGCCGACAGGATCGCCGAGGCCGGGCTGGCCAGGTTCATCACGTCCAGCGCCTTCAGTTGCGGGTAGGTGGCGACGAAGGCGGCCGGGATGATCGCGAAATACTTGGCGATGTCGTTGGCGATCGAGAAGGTGGTCAGCGAGCCGCGTGTCATCAGCATCTGCTTGCCGATCTCGACGATCTCCAGCAGCTTGGTCGGGTTCGAATCCAGGTCGACCATGTTGCCGGCTTCCTTGGCGGCCTGGGTGCCGGTGTTCATCGCCACCGCCACGTCGGCCTGGGCCAGCGCCGGGGCGTCGTTGGTGCCGTCGCCGGTCATCGCCACCAGGCGGCCCTCGGCCTGGTATTTGCGGATCAGGGCCAGCTTGTCTTCCGGCGTGGCTTCGGCCAGGAAGTCGTCGACCCCCGCCTCGGCGGCGATCGCGGCCGCGGTCAGATGGTTGTCGCCGGTGATCATGACGGTCTCGATGCCCATGCGGCGCAGCTCGGCGAAGCGCTCCCTGATGCCGCCCTTGACGATGTCCTTCAGCTCGACCACGCCCATCACGCGCGCGCCGTCCACCACCACCAGCGGCGTGCTGCCGCGCCGCGCCACCTCGTCCACGGCGGCGGACACCGCCTGCGGATAGACGCCGCCCAGGCCCAGCACGTACTTGCGCATGGTGTCGGCGGCGCCCTTGCGCAGCGGGCGTTCGAGCAGGTCGACGCCGCTCATGCGGGTCTGCGCGGTGAAGGGCACGAATGCGGCCTTCAGTTCCGCCATCTCGCGGGCACGCAGGTTGAACTTCTGCTTGGCCAGCACCACGATGCTGCGGCCTTCCGGGGTTTCGTCGGCCAGCGATGCCAGCTGCGCCGACTCGGCCAGTTCGCGCTCGGTCACGCCCGGCGCCGGCAGGAAGGCGGCGGCCTGGCGGTTGCCGAGGGTGATGGTGCCGGTCTTGTCGAGCAGGAGCACGTCGACGTCGCCGGCCGCTTCCACCGCGCGGCCCGAGGTCGCGATCACGTTCGATTGCATCATGCGGCTCATGCCGGCCACGCCGATCGCCGACAGCAGGCCGCCGATGGTGGTCGGGATCAGGCACACCAGCAGCGCCACCAGCACCGCGATCGTGACCGGCGAGCTGGCCAGGCCGGCGGCGCCGGCGGCCTGCGCCGCGTACAGCGAGAACGGCAGCAGCGTCGCGGTCACGACCAGGAACACGATGGTCAGCGCCACCAGCAGGATGGTCAGCGCGATCTCGTTCGGGGTCTTGCGACGCGCCGCGCCTTCGACCATGGCGATCATGCGGTCGATGAAGGCTTCGCCCGGATTCACGGCGATCCGCAGCACCAGCCAGTCCGACAGCACGCGGGTGCCGCCGGTGACCGCCGAGAAGTCGCCGCCGGATTCGCGGATCACCGGCGCCGATTCGCCGGTGATGGCGGATTCGTCGACCGAGGCCACGCCCTGCACGACCTCGGCGTCGGCCGGGATGATGTCGCCGGCGTCGACCAGCACGAACATGCCCTTGCGCAGGTCGGCGGCGGGGCAGGGCAGCCAGGTGGTGCCGTACACCGGGGTGCTCAGCTTCTTGGCCATCACGGTCTGCTTGAGGGCGCGCAGCGAGGCCGCCTGGGCCTTGCTGCGGCCCTCGGCCAGGCTTTCCGCAAAGTTCGCGAACAGCACCGTGAACCACAGCCAGACGGCGATCGCGAAGGTGAAGCCGGCCGGCGCGCCGCCATCGACGAAGCGGCCGCCGCTCAGGGCGTCGAGCCACAGCAGGGTGGTGACGATGGCGCCGATGTAGACCACGAACATGACCGGGCTGCGGTACTGCTGGCGCGGCGACAGCTTGCGCAGGGCGTCGAGCGAAGCGGGGGCGATCAGTTTCGGATCGAACAGCGTTAAATCGGGATGGGCCATGTCATTTCACCGAAAAGAGTTGCAGGTGTTCCGCGACCGGGCCAAGCGCCAGGGCCGGAACGTAGTTCAGTACGCCCACCAGCAGTACCGCGCCGATCAGCAGCGCGACGAATAGCGGGCCGTGGGTCGGCATGGTGCCGCCGGTGGTTGCCAGGCGCGGCTTGGCGGCCAGCGAGCCGGCCAGGGCCAGCACCGGCACGATCATGGCGAAGCGGCCGAGCCAGATCGCCACGCCCAGCAGGGCGTTCCAGAACGACGTGTTGGCGGACAGGCCGGCGAAGGCGCTGCCATTGTTGTTGGCGGCCGAGGTCACGGCGTACAGCATCTCCGAAAAGCCGTGCGCGCCGGGATTGGCGATGCCGGCCGTGCCGGCGCCGCTGCTCACCGCCAGCGCGGTCCCGAGCAGCACCACCAGCGGCGTCACCAGGATCGCGATCGACACCATTTTCATGTCGTGCGACTGGATCTTCTTGCCCAGGTATTCCGGGGTGCGGCCGATCATCAGGCCGGCGATGAACACGCCCAGCACGGCGAACACCAGCATGCCGTACAGGCCCGAGCCGGCGCCGCCGAACACGACTTCGCCGAACATCATCAGCGCCATCGGCACCAGGCCGCCGAGCGGCATCAGGGAGTCGTGCATGGTATTGACCGCGCCGCACGAGGCCGCCGTGGTGACGGCCGCGAACAGGCTGGAGGCGGCGATGCCGAAGCGGGTCTCCTTGCCTTCCATGTTGCCGCCGGCCTGCAGCGCCCCGGCCGCCTGGTCGACGCCGAGCGCCTGCAGGGCGGGATGGGCCTGGCCTTCGGCCCACATCAAGGCCAGGGCCATGGTCACGAACAGGATCGCCATCGCGGCGAACACGGTCCAGCCCTGGCGGCGGTCGCCCACCATGCGGCCGAAGGCGAAGCACAGGCCGGCAGGAATCAGGAAGATCGCCACCATCTGCAGGAAATTGGTGAGCGCGTTCGGGTTTTCGTAAGGGTGGGCCGAGTTGGCGTTGAAGAAGCCGCCGCCGTTCGTGCCCAGCATCTTGATCGCCTCCTGCGACGCGACCGGGCCCATGGCGATGGTCTGGGTGGGGGCGCCGGCGGCCGGGTCGAGCAGCGGCACCTGCAGGTAAGCGTCGAAGTTCTGGATCACGCCCTGGCTGCACAGGAACACGGCGAAGACCAGCGACAGCGGCAGCAGGACGTAGACGGTGACGCGCACCAGGTCGGCCCAGAAATTGCCGACCGAGGCCGAGGAGCGCGCCGCCAGCCCGCGCACCAGCGCGAACACCACGGCGATGCCGGTGGCGGCCGACAGGAAGTTCTGGCTGGCCAGCGCCACCATCTGGCTGAAATAGCTCATGGTCTGCTCGCCGGCATAGCCTTGCCAGTTGGTGTTGCCGACAAAGCTAACGGCGGTATTGAAGGCGGAATCGGGAGAAACCGCGCCCAGGTGTTGCGGGTTGAAGGGCAACAAGCCCTGCAGGCGCTGCACGGCGTAGACGAACAGGGTGCCCAGGCCGCTGAACAGCAGCAGCGCGAAGGCATAGCTTTTCCAGCCCATGCCCCGTTCGGGCTTCACGCCGGCGACGCGGTAGCACAGGCGCTCGAGCGGCGCCAGCCAGCGCAGGCCCGGCACCGGACGCATCTCGCCGACGGCGGCCAGCAGCGCGCCGAGCGGCACCGCGAGCAGCGTCACGACGGCCATGAAGGCGGCCAGTAGCAAAATCGCATCGGTAGGCATCACAGCTTCTCCGCATTCAGCAAGGCGTTGACGAGATAGAGCAGGACGGCCAGCGCCGCCAGGCCCACGGCCCAGTAGCCGAGGTTCATGGCCTGCCTCCAAGGCGTTCGCAGGCCTGGGCCAGGCCGCACACGAGGGCGGTCAGGCCGACCGTCGCGGCAATGAATAAGCTGTCATTGAGAATGTCCATTTTTCCCTTCAGGATGTTGTTGACGACCTGGCCAGCTTAGGGAGAAGGACCTAAAACAGGCGTAAATAGTCGCCGTCCGGCCATATATGCGACGTAAACGCGCGCGTCTGAATGTTGCGTGTTGGACTTATTTCGAAGGACGGGCTATCCTCCCGAAACCCTCGCGAGTTCCCGATCCAACCTGTCCCGTTCCATGCCCCACCTCCATCGCCTGACCCAGATCCGCCGCCCGCTGATCGCCCGTTCGATCGCCCTGTTGACTGCCTTCTGCGTGATGCTGGTCGGCATCCACGGCTGGAGCCTGTGGGCGGCGCACCAGGGCCAGCTGGCGGAGACCACGGCCAGCACCGCGAACATGGCGCGCGCGCTGGCGGCCCAGGCCGAGACCTCGTTCAAGATCGCCGATGCGATCCTGGGCGAAACCGTGGAGCGCGTCGAGCACGATGGCGCGCAGGGCACGGCGGGGCAACGCCTGCATGAGCGCTTCATGTCCTTCGCGGGCCATTCGACAGAAGTGCAGGGCCTGTTCGTGTTCGGCGCGGACGGCAGCCGGTTGGTCTCGGCGCCGATCAGCACGGCCCGTGACAACAACGCCGACCGCGACTACTTCAAATACCACCAGACCCATGCCGACCGCGGCAGCCACGTCGGCAAGCCGGTGCGCAGCCGCTCCACCGGCGTGATGGTGATCCCGGTGTCACGCCGCATCGACCGCCCCGACGGCAGCTTCGGCGGCATTGCGCTGGTGACCCTGGACCTGGGCTATTTCGGGCGCTTCTACGACCGCTTCGACGTCGGCAGCGAAGGCACCATCCTGCTTGCCCTCGACGACGGCACGCTGATCTACCGGCGCCCGTTCAACGAGAGTATGGTCGGCACCAGCATCGCCCAGGGACCGGTGATCCAGATGATGCGGAAGTCGGGGCCGGTCGGCACGGCCATGCTGCGCGCCAGGATCGACGGCATCGAGCGTCTGTACAGCTACCGCCACCTGGAAGGCTATCCGCTGGTGGTCGCCAGCGCGCAGTCGAAGGAGGAGATTTTGGCGCACTGGTGGAGTTCGGTGCTCAAGATGAGCGGTGTGGTCCTGGGCGCGATCCTGCTGCTGGGCTGGGGCGGGGTGCGCATGATCCGCCAGATCCGCGTCCGCGAACAGCTCGAGGCGGAACTGCGCCGCGCCGGCGACACGCTGGAACAGCAGAACCAGGCGCTCAAGACCCTGGCCGAGAGCGATGGCCTGACCGGGCTTGCCAACCGCCGCCTGTTCGAAGAAGCCCTTGCCGGCGAACTGGCGCGCGCGCGCCGCGCCGGCACCTCCTTCGCCCTGATCCTGTGCGACGTCGATTTCTTCAAGAAGTACAACGACCGCTACGGCCACGTGGGCGGCGACGATTGCCTGCGCCGGGTGGCGGCCGCCATCGCGGCAGGCGCGCGCCGTCCCGGCGACCTGGCGGCGCGCTACGGCGGCGAAGAGTTTGCGGTGCTCCTGCCCGACACCACGCTGGAAGGTGCGCGGACCGTGGCCGAGGCGATCCGCACGACGATCGCCGGACTGGCGATCGAACACGCCGACAGTCCGGCCGGCAGGGTCGGCATGAGCCTGGGCGTGGTGGCCGGCACCCCCGGCGCCGAAGCGGGCAGCGCCTGGATCGAAGCCGCCGACCGCCTGCTGTACGAAGCCAAGTCCGGCGGACGCGACCAGGTGGTGGCGAAGCCCGTATCGCTTGCAATTGCATAGCGCGCGATCTAGTATGCCTTCCATGGAATCGAACAAGACCCCGCTGCTGGACGAGCAGTTGTGCTTCGCGCTGTATTCGACCGGCCTGGCGATGAACAAGGTGTACCGCAAGCTGCTGCGCAAGCTGGACCTGACCTACCCGCAATACCTGGTGATGCTGGTGCTGTGGGAGCGCGAGGGCGTGAGCGTGTCGGAGATCGGCGCGCGGCTTTTCCTCGATTCCGCCACCCTCACGCCGCTGCTCAAGCGCCTGGAAGCGGCCGGCCTGGTGGCGCGCACCCGCTCCGCGCAGGACGAGCGCCAGGTCGTGGTCAGCCTGACCGATGCCGGCCGCGCCATGCGCGGCGAGGCGGCAAGCATCCAGGAAGGCGTGCTGTGCGCCGCCGCCTGCGCGCCGGGCGACCTCGTCGCGCTCAAGCAGCAGCTGGAAAGCCTGCGCGGCAAACTGGCCGACAATACCTGATCAGTGTTCGGCGGGCCCGGCCTGGCCGCAGCCGGGATCGGCCTGCTGCGGCGTGCTGCGCTGGGCCAGCAGCAGGGCCTGGAATTCGCCGGCGCGCATCGGCTTGCCGATCAGGTAGCCCTGCAGCACGTCGCATTCGGTCGAGCGGATCGCGCTGGCCTGGGCCTCGGTCTCGATCCCTTCGCAGATTACCGCCAGCTTGAGCGACTTGGCGAAGGCGATCACGCCGATGACGATGTCCAGGCAGCGCTGGTCCTCGTCGATCTGCTCGACGAAGGAGCGGTCGATCTTGATCGTCGTGATCGGGAACTGGCGCAGGTAGGACAGGTTCGAGTAGCCGGTGCCGAAATCGTCGAGGGCGATACGAAAGCCCTCGTCTTCCAGCGAGCGCAGGACGGTGGCGGCCTTGCCGATGTCCTGGGTCAGCATGCTTTCCGTGACCTCCAGCTTGATGCAGCGGGTATCCAGGCCGTAGTGCGCCACCAGGTTTTTCAGCAGCAGCGGCAGGTTCTCGTCGGTGAGCTGGCGCGGCGAGACGTTCACCGCCATTTGCAGCTGGTAGCCGAGCAGTTCCCATTCGCGCGCCTGGCGGCAGGCTTCCTCGCAGACCCAGGCCCCGACCGCCGTGATCGCCGGCGTATCCTCGAGCATGGACAGGAAGGCGCCGGGCGCGATCACGCCCAGGCGCGGATGGTCCCAGCGCAGCAGCGCCTCGGCGCCGACCACGGCGCCGTTGGCGGCGCTGATCTGCGGCTGGTAGAACAGCACGAACTGGCGCCGCTCGAGTGCCGAAAAGACTTCCTGGCGCAACTGCAGGCGCTCCTTGATCAGCCGCGCCGATTCGGGCAAGAACACGCTGAAGGTGTGGCGGCCGTTGTCCTTGGCCGCGTACATGGCGGCGTCGGCATTGTTGAGCAGTTCGTCCGCCGTGTGTTCGCGGGCCCGGCCCAGCGCGATGCCGATACTGGCGCCGAGCGTGACCTTCAGGTGGTCGACCGCGATCGGCTCGGCCAGGCGCTGCAGCACGGCCGCGGCCAGCGCCTTGGCTTTCCCGACCTCCGCGTTGGCGAGCACGATGACGAACTCGTCGCCGCTGATGCGCGACACCGTGGTATCGGTGTTTTCGAAGGTGGCCAGGCGCCGCCCGATCTCCTGCAGCGCGAGGTCGCCGGCGTGGTGGCCGTGGGCGTCGTTGACTTCCTTGAAGTGGTCGAGGTCGATGAACAGCACGCCGACCATGCTGTCCGTCGCCAGCAGCTGGTCGAGCGTGCGCAGGCAGCTGAAGCGGTTGTGCAGGCCGGTCATGCTGTCGTGGGTGGCCATGTGGACCAGGCGCGCCTCGGCTTCCTTGCGCTCGCTGATGTCGGCGAAGAAGACCGTCATGCCATCCGCGGAGGGATAGATGCGGGCCCCGACCCATAGCTCCAGCGGCGCGTAGTACGTCTCGACGCTGGTGGCCTCCTGGCTTTCCAGCGCGCGCAGATAGGCTTGGTGGAAGGCCTCGCCGACCGCTTCCGGAAACTCGTCCCAGATCATTTTGCCCAGCAGTTGCTCGCGCGTGCGCCGCATCCAGGCCGCGGCCCTGTTGTTGACATAGGTGAAGCGCCAGTCGTGATCGATTGAGAAGAACCCGTCCGAAATGCTCTCGAGGACGGTGCTGAGGTGTTCGCGCGCACTCGCCACCGCTGCCTGGGCCCGCATCGCCGTGCTGACGTCTTCGAGGAAGGCGACGAAGTTGACGACCTTGCCTTCGTCGTTCTTGACCGGGAAGACGTGCATGCGGCTCCAGAACTGCGTGCCGTCCTTGCAGTAGTTGCGCAGCGTGCAGGTGTGGGCTCGTCCGGCAGCGACGGCCTCGCGTAGCGCCGCGATGGGCGGCTGGCCGCGGTCGCTGTTCTGCAGGAAACGCGGGTTGCGGCCGACCACCTCTTCCAGGGAATAGCCGGACACCGCCTCGAAGGCCGGGTTCACCCAGACGATCGGGTTATCGCCCTGTTGCGGGTCGGTGATGATGATGGACGTCGTGCTCGCGCGGATCAGCCCCTTGAAGAAAGCGGCGGGCTTGTCTTCGAGGTTCACGAGGGTGAGCTGGTTGTATTCCCACGAAAGAGGTGACATGGTCGGCCATTTGGACACGGGACGCTTCCAGTGTAATCGCCGCCGTCAAGACGCGGAGCACGCAAAGTGAACTCATCCTTGGTTCATGCCCGGCATGCCCAGCGCCGCCATTTTCGCGCGCAGCGCCAGGCGGTCGGCGTCGATCTGCGCGCCGTTCGTGCGGCTGGAGAGGGCGGTCTTCTCTTTGCGGCCGAGGAAGTAGGCGATGCGCTCGGCGTTGGCGCCGGAAGGGTGGGGCAGGCCATGCAGGATGCGCCCCTCGTCCAGCACGCCGCGGCGGGCCAGCCAGTCCAGGGCCAGGCCGACCTTCGGCCCCAGCGGCACGAACACGGCGTCCTTGATCAGGGCCGCTTCCCGGCCGAAGTAGTCGAGCAGCTGGTCCTGCAGCAGCGGCGTGGTCAGCATGTTCGGGCTGGCACCGTTGTAGTTGAGTTTTGCCCCGTCGGGACCGTCGACAAAGACCGCCTGGCGCAGCGCCCCGCTCACGTGCATCAGGTGCGCATCCGCGCCGAACAGGCTGGCGCAACTGGCGATGCCCAGCCAGCGCTGCAGGCCGATGTCATCCAGCAGCGCCACCAGGTTGGGACGGATCGCACCGCTGAAGGCCCCCGTGTACTTGGCCGCGCGCAGCAGCTCGGGCAGCGGCAAGCCTGCCCGCAAGCCCTGCTGCGCGGCGCGCACCGCGTTCTTCCATTGTACGAAGCCGGGCGAGATCCCGACCACCACCACGCGCGCATCGACGTTCACGTAATCGAAGGGGAGGTAGTGCGCCTCGACCCGGCCGGCGCGGGCCAGCAGGAAGCCGTCGGGGATGTCGGCGGCTTTCACAATCCGTTCAAGATCGGTGGCGGCAATCAGCTCGGCGTAATCGAGAAATTGACATTCTTTGTGCATGCAGTCCCTGAAAAATCTCGTGTGATATCGAAACCGATATGGGAAACCCAGAAAAAACGATTGGCTTGATCATTGCCGGATCTCTAACATGATTTTAGAGCAATGCCAGTTTGAGAAAAAAATACCCATAACTAGAAACACAGGAGACGTATGAAATCGCAAGTATCTGCACGTCCTTTGTCCTTGAAGCTGACGGTGACTGTGCTGATGGGCGCCGGCCTGCTCAGCAGCGCCTCGGTGTGGGCGCAGGCGGCCGCCGACAGCACGGAACCGCTTGACACCGCGACGGTGGTCGTCACCGGCGTCAAGGCCTCGCTGATCAAGAGCCTGGCGATCAAGCGCACCACCGACCAGGTCGTGGAATCGGTCGTGGCCGAAGACATCGGCAAGCTGCCCGATAACAATGTCGTCGAAGCGCTGCAGCGCGTGACGGGCATCCAGGTCACCAATCGCGCCGGCGGCGAAGTCGGCACCTTGTCGATCCGTGGTCTGCCCGACGTCCAGACCACCTGGAACGGCCGCAATATCTTTACCGCGTCCGGCACCCAGGTCGCGCTGCAGGACATTCCTTCGACCCTGGTGCGCCAGATCGACGTCTACAAGACGCGCGACGCCAGCCAGCTGGACACCGGCATTGCAGGCCAGATCGACGTCAAGTCGCTGCGGCCCTTCGATTTCAAAGGCCCGAAAGCGTCGCTGTCGGCGCGTGAAACCTGGCTCGATCCCGCGAAAAAAGCCAACCCGCAGCTGAGCGGCATGTTGAGCAACCGCTGGGACACCAGCGCCGGCGAATTCGGTGCGCTGGTCAATCTGTCGGCCAGCAAGACCAACTACCGCAACGAGAGCGTGACGCCGGGCGCCATGGTGCCGTTTACCAGCCCGAATGCCGCCGAAGTTCCCGCCGGTTATACGCCGCTGCAGCGCATCACCGACACCAGTATCTGGGCCGCCGGTACCCATACCGGCTTGCCGATGGCCGCCGGTTCGACGCTGAACTTCGACGGCAAACCCTATCCTTATTACCTGGCGCGCGACGCCGTTTTCCAGAGCGACGTCGAAGGCGAGCGCAAGCGTCCTGCCGCGAATATCGCCCTGCAGTGGAAACCGAACAGCGATGCGGTCTACACCTTCGAATCGATGTACAACGGTTATCGCGACAAGTCCTTCAACCGCCTGCTGTTCAGCTTTGTCGACTGGTGGGGAGATCTCGGCAGCAACCCGGCGGGGACGATCACGACCTTCCCGGGAACCAACGTCATCAAGAGCCGTACCGTCAATAACGTCTATGGCTTCAACAGCGGCGACTACACTACCTCGGCAACCGACTCCTATGTGTATGCCCTGAACGGCAAGTGGAATGTCGGCGACCGCCTGCGGCTGGATGGCGATGTGTCCTACCAGACCAGCACCTATCACTCGGAATTCACAGCCACCCGGATCGATCGCGTCGCACCGTCCATCAACGTCAACTTCAATGACGGCAGCAACGACACCGCCTTCCACTTCAACGACGGTGCCGACCTGGTCAACCCGGCCAAGTGGAATGTCGCGCAGTTCTACGATAACGCCAACCGCAACAAGGGCAGCGCCGCGACGGCGACGCTGGCGGGCGTGTTCGATGCCAACTGGGGGCCGCTGGACACGATCCACTTCGGCGCGCGCTTCGACGACCGCAAGGCGTCGGAGGCCAACCGGACGCAATCGAGCACCCTGAACCGCAACCTCGGCTCACTGGGCGCGGCGTATGCCTCGACCAACGCGAACTTCGGCAGCGACATCTCGGACGTGCCGCGCTCATGGGTGGAACCGAATGCTTACTATATCCGCGACAATATCGACGACTGGCGCAAGCTCTTCAACTCGGTCGATCCGAACTTCCAGACCACCGACCAGCTGCGCCTGCAGAAGACCTTCGAGGTCGATGAAAAGACGACCAACCTGTTCCTGATGGGGAATACCCAGAACGAGCTGTTCGGCCATCGCCTGCGCGGCAATTTCGGCGTCCGTTACGTCAAGGTCAAAACCGACATGACCTTCTATACGGTCGATGCCAGCACCAAGGCGGTGACGGCGTCGAGTGCCAGCAAGTCGACCAGCAAGCTGCTGCCCAGCATGACCCTGATTTACGACCCGGCCAGGGACGTCGTGCTGCGCTTTAACTACGGTGAAACCCTGCGCCGGCCGAACTTTGGCGATCTGAATCCTGTCCTGCAACTCGGCGACGACGTGTCGAGGGTGGGGTATGGCTCGGGCAGCGGCGGCAATCCGGACCTGAAACCGACGCATTCCAAGAACTTCGACCTGACGGCCGAGTGGTATTTCCAGAAGGACAGCGCACTCTACGGCACGCTGTTCAAGCGCAAGATCGACGGCCTGGTGGTCGGCTTGCGTCACCGGGTGCACGTCGATCCGGCCAACGACCCGTTCCGCAACTCGACCTCGGGCGGCGACCATACGAACGGCTACGACTACGTCATCAACTCGCCGGTCAACGCCTCCAACGGCAAGATCAGCGGCGCCGAGCTTGGCTTCATCTATTTCCCGAAAGGGCTGCCGGGCCTGCTGGACGGCCTGGGCTTCCAGGGCAGCTATACGCGACTCACCTCGTCGCAGAACGTGCCGGACGCCAATGATGCCGGCGTCATCGTCGCCCAGCTCGAGACGCCGTTCTTCGGCGTGTCCAACAACTCCTATAACGCTACCCTGGCTTACGAAAAGGGCCCGGTCAGCGCCCGCCTGTCCTATGTCTGGCGCTCCGGCTTCCTGGCCGCCAACGAAGCCGCCCTGTTTGCCAATCCGATCGGTATCTGGCGTCATCCGGAAAAGAGCGTGGACATGCAGATCTCCTACAAGATCAACGACAACATGTCCTTCGATATCAGTGGGGTGAACCTGACCAACGAAATGCAGCGGCAGTACTACCACTTCGGCAGTGCCGGCAACGAGCAGGTGACCAATTTCGGCACCCTCCAGATCGGCCGTTCGGTCTCGGCTGGCTTGCGCTGGAAGATGTAAGCCTTGAGGGGCAGGGCGTTGCCGGGTTCGCCCCTCCGCAACGCCCATTTTCATTTAAGAAATTGACACCCATCGTGCATACAGCACATACTTTCTGGCGCGAAATTTTGGGGCAATCGATACGAATTTCGATATCGGAAATGCGGAAAATTTGATTGGATTGAAATCACTTTCCCTCCTAAGATACCGCTGAGCATGCACACATAAAGACATGCCATGGACAGCACAAGATAAGAATACTTAGGAGACATATGGAACGCATCTTCCCATTGCGCGGCATCGTCGCCACGCTCGCCGGTGCCGGGATGCTGGGCAGCGCATCCGTCCAGGCCCAGCAGGACGACGCGAACGTCGTGGTCGTCAGCGGCCAGCGCCAGGCGGCCCAGAGCGCCCAGGCGATCAAGCAGAACGCCGAGCAGGTGGTCGACTCCATCGTCGCCGAAGACATCGGCAAATTCCCCGACAAGAACGTGGCCGAACTCCTGGGCCGCATCACCGGTGTGCAGACCGTGCGCGAGAACGGCGAAGCCGGCCGCATCGTGATCCGCGGCCTGGGCGGCGTCACCACCTTGTTCAACGGCCGCGAGATGTTCACCGCCGCCGGCCGCAGCCTGAACCTGACCGACGTGCCGGTCTCGATGCTGCAGCGCGTGGACGTCTACAAATCGCAGGGCGCCGAGATGGTCGAAGGCGGCACCTCGGGCGTGATCGACGTGCGCACCTTCCGTCCCTTGGACTTCAAGGGCAGCCAGACCGCCGTCAACCTGCGCGGCGAACACCGCGACAAGGCCGGCAAGACCGACCCGCAAGTGGGCGGCCTGTGGTCGAACCGCTGGAAGACCGGCATCGGCGAGATCGGCCTGCTGGGCGGCCTGTCCTGGCAGCGCGGCCGCTACCACGACGAAACCGCGTGGGCCGGCCAGCCCGTCACCTACACCAATCCGGCCGGCGTGCAGGGCGCCGACGGCAACGGCCGCGTGATGACCACCGGCGACCGCAAGCGCATCGCCGCCAACCTGTCGGCCCAGTGGCGCCCGAACCGCGACATGGAGTTCTACGCCGAAGGCTTCTCGACCAGGATCGACGTCGATTCGCAAAACGTGTTCTTCGTCGGCGGCTTCCCGATCAATAACCCGAATTCGACCGTCACCACCGTCACCTCGGGCGGCAGGCAATACCTCGACACCATCAGCAACCCGAGCGATACCTCGCTGGTCCTGTCCTCGACCCAGGCAAGGCGCGACTGGTCGCGCGGCAGCCAGGGCGCGATCGGCGGGACCTGGGACATGACGCCGACGCTGCGTTTGTCCTCGGAATACGTGCGCACGGTCTCGACCTACCGCCAGGAGAACCCGATCCTGGACTCGATCTACACCGCGCCCCATCCGGTGACGGGCGGCACCCGCGACGGCGGCGGCTTCGTCGACTATCCGGGCGTGAACCTGATCGATCCGTCCAAGTGGACCATGATCGCGCTGTACGACAACCACAACCACGCGAACGGCAGCGCCAACGACTGGCGCGGCGACATCGCCTGGAGCCCGGAAGACATGGGCATCCTGAAGGAGCTGTCGGGCGGCCTGCGCTGGGCCCAGCGCGACGCTTCCTACGCCCACGAACTGGGCAACTACCGGCCGGCCACCATCACCGGCCTGGCGCCGAGCAGCATCCCGGGCCTGTCCTGCGTCAGCCCCGCGATCCATGGCAATTACGGCGTGAGCCAGTTCTACGCCGGCTGCATGGACTTCCTGCTCGATAACACCGGCGCCGTGCGCCAGGCCATCCTCGGCACCACCGCCGGCCTGCCGGACGATCCGCTGTCCTATTACACCGACCGCGAAACCACCAACGCGATCTACGGCAAGGCGAAGATCGCCTTCGACGCCTTCGGCATCCCGGTCGACGGCAGCGCCGGCGTGCGCGTGGTGCGCACCAGGCAGAACATCGTCGGCAACTCGCGTGCCGGCACCGGACCGGTGACGCCGGTGGCGGTCTCGGGCAGCAATACCGACGTCCTGCCGAGCATGAACCTGCGCGCCAAGTTCCGCCAGGACCTGGTCGGCCGCCTGGTCTACGGCAAGGCGATCGAGCGCGCCGCCTTCGGCGACTACAACCCGGGCGTGGTACTGGGATCGGTGACGGCCACCAATGCCAACGACCCGACCGGCACCGGCGGCAACCCGAACCTGAAGCCCCAGGAAGCGCGCAACCTGGACCTGGCGCTGGAATGGTACTTCTCGAAAGACGGTTCGCTGACCGGCACCGCCTTCAAGCACGACTTCAAGAACTTCCTGCGCCACCGCCAGGCCACCGAGGTCATCGACGGCCAGCGCTACCTGGTGGACCGCCCGTACAACACCGATACCGCCAAGCTGTACGGCTTCGAAGCGGCCTACCAGCAGTTCTTCCCGTCGCTGCCGGGCTGGCTGGGCGGACTGGGCGTGCAGGTCAACGCCACCTACATGAACGGCGGCATGACCGAGCCGGACGGCAGCCGCAACACCTTCCCGGGCATGTCCAAGACCGCCTACAACCTGGTCGGCATGTACGAGCGCGGGCCGTGGTCGGCGCGCGTGGCCTACAGCTGGCGCGACGAATTCGTCGATACCTACAACTACCGTGGCCTGGGCTTCGATCTGATCGTCGAGCCGATCAAGACCCTGGACGCCTCGGTCTCGTACAAATTCACCGACACCCTGGTCGTGACCCTGGACGGCAGCAACCTGCTGAACCAGGCCTACCACGACTACCACGGCGTGCCGGAACTGCCGCGCGACGTGCGGCGCTACGACCGCGTGGTCGGCCTGGCGCTGCGCTGGAAGTACTGATCGGAGGGCCGGCCGCCAGCATGGGCCGGTAGCGCAATCACGGGTGCCCTTGCCGGAAGGCCGGTGGCACCCTCGTCGTTTGAAGGGATGCAGGCATGAAGACGCAAGACCAGAAACTATCGACCCTCGAAAAGGTGGGCTTCGGCGCCGGTGACATGGCGCTCAACGTGGTGATCTCGTCGATGATGCTGATCATTACCTTCTTCTACACCGACGTCTACGGCCTGCGCACCCGCGACCTCGCGCTGCTGTTCGTGGCCGTGAAAGTGATCGGCGCCGTCTCCGACCTGGTGGTGGGGCAGATGACCGACACTTTCCTGACGCGCTGGGGACGCTACCGGCCCTACCTGCTGCTGCTGGCCGTGCCCTACGGGCTGTCGGTGTTCATGGTGTTCTCGACGCCGGACTGGGGCTACGACGCCAAGCTGGTCTGGGCCTACTCGACCTACATCCTGATGACCTTGATGACCTCGGGCGTGGGCGTGCCCTACATCTCCCTGATCAGCGGCTTGACCTCCGACCCGCAGGAGCGCCTGTCGGCCAACGGCTACCGCCTGTTCCTGGCCAAGGTCGGCGCCTTCATGGTCACCATCGTGGTGCCGGTGATGGCCAGCCGCTGGGGCAACGGCAGCCCGGCCGCCGGCTACCAGCTGGCGATGGCGGTGATGGCGCTGCTGGGGGTGGCCCTGTTCCTGTTCTGCTTCTTCACCACCACCGAGCGCGTGGTGCACAAGGTCGAGCGCCAGCCGCTGCTCGAGCAGGTGAGGGTGCTGCTCAAGAACGACCAGTGGCTGATCCTGTGCGCGGTCTGCCTGACCGGCACCGTCGGCTATGTGATCCGCGGCTCGGTGGCGATCTACTACGCCAAGTACTACCTGCACGGCGACACCGCCACCGTCTCGGCCTTCCTGTCAACGGGCGTGGCGGCGGCGATCCTGGCGATGGTGGTGTCGACCTGGGTCACCAAGTTCTACTGCAAGGTCAAGCTGTTCCGCTACACCCAGCTGATGGTGGCGGTGCTGTCGGTGATGATCTATTTCATGGTGGCGCCGGGCGACAAGGCGACGGCCTTCGTGCTGTACTTCGCGCTGTCGCTGGTGGTCGATCTGCACGCGCCGGTGTTCTGGTCGGCCATCGCCGAGACCATCGACTATGGCCAGGTCAAGACCGGCAAGCGCGTCTCCGGCTTCGCCTTCGGCGGCATCTCGGTGTGCCAGAAAGCCGGCATGGCCATCGCCGGCGGCATGGTCGGCCTGCTGCTCGATTACTTCCACTACCAGCCCAACCAGGAACAGAGCCAGCTCGCGCTGCAAGGCATTGCGCTGATGCTGTCGGTGATCCCGGGCTTCTTCCACTTCCTGATGGGGGCACTGATGTTCAAGTACCGCATCAGCGATGCCTACTATGGCACGGTGAAGGAAGAATTACGTACAGCGTAGGGTGGGCACACCGTGCCCACGCATGTCCGCAAACTACAAACAAATCATCATGGAAACCGTACTCAAACCACTCATCGAACAACGCGCCGACCCGTACATCTATAAACACACGGACGGCTACTACTACTTCACCGCCTCGGTCCCGCTCTACGACCGCATCGAGCTGCGCCGCGCCACCACCATCGCCGGCCTGGCCACGGCGCCGACCGTGGATGCCTGGATCAAGCCGGACACCGGCCCGTACAGCGAATTGATCTGGGCGCCCGAGCTGCACTTCAACATGGGCGCCTGGTACGTGTACTTTGCCGCCGCGCCCAGCCGCGAGATCAAGGACAAGTTGTTCCAGCACCGCATGTACGCGATCCGCAATACCAACGCCAACCCCCTGGAGGGGATCTGGGAGTTCATGGGCCAGGTCGATACCGGCATCGACAGCTTCTGCCTGGACGCCACCACCTTCAGCCACAAGGGCGTGCTCTACTACCTGTGGGCGCAGAAGGACAAGGACATTGAGGGCAATTCCAACCTCTACATCGCGCCGATGAAGACGCCCTGGCAGATCGAGGGCAAGCCGGTCATGCTGTCCAAGCCGGAGTTCGACTGGGAGACGCGCGGCTTCTGGGTCAACGAAGGTCCGTCGGTACTGCGCCGCAACGGCAAGATCTTCATCTCCTACTCGGCCAGCGCCACCGACCACAATTACGCGATGGGCCTGCTGGTCGCCGACGAGGATGCCGACCTGCTCGATCCGGCCGCCTGGTCAAAGGCGCGCGAGCCTGTGTTCCGTACATGCTACGATCATGGCATCTACGGACCCGGCCACAACAGCTTTACCTATGCTGAAGATGGCGACACCGTCATGCTGGTCTATCACGCGCGCACCTACACCGAAATCGTCGGCGATCCGCTGTGGAATCCGGACCGCCATACGTTCGTGAAGCCGCTGCGCTGGAGTGAGGACGGCATGCCGGTGTTCGGGCGGCCTTCCACTCTCTGAGGACATCACAACGTGCAAACCGGTATCGCGCAGGCGCCGTTCGGGACCTTGCCCAACGGCGCCACAGTCACCCAATTTACGCTCACCAACGCCAAGGGCATGGTGGTCAGGATCCTGGACTTCGGCGGCATCATCAACGAAATCCATGTGCCCGACCGCGACGGCAAGATCGACGACGTCGCCCTCGGCTTCGAGACCCTCGAACCCTACCTGGCCGACAGCCCCTACTTCGGCGCGCTGATCGGGCGCTACGGCAACCGCATCCGCCAGGGCCGCTTCGTGCTCGATGGGAAAACCTGTCAGCTGCCGACCAACGACGGCAACAACCACCTGCACGGCGGTCAGAAAGGCTTCGACAAGGTGCTGTGGACTCCCACCGTCGAGGGCGAAAGCCTGGTGCTCAGGTACCGCAGCGCGGACGGCGAGCAGGGCTATCCCGGCAACCTGGACGCCACCGTCACCTACCGTCTCACCGACGACAACGAGATCGTGGTGCGCTTCCAGGCCACCACCGACCAGCCGACCCCGGTCAACCTGACCCAGCACAGCTATTTCAATTTGTGCGGCCTGCAGGCCGCTGCCGACATCCTCGGCCACGAGTTGCTGATCGAAGCCGACCGCTTCGTGCCGATCGACGCCGAATCGATTCCGCTGGGCGAACTGGCGCCGGTCACCGGCACGCCCTTCGACTTCCGCCAGCCGCGCACCATCGGCGAGCGCATCGCCATGCCGGACAAGCAGCTGCGCCACGGCCTCGGCTACGACCATTGCTTCGTGCTCGACCGCGCTCCCAACGACAGGAATATGATGCGCGCGGTGCACGTGCGCGATCCGCGCTCGGGCCGGGTGCTGGAGCTGTTCACCCAGGAGCCGGGCGTGCAGTTCTACAGCGGGAACTTCCTCGACGGTTCGCTGGCGGGGAAGGGCCGCAGCTATGCCCACCGCACCGGCTTTTGCATCGAGCCCGAGCATTTCCCGGACTCGCCCAACCAGCCCGCGTATCCGAACACGATCCTGCGCCCGGGCGACACCTACGATACCGAGTCGCGCTTCCGCTTCTCGATCGACCAAGGAGACTGACACACATGATGGAACTGGCGGTCGACAGCCGGCACGCGCTGGGCGAAGGCATCATCTGGAACGAACGCACCGGCAGGCTGCTGTGGACCGACATCCATGACCGGGTCTTGTGCGCCTACAGCCCGGCGGGCGGCGCCATCGAGCGCTGGCCGCTGCCGGAAAGCCTGTGCTCGATGGCGCTGACCGCCAGCGACGACAGGCTGCTGCTGGGGCTCGAATCGGGCCTGGCCTTCTTCACCTTGTCCACCGGCGAGCTGGAACGCATCTGCGAGGTGGAAAGCCATATCCCGCACACGCGCCTGAACGACGGCCGGGTCGACCGCCAAGGCCGCTTCGTGTTCGGTACCTTCAACCGCCTGAACGATCCCAAGCATCCGGTCGGCGGCTTCTACCGCCTGAACCACGACCTGCGGCTCGAACGCCTGCCGCTGGGCGACGTCGCGATCGCCAACAGCATCTGCTTCAGTCTGGATGGCCGCACCATGTATTACGCGGATACCGCTACCTCCGAGATCCGCTGCTGCGACTACGATCCCGCCAGCGGCGCGGTGTCGAATCCGCGCACCTTCGCCGCGCATGATGCGGCGCCGGGTGCGCCCGATGGCTCGACCATCGATGCCGAAGGCTACCTGTGGAGCGCGCGCTGGGGCGCGGGGCAGGTGGTGCGGTTTGCCCCCGACGGCAGCGTCGACCGCGTCGTGGCGCTGGCGGCGCCGCACCCGACCTGTCCGAGCTTCGGCGGGCCGGATCTGGACGTGCTGTACGTGAGCTCGGCCACCTTCGAGCTGACGCCTGCGCAGCTGCGCGATGCGCCAGCTTCCGGCGGCGTATTCGCTTGCGCACCGGGCGTGCGCGGCCTGCCCGAACAGCGCTTCAGGCAACCCGGCCTTACGGGCTAATGCGATACTGAAATCGATATCAATCTTTGCAAAAATTTGATTGGATAGTTATCTAGCGCCTACGTAGACTTCCTCCATCGCTGAGCAGTACAGAATAACGAGGAGGAAGACATGTCCGAGACAAAGAAGAAGCCCACGCTGCGCTCCGCCGCGTGGTTCGGCACCCAGGACAAGAACGGCTTCATGTATCGGAGCTGGATGAAGAACCAGGGTATCCCCGATCACGAATTCCAGGGCAAGCCGATCATCGGCATCTGCAATACCTGGTCCGAACTCACCCCCTGCAACGCCCATTTCCGCAAGATCGCCGAGCACGTCAAGCGCGGCATCCTCGAGGCCGGCGGCTTCCCGGTCGAATTCCCGGTCTTCTCCAACGGCGAATCCAACCTGCGCCCAACCGCCATGCTGACCCGTAACCTGGCCAGCATGGACGTCGAAGAGTCGATCCGCGGCAATCCGATGGACGGCGTGGTGCTGCTGGTCGGCTGCGACAAGACCACCCCGGCGCTGCTGATGGGCGCGGCCAGCGTCGACATCCCGACCATCGTCGTCACTGGCGGCCCCATGCTGAACGGTAAGCTGAACGGCAAGGATATCGGTTCCGGGACCGCCGTCTGGCAGCTGCACGAGCAGGCCAAGGGCGGCCAGATCACCATGCACGACTTCCTGGCGGCCGAAGCCGGGCACTCGCGCTCGGCCGGCACCTGCAACACCATGGGCACGGCATCGACCATGGCCTGCATGGCCGAGAGCCTGGGCACCTCGCTGCCGCACAACGCCGCGATTCCGGCGGTCGATGCGCGCCGCTACGTGCTGGCCCACATGTCCGGCATCCGCATCGTCGAGATGGTCAACGAAGACCTGAAGCTGTCAAAAGTCCTGACCCGCGAGAATTTCGAGAACGCGATCCGCGTGAACGCGGCGATCGGCGGCTCGACCAATGCCGTGATCCACCTGAAGGCGATCGCCGGCCGCATGGGCGTGCCGCTCGAGCTGGAGGACTGGACCAACATCGGCAAGGGCACCCCGACCATCGTCGACCTGCTGCCCTCGGGCCGCTTCCTGATGGAAGAGTTTTATTATGCCGGCGGCCTGCCGGGCGTGATCCGCCGCCTGGGCGAGGGCGGCCTGCTGCCGCACCCGAATGCACTGACCGTCAACGGCAAATCGCTGTGGGAGAATTGCCTCGATGCGCCGATCTACAACGATGAGGTGATCCGCAAGCTGGACACCCCGCTGATCGAAGACGGCGGCATCTGCATCCTGCGTGGCAACCTGTCGCCGCGCGGCGCCGTGCTGAAACCCTCGGCGGCATCGCCGCACCTGATGCAGCACCGCGGCCGCGCCGTCGTGTTCGAGGACTTCGACCATTACAAGCAGCGCATCGTCGACCCGGACCTGGACATCGACGAGACCTGCGTGATGGTCATGAAGAACTGCGGTCCGAAGGGTTATCCGGGCATGGCGGAAGTCGGCAACATGGGCCTGCCGCCCAAGCTGCTGGCCAAGGGCATCACCGACATGGTGCGCATCTCGGACGCGCGCATGAGCGGCACCGCCTACGGCACCGTGGTGCTGCACGTGGCGCCGGAAGCGATGGCTGGCGGCCCGCTCGGCATCGTCAGGGATGGCGACTTCATCGAGCTCGATTGCGCGAACGGGCGCCTGCACCTGGACGTCTCCGACGAGGAGATCAAGACCCGCCTGGCCGACCGCGCGGAGACCCAGGTCGCGCCGCCGAAGACCGGTTATGCCGGGCTGTACCTGGACCACGTGCT
This sequence comes from Massilia norwichensis, assembly GCF_024753245.1. Lineage (GTDB taxonomy): Bacteria > Pseudomonadota > Gammaproteobacteria > Burkholderiales > Burkholderiaceae_D > Telluria > Telluria norwichensis. Next base: position 161,059 of record NZ_JANUGX010000005.1, on the reverse strand, counting down.
GCAGGCCGATGAAGGCTGCGACTTCGACTTCCTGGTCGGCTGCCGCGGTTCGGCTGTGCCAAAACACTCGCACTGAGACGGAGACACCAACATGCTGCTCATCCAATACAAAACCGCCGCCGGCGAACGCCGCGTCGGCATCCTGAACGGCGACACGGTCGCCCCGCTGGCCGGCTACGCCTCGACCCTCGAACTGGCGCAGGCCGCCATCGCCCAGGGCAAGGGCCTCGCCACGCTGGCCGACGCCGCCGCCGGCAGCGCCGCCGACGAATCCTATGAAGCCATCGCCCGCGAAGGCCGCCTGCTGGCGCCGCTCGACCACCCGGACCCCGCCCACTGCCAGGTGACGGGAACCGGCCTGACCCACCTCGGCAGCGCCGACACCCGCGACGCCATGCACAAGAAGATCGGCGGCGACGTCGAGACCCTGTCGGACAGCATGAAGATGTTCCGCATGGGCGTGGAGGGCGGCAAGCCGGCCGGCGATACGCCCGGCGTGCAGCCGGAATGGTTCTACAAGGGCGACGGCTCGATCGTGCGCGCCAGCGGCCAGGCCCTGCACATGCCCGACTTTTCGCTGGACGGCGGCGAGGAACCGGAGATCGCCGGGCTGTACCTGATCGGCGCGGACGGCCGGCCCCGGCGCCTCGGTTTCGCCCTCGGCAACGAGTTCTCGGACCACGTGACCGAACGCCAGAACTACCTGTTCCTGGCCCACTCCAAGCTGCGCAATTGCGGCCTCGGCCCGGCACTGCTGGTGGGCGAGCTGCCGGCCCACGTCGCAGGCGTGTCGCGCATCCTCGGCACGGACGGCCAGGTGCGTTGGGAAAAGGCCTTCGTCTCGGGCGAGCAGAACATGTCGCACTCCATCGCCAACCTCGAATACCACCATTTCAAGTACGGCCTGTTCAAGCGTCCCGGCGACGTCCATATCCATTTCTTCGGCACCGCCACGCTGAGCTTCGCCGACAACGTGCAGGTGCAGGCCGGCGAGACCTTCGAAATCAGTGCGCCCGACTTCGGCCCGCCGCTGCGCAATCCGCTCGCCGTGAGCCCGACCCAGTATGTGAAAGTGAAGACCTTATGAATACCACGATGACGACGCTCACCGGCGAGGCCCTGATCGGCGGCCGCGCGGAGCAGGGCGCCGGCGGCGCCTTCCGGGCCTGGAACCCGCACGCGCGCGAACACCTGGAGCCGGCCTTCCACATGGTCGACCGCGCGCAGATCGACCGCGCCTGCGTTCTGGCCGGTGAAGCTTTCGACACCTTCCGCACTACCTCGGACGAAGAGCGCGCGCGCTTCCTCGACACCGTCGCCGAGCAGATCCTCGCACTGGGCGATGCCCTGGTCGAGCGCGCGATGCTGGAAACCGGCCTGCCGCGCGCCCGCATCGAAGGCGAACGCGGACGCACCGTCAACCAGCTGCGCCTGTTCGGCAGCCTGCTGCGCGAAGGCTCCTGGCAGGACCCGCGCATCGACCCGGCGCTGCCGGAACGCACGCCGCCGCGCGTCGACCTGCGCAGCCGCCTGATCGGCGTCGGCCCGGTCGCCGTGTTCGCCGCCTCGAACTTCCCGCTGGCCTTTTCGGTGGCCGGCGGCGATACCGCGTCCGCCTTTGCGGCCGGCTGCCCGGTGGTACTGAAGGCCCACTCGGCCCACCCCGGCACCTCGGAACTGGTGGCGCGCGCCGTCGTCAGGGCGGTCGAACTGTGCGGCCTGCCGGCCGGTGTGTTCGCGCTGCTGACCGGTACCGGCAACGGCATCGGCCAGGCCCTGGTCGCGCATCCGGCCATCCAGGCGGTCGGCTTCACCGGCTCGCGCTCGGGCGGCACGGCGCTGATGGCCGTGGCCGCGGCACGCCCGCAGCCGATTCCGGTGTATGCCGAGATGAGCAGCATTAACCCGGTGTTCCTGCTGCCGCACGCGCTGGAGCAGGGCGCCGAACGCATCGGCCGCGAATTCGCCGCCTCGCTGGTGCTGGGCGTCGGCCAGTTCTGCACCAATCCCGGCCTGGTCCTGGCCATCGACGGCCCCGGCCTGGCGACCTTCTGCAAGGCCGCGACCGAGGCGCTGAACGCCACCCAGCCGGCCACCATGCTCTCCGCCGGCATCGCGGCCAGCTACCGCAGCGGCGTCGAAGCGCTGCGCGGCCACGCCTCGGTGACGACCCTGCTGCGCCTCGAGCACGAAGAGCACCAGGGCCACGCCGCGCTGTTCCGCGTCTCGGCCGCCGACTTCCTCGAGCGCCACGAGCTGCACGCCGAAGTGTTCGGCCCGGCCTCGCTGCTGGTGGTCTGCGAGGACGTGGCGCAGATGCGCGCGGTTGCCGAGCGCCTGGAAGGCCAGCTGACCGCCGCCGTGCACCTGGAAGACGCCGACATCGACGCCGCGCGCGAGCTGCTGCCGGCGCTGGAGCGCAGGGCAGGGCGCATCCTGGCCAATGGCTTCGGCACCGGCGTCGAGGTGGCCCATGCGATGGTCCACGGCGGTCCGTTCCCGGCCACCGCCGACGGCCGCAGCACCTCGGTCGGCACCGGCGCCATCTACCGCTTCCTGCGCCCGGTGTGCTACCAGAACCTGCCGCAGGCCTTGCTCCCGGCGGTGCTGCGCGACGATAATCCCATGGGCACCTGGCGCCGCCGCGACGGCCAGCTGGGCAAGCACTGAGCAAGCAATAAGCATCGCAAAAAAAGACAAGACGGAGACAGGATGGACAAGTTGGCCAAGTATGGAAGCCTGGCGGGCAGGCGCGTGTTCGTGACCGGTGGCGGCAGCGGCATCGGCGAGGCGATCGTCAGCGCCTTCGTGGCGCAGGGCGCGGTGGTGGCCTTCGTCGACATCGTGGCCGACGCCAGCGAAGCCCTGGTGGCACGCCTCACCGCTTCGCTGGAGTCAGGGCCGCAGTGCACTCGTCATGCACCGCTGTTCCGCTACTGCGACATCACCGACATCCCGGCGCTGCAAGCCACGATGGCCGAGCTGGCGGACAAGCTGGGCGACTTCGACGTGGTCGTCAACAATGCCGCCAACGACCAGCGCCACCAGATCGGCGATGTCACGCCCGCCTACTACGACGAGCGCATCGCCATCAACCAGCGGCCGATGTTCTTCACGGTGCAGGCGGCGCTGGAGGGCATGAAGCGGCGCGGCGGCGGTTCGGTCATCAATTTCAGCTCGATGTCCTTCCACGCCAAGAACCCGGGCTACCCGGTGTACGCGGCCACCAAGGCCGCCGTCACCGGCCTTACGCGCTGCCTGGCGCGCGATCTCGGTCCCTTCAACATCCGCGTCAATACCGTGACCCCGGGCTGGGTGATGACCCAGCGCCAGGTCGAGTTGTGGCTGGACGAAGCCGGCGAAGCCGAGATCCGGCGCGCCCAATGCCTGCCGGGCAAGCTGATGTCCGAGGATATCGCCGCGATGGTGCTGTTCCTGGCGGCCGACGACAGCAAGATGTGCACGGCGCAGGATTTCGTGGTCGACGCAGGCTGGACCTGACCAAAAAATCGTCGTTCCCGCGAAGGCGGGAACCCAAGTTGAGCGTGCATGCGTGCAGAAACTGGGTTTCCGCCTGCGCGGGAACGACGGCTGGTTTTGCTGATACTCGAACGTCGCCGACATGACCAAATTGCTACTTGTCACCCTCGGTTTTGCCGTCCATTCCGCCTTTGCAGCGCCTCCGGTGCCGGTGCTTACCAGTCCGGACCGCCATGTCGTCGTGGATGTGCACGTTACCGCTGCGCACACGCTGGAGTACAGTATCCGGCGCGACGGCCAGCCCGTCATCCTGCCGTCCCGCCTGGGTCTGCAGCTCGAAGGCGCCGATTTGTCGGCGGGCCTCGAGCTGACGGCCTTGTCGTCGGTGAAGCTGGTCAGTGACAGCTACGAACTCGCCACCGGCAAGAAGCGTCATATCAGTTACCGCGCGAACGAGCAGGTCGTCACCGTGCGCAACGCGGCGGGGCAGGCCATGGACGTGGTCTTCCGTGTCTCGAACGACGGCGTGGCCTTCCGCTACCGGGTGCGCGAACCCGGGCTGCCGATCAAGAAATTCGTGGCGGAGGCGACCAGCTTCCGCTTCGACGCCGGCGCCAGGGCCTGGCTGCAGCCGATGTCGGTCGCCCAGACCGGCTGGAGCAATACCAACCCGTCCTACGAAGAGCATTACCGGCGCGAGATCGCGGTCGGCACGCCGTCGCCGCTGCCCTCGGGCTGGGTGTTCCCGGCGCTGTTCCGCACCGGCGCCACCTGGGTCGCCCTGAGCGAAGCAGGGCTGGACGGCAGCTGGCACGCCTCGCGCCTGCAGGCCGACAGCAGCGGCGGCATCTACCGCCTCGGCCAGCCGATGGCGGCCGAGGTCATCCCTGGCGGCGCGCTGCTGGCCGAGAGCCGCGGCGAGCTGAGCTCGCCCTGGCGCCTGATCGCCCTCGGCAGCATGCGCACGGTGATGGAATCGACGCTCGGCACCGACCTCGCCGCGCCCGTGGTCGCCTTCGACGCCGCGCCGGCAAAACCCGGTCACGCGTCCTGGAGCTGGGCGCTGCTGAAGGACGACGCCACCGTGTTCGCCGTGCAGAAGAAGTTCATCGACTACGCTGCCGAGATGCACTGGGATTACACCCTGGTCGACGCCGACTGGGACCGCAAGATCGGCTACGACAAGCTCGGCGAGCTGGCCGCTTACGCTGCTTCGAAAGGCATCGGCCTGCTGGCCTGGTACAACTCCTCGGGCGACTGGAACACAACGCCCTATACGCCGAAATCCAGGCTCCTGACCCACGAGCAGCGCATGGCCGAGTTCGCGCGCCTGCGCGCCATGGGCGTCAAGGGCATCAAGGTCGACTTCTTCGGCGGCGACGGCAAGTCGATGATCGCTTACTACATCGACATCCTGAACGATGCCGCCCAGGCCGGCCTGCTGGTGAACTTCCATGGCGCGACCCTGCCGCGTGGTTGGGCGCGCACCTGGCCCAACCTGATGACGGCGGAAGCGGTACGCGGGCTGGAGTTCACCACCTTCACCCAGGAAGACCAGGATGCCGTGCCGGCGCATGCGGCCATGCTGCCGTTCACGCGCAACCTGTTCGACCCGATGGATTTCACGCCCATGGTGTTCGGCGACATCCCGAACATCCGCCGCGCGACCCACAACGGTTTCGAGCTGGCGGAATCGGTGCTGTTCCTGTCGGGGATCCAGCATTTTGCCGAGACGCCGGAAGGCATGGCCGGCGTGCCCGGCTACGTGAAAAGCTTCCTGCAGGACCTGCCGCGCAGCTGGGACGAGATGCGCTTCGTGGACGGCTACCCGAGCCGCTACGCCGTCATCGCCAGGAAGAGCGGCGACAGCTGGTACCTGGCCGGCTTCAATGGCGGCGACACCGACCTGGCACTCGATCTCGACCTCGGCTTCCTGCGCGGACTGCGCGGGCAGCTCATCACGGACGGCCGGCAGGCGCGCGAATTCGTGCAATCGCCGATTGCCGGCGGCGGCAAGCAACGCATCGGCATCAAGGCGCACGGCGGATTCGCCGGCGTATTCAAAAAATAAAGACAAAGGAGACCCACATGAAAGCCATCAAACCTTCGCTCATCGCCGCCGGCGTGCTGACCGCGCTCTCGGTCCTGGCCGCGCCCGCGTTCGCCCAGGTGAGCCTGCGCGTCGACGCCAATCAACCCGGCGCCGTGATCAACAAGGACGTCTACGGCCAGTTTGCCGAGCACCTCGGCACCGGCATCTACGAAGGCATGTGGGTCGGCCCGGAATCGAAGATCCCCAATGTGCGCGGCTGGCGCAAGGATGTCGTTGGCGCGCTGAAGGACCTGCACGTGCCGCTGGTGCGTTGGCCGGGCGGCTGCTTCGCCGACGAGTACCACTGGCGCGACGGCATCGGCCCGCGCAGCAAGCGGCCGGTGAAGGTCAACACCAACTGGGGCGGCGTCCCGGAAAACAATGCGGTCGGCACCCACGAGTTCTTCGACCTGGTCGAGCAGCTCGGCGCCGACGCCTACGTGAACGGCAACCTCGGCACCGGCACGCCGCAGGAGATGGCGGAATGGGTCGAGTACATGACCTCCGAAGGCAAGTCCTCGCTGGCCGAGCTGCGCGCCAAAAACGGCCATCCGGCGCCTTTCAAGGTCGCGTATTTCGCGGTCGGTAACGAAGCCTGGGGCTGCGGCGGCAATATGAAGCCCGAGTATTACGCCAGCCTGTACAACCACTACACGACCTTCCTGAAGGCGCCGCCGAACGTGCGTCCGAAGATGATCGCCAGCGGCGGCAACGACAACGACACCGCCTGGACCGAGGTGCTGAGCCGCGACGCCGCGCGCGGCCTTGATGCCATCAGCTTCCACTACTACACGCTGCCGACCGGGAACTGGGACAAGAAGGGCGCCGCCATCGGCTTCCCGGAAACCGAGTGGTTCTCGACCATGGTGCGCACGCTGCGCATGGATGAGCACATCCGCAAGAACGTCGCCATCCTCGACAAGAACGACCCGCAGAAAAAGATCGGCTTCTACGTGGACGAGTGGGGCACCTGGTACGACGTCGAGCCGGGCACCAACCCGGGCTTCCTGTTCCAGCGTAACACCCTGCGCGACGCCGTCGTCGCCGCGCTCAACTTCAACATCTTCCATGCCCACGCCGACCGCGTGCGCATGACCAACATCGCGCAGATGGTCAACGTGCTGCAAGCCATGATCATCACCGAGAAGGACAAGATGCTGCTGACGCCGACCTACTACGCCTACCAGATGTACGTGCCCTTCCAGGACGCGACCTCGCTGCCGATCACCCTGGCCAACAACACGGTCTACGGCGAGAACGGTCAGGGCGTACCGGGCATCAGCGCCTCCGCGGCACGCGGCAAGGATGGCAAGGTCTATGTCGCCCTGGTCAACACCAACCCGCGCGAAGCCACCGACGTGACGCTGGACGTGGCCGGCCAGGCCATCGGCGCCGTGCGCGGCCAGGTGCTGACCGCCGCCGCCATGGACGCCCACAACACCTTCGAGCAGCCGCAGGCGATCAAGCCGGCGCCGTTCAGCGCGCAGGCTGCCGGCGGCAAGCTGACCGTCAAGGTGCCGGCCAAGGCGGTGATGGTCTTCAGCGTGGAGGGCTAAGCGATGCAAGCCCGCCCTGTGATGTACGCAAACGGGACCGCAATGCGTCCCGTAGGGTGGGCACATCGTGCCCACGCGGCGCTGGCTGCCATATGCATCGCCTTGTGCGGCACAGCCACCGCCGCCCAGGTCAGCATCCACGACCCGGTGATGGCAAAGGAGGGCAGCAGGTACTACCTGTACAGCACCGGCCCCGGCATCACCTTCTACAGCTCCAGCGACATGCTGACCTGGCGCCCCGAAGGCCGGGTCTTCGCTGGCGAACCCGCCTGGGCCAGGAAGGCCGCCCCGACCTTCAACGACCACATCTGGGCGCCGGACATCCAATACCACAATGGCCGCTACCTGCTGTACTACTCGGTGTCGGGCTTCGGCAAGAACACCTCGGGCATCGGCGTGACGACCAACGCCACGCTCGACCCGCGCTCGCCCAACTACCGCTGGGAAGACCAGGGCATGATCGTGCAGTCGGTGCCGGGCCGCGACCTGTGGAACGCCATCGACTCCAACGTGGCCGAGGACGACAAGGGCAATGGCTGGATGTCCTTCGGCTCGTTCTGGGGCGGCATCAAGCTGGTCAAGCTGGACCCCAGCTGGACCAGGCTCGCCGAACCGCAGGAATGGCACACGATCGCGCGCCGCGAGCGTCCGGCCTTCACGCCCGACGAAGAACCCGGCGCGGCCCAGATCGAAGGTCCTTTCATCTTCAAGAAGAATGGCTGGTACTACCTGTTCGTCTCCTGGGGCCTGTGCTGCCAGGGACCGAAGAGCACCTACCACGTGGTGGTGGGCCGCGCCAAGCAGGTCACCGGGCCTTACCTCGACCGCCAGGGCAAGGACATGGCGCAGGGCGGCGGCACCATCCTCATCCAAGGCGACAAGGACTGGAAGGCGCTCGGCCACAACAGCGCCTACTCTTTTGAGGGCAAGGACTGGCTGGTGCTGCACGCCTACGAGACGGCGGACAAGTACAAGCAGAAGCTGAAAATGCTGGAAATGAAGTGGGACCAGGACGGCTGGCCGGTCGTCGATCCCAAGGACCTGAACCGCTACAAGAGTATTGAGGCGGCGTCGAACTGAAGCAATGAGGTAAGCATGAACCTGACACGGATCGCAGCGCTATTACTTTTATTCGGCGCCGCGTCCGCGCAGGCCGCCGAGCTCTTCCCCCTGCGCGACGTGCGCCTGGGCCCGAGTCCCTTCCTCGAAGCACAGGCGACCGACCTGCACTATTTGATGGCGATGGAGCCGGACCGCCTGCTGGCGCCATTTCTGCGCGAAGCCGGCCTGACACCGAAGCAGCCGGGCTACGGCAACTGGGAATCGACGGGGCTCGATGGCCACATGGGCGGCCACTACCTGTCGGCGCTGGCCTTGATGTTTGCGTCGACCGACGACCCGGCAGTGAAGCAGCGGCTCGATTACTTCATCGCGGAGCTGAAGCGCGCCCAGACCGCCAACGGCGACGGCTACCTCGGCGGCATCCCCGGCGGCCGCGCAGCCTGGCGCGACATCGCCGAAGGCCGGCTCCAGGCCGACAACTTCTCGGTCAACGGCAAGTGGGTCCCCTGGTACAACCTGCACAAGATCTACGCCGGCCTGCGCGACGCCTGGAAGTACACCGGCAACGAAGACGCGCGCGCGATGCTGATCGCGCTGAGCGACTGGGCGCTGCGCCTGAGCAGCCATCTCAGCGAGGAACAGATGCAGACCATGCTCAAGAGCGAGCATGGCGGCATGAACGAGATCTTCGCCGACGTCTACCAGATGACCGGCGACGCGCGTTACCTCGACCTGGCGCTGAAGTTCTCGCACCAGGCCGTGCTGGCGCCACTGGAGAAGGGCGAAGACCGGCTGACCGGCCTGCACGCCAACACCCAGATCCCGAAGGTGATCGGCTTCCAGCGCATCGGCGAACTCACCAAGCGCAAGGACATGCGGCAGGCCGCCAGCTTCTTCTGGCAGACCGTGGTCGAGCACCGCACGGTCGCCATCGGCGGCAACAGCGTCAAGGAGCACTTCCACGATGCCGCCGACTTCAGCCCCATGATCAACGAGGTCGAGGGACCGGAGACCTGCAACACCTACAACATGCTCAAGCTGACCGGCATGCTGTTCGCAGCCACTGAGCAGGGCAGGTACGCGGACTACTACGAGCGCGCGCTGTACAACCACATCCTCGCCTCGCAGCGGCCGGGCAGCGGCGGCTTCGTCTACTTCACGCCGATGCGCCCGAACCACTATCGCGTCTATTCGCAGGTGGACCAGGCGATGTGGTGCTGCGTCGGCTCGGGCATCGAGAGCCATGCGAAGTATGGGGAGTTCATTTATGCGCACGACAAGGACGCGCTGTTCGTGAACCTGTTCATTCCCTCGGTGCTGCAGTGGCGCGAGCAGGGCGTGCAGGTCAGGCAGACCAACCGCTTTCCGGACCAGGCGGGGACGCGCATCACGGTCGACGAAGTTGCTGACCATGCCCGCTTCACCATGAAGATCCGCTATCCGGCCTGGGTCGCGGCCGGCAAGCTGGGCGTGCGCGTCAACGGGCGTCGGGTGCGCGTCGATGCGCAGCCAGGCGGCTATGTCATCATTGCGCGTGCATGGCGCAAGGGCGACCGGGTCGACGTCAGCCTGCCGATGTCCACCCGCCTGGAGCAGATGCCGGACAAGTCGAATTACTATGCCGTGCTGCACGGACCCATCGTGCTGGCGGCAAAGACCAATCCCTTCCCCGGCGAGCACCTGAACTTCCTGGCCGACGATACGCGCATGGGGCATATCGCTGCCGGCCAGGTGTGTCCATTGGAGGCGGCGCCGACCTTCGTTGCTTCGGATCGCGCCTTCCTGAAGCGGTTCAAGCCGGTGAAAGGCAAGCCGCTGACCTTTACTGCGCCGCCGGGCGTGGTGCAGGGCGGCGGGCTTGGATCGTCAACCGAGTTCATTCCTTTCTTCCGCCTGCACGATGCGCGCTATGCGATGTACCTGCCGCAATCGACGCCGGGCGCCTACGCGCAGATGCGCGCCGAGACGGCGGCGCGCGAAGCCGAGCGGCTGGCGCTGGAGGCGCGCACCATCGACCGGGTGGCGCCGGGCGAGCAGCAGCCGGAGGTCGATCACGGCTTCCAGGGCGAGGGCGCCGAGGCCGGCGTCAATCAGGGACGGCACTGGCGGCATGCGAGCAAGTGGTTCAGCTACCGGCTAAAGGACCCGAAGGGCGAGGCCAGGCTGCTGCGGCTGACCTTTGCGCGCGCGGATGCGGGGCGGCGCTTCGATATCCTGGTGAACGGCATCACGGTGGCGGAGGTAGCGCTGACGGCGGACGAAGCCGAGGCGTTTTATTCGCGCGACGTCAGCTTGCCGGCGGCGCTGGTGAAGGACGCGGGCGGGCAGTTGGAGGTGAAATTCGTGGCCAGGGAGGGTTCGCTGGCGGGTGGCTTGTATGGCTTGCTGCTGTTGCGTTCTGAAATGGGAGAGCGAAGCCCTTGAATCTTAACGGTCGTTCATTGGTGACAAAGCGAGCATATTGCACAAGTTTTCTTTTGTATTATTTGAAATAGAGCTTGCCAGTGCCCTCAAAACTAAGGTCAACCAACGGACGAGGCGTCATCCCATGAAAGCACTGCAATTCAAAATTCTTTTGGGTGTGCTGGCTGGTTTCACGGCAGGACTTCTCGCATCCAACCTGCCGCACGCCGTGGCTGCTTCGAATAGCGATTCCGAAGACTTGGCGAAGAGGCCGTTCGATGTAGCGATTTTTGAGATCAAGGAAAAACTCACTCCTGGTCAATTCCTGGGGACGGAGTTCGCTGGCAGCTACCACCAAACCATCACGATGTCCGATGGAAAGCAGCGCCAGATTGCGTTGACTCCGATGATGCACAAAGGCATGCAAGTCGTGCGGCTGCAGGACTCTGGTCATACAAGTTACATGGGCCTGAACGGTACGACCTTGAATGGGAAATTGCTGGTGCAGTTACGGGACAAAGAAGCAATGAAAGAATCCTTGAAAGCACAAGAACGGCCAGGGGAATAAAACAACTGCAATGGGACTGGACCATAAGCGCGCGTTGCAGCTTGCAACCGACAATCGGCGGCTTATCCGGCACCACAATAAGGAATCCACCACATGAACAGCGAATTCAGCACTTCTGTCCCACGCCTCCACACGGAGCGGCTCACGCTGCGTGAATATCGAAGGGAAGACTTCGACGCATTCGCTGCCCATTTGGCCGACCCGGTCAGCGCGGCCCACCTGGTCCAGGCCGACCGCCAAGCTGCCTGGCGCATCTTCTGTTCGCAAGCAGGACTCTGGCTCATCCATGGCGCCGGATGGTGGGCTGTCGAGGAAAAGGAGACGGGACAACTCGTCGGCACGATCGGGGCGTTCTTTCGCGAGGATTGCTCCGTAATGGAGCTTGGCTGGAACACCTATCGTGCCTTTTGGGGCCAGGGGTTCGCGAACGAAGCGGCGGCGGCTGCCGTGCACCATGCGCTCGAGATCCGGCGCGAGCCGAAAGTTCGGGCGCTCATCGCCGCGGCCAATGAATCGTCGCTGCGGGTCGCCAGGCGCCTTGGCCTGACTTACGAATCCGAGACGGAGATATTCGGCAAAGCGGTCGGCGTGTATACGCGCGAGCGGGAAGTATTGCAAACCCTGTGATAATCTGCTCCCAACCTGTTTTCAAGGACCGCCATGACCTTGCCCGTGATCGCCGTCTTCGTCGCCAAGCCCGGCTTCGAAGAGAAACTCGAGCAGCTTTTCCGTAGCGTTGTCGATACCACCCTGGGTGAGGAAGGCTGCATCAGCTATCAGATCAACCGGGACAGGGCAGATCCACGCCGCTTCGTCTTCATCGAGGAGTGGCAGAGCCAGGCCGACCTGGACAGGCATCTGGCGGCGCCGCATATGAAGCCGCTCTCCGAGCAGGTGCCAGCCTGCATCGAATCGAGTTACTCGCTTCTGTTGACGAAGCTCGCAGGCGGGGCCGCATCGGCTGGAGAGTGATACGGAAACCGGTATCGGGCCAGCACAAAAAATGATTGGATGAGTATCGCATCCTGTTCTAGTATTGGCTACACAACAATACCGGAGACAAGCGATGCCTTTCACCCGCAGAACCCTGCTGGGCGTAGCCGTGGCTGCTGCCATGGCATGCGTAGCCGCGACCCCAGCCCAAGCCGCCAAGCCGCTCACGATCGGCTTCTCCCAGGTCGGCGCCGAAAGCGAATGGCGCACCGCCAATACCGCCTCGATCAAGGCAGCCGCCAGGCAGGCCAACATCAACCTGAAATTCGCCGACGCCCAGCAGCAGCAACAGAACCAGGTCAAGGCGATCCGCTCCTTCATCGCCCAGCGCGTCGACGTGATCGCCTTCTCGCCGGTGGTCGAAACGGGCTGGGAGACGGTGCTGCGCGAGGCGAAGAACGCGAAGATCCCGGTGATCCTGACCGACCGCGCGGTCAAGGTGTCCGATCCCTCGCTGTACGTGAGCTTCATCGGTTCCGATTTCGTCGAAGAGGGCCGCCGCGCCGGGCGCTGGCTGCTGGACTACGCGAAGAAGAACGGCGACAAGCCGCTCAACATCGTCGAACTGCAGGGCACCGTCGGTTCGGCGCCGGCCACCGACCGCAAGAACGGTTTTGCCGAAGTCATCGCCGGCAATCCGAAGCTGAAGGTGCTGCGTTCGCAGACCGGCGACTTCACCCGCGCCAAGGGCAAGGAGGTGATGGAAGCCTTCCTGAAGTCCGAGGGCAAGAACATCAACGTGCTGTACGCGCACAACGACGACATGGCCATCGGCGCCATCCAGGCGATCGAGGAAGCGGGCCTGAAGCCGGGCAAGGACATCGTCATCGTCTCGATCGACGGCGTGCGCGGCGCCTTCGAAGCGATGATGAAGGGGAAGCTCAACGTCACCATCGAATGTAATCCGCTGCTGGGCCCGACCCTGATGCAGACCGCGCAGGCGGTGGCGGCCGGGCAGCCGGTGGCCAAGCGCATCACGGTGCAGGAAGGCGTGTTCCCGGCCGAGGTGGCGGCGAAGGAATTCCCGAACCGGAAATACTGAGCCGGCCATGGTCGACGCAACGAACACCGTGGCGCCCGTGCTCGAGGTGACCGGCATCCACAAGGCTTTCCCCGGCGTGAAGGCGCTGGCGGACGCCGGCCTGCGCCTGTTCCCCGGCGAAGTCCACACGCTGATGGGCCAGAACGGCGCCGGCAAGTCCACGCTGATCAAGGTGCTCACCGGCGTCTACCAGCCCGACGGCGGCAGCATCCTGCTGGACGGCCAGGCGATCCGGCCGCGCTCGACCCAGGATGCGCAGGCGCTCGGCATCAGCACCGTCTACCAGGAAGTGAACCTGTGCCCGAATTTGTCGGTGGCGGAGAACATCTTCATTGGACGCTATCCGCGCCGGCTCAAGCTGGTCGACTGGCGCACGATGCGACGCCAGGCCGGCGAGCTGCTGCAGCGCCTGCAGATCGGCATCGACGTCAGCAAGCCGCTTGCGAACTATCCGCTGGCGATCCAGCAGATGGTCGCCATCGCGCGCGCGCTCAACACGGATGCGCGCGTGCTGATCCTCGACGAACCCACCTCCAGCCTCGACGAAGCCGAGGTGCAGACCCTGTTCGGCGTCCTGCGGCGGCTGCGCAAGGAGGGCATGGCGATCCTGTTCGTCACCCACTTCCTCGACCAGACCTATGCGATCTCGGACCGCATCACGGTGATGCGCAATGGCGAGCGCGAAGGCGAATACACCTGCGAGCAGCTGTCGCGCCTGGCCCTGGTGAACAAGATGATCGGGACGCCGGCGGACGCCGACGAAGCCTCGGCCGTGCCGGCCGGGGAAGAACACGAGCAGGGCGAAGTCTGGCTGCGCGCCCAGGGCATGACACGCAAGGGCGTGCTGTCTCCCCTCGACCTGGAATTGCGCCGCGGCGAGCTGCTCGGCCTGGCCGGCCTGCTGGGCTCGGGCCGCACCGAGACCGCGCGCCTGCTGTTCGGCGCCGACAAGGTCGATGCCGGCAGCATCGAGATCGACGGCCGGCAGGTCGCTTTCGCCAACCCGCGCGACGCCATTGCCGCCGGCATCGGCTTCTGTTCGGAAGACCGCAAGCACGAGGGCGCGATCCTGCCGCTGTCGGTGCGCGAGAACATGATCCTCGCGCTGCAGGCGCGCCAGGGCATCTGGCGTGCGATTCCCTTGAAGCGCCAGCAGCAGCTGGCGAACGACTACGTCAAGTGGCTGGGCATCAAGACCGCCAGCATCGAGACCCCGATCGGATCGCTCTCGGGCGGCAACCAGCAAAAGGTGCTGCTGGCGCGCTGGCTGGCCACCGACCCGAAACTGATGATCCTCGACGAACCCACGCGCGGCATCGATGTGCGCGCCAAGCAGGAAATCATGGATTACGTAAGCGCGCTGTGCCGCAAGGGCATGGCCATTCTCTTCATCTCGTCCGAGCTGCCCGAAGTACTGCGCGTGTCCGACCGCATGCTGGTGCTGCGCGACCGCAAGGCTTGCGGCGAGTACCGGCGCGGTGAGCTCGACGAGACATCGGTGCTGCGCGTGATTGCGGGAGACGCCGCATGAACGCGCCCATCAACCCGACCATCGGCAAGCCGGCGGGGAGCGAAGACGCACCGGCATCGCTGCGCACCATCCTGCTGCAGCATCCGCTGCTGCGGCCCGTCTGCGCGCTGCTGGTCCTGCTGCTGCTCGACGCCTGGCTGGTGCCCGGCTTCTTCCGCATCGAAGTCAAGGACGGCCACCTGTACGGCGCCGTGATCGACATCCTCAACCGCGCGGCGGCGCTGATGCTGGCCGCGCTCGGGATGACGCTGGTGATCGCCACGCGCGGCATCGACATCTCGGTGGGCGCGGTGGTGGCCTTGTGCGGCACGGTGGCGGCGATGCTGGTGGGCGGCGCGCCGGGTACGCCGGGCACATCGCTGGGCGTGGCGCTGGCGGCAGCCATCGGCACCGCGCTGCTGTGCGGACTGTGGAACGGCGTGCTGGTGGCCGCCATCAAGCTGCAGCCCATCGTCGCGACCCTGATCCTGATGGTGGCGGGCAGGGGACTGGCGCAGCTGCTGACGGACGGCCAGATCGTCACCGTCTACGACGAGTCCTTCTTCTACCTGGGCAGCGGCTACCTCGCCGGGCTGCCGGTCTCGCTGTTCGTGGTGGGCGCCGTGTTCGCGCTGACCCTGTTCCTGATGAAGAAGACCGCACTGGGCCTGTTCATCCAGGCGGTCGGCATCAATCCGGTGGCGGCGCGCCTGGCGGGCTTGCGCACGGCCACGCTGGTGATCTTCGTCTACATGTTCTGCAGCGCCTGCGCCGGGCTGGCCGGGCTGCTGGTGACCTCGAACATCAAGAGCGCGGACGCCAACAACGCCGGCCTGCTGCTGGAGCTGGATGCGATCCTGGCGGTCACGCTGGGCGGCACCTCGCTGGCCGGCGGGCGCTTCACGCTGGCCGGCAGCATGGTCGGCGCGCTGATCATCCAGACGCTGACCTACACCATCTATTCGCTGGGCGTGCCGCCGGAGGTGAACATGGTGGTCAAGTCCATCGTCGTATTCGTCGTCTGTATCTCGCAATCGCGGAGGAGCGCATGAGCGCCATGGTCTTGCGTGGTGCCCGGGGCTTGTCCTCGGCGCCCTGGTTCACCTCGCTGGTGACGGTGGTGCTGCTGCTGGCGATGCTGGGCATCGGCGGCACCGCCTATCCGGGCTTCCTGTCCGAGCAGGTGCTGTTCAACCTGCTGATCGATAACGCCTTTCTGCTCGTGCTGGCAGTGGGGATGGGCTTCGTGATCCTGTCCGGCGGGATCGACCTGTCGGTGGGCTCGGTGCTGGCGCTGTCGACCATGGTCGCGGCCTGGCTGCTGCAGCGCGCGCACTGGCCGCCCGGCCTGGTCATCGTCTGCGTGCTGCTGATGGGCGCGGGCTTCGGCGCGGCGATGGGTTTGCTGATCCACCTGTTCAAGCTGCAGCCCTTCATCGTCACGCTGGCCGGCATGTTCCTGGCGCGCGGCCTGTGCTACCTGATCAGCATCGAGTCGATCGCGATCGACGACCCCTTCTTCACGTCGCTGTCGCAGACCCAGGTGCCGCTGCCGGGCGGTTTCCTGTCGCCCGGTGCGGCGATCGCGCTGGTGGTGCTGCTGCTGGCGGTGTGGCTGGCCCATTTCACGTCCTTCGGGCGCGCCGTGTACGCGGTCGGCGGCAACGAGCAGTCGGCGGCGATGATGGGCCTGAACGTCGGCCGCACGAAAGTGGCGGTGTACGCGCTGTCCGGCTTTTGCGCGGCGCTGGGCGGGCTGCTGTTCGCGGTGTACATGCTGTCCGGTTACGGGCTGCACGGGCAGGGCATCGAGCTGGATGCGATCGCCGCGGTGGTCATCGGCGGCACCCTGCTGACCGGCGGCTACGGCTACATCGCCGGGGCCTTGTCCGGGGTGCTGGTGCTGGGCGCGATCCAGACCCTGATCGCCTTCGACGGCACGCTCAGCTCGTGGTGGACGAAGATCGTCATCGGTGCGCTGCTGTTCGTCTTCTGCGTGGTGCAGAGGGTGGTCGGCGGACGCGCGGGTAAATAAAAAATTGGATCCCCGCCTCCGCGGGGACGACGTATTTCGGAGACTTCATGTTCAAACACGCTTTGCCGGCCATCCTGCTGGCGGTATCCAGCTTCGCCCAGGCCGCCAACCCGATCACCCATAAAATCTTCACCGCCGACCCGGCAGCCCTGGTCGACCAGGGCCGCGTCTACCTCTACGTCGGCCACGACGAGGCGCCGGCGGGCGGCAAGGAGTACGTGATGAACGAGTGGCGGGTCTACTCGAGCTGCGACATGCAGCACTGGACCGAGCACCCGGCGCCGATTCCCTACACCACCTTCAAGTGGGCAGGGCGCGACGCCTGGGCCGGCGACATCGCCAAGCGCAACGGCAAGTACTACTTCTATGCGACGGTCGACCACAAGAGCATCCCCGGCAAGGCGATCGGCGTGGCGGTCTCGAACAGCCCGACCGGCCCCTTCGTCGACGCGCGCGGCTCGGCCCTGGTCAGCAACGACATGACCCATGAGACGCCGATCGCCTGGGACGACATCGACCCGGCCGTGTTCGTCGACGACGATGGCCAGGCCTGGCTCTACTGGGGCAACACGGTGATGAAGTATGCCAAGCTCAAGGCCAACATGATCGAGCTCGATGGGCCGATCCACACGGTGGGCCTGGACGCGTTCACCGAAGCGTCCTACCTGCACAAGCACGACGGCCGCTATTACCTGTCCTACTCGCAGCAGTTCCCGGAGCGGACCGTCTACATGACGGGCCCGAGCGCCACCGGGCCGTGGTCCTGGGGCGGGGTGCTCATGGAAAAGAACAGCAACGTGAACACCATCCACCAGGCGATCGTCGACTTCAACGGCAAGTCCTACATCTTCTATCACAACGGCACACTGCCGGGCGGCGGCGAGTTCCGGCGCTCGGTGGCGGTCGAAGAACTGCGCTACGGCCCGGACGGCAGCATCCTGCCGGTGGCGCAGACCGCGCAGGGACCGGCGGCAAACCCCTCGGCGGCTTGCAAGTGATGCAGGGCAAGAATGTTATGATTGCCTGATGGATACGACCAACCCGAACTGGTTCCTGAAGGCCCGCCTCAAGACCCGCCAGCTGCTGTTGCTGATCGCCCTCGACGATTACCGCAACATCCATCGCGCCGCGGAAGAGCTGCACATGACGCAGCCCGCGGCGTCCAAGCAGATCAAGGATCTGGAGGAGATGCTCGACGTCAAACTGTTCGAGCGTCTGCCGCGCGGGATGGAGCCGACCATCTACGGCGAGACCATGATCCGCCACGCGCGCATGGCCCTGACCAGCCTCGCCCTGGCGCACGACGACATCGTGACCCTCAAGGCCGGCCTCACGGGGCAGGTCGAGGTCGGCGTCATCATGACCCCGGCGATGGCGCTGCTGCCGCGGGCGATCGCGCGCGTGAAGGAGCAGGCGCCGCTGCTGCGCATCGGCGTGCAGCTGGAGACCAGCAATGTCCTGCTCGACAAGCTGCAGCACGGCACGCTGGACTTCATGATCGGGCGTATCTTCGACACCGGCGACACCGCCGGCCTGATCTACGAGGAACTGACCGAGGAGCCGGCCTGCGCCGTCGTGCGCCCCGGCCACCCGCTGCTCGACAGGGACAGGCTGGAACTCAAGGACATCGCGACGCTGCCCTGGATCCTGCCGCCCACCGGCAGCGTGCTGCGCTACCGCTTCGACATGATGTTCCGCCGCGCCGGGCTGGAGCCGCCCGCGAACGCCGTCGACACCACCGCCATGCTCCTGATCACGCCCTTGCTGCAGCAGACCGATTCGCTGCACGTGATGCCGCTCGAGGTGGCGCAATACTATGCGTCGCTGAACGTGATGCGCATCCTGCCGATCGAGCTGCCGTGCAAGATGGATGCGTTCGGCATCATTCGCCAGCAGGACCACCTGCTGTCGCCGGGCGCGGACCTGCTGCTCAAGGCGGTGCGCGCCGCCGCGCGCGAGATTTATTAGTTCGCAAATTCGTCAAATATTCGCCTGATTTGTTGCTAAAAGTTATCTGATGGCACAATATATTTCCGTAAATTAACATTTCTCCATCGACTTTGCACCAATTTGGGTCGTAAGCTAGTTTGTCATGGGTAAATACATCGGTATCTTGCCCGCTCGCTTACTGGTTTTTGGGGAGAAAAAATGAGAATTCAGGATGTAAAGATCGGCACGCGCCTGGGCGTCGCTTTCGGTGCCATTTGCCTTGCGCTCGTGTTCATGGTGGGACAGGGCGTCGTCATGCTGGGCCGCGTCAATGACGGCACCGAGGAAATCGTCGGCAGGCGCATGCCGCATATCGACAAGGTCAACACCATACTGGCCGAGACGAACGATATCGCCATCGCCTTGCGCAACATGATGCTCAACGACGACCCGGCGGACCGCGCCAAACAGATCGACGAGATCATGTCTTCGCGCCAGGCCACGGCCGACATGCTCAAGAAGCTCGACGAAACGCTGACCCATCCGAAAGCCCGCGCAGCGCTGGCCAGGCAGGTCGAAACCGGCGAGAAGTACGTCAAGGGCCAGAAGGACCTCCTGCAGCTCATCGAGGCGAAAGACGACGCCGGCGCCAAGGCTTACCTGGCGAACCGGCTGCGCCCGGCGCTCGGCGCTTTCAAGCAGGCGACCATCGAACAGCTCGACATCCAGCGTGAGCTGTCGGCCGCGGTGGCCAAACAGGCCAAAGAGACCTACGCCGGCACCCGCACCCTGATGCTGGTGCTCGGCGCCTTCGTGCTGGTCGGCGCCGGCCTCCTGGCCTCGTGGATCACGCGTTCGATCGTGCGTCCGATCCGCCGTGCGCTGGAGGTGGCCAACGCCGTCGCCGCCGGCGACCTCACGACGCAGGTCGAGGTGACCAGCAAATGCGAAGCCGGCCAGCTGCTGGCATCGCTGAAGACCATGAACGAGAACCTGTCCAGGACCGTCGCCACCGTGCGCAGCGGTACCGAGGCGATCTCCACCGCGTCGAGCGAAGTCGCGGCCGGCAACCAGGACCTGTCGAGCCGCACCGAGCAGCAGGCCAGCTCGCTGGAAGAGACGGCATCGTCGATGGAAGAGCTGACCTCGACCGTCAAGCAGAACGCGGACAACGCACGCCAGGCCAACACCCTGGCCGAGGCGGCGTCCGGCGTCGCCGCGCGCGGCGGCGATGTGATCCACCAGGTGGTGACCACGATGGAGCAGATCAACGAAGCCTCCGGCAAGATCACGGACATCATCTCGGTCATCGACGGCATCGCCTTCCAGACCAATATCCTGGCGCTGAACGCTGCCGTCGAAGCGGCGCGCGCGGGCGAACAGGGCCGTGGTTTCGCCGTGGTCGCGGGTGAGGTGCGCAACCTGGCGCAGCGCTCGGCCGCCGCGGCCAAGGAAATCAAGACCCTGATCGCCGACTCGAGCGAGAAGGTCGGCACCGGCAGCCGCCTGGTGCAGGAAGCCGGCAGCACCATGGGCGACATCGTCGACAGCGTGCGCCGCGTGACCGATATCCTCAACGAGATCAGCTCCGCCAGCGCCGAGCAGAGCGCCGGCATCGAGCAGGTCAACGAAGCCATCACCCAGATGGACACTGTGACCCAGCAGAACGCGGCGCTGGTCGAAGAAGCGGCGGCGGCCTCGCAATCGATGCAGGACCAGGCTGCGCGCCTGTCGGCGGCGGTGGCGGTGTTCAAGCTGGAGCAGGGCGCGCCGCAGGTGCAGCCGGCTGCCCGTGCGGCGGCCCCGGTGGCAACCCGTGTGGCGCTGCCGGCGGCGCGTCCGGCGCCGGCGGCCAAGCGGGCACCCGCTGCGCGCGCGGCGAAAGCGGCACCGGTCGAGAGCGACTGGGAAGCGTTCTAAGCCGTCAGCGTTTGCCTCGTCATTCCCGCGCAGGCGGGAATCCAAGTTCTGTTTGCGTTCCCGAAATGCGCGCAAACTTGGGTTCCCGCCTTCGCGGGAACGACGTGCAGTTCACGCCGGCGCTGATTATGTTAGGCTGTCCGACGCCCCTCCCTCGGGGCGCCCGGACATCGTCTTTACAAGGATCAGCATGACTGGCTTCGCCATTACCCCGCCCGACACGCCCGCACTTGCCATCGCGGGCTCCGACCAGACCTTCCCGCTGCGCCGCGTGTTCTGCGTCGGCCGCAACTACGCCGCCCACGCCCGCGAGATGGGCGCGGACCCGGACCGCGAACCGCCGTTCTTCTTCACCAAGCCCGCCGATGCGGTGGTGCCGGCCAGCGGCACGCTGCCTTACCCGCCCGCCACCAAGGACCTGCACCATGAGGTCGAGCTGGTGGTGGCGCTGAAGGAGGGCGGCGCCGACATCGCGCCGGAACAGGCGCTCGACAAGGTGTGGGGCTATGCGGTCGGCCTGGACCTGACCCGCCGCGACCTGCAGGCCGTCGCCAAGAAGGATGGCCGGCCCTGGGACATGGCCAAAGGCTTCGACGCCTCCGCGCCCTGCAGCCCGCTGCAATCGGTCTCGATGACCGGCCACCCGCAGGGCTGCCGCATCTGGCTCGAGGTGAACGGCCAGCTGAAGCAGGAAGGCAAGCTGAACGAAATGATCTGGCCGGTGGCCGACGTCATCGCCTATCTGTCGCGCTTCGTGACGCTGGCGCCCGGCGACCTGATCTTCACCGGCACCCCGGCCGGCGTCGACGCCTTGCAGCCGGGCGACCATGTGCGCGGCGGCGTGGATGGTGTCACGACGTTCGAACTGACCGTCGGCGGCCGATGAAGCCCGGGCTGCTGCAAATCGGCGGTTTCCCGCCCGAGGTGCAGTCGCAGATCGACGCGGCGTTTTCGCGTGTGCACCTGGCGGATGTCGAGCGCGATCCATCCTGCGCCGGCGAGATCCGCGCGATCGTCACGCGCAGCAATCTGGAGGTGCCGGCCGCGCTGGTCGAGCGCCTGCCTAAGCTGGAAATCATTGCCACCAACGGCGTCGGCTACGACCTGATTCCGCTCGCACTGGCGGCCCGGCGCGGCATCGTGGTGACCAACACGCCCGACGTGCTGAATGCCGCGGTGGCGGAGCTGTGCATCGGCTCCCTGCTGGCGCTGTTGCGCCAGCTGCCGCAGGCCGACCGCTACGTGCGCGAAGGCCGCTGGCGCAACGCCAACTTCCCCCTCACCACCAGCCTGGCCGGCAAGCAGGTCGGCATCGTCGGACTGGGGCGCATCGGCAAGGATATCGCGCGCCGCCTGGAGCCGTTCGGTGTGACGCTGGCCTACCATGGCCGCAGTGACCAGCAGCTGGCCTGGCGTTTCGAGCCGGACCTGGTGGTGCTGGCGCGCGACGCCGAGATCCTGATCGTGGCGGCGCCCGGCGGGCGCGAGACCGCGCGCATGATCTCCGCGCCCGTGCTGGATGCACTGGGTCCGGACGGCTATTTGGTGAACGTGGCGCGCGGCTCGCTGGTGGACCAGGAGGCGCTGCTGGCGGCGCTGCGCGACCGCCGTATCGCCGGCGCGGCGCTCGATGTGTTCGACAACGAGCCGGACATCGATGCGCGCTTTTTCGGGCTGGAGAATGTGCTGCTGATGCCGCACATCGGCAGCGCCACGCAGGAGACGCGGGCGGCGATGGCGCAGCTGATGCTGGATAATCTGCGGAGCTGGTTTGCGAGTGGGCGGGTGCTCACGCCGGTCAAATAACGTCGTTCCCGCACTTGATCGTCGTTCCCGCGAAGGCGGGAACCCAAGTTCTGCGTGCGTTTCGATAGCGCTTGTAGACTTGGATTCCCGCTTTCGCGGGAATGACGTGTTTTGCGTGCCCGGACTAACGATTTAGTTCGCCATATTCTTCGCCACAATCGCCTCCGTCGCCGCCTGCGCCTGCTGCAGCGGCTGCTCCAGCACATTGGTCGCATACGTCGGCGCCGGGGTTGCCACGGTGCCCAGTGCGCTGCCGCCCTGGCTGCTGATGTCGACGTCGACGGTGGCCGACAGGCCCACGCGCAGCGGATGCTGGGCCAGTTCCTTCGGATCGAGCGAGATCCGCACCGGCACGCGCTGCACCACCTTGATCCAGTTGCCGCTGGCGTTCTGCGCCGGCAGCAGCGAGAAGGCGCTGCCGGTGCCGGCCGCCAGGCCGACCACCTTGCCGTGATAGACCACCTTGCTGCCGTAGATGTCGGCTTCGATCTTGGCCGGCTGGCCGACGCGGATGTCGCGCAGTTCCGATTCCTTGAAGTTGGCGTCGATCCACAGCTGGTCCAGCGGCACGATCGACAGCAGCGGTGCGCCCGGGGCGATGCGGCTGCCCACCTGCACGCTGCGCTTGGCGACGTAACCGCTCACCGGCGCGACGATGGCGTTGCGGCGTGCCGCCAGCCAGGCCGACAGGTAGTCCGCCTTCGCCGCCAGCACGGCCGGGTGCTGGGACGGGGCGACGCCGGCCACCGTCGCGCGCGCCGCCGCCACCTGCTTCAAGGCCACGTCCAGCGCGGCCTTGGCATCGTCGACGGCGCGGCGCGCGTGCGCCACGTCTTCGCCGGAGACGACGTTATCAAGCGCCAGCGGCGCGCGGCGCGCCAGGTCTTCCTGGGCCGTCTTCAGGGCCACGCGGCGCTGCTCGACCACCGCGTTCAACTGCTCGACGTTCGAATAGCGTTCGCGCTGCTGGCGCACGGCGGTGCCCAGGCGCGCTTCGGCCTGGGCCAGGTTGACTTCGGCGTCCGACGGATCGAGGCGCACGATCTCGGTGCCGGCTTTCACCAGCTGGGTTTCATCGGCGCGGATCTCGACCACGCTGCCGGTCACCTGCGAGGACACGTTGACGAGGTTGCCGCCCACGTAGGCGTTGTCGGTTTCCATGCGCTTGGAGGCGACCAGCGCGTAATAGGCGCCATAGGCCGCGCCGGCGGCGAGGAAGGCGACGGTGATGCCGGCCAGGACGGCGCGGCGCTTGCCTTTGTTCGGGACTTGATTGGTATCGGTGCTCATGGTCTTGGGGTCGGATTTATTTGTTGTTCGATACAGTGGTCTGGGCGGCGTGGTAGCCGCCGCCGAGCGCCTTCACCAGCGCGACCTGGGTCTGCAGGCGGGCGTCAAGCAGTTGCAGGTCGGTGTCCTGCTGGCGCAATAAAGTCATCTTCGCCTGCAGCACGCCGGCGCGCTCGAGCAGGCCGCGCTGCATGCGTGCCTCGGCGCTGTCGACCAGCTTGCGGCTGGCGTCCAGCGCGGCCTGGTGCTGCCGCGCTTCCTGGTCGAGGCCTTGCAGGGTCGCGCCTTCCTGGGCGACTTCGCGCACGGCGGCCAGCACGGTTTCGTTGTACTCGGCCACCAGTTCGTCGCGGTTGCTGCGCGCCACGCCTAGCTGGGCCTTCAGGCGGCCGCTGTCGAACAGCGGCAGGTCGAGGGTGGCGCCGAGCAGCGGCGTGCGGCTCGGCCAGCGCAGCAGCTTGCCGAGCGAGACGGCGTCCAGTCCGAACGCGCCGACCAGGTTGATGTCGGGGCGGAAGGCGGCTTCGCTGGCCGCCACGCGGCCGAGTTGGGCCTCGACGCGCCAGCGCGCGGCCTGCAGGTCCGGACGGCGCGCCAGCAATTCCATGCCGAGTTCGCGCGGCAGCGCATTCGCGGCCGGCGCCGGTCTGAAGCGGGCGAGGTCGGACAAGGCCTGGGCATCGCCGCCGACCAGGGCGCGCAGCACTTCGCGTTCGCGCAGCGCCTGGGTGGCCAGGCGCGCGGCCTGTTCTTCCAGCACGCCGAGGTCGAGTTCAGCGCCGGCCTGCTGTTCGCGGGTGGCCAGGCCATGCGCGATGCGGGCCTTGCTGCCGGCCAGGATCTCGCGCTGCACGGCAGCCAGCGCGTTGACGTTGTCCTGGCGCGCCCACAGCATCTGCAGGCGGAAGTAGCTCTGGGCGACGGTGGCGGCGATCGCCTGCGCGGCCTGGGCGGATTCCGCCTGGCGCGCATTCGATTCGCCGATGGCGGCGGCCACCAGCGAACGGTGCTTGCCCCACCAGTCGACGTCATAGGAAGCGCGCACCTGCACATTGGCGTCGTTGAAGTAGCTGCCGCCGATCGGCGCCGGGAAGAAGCCATTCGAGGAATAACGTTGGCGGTTCAGACCAGTGGACAGGCCGACCGCGGCGCCTTCGTCGGCGCGTTCGGCCGTTACGATGGCCTGGGCGCCGGCCACGCGCGCCTGCACCACCGCCAGGCTCGGGTTGTCCTTGAGCGCGCGCGCGACCAGGTCGTTCAGCTGCGGGTCCTGGTAGGCCAGCCACCATTGTTCGGCGGGCCAGGCAGCGGCGGGAAGTTGAATCGCCGGCGCATGCTGGGCACGCGCGGCCAGGTCAATGCCGGCGGGCTTGTTGGTATCGGGCGGCACGCTGATGCAGCCGGCCAGCAGCGCCAGCACCGCACCCGCGAGGACGGCGTTTTTCAAGATGAAGGATGGGTATCGCATTGTTCCAGCTTGTCAAATTAATCGAGGTGCGCAGCTTCGGCCGGGGCCGGGGCGCTTGAGGCCTTCGGCGGGCGGATCAGGATCAGCAGCGGAATCACGGCCGCGGTGAGCAGCATCATCAGCCAGTAGTCGTCCACATAGGCGATCATCGAGGCCTGGCGCGTGATCTCGTTGTTGATCATCGCCGCGCCCAGCTGGCTGCCCATGTTGTAGACGCTGGACGGATCGCTGATCGCCGGGTTGGCATTCGTGATCTGGGTCGCCAGCGAGGCGTGGGCGATCTGGGTATTCCGTACCAGCAGGGCCTGCACCATGGCGATGCCGATCGAGGAACCGATGTTGCGGACCAGGCTGTAGAGCGCCGTGCCTTCCGCGCGCATCTGCGGCGACAGCGTGGCAAAGGTAGCGGCCGACAGTGGCACGAACACCAGGCCCAGGCCCACGCCCTGGATCACGCCGGGCCAGACGATGTCGGAGGTGGACAGCACCAGCGTGTACTGGGTCATCTGCCACAGCGAGAAGGCGGTGATGGCAAAGCCGGCGCCCAGCAGCAGGCGGAAGTCGACCTTGCCGGTCAGCTTGCCGACGATGAGCATGGCCACCATCGTGCCCAGGCCCGAAGGCGCGGTCACCAGGCCGGCCAGCGCCGCCGGGTAGCCCATCAGGCCCTGCAGCATGGTCGGCATCAGCGCGCGGGTTGCGAACAGCACCATGCCGACGATGAAGATCAGCAGCAGGCCGGTGACGTAGTTGCTGTTCTTGAGCAGGCGGAAGTCGACGAAGGACTGGCCGGCCGGGCGCGTCAGCGTGTGGCCGATGAAGTAGGCGGTGGCCAGCAGCATCAGTACCAGCTCGACCCAGGTCTCGGGCGACTGGAACCAGTCGTTCTGCTCGCCGCGGTCGAGCAGCATCTGCAGCGCGCCGATCGCGAGCGACAGCGTGACGAAGCCGAACATGTCGAAGCGCACGCGGCGCGCGGCCACGGTCGGGTGGATGTAGCGCCAGATGCCGTAGAAGGCCACCGCGCCAATCGGCAGGTTGATGAAGAACACCCAGCGCCAGCTGTAGCTGTCGGTCAGCCAGCCGCCCAGCGTGGGACCGAGGATGGGGCCGATCATCACGCCCATGCCCCAGACCGCCATTGCCGAGCCATGCTTCTCTTTCGGGTTGATGTCGAGCAGGACCGACTGCGAGAGCGGCACCAGGGCCGCGCCGAACACGCCCTGCAGCATGCGCGAGATGACGATCTCGGTCAGGTTCATCGACAGGCCGCACATCGCCGAGGCGATGGTGAAGCCGGCCACCGAGAACAGGAACACCTTCTTCAAGCCGAAGCGGTCGACCAGCCAGCCGTTCAGCGGCGTGGCGATGGCGGCGGCGACGATGAAGGAAGTCAGCACCCAGGTGATCTGGTCCTGGGATGCCGACAGCGCGCCCTGCATGTGCGGCAGGGCGACGTTGGCGATGGTGCCGTCCAGCGCCTGGATGATGGTCGCCAGCATGATCGACAGCGTGATCATGGTGCGGTTGATTGGCGGGCTGGCCGGTGCGTTGACTGCGGCTGCGCTCACAGCTGCTCCTCGATGCGCTTGCGCAGCAGTTCCAGCAGCTCGGTGGCGACTTCGAGCTGGGCCGGGTCGATGTCGCCGAGCAGGGCGCCGCGCACGGCGTTGGCCTGCTGCTTGACCTGCTTGTACAGGGCGGTGCCGGCCTCGGTCAGGTGCACCAGTTTGACGCGGCGGTCGGTGGGCGAGGGCGCGCGCATGACCAGGCCTTCGCGTTCGAGGCGGTCGAGCATCGACACCATCGACGGCCCTTCGACGCCGACCACGTCGGCCAGGGCGCGCTGCGACATCGGCTCGCGCGCCTTGGCAACCATGGCGATGGTCATCCAGCCGGCCTGGCCGATGCCGAGGTGCTTGAGTTGCTTGTCGATCAGGAGGCGCCAGCCGCGTGCCGTGTTGTGGACGGCAGCGGAGAAGCGTTCCTCGATCGGGGATTCAGGTAGATCACTCATCGTTAGGAGTCGAATCGATAGGAATCTATCGAGTTTATATTATGCAAGTTGCGTTGTAAAGAGTGGGCGGCCCCTCTGCGCTCGTGTCAGAATCGTCCTAACGCTCAGTCAACGCAGTTAATGGGAGGCCGCCATGTCGCAAACCGCATTGGTCACCGTGCACGGGATGGGAGAGACGCCGCGCGACTATGCCGAACAGCTGTTTCAGGCGGTGGCGGCGCGGCTGGGCGGATTGGCGGCGCAGGTCGACTTCCGCTCGGTCTATTACCAGGACATCCTGAAGCCCAACCAGGAGGCGGTGTGGGCGCGCGTAGGCGAGACGGCGCATCTGCGCTATGCCGACCTGCGGCGATTCTTGCTGTTCGGCTTCGGCGACGCCGCCGGCCTGGAAAACCGCAAGGAGATCGACGGCTCGGTGTATGAACTGGCGCAGGAGGCGATCGCGCGCCAGCTGCTGGGCGTGGTCCGCCACGACCCCGCCACCAGCATCGTGTTCCTGGCGCAATCGCTGGGCTGCCAGGTGCTGTCGAGCTATATCTACGATGCGCAGAAAGCCTTCGGCGGCGGGCAGGTCGGCGCCGGCATCTGGAAGGATATCGATGCCTGGGCCCTGCGCGCGCTGGGCGAGCGCTTGAGCGAACCGGAGAAGCGTTTCCTGGCCGGCGCCACCTGCTCGGCCTTCGTCACGACCGGCTGCAACATCCCGATCTTCGTCGCCGCGCACAAGCAGATGGACATCAAGCCCATAGTCCGCCCGACCCAGCGCTTCGAGTGGATCAACCTCTACGACCCGGACGACGCGCTGGGCTGGCCGCTGCAGCCGCTGTCGCCGGGCTATGCGGCGCTGGTCGACGACCGCGCGATCAATGCATCGAAGGGCGCCTCCAACTGGCTGCTGAAAAGCTGGAACCCGCTGGCGCACTCGGCCTACTGGGGCGATGCCCAGGTGCTGGACCTGCTGGCGCAAAGGCTGCGCCTGGAAGTCGCCTGACAAACATCAAACCGGGGTCAGACACCGATTTTTGGCAATGTCCTGGTGGCAGTTGCCTAAATTCGGTGTCTGACCCCGGTTCGCTTTAGTTCAGTTTGCGTTTTCTTTTTGCTTGCGCGCGCCGTAGGAGGCGTGGTAGACCAGCGGCACCTCGCTCTCGACTGAACCGAGATTGATCAGCACACCCTGCCGTAGATCAAGCCCCTGAGGTTGGCGTCAACCACGCGCATGGTCCTCGATCGGAATCGTGTCGAACTCGCTGATTGCGCCGACACCGGCGTTGTTGATCCAGACGTCGATGCGGCCGAGGCGCGGCACGCTTTGCTGGTCGTCGGCAGACCGGGTGCCCTGGGCCGCGTTCGATACTTCTTGAATACGGATGGGGCGCTCAGAACTTCATTTCGAGCGTGGCGCGCAGCATCGGCGAGCCCGGATAAATCGTGCGGCTGCGCTGGGTGCCCTGGCCGGCCACGCTGTAGCTGCTCTCGCTGATGTAGTCCTGGCCGAGCACGTTCGAGGCGGCGATGCGCAGCTGGCGCTTCGGGTTGAACTTCCACAGCGCGTACAGGTCGAGGTCGCGGCGCACGCTTTCGTAGGCGAGCTGGTTGGCCGACACCTGCACCTCGCCGCCGTTCTTGAACGCGAAGCTGCCCCCGAGCGAGAACGGGCCGCGCTTGTAGTCGGCGCCCAGGGTGGCCGACAGCGGGGTCTGGCCCATCAGGCGGTTGTGCGGCCCCGGCACATTGTCGACGCTGGACCAGTTGCGCGACAGGCTGGCGCGCAGGTCGAGCGCGGTGGTGGTCGCGATCAGGGCCTTCAACGGGAATTTGGCTTCCAGCTCGATGCTGCGCGCACGCGCACGGCCCGTATTCACCGGCCGCGCGACCCAGCGCCTGCCGTCGAACACGGTCTGGGCGCGAATGTTGTCGTCGATGTTGCGCGCCGAGACCGCCGCCGACAGCAGCGCGCCCTCGGCCCAGTAGTGCTCGTAGGCGGCATCGATGCCGAGCGCGAGTTCCGGCTTCAGCTCCGGGTTGCCGGTGGTGTCGGGCTGGGTCTGGTCGTTGTTGACCGAGGTGAAGCGGTGCGGGATCAGGCTTTGCAGATCCGCCGCCTTATAGGTGCGGGTCAGTGCCAGGCGCAACTGGTCGCCCTTGGTCTCGGGCAGCTTGTACAGGGTCTGGAACAGCGGGCTGAGCACGGTCGAGCGGTTGTGGACGGTGGCGAAGGTATTGCCCTCGATGCGGGTCTGGATGCCTTCCCAGCGCGCGCCCAGGTACACCGACCAGCGCGGCGTCACGTTCCATTCGTCCTGGCCGTACAGCGCCAGGCGCGTGACCTCGCCGGTGTAGAACTCGTCGCCGCCGGGCAGGGGGACATCCGGGGCACCAGAATCGCGTTCGCGCCGCGCATCGTCGTTGGTTTGATAGCCGCCGTCCCAGCCGAAGGCCAGCGCGTGGCCTTCCCGGCTGGCGCTGGTGTACTTGCCCATGCTGTTGATGCCGCGGAAATTGGCGTTCGACTGGATCAGTTCGTGCAGCGCCCCGCCATCGAGGCGGTAGGTCGCGTTGGCGGCGGCGCCGACGCTGCCGCTCAGCTTCGCGTCCAGCTTGGCGCCGGATTCGAATTTGTGCACCCAGTTGAGCTCCTCGCGCAGGATCTTGACGTCGTTGCTCATGGTCTGGCGCAGGTCCGGATAGGCCGGCGGTTCGCCCAGCGCCGTGTCGATCAGCGTGTGGTTGTCGTTCTGGAAGCGGGTGGCGTTGACGAAGGTCTGCGAGGTCAGCGTGTCGCCATTGTCCAGGGTCCAGATCAGGCGCGGCGTCAGGTTATAGATCGAGACGCGCCCGGTCTCGAACTGGCGCCCGAAGCGCAGGCCGTAGGACGTGCCGGGCACGTCATCGAATTCCTGGTCGTTGCGCACCGTGCGCCCCAGATGATTGTGCGTGTAATTGGCGGCCACGGACCAGGCCAGTTTGCCGGCCTTGTCGGACAGCTGCAGGTTGGCAGTCGGGCCGAGCGAGTCGCCGGCGCGCGCAAAGCCCAGCTTCAGCTCGCGCTGGCCGGCTTTCACGGTCTTTTTCAGCACGATGTTGATGGTCCCGGCGATGCCCTGGGTCGAGAATTCGGCGCTCGCCGCACGCAGCACCTCGATGCGTTCGATCAGGTCGGGCGCCAGCGAATCGAGCGTGAAGCCGGCCGGCGCGCGTTCGCCGTTGAGCAGGATCTGGGTATAGCCGTTGCCGAGGCCGCGCATGCGCACTTCGCTGCCGCGTCCGCCGTTGCCGCTGAGGGTCACGCCGGGCACGCGCTTGAGCACGTCGAGCACGCTGGTGTCGCCGTACTTCACGATCTCGTCGTGGTTGACGACGATCTTGGCGGCGGTGTCGTCGCGCCGCGGATCGTAGGCGGAGAGGGCGCCGCGCACCTCGACCTGCTGCACGGTGTTGTCCTTCGCTTCCTTGCTTTCCTGGGCAGTCGCCGTGGTCATGTACAGGCTTGCCGCGACTGCGGCGGCGAGGGGCTTGACGCGAAACGGATGGGGTGCGGCGTTCGATTTTCCAGGCATGGCGGCGCTTTCTTGGTTTGATTGGCAAATAATTATGCTTAACAGTAGCATGATTGATTGCTATATCCAAGAAGTATCGATGTGCTTAGTCGGCAAGTAAGTACGCAGGGAAATAGACAAAAACCGGGGTCAGACACCGAAATTTGGCAAAAGCCTCTGGGCAATTGCCAAATTTCGGTGTCTGACCCCGGTTTGAGGAAGATTAAATCGGTGGGTGTTCGGGCTGCAGCGTGAATACGGCGCGTACTTCGCCGGCCACGTTGCCGCGGGCGTTGCGGATTGCCGGCGCGCGCCAGGGTTCGAGCAGCTCGCGGCGGCGGGCGTCCAGCAGGCCGAGCTGTTCGAGGGTGCTGAAGACGGAGGGGTGCAGGGCGCGCACGGCGCCGTCGGCGACCTTGATCGCGATGCCCAGACCGGCCGAGCGCACGCCGATTGCCTGTACCGCGTCGGCGCCGATCTTGGCCACCCAGTCGCCCTGGCCGGCCGTCATCCACGCAAGGTCGGTGCGCGCCTCGCCCGAGACCAGGTCGGGCCGCTTCGTCATCGCATCGAACAGGTCGCCCAGGGCGGCGCCAAGGCGGGCGTCACGTCCGCCTTGCGCCAGCCGCGCATACAAGTGGGCCAGGCGCGCCAGCGGCATCGCGTAATTCGGTGCCGAGCAGCCGTCGATGCCGGTCGGCAGTTTGTCCTCGCCGATCTGCACCGCTTCGGACAGCGTGGCGCGGATCGCCTGCTGCAGCGGGTGCCGCGGGTTGACATAACCCTGGGTCGGCACATCGTGCAGGCGGCACCAGGCCAGGAAGCCGCTGTGCTTGCCGGAGCAGTTGTGGTGCACGCTGCGCCAGCGCCGGCCGGCGGGTGGCGGCAGTCCGACCGCGTCGTAGTACAGCGGCGTCGCGCAGCCGCATTCGAGATGCTGCTCGTCCAGGCCGATCTTGCCGAGGATGGATTCGACGCCCGCCAGATGCATTTCCTCGCCCGAGTGGCTGGCGCACAGCAGCGCGAGTTCGTCGAGCGTGAAGTCGAAGCGTGCTGGGCCGTCGGCCAGCATGAAGGGCAGGGCCTGGAAGGGTTTCAGCGCCGAGCGCGTGAAGACCATCGCGTCCGGATCGCCGCTCGAATACAGCAGACGGCCGGCGGCATCGACCACCGCGATCGAACCGTAGTGGATGTTCTCGACCGGATAGCCGGTGTCCGGATAGCCACGCGAGGTGGCGGCAAGGGGAACTGGGTGCATCGCCCTAGTCTAGCGGATCGCGCACAGCCGTGGTGCACGCCATTTTTCGTATGTATCGCCAGCAATCCGGCGCCGTTTTTCGACGTTTCATCCCCCGTTTTCGACGCTTCGGCGGATCGCGCCTGACGCTTGCAAAGCGGCTGCCTACACTAGCATCACTCGCCGCACATTTTGGGATGCGGCGATATGAAAAACGGTGGGCCGGCCGCGTAGTCGACAATTGTTCTGCTGAAGCGCACCTGGTCCGTTATTTATATCGAATAGTGAATTGGAGTCATCATGCGTATCAAACAAGTCCTAGCCCTTCTCGGTGCTGCTGCACTCTCCTCCATGGCGTTTGCCGAACCGGCGCCGGTGGCGGTCAGCGCCGACGGCAATACCGTCTACGTGCAGGGCGACCCCAGCCCGATCATGCGCCTGAGCCTGAGCCAGGCGGCGGACCTGCAGGGCGCCTTCAAGCTGGACGATGGACGCGTGCTGAAGCTGAGCAACCAAAACAGCAAAGTCTTCATGGAGCTGGACGGCCGTTTCGAAGAACTGGTGCCGCTGTCGCGTACCGAGTTCGTGGCCAAGAAGAGCGGGGCCCGGCTGGCGGTCGACGAGCCGTCCTTCGCCGACAAGATCCATTTGACCCAGTTCCGCAAATAAGCCGGACAACATCGCAGTGAAAGAACGCCGGCCGGCCTGGCCGCTGGGACCGGGCCGGCTTTTTATTTCTCAGTCATTTTCTTAGATCGGCGCGCCGAAGCGTCCGGCCTGGTAGTCCAGGATCGCCTGGTTGATTTCTTCGCGCGTGTTCATCACGAAGGGGCCGTGCGAGACCACCGGTTCGCGGATCGGCTCGGCGTGCCCGAGCAGGAGCACGCAATCCTGTTCGGCGCGGATTTCCAGCTCGTCGCCGACGGTATCGAACTGGGCCAGGTGGAAGGCGCTGATCGTGTCCGGCGCGATCTGGATCACGCCGCGCACCACGTACAGGAACACGTTACGGTCCAGCAGATCGTTCAGGTAGAGCAGGCCGCCGGCCTTCATCTCGACCGTGCTCATGAACACGCCGGTCAGCGATTCGATCGGGCCCGTGACGCCGCCGTAAGTGCCCGACACCAGCTGCATGCGCACCTTGCCGTCTTCGCTCTCGATGACCGGGATCTGGTCGCGCTGCAGGCCGGTGTAGCGCGGCGCCGTCATCTTGAGGGCAGGCGGCAGGTTGACCCACAGCTGCAGGATCTCGAGCGGGCCGCCGTTCTGCATGAATTCGCGCGGCGACACCTCGGCGTGCACCAGCCCGCGTCCCGCCGTCATCCACTGCACCCCGCCCGGGCCGATCACGCTTTCGTGGCCGGCGCTGTCGCGGTGGGCCAGCAGGCCGTCGAGGATGAAGGTGACGGTCTCGAAGCCGCGGTGCGGATGCGGTCCGAAGGGCAGGCCGCGGTTGTGCGCCGGATAGACCTGCGGACCATGGTGGTTCAGGAACAGGAAGGGGTCGATCTGGTCGATGTGCGGCCCCGGCACCGGGCGCTGGGTGATCAGGTCGCCGATGTCGTCGCGCATGGCCGGGTGCAGCCGCTGGATGGTCTTGTAGCTCATGCCTGTCCTTTTCCGTGTTGTTCGCTTTGCCGCCTACGATAACCGATTCCCCGGCGGCGGCGGCGCGCGCCGCTGCGTCGCGCTGCCGGGCGCATGCTAGACTTCTTGCGCTTTTGCAATTGGAGACTAGCTGCACATGAAAATGAAAACAAGACACACCCTGGCTGCACTGGCGCTGGCTTTTAGCGCCGCTGCCGCATCCGCCGCGCCGGCCGGCGCCACCGTACCGGGCGAGGCCGCGGTCAAGGCCGCCAAGCACGCCGTCACCGCCTACCGCGACGATGTCGTCGACACCCTCGCCAAGCTGGTCAGCTACAACACCGTGGCCGACAAGGACATCCCTTTCGAGCGCAATCCCCAGCACCTCGGCTTCAAGAAATTCCTCAAGGACGAGGCCGCACGCCTCGGCTTCGATTTCGCCGATTATGGTCACGTGCTCGTGATCGGCCTGGGCAGCCCGGATGCCCAGGAAAAGGTCGGCATGATCGCGCACGGCGACGTGCAGCCGGTCGATCCGGGCAAATGGAAGAAGTCGCCCTTCGAACTCGACCGCACCAGCGAGCCGGGCAAGCTGCTGGCGCGCGGCGCCGAGGACGACAAGGGACCGATCGCCACCGCCCTGTATGCGATGAAGTCGCTGAAGGACCTGCAACTGCCGCTGTCCAAGCGCATCGAACTCTACGTCTACATGGCCGAGGAGTCCGACTGGGAGCCGCTGGTGCAATTCGTGAAGACGCATCCGCTGCCGCAGGTGAACATCACGCTCGACGCCGAATACCCGGCGGTGACGGCGGAGAAGGGCTACGGCACGGTGGCCGTGACCTTCCCGAAGACGCTGCCCGCAGCGCCCGCGGGCGAGCCTTCCGTCGCGCAGTTCGGCGGCGGCTTCTTCGGCAGCCAGATCCCGGAAGATGCGCAGGCGCGCATCGCCAACCTCAGCCCGGCGCTGGAAAGCCAGATCAGGCAGCGTGCGGCCAAGCAGACCGGCATGCGCTATGCCTTCGAGCGCCAGGGCAAGGATTTGACGATCGTGGCCAAGGGCGTGTCGGCGCATTCGTCCAAGCCGGAAGATGGCCTGAACGCGATCAGCATGCTGGCCGATGCGCTGGCCGTGCGCACCTGGCCGGACAGCCCGGAAGGCGCGATGGTCAATTTCCTCAACGAGATGGTCGGCACCGGCTACCTCGGCGAAAAGTTCGGCAACATCGCCTACCGCGACAGCTTCATGGGCCCGATGACCTTCGCCCCCACCGTGATCCGCCAGAAGGAGGGCGGCGGCGAACTGTCGATCAACATCCGCCGTCCGCAGGGCAAGACCGCGCAGCAGCTGGGCAACGAGATCAACGCCGCGCTGGCGCAATGGCAGGGTGCGCACCAGGCGGTGCAGCTGGCCGACGTGAAGGTGCAGATCGGCGATCCCTGGCTCCAGCAGGATGCGCCGCAGCTGCCGGTGCTGATGAAGGTGTTCGCTTACTTTACCGGCGTCAAGGACCCGAAACCGGTGGCGGTGGGCGGCGGCACCAACTCGCGTCTGTTCCCGCATGCGGTCAGCTTCGGTCCGGCGATGCCGCGCACGGTCTACACGGGCCATTCGGAGCATGAGTTCATCACCCTCAAGCAATTGCTCCTGAATCTGGAGATGTACACGGCCGTCCTGGCCGAGCTCGCGGAGTAAGGCCGGGCCTTTATCTGGCGTGTTCACGCAGACAGTCGGCCTGCCGGCCCGCTGTCTGCATTTCCCCCTTCGTCCGCTTCGATCCCGTGTTTTGCCTGTAGGTCGAAGTCTCGCCAAAATCAGCGATTTTTTCTAATCGTTCTGTAGGTCCATGCCTACAAAATCCCTTGCTTCATAGGGAAAATACCCGCTCTATTTACGCTCTCCCTAGGAGGACGGGCGCCCGAGCCTGTCGCTCCTTTTGCGACCGCACATGAGCTTGTTGATGGGCGGAAAAGCTCGCGCTGACCCTTGGAAAATGTGTCGAAAACGCCATGATAGGATCGGTCACTGACCCGCAATCCTGACAGGACCGATACCGACCGCCATGCACATCCAAGAACTCGTAAAACCTGACGGACGTCCACTCACCCTCTACAGTAACCAGCCGATTCCGGCCGGCCTCGTTGCGACAAGCCCATTTCCCGACCCGCAAAACGCGAATCCGCACCTGCGCTGGCATCCGCTGCGCGGCGAGTGGGTCACCTACGCGGCCTTCCGCCAGAACCGGACTTACCAGCCGCCACCGCAGTACAACCCGCTGGCCGCGACCAGCGATCCGGCGCACCCGACCGAGATGCCGGCCGGCGACTACGAGATCGCCGTGTTCGACAACCGCTTCCCTTCGCTGGCGCTGGATTCGCACGATCCGCCGACGCTGACGGTGCCGACCGCGCCGGCCAACGGCCATTGCGAGGTGGTGGTGTTCACCCAGGATCCGCAGGCCGCGCTGAGCCGGCTGCCGCTGTCGCGCATCGAGCTGCTGCTGCAGGTGTGGGGCGACCGCACCACCCGCATCGGCGGCAAGCACCACATCCAGTACGTGCTCCCTTTCGAGAACCGCGGCGCGGAAGTCGGCGTGACCCTGCACCACCCGCACGGCCAGATCTACTGCTATCCCTTCGTGCCGAGCGTGCCGGCGCGCCAGCTGGCGCAGGAGCGCGAGTACTACCTGCAGCACGGCTCCAGCCTGCTGTGCGACATGGCGCGCGACGAGGCCGCCGACGGCAAGCGCGTGCTGTACCAGGACGAGCATGCGATCGCCTTCGTGCCGCCATGCGCGCGCTATCCCTATGAGGTCTGGGTGATGCCGACCGGCCCGTGCAAGGACTTCGCCGCGCTCACGCCGCCGCAGCGCGCGAGCCTGGCGCGCGCGCTGAAGACCGTGCTGCTCAAGTACGACAAGCTGTGGGACCGTCCTTTCCCCTACCTGATGGCCTGGTACCAGGCGCCCACCGACGGCGCCGAGCATCCGGAAACCCAGCTGCACTGCCAGTTCTATCCGCCTTACCGTACCCGCGACCGCCTCAAGTACCTGGCCGGCACCGAGCTGGCGGCCGGCATGTTCGCGATGGACGTGCTGCCGGAAACCACTGCCTACGAGCTGCAGCAGGTCGAGGTCGACCTGGAGGACCACGCATGAGCGTCACCGCGGACCCGCTGGCGCTGCGCGGAGCGGAGGCGGCCGCCAAGCTGGCGCTGCTGCGCGAGGCGCTGGCGCAATCGGGCGCCGGCGCGATCCGCCTGCGCGGCGAGGACTGGTTCGCCTGGGCCACCGGCGGCGCCGAGCTGCAGGCCCCGGGCGGATGCGAGAGCGGTGCGGCCGAGCTGCTGGTGACTGCGGATGAAGCCTGCGTCCTCACCGACGAGGTCGAGGGCGAGCGCTTGCGCCAGGAAGAGGTGCCGGCCGGCTTCACCTTCCACATCGCGCCCTGGACCGAGCCGGAACTGCACCAGACCTACACGCTGGGCGCGGCACGCGGGGGCGCGGTGCTGTCCGACCGTCCGCACAACGGCGACCAGCCGCTGCCCGCCAGCCTGAAGCTGCGCCGCATGGTGCTGGGCGCCGAGGAACAGGACCGCTACCGCGCGCTCGGACGCGCGGCCGCCGAGGCGATCGGCGAAGCGCTGCGCGCGGCGCGGCCCGACTGGACCGAATACCAGCTGGCCGGGGAGGGCGCGCGCGCCCTGCTGCGGCGCGGCATCCAGCCGGCGCTGGTGCTGGCGGCCGGCGAGCGCCGCAGCGCCCAGTGGCGCCGGCCGACGCCGTCGCACGAACCGCTCGGCGGGCGCGCGACACTGGCCTGCTGCGCGCGCCGGCACGGCCTGGTGGCGCGGCTGTCGCGCTCGGCCAGCTTTGGTGCTGCGCCGAGCGGGCAGGACGAATTGCTGCGCCTGGAATCGACCGGGCTGGATGCGATCCGCCCCGGCGCCTCGCTGGGGGCGGTCTACCACGCCTTCGAGGCCGCCTACCGCCATGCGAACCGGCCGGACGCGATCCGCGAACGGCGCCAGGGCGGCATCGCCGGCTACCAGGCCTGCGAACTCGCCGCCAGCCCCAGCACCGCGACCGGGCTGGAGACCGGCATGGCGTTCGCCTTCAACCCCGGCTTCGAGGGCATCGGCATCGAAGACACCTTCCTGCTCGGCGGCGCCGGGCTGGAGAACCTGACGCTGGACCCGCAGTGGCCGGCGGCGAACATCGGCGGCCGCGCAAGGCCGCTCTGGCTGGAGTTGACATGACAAGTGCAGAAACCTTCTTCGGCGGCGCCCCGGTGGCGTGCGCTACGGCACCCGGCCGGGTCAACCTGCTGGGCGAACATACGGACTACAACGACGGCTTCATGCTGCCGGTGGCGACCCCGCAGGGTACCACCGTGGCGCTAGCGCGCAGCCACGACGACCAGCACCACCTGTACTCGGGCACGCTCGACGGCAACGTCAGCTTCGCGGCGAAGGGCGGCAGCGCGCCGCAGGGCTTCGGCAGCTACATCGAGGGCTGCATCCGCCTGGTCGAGGCGCTGGGTGTCGAGATCCCGCCGCTGCGCGTGTTCGTCAGCAGCAACCTGCCGCTCGGTTCCGGCCTGTCCTCGTCGGCGGCGCTGGAAGTGGCGACGCTGCGCGCGCTGCGCCAGCTGCTCGGCGATGAGCTCGCGTCCCGGATGGACGACGTCAAGCTGGCGCAGATCGCCCAGCGCGCCGAGATCGACTACGCACACGTCAACTGCGGGATCATGGACCAGATGGCGTCCAGCCTGTGCGACGAACGGAACATGCTGTTCATCGACGCCCGCACGCTGGAGCACCGGCTGGTCAAGATGCCCGAAGGGACGGAACTCATCGTGATCGATTCGGGCATGCCGCGCACCCTGGCCGCCAGCAAGTACAACGAGCGCCGCGCCGAGTGCGAGGAGGCGTCGCGCAAGCTGGGCGTCAAGGCGCTGCGCGACGTTACCGACCCATCGGTACTGGGGCCGCTGCCCGAGCCGCTGCGCCGGCGCGCGCGCCACGTGGTGCTGGAAGACCTGCGCGTGCTGGAGGCCGCGAAGGGCGTGTCGGCCGAACGCTTCGGCGAGCTGATGAACGCCTCGCACGACAGCCTGCGCGACGACTACGAAGTATCGATTCCCGAACTCGACAAGCTGGTGGCGGCCCTGCAGGCGGCCCCCGGCGTGCTGGGCGCGCGCCTGACCGGCGCCGGCTTCGGCGGTGCCTGCGTGGCGCTGTGCCGCGCCGGCCAGGCCCGGCAGGCAGCACAAATCGCACTCTCCAACTACAACAAAGAGGGACGCAAGGGACGCATTCTGATCCCGGTCCCCGCCCCAGGAAAGGAAAACAATGAGCCAGTTTGAGTACCCCCGCCCCCAGCTGGTACGCGACAATTGGATCAACCTGAACGGCAAGTGGCGCTTCCGTTTCGATGACGAGGTATGCTGCAAGATGCCGGCAGGCGTGACCGGCTGGACCCATGAAATCAACGTGCCCTTCGCGCCCGAGACCGAGCTGTCCGGCGTCCAGGACACCGGCTTTCACCGCTTCTGCTGGTACGAGCGCGATTTCGAACTGATGCCCTCCGAGCAGCGGACCATCCTGCACTTTGGCGCGGTCGATTACTCGGCCAAGGTATGGGTCAACGGCCAGCTGGTGGCCGAGCACGAGGGCGGCCACACGCCGTTTTCGGCCGACATTACCCAGGCTCTCAAGCTTGATGGCAAGCAGGTCGTGACCGTGTTCGTCGAAGACGATCCGGCCGATCTCGCCAAGCCGCGCGGCAAGCAGGACTGGCTGCTGGAGCCGCACTCGATCTGGTATCCGCGTACCACCGGCATCTGGCAGACGGTGTGGATCGAGCAGGTCTCGCGCACCTTCATCCGTTCGCTGCGCTGGACCCCGATCTTCGAAACCTTCGAGATCGGCTGCGAAGTGTTCGCCGGCGGCGACATCCAGGAAAACATGTTCGTCGAGGTCAAGATCTGGCACGGCGAGCACCTGCTGGCGGACGACAACTACAAGCTGCTGCAGGGCGAGGCGAACCGCAAGATCGCGCTGTCCGACCCCGGCATCGACGATTCGCGCAACGAGCTGCTGTGGAGCCCGGAGCGGCCGACCCTGCTCGACGCCGAGGTGATCCTGCGCTGCGGCGACCGGGTGGTCGACCACATCAAGTCCTATACCGCGCTGCGCGCCTTCCACATCAACCGCGATCGCCTGCTGCTGAACGGCCGTCCGTATCCGCTGCGCCTGGTGCTGGACCAGGGCTACTGGAACGAGTCCTTCATGACCGCGCCATCCGACGAGCACCTCCGGCGCGACGTCGAGCTGGCCAAGCTGATGGGCTTCAACGGCGTGCGCAAGCACCAGAAGATCGAAGACCCGCGCTACCTGTACTGGGCCGACAAGCTCGGCCTGCTGGTGTGGGAAGAGATGCCCTCGGCCTACCGTTTCAGCCCGCATGCGATCAAGCGCATCGTCAAGGAATGGACCGAGGCGATCGAGCGCGACTACAGCCACCCCTGCATCATCGTGTGGGTGCCGTTCAACGAATCCTGGGGCGTGCCGAACCTGACGCTCACGCAGGCGCATCGCAATGCGGTCGAGGCGCTGTACCACCTGACGCGCACCCTCGACGCCACCCGCCCGGTGATCGGCAACGACGGCTGGGAAGCCTCGGCCACCGACATCCTGGGCATCCACGACTACGACGGCGACCCGGAAAAGATCAAGGCGCGCTACGAAGTCAGCGACCCCGTGCGCACCCTGTTCGACCAGCGCCGCCCAGGCGGACGCATCCTGACGCTGGACGGCTTCCCGCACCGCGGCCAGCCCATCGTGCTGACCGAATTCGGCGGCATCGCCTTCGATCCGAACGCGACCCCCGAGGACGGCACCTGGGGCTATACCCGTGCCCACACGGCCGAGAGTTATTTCGCGCTGTACGAACGGCTGCTGAAAGTGGTCAACGAGACCTTCATGTTCAGCGGCTTCTGCTACACCCAGTTCGCCGACACCTTCCAGGAAGCTAACGGCCTGCTCAACGCCGACCGTACCCCCAAGCTGCCGTTCGAGGTGATCAGCGCCGCAACCCGTAATGTCCCGCTGCAACCGAAGCAGGATGTGGAGGAGGGAGAGGGACCAGGGGCTGCCTGACGTTCGCTCGGGACAGCGCTCCCGCAGCGCAGGCGGTCGGTCCGCAGTACCGCACTCTATCAATCAACCGACCGCCCGCCGCGCTACGCGGGCGTTGAAGGAGCCACTATGTCTACGATCGTCGTTTTCAGCCACCTGCGCTGGGATTTCGTATTTCAGCGGCCGCAGCACCTGCTGTCGCGCCTGGCGCAGCATCATCCGGTCCTGTTCGTCGAGGAACCGGTACACGATGACGGCGCCCCGTTCATGGAGCGGTCCAGCCCCGCGCCGAACGTGACCGTGTGCCGCGCGCACACCCCGATCCATGCCATCGGCTTCCATGACGACCAGCTGCGCCTGCTGCAGCCCATGGTGGCGCAGCTGGCACCGCCAGGCGAGCAGGTCATCGCCTGGTTCTATACGCCGATGGCGCTACCCTTGCTGCAGTCGCTGCCGGCCTCGCTGGTGGTCTACGACTGCATGGACGAGCTGGCCTCGTTCAAGAATCCGCCGAAACAGCTGCTGCAGCGCGAAAGCGCACTGCTGAACATCGCCGACCTGGTCTTTGCAGGCGGCCCCAGCCTGTATGAAGCGAAGAAGAACCGCCACCCGAACGTGCACTGCTTTTCGAGCAGCGTCGACGTGGTCCACTTCCAGCAAGCCCTCGACCGGACCCGCGTGCACCCGCAGCAGGCGGAGATCCCGCATCCGCGCCTGGGCTTCTACGGCGTGCTGGACGAGCGCTTCGACCCCGAGCTGGCCGGCGAACTCGCCGACGCCCATCCGGAGTGGCAGATCGTGCTGGCCGGCCCGGTCGTCAAGATCGACGAGGAGCGCCTGCCGCGCCGCCCCAACATCCACTACCTCGGCCAGCAGCCGTATTCCGCCTTGCCCGACCTGCTGGCGGGCTGGGACGTCTGCCTGATGCCCTTCGCGATCAACGAAGCGACCAGGTTCATCAGTCCGACCAAGGTGCTCGAATACATGGCGGCCCAACTGCCGATCGTCAGCACGCCGATCGCCGATGTCGCCAATCCCTACGGCCATGTGGTCGCCATCGCCAGCGGTGCGCGCGAATTCGTCGCCGCCTGCGAAGCGGCGCTGGCCATCACCCCGGAGCAGCGCGCGCACATGGTCGAGGCCATGCGCGCCGTGGTGGCCGCAACCTCCTGGGACAACACTGCGAAGCACATGCACGAGCTGCTGGAATCGACGCCCGCGCGCAGCGAAGGCACGGCCGCGCAGCGCACAGCCGCTGCGCAGCCTGTTACGCATGCCGCTGCGGCCACCCCGAAAGTCAATGCGCTGCGCAGCCAGGGCGCGCGCCACGTCGGCACCGTCGTCATCGGCGGCGGCCCGACCGGCCTGTCGGCCGCTTACCACCTCGGTGCGGACACGCTGCTGCTGGACCGCAACGAGACCGTCGGCGGCTGGTGCCGTTCCATCGAAGACAAGGGCTTCACCTTCGATTACGCCGGCCACATCATGTTCTCGAACGACCCCTACGTGCTGAAGATGTACGAGGTGCTGCTGGGCGATAACGTGCACTGGCAGAACCGCGAAGCCTGGGTCTACAGCAAGGGCGTCTACACGCGCTACCCCTTCCAGGGCGCGCTCTACGGGCTGCCGCCCAAGGTCAT
Organism: Massilia norwichensis; assembly: GCF_024753245.1. Lineage (GTDB taxonomy): Bacteria > Pseudomonadota > Gammaproteobacteria > Burkholderiales > Burkholderiaceae_D > Telluria > Telluria norwichensis. The sequence goes on along the minus strand of NZ_JANUGX010000005.1, from coordinate 118,744 downwards.
CACCGAGTGCGTGATGGGGGCGGTCGAGGCCCATATCGAAGCCAAGGCCGGCGCCAACGATGCCAAGGCGTTCGGCGCAGCGGAGGTCGAGGATTGCTGTGCCGACGGCACCACCGACGTCTGCAATACCGGGCGCTCGGTCAAGGGCGAGGTCAGGAATTTCGAGCAATTCATTTATCAAGTCTGGGGCAAGGGCATCGCCAAGCATTTCGCCATCCCCTACAACCGCAAGCTCTGGACCGTGCCGCCATCCGAGATGGAAACTTCCTGGCTGGGCGGACGCGTGCCGCTGCCGAACCTCGAAGAAATCGTGCAGGGCGCGCTGGAACCGGTACCGACACCGGTCGGACCGAACGCCCGTTTCGGCTATCCGCGCAAGGGCGGCTTCCAGGCCCTGATGAACGGCTTCCTGCCGCACATCAAGGGCAAGGTCGAGCTGGGAGCGGAAGTCGTGCAGGTGCTGCCGCGCGAGCACATCGTCGCCCTGGCCGACGGCCGCCGCTTCCGCTACGACGATCTGATCTCGACCATGCCGCTGCCGGAGCTGGTCAAGGCGATCGGCGACGAAGCGCCGGAAGCGGTGCGCAATGCGGCCAGAGGCCTGCGCCACGTGTCGATCCGCTGCGTCAACATCGGCCTGGGTATCGACACCGAGCGGGTCGTCACCGACAAGCATTGGATCTACTATCCGGAAGACACGATCTTCCACCGCATCTTTGTGCAGGGGAACGCATCGCCGGCATGCAACCCGCCGGGCGGCTTCGGCTTCACCTGCGAAATCTCGTATTCACCGACGAAACCGCTGCCGCTCGAAGGCGAGGACCTGATCGCGCGCGCGATCGAGGATTGCCGCCGGGTCGGCATGATCCGGGACGACGACCGCATCCTGACGGCGAACCAGGTCGACATGCCTTATGCCTATGTGCTCTACGACCACCAGCGGGCGCGCAATGTCGAGACCTGCAAGGCCTGGCTGAAGCAGTTCGACATCACCCTGGTCGGCCGCTATAGCGAATGGGAGTACTACAACTCCGACCACGCCCTGCTGGCCGGCAAGCGCGGCGCCGAGACCGTGTTGGCCAAGCGCAGCCGCGCGCAGAAAGTCGGCGCGGAATAAGCGATGGGGCCGTCCGCCTGGCGCCGCCGGGCGGCGGTCATCGTGGCCAGTCTGCCTTTCCTGGGCTGTACCCTGGTCGGCGGCCCGCTGCGGGCAGGCGAATTGGCCGCCGCCTACTTGCCTTATGGATCGGTGGCGGACAACCCGCGGCCGGTGGCCGCGGCGCACCAGGGCGGCCTGTTCCGCGTCAGTCATGATGGCCGGGTGGCCTATCTGTTCGGCACCGTGCACGTGGGCACGCGCGGTTTCTATCCGCTGCCGCCCGAAGTCGAGCGTGCGCTGGGCGGCGCCAACCGCATCGTCGTCGAACTCGACACGCGCGCCAACGGCGATTACCTGCGCGCGCTGGCCTTGCACGGCAGGTATGCGCCGGGCGACGACATCCGCAAGCACCTGCCGCCGGCCACGGTGCGCGCGCTGACCGCCGTCCTGCACGCGCAGGGCATCAGCATGGCCAGCATGGCGGCCTATAAACCCTGGCTGCTTGCCAACCTGCTGCTGAGCATGGAGCTGGAGCGCAAGGGCTACCGCCGCAGCGAGGGCGTGGAGCAGACGCTACTGGCACAGGCGCGCCGGCACGGCCTGAAAGTGGCCCAGCTGGAGAGCGCCGAGTACCAGTTGGCCCTGTACGACACCATGGGCGAAGCGGAAGCGGCGCGCTACCTGCAGGAAGTACTGGACGGGCTGGACGATGGGCGCGCGCTGCGCACCGCCCAGGCCGTCATCGAAGCATGGGCGTCGGGCGATGCACGCGCCCTCGACGTCGTGCTCCAGGAAAGCACGGCCGGCCCCGGCGTGGTTGCCGAGTTCACGCGCCGCGTGCTGCTGGGACGGCGCAATCCCGACATGGCAAACCGGATCGAACACCTGATGCGCGAGGACAGCGTCACCTTCGTCGGCGTCGGCTTGCTGCACCTGTTCGGCGCCAATGGTTTGCCCCAGCTGTTGGCACAGCGGGGCTACCTGGTCGAACGCGTATATTAGAGCGTCTAAAAAGCCCGATGGCGGCGTTGCACCGTCTCGCCGTACTAGCGTACTGTCTTCGTGGTACGCCACTGCGGCGGTGCGCCTTGCCCTCGGGCTTTTTAGACGCTCTAATGAAAGGTTTAACGCTGGATTGCGCCGCCGCTCAGGTTGACCCGGTCGCCGCTGCGGAAGTCCGGCGTGGTTTCCTGGGTGATGACCTGGGTGCTGCCGTCGTCCATGCGCAGGGTGATGCGGTGGACGCGGTCGCTCGAGGAGCTGCCGGTGCTGCCGGTGGCGCCGCTGCCGCCCACTGCCGCTGCGCCGACCGAACCTGCGCCGGCGACGCCGCCTGCCGTGCGCGGTACGACTTCGACTGCCAGGACCGTCGCGTTCGGGCTCGAGCTGGCGGCCGTGGATGCACCGGTGCTGGACGAGCCATAGCTGTCCTGGCCGCTGGTGGTGCTGGCCGTGCCGCCGCTGGTGCCGGTGGTGGAGGTGCCCGTGCCGCTGCCGCTGCCACTGTCGTAGGTGCCGGTGCCGCTGGTGCCGGAACTGCCGCTGGTACCGGAGCTGCCCGACGAGCCAGAGCTACCGCTGGTGCCGGAGCTGCCCGACGAGCCGGAGCTGCCGCTGGTGCCGGAGCTGCCGGACGTCCCCGAGCTGCCGGAGGTGCCCGAACTGCCCGAGCTGCCTGAAGTGCCGGTGGCCGAGGAGCCGGTGCCCGAGCTGGACTGGTCGTAACCGGAGCCGGTGGCGCTGCCCGAGCTGCCGCTGGAGCCCGAGCTGCCGGAGCTGCCCGAGCTGCCGGTGCCGCCGCCCCAGCCGGCCGAGCCGCTGGTGCCGGTGCCCGCGCCGGTGCCGGACATGCCGCCGCTGCCGCCGCTGCTGGTAGAGCTGCCGCTTTCCATGCCGCTGGTGTCGCCCTGCATGGATTTACACGCGGACAGCCCGAAAGCCAGGGCCAGCAAGCCTGTCAGGAGCACGCTCTGGTGTTTTAGCTTCATGATCAACTCCTTCTGATGGGATGGATATGTCAGGTATGTGCGTGACGATGCCGCGTGCCACTCGGGTAAGAGGCGCGTTCGGGAACGATGTTCAGGCTGACTCGGGTTGAACATGAGCCACGTCAAGGCCGTGGCAGGATGCGGGAATTCCGCGCGCGGCTGGTCTCAGCGCTTTGCCACGACGAGCGTTTTCGGCAGCACCGCGCACAGCGCCAGCACGGCCAGGATGGCCGCGCTGCAGTCGACGGCCCAGTCGTGCACGTCGGCGCCGCGGTAGGGGAAGAAGCTCTGGATAAACTCGTCGCCGGCGCCCATCAGCGCAACCGCCAGCACCGCCTTGACGGCGCGCGTGGCCATGCTGCCGCTGCTGCCCAGGAAACACAGGCATGCCAGGACCGCATAGGCGCTGCCATGCAGCACGACCCCGGACGCATACTGGCCAATATCCGCACGCGCACCCGGAACATTTCCCGCAACGACAATCAGCAGGTACATGAGGGCGGCACAACCAATACAGGCGGCGCGAACACGGGGGTGCAGCAGCAACTGGGACAGCATGGCGTTCATGGCAAGCGATCTGACAAAAGATCTACCTTACCATGACGCATGCCTGGGGGTTCGCAAGGGAGGTTTGGCCCTGTGCCGGCGGTCCGTAGTGCGGAACGTCGGCCAAGCGCGGGATCGCGTCAGATCGTGAGCGCGGGCGTCCCGTTGGGGTAATGGGCGTCGAAGCAGCTTTCGCACTCGGCGCAGAAAAGATGGGCGACGCGTACGGTCCGCTGTCGCAAGACGAGCTTGAGGTGATGTGTGCGGCACTTCGGACAGATCTCGCGGACGCTGCCGAAAGTCAGTACGTGAAGCGGCTGGTCTTCATCGTCGAGGTGGTCGATGACCATGCGCGGATTCAGTTCGCTGAGAACCAGGTAGTCATCTGCGCTTTGGTGCTGCCGGCGCGATTGGTGTTGCTGGGGTGGCGACATCGTTTCAGGTAAATTCATAGGGATGGCTCCATGAAAAAACGCAAGCGCGAAATTCATCATAGCGAAATCCTCGACCGGATCAAGCACTGAGGTGGATTTTTATTTGCGACGTTGCATTCACGCCAGTTGCTGCGGGAGCAAAAAAAAATGCCCGCCAACGGAGGACGGGCACAACCCAAGATAGGGCCAAGAGACGCAGAATCCGGTGCGGCGCACCGCGTTGCGGTACGCCTTTCTGCGATCACGCATATCGGTTGCGTGTATGCAGATGAACTCAGTATAGAAGCCGAATATGACTCGGGTATGACGCCGCTCAAGCGAACGCAGGTTCGTTACGAACGAATTCGGCTGAGGCCGGTCTACCAACGATGGGGATAAAAAAAAGCCCGCTTCAGGAGCGGGCTTCAAACTATTTTCTTGGAGGAGAATAGTGGAGACAGGTGAGATTATGCTGCGCCGCGATATATGCGTCCAATTTTGATTCTGGATAGCAGACATTCGCAGCCTTCATAACTGATCGGCTCGGCTTATTCCTTTACCGGCACCGTGTAGTTCAGGGCCATGCGGCCGCCGTCCGCGTACAGGGTCTGGCCGGTCATATAGGACGCGTCGTCGCTGGCCAGGAAGGCGGCGATGCCGGCAATCTCTTCCGGCTCGCCGCAGCGGCCCAGCGGCGTGCGCGACAGGATGGTATGGCGCGCCTCCGGACTGCCCATCACCGCGTTCTTCGCCAGTTCGGTCAGGATGGTGCCGGGGCCGATCGCATTGACGCGGATGCCGTGCTCGGCCAGCGCGATCGCCGCCACGCGGGTCAGCTGGTTCACGCCGCCTTTCGAGACCACGTAGGGAATCTGGTTCGGGATGGTCAGCTCGGCGTTCACGCTCGACATGTTGATGATGCAGCCGCTGTTGCGCTTGACCATCTCGCGCGCCACCGCCTGGCTGCACAGGAACATCGATTTCAAGTTGACGCGCAGGACGCGGTCGAAGTCTTCTTCGGTCAGGTCGAGGAAGTTGGCGGCATGGGTGACGCCGGCGTTGTTGACCAGGATGTCGACATGGCCGAAGGCTTCCAGGGTGGCGGCGAGCATGGCGTCGACATCCGATTTCTGGCTGACGTCGGCACAGAAGAAGCGGGCATTGTCGCCGAGCGCTTCGGCCGCCGCCGCGCCTTCCTGGCGCACGTCGACCAGCATCACGCGCGCGCCTTCGCGCACCAGGCGCTCGGCGCAGGCATAACCGATTCCCCGGCTGGCTCCGGTAACGATGGCGACTTTCTGGGCAAGTTTCATGGCAGGCTTTCCTGGATGGCTATAAAGAACGCCATTGTACTCAGCCCGCCCTGACGACGGCAGTGACGGCAGCTACAGCATGAGCGGCTTGTCCGGCAGCTCGTTCGGCCGCGCGCCGTTGGAGGGGAAGTGCTGGCGCAGCAGCGCATTGACCTGCCCGATGGCCTCAAGCGTGGCCTCGTGGAAACGGCCCTGGGCAAAGCCTGCCGTCATGGTGTTGCAGATCGCCTGCCAGGTGGCGGGATCGATGCGGCGGTTGATGCCGCGGTCGGCAACGATGTCGACCTTGTGGTCGGCCAGGTTGACGTAGATGAGGACGCCGCAATTGTCCTCGGTGTCCCAGATGCCATAGTCGGCAAACAGCGCCAGTGCGCGCTGACGGTTGCTGACGCCGTCCCACACGGCGGACAGCGGCAGCGATTTTTCGACCACCAGCCGGACCTCGCCGCGGTGGGTCTGCTCGCCGGCCGTGATCGCTTCGGCGATGGCTTCCAGGGTCGCCGGCGGAAACACGCGCGCGGCTTCGGTCCTGGTGCTGAGCAGGTGGCGCAGGCTGCGTTTGATGCGGCCGGGATGATGTTGTGCCGAATCCATTACCAGTCTCCCGAAGCGCCGCCGCCGTCGAAGCTGCCGCCCCCGCCGCCGGAAAAGCCGCCGCCACCCGAGAAGCCGCCGCCGCCCGAAAAGCCGCCGCCACCGCCGCGCTGATTGTTCATGTTGCTGAGGATGCTGCCGAGGATGAAACCGGTGGCGCCGCTGTTCCAGCCGTTGTCGAAGCGCCGCCCGATGCCCGGCTGCGACAGACGCGAACGGCGCGGGCTGAAGACCGAGCGCAGCACCATCAGGCCGATGACAATGAAGAAGATGCTCATCACGATGCCGGGGCCGCCGTCCTCGTCCTGCGCCTGTCCTTGCGCCTGGCCCGGCTGGGCCTGCGGCGCCGGGAATTTCTCCTGGTTGAGGAGGGCGGAAATCGCGCCGACCCCGGCCACCAGGCCGCCGTAGTAATCGTTCTGGCGGAAGTGCGGGGCGATCGTGTCTTGCAGGATGCGTTTCGATTGCGCATCGGTGAGCACGCCTTGTACGCCGCGTCCGGCTTCGATGCGCAGGCGCCGCAGCGAGGACGGGTTGTCGCGCGCAACCAGCAGCAGCACGCCGTCGTCGACGCCCTTGCGGCCCAGCTTCCAGGCATCGGCCACGCGGATGCTGTATTGCTCGATGACCTCGGGCTCGGTCGATTTCACCAGCAGCACCGCGATCTGGCTGCCGGTCTGGGTCTCGTAGTCGGCCAGCACGCGCTCCAGGTTCTGGCGCTGCTCCGGCGTCAGCATGCCGGCCTGGTCGGTGACGCGCGCCGTGTACTCGGGCACGGGCTTGAGCTGCGCCTGCGCCTGCCCGGCCAGGAGCAGACTCAGGGCAAAGGCCCACAGCAGGCGCAGCACGGGGTTCATCCCTGGCGTCCGCTTATTTGCCGAAGTCGACCTTCGGCGCGGTCGAGATCGCGCGCTCGTTCTCGACCGTGAACGAAGGCTTGGGCGCGTAGCCGAACATCTTCGCCGTCAGGTTGGTCGGGAAGCTGCGCGCCAGCACGTTGTAGTCCTGGACCGAGGCGATATAGCGCTGGCGTGCCACGGTGATGCGGTTCTCGGTGCCTTCCAGCTGCGACTGCAGGTCGCGGAACTGGGTGTCGGCCTTCAGGTTCGGGTAGGCTTCCGACACGGCCATCAGGCGCGACAGCGCGCTGGACAGCTCGCCCTGCACCTGCTGGAACTTCTGGAAGGCTTCCGGGTTGTTCAGCACTTCGGGCGTGATCTGGAAACTGGTGGCGGCGGCGCGCGCACGGGTCACGGCTTCCAGGGTTTCGCGTTCGTGACTGGCATAGCCCTTCACGACATTGACCAGATTCGGGATCAGATCGGCGCGGCGCTGGTACTGGTTGACCACTTCGCCCCAGGCGGCCTTGGTTGCCTCGTCCTTGGCCTGGAACTGGTTGTAGCCGCAGCCCGACAGCAGAACACTGGCCAGCACCGCCGACAGCAGCATCGCGGTCCAGCGCGTGAACAGGGAAGGCGTCGAAGAAGGTTTCGTCATGATGAAGTCCACTGCAAGTTGTCGAATACATAAAAATATACCCGAAATGGCCCGGTCGCGGCGTCCGGCCTGGGCACGGTACAATATCGGGTTTGCAATGCGATAGAGAAGGGGCCTGCCATGAACTTCATCGACAAGCTGAACGCCGCCTGGCGCAGCAACGATTCCCTGCTGTGCGTGGGGCTCGATCCGGACATCGAGCGCCTGCCGCAGCACCTGCGCGATCATCCCGAAGGCATCGCCGAATTCTGCAAGGCCATCATCGACGCGACCGCCGACCTGGCCTGTTCCTTCAAGCCGCAGATCGCCTATTTCGCGGCGCTGGGCGCGGAAGACCAGCTGGAAACCGTGTGCCGCTATCTGAAAGAGCGCTATCCGCACATCCCGCTGATCCTGGATGCCAAGCGCGGCGACATCGGCGCCACCGCGCGCCAGTACGCGCGCGAGGCCTTCGACCGCTACGGCGCGGACGCGGTCACGGTGAACCCCTACATGGGCTTCGATTCGGTGGAGCCCTACATGGAGTGGGCGGACCGCGGCGTGATCGTGCTGTGCCGCACCTCGAACGCGGGCGGCTCGGACCTGCAATTCCTGGACGTGGGCGGACGCCCGCTGTACCAGCACGTGGCGCAGCTGGTGGCCGACAAGTGGAACAAGAACGGCCAGTGCGCGCTGGTGGTCGGCGCCACCTTCCCGCAGGAGCTGGCCCAGGTCCGCGCCCTGGTGGGCGACATGCCGCTGCTGGTACCGGGCATCGGCGCCCAGGGCGGCGACATCGAAGCCACCGTCAAGTCGGGCCGCACCGCGAACGGTGCCGGCATGATGATCAATTCCTCGCGTGCCATCATCTACGCGCAGCCGCAGGGCGGTGAGGATTTCGCCGCGGCCGCACGCCGGGTGGCGATGGAGACGCGCGACGCGATCAACGCGCATCGCGGGTAATCGAACGCGCGTGGGCACGGGGAGCCCGCGTTCACATTCAATACCGCTGCGGCGCGATCGACTCCGCGTAATCGTACAGCGCACCCAGAATCGCCTCAGCCCGCTCATCCGCCGTCTCCGACAGCGCATCGATCTCGGCAAACAGCTGGTCGATCGTGCGTGCCCCGCCGGCGCCCTCGAACAGGCGCGCCGCGCGGTGCGCTTCCCAGGTTTCCATCTCGTGCTCGTGCAGCGTGTGCGGGAAGTTGCGGCAGCGGTAGCGGAACAGGATCTCTGCCAGTCGTTCGTCCTCGAAGCTCGGCGCCCGGCCGACCAGGCGGGTAGGGTGCTCGGCGCGCAGCGATTCGAGCTGGCGCCGGTCGCCCTGCGAGACGAAGCCGTTGTACAGGTCTTCGTCGACGTCGACCTCGCCCCCGGCCGCCTCGCGCTGGAACACCTTCTGCCACACCGTGCCCATGTCCGGGCCTTCCGCGGCGATGCGCGCATGCGCCAGGCACTGTTCGATATCGAGCTGCCATTTGTCCGCCAGCGCCGGCTGCAGGGTCTTGAGGTTCCCGACCAGCATCGGCGATTTGTTCAGGTGCACGCTCTTGATCGGCAGGCGGGAGACGCCTTCCGGCATCTCGGCGGCCCGCGTGAACAGGCGTTCGCGGATCGTTTCCACGCTCAGTGCGAAGAGCTCCGACGGGTCGTGGCGGCAATCCCAGACCAGCACCTCGTTCTTGTTGGTCGGGTGCGTGGCGAGCGGCCACACCAGGCCCAGGCAGCCGCGCTCGGCCGGGAACATGCCGGACACGTGCAGGAAGGGCTTGCGCTGGCTGCGTTCCAGGTGCAGGCCCATCTCGCTGGCGACCCTGTCCTTGCGGCGCAGTTCCAGGCAGAAGTCGAACAGCTTCGGCTGCTTCGAGCGGATCAGGCGCGCCATCGCGATGGTGGCGCGCACGTCGGACAGCGCATCGTGCGCGGCCTCGTGCACCAGGCCGTTGGCGCGCGTCAGGTCTTCCAGGCGGAAGCTGGGCTTGCCATCCGCCTTCATCGGCCAGTTGATGCCGTCCGGGCGCAGCGCATAGGTCATGCGCACCACGTCCAGCAGGTCCCAGCGGCCGCAGCCGTTCTGCCACTCGCGCGCATACGGGTCGATCATGTTGCGCCAGAACAGGAAGCGCGTGACTTCGTCGTCGAAGCGGATCGTGTTGTAGCCGACCCCGACCGTTCCCGGCTCGCTGAAGGCTTCGCACACGCGCTTGGCGAACTCGTGCTCCGGCACGCCGTGCTCCAGGCAGTGCTGGGGCGTGATGCCGGTGATCAGGCAGGCCTGCGGATCGGGCAGGTAGTCGGGCGCCGGCTGGCAGTAGATCATGACCGGCTCGCCGATCTCGTTCAGCTCGGCGTCGGTGCGGATCGCGGCGAACTGGGCCGGGCGATCGCGCCGCGGCACCGCGCCGAAGGTTTCGTAGTCGTGCCAGAGGAAGGTGTGGTTGCTCACGGGGTGGCTGCTCCGGGGTTGCTCATTAGTTGCGACGGGTCATTCTAACTTGCCGTCCAGCCCATCTCCAATCCAGCCGCAAGCGTCAAAGCGGAACCATCAGGTGCAGATGCGGTCCCGTCCGGCCTCCTTGGCGCGGTACAGCGCCGCATCGGCCGCTTCGACCAGGCCGCGCTCGTCCTGCTCCGCGCCCAGGCTGGCCACGCCGAAGGACCCCGTGATGTGGGGCAGGGCGATGCGCATGTCGTCGAACACGACCGCTTCGCGCATGCGCCCGCACAGGCGCTCGGCCACCATCACGGCCAGCAGGCGGTTGGTGTTCGGCAGGATCGCCATCAGTTCCTCCCCGCCATAGCGCACCGCAAAGTCGGACGGACGCAGGGCGCTGCGGATCACGGCGGCGGCGGTCGCCAGCGCGGTATCGCCGGCCATGTGGCCGTGGGTGTCGTTGAAGCGCTTGAAGTGGTCGAGGTCGATCATCACCAGCGACAGCGGGGTGCCGTCCATGCGTGCGCGTGCAACCAGCTTGGGCAGCATGTCGTTCAGCCAGGCCCGGTTGTAGAGGCCGGTCAGGCTGTCGTTCATCGACAGCTGGCGGTAGAACTCGCCCAGCTTCTGGCGCCGCCGCAGCAGGGCGTTGGCGGCGCGGATGCGGAAGGACAGCAGGCGCAGCAGGTTGCGGGCGACGCCGTTGGCCTCGTCGATCAGGCGCCAGACCAGGGCCGGCTCGATCACCAGCAGTTCGCTGTCGCTCAGCGCGGTGATGGCGTCGAGGTTGGCAGCATCGTCGAGCACCGATTGCTCGCCCACGCTCTCGCCGGGCAGGACGCGCTGGACCTCGCCTTCGCCGGTGGCCGTGGCCGGCTGCACGCCGAGCGAGCCGGACAGCACGACATAGAGGCGCGCACGCAGGCCGTCTTCGACCGGTTCGCCTTGCGCGACCCGCACCACCGGACACGCGGCCAGCAGCGCCGCCACGGCCGGGGTGTCGGCATCGCGGAACAGCTCCAGGTCGCGGATGGCGTAGCGGGACGCGCCGAAGGCGCCGATGATCTTCAATGGAGCCTCCGGTCGATGGGGAATATTGACAAGCTCGAAATCATACCGCATCGCAACTTCAATCGATACTTGGCGTCGGATAAACAACAATGTTTCAATAGCGGGATGAATCCATCGAATGCCCTCATCGACGCCCTGGGCCGGCAGCACGAACCGGCACCCGGCGCCCGCATCGTCTGCCTGGTGCCCTCGATTACCGAACTGTTGTGCGAGCTGGGACTGGCCAGCCAGCTGGTCGGGCGCACCGGCTTCTGCATCCATCCGCACGATGTCGTCGCCGCCATTCCCAAGGTCGGCGGCACCAAGGACGTCAACATCGAGAAGATCCGCAAGCTGGCGCCGACCCACGTGGTGGTCAACATCGACGAAAACGAAAAGCCGACCGTCGACCGCCTTGGCGAATTCGTGCCCCACATCGTGGTCACGCACCCGAACACGCCGCGCGACAACCTCGGCCTGGCGCGCCTGATGGGCGGGATCTTCGGTAGAGAGCAAGCCGCCGAACGCTGGTGCGCGGCCTTCGAGGCAGAATATGCGGCCCTGAAGAGCGAGCCGGCGGGGCCGGCGCGCACGGTGCTGTACTGCATCTGGCAGGACCCGTGGATGGCGGTGTCCAGCGACACCTATATCGCCAGCATGCTCGCCGAACTGGGCTGGCAGGTGCCCCGGCTTGGGAAGGGCGAACGCTATCCGCGCTTCGAGTGGTCGCAAGCGCTGGTGGATGGACTGGATGCGGTGCTGCTGTCGACCGAGCCCTACCGGTTCACGGAAGCGCACGCGGATGCGCTGGAGAAGCAGATCGGCATTCCCGTGATCCTGGTCGACGGCGAGATGATGTCCTGGTACGGAAGCCGCGCCCTCGAAGGCTTGCGCTATTTACGCAAGCTGAGAGGGGCGGTGGAAGGCTGAAGCGGCAGGCCGCTTACTGGTTGTCGGTCAGGCCCTTATAAGACTCGATCGGCACATCGGCGTCCAGCGGGACGGCGGCGCGCTTGTTCTTGTCGTTGAGGCGGCCCAGGGCGCTGTCCAGTGCGCGCTTGAGTTTGCTTGCGGCGCCCGCGATCGACTGATGCAGGTCGGCGGCGTGGGCATGCACGACCACCGCGTCGTAGCCGGCCACGCGCGCTTCCATCATGCAGTACTGGTCGCCGTCTTCGTGCTTCTGGCCGTTCTGGTTGCTCAGGTGGACGTCCACGCGGCGCACCTGCTCGAAGCGGCCGACACTCGATTCGACAGCTTCGCGCACGCGTTCGTCGAGGCCCTGGTGGCGGTCGATGGTGTTGTCGGTATTAACGTTGATTTCCATAAATCGCTCCAATAGTTGACACTGTTGAAACGATCTTACACCGTCCCGCGCATTGACCGCGTTCCGCTTGGCGCGCTCATGAGTTCACGAAGCCTGCCGCGATATTGATCGACAGCCCGAGAATGAGCAGATTGAAGAAGAAGGCCAGCACCGAATGGCCGAGCACGAGCTTGCGCATGCTGCGCGACGTGACCGTCACGTCCGAGGTCTGGACCGCCACCGCGATGGTGAAGGAGAAGTACAGGAAGTCCCAGTAATCCGGCTCGATGGCGCCGCCGTCCGGCTCTTCCTCCGGGAAGCGTAGCGGCGCGTGGTCGCGTGGCGCGCGGTAGTACAGGTGGGCGTAGTGGAAGCAGAACAGGACGCCGACCAGCAGCCAGGAGCCGATCACGGTCAGCGCCGTGAAGGCATAGCGCAGCGCGATCTGGTCGGCCGGCACGTGGTCCATGCGGGTCAGTTCGGAGACGATGGCGTACAGGCTCAGGATCGCACCGACGACCAGGGTGAACAGCACCAGGCCCGCGCTCTCGTCCTGCCGGCCGGCGATGTCGCGGACCTTGCGATGGTCGGCCCGGGCCATCATCCAGGCCATGCCGATCAGGTAGACCCAGACCCCGGCATTCCAGCCGATCAGCGCGCGCCGCAGCCAGGGATGCGAATCCGGCCAGGCCAGGCCGACCACGGTGCCGAAGGCGATCGCCAGCGTCAGGTGCGGACGCGAACGAACGAAGCGGTGCAGCAGGCGCCGCCCCTTTTCCCTGTCGCGCCTGTGCTCCGCCTTGTCCATTATCCCGCCTTCGTCTTTGCGGCTTCTTCCGCCTCATGGTGCGGGAAGCGGTCCATGGTCGAGAGCACCGGGAACAGCTTCATCCAGGTGCCGGTCACCACCAGGGTGGCGGCACCGCCGAGCAGGATCGCGCGCACCAGGCCGAACCAGCTGGCGGTCAGACCCGATTCGAACTCGCCCAGTTCATTCGAAGCGCCGATGAAGACCGAGTTGACGGCGCTGACGCGGCCGCGGATCTCGTCCGGCGTTTCGTACTGCACCAGCAGGTGGCGCACGTAGACGCTGACCATGTCGCCGGCGCCCAGCAGGAACAGGGCGATCAGGGCCACGGCGAAGGTACTGGTCAGGCCCATGGTCACGGTGGCCGCGCCGAACAGGGCCACCCCGCCGAACATCCAGGCGCCGACCTTGCGGCGGATCGGGTAGAAGGCCAGCAGGATCGAGCACAGCGCGGCGCCGGCGCCGGGCGCGGTGCGCAGCAAGCCGAGGCCGGTCGGACCGGCGGCCAGCACATCGTGCGCATAGGCCGGCAGCAGGGCGGTGGCGCCGCCGAACAGTACCGCGAACAGGTCGAGCGAGATCGCACCCAGCACGATCGGGCGCGAGCGCACGAAGCGCAGGCCTTCGAGCAGCGTATGCCAGCTGACCGGCGCCTTGTTCATCGCCTGCGGCGCGCTGCGGGTAGCGGCCATCAGCAGCACCGACAGCGCCAGCAGCACGCTGGACACCGTGTACACCACGTTCGGCCCGAACACGTACAGCAGGCCGCCCAGCACCGGGCCGGCGATCACCGCCACGTGGAAGGTCGAGGAGCTGAGCGCCACCGCCTGCGAGAAGGCTTCGTTCGGCACCAGGTTCTTCAGCACCGCCTGCGAGGCCGGCATCATGAAGGCGCGCGCACTGCCGTACAGCACCAGGATCGCGAACACCGGCCACACGACATGGCTGCCGGACAGGGTGAAGCCCACCAGCAGCAGGCTGCACAGCAGCTGGGTGCACATGCACAGCAGGATGATGGTGCGGCGGTTGTGGGTATCGGCGACATGGCCGGCCCACAGGATCAGGGCCAGGAAGGGCGCGAACTGCGCCAGGCCGATCAGGCCGAGGTCGAACAGGCTTTGCGTAATCTGGTACACCTGCCAGCCGACCGCGACACTCTGCATCTGCACGGCCAGGGTGCCCAGGAAACGGGCGGACAGGTAGAAGGAGAGGTTACGGTTGCGCAGGACGGCGAGGCCGCCCGTGGGGGAAATCAGGGACATGAGATGACGTGAGCAGAATCGACGTCGTCCCCGCGCAGGCGGGGACCCAAGTTTGCGTGCGTTTCGTCAGCGCACACGACTTGGGTCCCCGCCTCCGCGGGAACGACGGTGGTGTTATTTTTTGAATCGAAGGGCAAACTTGTCATCCGGCGCATTCATCTTGAAGAAAGGCTGCTCGCGCGGATCCGACGCCACGTGCAGGTAGTCGCTGCGCGCATCGAGCTTGAAGCCGGCCCTGGTGACTTCCTCGACCACGGTCTCTTCGTCGATGCGGTGCAGGGTCTTGGTGGCCGACAGACCGGCCCCTTTCCTGGCCGCGTTGTCGACGATGACCAGCACGCCGCCCGGTTTCAGGGCCTCGTACAGGCGCTTGTTCATCGCCGCACGGTCGGCCGGGGTGTTGGCGATGTCGTGGTAAGACATGTTGATGGTGACGAGGTCGAGCGGCGGCGTGCCTTTCGGGACCGGGTCGTTGAAGTCCGCCACGATCGCGTGCAGGTTCGGCAGGGTCGCATTGCCCACGCGTTCCTGCAGTTTCGGGTTCGGCTTCGCATTCTGCGCCCAGACTTCGCCCTTCTGGCCCACCGCCGCCGTCAGCAGGGCCGCGGTGGCGCCGCCGCCCGCGGCGATGTCGAGCGCCTTCATGCCGGGCTTGACCCCGGCAAAGGCCAGGAACTCGGCCGGCTTGCGCTTGGCGTCGGCCTTGCGGTCGTCGTCAGTGCGGATCGGGCTGGCAATCGCCGCCTGGTAGCTGCCGCCTGCCGGCTGGTCGGCGGCGATGGCGGAGACACCAGGCAGGACGGCCAGCAGGCTGGCGGAAAACAGCAGGGCGGAACGAAGCGAAGTACGCATGGTGGAACCCCTTATAGGAACTGCACGATGGGTGGACGAAAATCAGGACTGCGCCAGGTCGGCCTCCGTCGTGAACGCGTCGGCATAAAACTCTTCCGCCGGCAGGCCGCATTGCGCCACGTAATCGTTGCGAGCCGAGTCGACCATGATGGGCGCGCCGCAAGCATACACCTGGTAGCCCGACAGATCCGGGATGTCCTGCATCACGGCGGCGTGCACGTAGCCGCTGCGGCCGGTCCACGCGTCTTCCGGCAGCGCGTCCGAGATCACCGGCACATAGCGGAAGTGCGGCAGCTCGCGCGCCCATTGTTCGCACAGTTCGTGCATGTACAGGTCTTGCGGGCGGCGGCCGCCCCAGTACAGGTGGACAGGACGTTCCGACTTCAGGTGGATCATGTGTTCGACCAGCGCCTTGACCGGCGCGAAGCCGGTGCCCGAAGCCAGCAGCACGATCGGCTTGTTCGATTCTTCGCGCAGGAAGAAGGTGCCGAGCGGACCCTCGAAACGCAGGATGTCGCGCTCCTTCATGGTCGAGAACACGTGGTCGGTGAACAGGCCGCCCGGCAGGTGCCGGATGTGCAGTTCCAGCGGACCGCTGAACGAAGGCGCGTTGGCGATCGAATAGGCGCGGCGCTTGCCGTCCTTCAGCAGGAACTCGACGTACTGGCCGGCGCGGTAGGCCAGGGCTTCGTTGGCCGGCAGCTGCAGGCTGAGGATGGCGACGTCGGGCGCGGCGCGGCGGATGCCGGTCACGCGGGTCGGCATCTTGCGCACCGGGTACTCGGTGCTGCCGCCGACTTCACGCGCTTCGATGACCACGTCGCCCTCGGGCACGGCGCAGCACATCAGCGCAAAGCCTTGCAGCTTTTCCTGCTCGGACAGGGCGCGCGCCTGGTGCGGCTTGTGGTGGATCGTGCCTTCGACGACCTTGCCCTTGCAGGAGCCGCAGGCGCCGTTCTTGCAGCCGTAGGGCAGTCCGATGCCGGAGCGGATCGCCGCTGCGAGCACGGTTTCGTCCTGCTCGCATTCGTAGTGGTGGCCGCTGGGCTGGACAGTGATCTGGAACGTCATACAATCCTCGAATGAATACTCAAAATAATGTCAGGTTCAATAAGCCGCGCCTGCTGATCGTGGGCTGCGGCGATGTCGGCATGCGCTTGCTGCCGTCGGTCGTGGAGCGCTTTCGCGTGTTCGCCGTCACCAGCCAGCCGGCACGCTGCGCCGAATTGCGGGCCGCGGGCGCGGTGCCGATCGTGGCCGACCTCGACCGGCCGGCGAGCCTGGCACGCCTGGCAGGGCTCGCGCCGCGGGTCGTGCACCTCGCACCGCCGCCGCGGCAGGGCGCGCTGGATTTGCGCACGCGAAATTTGACCGCCATTCTACCCGAGGGGGGCCATGTCGTTTATATCAGCACCTCGGGTGTCTATGGCGACCGCGGGGGCGCGCTGATCGACGAGACCGCGCCGCGCGCCGCGCGCAACGCCCGCGCGCTGCGCCGCGTCGACGCCGAGCAGGTGCTGCGCGCCTGGGCCGTCGCTGCGAAAGGGAAGCTCAGCATCCTGCGCGCGCCGGGCATCTATGCAGCAGAACGGTTGCCGCTCGAGCGCCTGCGCCAGGGCACGCCGGCGCTGGCGCCGCAGGACGACGTCTACACCAACCACATCCACGCCGACGACCTGGCCCGGCTCGCTCTGCTGGCGCTGTTCCGTGCCCGCCCCGGGCGCGCCTACAACGCCAGCGACGACACCCACCTCAAAATGGGCGAGTACTTCGACCTGGTGGCCGACGCCTACGGTCTGCCGCGCGCGCCGCGTCTGCCGCGCGCGGCGCTGGCGCAAGCGGTGTCGCCGATGCTGCTGTCCTTCATGTCGGAGTCGCGCCGGCTCGACAACCGCCGCATCAAGGAAGAGCTGCGGGCGCGCCTGCGCTATCCGCGGGTGGAGGATCTTTTAGCCAAAAGACAAGACGCCCGTGTATGATTTGGGCTTGCTGCTCAACAGCAATATAAATATTACAAATATCCCAAAACCAGCTTATTTTTCACGACCCCCTGAAGGAAGTGAAGAATATCCCACGGACTGTCATTTCGAAGGAAGACCATGCCCATCAGAAGGATACCGGAGGGTGCCGTCTACGACCCCAACCGGGTTCTCGACGCCATCATCAACAAACTCAAGCTGAAAAACGACGCGGCGCTGTCGCGCGTGCTCGAAGTCGCCCCGCCGGTGATCAGCAAGATCCGCCATAACACCTTGCCGATCGGCGCCACTATCCTGCTGCGCATGCATGAGGTATCGGATTTCAGCATCCGCGAGCTGCGGGCGCTAATGGTGCGATCCGACCTGAATCACGCATGAAAAAGCCCGCCACTGGGGCGGGCTTGAAGCGGCGCGGAATGCGCCAGAGGCCTTACGCAACCGTTTCCAGCGTCGGGCGCTCGCTGTAGAAGCGGGTGAGCTCGGCGGCTTTGGTATCGGCGGAAGTGGCGGCGCCCAGCCAGTCCTGCTTGTTGGCGACGGCCGACCATGCGGTCATGCCCGCCATCAGCGGCTGCGCAGTCTTGATGGCAACCGCTGACCAGGCAGTCGTGCCCGCCAGCGCCGGCTGCGCAGTCTTGATGGCAACAGCCGACCAGGCAGTCGTACCGGCCAGCTGCGACTGCCCGGTCTTGATGGCAACAGCCGACCATGCGGTAAGCGCCTCGGCACGGACGTATGACTCGCCGAAGGTTTCCTCGTACAGTTCCTTCATGCGGGCACCAATGCGTTGGTGGGCGGCTTCGTCGTCCTCGCCGCGCAGGCCGATATAGGGGAAGTGGTGGAGGAAGTAGCCAAACACAGCCTGGCAGTCGACTTCGTACTTCATGGTGTCCAGTATGTGGTAGTGCCAGAAGGTGTCCACGTCGACCAGTGGTGCGGTTTGTTCGGTTGGGAACTTCTTCATCAGGTACAGGAACCGACGATATTCGAAGGCGACGGCGTTTGCCTTTTCCAGGGTCCAGCCTTCGCCGGACTCCTTGTGCATCAACTTAACCTTGATCGGGTCCAAATCCAATTCGGAAATGGTCTTGAAATCGTCATTCGTGATCATGGACTAACCCCTTAGTTTTTGGCTTGCATTTCGATTATGGTTATTCGAGACGGAAGCTATTAATGCTGACTGGTGTCTACCTCCTTTTCGCTAGATGCGTCTTGATTAATGCCCCGTTATCGTATTGATTGGGAGCAGTAATAGTCATTCTTGCCGATAGGTTTGGATAGAAATTGACTTTGGTCAATTTACGTTCAGAGTATCCCGAATGTGAGCTCAACTTTCCGACACATGAGCTTTCGTGCGGCTGCTCAGGTCAGAATGCCGACCTTGCCTTCCTGCCTACGCGAAGGGCGTGGCGCATCGGAGCGCGGCACATAGACCATGTCGCCGTGCTCCAGCAGCGGGACGGTCACAGCGACTGTCGTACCGGTACCTGGACTGCTGGTGATCGACACCGTGCCGCCCAGGATCTTGACGCGCTCTTCGATGCCAATCAGACCAAAAGAACCAGGCTTGCGCTCAGCAGTGGCGGGCAGACCGACGCCATCGTCGCTGATTGTCATCGCGATCTTGTCCCGTTGGACTTCCAGGTGGATCTCGACGCTGCTGGCGTGCGCGTGGCGGGAGATATTCGTCAGTGACTCCTGCAGGATCCTGAACAGGGCCGTTGCGCAGCCATCGCTGAGTGCGATTTCGCCTTCGTGCTCGAACAGCTCGCAAGCAATACCTGTGCGGCGCCTGAAATCCGTGATCTGCCAGGCAACGGCAGCGTTCAGGCCGAGGTCGAGCACGTGTGGTCGCAGGTCATTGATGATCTGCCGCACGCTTTTGATGGTCGTATCGATTTGGGCCAGCGTTCGACAGGCCCGTTCGTGCAGGTGAGGATGGCGTTCTCCAGTCCGTAGTCTCAGCATCTCGGCTTCGATGCGCAGGGCAAGCAGGTTTTGCCCCAGATCGTCGTGGATCTCGCGTGCGATGCGCTTGCGCTCGCTTTCCTTGATGTTCTCGGCATGCGCTGCGAGCCGGCGCAGGGTTTCGTTCGAGTGCTTCAGCTTGGCTTCGCTGGCGCGCAGTTCCTGCGTCATCTCGCGCGCCATTTCCAGGGCGCGGCGCCGCGAAGAAGCCAGGGTGTGGTAAATCGAGAACAGGAGCGCGCAGCTGAAGAAACCGGTCGCCATGGCCAGCATCGGTAGCCAGTCGTCGCCGACGCTGCGCACGGCGCCCTTGTCGACGCTGAAACGCGCCTGCCAGGCATGGTTGCTGAACTGGATCGGCACTGTCATGCTGAGCTCGTTATCAGGGTCGGTCTTCTTGTCGGACCTGCCTTTTTGCCCTGCGCTATCGTAAAGTACGACCTGCTTCGGTCCGGCGGGATCGTGGCTGCCAACCGTCGACAAAACCAGCCGCATATTGGGGATTGGCTGCGATTCGAGAACACCCTGTAACAGGCGTTCCATGCTGAAGCCGATACCGACCGAGCCGAAGTAGGCTGCGCGGCGCTGTTCCACCGTGTCGAGCGGCATATCGACGCGGTAGACCGGCAGGCGCATACCGATACCGGTAATCACCTTGCGCGAAAAGGGCAAGGGGGTGCCCGAGGTAGCCACATCACCTGTATCGCGCGATCTGTTGAGGGTGGCAAGGACCGATTCGCGCGCCTGGAGATCGGCGCCCAGACGCTGCATCCACACGGTATGCGGCTCGATATAGGTGACGGCAAGGTAATCCGGACGAGATCCGCCTTGCTTAATTTCGAAACGTTGCGGCGCGCCCGGCAGTCCGGCCAATTGCGCCTGCATCATTTTTTCGAAAGCAGGCCTCTCCGCTTCTTTCACAAAATGGGCGAAGTTGATCGACTCAATGCCGGGAAACTGCTTTTGGAAATCGAGCCCTTGTACATAGCGATGAAACTGTTCACGGGTCAGCGCAGGCTGTGCCTGGAACAGGCTGGCAGTGCTGCGTAACACGTCCGCATAACTCTTGATGCGCCCGGTCAGCGTGAACTGCACGCTGCCTACAGTGTTGGTGAAGGTTTCTTGGGCATCGGCATCGAGTCGGTTGATGGCAACAACATAACAGAGCATGCCGCCGGCAATGGAAATGCATAGTCCCACCACCAGTGCAGGCAACCTGAATCCAGGCACGTGGAAGCGACGGTGATGTCTGAACATCTGCGCGACTCCTTATGAAAAGTGCTGCATCAACTCCTACCGCAGGAGGCTTTGTCGCGGGGTAGGATCAATCCTACGAAATGTTATTGGCGATCAAACCTAGCAAAACCGTCAGGTGACTTCGGAAGGCGATAGTGGATAAAAAAATCCCGCCGCGGCAGCACCGGGGCGGGATTCGATCGAAAGGCTGGGCCGTATTACTTGGCGCCCCAGCTGTCCTTCAGCGTCGTCACGCGGTTGAACACCGGCTTGCCCGGCTGCGAGTCCACGCGGTCGGCCACGAAGTAGCCATGGCGTTCGAACTGGAAGCGCTGCTCCGGCTCGGCGTTCCTGAGGCCCGGTTCCAGGTAGGCGGTCACGGTTTCCAGCGCGTTCGGATTCAGCACTTCCCGGAAGTCCTTGCCGCCGGCGTCCGGGTTCGGGTCGCTGAACAGGCGGTCGTAGAGGCGCACCTCGGCTTCCAGTGCGTGCGAAGCGCTGACCCAGGTGATGTTGCCCTTGACCTTGTAGTTGTCGGCGCCCGGCGTGCCCGATTTCGAATCCTCGAAATAGTTCACGTGGACCGCGGTGACGTTGCCGTTCTCGTCCTTGTCGTAGCCGGTGCACTCGACCACGAAGCCGTACTTCAGGCGCACGCGCGCGCCCGGCTTGTCGGCGGTCGGCGGGGTGAAGCGGTGGTAGCCCTTGGTCGGCACTTCCATGAAGTCTTCCTGCTCGATCCACAGTTCCTTCGTGAACGGGAAGGAGCGCTGGCCCATTTCCGGGTGATGCGGGTGGGCCGGGGCGCTGCACTCCACAAGCTCGCCTTCCGGGAAGTTATCGACGATCAGCTTCAGCGGGCGCAGCACGGCGATCGCGCGCGGGGCCTTCGGGTCGAGGTCGTCGCGCAGCGCGCCTTTCAGCGTGCTCATGTCGATCCAGCCGTCGGCCTTGGACACGCCGATGCGCTCGGCGAACAGCTGCAGCGATTCCGGCGTGTAGCCGCGGCGGCGCAGGCCGACGATGGTCGGCATGCGCGGGTCGTCCCAGCCGGTGACGATTTTCTCGTCGACCAGGGCGCGCAGCTTGCGCTTGGACATCACCACATAGGTCAGGTTCAGGCGCGAGAATTCGTACTGGCGCGGCACCGGACGCTGGAAGAAGCCGCCGTCGGCCAGGGTGTCGACCAGCCAGTCGTAGAACGGGCGGTGGTCCTGGAACTCGAGCGTGCACAGCGAGTGGGTGATGTTCTCCAGCGCGTCCGAAATCGGGTGCGTGTAGTCGTACATCGGGTAGATGCACCACTTGTCGCCGGTGCGGTGGTGATGCGCGTGGCGGATGCGGTACAGGGCCGGGTCGCGGTTGGTCATGATCGGCGAGGACATCGCGTCTTCGCTCATCTTGGCGCGCAGGATGTGCTCGCCGTCCTTGTACTTGCCGGCCTTCATGTCACGGAAGATCTGCAGCGATTCCTCGACCGGACGGTTGCGGAAGGGCGAGTTGGTGCCCGGCGTGCTGAAATTGCCGCGGTTGCGCGACATGTCTTCGGCGCTCTGGCTGTCGACGTAGGCGTAGCCCTTCTCGATCAGGTACTCGGCCATCTCGTACAGCTGGTCGAAGTAGTCGCTGGCGTAGTGCAGGTGCTCCTGGCCGCCTTGCTCCCACGAAAAGCCCAACCACTTGACGCTATCCATGATGGTGTCGACGTATTCCTGGTCTTCCTTTTCCGGATTGGTGTCGTCGAAACGCAGGTTGCAGCGGCCCTGGTAATCGCGTGCCAGGCCGAAGTTCAGGCAGATCGATTTGGCGTGGCCCACGTGCAGGTAGCCGTTCGGCTCCGGCGGGAAGCGGGTGATCACCGAAGGCAGGCCTTCGCGCTTGTGGGTGCCCGCCGCAAGGTCGGACTCGACGATCGCACGCACAAAATTCGAGGACGGCGCAGGCGCTGCCGCGGCTGCGGAGTTCTTATCAATGCTCATTGAAAACGTGTCTGGATGGGTTAGATGACAGGCATTTTACCGTAGCTATGTGGTCAAGCGCACGGTTTGCCGAGGGGGCCTCTGGGCATACTTGGGGATATTGTCTCGGACAACAAGCCTCTGGCCTGCCTGTCACGATAGCGCTTTCTATAGGATAATCTCGGATTATTGTTTTTCGGGCACCAGCCGGAGAGTTCCAAGTGGAAAATTTATACGCGATCCTCGGCGTCGCGCCGAATGCGACGGACGACGAGATCAAGAAAGTCTACCGCTCGCTTGCGATGCGCTACCACCCGGACCGCAACCAGGCGCCGGGTGCGGAGGCGCGCTTCAAGGCCGTCACCAAGGCCTACGAGGTCCTGTCCGACCCGGCCAAGCGCGCCGAATACAACCAGAGCGTCAACCACCGTATCGTCCTCGATGCCGAAGGCGAGGCCTTCGAACTGTGGCGCTCGGTCTTTGCGCTCAATGGCGTCAACCTGCCGGCGTGAATTTACCTCATTAAGATTGAAGCAACCATGAAAAAAGTACATCCGGAATTCGCTTTCCAGTCGCGCGAACTGGAAGGCCAGATCGAAGGCACCCTGGGCGATCCGCCGAACCGCAAGAACTACGACATGATGGTGCAGGCCCTGGTGTCGGAGTACGCCAACGGCGACGGCCTGGACGACGTCAACATGATGGCCTTCGCGCTGGTCGACCGCATCCGCTTCACGGACCCGAAAGGCCTGGTGCGCGAAGCGATGGACTACGAAGGCGACGATCCGCAGCGTGTGTTCGCGATGGCGAACTGCGACGGCGACGACGAAGGCAAGGCCATGTACGCCGCCATCTGCGAGAACCATCCGGAGCTGGCGCGCCAGGCCATCGTCACCGCTTTCCTGTACAAGAACCAGGCCCGCTGGGAAGACGACGACCAGTCGCTCGACCAGCTGGCGCGCGACGATGAAGGCGACGACGACGAGCTGGACGAAAACGGCACCGGCATCGCCGACGACGGCTTCACCGAGCTGTTCGACGACCGTGGAGGTGAGCGCGAATGAGCGACGACGACACCAAATCGAACCTGCCGGCATTGACCCGCCAGGTCAATGAGCTGGTGCTGGCCGGCTCCCTGCAGCACGCCGAGGAGGCCCTGTCCAAGGCCGCCGACGAGCACGGCGACTATGCCGTGGCCGAGGTGCTGTCGACCCTGCCGCCGCAGGTCACGGCCCTGCACCTGGCCGGCTTCGACGGCGCCAAGACCTCGGTCGCGACCCTGCTGGTGCCGCCCAAGGCCTGGGCCGAGAGCCTGGCCTACATGGCCGCCACCTGGCCCGACGACATGATCGAGGACGATCCCGAGCGCATCGCCGAGAACCTGTTCAACCACATGCACGGCGTGGTCTACGCGACCGACGACGAAGACCGCCGCCACGAGCTGCTGGCCGAAGCCTCGAGCTCCGACTGGGGCGCGACCGCCTTCGCCATCGTCTGGTCGCTGGCGCCGAAGGAAATCCTCGAAGTGGCCGGCGAGATCAACAGCCGCGGACCGCAGCCGAACATCGTCACCACCTCCGACAGCGACATCGTGCCGCTGGCGGTCGACCTGGCGCGCGCCAGCGAGGATGGCTGGCAGCGCTCGCTGCTGGAACTCTTCCCCGAGTTCCGCAACACCGCCGACCTGGCCGACGTCGAGCTGCCGGAAGACGAGGACGAAGCGGAAGAGTTCCCGCACCGGACCACGCGCGAACTGCTGTACCGCCTGCGCAAACAGGTGCCGTCGGTGCGCAGCACGCCGAAGCGCAGCACCCGCCGCAGCATGGGCACGGACATCTTCTCGTGAACGGGGCACCTGCATCCATGCTCCCGGCAATCGTCATCGAGAAGCTGCCGCGCCTGATCCGCGCGATCCGGCACCTGGCCGACAGCGCGACCCCCGAGGAAGCCGCCGGCCTGGCCGACGAGCTGGCGGGGATCACCGCGATGGTGGCCGAAAAGTTCACCAACGACCGCACCGCCGAAGGCATCCAGCGTGCACAGCTGCTGACCGTGGGCGGCATGTCGCTGGGCCTGGAATACCTGCTCGAAGACGAAACCGACGATGAGGTCGGCGACAAGGCCGCGGCCGGGATCCTGATCTCGGAAGGCGCGGAACTCGTGTTCCAGCAGGGCTTCCGCCTGATCCGCGAACTGGCCGCGCTGCCGGAAGACACGCTGGTCGGCGAATACGACACCGACCCGGTGTACGCCCAGCGCCGCCTGAAGGAACTGTTCGTCGACATCTGCACCGCCGATCCGGGCGAGACCTGGTCGGGCTACGAACGCTACCTGGGCCAGCTCAAGCAGCGCCAGGACGTGCAGGCGATCGTGCGCGCGGCCCAGTGGCTGCGCCGCCATCATTACGAAGGCGCGGTGCAGGACCCCGACCTGAACGCCGAGGGCGTGATCGCGCTGGCGATCGTGTTCGGCATCGAAGGGGACGGGCGCATCGTCGCGCGCACCAACCACAAGGAGTTCGAGCGCTTCGTCAAGGCGGTGCGCAAGAACAAGCCCGACTTCGACAGCGGCTGGGCCACGCTGCTGGAGAACATCCCGGCGCCGCACCACGGCATCATCGCCAACCGTATCGCCATCTACCGCAACAGCGACATCCTGCGCGACATCGCCGGCGCCACGCCGATGAAGCAGCTGTTCGTCGAGCTGGAGAACTTTGCGGGTTCGGAGCTGGACGCCGAGTATCCGTAAACGGTGCATGCGTGGGCTCGGGGAGCCCACCCTACGGCCTACGGTAGGGTGGGCTCCCCGAGCCCACGGCCATCGTATGGACAGCTCCTGTCTGCTTTGGGGCTATCATACTGGCCATGTCCCACGTCCCCATCACCGCAGGCAGCCCCGAATTCCGCCGCATCAACCGCGCCATGGTCTTCGGCGGTTTCTCCACCTTCGCCCTCCTGTATTGCGTGCAGCCGCTGATGCCGCTGCTGGCCCACGATTTCCAGTTGACCCCCGCGCAGAGCAGCCTGGCCCTGTCCGTGGCCACCGGCACGCTGGCGGTCTCGCTGCTCGCCTCCAGCGTGCTGTCCGAGCGCTACGGCAGGAAGCCGCTGATGGCCGGCTCCATGTTCTGCGGCGGCGTGCTGACCCTGCTGGCCGCCTTCGCCCAGGGCTACGGCCAGCTGCTCCTGCTGCGCGCGCTGCTCGGCCTGCTGCT
Source organism: Massilia norwichensis (assembly GCF_024753245.1). GTDB lineage: Bacteria > Pseudomonadota > Gammaproteobacteria > Burkholderiales > Burkholderiaceae_D > Telluria > Telluria norwichensis. The sequence goes on along the minus strand of NZ_JANUGX010000005.1, from coordinate 93,245 downwards.
GGGCGGGATGCCGGCGCTGGCCATGGCCTACCTGAGCGAAGAGATCGCCGGCCCCTCGCTGGGCCACTCGATGGGCCTGTACATCGGCGGCAGCGCCTTCGGCGGCATGACCGGGCGGGTGCTGGCCTCCATCATCAGCGACTTCTACGACTGGCGCATCGCCGTCGGCGTGATGGGCGTGGCGGGGCTGTACGCGGCCTGGGAATTCAACCGCAGCCTGCCGGCATCAACCAATTTCCGGGGCGGGCAGGGCGGCTGGCGCGCGCTGTTCACCGGTACCGCCAGGCACGTGCGCGATGCCGGGCTGCCCTGGCTGTTCTCGCTGTCCTTCCTGCTGATGGGCGTATTTGTGAGCATGTACAACTACATCGGCTACCGCCTGCTGGCGCCGCCCTTCGGCCTGCGCCAGAGCGCGGTCGGGGCGCTGTCGATCCTGTACCTGCTGGGTATCTTCAGCTCGGTCTGGGCCGGCAAGCTGGCCGACCGCCTGGGCCGCCGCAACGTGCTGTGGATGGTGATGCTGGTGATGCTGGGCGGTTTACTCCTGACGCTGGCGGACATGGTGCTGCTGATCGTCGCCGGCATGGGCCTGTTCACCTTCGGCTTCTTCGCTTCGCACTCGGTGTGCAGCAGCTGGGTGGGCAGGCGCGCGCAGCCGCCGCAGGCGCTGGCCTCGGCCATCTACCTGTTCTTCTACTACCTGGGTTCGAGCGTGGTGGGCTGGGTGTCCGGCATCGTCTGGGCCTGGGCCGGCTGGGCCGGGGTGGTGAGCATGCTGGGGGCGGTGCTGCTGGTGGCGATGGCGGTGGCGCTGCGCTTGCGTGGGTTGGCGCCGCTGCAGCCGGCAGCGCCTGAGGGGGCCTAGAAATTGCCCGCGGTAGAGTAGTTCGCGTCCGTACCGTCAGTGTACACCCCCATGCGGGTGCGTCCCGAAAAGCGGTTCCTGGTGACGACGGTACGGCTGCCGTACACGTACACCAGCGCGACGTGGGCCTGGAATGAGCTCGGCGTGGTCCCGCCGCTGCGCCGGTTCATGACGGAAAAGCTGCAGTTCGAGTCCATCAGGTTGAGGGTGATCGAATGCCCCCCTGTATCCGGCCACCTGGCCGGATCGGCACCGCCGTACACCTGGATGCCGTTGCCCTCGTTGTTCGAGACGATATTGCCATAGATATAACACTTGCTGGTTCCGTCATCCACGCCGATGCCGACGCCTTCCGAACCATTGTCCATCGGGCCGCCATAATTGCGGTTGAAGCGACAGGTGTTGTAGCGGATCGTGTGCCCCGAGACGGCATTCGCGCCAGCCGCCGAGGACAGCTCGATACCCCGTCCGTACCAGTTCGGCCCGAAGTCCCCGCCATTCGTATTGCAGACGTTTCCCTCGATGATGTAGGACTTGGCGGGGCCGCTGATGTGGATGCCGAAATTCATGTTGTTGCTGCAGTTATTGTTCCCCACATAGCTGCGGTCGCCGCTGTTGATGAAGATGCCGACCAGCATGCCGGTCACGGTGTTCCTGTCCAGCGTGGCGGCGTCGCCTTGCACCAGGTAGATGCCCTTTGCGTTGCGGTTGGGGTTGTAAGTCACCCCGGGCGGTGGAGAAACGCGGTTTCCGCGAATGACAAGGTGTGTCAAAAAGGCGGTACTGTCGTAGGTTTCACAGCGGATGCCATGCGATTCGCGGGTGCCGCCGCCGCGGTGGTAGACAGTGTTATTGAGCAGGCGGATGTCGTCGGCGCTCGTTTTGGCGGCAACCAGAATCCCTTGATTGCCATAAGTCGGGCCGTTACTGATGACATCGAGCACGCAGCCGGAAACGGTCACGTGGCTTTTCGCGAACATGTACACGCCGGAACAATTCGAGCTCACGTTGTTGTTTTCGAAAACGCAGTGATTGCCCAGCCAGATGATCGCCACGTCGCTCCCTTCCGGCAGCGCGCGATTGCGGATGTCCAGATTGCGGTAGGTGATGAAGTCGCGCGTCTGGCCGGGAACGGCGATCGACGCCCCATTCGCCGGCGTCACGGGTGCGCCCGGCAAGACGATGATGGGCTTGGGTTTTGCCGTGTCGTCGCTGCCGTCGGGGCGGTAATAGGCCCCGATGACGATGGGTTGGGATTCGGTGCCGTTGGCAGACACCTGGAACACACCGGAATACGTCGTGCCCCGTTTTTGCAGGTAGGTATGCCCAGGCATCCAGGCAACGCTGGTCCACGAGCGAAAAGGATTCGCAAGCGTGCCGTCACCCGGACCGGCGACGCTTGGATCGATGTAATGCACATTCAGCCCGCCGGTGCTTTGGGCCCTCGTAAAGCGTGGGAACACTGTCTCGGTGCATGCTGCAACGCTCACACCGGAGGCGATCCGAAGAAAGTCTCTTCTTTTGGGCATGACGAGTCCTCCAATGAACTCTGGATGCGTATGAACAAGGTGATTGGTTTTCGCGAGCGCTCAGGCCGCTTGAACGATGCTACGCCTGGCGGTCACATGGTGACAACGACTCTTTGTATATAAATTGGCGGCGTCGTCAGGCGGAAGGGAATAAGTCCTACAGACGCTCCACAAGCCTTCCTATTCACTGCGCCACGCGTCGGACTACCATCGGTTTCATCGATCACATCCACTGAAGGAGCCTCCCATGACCGACCATCGCGACCATGAAAAGCAGTCCCACGGCGTCACCGGCGACACCGTCCAGCAAGCCGCCGACGTGTCCCGGCCCACGACCACCGCCGGCCACGCCATCGACAACAAACTGGTTCCGCAGGCCCCGGTCGATCCGAAAACCTGGGGTGCGGGCGAGCACGCCGATCCCGAAGACAAGGCGGACGGCAGGGGCGGGCAGGCGCATCGCGACACGCCCTAAATTCGGTAAATATCCGTTTAAAAACAGCGAGATATTACTGATGAGTGCTCAAATTCGGTAATTTAAGCTAGCTCAACCGTCCCGTTCGTGCGCCGCCGCTCCGTCAACGGGACTACCATGCAGCTCCTGTGTTCAACCACTGTAAGGAGTACGACATGTTGCAAGCAAACGAAATCCAGCAGCGTTTTACCCACATCCAGCAAACCATCCAGGAAGCGGAGCAGGCTTGCCGTTCGGGCGATGCCCCGGACGACCTGAAGAACTGCATCCAGAAAATGGCCCAGGAATCCCAGCAGGCATCGCAGGTGATGCAGTCGCAGGATCAGCAGCGCATGGTCGAGTGTGTCGACAACCTCGAGTCGATGGGCGATGAAGCCAAGCGCCTGAGCCGTTCGGCAGCGACGATGTCGCCGCAGCTGGAGACGGCGGTGACCAAGGTCCACGCCGAGCTCTCGCAACTCAAGCACCAGCTGCACTAAACGACTTTTTTCTCCCGCAGAGCGGCAATCTCCCCGCCGCTCTTGCCGAGGATCTCGGCCAGCACCTCGTCGGTATGCTGGCCGAGCAGCGGCGGCGCCTTGTCGCTGGTGGCAGGCGTCGCCGACATCCGCATCGGGCTGCGCACCAGTTTGACTTCGCCCGCGGTCGGATGGGGCAGGGCGATCTCGATGCCGCGCGCCTGCACCTGTTCGTTGGCGAAAACCTCGTCCAGGTTGTTGATCGGACCGCAGGGCACGCCTTTCTCTTCCAGCAGCGCAATCCACGCGTCGCGGGTCTGTCCGCGCACCATCTCGGCCAGCAGCGGCACCAGCACGTCGCGGTGTTTCACGCGCAGCGGGTTGGTGGCGAAGCGTTCGTCCTCGGCCAGCTCGGGCCGGCCGCCGGCTTCCACGAACTTGCGGTACTGGCCGTCGTTGCCGGCAGCGACGATGATGTGCCCGTCCGCGCAGGCGAAGGTCTGGTAGGGCACGATGTTGGCGTGGGCATTGCCCCAGCGCGCGGGGCGCTTGCCGCTGTTCAGGTAATTGCTGCCGACGTTGGCCAGCATCGCGACCTGGGTGTCGAGCAGGGACATGTCGATGTACTGGCCTTCGCCGCTGCGGTCGCGGTGGGTCAGCGCCGCCAGCACGGCGACGGTCGCGTACATGCCGGTCATCAGGTCGGTCAGGGCCACACCCACTTTCTGCGGGCCGCCGCCGGGCAAATCGTCGCGCTCGCCCGTCACCGACATCAAGCCGCCCATGCCCTGGATCAGGAAGTCGTAGCCGGCGCGGTGCGCATACGGGCCGTCCTGGCCGAAGCCGGTGATCGAGCAGTAGACGATGTCGGGCTTGATTTCCTTCAGCGATTCGTAGTCGAGGCCATAGCGCTTGAGCTGGCCGACCTTGAAGTTCTCCAGCACGACGTCGCAGTGCTTCGCCAGTTCGCGCAGCAGGGCCTGGCCGTCGGGGCTGGCCATGTCGACCGTCACCGAGCGCTTGCCGCGGTTCGCCGACAGGTAATAAGCGGCTTCGCTCGTTGCTCTGCCTTCGGCATCCGGCGCATAGGGCGGACCCCAGGCGCGGGTGTCGTCGCCGCTGTCGGGGCGCTCGATCTTGATCACGTCGGCGCCGAGGTCGGCCAGGTTCTGCGAGCACCAGGGGCCGGCCAGCACGCGCGAGAGGTCGAGTACGCGGATGTGACTCAGGGCGCCGGCGCGCGCGCCGGGCAGCTTGTTGGTCTCGGATGCCATGTCGTCCCCAATGGATGTGTTGTCGTTGGCCGAATTATACGGTTCCGCCCGGCGCCGTCAGCGCCTGCACGAACTGGTCGCGTTCGCGGTCGACGATGCCGTCGACGACGCGTTCGTCCAGTCCCATCGCTTCCAGCACGAAGGCCGACAGCTGCAGGCTGGCTTCCAGCGTCTCCGGCACCACCACGCTGGCGCCGGCCAGTTTCAGGGCGCGCGCATGCTTCTCGTCGCGCGAACGCGCGAACAGGCGCGCGTTCGGGAATTCGCGCCGGATGCCGCGCACCGCCTGCATCGCCGAGGCCGGATGGTCCATGGTCAGCACGATGGCCGGCGCTTCGTCGGCGTGCACGCGGCGCAGCAGTTCGGGGCGCGAGGCGTTGCCGAAATAGACCGGCACGCCCTTCGCATGCAGCTGCGACACCAGCTTGGCATCGTTCTCGAAGGCGACGTAGGGGATGCCCTGGCTCGCCAGCAGCTTGGCGAGTTGCTGGCCGACGCGGCCGAAGCCGGCGATCACCACGCGGCCGCGCGCGTCGCCGAGCTCGCCCTGGGCCTGCTGCATCTCCTGGTCGCGCGCGGCGTTGTCGGCGCGCTCGCCGATGCCGCGGCCGATCCGCGCCAGCAGCGGCGTCAGGAACAGCGACAGGCCGACCGCCAGCATCACGCGTCCGCCCAGGCCCGGGTCCAGCAGTCTGGCGCTGATCGCATAGCCGATCACGATGAAGGCGAATTCGCCGCCCTGGCCCAGCAGCAGGGCGGCTTCAAAAGCGCGGCCCCAGGACAGGCCGCCGAGGCGCATCACCGGCGCGATCACGGCCGCTTTCAGCAGCACCAGCAGCGCGACCGCACAGGCCAGCCACAGCGGCGCGTGCACGATCTGCAGCGGGTCCATGCCCATGCCGACCGTCATGAAGAACAGGCCCATGAGCAGGCCCTTGAAGGGTTCGACCATCAGCTCGACTTCGTGCTTGAACTCGGTCTCGGCCAGCAGCAGGCCGGCGATCAGGGCGCCCAGCGCCATCGACAGCCCGGCCATCTGCGACAGGCTGGCGATGCCGAAGGTCGACAGCAGGATCAGCGCCATGAACACGTCCGGCTGGCGGTGGCGTGCAAAGGCGCGGAACAGCGGATGGACGACACGTCCGCCGACCAGGTAGATGAGGGCGATCGCCAGCGCCGCCTTGGCCATCGCCAGCACGGCGATGACGGCGACGTTGTCGCTGCCGCCGCTGCCATGGCCGCCGCCCAGCGCCCCGATCAGGATCAGGATCGGCACCACCGCCAGATCCTGCAGCATCAGCACCGCGAAGGCGGCCTGGCCGAGCGGCGTGCCGGTGGTCTGGCGTTCGCTCAGCAACTGCATCACCACCGCGGTCGACGACAGCGACAGCACCAGGCCCAGCACCAGCGACGCCTCCATCGTTTGCCCCAGCAGCAGCCAGACCGCGCCGCCGATCAGCAGCGCGCACAGGACCACCTGCGCCGAACCGGCGCCGAACACCCAGCGCCGCATGGCCCACAGGCGCGCCGCCGACAGCTCGAGGCCGATCATGAACATCAGGAACAGCACTCCGAGTTCGGCCAGCATGGCGACGTCTTCATTGTTCGGGAAGGTGAGCCATGCCAGCACCGGCACATCCTGCGCCAGGCGGCCCAGGCCGAAGGGACCGAACAGGGTGCCGGCCGCGAGGAAGCCCAGCACCTGGTTGATACGCAGGCGCTGCAGCAGGGGGATCAGGATGCCGGCGAGGCTGAGGAACAGCAGGATTTCGCGCAGGAAGGGGAAGGCGTGTTGCTCTTGCACGGGTCAAGGCCTTTCATGGATGACAATCCGGCTTATTGTATCCCGCTGGCCCTGCGCAGGCGGAGGGCGCCGCCTGCGCATTCGTCGCTCAGAGCCGTGCCTGGAAGGCTTCCGGCGGCGTTTCCTCCATCTGCCGCTGCTCGCCGGCCAGCGGCTGGCGCGTCTCCATGGCCTTGATCAGCTCTTCCATCTCCGGATCGGCCTGGTTGCGCAGTTCGAGATAGCGGGCCAGGGCATTGTCCAGGGACGGCAGCAGGATGCCGCGCTCGCTGCTCATCGCCGTGTAGGCCGGACGGGCCGCGCTGAAGCCGCACTCGGCCGCGGGCTTGGCTTCCAGGCGGCTGGCATCGACGCCCGCTGCCTGCGCCGCCTTCAAGGCCAGCTCGGCCCAGGTCACGCTGCCGGCGTTGGCCAGGTGCCAGATGCCCGATTCGCCGTCGATGGTGAGGTCGAGGCAGACGTGCACCAGGTCCGGCACATAGGTCGGCGAGACCCGCATGTCGCTGGCCGCCGTGAAGGCTTCGCCGCGCTCCAGCGCGCCCAGGGCCAGGGTCACGAAATTGTGCTTGTCCCAGGGGCCGAAGAAGGCCGAGGTGCGCACCACCAGTGCGCCCGGATGCTTGTCCAGCACGCGCTGCTCGGCTTCCGCCTTGCTGCGGCCGTAGACGTTCAGCGGCGCGACTGCGCTGCTCTCGACATAGGGCGTATCGCGTGCGCCGTCGAACACCAGGTCGCTGGAGAAGGTGGTCAGCTGGATGCCGTGGCGCGCGCAGGCGGCGGCCAGGACCGCCGGGCCGATTGCGTTCTCGCGCATGCAGCGTTCGACATCGTTTTCCGCATCGTCCACGCGCACATAGCCGGCGGTGTTGATGACCGCCCAGGGCTGGTGCTCGGCCAGTGCGCGCTCGACCGAGTCGACATCGGTGATGTCCATGTCGTGGCGCGACAGCAGGCGGAAGGCCAGGTTGCGCTTGCGGCAGAGGTGGGCAAAAGCGCGGCCCAGGGTGCCGCTGGCGCCAGTGATCAGGATCGGACGGCTGGCGGTGCCGACCAGGGTATGGCCGTCGGCGGTGATCGAGGTCAGGGCGGCTGGGGTCGCCACCGGCGGGCACAGGAAGCGGCCCGGACGGCGCCACCAGCCCTGGCCGCGCAGCACCGGGTGCGAGAGCGGGCTACCCGACGACAGTTCGCGCATCATGCGCGCCAGCGCGGTCGGGCGCGGCTCGGGCGAGCGCACGTCGAAGGGACCGGGTTCGTAATAGCCGCGGTTCTGGGTCACCAGGCTGTTCCAGTCGAAGGAACCGAGCAGCGACCACACGGTCACGGCGCGCAGGTCGACGCCGTTGTCACGCGATTCCTTGGCCGCTTCCCAGATCTCCAGCAGCCAGCGCAATTGATCTTCGCGGTTGGCGTCGATGTGGGCTTCGGTGATGGCCAGCGGGATGCGGTAGCGGTCCCAGACTTCGGACAGCAGCGGCGCGATGCCGGCGGTTGGCGTCGCCAGTGCGCGCGAGGCTTCGATGTCGGCGCAGGGGATGCCGTCGGCCACGCCGCGGTGGTGCTGCGGATAGCGTTCCGGGCGGTGATCGAGCCAGCGCTCGCTGGTGACGTAATAATTGACACCGATCAGATCGGGCGGGCAGGGGTTCTCGCGGAACCACAGGAAGTCCGCTTCCGGGATGCCGGTGTTGGTCAGGTAGCCCCACAGCGCGTGCTCGGGGCCGACCATGCCGCACAGCAGGTCCCAGGCCAGCCAGCGCCGCTCGTTGTAGAACTCGGCCACCTTGGCCAGTTCCGGCGTGCTGTAGGTTTTACCGAGGTCGTCGGTCTGCACCAGCTTGGCGTTCGGGTTGACGGCGCGGATCGCGCGCATGGCCAGCACCACCGCGCGGCATTGGATCAGCAGGGCTTCGATGAAGGTGCGGTCGTCGCGGCCGTGCGGGTACCAGACGCCGTACAGGCCGGCGAAGCGGGCCGTGGTGCAGGGTTCGTTGACCGGGGTGTAGTACTCGATCCAGGGATAGCGCGCGGCCACCGCGCCGGCGTATTCTGCCAGCTGTTCGGCGAAGGCCGGGTCGACCAGGCTGGTGTGGCGCGGGCCGCTGCCGTGGTGGCATAGGCCGGCGATCGGGGTGACGCCGGCTTCGCGCAGCGCGCCCAGGCGCTCGTCGGGCCAGGACCAGTCGGCCTTGTCGATGCCGTCCGGGGCGGTGCGCTCCCAGATGACCGGATAGCGGATCGCCCGGATACCGAGCGAGGCGAAGCGTTCGATGTCGGCCGGACGGGTGGCGTGGCCGTTGCGGTCGAGCTGGTGGAAATAGTCATCGCGGACGCGATTGACGGTGCATTCGAGGCCGCCCCAGAGTTCGAGCGGGTGGTTGTCGTGGCTGTTCGTGCTCTTCGTGGAATCCATAATTCACCAATGTAGTTAATCTTATAGCAACAAAAAAGTCATGGCGGTCCCCGCCAGTCCATATGTCTGGGATCGCCGGCACGCGTTCGCGGTTGACAGCGATGCGGCAACCTGCAACCATGCCATCCATGAATTTTTCGCATACACATTCCATCCTCGTTTCCTGGTGGCGCTGCTAGCAGCGCGCGGCCGGAGAGTTGAATGTGAATCACTAAACGCCGCCCCGATTCAAGGTGGCGTTTTCATTGGCGCGGCAGGATCGGGGCAAGGATAAAAAGGAAGCCCGATGAGCCTGCAAACCCCTAACACTACCGCACCTGTCATCCTGACCGGCGACCGTCCTACCGGGCCGCTGCACCTCGGCCACTTCGTCGGCAGCCTGCGCAATCGCGTCACTTACCAGGATCAATATCGCCAATTCATCATGCTCGCGGACGCCCAGGCGCTCACGGACAACATGGATGACATAGGTAAGGTACACCGGAACGTGGTCGAGGTGGCGCTCGATTACCTTGCCGTAGGGATCGACCCGACCAAGTCGACCATCCTGATCCAGTCGCAGATCCCGGAACTGGCGGAGTTGACCTTTTATTACCTGAACCTGGTGACCGTTGCGCGTCTCGAGCGCAATCCGACCGTGAAGGCGGAGATCGTCATGCGCGGCTTCGAGCGCGACATCCCGGCCGGCTTCCTGACCTACCCGGCCAGCCAGGCCGCCGACATCACCGCCTTCAAGGCCGGCATCGTGCCGGTCGGCGAAGACCAGATCCCGATGATCGAGCAGTGCAACGAGATCGTGCGCAAGTTCAACCGCACCTACGGCGGCGAGAAGGACATCCTGGTCGAGTGCAAGGCGATCGTGCCGGAAGTCGGCCGCCTGCCGGGCATCGACGGCCGCGCCAAGATGAGCAAGTCGCTGGGCAACACCATCAACCTGGGCGCCAGCGCCGACGAGATCCGCGCCGCCGTCAAGCAGGTCTACACCGACCCGCTGCACCTGAAGGTGTCGGACCCGGGCCACCTGGAAGGCAACGTCGCCTTCATCTACCTGGACGCCTTCGACACCGACAAGGAAGGCCTGGCCGAGATGAAGGCCCACTACACCCGCGGCGGCCTCGGCGACTCCGTGGTCAAGAAGCGCCTGGAAGGCATCCTGCAGGACATGCTGGCGCCGATCCGCGCGCGCCGCGAAGAGCTGGCCAAGGACAAGGGCCAGGTCCTGCAGATCCTGAAGGAAGGCACCTTCAAGGCGCGCGAAGTCGCGGCGCAGACCATGGATGAGGTGCGCAAGGCGCTGGGTCTGTCCTACTTCTAATGTTCGTAGGGTAGCGCGACACGAAACCTGCGGTAGCGCAAACTAGGTAGTTTGCGCTTTCCGATGGCTCCGTGATTCCGTCGATGGCAAGCTGCGGCTTTCCACATGACGGGGGCTTCGATGAACAAAGGCTTGCGCTTGACCGAAACCTGGATGCGGCGGGCTTTATGGCTGGTCGCTTTCGTGTTTGCCGCATTCCTCATTGGACTGGGCAGCCAGGTGATCGACAACCTGGCTTATTTCGAGCCGGCGCCATCGGCCGAGAGCCTCGTCGATCCGGCCAAGGCAGCGCCGCTGCAGGCGGCCATTGCCCAGGCCGGCCGGACGCGCGAGTCCGCCGGCCAGGCGCTGGAACAGGCGCAGCACCAGCATGAGGTTGCCGCGGCAAAGACGCGCAGCGCGCGCCAGGCATTCGACAATTGGCTCGCGACCCGTCATACCACCGCCAGGCCGGACCAGGATGCCGAACTGATCGGACGTACCCGCGAGCTGGACAAACTGGTCGCGGCCGAGCACGAAGCCCTGGAGGCGGTGCAGGCACAGCAACAGGTGCTGCTCGACGCCGCACAGGCGGAGAAACGGGCCGATTCCGCTTATGAAAACCTGCTCGAACCTGCCCGCACGCTGGCCAGGGAGCAAGCCGAACGCCAGGCGCGCACGGTCTTCCTGCTGCGCATCGGGGTAACGGTGCCGCTGCTGGGCCTGGCCGCCTGGCTGTTCAGAAACAAGCGCAACGGCACCTATTGGCCCTTCACATGGGGCTTCATCTTCTTTGCGCTGTTTGCCTTTTTCGTCGAACTGGTGCCTTACCTGCCGAGCTATGGCGGTTATGTACGCTATGGCGTCGGCATCTTCCTGACGATCGTCGTCGGGCGCTATGCGATTCGCTGGCTGCAGGCCTGGCTGGAGCGCCAGAAGGCTGCCGAAGCCCTGCCCGAACAGGAGCGCCGCACGACCATGCGCTACGACCTCGCGATGGACAGGATAGGCAAGGGCTTGTGCCCGTCCTGCGAGCGGCCCACCAATTTCAAGGACAAGACCCTGGCGCACTGTCCGCACTGCGGGATCGGCCTGTTCGACCGTTGCACCGCCTGCCGCACCCGCAAGAACGCCTTTACGCGCTTCTGCTTCTCATGCGGCACTCCGGCCAAGCTCAGCCTGGCTGACTGAGGTCGGGGCCGTTGAATGCCCGCCCATCGACAGGAATGTCGAGCGTAAAGGTCGTGCCGGCCTGTTCCGAACTGTCGAGCACGATCGTGCCGCCGTGGCGCTTGGCCACGTCCTGCACGAAGGGCAGGCCGATGCCCCAGCCGGTCTTGTCGGACTGTTCGCCGCGGTTCAGGTATTCGAAGATGTCCTTGCGGCGCTCGTCGGGAATCGGGTTGCCGCAGTTGTGGACCGACAGGATCAGGCGGCCGTGGGTCTGGGCCACGTTCAGGCTGATCAGCTTGCCGTCGCTGTACTTGGCCGCGTTCAGAGCCAGGTTCTCGAGGGCGCGCCGCAGGGCGCTCTCGTTCCACCAGCCGCTCACGGACTCGCCGCTGACCTCGCAGTGCGCCGGGGTGGTGTCGTTGACGTGCTCGGCGACCTTGCGCGCCAGCGTCAGCGCGTCGACCTGGTCCATCGCCAGCGGTGCGGCCTGGGCCGTGGTCTGGCTGAGGGCGTCGAGCTGTTCCTGGAACATGCGCTCCAGGCGCAGGCCGTTGTCCAGGATCTTGCGGGCGATCTTCTCGCCCTTGCCGGGATTCGTCGCCAGCAGCAGTTCCGCACCCGAGATGATCACCGACAGCGGGCTGCGCATGTCGTGCGTGAGCGAGGCGGCGACGCGCTGGCGGAAGGAGCGCTGCAGGGCCGTGAATTCTTCGATGGCATCGCGGATCGCCTGGTCGAAGGAAGAATCGATGATCTGCAATTCCTCGCGCTCGAAGCGGATGCCGTGGTCTTGCGCGACGTCCAGCAGGGTATCGCGCAGCAACTGGTATTCGTGGACGATTTCGACCGCCTGGTAGTCGGTGGTGCGGGCGCGTTCGCCGCCATGGCCGGCGGCGGCGCTCGAATCGGTGGCGGCGTTTTCCCGGTCGTAGCCGGGGCTGAGCGCTTCCGCGATGTTTCCGTAGAACAGAGGCAGGGTGTCCAGCAGCACCGGATGGCTGACCTCGTCCGCGCCCGGAATCAGGCTGCGGACACGTTTTTCCCATTCGGCAAAAACGTCGTCGCGGATGGCCAGCAGCTTCCTGGATTGCTCGGACAGCTTCATCGTGCTGGACTGTTGGTTGGTCGAAAGCATCATCGTGGAAGCGGGCCGCTCCGCGGGCGAAGCGGCCATGGTCGTGTGGATCAGCCCTGCAGGTCGGCCGGCACCTTGCCGCCATTCTGCGCCAGCTTGGTCATCACCTGCTTGTGCAGCCAGATGTTCATGCTGGCCGAATCGTTGGTGTCGCCGGTGTAATGCAGCTCGGCCGCCAGTTCCTTGCGCGCCTGCAGGCTGCTGTCCAGGTTCAGCAGCTTCAGCAGGTCGACGATCGAGGTGCGCCAGTTCAGCTGCTGGCCGGACTGCTTTTGCATGTTGGTCAGGACTTCTTCGACGTCCACCTGCTGGTTGAGGGTAGCGGCGGGAGCGGCGGCGGCGCCAGCAGTGCCGGTCGTGCCTGCGGTAGGCGCCGGGGCCTGCTGCGCCGGTGCAGGTGCAGCCTGCGGCGCTGCTTGCGGGGCGGCGGGAGCGCCGCCTGCCGGCGCCTGGTTGTTGGCCGGATGACGGCCAGGGAAGATCTTGTGGAAGATGTCGCCGAGAATACCCATATCGTTCTCCTTGTGTTGGTGGATGGTTGCCGCCGTTTAGCGGCGTTGCATGCCCTGCGCCAGGTGGCCGAGCGCGATCGCCAGCGCGGCGCCGCCCAGGGTCTTGACCAGGGTCGGATGCTGGGCATAGAAGTCGCCCATCTGGTCAACGATGCCCGGATTGTGCTGCTCGGCCTGGGCCGCGATCTGCGTCACCTGATCGGGCGAAATCTGGCTGGCCTGTTCCGGCGTCACGCGGTTCTGGCCGCCGCCCAGCAGGTTGCCGAGGATGCCGCCGGCGCCGCCGGACAGCAGCGCGGGTCCGACGCTGGCCAGCAGCTGGTTGAGCATGCCGGCGCGCTGGTCCGGATTGCTGTTGCCGAACATATTGCCGACCATTTGCGGGAAGGGCGGCGTCTGGTCCGAGCGCAAGGCCTGGGTGACGCCGCGCGCCACGTCTTCGCGCGGCACGTTCTGTGACACGTGGTCGAAATCGTTTTCGGCCTGTGCGGGGTTGGCATTGGCAGCGCCGCCGAGGTATTGCTGCAGCATGTTGCCTAAATCAAAGCCCATGATCTACTCCTGTGTTGGGACAGTCGAAGGACGAGAGTAGGCGCTCCGGCGAAATTACTCCGTACGTTCATTAACGGACAGTGCGGACAGGTCGGACAGGCAGGCCACTTTCGCCGCCGCCCTTCCTGTTTCATAATTGCGTAATTACAACAACGAGAACTGACGACGATGCGTTTCGCGACGACTTTGCTTGCCATCCTGGCAGCGCTGGCCTGCCTCCCATCCGCCCGGGCGGCGGCTTCCTTGAACAGTGCGATGCAGTCTGGCGAGCACCAGACGGTGGTCAACGACGTGCGCCTCTGGTACAAGGTCGCCGGGCAAGCGTCAGGCACGCCGCTGCTGTTCCTGCATGGCGGTCCCGGCTACAACAGCTACAGCTTCGAGGCCCAGGGCGGCAAGGCGCTGGAGGGCAAGCTGCGGATGATCTACCTGGACCAGCGCGGCAGCGGGCGTTCCGAACGTCCCTGGACCGGCGTCTACACCATGCCGGCCATGGTCGAGGACATCGAAGCGCTGCGCAAGCAGCTGGGCGTACCGAAGCTGGCGCTGATGGGCCACTCCTTCGGCGGCGCCCTGGCGCTGGAGTACGCCGCGGCCTATCCGCAGCACGTGTCGAAAGTGGTGCTGGTCAGCGCGGCCTCGAGCATTCCGGACGCTTGCGCAGCGCGCGTCGACTTCCTGACCCGGCGCTATCCGGCCGAGCTGGCAAAGGCCCGCGCCGCCGCCGTGGAGCGCAAGGAGACCCCGGACGACTGCTTCTTCGCCTTCAACTCGGTGCCCGACGAGATCCGCGAGCGCGTCAACGACGAGACCATGTTCCCGGACATGAAGAAGGTCGAGGAGCAGCGCGCCGTCGATGCGAAGAGCGGCCTGCGCAATACCGGCGAACTGGGCGGCGCACTATGGAACGGCGGCTTCCTGTCCTACCGCTTTACCCGCTTCGAGCGCGTGACGATGCCGGTGCTGGTGCTGGCCGGCGAAGAAGATTATGCGATCGGCCTCCCGGCCCAGCGCGCGCTGGCCAGGGCGCTGCCGAAGGCGAGGCTGGTCGAGTACGCGGGTGCAGGGCACTTCCCTTATCTGGATGCGCCGCAGCGGTTTACGCAGGATGTGGTGGCGTTTTTGCGCGATTAAGGATGTATCATGCGGCTCCTGAAAACGAAGCCTGCATATGCTCATCATCACCATCAAACAGGGCAAGGAAAAAAGCATCCTGTCCGGCGACCCCTGGATCTACCTCTCCGCCATCGACAAGGTCGAGGGCCGGCCCCAGGAGCGCAACAAGCCCGGTACCACGGCGCTGGTGCAGTCCTCCGCGCGCCAGTTCCTGGCCCGCGCCGCGTATAACGCCAAATCGCAGATCGCGGCCCGGGTCTGGACCCTGCGCGAGGACGAGCCGGTCGACCATGCGATGATCAAGCGCCGCGTGCAAGCCGCGGTCGCGCGCCGCGCCATCGATGTGCGCAAGGCCGATCCGCAAGCCCTGGCGCTGGTGATCGATGGCGAAAAGGACGGCCTGCCGGGTCTGCTGGTGCACAGTTATGGCGGCACCGCCGGTTACCTGGTGTGCCAGTTCAATGCCGCCGGCGTCGACTTGTGGCGGGTGACCATCGTGCAGGCGCTGCTGGCGGCGACCGGCTGCCCCAACGTCTTCGAACGCAGCGACGAGTTGATGCGCAAAGGGGAGGGGCTGCCCGTGATCTGGCGTGGGCTGGCGGGTGAGGAGCCGCCGCAGCGCCTGATGGTGCGCGACGGGAACCGGCTGCTGCCGACCGATATCCGTACCGGCTTCGTCTATCCGCGCTGAGCCGGGGCACCGTTGCCGAATGGACACGGCAGGCGGCAGGGCGTAAGCTTTCGCCATGCTTCGCTACCTGCCGATCTTCCTGTTCGCCCTTCTGTATGCCGCCGCCACGTTCGCGTGGCACCTGACGCCTCTCGTCGGCGCCGCCTACCTGGCAATGAGCGTGGCCTGCTTCATCGCCTACGCCCTCGACAAATCGGCGGCGCGCAAAGGCGAGCGGCGCACGCCGGAAAGCACGCTGCTGATGCTGGGCCTGATCGGCGGCTGGCCGGGCGCCGTGCTGGCCCAGCAGTGGCTGCGCCACAAGACCGTCAAGCAGCCCTTCCGCCAGATGTTCTGGTGCACGATCGCGGTGAACGTCGGCGCCTTCCTGTGGCTGGCGCGCTTCGCGTAAAACAAGGAGATCCCGCATGTGGCGCTACCCGAAGATCCTGGCCCACCGCGGCGGCGGCACCCTGGCGCCCGAAAACACCATGGCCGGTCTGCGGTGCGGCATGCAGGCCGGCTTTCGCGCCATCGAATTCGACGTCATGCTGGCGCGCGACGGTGTGCCGGTCGTGATGCACGATCCCTTCCTGGGCCGCACCGTGCCCGGTTCCGGCCATGTGTACGACTACGATGCGCTGGAGCTGGCTGCGATGGACGCCGGCGGCTGGTTCGGCCGCGCACACGAGGGCGAGCCGGTGCCGCTGTTCGTCGAGTTCGCTCAATTCTGCAAGGCTCACGGCGTGTGGATGAACATCGAGCTCAAGCCGGCGCCGGGCTATGAGATCGAGACCGGCGGGGTGGTCGCGCGCATCGCCGCCGCCATGTTCGCCGACGAATTGGCAGCCGGGCAAATGGAGCGCGTGCCGCTGCTGTCCTCGTTCAGCATTGACGCCCTGATGGCGGCGCGCGAGGTGGCGCCGCAGCTGCCGCGCGCCTGCCTGATGAGCGAACTGCCGCCGGATTGGGAGCGCCGCGCGCGCGAAGTCGGGGCGGTCGCCATCCACACCAACCACCGCCACCTGACGCCGCAGCAGGCGCGCGGCGTGAAGGCGGCCGGCTTCGGCCTGTTCTGCTACACCGTCGATGAGCCGGCGCGCGCCCGCGAACTGCTGGACTGGGGCGTGGATGCCTTCTGCACGGACCGCATCGATTTGATCCCGCCGGATTTCCTCACCCGCATTAAATAATTGGCAAGTGCCCTTCAGAATCGTGACCGCGGGTCGTTAAGGACAGATTACTGCCCAATCGGCCCACGACGACCATGACCCTGTCGATCAAAAACGATACCTTGTCGCTGCATGCGCAGCGCCAGCTTGCCGAGCACTCGGCCGACGCCACCCGCCTGATCTCGAAGCTGAGTTCGGGCGCGCGCATCGGCGATGCCGCCGACGATCCGGCCGGGCAGGCGGTGTCGGCGCGCATGTCGTCCCAGCTGCGCGGCATGAGCCAGGCCATGCGCAATATCAATGACGGCACCTCGATGCTGCAGGTGGCGGACAGCGCCATGGCGAATATCGGCGACAGCCTGCAGCGCCTGCGCGAACTGGCGGTCCAGGCCGGCAACGACGCGCTGTCGGCGAGCGATCGCGGCGCCCTGCAGACGGAAGCGAACCAGTTGCTGGTACAGATCACCCAGGTCGGTAAGGACACCGCGTTCAACGGCCAGACCCTGTTCTCGCAGGACACCGCCAGCATCGGCGGCGACGACAAGAAGCGCAAGGTGATCGACGGCCTCAAGACCGGCTGGCTGGCGTCCGCGGAAGCCATGGTCAAGAAGTATTACGGCATCGAAGGCGACGGCGCCGACCTGAAGCTCAATCTGGGCGGCGTCGACGACGGCCAGTGGAACGTGCTGGCCTCGGTATCGGGGACCGTCGAGGGCAACGGCAAGGTGACGGACCTGAGCCTGAACCTCGACATGGCGGATTTCGGCACCGGCGACAGCGCCGACGGCGGCGCGGCCTTCCTGTACAACGACCGCACCATCGCACACGAGATGGTGCACGCCGTCATGGACCGTTCGATGAACATGGCTTCGCTGCCGAAGTGGTTCAAGGAAGGCATGGCCGAGCTGATCCAGGGTTCCGACGAGCGCCTGGCAAATGCGATCGCCGGCAGCGGCGTGGCGGCCGTCGTCACCGGCGCGGCGGCTGCCGATCCCAGTTATGAAGGCGCCTACGCCGCCTCGCGCTACCTGCACGACAAGCTCAAGGGGCTCGGCGTCGACGGCGGCGTCAAGGGCCTGATGAGCTACCTGAACCAGCACCAGAGTGCGACCCTGGACACGGCCCTGGACGCGGTCACGAACTACGCCATCGCCAATGCGGCCGCCTTCATGGACGATTTCCAGGACAATGGCGAGGTCTTCATCAACACCAGGATGAATCTCACGAACGCCGATACCGGGGCGATCGGCGGCCTGGACGCCGACGCCGGCCCGTCGCGCAATGCCAAGGATGTGGTGCCCGATGTCGGCCCGAATCCGGCCGACAAGCCGCTGTCGCATTTCAACCTGATCGTGCCCGAAATAGGCGGCAATACCGGCGTCAACCGGATGCAGATCCAGGTCGGGGCGGGCACCAGCCGCGACGACCTGATCGACCTGGAATTCTCGGCCATGAACGCGCACGCCCTGGGGCTGGCGGACCTGGACATGAGCCGCTCGGCGGTGGCGCTGCTGCACATCGACCAGGCGCTCGAATTCGTCGACAAGCAGCGCGTCGTGGTGGGCGCGGCCAGCAACCGCCTGGACATGGCGGCGGCCAACACCCAGACCTCTTCGGTCAACCTGGCGGCTTCGCAAAGCCGGATCCAGGACGTCGACTACGCCAGCACCACGGCCAGGCTGACGCGCGCGCAGATCCTGCAGCAGGCGGCATCGGCCATGCTGACGCAGGCGAATGGGCAGCCGAACGCGGTGCTGGCGCTGCTCAGATAGCGTCGTCCCCGCGCAGGCGGGGACCCAAGTTTCGCGAATTGCAACGGACCTGGATTCCCGCCTGCGCGGGAATGACGGATTCGCCGCCGTTGCAATTGGTGCAACAACTCCAATCACCGCCCGCAATTCCTTCCAACAGCACGCTATAATCATTTTTTTATATAGCATGCTGCCCTCACACGCCCCTACGACATGAAATCCACCGAAATACGCGAAAAGTTCCTCAAATTCTTCGAGTCCAAAGGTCACACCATTGTCCGCTCGAGCCCGCTCGTGCCGGGCAACGACCCGACGATGTTGTTGACCAACAGCGGCATGGTGCAGTTCAAGGACGTGTTCCTGGGCCTGGATACGCGCCCGTACAAGCGCGCCACCACCGTGCAGCGCTGCGTGCGCGCCGGCGGCAAGCACAACGACCTGGAAAACGTCGGCTACACCGCGCGCCACCACACCTTCTTCGAGATGCTGGGTAACTTCAGCTTCGGCGACTACTTCAAGCGCGACGCCATCAACTTCGCCTGGGAACTGCTGACCAAGGTTTACAACCTGCCGGCCGAGAAGCTGACCATCACCGTCTACTTCGAAGACGACGAAGCCTACGACATCTGGGCCAACGAAATCGGCGTGCCGAAAGAGCGCATCATCCGCATCGGCGACAACAAGGGCGCGCGCTACGCATCGGACAACTTCTGGCAGATGGCCGACACCGGTCCTTGCGGCCCGTGCACCGAGATCTTCTACGATCACGGCGCCGACATCTGGGGCGGTCCGCCGGGCTCGCCGGAAGAAGACGGCGACCGCTTCATCGAGATCTGGAACCTGGTGTTCATGCAGTTCAACCGGGACGAAGCCGGCGTGCTGACCCCGCTGCCGAAGCCGTCGATCGACACCGGCATGGGCCTGGAGCGCCTGGCTGCGGTGCTGCAGCACGTGCACTCGAACTACGAGATCGACCTGTTCCAGGCGCTGATCAAGGCCGCCGCGCGCGAAACCGGCACCACCGACCTCGAGTCGAAGTCGCTGCGCGTGATCGCGGACCACATCCGCGCTGCCAGCTTCCTGATCGTCGACGGCATCATCCCGAGCAGCGAAGGCCACGGCTACGTCCTGCGCCGCATCATCCGCCGCGCGCTGCGCCACGGCCACAAGCTGGGCCAGACCAAGCCGTTCTTCTACAAGCTGGTCGAAGACCTCGACATCGAGATGGGCGGCGCCTATCCGGAACTGCGCGAAGCCAAGGCGCGCGTGATGCAGGTGCTGAAGGCCGAGGAAGAGCGTTTCGGCGAGACCCTGGAAAACGGCATGAAGATCCTGGAAGCCCAGCTGGCCAAGACCAAGGACACGCTGGACGGCGCCACCGCCTTCACCCTGTACGACACCTACGGTTTCCCGCTGGACCTGACCGCGGACATCTGCCGCGAGCGCGGTCTGTCGCTGGACGAGGAAGGCTTCGCCGCCGCCATGGAGCAGCAGAAGAAAACCGCGCGTGCCGCCGGCAAGTTCAAGATGGCTGCCAACGTCGAGTACGCAGGCGAGAAGAACAAGTTCGTCGGCTATGAATCGCTGGTGCACAACACCCACGTGCTGGCGCTGTACGCCGACGGCGTGAAGGTCGACGAGCTGAAGGCCGGCCAGGACGGCATCGTGGTGCTGGACACCACCCCGTTCTACGCCGAATCCGGCGGCCAGGTCGGCGACAAGGGCGTCATCAAGACCGCGGGCGGCCTGTTCGAAGTCGAAGACACGCTGAAGATCCAGGCCGACGTGTTCGGCCACCACGGCACCCTGCAGTCGGGTTCCCTGAAGGTGGGCGACACGGTCGATGCGCAGGTCGACGAAGCCAAGCGCGCACGCACCATCCGCAACCACTCGGCCACCCACCTGATGCACAAGGCCCTGCGCGAGGTGCTGGGCGGCCACGTGCAGCAGAAAGGCTCGCTGGTCGATCCGGACAAGACCCGTTTCGACTTCGCCCACAACGCCCCGCTGACCGCCGAAGAAATCGCGCGCGTCGAGCAGATCGTCAACGCCGAGATCCTGCAGAACCACCCGACCAAAGCGCAGCACATGTCGATGGACGACGCCATCAAGCATGGCGCGATGGCCCTGTTCGGCGAAAAGTACGGCGACACCGTGCGCGTGCTGGACATCGGCTCCTCGAAGGAACTGTGCGGCGGCGTGCACGTCACCCGCACCGGCGACATCGGCCTGTTCAAGATCGTCTCGGAAGGCGGCGTTGCAGCCGGCATCCGCCGCGTCGAGGCGGTGACGGGCGAGGGCGCGCTGGCCTGGGTGCAGGCGACCAACCGCAAGCTGCAGGAAGCCGCTTCGGCACTGAAGACCGGCCCGGACGAGCTGCCGTCGCGCATCGCCCAGGTGCAGGACCAGGTCAAGGCGCTGGAGAAGGAAGTCAACGCGCTGAAGTCGAAGCTGGCCGCGGGCCAGGGCGACGAGCTGGCCGGCCAGGCGGTCGAAGTGGGCGGGGTCAAGGTGCTGGCCGCGACCATGGAAGGTGCCGACGTTGCCGCCCTGCGCGAAACCATGGACAAGCTGAAGGACAAGCTGAAGACCGCCGCGATCGTGCTGGCGTCGGTGGCCGACGGCAAGGTCAGCCTGATCGCCGGCGTCACCAAGGACGCCACCGGCAAGGTCAAGGCCGGCGAGCTGGTCAACTTCGTCGCCCAGCAGGTGGGCGGCAAGGGCGGCGGCCGTCCGGACATGGCCCAGGCCGGCGGCACCGATGCTGCCGCGCTGCCGCAGGCGCTGGCCGGCGTGGCTGCCTGGGTTGGCGAGCGCGTTTAAGCACTAAGTCAGCTGTATCACCGTCGTCCCCGACCTCGCCGGCCGCCTTGGCGGGGACCCAAGTACTGCGTGAGCAAACAAAATGCTCACAAACTTGGGTCCCCGCCTGCGCGGGGACGACGTCCATATAGAGGAGGCGCATGAGCAGCCTGCCACCCCATTGCGACCGCACCCTCGCCGAAGGCAAGCCCGCCACGGCGCGCACGGCCCATCCGAACCTGGTGCTGGCCACCTCCATCCTCTCGAGCAGCCTGGCCTTCATCGACGGCTCGGTGGTCAATGTCGGCCTGTCGGCGATCGGCAGGAATCTCGCCGGCACCGGCGCCGACCTGTCCTGGGTCGTCAACGGCTACCTGCTGCCGCTCAGTTCCCTGCTGCTGCTGGGTGGCGCCACCGGCGACCGCTATGGCCGCAAGCGCATCCTGCTGGCCGGCATCGCGATCTTCGGCCTGGCTTCGCTGCTGTGCGCGTTTGCCCTCAACCTGTGGATGCTGGTCGGCGGCCGGGTCCTGCAGGGCGTCGGCGCGGCCCTGCTGCTGCCGAACAGCCTCGCGATCCTCGGCGCCACCTTCGAAGGCCAGGCGCGCGGACGGGCGATCGGCATCTGGGCCGCGGCCGGCGCGGCGGCGGGTGCGCTCGGGCCGCTGCTGGGCGGCTGGCTGATCGACACGGTCGGTTGGCGCGCGATCTTCTATATCAATCTGCCGGTGGCAGCGCTGGCGGTCCTCATGGGCTGGCGTTTCGTCCACGTGAAGACGAGCGGCAAGCCGGTCGAGCTGGACCCGCTCGGCGCCGTGCTGGCCAGCCTCGGCCTCGGCTGCCTGACCTGGGGCCTGGCCAATGCGTCCGCGGAAAAGCAGCTGACGACGGCGAGCGGCATTGCCCTCGCGGCGGGCGTGCTGATCCTGCTGGTATTCCTGTGGATCGAGTATCGCGCGGGCGAACGCGCCATGCTGCCCTTGAAACTGTTCGGATCGAGCAGTTTCTCGGGCCTGAACCTGATGACCTTCCTGCTGTACGGCGCGCTCGGCGCCTTGATGCTGCTGGTGCCTTACGTGATGATCCAGGCACTGCATTATTCGGCCAAGGAGGCCGGCGCCGCACTGCTGCCGTTTCCGATCGTCCTGGCAATCGGTTCGCCGCTGATGGGGAAGTTCGCCGGCCGTCACGGCTCGCGCCTGCCGCTGTCGATCGGCGCGCTGATCGTCGCTTGCGGATTCCTGCTCGGAACCCGCATCGGTGCCGGGTCCTATATGACGACGGTGCTGCCCTGCATGGTGGTGATCTCGCTCGGCATGGCCTGCGTGGCGGCGCCGCTGACGACGGCCGTGCTGTCCTCGGTGGATGGCGGCCACACCGGCATCGCGTCCGGTTTCAACAGCGCGGTGGCGCGCGGCGGTGGCCTGATCGCCACGGCCTTGCTGGGCGTGTTGCTGACCGTACAGGGTCGCGCTTTGCTGGCGCCCTTCCACGTGGCGATGGTCGTCTGCGCTGCGACCGCCGCGGCGGCCGCCGTGTGCGCCTTCATCTGGGTCAGGCGCGGCAATGGGGAAGGGCAGGGATGACATCGCGAATGGCTGGAAATCCCGGCCGTTTGTCTATTTTGTCAACTGTCTTAACGTTGTCGCAACGCAACACGCATATCATATTTTGGTGCGGCGCGTCATAATCCCGTAATTGGAGTACTATCGGGGCATCTGCCCCTACCAGACCGCAGGCAAATGATGAGCGAAACCATACTCGATACCGGCACCATCGAAGTCCAGAAGGACCTCGACGCGCGTGGCTTGAACTGCCCGCTGCCGATCCTCAAGGCCAAGAAGGCCCTGGCCGAACTGGCGAGCGGCGAAGTGCTGCGCATCGTCGCCACCGATACCGGTTCGGTGCGCGACTTCCAGGCGTTCGCCAAGCAGACCGGCAACGCACTGCTGGCGCATACCCACATCAACGGCGAATTCACCTTCTGGCTTCGTCGCAAGTAACGAAGCATCGATCCGGTGGGGCAGGAAGCAGCAGCCCCGCATTTCTCCATACGACAAATCAAGCGCGACGCAGAATTAGTGGTTTCCTTCTAAGCAAAAAACGCACGATCGTGCTTTAATTCTGTGTTGAAGCAGTTTTGCTCTTATAATTCGGATCATTTTTAGTCTGTCACTCATTCCATTTTTCAAAGGCCCACTATGAAAGTCCTGGTACCCGTCAAACGCGTGGTCGACTACAACGTCAAGGTTCGCGTCAAGTCCGACGGCAGCGGCGTCGATATCGCCAACGTCAAAATGTCGATGAACCCGTTCGATGAGATCGCTGTCGAAGAGGCGACCCGCCTGAAAGAAGGCGGCAAGGTTACCGAAATCGTGGCTGTCACCTGCGGCGTGACCCAGGCCCAGGAAACCCTGCGTACCGCGATGGCGATCGGCGCCGACCGCGGCATCCTGGTCGAGACCGGTGCCGAGATCGAGCCGCTGGGCGTGGCCAAGGTGCTGAAGTCGCTGGCCGACAAGGAGCAGCCGCAACTGATCATCCTGGGCAAGCAGGCGATCGACGACGATTCGAACCAGACTGGCCAGATGCTGGCTTCGCTGCTGGGCTGGCCGCAGGCGACCTTCGCCTCGAAGGTCGTGCTGGAAGACGGCAAGGTCACCGTGACCCGCGAAGTCGACGGCGGCCTGGAAACCGTGGCGCTGAGCCTGCCGGCCATCGTCGCCACCGACCTGCGCCTGAACGAGCCGCGCTACGTGACGCTGCCGAACATCATGAAGGCCAAGAAGAAGCCGCTCGAGACCGTCAAGCCGGAAGACCTGGGTGTCGACGTGACCCCGCGCCTGAAGACGCTGAAAGTGTCCGAGCCGCCGAAGCGTTCGGCCGGTATCAAGGTCCCGGACGTGGCGACCCTGGTGCAGAAACTGCGCACCGAAGCCAAAGTCATCTAATCAAGCTCAGTACAGCTTAACTAAGGAACATCATGGTCGCACTCGTCATTGCAGAACACGACAACGCCTCGCTGAAAGGCGTCACCCTGAACACCGTCACCGCCGCTGCCCAATGCGGCGGCGATGTCCACGTGCTGGTCGCCGGTTCCGGTTGCGGCGCCGTCGCGGAAGCCGCCGCGAAGATCGCCGGCGTCTCGAAAGTGCTGGTCGCCGATGCGCCGCATTTCGCCGATGGCCTGGCCGAAAACGTCGCCGAGCAGATCCTGGCTGTCGCCGGTTCGTACTCGCACATCCTGGCCCCGGCTTCGGCCTTCGGCAAGAACGTGCTGCCGCGCGTGGCCGCCAAGCTGGACGTGGCCCAGATCTCGGAAATCACCAAGGTCGATTCGCCGGACACCTTCGAGCGTCCGATCTACGCCGGTAACGCCATCGCCACCGTGCAGTCGAGCGACAGCGTGAAGGTCATCACCGTGCGCGGCACCGGCTTCGACGCTGCTGCCAGCGAAGGCGGTTCGGCTGCGGTCGAAACCGTCTCGGCAGTTGCCGATTCGGGCAAGTCCTCCTTCGTCGGCCGCGAACTGGCCAAGTCGGATCGTCCGGAACTGACCGGCGCCAAGATCGTCGTCTCCGGCGGCCGCGGCATGGGCTCGGGCGAGAACTTCAAGCTGCTGGAACCGCTGGCCGACAAGCTGGGCGCCGCCATGGGCGCCTCGCGCGCGGCGGTCGACGCCGGCTACGTGCCGAACGACTGGCAGGTTGGCCAGACCGGCAAGATCGTCGCGCCGACCCTGTACATCGCGGTCGGCATCTCGGGCGCGATCCAGCACCTGGCTGGTATGAAGGACTCGAAGACCATCGTCGCCATCAACAAGGATCCGGAAGCGCCGATCTTCTCGGTGGCCGACTACGGCATCGTCGGCGACCTGTTCGAGGTCGTGCCGGCGCTGGTCAAGGAACTGGGCTAAACAAGCAAATCAAATAGACCGTCATTCCCGCGAAAGCGGGAATCCATGCACAGGTAGAGGAACGCCAGCGTTTGCGACTCCGGTTACTCAGTATGGATTCCCGCCTGCGCGGGAATGACGGTTTTTTTACAAGGAGACCAAGGTGAGCTACCAAGCCCCTCTGAAAGACATGCTGTTCGTCGTGAACGAACTGGCCAACCTGGCCGAGATCAACCAGCTGCCGGGCTGCGAGGACGCGACCCCGGATACCGTCGAAGCGGTGCTGGAAGAGAACGCGAAATTCTGCGGCGAAGTCGTCGCACCCCTGAACCACGCGGGCGACAAGGAGCCGAGCTTCTGGAAGGACGGCAGCGTCACCACCTCCAAGGGCTTCCGCGAAGCCTTCAGCGCCTTTGCCGAGGCAGGCTGGCAGGGCGTGCAGCACCCGGCGGAGTTTGGCGGCCAGGGTCTGCCGAAGCTGGTCGCCACCCCGTGCATGGAGATGCTGCACGGCGCCAACCTGGCGTTCGCACTGGTCGCGCTGCTGACCGACGGCGCCATCGAGGCGCTGCTGACCGCCGGCACCGACGAGCAGAAGGCACGCTTCATCGAGCCGCTCATCAACGGCAAGTGGACCGGCACCATGAACCTGACCGAGCCGCAGGCCGGTTCGGACCTGGCTGCCGTGCGCACCCGCGCCGTGCCGCAGGGCGACGGTACCTTCAAGATCTACGGCACCAAGATCTTCATCACCTACGGCGAGCACGACATGGCCGAGAACATCATCCACCTGGTCCTGGCGCGCACGCCGGACGCGCCGCCGGGCGTGAAGGGGATCTCGCTGTTCATCGTGCCGAAGTTCATGGTGAATGAAGACGGTTCGCTGGGCGAGCGCAACGACGTGCACTGCGTCTCGATCGAACACAAGCTGGGCATCAAGGCCAGCCCGACCGCGGTGCTGCAGTTCGGCGACAACGGCGGCGCCATCGGCACCCTGGTCGGCGAGGAAAACCGCGGCCTGGAATACATGTTCATCATGATGAACGCGGCCCGCTTCGGCGTCGGCATGCAGGGCGTCGGCCTGGCCGAACACGCTTACCAGCAAGCCGTGGCCTTCGCCAAGGACCGCATCCAGTCGCGCGCCGTCGAAGGATCGAGCGGCCCGGTCGCCATCATCAACCACCCGGACGTGCGCCGCATGCTGATGTCGATGCGTTCGCAGACCGAGGCCGCGCGTGCGCTGGCCTACGTCGGCGCGGCCTACAGCGACCTGGCCCACAACCACCCGGACGAGGCGACCCGCAAGGCCAACCTGGCGGTCTACGAATACCTGGTGCCGGTCATCAAGGGCTGGTCGACCGAGATGTCCGAGAACGTCGCACGCGACGGCGTGCAGGTGCACGGCGGCATGGGCTTCATCGAAGAGACCGGCGCGGCCCAGCACTACCGCGACGCCAAGATCCTGACCATCTACGAAGGCACGACCGCGATCCAGGCCAACGACCTGGTCGGCCGCAAGACCGTCCGTGACGGCGGCGCGGTGGCCAAATCCATCATCGCCCAGGTCCGCGCGACGGAAGCTGCGCTGGCCGAGAAGCAGGGCGCCGCGCAGGGCGCCGACTTTGCCGCGCTGCGTTCGCAGCTGGCAGCCGGCAGCGCCGCGCTGGAGCAGGTGGTCGAGTTCGTGGTCGCCAACACCAAATCGGATCCGCGTGCGGTGTTCGCCGGCAGCGTGCTCTACCTGAAGCTGGCCGGCATCGTGCTGGGTGGCTGGCAGATGGCGCGCGCAGCCCTGGTCGCGCAGCAGAAACTGGATGCGGGTGAGGGCGACGCAGCCTTCTACCGCGCCAAGATCGGTACCGCCCGCTTCTTCGCGGACCACGTGCTGTCTGCTGCCTCCGGCCTGCGCCATGCGATCGTCGAAGGCAGTGCCGGCGTGCTGGCCCTGGACGTCGAGCAGTTCTGAGCGGCAGTCTTCATCGCCTTGTGAAAGCGGCCTGCGGGCCGCTTTTTTATTACCTTCTCGAATCGTTTCCTCTATGCCATGTGCATAAAGATCTGGTCTGGCGCAAAGCAGACTCATCCATGCGGAACTAACTTGGACACAAGCCGCGCATGAGCCACACGGCCCCCAACCAATCTGAGTCGGCTCGATGAGGAGAAGCATCATAGGTACCGAGGCATATGAAGACGACCGCGACCACGACCATGGTCACGACCACGACCACGATGGCGACAAGTGCCACGAGCACGACAAGTGCTGGAAGGTCAAAAAGGAGCGTGACGAGTACAAGAAGGAGCGTGACGAGTACCGCCAGGAACGCGACGAGTACAAGAAGGAACGCGACGAGTGGAAGGCGGCCGCGGGCAAGTACCGCAAGGAACGCGACGAATACAAGGGCTTCCTGAAGGATGCGCTGGAGCGCCTGGGTGTCGCGGTGCGCAAGCTGGACCACCTGCTCGACGACATCGTCGATGCCAGCAAGAAGATCGGCAAGGATGACGATAAGGGCCACGACAGGGGCCACGGCTGATCCTGCCGCGGCGGCCTGTCGCTGGCCGCGTTACGGGCGCCGACGCTGTTCCGGCGCCCGCCTGCTTTGCGCCGTATCGCGCCCATTAGTCCGCGAATTGTTGCGCCGTGCAGACCGCTATGCACGCATTCCGTAACACTTGAATTTCCTTAAACTTTGGCTTGACCCAGGCTGCATAGAATCAGCTCATCCGCATTCAACCGAGGAGGAGCGACCCATGTTTTCCATGCAGCCCCGAAGGATTTTGCAGATGACGATCACCCTGGCGGCACTGTCCGCCCTGGGTGCCTGTGGTGGTGGCGGCGACGATGCCTCGTCCGGGCCGAGCACCGACCCGACGGCGCCGACAACGCCACCGACAACCCCGCCGACAACCCCGCCGACCACGCCAACCGATCCGGCGCCGCCCACCGACATCACCGTCACCCTGGCGGAGACGCCGACCGACCTGAATGCCGCGGCTGCCGCCAGCACCCAGAACTGGCCGACCTGGACCGGCACCGGGCAAGCGATCGACGGCGTCGGCTGCGCGCAAACCGTGCACTACCACATCCACACGCTGGTCTCGATCTACCGCAACGGCACCCGCCTGGCGATGCCGGACAACATAGGCCGCAGCGGCTGCACCTACGAGCTGCACACCCATGACGGCTCGGGCGTCGTGCACATCGAGACCGATGTGCGCAAGAAATTCATGCTGAGCCAGTACTTCTCGCTATGGCGCCAGCCCTTCACCAGTACCAATGTCGCTGGCTTGAGCGGGCCTTTCCGCTACTACCTGGTCGAGAACGGCAAGCTGACGCGCTACACCGGCGACCCGATGGCGCTGGAACTCACGGCCTACCGCGAGATCGTGATCCTGACCGGACCGAACCCGCCGACCGTGTTGCCGAATTACAAGTGGACGCCGGGCCTGTGAGCCGGACGCGGCGGCGCTCAGCCGTAGGCACCGCCCGTATATAACAGGTCGAACAGGCGCGACAGCAGGGCGATCGCCGCCGTCGCGCCGACCAGCATGGTCAGCACCAGCAGTACCGCGAGCACCCAGTTCGAGTGCGACTGGCGGCCGGACGATGCATTGAACTTCGCGTCCCATTTCTCGTCGGGGGTCACGCCGATGACCAGCGCCTCGATGAAGCCGACGATGTAGGAGAGGAAGACGGGCAGCAGGGTCCAGAAAGGATTCGGCGCCTGCCCCAGGCCGTAGACCATGCCGGCCAGCGGCAAGCTGCAGAGGTGCAGCAGGCCGAGCCGGTCGACGCCGCCGCGCAGGTAGAAACGATGGACACCGAAGCCGCCAAGGAGGAAGGCGAGGGCGGTGGCGAGGGTTTTGTTCTTGTGGTTCGACATCGACGACTGAGCTCGGCTGGCTGTTGCGAAAAGGAAAAGTTGAAGTATCGTCCAAAACGCCGGCCGCAGCAGCATTTTTCGTGGTTTTCAGCCGTCTTCCCAAGGTCGGGAAAGCCCTTGGCTGTGGCGCTGTTGGAAAAAATAAGCGATAATGCTGGATTCGGCCGGTCTGCGCGCCGGGTTTTTGGTTTTTTGACAAATGCTTGCTGAGGCACGGCGCGGCGCGCTATAATCGTCGGCTTTCTCCGTCCAGCACAATTTTTTGGAAATATTATGGTCGTTATTCGTTTAGCTCGTGGTGGTGCCAAGAAGCGCCCGTTCTACAACATCGTTGCAACCGACTCGCGCAACCGTCGCGATGGCCGTTTCATCGAGCGTATCGGCTTCTACAACCCGATGGCATCGGGCAAGGAAGTTGGCCTGAACATCACCGCTGACCGTCTGGCTTACTGGCAAGGCGTGGGCGCACAACTGTCGCCGACCGTTGCTCGCCTGGTCGCTGGTCAGAAAGTCGCTGCTTAAGCTGCTTCAGCATCAAGGTTTACTGGTTTGACCGATTCAACAGCAATTCCTGACGACCTGGTTCAGGTCGGGCATATCGCCGGCGCCTACGGGATCCGGGGCGGTATCCGCGTCTCGCCGTACTCGACGGACGCCGATGCGCTGCTGAACGTGAAAACCTGGTGGCTCGACAAGCCGGCGCTGCGTCCCGTCCAGGTGCGCAGCGCGAAGTACCATAGCGGCGATGTTACCGCCACTCTGGTTGATGTCACCGACCGCAACGAGGCCGAAGCACTCAAGGGTGCAACGGTGCAGGTGTCGCGGGCGGAATTTCCGGCGCTGCCGGAAGATGAATACTACTGGTCCGACCTGATCGGACTGGATGCCGTGAACCTGCAGGGCGAAGCCCTCGGCAAGGTCGCCGACATGATGAGCAACGGTCCGCAGTCGATTCTGCGCATCGTGCCCGTTCCCGACGCAAACGCGCCCGAGGTCAAACTCGAGGAACGCCTGGTGCCTTTCGTGGACCAGTTCGTCAAGACTGTCGACCTGAAGGCAAAGCTGATTACCCTGGATTGGGGCCTGGATTATTAACACGATGCAGTTCGACGTCGTGAGCCTGTTCCCCGAGATGTTCGCTGCGCTGACGCAGTCGGGTGTTACCCGGCGCGCGCACGAGCAGGGCCTGTGGAACCTGTCGCTCTGGAATCCACGCGATTTCACGCAGGATCGCCACCGCACCGTGGACGATCGCCCCTACGGCGGCGGCCCCGGCATGGTGATGCTGGCCAGGCCGCTCGAAGCAACGATCAATGCAGCAAAGCAGCGCCAGATCGACCTTGGCCTGCCGGCCCCGCGTGTGGTGTTCATGTCGCCGCAGGGCAAGCAGTTGACGCACGAGCGCGTGATGGCGCTGAAGGACGAGCCCGGTTTGGTGATTCTGTGCGGCCGCTACGAAGCGGTCGACCAGCGCTTGCTGGACCGCTGCGTCGACGAGGAGATTTCCCTCGGCGACTTCGTGCTGTCCGGCGGCGAACTGCCGGCGATGGCGCTGATGGATGCCGTGGTTCGGCATATCCCGGGTGCGCTGGGCGACGGCGCCTCGGCGGTCGAAGACAGTTTCGTCAACGGCCTGCTGGATTCGCCGCACTACACGCGGCCGGAAGTGTACGAAGGCGTGGCCGTGCCGCCCGTTCTGATGGGCGGCAACCATGCAGAGATCATGAAGTGGCGCCGACAGCAGCAGCTCGAAGCGACTGCGAAGAAACGGCCCGATCTGCTGGACAAGGCGCGCAGCGCCGGTCAGCTGAGCAAGGCCGACGAAAAGTTCCTGGCGGGGCGGAACAGCCCTGCCGAATAGTATTTGCGCCATGTCGGCGCAAAGGCGGGCGTAACAACCCGCATGTTTCAATCCCATCCTCTACCGGGCAAACAAGTACAGCGCCGGCAAGATGGTTACAGGAGTCATACAATGGATCTGATCCAGCAACTCGAGCAAGAAGAGATTGCGCGCCTCGGCCGCAACATCCCTGATTTCGCACCGGGCGACACCGTTGTCGTCAGCGTCAACGTCGTCGAAGGCAACCGCAAGCGCGCCCAGGCATACGAAGGCGTGGTCATCTCGCGTCGTAACCGCGGCCTGAACTCGAACTTCATCGTTCGTAAGATCTCGTCGGGCGAAGGCGTCGAGCGTACCTTCCAGCTGTACTCGCCGCTGATCGCTTCGATCGAAGTGAAGCGTCGTGGTGACGTGCGCCGTGCGAAGCTGTACTACCTGCGTGAGCGTTCGGGCAAATCGGCACGTATCAAAGAGAAACTGCCGACCCGCAAGACCGCCGCTGCCGCTCAGTAATTGCGTCAGTAGCATGGAAAAGGCATCCGAACGGATGCCTTTTTCTTTTTCCGGAGCCTATTTTGGCAAAACAGCATCTCGATCCTCAGCGTCTTCCCATCGATGCGATCGCCGGCGAAGCCGCGCTGGCACCGGAACGCCTGCGCGCCGACTGGCTGCGCACACGCCTGGCACGCCCGGCCGCCTGGGAGCCCGAGCTGCCGGAAGACCTGCGTGAGCGCTTCCCCAAGCTGCGCCGCGCCGCCGTGCTGATCCCCATCGTCCAGCGCCCGGAAGGCTTGACCGTCCTGCTGACCCAGCGCACCGCCCACCTGAACAATCACGCCGGCCAGATCAGCTTCCCCGGCGGCAGCGCAGAAGAGCTGGATTCCTCGGCCATCGAGACCGCGCTGCGCGAAACCGAAGAAGAGATCGGCTTGCGTCGCCGCCACGTCGAGATCGTCGGCGTGCTGCCCGATCACATCACCGCATCGAGCTACCTGGTCACGCCGGTGGTCGGCCTGGTCACGCCGCCCTTCGAACTCATCGCCGAATCGAACGAGGTCGCCGAGATCTTCGAAGTCCCGCTGGCCTTCCTGATGGATGGCGCCAACCACCAGCGTCTGTCCTTCGAGCTGCCGGAAGGGGCAGGGCGGCGCAACTTCTACGCCATGCCTTACGAGCGCTTCTTCATCTGGGGCGCCACCGCCGGCATGCTGCGCAACCTGTTCCACCTGTTGAGAGCCTGACGTTGCCTCAAACGGCCCTCTGCGCTATCGTAGCGGGCAAATGAAGTAAAGCAACAACATGAGGCTCCGCAAAACATGACATTTTTTTCCATCCTGTGCGCACTGCTCATCGAGCAGTTGAAGCCCCTGCGCGCGGATAACCAGATCTATGCCGAGATCAAGCGCTTCGCCATGCGCATCGAAGCCTGGTTCAATGCGGGCCAGGTGAAGCATGGCCGGCTGGGCTGGTTCCTGATGATGGGCAGCCTGATGCTGCCGACCGCCGTCATCTACTGGGTGCTGATGTACTACGGCTGGGTGTTCGCGGCCTTCGCCTGGAATGTCCTGATCGTCTACCTGACCCTGGGCTTCCGCCACTACAGCCATTACTTCACCTCGATCCAGTTCGCTCTGCACGCCGGCGACGAAGCCGGCGCACGCGCGCTGCTGGCCGAGTGGACGAAAACCGACACGGTCGGCATGGACAGCACCGAGATCGCGCGCCTGGCCGTCGAAAAATCGCTGATCACCACGCACCGCAACGTGTTTGGCGTGTTCTTCTGGTTCCTGATGCCGCTGGGCCCGGCCTGCGCCGTGATGTACCGCGTGTCGGAGTACCTGGCGCGCGCCTGGAACGAACCGGACCACATGCGCAACGAAGCCTTCGGCCAGTTCGCCGCGCGCGCCTTTTACTGGATCGACTGGATTCCGGTGCGCCTGACCGCGATCGCCTTTGCCGTGGTCGGCAATTTCGAGGATGCCATCTACGCCTGGCGCAACTTCGCCAACCGCTGGTCCGACGAAGCCCGCGGCATCATCCTGGCCGCCGGCGGCGGCGCCATGGGCGTGCGCCTCGGCTCGCCGATCGAGACCGCGCCGCGCATCGTGACGGCAGACGCCGCCACCGTCGACCTCTCGGACAGCGAAGCCGACGTGCTGCCGGGCGAGGAGCCGAATGTGCGCGCACTCCAGAGCACCGTCGGCCTGGTCTGGCGCGCACTGTTATTATGGATGCTGCTCCTGCTCCTGCTTTCCGGTGCGGTATTGCTTGGGTGATATTCCCCGGATAAAGACGGTTCCTAAGCGCGTTCGACAAACGTTCAGGGCAAGGCGGATGGCCGCAGTGGCGGACCACGAAGACAGTACGCTAGTACGGCGAGACCATCCAACGCCGCCATGGACGTTTGTCGAACGCGCGCTAAAGGCTCGTCCGCAGGTCTTCTATAAGATATAATACCGGGGTTGTTCTCATCTACGCTTCACGTTTCAGTAAGCGCATCGCACTATGGCCGAGTTACCGCAAAACGGGAAAGAACGCGCCGACGAGTTCATCATTCTCGGCGTGACAAGTAAGGGCAGGCAATTCCGTCCGAGTGACTGGGCCGAGCGTCTGTGCGGCGTCATGTCATGCTTCCGGCCGCCAGGCAGCGGCGGCCGCAACGCCCACCTGCAGTTTTCCCCCTATGTTCACCCGACCGTCGTGAACGGCGTCAAGGCCGTGGTCGTGAACAATGCCCTCAAGAGCGTCGAGCCGCTGGCTTACCACTTCGTCGTTAATTTCGCCAAGGACAATGATCTGCAAATGGTCGAGGCCTGTTACGTTCCCCCGCCGGGCGAGCAAAAGCCTGCTGTCTAATCCTCTATCGCAGCTTTGACTTTTCTCAAAGCTGTCCTATCTTTCAGAGTTAGCGTGAACTCTGACGATGGAGGCAGCCATGGAAGTCGGCAAACTCAGCACCCTTGAAACCGTCTGCTGCTCGCGCGATGAAACCGTGCAGGGCGCGGCCTTCCTCATGCGCAAGCACCATGTCGGCGACCTCGTCGTGGTCGAGGAGCCGGACGGCGAGCGCATCCCCGTCGGCATCGTCACCGACCGCGACATCGTGGTCTCAGTGATCGCGCTCGGCCTCGATCCGCTCGGCCTGCAGGTCGGCGACATCATGACCGACGACCTGCTCACGGCAGGGGAGAACGACGACGTCTACGCCACCATCGAACGCATGCGCCTGCGCGGCATCCGGCGCGTGCCGGTCGTCTCCGACAGCGGGGCGCTGGCCGGCATCGTCAGCGCCGACGATCTGCTGACCTTCCTGGCCGAAGAGATGGAAGAGCTGTCGCGCATCAGTCCCTACCAGCAGCAGCATGAAAGGCGGGCGCGGCAGTAGGCGCCGGGAGCCGGCCGCGTCGACCTCGTGCAAACTGCAACTAACCGACAGGCAGCCCAGCTGAACCTTGAACCCCGGTAAGCCAGGCCTAAGCCCCGCTCTGTTACCATGCTGTGCCGCTGCGCAATACCTGCGCGGCCTGACAACACACACGGGGTGACATGAGCACGAGCTTCCTGCAGCGCGGCGCGGCCGCAACCATGATCGTCACCGGCCTGGGCCTCGGTTGCATCGGCCCGGCCTGGGCCCAGAAGGCGCCGGATGCGCTGCCGAAGGGCGTAGTGCAGGGCCCATCGGTCGAGGGCATCACCGAATACCGCCTGCCGAACGGCCTGAAAGTGCTGCTGTTCCCGGATTCTTCGCGCCCGACGGTGACCGTCAACGTCACTTACCTGGTCGGCTCGCGCCACGAGAACTACGGCGAAACCGGCATGGCGCACCTGCTCGAGCACCTGATGTTCAAGGGCTCGCCCAAGCACCGCGACATCACCACCCAGTTCTCCGACCGCGGCATGCAGTTCAACGGCACCACCTCGCTGGACCGCACCAATTACTACGAGGTGTTCCAGGCCTCGCCCGAAAACCTGCAGTGGGCGCTGGAGATGGAAGCCGACCGCATGACCCATTCCTTCATCGCCCAGAAGGACCTCGATTCCGAGATGACGGTCGTGCGCAACGAATACGAGAACGGCGAGAATTCGCCGGGTTCCGTGCTGATGAAGCGCATGCAGAGCGTGGCCTACGACTGGCACGCGTATGGCCGCTCGACCATCGGCAACAAGAGCGACATCGAGAACGTCAAGATCAAGAATCTGCAGGACTTCTACCACACCTATTACCAGCCGGATAACGCCGTGCTGCTGGTGGCCGGCAAGTTCGACCCGAACCAGACGCTGCGCTCGATCAGCCGGCTGTTCGGCGCGATCCCGAAGCCGAAGCGTACGCTGCCCGAGTTCTGGACCGTCGAGCCGACCCAGGACGGCGAGCGCAGCTTTACCGTACGGCGCCAGGGCGACGTGCAGATCGTCGCGGTCGGCTACAAGGTGCCGTCCGGCCTGCACGACGACAGCGACATCCTGAGCTTCTCCTCCAGCATCCTCGGCGACGTGCCGACCGGCCGCCTGCACAAGCTGCTGGTGGACAGCGGCAAGGCGAGTCAGGTGTTCGCTTTCGGCCAGACCGGTTACGCGCCCGGCCTGCAATTCTTCGGCGCGGTGGTCAAGAAGGGCGAGCCGATCGAGCCGGTCCGCGCGGCCCTGACCGAAGCGGTCGAGGATTTCAGCAAACATCCGCCCACCGCCGAGGAAATGGAGCGCACCAAGCGCGCCTACCTGAACAGCATCGAGCGCAGCCTGAACGATCCCGCGCAAGTCGGCGTGGCGCTGTCCGAGACGATTGCGCTGGGCGACTGGCGCCTGTTCTTCGTCGGCCGCAATAAGATCGAAAGCATCAGCGCCGCGCAAGTGGCAGAGGCATCAGGGCGCTACTTCAAGCGCGACAACCGCGTCACCGGCACCTTCCTGCCGGACGACGCGCCGCAGCGTGCCGTGATCCCGCCGGCGCCGAGCGTGGAAAGCCTGCTGAAGGACTTCAAGCCGCAAGCCTCGAACCTGAGCGCCGAAGATTTCGAGCCGTCCCAGGCCAACATCATGAAGCGCACCACGCTCACCACGGCGGGCGGCGTCAAGCTGGCCCTGCTGCCGAAGAAGAACCGCGGCCAGACCGTCACGGTCGATCTGCGCCAGCACTTCGGCGACGAGCAGAACCTGTTCGGCAAGGGCGCGGTGCCGGGCCTGACCGCCGCCATGCTAACGCGCGGCACCACGCAGTACGACCGCGTGCAGCTGGCCGACGCCTTCGAAAAGCTGAAGGTGGCCGGCGGCATTACCCACTTCCAGACCACGCGCGAGAACCTGGCGGCCGCCCTGAAGCTGGCCGCCCACGTACTGAAGGAGCCAAGCTTCCCGGCGTCCGAATTCGAGCAGCTGCGCCAGCAGTCGCTGGTGGCGCTGGAAGCCAGCCGCGGCGAACCGCCGAACGTCGCTTCGCGCGCGCTGAACGAGCATTTCGATATCTACCCGAAAGGCGACATCCGCCACGAAACCACGCTCGACGAAGACATCGCCGACCTGAAATCGGCGACCCTGGACCAGGTGAAAGCCTTCCACCGCGATTTCTACGGCACCAATCCGGCCGAGCTGGCCATCGTCGGCGATTTCGATGCGAAGGAGATCGTGCCTCTGGTCGACCAATTGTTCGGGCAGTGGAAGGCGCCGATGCATGTGGCGCCGGTGCTGCGCAAGCATGCGGAGATCGCGCCCATACATCAAATGTTGAACACGCCCGACAAAGAGAACGGGTTCTACGCCGCGCGTATGAATCTCGACCTGAACGTCGACGATCCCGACTACCCGGCCCTGATGCTGGCCGACTATATCTTCGGCGGCGGAGGCGGGCTGAAATCGCGCCTGCTCGACCGCATCCGCCAGAAGGAGGGCCTGTCCTACGGCGGCGGCACCCAGCTGGCGGCAGGCGAGCGCGACCGTGCCGGCATGTTCGCGGTCAGCGCCATCGCCGCGCCGCAGAATTTGGCCAAGGTCGACGTCGCCGTGCGCGAGGAATTGGCGCGCGCGCTCAAGGACGGCTTCACGGCGGCGGAACTGGCGGGCGCCAAATCCGGTCTCATGCAACAGAGGATCCAGAACCGCGCCGACGACGGTACCCTGGCCGCCGGCTGGACTTCCTACCTGTACCGCGACCAGACCTACGAATGGTCGGCCGATTTCGAGAAACGCATGATGGCGGTCACGCTGCCGCAATTGAACGCGGCCTTCCGCAAGGCGATCGACCCGGCCAAATTGTCGGTGGTGATGGCGGGCGACCAGTCCAAGGCCAAGCCCGCCCATTGAAAGGCGCATGAATGCAACACTCAGCTGTTCAATATCTCGAAAATGGCTGAGATACTTGGTCAATACCCGCTTGGGCGCTATGATCTTGCCTGTGAGAAGTATTTCTAACAGGCAGCAAACGTTGCGTCGGGATATTGTAAAGGAAGCATCATGAAGGGCATGACCAAACAGCCGCCGAGCGGGATTTCTTATGCCGGCAAGGTTGTGCTGGTAACGGGCGCCGCCAGCGGCATCGGCCGCGCGATGGCATTGGCATTCGGGCGCGCAGGCGCCTGCGTCGTCGTCGCCGATATGTCCGTCGACGGCGGCCACATGACCGCGGCACTGATCGTGGAAGCCGGCGGCAAGGCGCTGTTCGTTAAAACAAATGTAACGGTGGCCAGCGAGGTCGAGGCGCTGATCGATAAGGCGGTGGCCCATTACGGCCGCATCGACGTCGCCGTCAACGGCGCCGGCACCGAGGAGGAGTCGCAGCCGCTGGCCGAGGGCGACGACGAGCAGTTCGACCGCATCGTCAACGTCAACGTCAAGGGCGTCTGGCTGTGCATGAAGAGCCAGCTGCGCCAGATGCTGAAGCAGGAAGGCGGCGGCACGATCTGCAACGTGGCCGACGCAGGCGGCCTGGTGGCGGTGCCGAACCGCGCCATCTACGCGGCTTCCAAGCATGCGGTGATCGGCCTGACCAAGACCGCGGCGGTGGAGTATGCCAAGTCCGGCATCCGGGTGAACAGCCTGTGCCCGGGCGCGGTGAAGACGCCGATGCTGGCGCGCATGCTCGAGCGCGAGCCGGGCCGCGACAAGAAACTGAAGGCTGCGCACCCGATGGGGCGCATCGCCGAGCCGGCGGAAGTTGCCAGCGCGGCGTTGTGGCTTTGTTCGGAGCAGGCTTCTTTTGTTACCGGTCACCAGTTGGCGATCGATGGTGGTTTGACGGCGATGTAAGGCAGCTTGTTTTCAGCGGGCTGGGACGCGCGCGGCGATCTCGAGCCGCTCGCGGATCCAGCCATGACTGCGGGCCGTGACCAGGCGCGCCATCCGGGTCGGGAAGTGGATCAGACCGTGCGGCGCTTCCGGCAGCAGGTGCATCTCGACCGCGCCGCCGGCCTCGCGCCAGCGCGCCGCCAGCATGACCGTGTCGTCGCGCAAGGGATCCAGTTCGCCGACGAACATCAGCGCCGGCGGCAGGCCGTCCAGCGCGCCATACAGCGGCGACAGCGGCGGCTGGCGCCGCGCCGGGTCGCTCAGGTCCGGCGTCAGCATGCGCAGGCCGTCGACCATGCCGGGGCCGTCCAGTACCAGCGTCTCCGGGCCGGCCTGGCGTACGCTGGGCGTGCCGGCCAGGTCGTACACGCCGTAGTAGAGCACGGCGCCGGCGATCTGCTGCAGCAGCGCTGGCCACGCCTTGAGTCGTAGTAAAGTCGCGGCCGCAAGATGTCCGCCCGCCGATTCGCCGACCAGGAACACCGGCAGTCCAGCGCATGCCGGCAGCCCGCCCTGCAGCAGCCAGCGCGCGGCGGCCAGGCAATCGTCCATGATCTCTTCGATGGTCGCGTCCAGGGCCAGCCGGTAATCGACCGACACCACCGCCACGCCGCAGGCAGCCGCGATGGCCGCATTCAGTTTGTCGTTCATGCGCGCGTTGCCGATCACCCAGCCGCCGCCGTGGATGTCGAGCACGACGCCGCGCACCGTCCCCGCGGGCCGCAGGATGCGGAGCGGCACCCGCAAACCGTCCATGAGCGCCAGCGCCTGTTCGGCGCGCACGCCGACGCGTGCCAGCGACGGTTCGGGGCGCAGTTGCCCCAGACGCAGCAGGGCCTGCGCCAGCCGCGGCGTCCAGCGGTTGCGGATCCTGAAGCGCGGCGCCCACGCCAGCTTGCGGTTGAAGCGCCGGGCTTCCTCGATGGTGTCCTGATCGAAGGCGAGCGCCATGCGGATCAGGCCGCGCTCAGCTCGGCCACGAAGTCGTACATGTCGCCGCGGAAGTAGGAGCGGCAGAATTCGATCGCCTGCCCATCCGGCAGAAAGCCCAGCCGCTCCACGCACAGGCCGGCATCGCCTTCCTTCGATTGCAGCAGCTTGGCCTGCTCGGCGTTCAGCAGCAGCGCCGACAGCCGCTGCAGCGCGCGCACCGGGCGTTTGCCGGCCGCTTCCAGCGCCTCGTACATCGAGGTGTCGACGGCGTCCAGCGAGGGCAGGGCGGAGGCGGCGATGGTCGCGTATTCGAGGCACATCGGCATGTCGTCGGCGTAGCGGATGCGGTGGAAGCGGTACACCGCCGCGCCCGGCGACAGGCGCAGGCGCAGCGCTTCTTCCGGCGTCACGGTGCCTTCCGAACGCTTGAGCCAGACGCTGCGCGGGGTGCGGCCGCGCGAGCGCATGTCTTCGGAAAAGGAGGTCAGCTTGGCGAAGTTCTTTTCGATGCGCGTGTTGATGAAATTGCCCGAGCCCGGGCGGCGCACCAGCAAACCTTCTTCGACCAGGCCGTCGATCGCCTTGCGCACGGTGATGCGCGAGATGTCGAGCTCGGACGCGAGCTGGCGCTCCGCCGGCAGGGCTTCGGCCGGGCCGTAGATGCCGCGGTCGATCGCCTCGCGCAGGGCGCGTTGCAACTGCTGGTAGAGCGGCAGGTTGCTGGTGGCGGAGAGGTGGTGCATCAACTGCGCGAGAGTGGACATGCGGCGGATATTTATATGTAATCCGCCGATAATACCAAAAAAGGCCGCTTATTTTGGGCGTGGGTTGCTGGTGCCCCGGCTCGGCTGTATCAGCTTGCCGGAACGGATGTCGCGCACCGCCGTGCCGACCGAGCGCGCGACGTTGCGCACCTCTTCCTGGAAGGCGGTGTCGCGGTCCAGCGTGTCGTGGCTGTCGGCATAGGATTCGTAATAACCGACGAAGCGGTCGAGCTGGGAGGTCGGGCTGGCGGAGATCAGGCCCATCCAGTCCAGCCAGTCCGACAGCGAGCGCCGGGTGCCTTCGATGCCGGCGACGTCGCCATGCACCACCAGCCCGTAGGCGCGGCCGGCCAGGTGCTTCGGATAGTCCCAGTTCTTTTCCAGCGCCTTGGCTTCTTCGGCTTCCTTGCCATGGGTCGAGCTGGGGTCGGCATTGCCGCCGTCGGCGCAGACCAGGCGGTCGATCATCAGCTTCAGCACGGCCGGCGCCTGGTACCAGTAGACCGGGGTCAGGATGATGATCCCGTGCGCCGCCACCCACTTCTCGTAGATCTCGTTCATCCAGTCGTTGTTCTGGTGCAGCGAGTGGTTCGGGTAGCAGCTGCAAGGCCAGTGGCAGAGCGGCATCGCGGTCGACACGCAGGCCTTGCAGGGATGGATGTGGCGGTCGTAGTCCGAGATCAGCAGGGAGAGATCGAGCACGTCGGTGTCGAAGCCCTCGGCCAGCAGCACCTCTTCGCACATCTTGGTCAGGCGCCAGGTCTTCGAGATCTCGCTTGGACAGCTGCCGTCGTTGCGCGCGGCGCCGTTGATCAGCAGGATGCGGCTGAGCGTGTTGCGGTCCTTCTGCTTGGCTTCGGCGGCGAGCAGGCGGTCGTGCGCTTCTTTCCACTCGACCGAGAGGTCGTAGTCGGGGTCGGCGAAGCCGGGGCCGGCCTTCACCGTCACCGGCGCCTTGTGCGAGTTGACGTAGGCCTGCCAGGCGACTTCCTCGACCGCGGCCAGTTCGTGGCCGACGTTCTCGTACGCGGGGTCGAAGAAGTTGCGCGAGAAGCGCAGGCGGAATTCGTTACGGTCGAGCTTGGCGGGCGCTTGCCCCTTGCGTACGATGGTCATGGCCGGTCCTGTCGGATGCGATCCGTAGGATTATGTCCTGGACAAAGGATCAAGCCGGTTCGCCAGCTAACCGAGCAAAGAAAAAGGCGGTGCGCCTTTGCAGGACCGCACCGCCTCTCAAGAACTGCCGAAGCAGCTTACTTGCTGTTATTTGCTGGTGTTGTTACCGCCCGGATTCGGGTGGTTCGCCAGCACGATGGCGTACCTGGCGATGTCCGACAGGCCGCCGCCCGCTTTCACGGTCTGCAGGGTGGAGATGGCCTTGTCCTTCTGGCCGGCGCGCAGGTAAGCCAGGCCCAGGCGCAGCTTGGCTTCGTCAGGCACCTTCAGGCCGCCCTTGGCGATACCCTGTTCGATGAACGGGATGCCCTTGTCGAACTGGTCCATGGTCACGTAGGCCCAACCCAGGTTGACCAGGCCGGCGCCGGTCTTCGACTTGGCGGCCGAGGCTTCGCCCGATGCGATGTTCTTGGCATCGTTGGCGGCTTCCTTGGTCGCGCGGTCGCGCAGCTGGCGGTGCTGGGCAGCATTGCTGCCGGTGCCGAGGACACCTGCGGCGAAGCCGGCGTCGACGACCTTCTTGGCTTCGGTCGGGAAGCCGTCCTTCAGGGCCAGCTCGGCCAGCTCGGTGTACATCTCCGGGGTCAGCACCTTGACCGCCGCGAATTCGAGGCGCAGCACGTCGGGGTAGTTGGCTTCGTTGAAGCCTGGTTTACGCACCACGCCGCGGTAGATGGCGTCCATCCAGACGTCGTCGTTCGGGTAGTAGGTGATCAGCTGCTCGAGGCCGTACTGGTAGGCGGCATCGTCCTTGACCTTGACCGCAGCCGAGGCGTACAGGCGCAGGTCTTCCGAGGACGGGGTCTTGCCGGCCTGTTGCGCGGCTTCCAGTTGCGGACGCAGCAGTTTCATCGCGTTCGCGTAGTCGCCGCTCAGGTAGTAGGAGCGGACCAGCGGGCCGGTGGCGGCGTCCGAGTTCGGGTTTTCAGCCTGGAAGCGCTTGAACCACTCGATCGCCTTCGGGTAGTTCTTGGCGTTGTAGTACATGCCGGCCAGGGCCTGGGTGAATTGCGGCTTGTCGGCTGCCGGCAGCTTGTCCGAAGCGACGATCGCTTCCAGCGCGGCGATCGAACCCTGGTCGTCGCCCTTGGCGGTGGCCAGCGACAGCTTCATGCGGTTCAGCACGTAGGTTTCGTACGGGCTCTTGTCCGGGAAGGCTTCGGCCTGGGTGATGCGGTTCTGCACTTCGCCGTAGTTCTTCGCGTCCATCAGCGGCTTGACCTGGGCCGGGTCGAGCAGCTTGAACAATTCCGGGCGGACCGTGTCCGGCTTCGGCTGGGCAGCGGCGGCGGCCTGTGCGTTCTTGTCTTGCGCAACGGCGCCTTGCATGAGGGCAGGGGCGGCGTTCAGGCCGATAGCGGCCAGCATCACGGCGAGGCGGGCAAAACGGAATTGGGACATGAATAATCCTTTTCTTTTGATAACTAAATCGGACAAAGCGTGCATTCTCCCACAAACCGCGTGGGAGGGCCGGACAATTGTGCCGCAGCCGCGCCGGCGGCGAACGCGACGTTACAATGCGTTACCGCCCCTGCACAACGGCAATTGATTAAGAGCTAAAACCGGGCACGGGGCACAGGCCTTGCGCTTCGATCTCGCCCGCCAGCCAGGCGTTCACGGCCGCCAGCGCCGGCGGCGCGAAGCCATAGGTCATCAGGGCCGGCGCCGCGAAGTCGAGCGCCTGATAAGGGTTCCACAGGGCGATGTGCAGGTCCGGCTGCCAGGTGGCGCGCGCATGCGGGCCGTAGCGGCGGCGCGAGGTCGAGGCCAGCATCGTGAAGCGGCCGTCCTGCGGCAGCGCGCTCCAGTCGAAGCTTTCCGGATCGGCAAAGGTCACCAGCTCGACCTCGTAGAGCTTGCCCAGCGAGGCGGCGATGTTTGCCGCCGGCACGCCGGCTTCCGAGACGCCGTCGCTGACCACGTCCTGGCGCGCCACCAGGCGCACATGGCTGCCGGGGACGGGGCGCTGCGGATTGCCGCGCGCAGTGAGCGCACGCTGCCAGGCACGTGCCATCAGCGCGCGGTCGGCCGCTTCGGCTTGCGCGGAATAGGACGCGCCGCCGGCCGGATGGGCTTGCGCCAGCTTGTCGAGGCGGGCCAGACGCGCCTCGACCTCCGCCAGCGGCAGACGACCATCTTCGATCGCCGCGGCGATCGCATCCAGCGTCTCTTCCTGGGTCGCGCGCGAACCGATCGCCATCACCATGTCGGCGCCCGCCACCAGGGCGTTGACGGCGGCCTGGCCGGCGCTGTAGCGGTGGGCGATGGCGTGCATGTCCATGCCGTCGGTGATGATCACGCCCTGGTAGCCCATCTTGTCACGCAGCAGGTCCGTGAGGATGGCGCGCGACATGGTGGCCGGGTTGTGCGGATCCAGGGCCGGATAGACGATGTGGGCGGTCATCACGGCCGGCGCATGCGGGGCGGCGCTGCGGAAGGGCGCGAACTCGAAGCGCTCCAGCTCGGCCAGGCTTTTATCGACGGTCGGCAGGTCGCGGTGCGAGTCGACGTGGGTGTCGCCGTGGCCCGGGAAGTGCTTGACGCAGCAGGCCACGCCCTCGCGCTCGCTGCCGTCCATCCAGGCCCGCGCCAGTTCGGCTGCGCGGGTCGGGTCGGCGCCGAAGGAGCGCTCGGCGATGACTGGATTGCGCGGGTTGTTGTTCAGGTCCAGCACCGGCGCGAAGTTCCAGTTGAAGCCCATAGACTTCACGGCGCGCGCGACGGCGGCGCCGACTTCCTGCGCCAGCTGGGTGTCGTCGGCGGCGCCGAGCGCCATCGCCGACGGCGGCGGCGGCACCCACAGCGAACGCACCACGGCGCCGCCTTCCTGGTCGAGCGCGATCAGCGCATGGCTGCCCATGGCGTCGAGCAGGTCGGCATTGAAGCGCGTGAGCTGTGCTGCGTCCGTCATGTTCTGGCGGAACAGGCAGGCGCCGCGGATCGCGTTTTGGCGGATGAAGCCGGCGGTGTCCGCATCGAGTTCGGTGCCGAACAGCCGGATCATGATCAGCTGGCCGGCGAGTTTCCTGTAATCGTTCATGCTCAGTTCGTTTTAGTTACCTTGCTGAGATGGCGCGGCTGGTCCGGGTTCATGCCGCGCGCCTTCGACAGGTGCGCCGCCATCACATAGAAGGCCTGGATCGCGACGATCGGGTCGAGGTCGGGCGTGGCGGCCACCGGCAGGTCGAGGTCGCGGCTAGCGACGTCCTGCGGCGCCGCCAGCAGCACGCGCGCACCGCGCCCGCGCATCTCCTCGGCCAGCGCCACCAGGCCGGCCTGGGCCGGGCCGCGGGTTGCGAAGATCAAGAGCGGATAGCCGTCTTCGATCAGCGCCATCGGGCCGTGCTTGATCTCGGCGCCGGAGAAGGCTTCCGCCTGCAGGGCCGAGGTCTCCTTGAACTTCAGCGCGGATTCCAGCGCCACCGGGAAGCTGATGCCGCGGCCGACCACCATGATGTTGCGGGCCGGGGCCAGGATGTCGATCGCTTTCGACCAGTCGGCCCGGGCGGCGTTTTCCAGGGCATCGGGCAGGGCGCGCAGGCCGGCTTTCAGTTCTTCATCGCCCTGCCATTCGGCCAC
The DNA here is from genome assembly GCF_024753245.1 of Massilia norwichensis. GTDB lineage: Bacteria > Pseudomonadota > Gammaproteobacteria > Burkholderiales > Burkholderiaceae_D > Telluria > Telluria norwichensis. The sequence goes on along the minus strand of NZ_JANUGX010000005.1, from coordinate 48,904 downwards.
CAGGCGCGCGCCGGCGCTCAGGCTGGTGATGAAGCTCTTGGTCGCGGCCACGGACTTTTCTTTGCCGGCATGCAGCGGCATCGCCCATTCGGCGGCCTGGGCCAGCGGCGAATCGATGTCGTTGACCAGCGCCACCGTGGTGGCGCCGCCGTCGCGGAAGTAGCGGATTGGCTCGACCACGTCCGGGCTCTGGCCGGACTGCGAGATCGACAGCGCCAGCGTGCCCTGGGTCTGCAGCGGCGCGTCGTACAGGGTCACCAGCGACATCGGCAGCGAGGTCACCAGCCGGCCCAGGCGCGCCATGGTCAGGTAGGCGAAGTAGTTCGAGGCGTGGTCGGAGCTGCCGCGCGCCACCGTCACCACGTTGTTGAAACTGGCTGCGCGCAGGCGCGCGCCGAGTTCCGCGTAGCGTTCGACGTCCTGCGACAGTTGCAGGGCGACGCATGCGGCGGCGGACCTGGCTTCTTCCAGCATCAGCGAGGTGGTGTCAAGACTCACAGCGTTCTCCTTCGATATAGACAGCTTTAATGCATAAGTTGCGGTCGAGGACGACCAGGTCGGCAAAGCAGCCGGGCGCCAGGCGTCCGCGGCGGGTTTCGCCCAGGTAGTCGGCGGCATTCGTGGAAACGCGGCGCGAGGCGTCTTCGATCGAGAGGCCGATCGAAACCAGGTTGCGCAGCGCCTGGTCCATGGTCAGCGTGCTGCCGGCCAGGGTGCCGTCGGCCAGGCGCACGCCGCCCATGCACTTGTGGACCACCTGGCGCCCCAGCATGTACTCGCCGTCCGGCATGCCGGCGGCGGCGGTCGAATCGGTCACGCAGAACAGCTTCGGGATGCTGCGCAGCGCCACCTTGATCGCGCCCGGGTGCACGTGCAGCAGGTCGGGGATGATCTCGGCGTACTGCGCATGCGCCAGCGCGGCGCCGGCCATGCCGGGTTCGCGGTGGTGCAGGCCGGGCATCGCATTGAACAGGTGGGTGAAGCCGGCCGCGCCGTGTTCCAGCGCCTTGACGCCGTCTTCGTAGGAGCCGTTGGTATGGCCGATCTGCACGCGGATGCCGGCATCGGCCATCTGCTTCAGCAGCGCCAGGTGGCCGTCGATCTCCGGCGCCACCGTGATCAGGCGCATCGGCGCCTGGCTGTCGAAGCGCTTGACTTCATCCATCGAGGCTTCGCGCGCGAAGGGCGGCTGGGCGCCCAGCTTGCCCGAGTTGATGTAGGGGCCTTCCAGGTGCACGCCGAGGATGCGCGCTTCGTTCCTGCCGCGCGCCTTGCAGGCGGCGCCAATGGCGTCCAGCGCGCGTTCGATGTCCTCGACCGGCGCGGTCATGGTGGTGGCCAGCAGGCTGGTGGTGCCGTGCCTGGCGTGCAGGCGCGCGATCGTGTGCGGGGCGTCGCCGCCTTCCATCATGTCGCGGCCGGCGCCGCCGTGCACGTGCAGGTCGATGAAGCCGGGCAGGATGTAGTCGTCGCCGTTGTCTTGCGGGTCGCAGGCCTGGCCGTCGATGGCTTCGATGGTGTTCGCTTCACCGGCGCTGAGGCGGACTTCGCCGCGGATCCAGCCGTCGGGGGTGAGGATGTTGCCTTTCATTGGATCGCTTTCATGATCATGCGCAGCGCGCCGGCTGCGGAATCGCCTTGCGGCGGGGTGGTGCGCGCCAGCAGGCCGGAGGGTAAAAAGTCGCGCAGGGCCGCGCCCAGGCCGCCGCACAGGGCCAGCGGCAGTCGGCTTTCGGGGTCCAGCGCGTGGGCGATGGCGGCGACTTCGCTGCCGGCGTCGAGCAGGATGGCGCGCGCCACCGGATCGGCGGCCTCAGTGCTACCATGTCGCAGCACCAGCGGGGCCAGGCTGGCGTAGGTGGTCTGGGTGGCCTGGCCGAGCCAGACCTGGATCGCGTCGCGCCCGCCGCCGCAAGCCGCGATGAGGTCGTCGGCGAAGGCGCTGCGCTCGCGGCGGCCGTCCAGCACCTGCTCGATGTGGCCGATGGCGCGCAGGCCGATCCAGCCGCCGCTGGCTTCGTCGCCGGCCGGGAAGCCCCAGCCGCCGACTTCCTGCCGGCTGCCGTCCGCGCGCAGCACTTCGCCGACGCTGCCGGTGCCGATCGCGACGATGGCGCCGGGTGCGCCGCCATGCGCGCCCATCAGGGTCGTGAAGGCATCGGTTTCGAGGCGGATCGTCGCATAGCCGGGATTGGCGGCCACGAATTCGGCGGCCCACTGCTTGTTGTGCACGCCTGCCAGGCCGAGGCCGATCGCGATGCGCTCGAGCGGGGGCGGGGCGATGCCGGCGGCGGCGAAGGCCTGGCCGGCGGCCTCCTGCACGGATGTCCAGGCGCGGGCGATGCCCAGGCCGAGGCCGGAGGGGCCGCCGGCGCCCTGGGCGATTTCGGCGCCTTTGCTGTCTGCGAGACGCACGCGCGTGCCGGTGCCGCCGCCGTCGACACCTATCAGAAAGTCGATCATTGTTGTCCGTTGTGCCTGGAAAGGTCAGGGCACTATAGGAGCGGCTGTTAAGCTTGTCAACAGGTATTTAACTGGTATTAACCAATCCTGCGAAACTTTTAGCTAAGCGACTGATCGGTAAGGGAATGATTGGTATGGTCAGTGGTATTGTCCGCACGGCCGCCGCGCAGCCAGCCGAACAGGATCGCCATCAGGAAGGGGCCGACGAACAGACCAATCACGCCCAGCGTCGACACGCCGCCGAGCAGGCCGAACAGCACGGCCAGGAAGGGCAGGTTGACGCGCTGGCCGATCAGCTTGGGACGGATGAATTTGTCGACCATGAACAGCTCGACGGCGCCCCAGCAGAACAGGCCCAGCGCGGCGCCCGAATGGCCCTGGCCCAGCAGCAGCAGCGAGACCATGGTGAAGGACAGCGGCGCGCCGCCCGGGATCAGCGCCAGGTAGCCGGTGATGGTGCCCAGCAGGGCCGGCGCCGGCGCCCCGGCGATGGCGTAGGCGACGCCGAGCACCACGCCTTCGAGGATGGCGACCGAGCACAGGCCCAGCGCGGTGCCGCGCACCGACAGCGGGAACACCCGGCGCAGGGTGGCATAGTGGGCCGGCACCAGGCGCTCGCCGGCGCGGTCGACCAGGCGCACGACGGACGGGCCGTGCAGGTAGAGCATGAACAGGGTGAGCAGGGCCAGGAACAGGTACAGCGCGTTGGCCAGGATGATCGAGCCCCAGGTGCGGGCGGCGCCGGTCAGGTGCGGCATCATGTCGCCGACGATGCTGCGCACCAGGCTGCTGATGCCGCCCGGCTGGGCCAGGTGCTCGTTCCACCATTTGACGGCCGGCTCGGCCACCATCGGCAGGTTGGTCAGCCAGGCCGGCACCGGCACCCCAGCGTCGTTGAGGTGGGCCAGCAGGCGCTGCACGCCCGCCAGTTCGCTGCCCAGGGCATTCAGCAGCAGGAAGCAGGGGCCGGCAAAGGCGGCCACCAGCAGGAGGACCAGGAACGCGGCGCTGAGCGGACGCGGCCAGCCGCGGCGCAGCAGGCGTTCGTGCAGCGGCCAGGTGATCACCGCCAGCAGACCGGCCCAGGCGAGCGAGCCCAGGAAGTGCTGGAGCACGAACGCGAGTCCGATCGCAAACAGTACAGGCAGCGCGGACTGCGCGAATGAATACCGCATGTGTTCCCTGGTCTCCTACTGGGTCCGTCTTACGCGCGCTGCAGGGCTGCGATGCGCTCTTCGCAGGACGGGTGGGTGCTGAACAGCGACAGCATACCACCGCCGGCGATGCCGGAGGCCGCCATGTTCTTCGGCAGGTCGCCCTGTTCGATACCGCCCAGACGGCGCAGCGCGGCAATCATCGGACGCGGGGTGCCCATGATCTGGGCCGAGCCGCGGTCGGCGCGGAACTCGCGCTGACGCGAGAACCAGGCCACGATGATGCTGGCCAGCAGGCCGAACAGCAGGTCGCAGACGATCGAGGTGACGTAGAACGCGATGCCCGGACCGCTGGACTCTTCGTCCTTGCGGATGAAGCTGTCGACGGCATACGCCACCACGCGCGCCAGGAACACCACGAAGGTATTCACCACGCCCTGGATCAGGGTCAGGGTGACCATGTCGCCGTTGGCGATGTGGGCCACCTCGTGCGCCAGCACGGCCTCGATTTCTTCCTGCGTCATCGACTGCAGCAGGCCGGTCGACACCGCCACCAGCGAGGCGTTCTTGGTCGCGCCGGTCGCGAAGGCGTTCGGCGCGCCATCATAGACGGCCACTTCCGGCATCGCGATGCCGGCGCGCTGGGCCTGCGCCGCGACGGTATTCATCAGCCAGACTTCGGTGGCGTTGCTCGGCTGTTGGATCACGCGGGCGCCGGTCGACCACTTGGCCAGCGGTTTCGACATCCACAGCGAGATGAAGGCGCCGCCAAAGCCCATCAGGGCCGCGAAGCCGAGCAGGGCGCCGAGGTTCAGGCCGTTGGCGGTCAGGTAGCGGTTGACGCCAAGCAGACTCGCCGAGATGCCCAGCACCAGCATAATGGCGAGGTTGGTTGCGAGAAAAAGAAAGACACGTTTCATGATTGCTTACCCCTAGAGGTTATATTTCCAAGGCGTAAGCATACGGTAGCCACGTCATCGGAAAAAGCGCAGTTTTTGGAAGATTGACTTCGGAAAAACCGAAGCCATGTGCGATATCTATTTGCTATAGTTGGACCGTTTGTCCTTATTCACGTTCTTATACGGAGGCGACGATGCGCGGAGCAGGTGGAACCAGCGGCGGTACCGGCCAGTTTTTCCTCGGCCTGGTGATGATGTGCGGCGGCTTTTATCTGCTGCTCAACAGCGTGGTGGTCAGCTCGGCCTTCGGCTGGGGTACGCGCCTGTTCGGCTTCGGCAGCGTCGGCATCACGGGCGGCATCATCCTGATTCCCTTGATCATCGGCGTGGCGATGATCTTCTACAACGCCCGCAGCGCGATCGGCTGGCTGCTGGCGGTCGGCTCGCTGGCCGGCCTCGTGTTCGGCGTGATCGCCTCGCTCAATATGCACCTGCGGACCATGTCGGCCTTCGAACTCATCTGCATCCTGGTGCTGGCCTTCGGCGGCCTGGGGCTGTTCCTGCGCTCGCTGCGCGGGCAGGCGCAGGAGGAGGCGGCCGAGGCAAGTCAGGCGCGGCTGCGTTCCTGACCGATCAATGGATTCCTGCGTCCGCTTCGTTGCGTAAACGTGCGCGCCAGGCGCCGAGCGCCGACAGGGCCGAGTGAAATTTGCGCTCGATCAGGTCGGCTTCAAGCTCGGTAACCCTACCATCGATCAATGCACTCGACACGGCTTCCGCCACGGCGCCCACTTCGCTCATCACCCGGCACACGGTCTGCGACAAATCGTCCTGGCGCGCGGTTTCCGGCTGCGGCACCACGAAGGCGGCCATCCCGTGGCGCACCAGCAGCGCATGCAGCGGCAGGTGGGCATCGGCTACCCCGGCCGCGTGGCAGCGCTCGACGATCAGCGAGACCTCTTCGAAGGACGGGTAGTGCGAGGCGATGGTCGGCGCCAGCTTGTTGCGCAGGACGTTCACCGAGATCCCCAGTTCGCGCGCCAGCGCATCCAGCCCGCCGGGGTACTTGCGTGCCACCGTGTAGAGGGCATCGTGCTGGTTCATGTCGAGGTAGCGTCGCGTCATGGTAATCCTTTGATATTTTTACCGGTGCATGTCAACATGCCCTTCGTTATCCTGATTTTAACTTTCGACGGCCCTCCTGACCATGTTGAAGACACTTTCGAAGTATGCACATGTCGCAATGGCGCTGAGCCTGGCCTTGTCCGTGGCGGCCATGCCGGCGGATGCCAGCCCCTCGGGCGCCTCGTCCTTCAAGGGCGGGTTCTCGTCGCAGCGTTCGTCGTCGCCGTCGCCTTCGTCCTCGTCGAAGGGTAGTTACGGTTCCTTCAGCAGCCGCTCGGCGTCGAAGGCGTCCAGCAGCAGCAGCGACAGCGGCGCGTCGAGAAAGAGCGGCGGCGGCTTCGGCTCCTTCAGCTCGGCGCCGGCTTCCGGGTCGCGCGGGTCGGATTCGGCGATGTCGCGCAAGCTGGACCGGGAGCGCGCGCAAGCCAATGCAATCCGCACGCTGGAAGAACGGCGGGCGGCGCAGGCGGCGCGTACTGCACGCGATAACGGTGCCCGTTCGACGCCGACCTACGAGCAGCGCGACGGACGCACGCCGCCGTCGCAAGGCTATGGTTACGGCAATGCGCCGCCCGCGCAGCCGCCGGTCATCGTCAACAACAATGGTAGCGGCATCGGCCTGGGACACGTGGTCGCCGGCGCGATCATCGCCAAATCGGCGGCGAATGCGCATGCGAACAATAACAACGGCAACAACGGCAACGGCGGCGGCTACTACCCGACGCCCAGCGGTTCCGCCGGCGACCTGGCCAACCAGGCCGGCGCGGGCAGCGTCGGCGGCAGCGTGGGGACGGCAACGACGGCACCCGCAGCCCCGGCGGCAACATCGTCTGGCGGCTCGCTGCTCGGCACCGTGCTGTGGCTGGGCCTGCTGGCGCTGATCGTCTGGGGCGTGCTCCGCCTCCGGAAGCGTGCGAAGGCGCGCCGCGCCGCCGCCAAACCGAATTATTCGTTCGAAAGGAATTGAGCAGATGGCCTGGAAGGATGTATTCAGCTACGTGCGCGGCATGGCGGAAAAGAAGGGCGTGGCCGAGGGCTCGGCGCGGATGGACGAGGGCGTGCCGCTGGACGCGCGCATCGGCAGCGTGGTGCAGATGCAGCAGTCGCCGATCATCCGCGCGCAGGCCAACGGCTCGCTGATCGCGATGCCGGCGGCGGGCGACACGCGCATCCTGGCGGTCTCGCAGATGCGCCTGCAGCCCGACACGGAGCTGTACCGGCTCTACCTGGACAAGGGCGACGAGGACGCGAAGGAAAAATTCCTGCAGGTGTTCTGCGGGGACGACGGCAAGGTCGCCGAGATCCTGTACTGCACCCAGCTCGCACGCGTGATCCCGGAAACCGCCGACGACCAGGACGCCTACACCGGCCAGGCCGGCTACGGCCTCGGCGACCAGGGCTACACGCTGTGGCGCGAGCAGCTCGCCGACACGCTGGGCGAGGCCGAGCTGGCAGCGGTATTCGGCGACGGCGACCGCCTCGACTACGTGCGCGACGCCGGCGTACGGGCATCCGGTGGCTCGAATGCCGCGTTTGTCCAGCCTTTCACGGGCCGCGAGATCCGCATCGACGATCCGCGCGGCGTGCGCGGCCTGCGCCAGGAAATCTACTTCATGCCCTATGTGCGCGAACTGGCGGGCGGCGGGCGCGAATACTTACTGATCACCACGGAGATCATCGAAAGCGTCGATGGCGACACCTCGAAGCGCGGCATTCATGTCGACTTCGTGATCGGCATCCCGATGGAGCAGGAACGTATCGTCATTCAATGACATCTTCACCAACGAAAGGATCAACAATGAGCAACGCAAGCGGATGGGGCCTGACTGCACGCCTGGTGTCGAAACACTTCGGCGCCCTGGGCGACCGGATTTCGGAGGCCATCGCCAACTTCGATCCCGAAACCGCGACCGAAGCCGACCGCGACCGCCTGGTCGACACCCTGCGCGACACCGCGCAATTGCTGGCCACGGCGCGCGCATCCTTCGACAAGGAGCACCAGGACGTGGTCAACCTGCAGACCCTGATCGCCAGCGACGAACGCGCCGCCGAGAAGCTGGCCGAGCGCCTTGCCGCCGGCACCATCTCGGAAGCCACGGTGACCCTGTTCTGCGACGAGCTGGAAGCCAACAAGGCGCGCCTGCCGCAGGAAATCCAGGAAGAGGCCGACGCCCGCGCTTACATGGATGAGCTGCAGAAGATCGTCGACGCGCTGTCGAAGCAGCTGGCCGAGTTCGACGCCCAGGCGCGCAAGGCGATCCAGCAGCTGGCCGCCGCCAAGGCCCAGAAGGAGCTGCAGGAACTGCGCATGGAGCGCCAGAGCCAGCTGGCCGGGCTGAGCAACATGAAGGGCAATTCGACCGCGCTGAATGCCTTGACCCGCCGCGCGCAAGCCGTCAGCAACGAAGCGGCCGGCCTGCGCATCGTCGCCGACATCGGCCAGAAGCCGCTCGACCAGCAGGCCGAGCTCGATGCGATCCGCAAGTCGGTGAGCCAGCCCGAGACGGCCGGCGAAACCGCGCTGGAACGTCTGAAGCGCCTGTCGGCCAAGGCGCCGGCCTGAGTGCCGCGGCGAGGCTGCGCGTCCAGGCGCAGCCTCGTCATCTGCTCTTCTGTTTGGCCTGGCTCAAGCCTGGGCTTGGATTTGTCTCGGCAGCGGACAGTCCAACGAACATACCCGGCTTGGGCAATGCCATTCGGAGACACTGATCATGGCCTGGACACATTCGACCGTCATTCTGGCGGCGCTGCTGCTTGCGCTTCCCGGTTGCCACAGCGGGGACGATGAGGACGGCGGCGGCGGCACCGCACCGGGCACCGTCCTGCTGCCCAACACCGGGGCGGTGGCGCCGACCGAGGTGCGCATGACCTGGTTCGGCATCAGCAACTGGACCTTCAAGATCGGCGACGTGAACATCATGATGGATGGCACCATGTCGCGCATCCCGCAAGACTATTTCTATGGCGGCGGGGGCGGCCTGGCCTTTACCAAAGCGCCCTGGGCGATCGACAGGCCGGCCGTGGACAAGATCAACCAGGTGCTGAGCAGCGGGCCGGGCAGCCCGATCAATCTGCTGCTGACCGGGCACAGCCACTTCGACCACAGCTTCGACACACCTTACTGGGCGAAAATCACCAGGGCGCCCATCGTCGGTTCCCGGACCACCTGCTACCAGAACCAGGCACTGGGCGTACCGGAAAAGCAGTGCACGACCGTGTACGGCGGCGAAACCATCGTGCTCAACAACTACGTGACGATGCGGGTGGTGCGCTGGAACCACAGCGGCTCGCACGAGCTCAATCCGGAGCAGCACGATCCCATCGAACTGCAGCAGGTGCCGACGCCCGATGCGAACGGCAACCTGCGCGGCGGCGTGGCGGAAGACTTCCCGAACGGCGGCGGCAACCGCGGCTACCTGTTCACCGTCAAGACCGCGGACAATGGCCAATTGACCTTCTTTGTCACCAACTCCGGTGCGCCCCAGGATCTCGTCACCGACAACATCACCGATGGCATCAACTACGGCAAGCCGCTCGACAGCCTGAAAACAGCGATGGCGAACGCGGGGCTGGAAGCGGTCGACGTCTGGATCGGCGCCGGCGGCCAGCCGGTCGCCTCATTGACGCTGCCGGTACTGAAGCCGAAAGCCTACGTTCCTAATCATTTGGGCAGTTTTTATGTCCCATTTGAGCAGGGCAACACGGCGCCCTTCAGCGATGCCACGCTCACCAGCCAGCTCGTCTTGAATAACATCGGGCTGCAGGTGCCGGAACAGTACCTCGATGCCTGGGTGCTCGATGCCAAGGGCTTCCGCAAGGTCGATAACAGGGCGATGAAACAGGCGTATGGATTTTAATAAAAGCAGGAATGCCGCTTACTGCGCCCAGTAGTCGACCACCAGCGACTTCTCCAGGCTGGCGCCCAGCGTACCGACGAAGGCCTGGTGTGCGGCGTGCAGCAGATAGCTGTTGCGATCCGCTTCGCTGGCGAAGCTCAGGGTGAAGCAGTGGGTGAAGCCCTGGTTCAAGCCCTCGGGACTGACATTGGTGCCCCATTCGTAGGCGGTGATGCCGGGGATGCGGTCCTTCAGGGTGCCGAAGTCGGCGACGATGGCATCGATCTGGTCGACGGTGGCGCTGTCCTTGAAGGCAAACAGGACAACGTGGCGCAGGGTGGTGCGGGTTTCGGGCTGCATGGTCATGGTCGGTAATGGCAAGAAAAAGAAACGGATGGGTTATCTTATTCATCTTACACTTGCCAAAAAAATCTGGAGACACGCCATGCCTTTTCGACGCTTCAAGCGCCGCACAGCGACCCTGCTCGCCCTTTTCCTGTCCTCGTCGCTGGCGCAAGCGGCGACAACTGTATCTGCACCGGCACCCGCATCTGCCCCACGCGTCGGCATCCAGCTCTGGTCCGTCAAGGATGACCTGAAGCAGGACTTCGAAGGCACGCTCACTAAATTGGCGGCGATGGGCTTCCAGGGCGTGGAATTCGCCGGCGAATTCGGGCGTTTCGCCAGGGACCCGGCCGGCCTGCGCGCCTTCCTCGACGCCCAGCACCTGCAGTGCGCCGGCGCCCACCTCGACTTCGCCGCGCTTGTCGACGAGCGCCTGGCGCAGACCACCGCCTTCTACCGGACCCTGGGCTGCCGCAACCTGCTCATCGCCTGGGACAAGCGCGGCGCCTCGCGCGAGGGCGCGGCTGCAATCGCGCGCGAACTGGCGCAGCTGGCCGGCAAGCTGAAGCCGCTCGGCATGCGGATCGGCTACCACAACCATGCGCAGGAAATGACGGGGCCCGACGGCCAGACACTGTGGGACACGATCGCCGGCGGCACGCCGCAGGCCGCCATCCTGCAGCAGGACATCGGCTGGACGGTCTTCGCCGGCAAGGACCCGGTGACGCTGATCCGGCGCTATCCCGGCCGTACCGTCACTTCGCATTTCAAGGCCAAGCTGGTAGAGGGGACCGCAGGGACGCCGATCATCGGCCGGGACAAAACCGACTGGCCGGCCGTCTACGCGGCGGCGCGCGGGGAGGGCGGGGCCGAGTGGATCGTGCTCGAGCAGGAAGAGTATCCGGATGGCATGCGCCCGCTGGAGGCCGTTGCCGCCTCGATGCGCGGGCTGCAGGCCGTCCTGCAACAGCCGCGATAGCTATCCGCAAATACATTGATGCGCACGATAGACAGTCCGATTGACACTTCATAATCGTTGAGCAAGACTGCCGGGACACGTCATGTGGGAGGCAGGCATGCTCAAAGCAGGCGCAGCGCACACGATCCCCTACCGTCCAGACATCGACGGCTTGCGTGCCGTCGCCGTGGGTCTGGTGGTGCTGTTCCATGCATGGCCCAAGTGGCTGCGCTCCGGCTTCATCGGCGTCGACGTGTTCTTCGTCATTTCCGGCTTCCTGATCACCTCGATCATCCTGAAGGACCTGCAGCAGCGGCGCTTCACCATCCGCGGCTTTTACGTGCGCCGCATCCGGCGCATCTTCCCGGCGCTGATCGTCGTCGTGCTGGCGGTGCTGGCCTTCGGCTGGTACGTGCTGCTGCAGCAGGAATTCGCCCAGCTCGGCAAGCACGTCGTCGCGGCGGCCGCCTTCGTCTCGAATCTGGTGCTGTGGAGCGAGGCCGGCTACTGGGACAACGAATCCGTCACCAAACCGCTGCTGCACCTGTGGTCGCTGGGTGTGGAGGAGCAGTTCTACCTGATCTGGCCGATCGCGCTGGCGTTGTGCTTTCGCGTGCGCTTCGGCATCCTGGCCTTCCTGGCGCTGACCCTGGGCGGCTCCTTCCTGTACGGCCTGTACGCCACCTTCAACGCGCCGGCCGAAGCCTATTTTTCGCCGGTCACGCGCTTCTGGGAGCTGGCCTCGGGCGGCCTGGTGGCCTACGCGATGACCAAGCGCAGTCCGCTGCTGCCCAAGCCCTGGCTGGTGTCCGGGATCGGCTTGCTGCTGCTGGTGCTGGGCGTGGTCTTGATCAAGGGGCAGAGCAATTTCCCGGGCGCTTGGGCGCTGCTGCCGGTGCTCGGCACCTGCGCGCTGATCGCCGCCGGCAACGAGTCCTTCATCAACCGCCACCTGCTCGGCAACCGGCTGATGGTGAAGATCGGCCTGGTCAGCTATCCCTTCTACCTGTGGCACTGGCCGCTGCTGTCCTTCGGCTACATCATCGAGGGCGAGAAGCCGTCTCCGATCATGAAGGCGGTGCTGGTGCTGGCGGCGCTGGCGCTGGCTTTCCTGACGTATCACCTGATCGAGCGGCCGGTACAAAAGTCGCCGAACAGGCGCCGCGCGATCCAGGGCCTGGTCGCGGCGATGGCCTGCTTCGGCGTGCTGGGCGGGATGGTGAAGGCCGGCTTGCTGCAGGAGCGCATGCCGTCCAGCGCCGTCGCGCGCTACATGGGGGCGCTGAACGACCTCGGCTTTCCGGACCCGGCCATGAAGCCGCTGCGCTACCACGGCTCGCTGTTCCAGCAACTGCTGGGCAAAGGGCAGGGCACCACGGTGCTGATCGGCGATTCGGTGATGGAGCAGTATGCGCCGCTGGTGGCGCAAGGCCTGCGCGACGGCCGCTTCGACCGCAAGCGCGTCATCTTCGCGACCCAGGGCGGCTGCATGCCGATCGAAGGCGCGGTACGCCTGCCGCGGCTGCGCTACCCGACCTGCACCACCACGGTGGCGGACGCCTGGCGCCTGGCGGCAGGCAAGGACGTCGATACCGTCGTCGTCGCCGGCTCATGGTACGCGTATTTCGCCGACTGGCAGACCGACGTGCAAATGCCGGTCGGCGGGCAGTTGCAAACCTTCCCGGCCAAACCGGCGCACGAGGCGGCTTATGCAACGCTGCAGCAGTCGATCACGCGCCTGCGCGCCGCCGGCAAGCGCGTCTACCTGGTGCTGCAGCCGCCCTCCGGCAACGAATTCGACCCGCGCTCGATGATCACCGGCTCGCGCTTCGGCGAAATGAAACCGCGCACCGACCTGGCCGTCTACCGGGTCGACCGCTTCTACAGCGACAACGCGGAACCGCGCCGGCGCCTGCTGCAGATCGCCCAGCTCACCGGCACGGTGCCGATCGATCCGGTCGACACGATCTGCAAGAACGGTATCTGCCCGACGGTGAACGCAGCCGGCGAGCCGATCTACACCGATCCGGTCCACATGCGGCCCTTCTACGTGCGCAGCATGGTGCGCTACCTCGACCCGGCGCTGAACGGCAGCGGCCAGGCGATGGCGCGGCGCTGATGATTCAGAGACTGCGGCCGTCCAGGTAGGCGATGGGGGCGGACGCCAGTTCTTCTGGCGTCGCGTCGTCCAGGCAATTCACGCCGACCGCCACATAAGCGCCCCAGCGCGGCGACTCGCCCTTGTGGAAGGTCCGCACGCCGCAGGTCCCGCAAAAGAAGTGCTGCTCGGTGCGCGTGTTGCAGCGGTACTCAAGCAGCCCCGCTTCGCCCTGCAGCAGGCGGAACGCGGCGGACGGCACGATCGCCGCCCAGTTGCGCTGCTTGGTGCACAGCGTGCAATTGCAGCGGATCGTGCCCTTGGACAGGTCGATGCTGGCCTCGAAGCGGACCGCGCCGCAATGGCAGCTGCCGTGGTAAGTCGCGAGGCCGGCCATGCTCAGCGCGCCGCCGTCGCCGCAGACGCGGCCGTCTCGACCACCGGCAGCTCGACGAAGCTGCTGTGGTAGATGCGCTGCGTCGCCTTTTTATAATCCTCCGGCTTGGCCAGGAAGATGTTGGGGACGAAGGTCTGTGGATTGCGGTCGTACAGCGGGAACCAGCTCGACTGCACCTGCACCATGATGCGGTGGCCCGGCAGGAAGACGTGGTTGGCGGTCGGCAGGCCGAAGCGATAGGACAGCGGCTTGTTGGCGGCCAGCGGCTTCGGGTTGTCGTAGCCTTCGCGGTAGCGGCCGCGGAAGATGTCGCCCGAGATCATCAGCTGGTAGCCGCCCATCGCCGGCTGGCTGCCGACCTGGTCCGGATAGACGTCGATCAGTTTCACGACCCAGTCGGCGTCCGTGCCGCTGGTCGAGGCCACCAGGTTGGCGATCGGTTCGCCGCTGATCTTCACCGGCGCGGTGAGTACGCTTGATACGAAGGTCGCGACGTCGGTGCGGCCCGAGGCTTCGCGCTGGTCGTCGACCAACCAGCGCGGCCAGGACTGGCCCTTCGCTTCGTCGTAGCCGTAGGGCGGGATCGGGCGCTGGCGGAAGGGCACCGGCTTGGCGGGATCGGACACGTATTCGTCGTAGGCCTTCGCATCGGCGGTGCCTTTCAGGACGGCCTTCTGGCCGGCGGACAAACGCAGCGGTGTCGGCTTGATCGCGCAGGCGCCAGCCTCCGCGCAGCCGCTCGGCCATGCGGCCAGGGTGCGCCACTTGTTGGTGCCGGTCTCGAAGGCGGTGACGGCCGGGATCGGCGGGGCCGCCGTATCGCCCTTCAGGTGGCGATCGAGGAAGGGTTTCAGCACTTCCTGGCGCCAGTACAGGGCGGTGTCGCTGCCGAACTTCAGCGCGCCCAGCGTGCTGCCGTCGCCGATTGCGCCGCCGTGGTTCCACGGGCCGAGCGTCAGGTGCACCAGGTTGTTCTTGTCGTTCGGCTTGATCGCCTTGTAGACCGCGACCGGGCCGTAGATGTCTTCGGCGTCCCACAGGCTGTGCACCAGCAGGGTCGGCACCGTGACCGGCTGCCTGGCCAGGATCTTGTCCATCGCCTGTTGCTGCCAGAAGCTGTCGTAGCTCGGATGCTGCACCAGCTTGCGCCAGAAGCCGCTCTGTTCCAGGCCGCGCTGGCGCGCCAGCTCACCGGCGGAACCGGCGCGCATGTACATGTCGTAGTCGTCGTAGTTGGTGGAATACCACTTGGCGGAATTGCCGCGTGTGACCACCTGCTCCATGATGTAGGAGAGGTTGATCTGGCGGAAGGCGCCGTGGTGGAACCAGTCGTCGCCCATCCAGCCGTCGACCATCGGGTTCATCGGCACCGCCGCCTTCAGCGCGGGGTGCGGGTTCACCAGTGCCATCAGGGGCAGGAAGCCGTCGTAGGAGATGCCGATGATGCCGACCCGGCCATTGGTCTCGGGGAGGTTCTTGATCAGCCAGTCGATGGTGTCCCAGGTGTCGGTCGAGTGGTCGACCGGGGTCGGGTTCAGCGGGCCGGACAGCGGCCGGTTCATCACGTAGTCGCCTTCCGAACCGTACTTGCCGCGCACGTCCTGCACCACGCGGATGTAGCCGCCCTGGACGATCACGTCGGCGGCATTGTCGTAGCCGCTCAGGATGGATTCCATGTCCGAGCTTTCGGCGTGGCTGGTCAGGCTGGCGGCATCGTAGGGCGTGCGCGTCAGCAGGATGGGCGCCTTCTGCGCACCCTTGGGCACGATGATGACGGTGTTCAGGCGGGTGCCGTCGCGCATCGGGATCATCACGCTGCGCTTGGTGTAGTTGAAGCCGGCCGTCGGCGCAACGAATTCCGCCGGGGTCTCCGAGGGCAGGGCGGGATATTGCGGGGCGGTGGCCGTGTTCTGGGCCTGGGCCAGGCTGGCGCAGGCCAGCGCGCCGAGCACGGCCGCGCGAATGCTGGGTAACTTCATGGAGGACGTCCTTGTTTTTGTAATAGGGGTGAAGTATTGCCACCCCTACATTAGCACAAGGCCGAACGCAGGATGCGTGTGCGTCCTCGGTTACACTCAGTCGCCGCCGCGGTGAGAACCGCTGCGATCCACCATCAGCAACTGGCCGCGCTCGGACGCACGACCCTTGCCCTTGTCGCTGCCGATCAGATTCACGGCCGCGCTGCCCGGACCGCGCACCGAGATGTCGCTCTGGACTACGCTCAGACGGCGCCCTTCGAGGCTGCCGGAACCGTTGATCTGGGCGCTCACCTGGTCCACGCTGCCGTCGATGCGGGCGTCGCCGGGGCCGTCCATCCTGAGCAGCAGGCGCTTGCCGGACATGCTGGCGTGCAGCTCGCCGGAACCGTGCATGTCGGCGTCCAGGGTGTCGCTGACGTTCTGCAGGCGCACGCCGCCCGGACCGCGGCTGCGCACGACGGCCTTGCCGACCTGGAGGTTTTCGCCGTTCAGGTCGCCCGAGCCGCTCATGTCCAGGCGCAGCTCGCCGATGCTGCCGGACAGCTCGGCGTTGCCGGGGCCGCCCAGGCGCAGCTGGCCGCTGGCCGCCTGCAGGCCGCGGGCTTGCAGTTCGCCCGAGCCGTGGACTTCGGCATCGAATCTGCGGATGCTGCCGCCGATGCAGGCATTGCCCGGGCCGCGCTGCACGCTGCGCACGCCTTCGACCGCCAGTTCGCAGGCTTCGAAGTCGCCGGAACCGCTGCTTTCGAGCTGCAGCTCGCGGGCGGCGCCGGACAGCTTGAGGTCGCCCGGACCCTGCATCCGTGCCCGCACGCGCGCGGCGCGCATGCCGTCGGCGCGCAAGTCGCCCGAGCCGCTCATCTGGACCGCCAGTTCGTTGCCGACGCTGGCCAGTTCGACGTCGCCGGGGCCGCTCAGTTTGACGTCGGCGTCGCCCGTCTTCATGCGGCGCAGGTCGAGGTCGCCGCTGCCGGTGTTTTCCAGCACCAGCTGGCGCACCGCGCCGCTCGCGTGCAGGTCGCCGGGGCCGGTGTTGACGATGCTGAAGCGCTCGGCGCCGACCTGGTCGAGCTGGACGTCGCCGCTGCCGCTCATGCGCAGACTCTTCAGGCCGGCCGCGCCGATGGTCACCGTCGGCAGCTCGCGCCGCTTGTTGTTGAAGCTGAAGTTGAAGCTGATCTTCGAGACCGGGCGCACGACCAGGGTGTCGCCACGGACCGCGACGTCCATGTCGTCGAGCTGCTTGCGCTCGCCCGACACCGTCACCGCCTGGCGCGCCTGGGCATCGATGACGACGCGGTAGGGGCCGCCCAGCTCGATCGCGCTGAAGGCGCCGACCTGGCGCTGTTCGGTGACGATGCCGGCGTTCTGGACCGGCTGCGCCGGCTGGGCGAAGCTGGCGTGGCTGACGATGGTGGCGCCAGCTGCAAACAACAGGATGGCGGCGGCGATGGTGGTCCGTTGAGGTGCGGTCTTCATGATCTCGTCTTGTGTTTGAAATGGGCGGCGGAGCCGGGAGCCTGAACGATAGGGCAAGCCCGGCTCGTCTGCATGCGGAAAACGACAGACCTGCAAAAACGTGGGGCGAAGTGCAAAAGGGCGGGGCTGAGCGGTGCGGCGGCAAGGCGCCGATTTCGAAGAGATCCTCGGTTTTCGTGAAGCGTGCAGCGCGATGTGCAGGTGTATATTGAACAAATGTCCACGCTGACCGTCCGCAAGCTGAACGTCGACCTGTCCCGCGGCTTTCCGCGCCACTGGATGGGCGGCGACGTCTATCGCACCGCCTTCATGAACGCGCTGTCGATGAGCTTCCCGCTCGGCGAGCAGATGTTCATCGACAGCGTCCGCGCGGCGCCGCCCGAAGCCATCCTCGACCCGGTGCTGCGCGCCGAGGTGAAGGACTTCGTCGGCCAGGAGGCCAGCCACCGCTACGTGCACCAGCAGTACAACGCCGAGCTGGCGCGCCAGGGCTTTCCGTACACGATGGAAGACAAGCTCAAGGTGCGCGTGGAGCGCATCCGCAAGTTGCCGGTACGCGACCGCCTGGCGATTACCTGCGCGCTCGAGCATTACACCGCGATGCTGGCCGACTATGTGCTGCGCCACCCCGAGTGGCTGGAGGGCGCCGATGCGCAACTGCGCACGCTGTGGAACTGGCACGCCGCCGAAGAGCTCGAACACAAGGCGGTCGCCTTCGACGTCTACCGGGCCGCCGGCGGCGGCTACCGGCGCCGCGTGCTGTGGTACCTGCACGTGAGCGTGTCCTTCTGGCTGGACACCAGCCTGCAGACCCTGCACAACCTGCGGCGCGACCGCGCCGTCTGGCGCCTGTCCACCTGGACCAGCGCGGCACGCACCTGGTTCGGCCGCGGCGGACTGGTGTGGAGCCTGCTAAAGCCGGGCCTGGGCTACCTGTCGCCGCGTTTCCACCCCTGGCAGCACGACAATCGGGCGCTGCTGCAGATGTGGTTGGAGCGCAACGACGATACCTATCGCGAGATCGGCAGCACCTCGGCCTGAACCCTGGTCGTGCACCGCGCGTGGCCGGATCGCGGGGCGAATGTCATAATGGATGGCTCGTAAAGGAGACTATTCGTGATTCGCTATCTGGGCACGCGCAAGAATGCGGAAGGTGCCGCCGTCTATGTATTCATCGTCAATGGCATGGAGAAGGAGGTGCGCGAGCACGCCCTCAAGCAGCATCCCGGCTGTTACGATGCCCTGCCGGCGTCGGTGAAGGCGAAGATCGCCGCCAACCGCGCATGGCTGTCCAAGCTGTGAATTCCCCGGCGCGGGCGGCGCCCTTGCTCCTTGCGCTGCTCCTGTCATCTCTATCGGGCGCGGCATCCACCCAGGACCAGCAGCCGTCCACCTTCGGTCCCGTGATCGGCAGCGCACTGCTGTGCCGCGACCAGCTCGACAACAAATATTTCTATTCCTGGCTGAGCAGCCATTTCGGCGCGCCCTACAAGCACGAGGGCGGGGCCTTCTGGTTCCGCACCGGCGAAGCCACGCTGTGGGGCGCACCCGTCACCGAGGTGATGGTCAGCGACGATACCAGCGAGCTGGTGTTCCTGGCGGCGGTGGCCGAGGTGCCGCCGGACCAGCTCGAGCAATCGATCCGCAGCGTGGCCGGCGTGAAGCATGTGGCCGCAGATAGTTCCCAATATCCTTTGCGAGTATCCGCCCCCGGCAGCACTATCGCTTACTACAATAGCAAAAGCAAAATATACTGCGCGAAGTTCAAACCGCTGCCGCCGGGCCGCTAGGGTAAGTCATTGGGTATGTACAATAATTACTTCAATCTGAAGCAATCGCCGTTTTCGATCGCGCCGGACCCGCGCTACCTCTTCATGAGCGAGCGCCACCGCGAGGCGCTGGCGCACCTGCTGTACGGCATCGGCAGCGGCGGCGGCTTCGTCCTGCTGACGGGCGAGATCGGCGCCGGCAAGACCACCGTCTGCCGCTGCTTCATCGAACAGATTCCCGACAACTGCCGGCTGGCCTATATCTTCAATCCCAAGCTGACGGTCGAGGAGCTGCTGCTGACCATCTGCGACGAGTTCCGCATCGCCTTGCCGCCCGCATCGGCGGGGGCGCTGGGCGTGAAGAGCTATGTCGACGCCATCAACGGCTATCTGCTGGAAAGCCATGCCCAGGGCAACAACAACGTGCTGGTCATCGACGAGGCGCAGAACCTGTCGCCCCAGGTGCTGGAACAGCTGCGCCTGCTGACCAACCTCGAGACTAGCGAGCGCAAGCTGCTGCAGATCATCCTGATCGGCCAGCCCGAGCTGCGCACCATGCTGGCCCAGCCGGAGCTGGAACAGCTGGCCCAGCGCGTGATCGCGCGCTACCACCTGGGCCCGCTGTCCGAAGCCGAAACCGGCGCCTACGTCGCGCACCGCCTGACGGTGGCGGGGGCGCATCCGGGCAACCCGATTCCGAGCGCGCTGGCGCCGCTGGTGCACCGCCTCACGCAGGGGGTACCGCGCCGCATCAACCTGCTGTGCGACCGCGCGCTGCTCGGCGCCTATGTCGAAAACAGCAGCGTGGTGACGCCGAAGATCCTGCGCCGCGCGGCCGCAGAGGTGTTTGCGGGCGAAGCGCCGTCGCCGCGCGCGCCGCTGCGCTGGCCGCTGGTGGCGGGCGGGGTGCTGGCTGGGGCGGCGATCAGTGCCGCGGCGTGGCAGGCGGTGCCGCGTGCGCCGGCGCCGTCCGCGCCGCTTGCCGCTGCCACGGTGCCGGCCACTGCGCCGGCCGCTGCGCCCGGCGCTTCGAAGGACCAGGCCCGTGCGCAGCAGGTGGCGGCAGCCAGGCCGGCAGCCGCGGCCCAGGCGCCGGCCTCAGGCAAGCCGCTGCTGCTGGCAACCCAGACCGAAGCCCTGCGCGAGCTCGGCACGCTGTGGGGCCAGCAGCTGCCGACCCAGGAACCCTGCCAGGGCGCGCCCAGGCTGAACCTGCGCTGCTATCAGGGGCGCGGCGGCCTGTACGAACTGCGCCTGCTCGACCGCCCGGCCATCGTCGCCCTGCACGACGGCCAGAAGCTCGGCTACGCGGTGCTCTCGAACATGGATGCGGACAGCGCGGTCCTGAGCGTCAACGGCCAGCGCCAGAAGGTCAGCCTGGGTGCGCTGGCGACCCGCTTCGACGGCGAATTCACGACCCTGTGGAAGGCGCCGCGGGGTTTCCGCGACGAAGTCCACCCCGGCGACACCGGCCCGGACGTGGACTGGATCGCCGGCCGCCTGGCGGCATTGAACAAGCTGGATGCGCCGCGCAGCGAGCGGCCGTTCGACGAGTCGACGCGCGGCCTGCTGCGCGCGTTCCAGGCCAAACAGAACCTGAAGGCGGACGGCGTGGCCGGTCCGCGCACCTACATGCGCCTGAACCAGCTGAGCGGGGTCGACGAACCGCGCCTGCTGGCGGCTGCCGGGACGGGAAAATAATATGTCATACATCCTCGAAGCCCTGAAGAAGGCCCAGGCCGAGCGCCAGCTGGGCAACGCCCCGACCATCCACGCGCCGCAGCCGGTGCCGGCCGCCGAGCCGGGCGCTGCCGCCAGCCGCAGGCCGCTGCTGATCGGTCTGGGCGCCGGCGCGCTGGTGGTGCTGCTGGGCGGCTTGTTTGCTTGGCAGCGGACGCCGGCGCCGGCTGGGGTGCCTGCCGCAGTGCCCGCCGCTTCCGGCCAGCCGACGGCTGCGCTGCGTGACGCGGGGGGCGCCACCGGTCAGCCCCTGGCCGCAGTGCCTGCCACGTCCAGCCAGCCGGCCGCGGCGCCGGTGCTCCCTGTCCAATCTGCAGCGCCGACCGTGCCGACCCAGGTGCCGGCGCAGGCATCGGCAACGCCTTCCGCTGCGGCCGGCGCCGCCTCGAACACGCTGGAAGTCAGCGCGCCGCCCGCGCCACCTGCGCCGCCACTGCGTCCCGCACACGTGGCCGAGGCGCCAACGCGCAGTGCCGCGCCTGTCGCCGTCGCCAGGGCAGGGGAGTCCGCCGCGCCTGCACGTCCTCCTGTGGCCACGCCGGCCCAGGCGCCGGCAGCATCGCCGGAAGACAGCCTGCCTTACCTGGCGCAATTGCCCGATGCGACGCAACGCGAAGTGCCGCGCGTGGCCTTCGGCGGCTACATGTACTCGGCCAACCCGGCCGACCGCCTGCTGCTGGTCGACAAGACCCTGCGCCACGAAGGCGAGGAGGTCGCGCCGGGACTGGTGCTGGAGAAGCTGTTGCCGAAAGCGGCCGTGATGAATTACCGCGGCCTGCGCTACCGTGTCCCTTACTGAGGGCGGCGGCCGCGCCTGCGGCGAGGTGCTGGGCGTGGTCGGCTGGTCCGGCAGCGGCAAGACCACGCTGCTGGAATACCTGGTCGGCCAGCTGGCGGCGGAAGGGCTGCGCGTCAACGTCATCAAGCACAGCCACCACGACATCGTGCTCGAGCCGCCGCACAAGGACAGCGCGCGCCTGCGCGTAGCCGGCGCCGGCGAAGTCCTGATCGCCTCGCCCTACCGCTTCGCCATCCAGCACGAGTTGCGCGGCGCGCCCGAGCCCTCGCTGGACGCGTACCTGGCGCGCCTGGCGCCGGCCGACCTGACCCTGGTCGAGGGCTATAAATGGGCCCCGATTCCCAAGCTCGAGGTGTTCCGGCCCGAACTCGGACGCACGGCCCTGTATCCCGACGATGCGCACGTGGTCGCGGTGGCTTCCAGCGTGCCGGCGCCGGCCGACCTTGCGCGCGAGCTTGCCTGGCTCGACCTGGATCAGCCGGCCGCGATATTGCGTTGGCTCAAACGGCGCCTGGCAGCCGCATCCTAAAGTTCTGCCCGGGCCGGACGTTAATATGGGATGACCCGCACCGGGTCCGCATTCCGCCCCCACACAGGAGACCGTCATGGACGTCATGGGTATTGCCAAACTCGCCACCAGCATTGCAGACACCGGCACCCGCCAGGAAGTCGGCATCGCCATGCTCAAGAAAGCACAGGACATCCAGGCCACCACCGCGACCCAGCTGCTGGACGCCGTGCAGGCGGCGTCGCCGGCACCGAACCTGCCGCCGCACCTGGGCCAGAACGTCAATACCACGGCTTGAGCGCGGCCGGCGCAATCGTCGACAAAAAAATCAACCGGGCGCGTCAACAAAACGTGCGCCCGTGCGTTAAACCCCCACGTACCCGGCGCGAGGCAGGCCGCACAATAGTCCCGCTCCAGCCGCCACCATTGCTGCCACGCGCAGCCACACAAGGCCGACCCCGCCGGTGTACGCATTCTGAAGGAGACCCCCCATGAACAAACGTCAGGCACTTGTTGCTGCCGCGCTCGCGAGCGTGTGCGCCGCACAGGCGTCGGCAGGCGGCCAGATGAACATGCAGCCCCAGGGCGAACAGGAAAAATGCTACGGCGTGGCCAAGGCCGGCCAGAACGACTGCGGCACCGCCACCCACGGCTGCGCCGGTCAGGCGGCGGTCGACAACGACCCGGCCGAATGGCGTTCCGTTCCCAAGGGCAGCTGCGAAAAATCCGGCGGCAAGCTGAACCCGCCCCAGCAGAAAAAATAAACCCGTGACGGCGCATCCGGTGCGCGGCGTCGGCATCGGCCTGCGCGTCCCGCACTACCGCCAGCTGCTGGAGCAGCGTCCCGCCCTCGGCTGGCTGGAAGTGCACACCGAAAATTACCTGGCCCGCTCGGGCTGGGACTGGCATGTGCTGCAGGCGCTGCGCCGCGACTATCCGCTCAGCCTGCATGGCGTGGGCCTCGGCCTCGGCTCAAGCCAGGGTTTTTCGGAAAACCACCTCGAGCGCGTGCGCCAGCTGGCCGACGCGATACAACCGGCCCTCGTCTCCGAACACCTGAGCTGGGGCGCGCTGCGCGAACGCCAACTGAACGACCTGTTGCCGCTGCGCCTGGATAATGCGGCACTCAGCCTGGTGGCGGCCCGCGTCGAGCGCGTACAGGCGGTGCTGAAGCGCCGCATTCTGGTCGAAAACGTTTCTACTTACCTCCGCTTCGCCGGCGACGCGATGAGCGAAGCCGAGTTCCTGGCCGCGCTGGCGCACCGCACCGGCTGCGGCATCCTGCTCGACGTGAACAATCTCTACGTCAACCAATGCAACCACGGCGAGGATGCGCTGACGGCGCTCGATGCGCTGTCCAGCCTGGCGCCGGGCACGGTCGGCGAACTGCACCTGGGCGGCCATCTGGTGACGGACCTGGCCGTCATCGACCACCACGGCGATCGCGTCGCCCCGCCGGTCTGGGCGCTCTACCAGGCGGCGCTGGCGCGCTTCGGCGCCGTGCCGACCCTGGTCGAATGGGACACCGAGGTGCCCGCGCTCGAGGTGCTGCTCGACGAGGCGAGGAAGGCCGAGCAGCTTGCCGCCGAGACCCTACCCGCCGTCTTTATCGATGCGCCGCGCACGGTGCCGCAGGCCGCGCTGCCGGTGGCGGAATCGGCGGACGCGCTGGCCGGGCTGCAGCGGGACTTCGGCGCGGCCCTGGCCGACGGCACCCGGCTCGACGATTTGGCGCCGCAACTGAAGGGCGATCCGGCCCGCCTCGGCATCTACCGCGGCAACCTGACGAGCGCCTGGCGCCGCGCGCTGGCGAACGCCTATCCCGTGCTGCGCAGGCAACTGGGCGAGGCTGCTTTCGATGCCCTGGCACGCGCCTACGGACGCGCCCATCCGGCGCGGGACCCGGACCTGAACCGCTTCGGCGCCGGGCTGGCCGGTTTCCTCGATGACGATTCCGGCGATGGCGCGCGGCCCTGGCTGCCCGACCTGGCGCGGCTGGAATGGGCGGTCCACGAAGCCTGGTACGCGCCCGATACGCCTGCGTCTGCCGATGGCGGGCCGCCGTCCGTGATGGCGAAGCTGAGCCCGGAAGAATTCGAGGCCAGCCGCGCGATCCTGCATCCGTCGCTCCGTCTGCATGCATCGCGCTGGGCGGTGGCGGCGATGTGGCTGGCGGGGCTGGCCGGCGATGCCGATGCCGAAGCGCCCCGTGCACTGGATGAACCGGGCCATGCGCTGGTCCTGCGTCCGCGCTGGCAGGTGAGCGTGCGCGAACTCGGCGCGGCGGAACACGCGGCGCTGGCGCGGCTGGCGCAAGGGGACAGCTTTGGCGCCGCCTTCGATGCGGCTTTCGATGTGCTGGAGGATGCCGGCGATCCGGACGCTGCGCCGATCGCGGCCTGGCTGGACGGCTGGCTGAAGGACGGGGTGGTGACGGGGATCCTGCGTTAAGGCCGGGCGCGGTGGCCCGGTGCCGGGGTGCCAGTGTCAGTGGTACTGGAAAGCGCGAAGGATGCGTTCTTCGCCGGTCTTGTCGTGGTGCAGTTCGTTGGCGGCCCGGGTGGCTTCGATCATCCGGGACAGCTGTTCCTCCTCGAAACGTACCAGTTCTTCGTTGGCCGCGTTCAGGGCCATGGCCAGCTTGGCGCGCGCACTCTGATACACCAGGCCCGTATAGTGGTCGGTGTTCTTGAGCAGTTCTTCTGCGTTTTCGATGACGAGACGCAGGTCGCCAATCAGCCGCTGCTGCGTCATGGAGCTTGGGTCTGGGGTTTCCATTTTCCTCACCTTTAGCCGAAATACGTCTTCAATATAGAGAAGGGGGACTGCCCAAGTTTGTCAGCGCGCAAACCTCACCCCTACAGCCGGGGACGGCTAATCGGGTGCGCCCGGCAGGCGCATCCGGCGGGATGCGCCTTATGGTATGTAAGCGGCGGGAACTATTTCAGCGGACATTGATCCGCACATCGCCCACGCTTACGACCTGGCCGGCACGGATCTTGGCTGTCTTGCGCAGTTCCTTCTTGCCGTCGACCGACACCGCACCGCTGGCGACCATGTTCTTGCCGGCACCGCCACTGTCGACGAAGCCGACGAGCTTGAGCAGTTGGTTGAGTTCGATGAACTCCGATGTCAGTTCAAAAGTTGTTGTTTGCATTCTATCCTCGGTTAAAAATCGGCGTCGTACTGTTGAGGCCGACAAAGACGTCGTCCCCGCGCCGAAAGACGTCGTCCCCGCGCAGGCGGGGACCCAAGTTTGCACGCGTTTCGACTACGCTAACAGAACTTGGGTCCCCGCCTGCGCGGGGACGACGGTGAAGCGCTCAGCTCAGCCCGGATCCGGCCGCGTCATCTCGATCGGCACGATCCACTGGTCGAACTGTTCCTCGCTGACGAAGCCGGACCGCAGTGCGGATTGCCGCAGGGTCAGGCCTTCGTGCTGGGCGGTCTTGGCGATCTGCGCGGCGCGATCATACCCGATATGGGGCGCCAGGGCGGTCACCAGCATCAGCGACTGCTCCATCAGCTCGCCGATGCGCTTGTGGTTCGGCTCGATGCCGCGAGCGCAGTGCTCGTCGAAGGAACGCATGCCGTCGGCCAGCAGGCGCGCGCTCTGCAGGAAGTTATGCGCGATCATCGGTTTGAACACGTTCAGCTCGAAATTGCCCATCGAGCCGCCGACGGTGATGGCGACGTCGTTGCCGAACACCTGGCAGCACAGCATCGTCATCGCTTCGCATTGGGTCGGATTGACCTTGCCCGGCATGATCGAGCTGCCCGGCTCGTTCTCGGGGATGGTGATCTCGCCCAGGCCCGAACGCGGGCCGGAAGCCATCCAGCGCACGTCGTTGGCGATCTTCATCAGCGCCGTGGCCAGGGTCTTGAAGGCGCCGTGCGCCTGCACCATCGCGTCGTGGCCGGCCAGGGCCATGAACTTGTTCGGCGCGCTCTTGAATTGCAGACCGGTGCGCGAGGAAATCTCGGCCGCGATGCGGTTGGCGAATTCCGGATGCGCATTCAGGCCGGTGCCGACCGCGGTGCCGCCGGCTGCCAGCAGGAGCAGGCCGGGCAGGGCGTTTTTAAGCGCCTGCTCGGCGAATTCGAGCTGGGCGACATAGCCGGAAAATTCCTGGCCGAGTGTGAGCGGGGTCGCGTCCTGCAGGTGGGTGCGGCCGATCTTGACGATGTCCGCGAAGTCGCGCGACTTGATGGTCAGGGTGCCGCGCAGCTGGGCCAGCGCCGGCAGCACGTCCTTGGCGACGGCGGCCGCGGCGGCCACGTGCATGGCGGTCGGGAACATGTCGTTCGAGGACTGGCCCATGTTCACGTGGTCGTTCGGATGCAGCAGGCGCGCTTCGCCGCGCTCGCCACCCATCAGCTCGGAAGCGCGGTTGGCCAGCACCTCGTTCATGTTCATGTTGCTCTGGGTGCCGGAGCCGGTCTGCCAGACCGACAGCGGGAACTCGGCCGGATGGCGGCCTTCCAGCACTTCGTCGGCGGCGCGGATGATGGCGTCGGCCTTGTCCTGCGGTAGCTTGCCGAGCGAGCGGTTGACGGCGGCGGCGGCGCGCTTGACCTGGGCCAGGGCGGCGACCAGTTCCGGCGCCATCTTCTCGCTCGAAATGTGGAAGTGATGCAGGGAGCGCTGGGTCTGCGCCCCCCACAGTTGTCCGCTCGGCACTTCGATCGGGCCGAAGCTGTCCTTCTCGATCCTGTTTTCCATAGACTGTCCTGACTTTTTGTTAGTAGGGAAGTATCACTAAAGAGTGTACCGCAACGGCCGTTAATGACGGTGAGGCTTCGAATCCGAACACATATGCTCCGCCGCTCCCGCCATTTCCTGTCCACGCTGGTTTTCCTTGCCGTTTTCGGCACCGCGCACGCGGCCGAACTGGGCGAGGCCCGCGTATCGTCCCATATCGGGCAGCCGCTGGTCGCCGACATCGAGCTGACCATGCTCGACGACCCCGCGCAGGCGGTGGCCGTGCGTGTGGCCAACCCGGAGGTCTACCGCGGCGCCGGCATTGCCGTGCCGCCAGTGCTGGCGAACCTGAACCTGTCGGTGATGCGGCGCGACGGGCGGCAGTTCCTGCACGTGACCTCGCTGCGCCCGGTCGACAGCGAACACCTGCACCTCTACCTGGAATTGACGGACAAGGGGCAGCGTACGGTGCGCCTGGCCACCCTGTGGCTGACGCCGGACCCGAATCCGGCGCCGGTAGCCGCACCGGTGGCGGCCGTGGTGGCGCGTGCCGAGCCGGCGCGCGTGCTTGCCCCCTTGGTTGCGCCGACCGTTGCGCCGGCCGCGCTGCCGGCGCCGGTGCGCAAGCCCGCAGCCGTGCGCAAGCCCGAGCAGGCAATCGCCGGTCCTGCGGACGAAGAGGGCGGCAGGCAGGCCTTGCCGGTGAAGGCGCGCGCCCAGGCCAAACCGGCAGTCGAGCCTGCGCACGCGGCGCCGAAAGCTGTGGTGCCGAAAGCTGCGGCACCGAAAGCCGCCGCACCGCTGCCGCTGCCGATCCACGCGTCGCACGGCGCGGCGCCGGCAGCCTGCACCCAGCAAGGCCAACAGGCCGAGCAGGCCGGGGTCTGCGCCGCCCTCGACGGCAAGACTGCCGAGCTGAATGCGAAGATCGGCGCACTGGAAGGCAAAGTGAAGTCGCTGCAGGCGAAGCTGGGCGTAGCGCCGGCGGTGGCCTCGGCGACGCTGGCGTCCAAGTCCGCACCCACAGCAGCACCAGCAGCACCAGCAGCACCAACGGCGGCGCCAACAGTGGCACCCGAGGCCACCCCAACACCAGCGTCCCCTGCAACCGCACCCACGTCCGCGCCCGCGCCAGCCCCCGAAGCCGCCCCCGAGCCGCCCGGCCCCAAGCCCATCAGCGCCATTAAGCCGCTGGTGCCGCGCAAACCCAAAGCCCCACCGCCCGAGCCCGAGAGCAGCCTGCCCTGGGGCTGGATAGGCGCCGGCGCGGCCCTGCTGCTGGCACTGGGTAGCGCCGCGATGCTGCTGCGCCGGCGCGCCAGTACGGTCCGCAACGTCGACATCCCGGCCGGTCCGCGCCTGATCGACCGGGTGCGCGACAGCTTCGCCTCGCGCAGCAAAACGGCGCCGGCGTCCGCTGCCAAAACGGCCGCAGCACCGGCCACGGAAGCGGTCGAACCGACCCTGGAATAAGTTTCGAAAAGCCGCGCACAAACTCGTCTACACAAGCTAAAAATTTGCGTTATACTAAGTCGCATGTGATCTGAATGACCACAAAAAACGGCTCAGGATCTGGCGCAGCCACCACCGATAGCGTGGCGCGGAACCGGATGAACGTTGAAGAAACGCCTGTCCCCGGAAGCGGTTCGCCTGACTACAGTGGCAGGTGG
Source organism: Massilia norwichensis (assembly GCF_024753245.1). GTDB lineage: Bacteria > Pseudomonadota > Gammaproteobacteria > Burkholderiales > Burkholderiaceae_D > Telluria > Telluria norwichensis. The sequence goes on along the minus strand of NZ_JANUGX010000005.1, from coordinate 20,983 downwards.
ACGCCGGATGCAACCGGCAAGAGGCGACGCCAGGGGATGCCTGGTGATCGCTCTCCCCATTCCCGAAAAACCCGCGCCGGCCAGTCCCTCGCGGGTTTTCTATCGTCCGCGCACGGCTGAAGCCAGCGCGACGGCTGGGTTCGGCCACATGGCTTAGGATGTCATTATTGGCAAGGAGAGACCATGAACGATGCGCCCCCGGACCACGCCCTGCGTGGCAATGTGTTTTCCGAACACTGCCCTTCGCGCGAAGTACTCAAGCACGTGACCAGCCGCTGGGGCGTGCTGCTGCTGGTGGCGCTGGGCGATGGCGGCCAGCGCTTCGGCGAACTGCGCCGCAGGGTCGGCGGCATCAGCGAAAAGATGCTGGCCCAGACCCTGGTCTGGCTGGAGCAGGACGGCTTTGTGCAGCGCATCGTGCAGTCGGCGGCGCCGCCGCGCGTCGAGTACCGGCTGACGCCGCTGGGGGAAGAGATCAGCGCCAAGATGGGCGAGCTGGCGGGCTGGATCGAGAACAACCTGGGCGCGATGCTGGCCGCCCAGCATCACACGGCAAGAGCCGCCCAGCCCACCTAGCCGCCGCGCGCCCAACAAAAAACCCCTGGGACTTGCATCGCAGGGGTTTTGATCGCGGATCGAACGCGGATCAGTGCGCGCTCATCGCCCGCTCGATCTGGCCATGCCAGGGTTCGGTCACGTCGCGCACGGCGCGGTCGTTGGCCATGATCTGCTTGAGCAGGTCGATCTTGCGCAGGCGCTGGCTGCCTTCCAGTGGCGGCACGCCCGACTTGGTGGCGCCGACCTGCAGCGACACCTGGGTTTCCAGCCGTGCCAGACCGTCGAAGTCGCCGTCACGGGCAGCAACTGCCATGCGGCCGCTGAGGGCGGCGATGTTTTCGTACATGGCGAGGACTTCGTTGGACGTCATGGTGCACCAGGAGCAGTAATTCCGGCCGGATTGCCGGGGATCTGGGTCGTTATCGGCTCCGGTTTTCGGAACTTTAGGGTTTTCGAAAGATTTTTTTAAAAAATTTTTCGATAACAAGATTGTGCCTGGTTTTGCCTTGAGGCAGCGCACAGAGCAGACGGGCAGAAAGCGATCTACTCCCCGGATTGTGCAATCCAGCCCGGCTTTTTGCAGTCCGTCGCAATCCTTTCATCCTTGCTACTCTTCTTGCTTATAGTGCAAGCTGGATCGGTGCGCGAACAGCGCCGACAAAAACAAGACGAGAGAGAAAGGGAGAGAGTCCATGAGACGAATCCAGGCCATCGGCGCCACCGCGCTGGCCCTAGCCGCCATTGGCGCACACGCCGAAGCACCATATTCTTTTGATAAGACACCAGGCAAGCTGCCCAAGGATGTCATCCCGGTCGAATACGCTGCCCACCTGGCGCCGGACATCGCCGCGAATACCTTCAGCGGCACGGAAACGGTCGAGATCGACGTTCTCCGGCCGACCTCGACCATCATGCTGAACGCCGCCGCGCTGGAAATCGACAGCGCCAGCCTGAGCGGGAAGGGGATCGAGACAGCGAAACTGACGCCGGTCCTGGACGAGCAACAGGAAACCCTGCGCTTCACCCTCCCGCAAGCCTTGAGACCGGGACGCTACCGCCTCGAACTGGCCTTCCGCGGCAAGATCAACCGCGAAGGGCGCGGCCTGTTCTATGTGAACTACCAGGCCGGCAAGCTGGACAAGAAGCTGATCGCCACCACGATGGAGCCGACCGACGCGCGGCGCATGCTGCCGACCTGGGACGAGCCGTCCTTCCGCGCCAGGTTCCGCCTGTCGGTGGACCTGCCGGCCGGCCTCAGCGCCTATTCGAATACCCCGGTCGACAAGCAGGCGAAGATAGCCGGCGGCAAGCAGCGCATCAGCTTCAAGTCCACCCCGAAGATGCCGAGCTACCTGGTGGTGCTGGCGGCCGGCGAGTTCGAACGCATCAGCACGAAGCAGGACGGGGTCGAGATCGGCGTCGTCACCACCGAAGGCAAGAAGGACAGGGGACAGTTCGCCCTGAACGCCAGCCGCGACCTGCTGCACTTCTATAACAATTACTTCGGCGTGCCTTACCCGCTGGCCAAGCTCGACCAGATCGCGATCCCGAACGGCTTCAATGGCGCGATGGAGAACTGGGGCGGCATCGTCTACAACGAGAACACCCTGCTGTACGATCCGAAAACCAGTCCGGAACACATCAAGCAGCTGACCTTCTCGGTCAACGCCCACGAGATGGCGCACCAGTGGTTCGGCAACCTGGTGACCATGGCCTGGTGGGACAACCTGTGGCTGAACGAAGGCTTCGCGTCCTGGATGGCGTCCAAGGCCACCGAACACTTCCACCCGGAGTGGCGGCCCTACCTGGCCAACATCGGCGACCGCGAACGCGTGATGAACCTGGACGCGCGCAAGACCACGCACCCGATCCAGACCCCGGTCGAGACCGAAGCCCAGGCCGCCGACGCCTTCGACGACATCACCTACGAGAAGGGCCAGGCCTTCCTGCGCATGCTGGAAGCCTATCTGGGCGAAGATGCCTTCCGCAAGGGCATCCGCGCCTACATGGCCAAACACCAGTACTCGAACACGACCTCCGCCGACTTGTGGACGGCGCTCGAACGCGCGTCAGGCAAGCCGGTCGGCAAGCTGGCCTCGGACTGGACCACCCAGCCCGGCTTCCCGCTCATCAAGGTCGAGCAGACCTGCGACGACGGCAAGCGCAAGGTCACCCTCAGCCAGCAGCAGTTCCGCCTCGACGAGCCGGCCACGGAGAATCGTTTGTGGAACGTGCCGCTGCAGGTCGGCACCGTCAACGGCAAGACCATGACCACGCTGCTCACCGGCGCCAGCACCCGCGTGATGCTGCCCGGTTGCGAAGGCACGCTGGTGGTCGACCCGCACAGCGTCGGCTACTTCCGCATCCAGTACGACCGCGCCAGCTTCGGCGCCCTGGCCAGCCAGGCCGCGCGCCTGCCGGACGCCACCCGACTGAAGCTGCTGAACGACACCTGGACCCAGGTCACGGCAGGCAGCATACCGCTCGACGCTTACCTGAAGCTGGCCGGGCAACTGGCTGACGAGCCGCGCCTGGCGGTATGGGAAGCTGTCCTCGGCAACCTCGGCTTCCTGGACGCCCTGGCGCGCGGCGAGCCGGAGCGTCCGCTGGTACGCCGCTTCATCGTCGGCTTCGCCAAGCCGAAACTGAGCAAGCTCGGCTGGGATGAAAAGCCAGGCGAGACCGCCGAGGACGCCCAGCTGCGCGCACTGCTGGCCGGCGCCCTGGCGAGAAGCGGCGACGAGGAAGCGATCGCGCAGGCGCTCAGCCGCTTCCAGCGCTGGCTGGACGACCCGGCCTCCGTCAGCCCGGCGATGATCGGTTTCGTGACCTCGGCCGCCGGCCGCTACGCCGACGAGAAGACCTTCGACGCCATCGCCCGGCGCATGCAGCAGACCCAGAACAACGAGGAGCGCTCGCGCCTGCTGGGCGCGCTGATCCAGGTGCAGGACCCTGCGCTGGCCGACAAGGTGCTGCAGATGGCGCTTCTACCGACCACGCCGCCGACCATGGTGGCCGGCATCGTGCAGGGCGTGGGCCGCTCGCATCTCGACCAGGCCTGGAACTTCGCCGTGGCCAACCGCGAGCAGCTGATGAAGACCCAGGATGCGGTCAACCGCAACCGCGCCTTCCCGGGCATCGTCGGCGCGTCCTCGAACGTGCGTGACGCCGAGCGCATGGAAGACTTCGTACGCAAGAACTTCGAAGCGGATGCGCAGGTCGAAGCGCAGCGGGTCGCCAGCGGCGTGCGCGTGCGCGCGGCCCAGAAGGCACGCCTGCTGCCGCAAGTCCGGGAGGCACTGAGCGAGGCGCTCAAATGAGTGTCAGGTACTACAATAAGACGATCAATCAACAGGAAGGGAAGTTCATGAAGACCAGCCGTACCAAGATGAACAGCGCCGTCAAGACCGCGATCGCACTGGCCCTGTGCGGCGCTGCCATCGTCTCGATGCCAGGCCAGGCGCAGCAGGCGAACGCGGCAAAGGCCGAGACCCAGGGAAATCAAACTGCGGCCAGCGCCACCCTGCGTCCGGGCGACGACTTCTTCGCCTACGCCAACGGCGACTGGCTCGCGAAAACCGAGATCCCGGCCGACCGCAGCTCCTGGGGCGCGATGGGCGCGCTGGCGGAAGAGACCAACCAGCGCATCGTCAAGATGATCGAAGACCTCGCCAACGACAAGAAGCTGTCCGGCGAGGCACGCAAGGTGTCGGACTACTACCGCACCTACATGAACGAAGCCGCGATCGAAGGCAAGGGCGTCGCGTCCCTGAAGCCGATGCTGGCGAAGATCGCCGCCATCAAGGACAAGGCCGGCCTGACGCGCGCGCTGGGCGAATCGGTCCGCGCCGACGTCGACCCGCTGAACAACACCGACTTCTTCACCGAGAACGTGTTCGGCCTGTGGGTCGCGCAAGGCCTGCACGACACCACCCGCAACATGCCCTACCTGCTGCAGGGCGGCCTGGGCATGCCGGACCGCGCCTACTACCTGGACAACAGCGAGCGCATGGCCGGCCTGCGCACCAGGTACCAGCAGCACATCGCGACGATGTTCAAGCTGGCCGGCTACAGCGACGCCGATGCCCAGGCCAAGGCGGCGAAGGTGTTCGCGCTCGAAGTCGACATCGCCAACACCCACGCCAGCCGCGCCGATTCGGCCGACGTGCTGAAGGCCGACAATACCTGGACCGTGAAGGACTTTGCGTCCAAGGCCCCGGGCATGGACTGGAACGCCTTCTTCAAGGCCGCCAGGCTGGGCGACCAGCAGAAGTTCATCGTCTGGCATCCGTCGGCGGTGATCGGCGAAGCGGCGCTGGTCGACAAGACCGACCTGCAGACCTGGAAGGATTACCTGGCCTTCCACCGCATCAACCAGATGGCCAATGTGCTGCCGAAGGCCTTCGCCGACCAGCGCTTCGATTTCTACGGCAAGTCGCTGAGCGGCACGCCGCAGCAGTCGGTCCGCTGGAAGCGCGCGCTGGGCGCGACCAACGAAGCGATGGACGAGGCGGTCGGCAAGATCTACGTGGCCAGGTACTTCCCGGCCGAGAACAAGGCGCGCCTGCAGCAGATGGTCGCCAACATCGTCGATGCCTTCGGCAAGCGCGTCGACAAGCTGGACTGGATGGCCCCGGCCACCCGCGCCCAGGCCAAGGAAAAGCTGAAGACCCTTTACGTGGGCGTGGGCTACCCGGACAAGTGGAAGTCCTACGAAGGCCTGAAGGTCGTGCTCGACGACGCCTTCGGCAACGCCGTGCGCGCCGACGAATTCCACACCGCGCAGGAGATCGCCAAGCTGCACCGCAAGCCGGACCGCACCGAATGGTCGATGCCGCCGCAACTGGTCAACGCCGTCAACCTGCCGCTGCAGAACGCGCTGAACTTCCCGGCCGCGATCCTGCAGCCGCCGTTCTTCGATCCGAAGGCATCGGACGCCACCAACTATGGGGCGATCGGCGCCATCATCGGCCACGAGATCAGCCACAGCTTCGACGACCAGGGCGCGCAATTCGACGCCCAGGGCCGCCTGCGCGACTGGTGGACCAAGCAGGATGCGGAGCATTTCAAGAACGCATCGAGCAAGCTGGTGGAACAGTACAACGGCTACAAGCCGTTCAGCGATCTCGCCGTCAACGGCCAGTTGACGCTGTCGGAAAACCTGGCCGACCTGGCCGGCCTGGCCGCGGCCTTCGATGCCTACAAGGCGGCAGCGGGCGCCAAGGCAGGGGAGGAGGGCGATCGCCAGTTCTTCCTCGGCTACGCGCACAGCTGGCGCAACAAGGCGCGCGAAGCCGCCGAGCGCCGCGGCATCCTGACCGACGGCCACGCGCCGGCGCAGTACCGCGCCGCCACCGTGCGCAACCTGGATGCCTGGTACAAGGCCTTCGACGTGCAGCCGGGCCAGAAGCTTTACCTGGCGCCGGAAGAGCGCGTTCGCGTCTGGTAATCGTTTTTAAAAGGTAACGGACACCGGCGAACTGGATGCCAGGCCTAGAATCAATGGCCTGGCATCCATACTGCAGGTGATCCATGAAGCAGCAATATCTCGACATTAACCGGACGCTGCGTCCGCATCCCTACATGGCACAGTACGACGACTTCAGGGACATCGCCGCGCGTACCCTTCATCATTACGACCTCAACGCGCCGCGCTTCTTTGCCGGCACCATCGATCACGACGTCAGCCAGAACATCGCCGCCCTGCTGGACGCGATCGAGGCTGAAGCGCCATTCACCATCCTCGACCTCGGCTGCGGGCCGGGCCGCGACCTGAAGACCTTCCGCAAGCTGGGCCACCGCGCCATCGGCCTGGACGGCAGCGAGAAATTCGTCGAGATGGCGGCCAGCTACAGCGGCTGCGAAGTCTGGCTGCAGAACTTCCTCGACCTCGACTTGCCGGACGAAATGTTCGACGGCATCTATGCCAACGCCTCGCTGTTCCACGTGCCGCGCAGCCTGCTGCCCAAGGTGCTGGGCGAGCTGTATGCCGCCCTGAAGCCCGGCGGCGTGCTGTTCAGCTCGAATCCGCGCGGCCATAACGAAGAGGGCTGGAACGGCCCGCGCTGGGGCAGCTTCCACGACTATCCGGCCTGGGAAGCCTTCGTGACCGGCGCCGGCTTCATGCCGCTGCACCATTACTATCGCCCGGCGGGCTTGCCGCGCGAGCAGCAGCCCTGGTTGGCCAGCGTCTGGCGCAAACCGCGCTGAAAGAAAATGATTCCACTACGTTAACCGGCGAACAGAGTCAGGCCGGCAATCGGCCCAAGATGGACCCGTACCGCTCGACAGCCGAACGGTATCGACGGGACCTCGACACCGCCACCAATCTCGGCGGTCCACCGAATGGGATGCGCAGCGGGCCGAGGATTCGTTAACTAACCGAAAGGAGGTGTCCATATGAACGAGGACCAGATCAAAGGCAAGGCCAAGGACGTTGGCGGCAAGATTCAAGAAGGTGTCGGCAAAGCCGTTGGCAGCAGCGAGCAACAAGCCAAAGGCCTGAACAAACAGGTCGAAGGCAAAGTGCAGGAGAAAGTCGGCGACGCGAAAGATATCGTCGGCAAGGGTAACCGCTGATCTGCATTGCCTAAGCGTGTACCTCCCAAACAGCCGCCTTGTGCGGCTGTTTTCTTTTAAGATGCACCCATGAATCGATTACAACAAAGGCTGCTGGCGGCTGCAGCCATCGCGATTGCCGCAGGCATCGCCGCTTACTGGTACTGGTCGCCCTACCTGGCGGTGCGCGCGCTGCGCGAAGCCGCGCTGAACGCCGACGCCGCGCGTTTCAACGAGCACGTCGACTTTCCGCGGGTGCGCGACAGCCTGAAAGCACAGTTCGCCGAGCGTATCGACGGCGCCGGCGGGCGTAGCGCAGGCGGCTTCGGCGGCCTGCTGGCGAATGCCGTGATCGGCACGGTCATCGATGCGGCCGTGCGGCCCGAGACGATCATGTTTGCGATGCGCGAAGGACGCTTCAACATCGAGCGTGGCGGGCAGCGCGAGGACCAGCCGCAGAGCGAGCCGGGCGAGCGCAAACAGCCCGTCTGGCGCACCGAGCGCCAGGGCGCCGACACCGTGCTCTTCCACGTTCAGCGGGACGGCGGCGACGGCAGCGACAGGATGGCGCTCGTCATGCAGCGCCACGGCTTTGCCGACTGGAAGCTGACCGACATCCGCCTGTCCGACTGAGGTTTGCCGGGACGATCGCGATGCTGGACACGCTGCAGAACCTGATGCGACCGCCCGCGGGCATGGACTTCGATTTCAGCCAGCCGCCCGGCGAGCCGGCGCTGGCGCCTGCCGGCGGTGTCTCCTGGCGCGTGTTCGCCAACCCGGTCGCGCTGTTCGTCGGCGGCGTGACCGCGGTGCTGCTCGAGCTGGCCGAACCCTCGGTGCGCTCGGGCGTGTGGGACCACAGCAGCTTCCAGCGCGATCCCGTCACCCGTCTGCGCCGCACCGGTTTCGCGGCGATGATGACCGTCTACGGCCCGCGCCCGGCGGCGGAAAAGATGATCGCCCACGTCACCAGAATGCACGGCCGCGTGGCCGGCACCACGCCGGACGGCACGGCCTACCGCGCCGACGATCCGCGCCTGCTCGACTGGGTGCATGCGACCGCAGCCTTCGGTTTTACCGAAGCCTATCACCGCTACGTGCACGCTTTGTCGGCGCAGGAAAAGGATGCCGCCTTCGCCGAAGGCCAGGCGGCGGCGCGGCTGTACGGTGCGGTGGATGCGCCGGCTTCGTGGAAGGAGTGGCAGGCGCTGCTCGAGACGACCGCGCCGGGCCTGGAAGGCTCGAACATCCTCGCCGACTTCATGCGCATCATGGAGCACGCCGCGATCCTGCCGGCACCCCTGCGCTGGCTGCAGCGGCTGCTAGTGCGCGCCGCGGTGGAGATCGCGCCGGAGCCGGTGCGCTCGCTGCCGCAATTGCGCGGGCGTGGCCTGCGCACGGGCGAAGCGACGCTGGTGCGCATGCTTGCGCGCACGGCCGGGCTGCTGCCGCTGGGCGATATGCCGCCGGCGCAGGCGGCGCGGCGGCTGGCTGGCGCCGGCGGCAAACGCAGGCCGGGCTAGCTGTCCTTCTTTTCCTCGTCCTTGTCTTTGTCATCGGCATGGTCGCCGAGGATGTCTTCCACGTACAGCATCTTGATCGCCACCATCAGCGTGGCCGTCATCGGCGTCGCCAGCGCGATCCCGGCAAAGCCGAAGATGGTGCCGAAGATCAGTTGCATCACGATGATCAGGGCCGGTGCGATCTCGACCGCCCAGGAATCGATCAGCGGCTGCACGATATAGCCTTGCACCAGCTGGATGCCGGCAAACAGCGCCACCGTGTACAGGGCCAGCTGTGGATCGACCGACAGCGCGATCAACACCGCCGGCACGCCCGCCATGATGGGGCCGAGGTAGGGGATGAAGTCGAGCAGGCCGGCGATGATGCCGAGGATGAGCCCGAGCGGCACGCCCAGCAGGGTCAGGCCGATCGCTGTCGCGATGCCGGCGATCAGCATCGAGCAGGAAGTGCCCAGCAGCCAGCGCGCCAGGGTGGCGCCGATCTCGTCCAGCACCTGGCCGGCGCGTGCGCGCTTGGACGGCGGCACCAGGCGGATGAAGCCATCCTTGTAGCGCTGCGGCGAGATCGCGAAATAGATGCCGACGAACAGGATGATGGCGACATTGCCGATGGCGCCCAGCACGCCGCCGAAGAACAGCCCGGCGTTCGGCACCATCTTGCCCAGGTATTGCATGAGTTCCTTGGGCTGCGGCAGGTCTTTGGCAAGGCGCTGGAGCAGCGGATGTTGCTCGACCATCTGCTGCAGGCGCTGGGCCGAGGCGGGCAGCTGCTGGGCCAGCTGGTTCGACTGCTCGCTGATTTGCGGCGCCATCGCCCAGCCGCCCAGGCCGATGACCAGCAGCAACAGACCCACCACGATGGCCAGGGCCAGCTTGCGGTTGATGTGCAGGCGCCGGCCGAGCCTCGCGCTCAGCTCGTACAGCAGGATGGCGAACAGGATGCAGCCGAACACCAGCAGCAGGGCGTCGGCCGCGTAATAGATGCCGGCCGCCAGCGCCAGGAACAGCACGGCCATGCCGTCGACCAGCGCGAAGCGGCGCATCAAGTGGCGTTGTTTGGGAGGGGAGGTCGGATCGCTCATGAAAAAAAGATTAACAGCGACGCGAGCCGCAAGTCGCGCGGCAGAGCTATGTGCGTGCGCTAACGGAGCCGTCGATCAATCTTTCTTATCATTGAGTCCACAGTCAACGAAAGGAGAGCACCATGAACTCGAACCAAGTCGAAGGCAAACTGAAAGACATCGGCGGCAAGATCCAGGAAGAAGCAGGCAAACTGGTCGGCAGCGAGGAGCAGCAAGTGAAAGGCCTGAAGAACCAGGTCGAAGGCAAGACCCAGGAGAAGCTGGGCGATGCGCAGAAAACGATTCACGACGCAACCAAGTAACAGGTAGGGTGGGCTCTCCGAGCCCACGTGCATCGTCGCCACAAAAAAATAGCCGCTCATCGTGAGCGGCTATTTTTTATCGTGGGCTCGGAGAGCCCACCCTACAAAAGGCAGGCAAGCGTGCCCACCCTACGAATTACTTGGCGTCGGTCCCGCCCAGGTTCTTCTTGAAGAAGGCCTCGATCATCCCGTACACGTGGCGCTGGCCGGTGCGCGAGGAGATGCCGTGCTTGGCGCCCGGGTAGGTCATCAGTTCGAACTGCACGTTGCGGTTGACCAGGGCGTCGATCAGGCGCGTGCTGTTGGTGAACAGCACGTTGTCGTCGGCCATGCCGTGCACCAGCAGCAGCGGCGACTTCAAACCGTCCAGATGCGCGAACACGCCGCTCTGCTTGTAGGCTTCCGGATTGCTCTTCGGCGTCGCGCCGACGAACTGCTCGGTGTAGTGGGTGTCGTACAGCGCCCAGTCGGTCACCGGAGCCACCGACACGCCCATCGCGATCTTGTCCGAGCCGGCTTCCAGCAGGCGCAGGGTCATGAAGCCGCCATAGCTCCAGCCGAACACGCCGACGCGCTTCGGATCGACGAAGCTCTGCGTGGCCAGCCAGTCGACGCCGGTCAGCTGGTCTTCGACTTCGTGCTTGCCGAGTTCGCCGTAGATGACGTCGGTGAACTGGCGCTCGCGGCGCGAGGAACCGCGGTTATCCAGCGTGAACACCACGAAGCCCTGTTGCGCCATGTACTGCTTGAACATGTTGCCCCAGCCGCGGGTGACCTGCTGCGAGTGCGGGCCGCCGTAGACGAACAGGAACACCGGATAGCGCTTGGCCGGATTGAAGCCGCTCGGCTTGATCATCGAGTAGTACAGCGTCTGGCCATCCTTGGCCTTGATCGAGCCGAACTCGGTCGGCAGGTGATCCGGCAGGTACTTGGCGTACGGGTGGTTGGCGTTCAGCTCGTTCTTCTCGATCCACTCGACCAGCGAACCGTCGGCCTTGCGGATCGACACTTGCGGCGGGGTGTTCGGATCGGAGAAGGTGTCGACGAAAATCTTGCCGTTGCGCGAGAAGGTGTCGCTGTGGATGCCGTCCTGCTTGGTGATGCGCACCGGCTTGTCGGCATTGCTGCCGTCCAGGTTCAGCGCGTAGGTCTGCCTGTCGATCACCGCATCCTTGTTCGACGAGATGTAGACCTTGCCGGCGTCTTCATCGATCGCCAGGATATTGTCCACGCCCCATTCACCCCTGGTGATCGGGTACATCAGCTTGCCGTTCAGGTCGAACATGTACAGGTGGTTGCGGCCGCTGCGCTCCGAGGCCCAGATGAAGGCCTTGCGCTTCTTGAGGAAGTGCAGGTCGTCGTTGATCGCGACCCAGGTCTTCGAGGTCTCGGTCAGCAGCGGACGCTGGGCCAGGCTGGCGGCGTCGACCGCCACCAGGTCCAGGCGCTTCTGGTCGCGCGTCTGGCGCTGGAAGACCAGGGTCTTGGCGTCGGCGCTCCAGTCGGCGCGCACCAGGTAGATATCCTTCTCGGGACCGAGGTCGACTTTCTTCTGGCTGCCTGTGGCCGGGTCGACGATCATCAGGTCGATCAGGACGTTCGGGTCGCCGGCGGCCGGGTAGTGCTGGTCGATGACTTCGGTACGGTCGGCAAAGATCTCGAAGCGGCGCGCGACCGGCACCGGGGCCTCGTCGTAGCGGCGATAAGCGATCGCGGAATCGTCCGGCGCCCAGTAGTAGCCGGTGTGCTGGTCCATCTCTTCCTGCGCGACGAATTCGGCCTCGCCGTTGTGCACGGTGCCCTTGCCATCGGTGGTCAGCTGGCGCTCCTTGCCGGTCGACAGGTCGATCACGAACAGGTTCTGGTCGCGCACGAAGGAGACGTAGCGGCCCTTTGGCGAGATCTTCGGATCGCCGACGTTGCCCGAGGCGACCTTGCGCGCGTTGTCCGGGTTGCCGGCGTCGACCAGGTAGAGGTCGCCGGCGATCGGCACCAGGATCTGCTTGCCGCTCGGCGCCCAGCTGTAGTTGATGATGCCCGACAGGCTGGCGGTACGCGCGCGTTCGCGGCGTGCCTTTTCTTCCAGCGACAGGTTCTCGGTGGGGACCAGTTTCTTGGAGTCGACCAGGCGGCGCATGGTCTTGTCCTTCATATTGTATTCCCACAGATCCAGCTGGAACTGGTTGTCGGCGCGGCCGCGCAGGAAGGTGACGCGTTCGCCGTCGGGCGATACGCGCAGGTTACGCACGCCGGGACCGGACAACGCCGGGTCGGCGTGGATTCGGTCCAGGGTCAGGCGTTCCGCGGATGCGGGAACGGCCGACAGGGCGGCCAGGAGGCAGAGAAGGAGGCGCATGGATTGTCTCGCGGGTAAAGATTAATTATGTGCAACGGCCGAGACGATACCAGAGTAAGCCCTTGCGCGCTGTAAATATGTGGGTGGCCGCCTGCTTGCACTACACTTGACTGACCATGGATATCGACGAGGACAGGGATGATTGAACAGCGGCTGCGGGTGGGCTTAATCGGATTCGGCTACGCCGGCAAAACCTTCCACGCGCCCTTGATCCGCGCAACGCCTGGGCTCGAACTCGCCGCCGTCGCCAGCAGCGATGCCGGGAAGGTGCGCGCGGCACTCGGCGCCGATGCGGTCGTGTTTTCGCGCGCCGATGAGTTGATTGCGCAAGCAGATATCGATCTGGTGGTCGTCGCCAGCCCGAACGCGACTCACGTCGAACTCGCCACGGCGGCACTGGAAGCCGGCAAGCACGTGGTGGTCGACAAGCCCTTCACCGCCGATACCGCGCAAGCCATGCAACTGGCCGCGCTGGCCAGCCAACGGGGCCGCCTGCTGAGCGTCTTTCACAACCGCCGCTGGGACAGCACCACGCGCACCGCCAGCAAGCTGCTGGCCTCAGGCATGCTGGGCGAGATCCGCTACGCCGCCATGCACTACGACCGCTTCCGGCCGCAGCCCGTCGACCGCTGGAAAGAGCGTGCGGAAGCCGGCGGCGGGTTGTGGATGGATCTCGGCCCGCATCTGCTGGACGAGGCCCTGTGTTACTTCGGCCCGCCGCTGGCGATCCAGGCCGACATCGCGGCCGTGCGCCCGGGCGCGGGCGCCGACGACAGCTTTCACGCCCGCTTGCGCTATGCCGACGGCTTGCGGGTCGACCTGCAGGCCAGCATGCTCGGGGCCTTGCCGCGTCCGCGCCTGCTGCTGCAGGGCACGCGCGGCACCTACCTCAAGCAGGGCCTCGATCCGCAGGAGGCGGCACTGAAGGCAGGCCTGCTGCCGGCGCCCGCGGACGATGCCGCTTGGGGCATCGATGCGGAAGACGGCATCGCCATGCTCGGGCAGGAGGATGAAGCGCGCAGGATCGCGGTGCCGACTGAAAACGGCGCCTATCCCGCGTATTATCGGCAGTTGGCGGAGGCGATCCGGGGCAGGGCGGCCAACCCGGTGCCGCCGGAAGAGGCCATCGCGGTCATGCGCCTGCTCGACGCCGGACGCGCCAGCAGTGAGCGGCGCTGCGAGGTGGCGCTCGCCTCCGACGAGTTCCCGTACACTGGAAGGCAGAGTTGACTTTCGGGAAACATTGACATGAGTTTGCATGGGAAAGGCATCGCCCTTGCGGCGCTGCTGTCGTCGGTGCTGTGGCCGATCGGCGCGCGTGCCGACTGGGCGCAGGTGAGCGATCCGCTTGTCATCCGGGCCAATCCGTCCAAGGGTGAAGTGCAGCTGCAGAACCCGCCGACCTTCACCTGGGCCCGCCACCCTAGCGGCGCGGCCCGCTACGAGATCCAGATCGTGCCGGCGGGCGGCACGCCGCTCGGCAGCACCGTCGATCGCAACTGGTACCTGCCGACCAAAGCCCTGGCCCCGGGCGACTATACCTGGCGCGTGCGTCCGGTCGGCTCGAACGACTGGTCGACGCCGCGTGCGTTCTCGATCACGGCCAAGTCGACCGCCTTCGAGGTGCCGGACAATGCCACGCTGCGTGCGCGTATCCTGGCGAATGCCCGGCCGCGCTCGCTGCCGGCGTCGTTCGCAGCCTACGCTGGCTGGAGCGCCGCCAAAAGGAAGGACCTGGACCCATACGTCAGCCGCCTGGTCAACGAAGTCAAGGTGCAGATCCAGAAAGAACCCGACCTCGATGACGAGCGCTGGTCGCTCGTGATGAACGCACCGCTGACGGCGGCGATGGCCGCCCAGCAGCGGGAAGTCGCGAACGGCATCGACGAAGCCTCGCGCCAGCTGGAAGCGGCAGCCATCCTGTGGCGCCTGAAGAAGGATCCGGTCTACCTGAAGGAAGCCTTCAAGCGCGGCGACCAGATGGCCGCGCTGAGCCCCCAGGGACCGACCAGCCAGACCAACCAGGACCAGGCCACGCGCCAGATCGCGCTGTCCCTGGTCAAGGCGGTCGACCTGCTGGCCGGCGACCTGGACGCCGAGCGCAAGGAAAGCTGGTTGAAAATCGTGCGCGTGCGCGCCAACGAGATGTTCAACACCCTGGCCGCCGACAAGGGACGGCTGGACCAGAACCCGTACGACCCGCACGGCAATACGCTGCTGGGCTACATGGCGCTGATCTCGACCTTGGCGCTCGGCGAGGTGCCGGAGGCGCAGAAGTGGTTCGACTTCAGCTTCCGGGCCCATGCCGCGATGCCGGACCCGTGGTCGGGGCAAGAGGGCGGCTACGCCAACGGCACCGCTTATGCCGAGTACGCAGCCGGCTATATGATCGCCTTATGGGACCCGATCCGCCAGGCCACCGGCGTCAACCTCTACGCCAAGCCGTGGACGGTGGGCTTCATGGACTTCCTGATCCAGTTCGTCCCGCCGGGCGCCCCCGTGCATGCCTTCGGCGACGGTTCCGAAACCAAGCCCGACCCGCGCGTGTTGCTCGCCCTGGCGAACCGCATGGTGTCGCCGCGCGCCGCCTGGTATGCGAGCAAGCTCAAGGCGACCGAGGATGCGCTGTCCGTGCTCGAGGCGCCATACCCGATGCCCGTGGCCGGCACCAAACGCAAGATCCCGCCATCCAACTCGGCCTGGTTCCCGAGCATCGGCTGGGTGGCGATGCACAGCGACATCGGCTCGAGCAAGGACACGGCGCTGTACTTCAAGTCCAGTACCTACGGCTCCTTCAACCACAGCCACGGCGACCAGAACGGCCTGCTCCTGAACGTGGCCGGCAAAGCGCTGCTGGTCAAGGCCGGCTGGTACGACTGGTACGGCTCGCCGCGCTGGAAGGACTGGTATCACCAGACCCGCTCGCAGAATGCGATCACCTTCGATGACGGCAAGGGGCAGCTGGTGGACGGCTACCGCGAACAGCTGCTGCGCAATGGCCGCATCACCAGATTCACGGCGCGCCCGGACTACGACTATGCGGAAGGGGATGCGACGCCGGCCTATGGCGGCCAGCTGACGCAGGCCAGGCGCCAGATCGTCTACCTGCACGACCCGAACGCGTTCGTGGTGCGCGACCTGCTGGCGGCGAAGGCGCCGCACACCTACGAGTTCAACGTGCACGCTCCCGGCATGATGAAGGTCGAGGACACGGACAGCGTGAAGATCGGCACTGGCCGCCAATCGGTCTGCCTGCGCGACCTGAACGGCAACGCGCCCTTCGAAAAGTGGACCGGGCCGGCGCCGAAGAAGGGCGTCACCGAGGACCATGGTGCGTTCTACCTGAAGAACGATGGCGGTGCGCCGGCCGAATTCCTGGTGCTGCTGGATGTCGGTTGCAAGCGTCCGCGCGTCAGCGTCGACAGTGCAGGAGGGCGGCGCAAGGTGACGGTGGGCGGGCAGTCCTTCGAGTTCGATTGATGGCCCAGGTGCCGCTCAGGTGGCGCCGGCCTCGAGAATGCGCCGCTTCGACAGATTGTTGAGCGACCAGGCCAGCAGCACCGCCGCCACGGTCAGACCCAGCACCAGGCCGATCCAGAAGCCGGCGGCCTGCATCGGCGCGCCTGGCGACCACGGGAACCAGGCTGGGGCCCAGCCCAGGATCCAGCCGACCGGCAGGGCCACGCCCCAGAAGGCGATCATCTGGATCACCATCGGCGAACGCGTGACTTTATAGCCGCGGATCGCGGACGCCGCCGCGACCTGGGTCGAGTCGGACAGCTGGAAGATCGCGGCCAGCAGCAGCAGCGTGGCGCAGGTGGACTGCACCGCCGGGTCCGAGCTGTACATCGCGGCGATCTGCCAGCGGAACAGGGCAATGCCCAGCGCCGACAGCGCGCCAAACGAGACGCACATGCCGGTGCCGACCCAGGCCACGAAGCGTGCCTTGACCGGGTCGCCTTCGCCCATCGACTGGCCGACGCGGGTCAGGGCGCCGATCGAAAAGCTCAGCGGCACCATGAACACCAGCGAGATGAAGTTCAGCGCAACCTGGTGCGCCGACACCTGCACCACGCCGAAGCGCGCGACCAGCAGGCTGACCACGCCGAAGGCGCTGACTTCGGCGAAGTGGGTCACGCCGATCGGCAGGCCGAGCTTGAGCATGCTGCGGATCTCGGGCCAGTTCGGGCCTTCCCAATGCGTGAACGGATAGGTCGCGCGGTAGGCGCTCGACACCTTGATCCAGCCGATCATCGCGGCCAGCATCAGCCACACGCCGGAAGCGGTCGACACCGCGCAGCCGAGGGCGCCGAGCTTCGGAAAGCCGAAGCTGCCGAAGATGAACAGGTAGTTGACGACGATGTTGTACAGCAGGCCGAGGATGGCGATGACCATGATCGGCTTGGTCTGGTTGATGCTGGTCGTGTAGCCGTACAGCGCGCGGTAGCAGGCGAAGGCCGGCATGCCGAGGCTGATGATGTGCAGGAAATTCTTGGCGCGATCGGCCACCGCCTGCTCCAGGCCGATATGGTCGAACAGCAGCGTGCACAGGTTGGCGGCGATGCAGCCGCCAATGCCGACGATCAGGCCCATCCACAGCGATTCGCGCACCGAGTGCGAGATCCTGTCGAAGCGCCCGGCGCCCATCTCGTGCGAGACCACCGAGTTCACGGCCATCATGATGCCCATCACGGTCACCAGCACGATCGACCACACCGAGGTGCCGAGCGAGACGGCGGCCAGTTCGGCCGCGCTGACGTGGCCGGTCATCGCCACGTCCGCCACGCCCATGCCGACGGTCGCAAGCTGGCCAACCAGCATCGGCCATGAGAGGCGCCACAGGGTCGTGATCTCGGTGCGGACTGGGGATGAAACGTGCGCGGCGGTAACAGTAGACGTCATGACTCGGTTTGCTGGGGAAACCGATCATTCTACTGTAGGGTGGGCGCGCCGTGCCCACGCATGGTGCTCGCGTGACTAGTGTCGGCCAGCCTCGCGCGCCGGCACCGTTTTCAGGTAGGCATACAAAGCCTGCGCATCGGTATCGTTCATCTGCTTGAGCGAAGCGAAGGGCATGACCGGACTGATCGGCTTGCCGTCCGGCCGCTGGCCGGTGCGCAGCATGGCCATGAAGGCTTGCGGTGTCGGATAGCGCACCATGGCGCTGCCCTTGCCGGGCGTCAGGTTGGAGGCGGCGGGCCAGGACGGCGGCGTGCCGGGAATCCTGCCGCCGCTGAGGGCCGCACCGTGACAGCCGATGCAGGCATTGGCGACATAGGCGCCATACTCGGGCGTGACGGCGGCCGCGATCGCGCGGGCCGGTCCCTGCGCGTGGTCGATCTTTTCGGAGGCATCCTGGATCATGCCGAAGGCGTACAGCGCCTTCACCTGGGCCGAGACCTCGATCACGGCCTTGTTGCCCGGCACCGGGCGCATCTGCTGGAGGTAGGCGACCAGGGCCGCCATGTCCTCGTCGGTGAAGCGGCTGTAGTCCTCGCTGGGCATCATCATGACCGGGTTGCCGTTCGGCTTGACGCCGTGGCGCACGGTGCGCACCCAGTCGACCACCTGGTAGGCCGCGGTGGTGCCGTTGGCGCCGGCCGTGATGTTGGGCGCGACCACGAGCATGCCGCCATCCCTGACGACAGTCTTGCCGGCGCCATCGGCGCCATGACATTCGGCGCAGCCGCGCGTGTTGTAGAGGTAGCGTCCATGCTCGATGCGGGCGGGGTCGGGCACCACGTCCAGCGGACGCACCTGCAGCACCACGTTGCGCGCCATCTTGCGCTCGCCCATCGCCTTGCCGACCACGGTCGCGGCCACGCCCAGCAGGGCGAGCGTGACCAGTGCGGTGCTGGTGCGTTTGACCCACTTGTTCATATCGCCCTCCCCAGGTAAATACGTTCCAATTGCCAATTTAACATTGCTCAGCAGTTATGCCTAGCTGGTCGATGGCGCGGCTGTTGCCTTACCCATTCTGGGCAAAACGGCAGCGCCAGGGATGTGCCAAATCAGCAGTCGTACGCGCCGTGCATGCGTAGTTGAACTATCAAGTTCAGCCCATAAATACGGAGCTATCCAACCAATCCATCCATCGGGAGCTACGCTCGTGGAATACAAGGACTACTACCAGACACTTGGTGTCGAACGGACCGCGTCCGCCGACGACATCAAGAAGGCTTACCGCAAGCTGGTCCGGCAATACCACCCGGACGTCAGCAAGCACAAGGACGCAACGGAAAAGACCAAGGAAATCAACGAGGCCTACGAGGTGCTGGGCGACGCCGAGAAACGCGCCGCCTACGACGCGCTCGGCCAGGGACGGCGCCACGGCCAGGACTTCCAGCCGCCGCCGGACTGGGGCCAGCAGTACGATTTCGGCGGCGGCGCCAGCGCCGAGGACATCTTCGCCGACCTGTTCGCGCACATGGGACGGGGCCGCGGCCGTGGCGGCGCCGGCATGGGCGGCATGGGCGGAGGCGGTTTCCAGATGCGCGGCGAGGACATCCACGCCGCCATCTCCATCGACCTGCGCGACGCTTACCAGGGCGCCACGCGCACCATCTCCCTGCGCGCCGGCCAACAGGAAAAGACCCTGAGCGTGAACATTCCGAAAGGCGTTACGCCGGGCCAGCAGCTGCGCCTGGCGGGCCAGGGCCATCCGGGCATGGGCGGTGGCGGGCCGGGCGACCTGTTCCTGGAAATCCAGTTCAACCCGGACGCGCGCTACCGCGTCGAGGGCGCCAGCGTCTACCAGAACGTGCCGGTGGCGCCGTGGGAAGCGGCGCTCGGCGCCAGCATTTCGGTGCCGACGCCATCCGGCGCGGTCGAGGTGAGCGTGCCGCCGGGCTCGCAGAGCGGCCGCAAGCTGCGCCTGAAGGGCAGGGGCATCCCCTCGTCGCAGCCGGGCGACCTGTACCTGATCCTGGACGTGGTGCTGCCGCCGGCCACCAGCGACCGTGCGCGCGCGCTGTACGAACAGATGGCGCGCGAACTTGCCTTCAATCCGCGTGAACGCATAGGAGCCTGACGATGCATGAGATGACGATCCTGAGCGGCGTCCTGGTCGACGATGCCGCCCTGACGCTCGAGGAACTGGCGCGCGCCTGCGGTGTCGAACCCGACTGGGTGGTGCGCCGGGTACACGCCGGCATCCTCGGCGGCCAAGCCAGCGTGCAATTAACCGCATGGCGCTTCCGCAGCGGCGACCTGCTGCGCGCCCGCAGCTTGCTGCGCGTGGAGCGCGACTTCGACGCCAACGAAGACGTGGCCGCGCTGGTGGTCGACCTCAGCGACGAGGTGCGCCGCCTGCGTGCGCGCCTGCACGCGCTGGGCTTCGATTGAAGCGCTTCGCTTCCCTGCGGCACGCTGGCGCCGCCCTGTAGCGGGCAAAACTACAATCGTCCTCCAACAGCGATCACACTATCGATGACAAGGAGGTGTCATGCAACAGAATGCGCAACAGGCGGGCCGGGCCCTGCAGGGCAAGCGCGTGGCCATCCTGATGACGGATGGCGTCGAACAAGTCGAATACACGGGGCCGCGCGGCTTTCTCGAAGAGCAGGGCGCCCAGGTGACCCTGATCTCGCCGAAGGGCGCCGGCGAGGAGATCCAGGGCTTCAATCACATGGACCTCGGCGACAAATTCAAGGTCGAGATGAACGTGCGCGATGCCCAGCCAGGCGATTTCGACGCGCTGGTGCTGCCGGGCGGTGTGGCCAATCCGGACCAGCTGCGCCTGTCGGCGGAATCGATCGGCTTCATCCGCGAATTCGGCATGGGCAACAAGCCGATCGCCGCGATCTGCCACGGACCCTGGACCCTGATCGATGCCGAGCTCGTCACCGGCAGGCGCATGACCAGCTGGCCGACGCTGCAGACCGACTTGCGCAACGCCGGCGCCGAATGGACCGACGAGCAGGTGGTGGTCGACGGCGGCCTGGTCACCAGCCGCAAACCGGACGACATCCCGGCCTTCAACCAGGCCATCCTGAAAGAATTGGCGGAGGGGAAATGATGGAACAAGTCTCGAGCAGGCCCCTGGAGGGCAAGCGCGTCGCCATGCTGATGACGGACGGCGTGGAGCAGATCGAATACACCAGCCCCCGGTCCTATCTGGAGGAGCGCGGCGCCACCGTGGTGCTGCTGTCGCCGAAGGATGCCGGCGAGGAAGTGCAGGGCTTTAATCACCTGCAGCCGGGCGACAAGTTCAAGGTCGAGATGAACGTGCGCGACGCCAACCCGACCGACTTCGATGCCCTGGTGCTGCCGGGCGGCGTGGCGAATCCGGACAACCTGCGCATGAGCCGCGAGGCGATCGATTTCATCCGCGGTTTCAGCGTCGAGGACAAGCCGGTCGGCGCCATCTGCCACGGTCCCTGGACGCTGATCGATGCCGGCATCGCCACCGCCAAGCACATGACCAGCTGGCCGAGTCTGAAGAAGGACCTGATCAACGCCGGGGCCGAATGGACCGATGACGAGGTCGTCATCGATGCGCGCCTGGTTACCAGCCGCAAGCCCGACGACCTGCCGGCCTTTAACGACGCCATGGCCAAGGAACTGATGCTGGCGCCGGGCACCGATCCGGGACCGACCGCGTAA
>NZ_JANUGX010000049.1 GCF_024753245.1 Massilia norwichensis | reverse complement strand
CTGAGGCCGCCATTTTCGGCACTCGTTTCAGCGCTGCCCAGTTCAATCGCGAACGCCGCAGCCAGCCGCGCAAATTTCAATGCATGCAGCGCTTGCCCGCCCGAGTTGGCAAACGTGTCCTTTGCCGTGTGAATCGCCGGGTTATCCCGGGCAAAACTGGATTCGAAAGGCATCGACGTCGGGTAGCCCTGGGCTTGCCAGCTCGCGTGGTCCGAGCAGGCATAGCCACACTGGTCGTAGCCCACTTTCAGATCCGGAAGATAAGTGCTGACCAGCTGCGCCAGAAAGGCGTTCTGCTTGCTGTCGGTGTAATCCGTGAACAAATAGATGTCATTCGCGGCGCCCTTGTAATTCGTCATGTCCAGCTGCAGCACCCCCACCATCTTGCTATGGGCCTGCCTGAAGCTTCGGGCGATATCCTGCGAACCGCGCAATCCCACTTCCTCGGCCGCATAAGCGACAAAATGGATGCTACGCTTCGGTTTGTATTGGCCTTCAAGCATCGCACGTAGGGCTTCGGTCAGGCTGGCGACGCCGGATGCATCGTCATCCGCACCCGGTGCCGGCGCCGTATCGCTCATCCGCGAGACGAGAATCGAATCCAGATGCGCGCCCAGGACGATGCTCTCGTCCGGTTTCTCGCTTCCCGCAATGCTCAGCATGACCGATTGCTGCGGAAAACCGGTGTGCGTAATCTGCTTGACCGCGATATCCGCGCGTCCGCGAGCCATCTCGCTCCAGGTCGCGAATAGCCAATTCGAAGCGTCGACGCCCGAGCTGCTCTTGTAATAGCGGTTGGTAAAACCGGACAGTTTGAGAATGGTCGTTTCGATCTGCTTGTCGCTCATCTGCGCAAGCACCGGCACCACCAGTTCGCGGTGATCGATGGCGTAAGTGAGAGAAGCACTTGTTGCGGGCATGGGATGCAGGGCCGCCCGCGCTTCGGCCTCGGTATTGTGGAACACGAATCCGCCGCATTGCCGGAGGCGCTGATGAAGTGCGCCGGCGATGGTTTCGAGTTCGTTTTCGGGCACGCTGACGGCGTGGATTTTTTGTCCACCGCCGCCAAGCTGGCGGGATTCGGCCGGGACGACGCCGGGCAGCAGAGGGCGGACCTGGCGGAAAGCCGCGTCACCGATGGTGATCCAGGCTTTCTTGTCGGCGGCTGAAGAAGCAGACAGGCAGGCGCTAAATGCCAGCGCAGCCATGAAACCAGACAGAGGACGACGCAGACGCATAAACTTTCCTCCTGGCATGAAAGGAGAAAAGCCTAGCACGTGGCCTTCAAGTAGCCACGCGAGAGGCGCAAGCTTTAAGCAGCCTGTGCCGTGCGTCCCATCTGGAAGTTATTCCACACGCGGTCGTGCAGCGGCATCACCAGCACATTGCAGATCGGTTCCAGCACTGCGGCCAGGCCGCCGAAAGCCACCGACCCGGTCGCGCAATACAATACGCCGAAAGCGACACCCATGTGCATTACCGAGAGACTGATCTTCTCGAGCGTGAGCAGCAGATAGCGGCGTTGGCCGACGGCGCCTTGCAGTTTGCGGTGCCATGCGCGTTCGTGGAAGGGCACCAGCATCACATTCAGCAGCGGCTCGATCAGCACAGCCAGTCCACCGAGCGCGATCGAACCGGTTACCGCATAGGCGATCGCGAATCCGATTGCGAGGTGGATAAGGACTTGACTGCCTTTGCGTGCCACTGCCATGAAATACTCCTGTCGTTCTCAAGCTGGGAGTAAATGATAGCGATTCGCATTTGATCAGTAAAATCGATTAATTCTAGCGCGTCGATTGTTACAGCCTATCAAGCAGAGGTGCACTCGCATCAGCGATCCGGTCCAGGCTCGCTTCGCGCAGCGCCGCCGCGTCAACGGCATGATCGCTGTGCAGGCCGGCCCAGCGTAGCAGCGCGGCGCAGGCAGCAGCATGGTCGAACATGCCGTGCAGGTAGCTGCCCAGGATCTGCCCGTCCTCCGAGCAGGCACCTTCGGGCCTGCCATCGATGTCGAACGCCGGCCGGGCCAACGCCGGACCGCTGCTCACGCCCATATGGATCTCATAGCCCTCGACCGCCGCAGCCGCCGCCGCAGCCGCCGCCGACGGCGACGAAGCATCGAACACGCAGCGTCCACCGACCCGCGCCAATCGCTTTTCAGGCTTCAGCGTGGTCGCCAGGTCGAGCAGGCCGAGCCCCTCCGAGATTCCAGCCGCGCCCTCGACACCCTCCGGATCCTCGACCACCCGCCCCAGCATCTGGAAGCCGCCGCAGATGCCGAGCAGCTTGCCGCCATAGCGGAGGTGCCGGTCGATGGCTTCCTTCCACCCCTGGCGCCGCAGCCAGGCCAGGTCGGCGCGGGTGTTCTTGCTGCCGGCGAGGATGATCAGGTCGGCGCCCGGAATCGGCTCGCCCTCGCGCACGAAGCGCAGGTCGACGTCGGGATGCGCACGCAGCGGGTCGAAGTCGGTGTGGTTACTCATGCGCGGCGTGCTCGGTACCACCACGCGGAATTTGCCTTCGCGCCGCGTCACGCCCTGCACCGCGTCCTCCGCATCCAGGTACAGGCCGTGCAGATAAGGCAGGACCGCCAATACCGGCTTGCCGGTCTGCGCCTCCAGCCAGTCCAGGCCGGGCTCGAGCAGCTTGATGTCGCCGCGGAAGCGGTTGATCACGAAGCCGACGATGCGATCGCGCTCGCTCGCCGACAGGCAGGCAAGGGTGCCGACGAAGTGGGCGAACACGCCGCCACGGTCGATGTCGGCCACCAGCACCACCGGGCAATCGACCGCCTCGGCAAAGCCCATGTTGGCGATGTCGCGGTCGCGCAGATTGATCTCCGCCGGGCTGCCGGCGCCTTCGACGATGACGGTCTCGTACTGCGCCAGCAGCCGCGCATGCGATTCCAGCACCGCCGCCATCGCCACCGTCTTGTATCGGTGGTAATCGCGCGCATGCATCTCCGCGCGCACGCGGCCGTGGATGATGACCTGGGCGCCGATGTCGCTCGAGGGTTTCAGCAGCACCGGATTGAAGTCGGTATGCGGCTCGACACCCGCGGCAATCGCCTGCAGCGCCTGGGCGCGTCCGATCTCGCCGCCGTCGCGCGTGACCGCGCTGTTGAGCGCCATGTTCTGCGGTTTGAACGGCGCGACCTTGACGCCGGCGCGCTTCAGCAAACGGCACAGCGCAGCCACCACCGTGCTCTTGCCGGCATCCGAGGTCGTCCCCTGGACCATCAGGGTCCGGTAAGGAAAACCTGTCATTTGCTGCGGTGCTGACGCGCCAGCTCGATCTTCTCGCACAGCGCCGCGGCACCCTGGACCATGCGCGGACCGGAGCGGTTGACCAGATTGCCGTCGATGGTGAACAGGTTATCGTTGCGCACCGCGAGCAGCGTGCCGTAGGGCTTCCACATACTGACGCCGCCGTAGTTCTTCTCGGCGGTGGCGAAAATCGCTTCCGGATTCTCCTGCAGAACGCCTTCCACGCTGACCACCGGCGCCGTCACCGGCAGCTTCGCGAAGATGTTTTCGGCGCCGCACAGGCGCAGCGCGTCGCTGACGATGTGCTTGCCGTTGAGGGTGTACAGCGGCTTGTCCCAGACCTGATAGAAGACCCGCACCGGCGGACGGTTCGCATAGCGGCTGCGCAGGCTGACCAGTTGCTGGCGCAGCGCATCGGCGGCCGGATTGGCGGTCTTCTCGGTGCCCATCAACTGACCGAGCCTGGCCACGCTCTCGGGAATGTCCTCGAGCTTTTGCGGCTCGCTGTGGAAGAGCGGAACGCCGAGCTTGCGCACCATGTCGATCTGCCGCTCCGAGCTGCCGTGGCGCCAGACCACGATCAGGTCGGGCTTGAGCGCCATGATGCGTTCGAGGTCGACCTCGCGGTTGGAGCCGATCTGCGGGATCTTCTTCGCTTCTTCCGGAAAGTCGCTGTAGCTCACCACCCCGACCACGTGGCTGCCGCCGCCCGCCGCGAACAGCATTTCGGTGACGTGCGGGGCCAGCGAGATCACGCGCTGGGCCGGTTTTTGCAGGGTTACGGTATTGCCGCCGTCGTCCTTGACCGTGATCGCGGCCTGGGCCTGGGCTGCCGCCAGGGCGGCCACGAGTGCCGCTGATCTCATCAATGCTGTCGATGTGTTCATCGTTTGTTCCATTCCTGAAGTGCGTGTTCGATGCGGTGCCAGTCACTTTCCCGGCCGGGCAGGCCAAGGCGGATGCCGCGCGCGGCCTGGCGGAACAGGCGCACCCAGATCGCGTGGCGCGCCATGTGTTCGTGAAAATCTTCGGGCGCGGCTTCGGCCCACCAGTGAAACAGCGGCGTGCCCGCGGCCTGGATACCGTGAGCGGCGAGCAGGCCGCGCAGCCGGGCGCCGTCGCGTGCCAGCCGGGCCTGCGCGGCCTGCTGCCAGGCCGTGTCGCGCAGCGCCGCCAGCGCAACGTGCTGGGCCGGGCCGCTGACTGCCCACGGCCCGAGCATGTCCGCCAGCGCCGTCAGCAGTGAGGCTTCGGCTGCGACGAAGCCTGATCGTAGCCCGGCCAGACCGAAGAACTTGCCCACCGAACGCAGCACCACCAGCCCGGGATGGGCGGCGTAGGCTGCCACGCTCAGCTCGGGCGCCGTGTCGCCGAAGGCTTCGTCGACCACCAGCCAGCCGCCGCGCGCGCCCAGTTCGGCCGCCCAGCGCAGCAGCTCCGCGGGCGGCACCAGTTCACCGGTCGGATTGTTCGGATTGCAGACCACCACCACGTCGCTGCTGCCCACCGCCGCCTCCAGCACGGGAAAGCCGATCTGGCGCAGCGAATGACCATGCAGGGCCCAGTGGTGGGCATGTTCGGCATACGAGGGCGCGGCCACCGTCACGCGCGAGGGCGGACGCAGGCGCGGCAGGGCCTGGATCGCGGCCTGGGTTCCGGCCACCGGCAGCAGCGCGCGGGCGCCGTAATAAGCGCAGGCGGCATCAAGCAGCGCCGGATCCGCTTCCGGCAGCCGGTGCCAGGCATCCGGCGGCAGCGGCGGGGCCGGGTAGCCGATCGGGTTGATGCCGGTCGAGAGGTCGATCCAGTCTGCGCCGCCGTAGAGGCGCTGCGCCTCGCGCAGCTTGCCGCCGTGTTCAAGCATGCTGCGCTCCCGTCAGGTGCAGAATGGCGCCGAGGGCGAGCGCGCAGGCGACCCACAGCAGGGTTGAGTGGAATACCAGGCGCCAGGCGCGCCGGATGTCGCCGGCGCCAGGCGCCGGGCCCGTGCCCAGCGCCGGCCGCATTTCGACCTGGCCTTCATAAATCGCGGGCCCGCCCAGGCTGATGCCGAGCGCACCGGCACCGCTGGCCATCACCGGACCGGCGTTCGGGCTGCTCCATGCCGGCGCCTGCGCACGCCAGCAACGCAGCGCGCGCAGCCGTCCGCCAGGCGACAGCAGCGCATAAGACAAGGCAGTCAGGCGCGCCGGCAGGTAATTCAGCACATCGTCGATGCGCGCGGCCACCCGTCCGAACAAGTTGAAGCGAGCATTCCGGTAACCCCACATCGCGTCCAGCGTATTCGCCAGCCGGAACAGCAGGGCGCCAGCGGCGCCGCCGACCAGGAACCAGAACAGGGTGCCGAACACGGCATCGTTGCCGTTCTCGAGCAGCGATTCGGCGCCGGCCTTGGCCAGGTCGGTCTTGCCGGCATCTGCGGTGTCGCGGCTGACGATGCGCGACGTCAGCCAGCGCGCACGCGCCAGGTCGCCGCCCGCCAGCGCATCGTGGATCGGCAGCGTGTGATCGCGCAGGCTGCGCAGGCCCAGGCACAGGTAGAGCAGGCAGGCATGCAGCGCCAGGCCGGCCGCGCCTTCCAGCCGGCACAGCCAGGCCGCACCGGCGGTCAGCGGCAGCACGGCCAGCATCCAGGCCAGCGTGCCGCGCGCGATGCGCCAGCGGCCCATGTTCAGGCGCCGCTCCAGGCCGTTCGCCAAACGGCCGAAGCCGACCAGCGGATGCCAGCGCCGCGTCTCGCCCAGCAGCAGGTCGAGCGCGATCCCGGCCGCCAGCAGCAGCGCAAGCGTGAGCGGCGGCAGCCCGCTCAGCATGCGGGTCCCTTCAGGGCCAGCGGCAGGCCGGCGGCCACGAACAGCACCCGCTCGCAGCGCGCCGCCAGGTCCTGGTTCAGGCGTCCGGCCTCGTCCACAAAAGTGCGCGAGACCGCGCCGACCGGCACGATGCCCATGCCGACTTCGTTCGAGACGAAGATCACGTCGCCCGCGCGCGGCTCGTCCAGCCACGCCAGCAGGTCCGAGCGCTCCCAGGAAAACAGCGGCGGCAGTTCGACGGTGCCGACTTCCGGATAGTCGCGCCTGGCCGAGAAGAGCAGATTGGTGAGCCAGAGTGTCAGGCAGTCGACCAGCACGATGCGCTCCGGCGCGCACAGGCGGCGCAGGGCCGTCGCCAGCGCGGTCGCTTCCTCCACCGTCTGCCATGCGGCCGGACGGCGCTCGCGATGGTGGGCGATGCGGGCGGCCATCTCGGCATCGCCGGCATGCGACGTGGCGAGGTAGACCACCTCCTTGCCGGATGCGCCGGCCAGACGCTCGGCCAGGGCGCTCTTGCCGGAGCGCGCGCCGCCGAAGATCAGGGTCAGGCTCATGCTGCGCCTTTCGTGAACAGGCCGGCCGTGGCCAGCGGATTCGAAGGGAAGAAGCTGTGGAAGTAGGTGGCCGTCAGCGAGCCAAGCCGGTACAGCGCCTCGCCTTGGGCGCCGGACGGGTGCTTGAGCGCATGCGCCGCCGGTTCGACTGCCGTATCGAGACGCGAATAATGGAAGGTATGGCCGCGCATCTCGCCGCTGGCCGTCGGCATGCCTTGCGAGCCGAGTCCCGCCAGGCGCTGCTGCATGAAGACGCGTCCGGGCAGCAGGGCCGGCATCGTAAAGCTGCGGCCTTGCTTGTCGGTGATCGATTCCGCGACCGCCATCATGCCGCCGCACTCGGCCAGGATCGGCAGGCCGCCGGCATGCGCGGCGCGGATCGAGGCCTGCCAGCGCGCCGCCCTGGACAGCGCCTCCATGTGCAGTTCCGGATAGCCGCCTGGCAGCCAGACCGCGTCGGCATCGATCGGGACCGCTTCGTCGGCCAGCGGCGAGAAGAAGGTCACGCGCGCACCGAGCTCGCGCAGCACGTCCAGGTTGGCGGGATAGATGAAGCAGAAGGCGGCATCGCGCGCGACCGCGACCGTTTTCCCGGCCAGCAGCGGCGGCACCGGCGTCTCCGGCTCGATGTGTTCCGGCAGGCGCGGCGCGATTGCCTGCCAGGCCGCGCTGTCCAGGTGCAGCTGGTCGGCCAGCTCGTCGAGGATGGCGTCGATGTCGTCGACCTCGCCCGGCAGCACCAGGCCGAGGTGGCGCTCGGGCAGCGGGCGCGCCTGCTTCGGCAGCGTCGCCAGCAGCGGAATGCCGCGCAGGGATGCCGCCACCATCTGGCGATGCCCTTCGCTGGCCACGCGGTTGGCGACCACGCCGGCCAGCTGCACCGGGCCATAGTCGCGCAGGCCCTGCACCACGGCGCCGGCGGTCTGCGCCATGCTGCCGGCGTCGATCACCGCCAGCACCGGGATATCGAAAGCTCGCGACAGGTCGGCGGCGGATGGATTGCCGTCGTACAGGCCCATCACCCCTTCGATCAGCACCACGTCGGCGTCGCGCGCGGCATCGAGCAGGCGGCGCCGGCAGGCTTCCAGGCCGACCATCCACAGGTCGAGCGTGTGCACCGTCGCGCCGCAGGCGCGCTCCAACAGCATCGGGTCGATGAAGTCGGGACCGCACTTGAACACCCGCACGCGCTGGCCCTGGCGCACCAGGCCGCGCGCGAGGGCGGCGGTGATCGTGGTCTTGCCCTGGCCGGAGGCGGTGGCGGCCACCAGCAGCATGCGTGCGCCGGCGTCCATGCTCACCACTCGGTGCCGGCCTGCGCCGCGATGCCCGCCTTGAAGGCGTGCTTGACCACGTTCATTTCGGTGACCGTGTCCGCCACCTCGATCAGCTCAGGCGGCGCGGCACGCCCGGTCACCACCACGTGCTGCATGGCCGGGCGCTCGAGCAGGTCGGCGATCACCGTGTGCACGTCCAGGTAGCGGTACTTGAGCGCGATGTTCAGCTCATCGAGCACCACCAGGCCGTAGGCCGGATCGGTCAGGAAGCGCCTGGCCTGCTGCCAGGCTTCCTCGGCCTTGGCGATGTCGCGCTCGCGGTTCTGGGTCTCCCAGGTATAGCCTTCGCCCATCGCATGGAAGCTGACCTCGTCCGGGAAGCGGGAGAGAAAACGTTCTTCGCCGGTCGACATCGCACCTTTGATGAACTGGACCACGCCCACCTTCATGCCATGGCCCAGCGCGCGCACCGCCATGCCGAAGGCGCTCGAGCTCTTGCCCTTGCCGTTGCCGGTATTGACGATGATGATGCCGATCTTCTTGTCCGCCGCCGCGATCTTGGCGTCGATGACGGCCTTCTTGCGCTCCATGCGCTGGCGGTGGCGCTCGTTCAATGCCGCAGTGTCGGCAGTAGTGTCTTCAGGCGTCATGTCGTTCATGGTGTTCCTCGAAAGGGATGAAGATGCGGCGGCCGCCGTGTTCGATCATCTCGATCGGGTGGCCGAGGTAGTCGCCCAGCAGGGCGGGCTGCATCACCTGCGCGACCGGGCCGGCGAGCCAGCCGCCATCGCCGCGCAGCAGCAGCGCATGGGTCGAGATACTGTGTGCCAGGTTGAGATCGTGGCCGATCATGACAACCGTCTTGCGTTCGCGCCGGCACAGGCGCGCCAGCAGGCCGGTCACGCTGACCTGGTGCGCCAGGTCGAGGGCGTTGGCCGGCTCGTCCAGCAGCAGCAGAGGCGTGTCCTGGGCCAGCAGGGCGGCAATCGCCACCCGCTGGCGCTCGCCGCCGGACAGGGTACGGACGTCGCGCCGCGCCAGGTGTTCGACTTCCATCGCGGCCAGGGCCTGCAGCGCGGCCTGGTGGTCGTCGCTGTCTTCCCAGTAGCGGTTGGCATGGTAGGGGTGGCGCGCCGAGAGCACGGTGTCGATCGCGCTGTAGGCAAACGCGTCGGTGCGCGATTGCGCCAGGTAGGCCCGCTTGCGCGCCAGTGCTTCGAGCGGCCAGTCATCCAAGACCTTGCCGTCGAGTTGGACCGTGCCCCGGTCCGCACCGCGCAGCCCGGCCAGGGTGCGCAGCAGCGTGCTCTTGCCGGCGCCGTTGCGGCCGATGATGCTCCAGCATTCGCCCTCGGCGATCGTCAGGTCGAGGTCCCGCACCAGCGTGCGGCCGGCAAGCTGCAGCGTGAGTCCTTGCGTGGTAATCATCTTATTTCCGCAATTGGTGCAGTTGGTACAAAAAGACCGGCGCGCCGATCAGCGCCGTGATCGCCCCCACCGGCAGCTGGGTCGGGGCGACCACGGTGCGCGCCAGGGTGTCGCACAAGACCAGGAAGCTGCCGCCCAGCAGGACCGCCGAGGGAATCAGCACCCGGTGGTCCGGCCCGAAGGCGAAGCGGCAGGCGTGCGGCACGATCAGGCCGACGAAGCCGATCGAGCCGGCATTCGTCACCGCGCTGGCGGTCAGCACGCCGGACACGAAGAACAAACCCTTGCGCAGGCGGCCGACCTCGATGCCGAGCGTGCGCGCGGTATCGGCATGCAGGGCCAGCACGTTCATCGCACGCGCGCTGCGCAGGGCGTAGACGAGGGCGCCGACCAGGATCAGCCAGGGCAGCACGCGCAGCGGCGTGCCGGCCAGGTCGCCGATCATCCAGAACACCATGTTGCGCAGGCTGCCTTCCGGCGCGATCGACAGCATCAGCGTCACCAGCGCCATGCAGGCCGACATCAGGATCACGCCGGTCAGCAGCAGGGTCGAGGTGCCGCCTTCGGCCGCCACGCCACCGCGGATGTCGCGCCGCGCCAATAGATAGAGCAGCATCGAAACGGTCACCGCCCCGGCCAGCGCGGCGCCGTCGACCACCACTGCGGCCGCCATCGTCAAGAGCGCGAACAGGGCGCCGACCGAAGCGCCGGCCGAGATCCCCAGCACGTAGGGGTCGGCCAGCGGATTGCGCAGCAGGGCCTGCATCATGACGCCGGCCAGTGCCAGCGCGCCGCCGGTGACGAAGGCGGTCAGGGCACGGCCGCCGCGCAGCGCGAGCAGCGAGGCGGCCAGCGTGTCCTGCCGGCCGTGCAGCACCTGGTCCACGGCATCAGGCAGTTCCGCCAGTCCGACCGTGACCGAGCCCGTGACGCCGGAAAACAGCAGGCAGGCGGTCGCCGCCAGCAGCAGGGTACCGACGATCATGGTGGTGCGCTGGCGCGCGGCGAGGTGAAGTGGATGCATGCTGGCTTGGTGAGTGAATTAACGGATCCCGTAGCGCAGCGCGGCGAACCAGCTGCGTTCAGCCGTGTTGTAGTTGCGCGCCAGCTCGTAGCGCTTGTCGAGCGCGTTATCGAGGCGCAGCAGCAGCGACCAGTCGGGGGTGAACCGCCATGTAGTGTACAGGTTCAGCAGGCCGTAGCCACCCAGGCGGTTGGCGTTGCCGGCATCGTCGAAGCGGCTGCCTGAAGCCTGCAGCTCGGTGCCGAGTTCGAACTGCCGCACGGCGTAGCTGGCGGCGAGGCTGGCGTGGCGGCGTGAGCGGCGCGCCAGCTGTTTGCCGGTGGTCTCGTCGCGCGGATCCTGCAGGTCGGCGCTGGCGCGCAGGTCGAGGCCGAGCATGCGGGTTTCCGCCGACATCGTCAGGCCTTCGAGCATGGCGTGGTTGACGTTGTAGGCGCAGCTGCCGGTGCGGCTGGGGCAGGGATTCACGCTGACGATCATGTCGGTCAGGCGGTTGCGGTAGTAGTTCGCCTGCAGCGCGGCACCCGCGACCTGCCAGCGTACGCCCAGCTCCGCATTGCGGCCCTGTTCCGGCTTGTTGGTCTCCAGGCCGTAGCCCGGGAAGTAGAGCTCGTTGTAGGTCGGCGCGCGGAAGCTGGTGCCGACGCTGGCGGTGGCGCGCAAGTCTTTGCTGAACTCGTAACCATAGCCGGCGGCGCCGGTGGTCTTGCCGCCGTAGACGGAATGGTCGCGGCGCAGGCTGAGGTCGAGCAGGTGGCTGCCGCGGCGCAGGTCGTAAGCGGCGGCGACCGAATTGGTGATGCGCGAACGGTTCAGCGCCGTACCGGAGCTGGACAGCACTTCTTCCTTGCGGTGGCCGAACAGCACTTGCAGCGTGTCGCCGTTCAGATCGAGCGTGTGCTGCCAGGTGTATTCGTTCTGGCGGGTGTCGATCTGGCTGGCGCCGCTGGCGGCCGCGCTGGTGAAGCTGCCCAGCCTGTCGTTGGAGCGGGCCGCCTGCAGGCTGCTGCGCCAGTTCGGCATGATCTGGTCGTTCAGGAAGACCGCGTAGCTGTCGATATCCTGTTCGTTATGGGTGTCGTAGCTGGAAGCGCCGCTGTCGTACTGCGCACCCAGGCGGCTCTTCAGGAATTGCGCACCCACTTCATGGCCCGGCGCGAGCTGCAGGGCCAGGCGGCCGTTCACGCTGTTGCGGCCGTAGCCGTCGTCGTCCTTGTTGTAGCTCGACGAGCCGGGACGGGTGCTGGAAAAGCCGTCGGCGTCTTCGTGGGCGGCGCTCAGCGCATAGCTGAGGCTGTGGTCGCCGCCGGTCGCGCCGTGCACGCCGGCGTCGTATTGACGGCTGCCGTAAGTGCCGGCGCCCGCGCTGGCGCTGAAAGCCGGCGTCCCTTGGCTCTTCTTCGTGAAGATCTGGACCACGCCGCCGATCGCATCCGCGCCGTACAGTGCGCTCAGCGGACCGTAGACGATCTCGATATGGTCGATGCTGGACAGCGGAATCGCATTCCAGGCCGCCGCGCCGGTGGTCGAGGAACCGATGCGCACGCCGTCGATGAGGACGACGACCTGGTTGCTGTTGGCGCCGCGCAGGAAGACGCTGGTGCTGGCACCCGGACCGCCGTTGCGGACGATCTCGATGCCGCGCTGGCGGCGCAGCACATCGGCCACCGAACCGGCGCCGGCGCGCGCGATCTCTTCATTGGTGATGATGGTGGTATCGGGGATCACCTCGTCGGCGCGCTGCGGCGTGCGAGAGGCGGTGACGAGCACGGTGTCGGGAACCGGATCGGCGAGGGCAGGGAGAACAGGCGAAGCAAAGCTGAAGGCGAACAGGGGCGCGGCCACCTGCCGTGAAACGGAAAAGCGCATGATTGAAGTCTTCTTTCGTGGACAACCGGCCGACGTCCCCGTAGGCCAGATTGAACAGAAGCGCCGGCAAGCCGTCGCTTCCACCTTTTGGCCGGTATCCGGGCTGGCAAGTGTGGCCGTCTGACCTTCCCATGCTTGCGCACAGTGGTATGAAGAGACGGTTGCCGCATCAGCGATCGCTGTAGGCGGCACTTGCTTACCGTTGCGGGGGCAGCACACGTGGGCTTGTTTGAAGAGCTTCGTGTTTCCCGTTTAACTGCGCCTGAGAAGACAGGCGCGAGCACCAAAACGCCGCCATTATACGGCGTTTATGGCCGCGTGTTGTCAAAGCTCCAGCATTAACAGCTCGCCATAGCCGATGCGGTGGGGCTTGTTGGCAGCATCCAGCGCCGCCTGCTCGAGCGGCAGGCCGCCGTGCATGGCGCTCAGGAGGCGGATGGTGCCGGCGTGGCAGACCAGCAGTGCTTCGCTCGTGCCGGACTGGCGCAGGTCGTCGAGGAAGGCGGCGACGCGACGGGCGACGTCGAGCACACATTCGGCACCGCCGGGACGGTAGTGGAGCAGGTCGGCGCTCCAGGCGTCGACTTCGGCGCGCGGGATGTCGTCCCAGGCACGCATCTCCCAGCCGCCGAAATCCATCTCGGCCAGGCGCGCATCGAAGGCCAGGCTGCGTGGCTGCAGGCGCTGCGCAAGATGGGCGCAGCGCTGCAGCGGGCTCGAATACACGGGCAGCCTGCCGGGCAGGCCGCGCGCGCGCAGTTGCGCATGCACGCGCGCGAGTTCGGCTTCTGCGACGGCGACGTCGCTGGCGCCGTAGCACAGGCCGGGCGCCACATCGGGCTGGGGATGGCGGACCAGGTGCAGCTTCACCGCGCAGCCAGCGTTCAAGACCAGGCGCCGTGGCCGAGCGTGGCCAGCACGCCGACATAGATCAGGACTTCGGCCAGCTGCTGTACCGCGCCGAGGCCGTCGCCGGTGTAGCCGCCGAGGCGGGTCTGCAGTTTGCGGCCCAACCAGATGGCGCCCAGCAGGGCAGCCAGCAGCGCCACCAGCAGCGTGGTCGCCGAGATCCAGCCGGCCGCCAGCAGGATCGGTGCCGGCAGCAGCGCCGTGAGGGCTGCGATGGCGAATTCGGTCCCCGTCATCTGCTGGGCGAGCGGCTTGGCCTTGCCCTCGCCGCGCACGTATTCCAGCTTCCAGATGAGCGAGGCCGCGGCCAGGCGCGACAGCGGATGCGCCAGGAACAGCGCGCCGACGGCAAGGCGCGGCGGCAGCATCGCCAGCGCCGACAGCTTCACCGCCAACATGCAGACGATGCCGATCGCGCCGTACGCGCCCACCCGCGAATCCTTCATGATCTCGAGTACGCGCTCACGCGTCATGCCGCCGCCCAGGCCATCGCAGGTATCGGCGAAGCCGTCTTCGTGGAAGGCGCCGGTCAGGTAGATCGAGGCCGCGGTCGACAACACGGCGGCGACCGGCGCCGGCAGCACCAGCGAAGCCGCGAAGTACACAGCGGCGGCGATGGCCGCGACCACGCAGCCGACCAGCGGGAAGTAGCGCGAGGCGTGCTGCAGCCAGCTGGCTTCGAAGCCGACCCAGGATGGAATCGGCAGGCGCGTGAAGAACTGCAGCGCGATGAAGAAGAGGCGGATCTGCTGCATTTGGCTTCGGTTATTCGTTGGCGGATTTTTCGCTGACGCTGGCGGAGGCGAAGGTCGCCATCTCGTTCAGGAAGTTGGCGGCGGCCTGCAGCAGCGGCAGGGCCAGCGCGGCGCCGGTGCCTTCACCAAGGCGCAGGCCCAGCTGCAGCAGCGGACGCGCGCCCAGTGTTTCCAGCATGCGCCGGTGCCCGGCTTCGTCGGAGCAGTGCGCGAACACGCAATAGTCGAGGATGGCAGGCGCCATGCGGCTGGCGACCAGCAGGGCGGAGGTGACGATGAAGCCGTCGATCAGCAGGGTCTTGCGCAGCGAGGCCGCTTTCAGCATGGCGCCGGCCATCATCGCGATCTCGAAACCGCCGAAGGTGGCCAGCACGTCGAAGGGATCGCTCACGCCAACATGGCGCTGGGCAGCGTCTTCGATCACGCGCTGCTTGCGCAGCACGCCGTCAAGCGACAGCCCGGTGCCGGCGCCGACGCAGTCCGCGGCCGGGATGCCGGCCAGTTTGTGCATCAGCGCCGCGGCGGAGGTCGTGTTCCCGATGCCCATCTCGCCAAAGCCGATCACATTGCCCGGCATGTCGGCGACCAATGCGGCGCCGTGTTCCATCGCCGCGGCGCACTGCTCGGCCGTCATCGCCGCTTCGTGCGCGAAGTTGCGGGTGCCGTGGGCGACCTTGCAGTCGATGAGGCCGGGGCGAGGACCGAAATCGTGGTTGACGCCGGCGTCTACTATATAAAGGGCGGCGCCTGTCTGGCGGGCGAACACGTTGATGGCGGCGCCATTCGTCAGGAAGTTCTCGACCATCTGCCAGGTCACGTCCTGCGGATAGGCGGAGATGCCTTCGGCGACCACGCCATGGTCGCCGGCGAAGACGATAATCGCTGGCTGATCGATCGACACGGCGACAGTCTGCTGGATCAGGCCGAGCTGCTTTGCGAGAACCTCCAGTGCGCCGAGGCTGCCGAGCGGCTTGGTCTTGTTATTGATCGCCGCGTCGAGCCGGGCGGCGAGTTCGGCGTTGGCAGTGGGGGCGATGGCGGGCAGTCGCATGCTGGTTCCGGGAGTGATAAAAGCGGCAAAGATAGCACACGGACAAGCGTTGCAGACCGCGGCCAGCTTTGCTATAGTTCGCCTCCGCTTCTGCAGCGCACAAGAGTTTCAGACAAATTGTTGTGCACACC
>NZ_JANUGX010000048.1 GCF_024753245.1 Massilia norwichensis | reverse complement strand
GGCGGGCTTTTTGCTTTCTGAGGCCGACATCACGCGGCAAGCTTCCAAATCTCTTCAATTGTTGTTGTACATACACACTTGGTGTGTTTACGTATGCATTTTCCTTTTGTAAATACATAATGGAGTTGCAACTAGGGTTGCTGTGTTCCATAACTAAATACAAAAGTGAGAATAAGAAGATGACATTGAAAGAGAAAGCGACTGTTCGTTCCGTGCGTCTGGCACTCGGTGTGTTGGCAGCGCTCGCCGCGAGCCAGGCATTTGGCCAGGAGCAGTCAATGCAGCGCGTCGAGGTGACCGGTTCGGCGATCAAGCGTATCGCCGCCGAAGGCGCCTTGCCGATCCAGGTCCTGTCGCAGGAGACGATCGCAAAAACCGGCGCGACCAACGTCGCCGAACTGATCCAGGCGCTGCCTGCCATGCAGGGCTTCACGATTTCTGCGATCTCGGCCGGCACCAATTCTGGCGGCCGCGTCACCGCGTCGATTCACGACATCGGCGAAAGCTACACGCTGGTTCTGCTCAATGGCCGTCGCCTGGCGCCCCAGGGTTCGGGCAGCACCGTCAACCTGCAGGCGATTCCGATGAACGCCATCGAGCGTGTCGAAATCCTGACCGACGGTGCCTCGGCGCTCTACGGTTCGGATGCCATCGCCGGCGTCGTCAACTTCATCCTCAAGCGCAACCAGCAGGGTGGCGATATCGAGGCGAATTACAATACGCCGACCACCAGCCGTTCCGGCGATTCGAAATATGTGAGCGCCAGCTATGGCTTCGGCGATCTCGAATCCAACGGTTTCAACGTACTGGCCGCTTATCGCCACGACGACCAAAGCCAGATCAAGGCGACCGAGCGCGATTTCGCAAAAACCGCTTACATCCCCTTCAGCTACCGCGGCAACAACTACATTTACGACCGCACCAGCGTCGCGACCATTCCGGCCAACGTCAGCGCCACCTTCAACAACAACCTTCCGTCGATCGGCTTTTCGCCGTATCTGAAAAAGAACGGCAAGTGCCCGGACATGAACTTCGTCAGCCTGAATAACACGGCGACGACCCAGAACTGCGCCTTCGACTTCGTCCAGACCGTTGAAGTGGTCCCGGAAAACAAGCGCGACAGCCTGTTCCTGAAAGGTACCTTGAACGTCGGCAATAACCTGCAACTGTTCACCGACTTTGCCTTCTCGCGTTTCGACATCACCGCCCGTATCGCACCGAACACCGCACCGTTCACGATCGCGCCCAATTCGGCGATGTTCACCCAGTATGTCGCGCCTTACCTGACGGCGCAGCAGCTGGCCAACGTCAAATCGGTGTCCGGTAACTACCGTACCTATGACTGGGGCACGCGCGACAGCCGCACGCTGACCGATTCCACCCACTTCGTCGTTGGCGCCGACAGCAATGTCGCTGGCTGGAACCTGAACAGCGCGCTGACCTGGTCGCGCAACAAGATCGACGAGCAGTACGTTGGCGGCTACGCGAAAGACAAGGAATTCCGCGACATGCTGGCGAACCGTTCCTTCGATCCGTTCGCCCCGATTGGCGGCCAGAGCGACACCACCAAGACCCTGATCGCCAATTCGCTGTACCACGGTTCGATTCGCGAAGCATCGACGACCCTGAAGGCGGCGGATCTGCGCGCATCGCACGAACTGTTCGCGTTGGGCGGCGGCACGGCCCAGCTGGGCGTGGGCGCCGACTATCGCCAGTACCATTACGAGCAGACACCGCTGGCCAAGGACAGCGACATCTACAACTTCAATGCGTCCGCACCCTATGACATGAAGCGCGACAGCTACGGCGTCTTCACCGAGTTGCTGGCACCGGTGTTCAAGGAGCTCGAGCTGACCGCCGCGCTGCGCTACGACAGCATCGACGCGATCAAGAATGGCATCGTCAACAAGACCATGGGCCAGAAGGCCTCGAAGAGCACCTACAAGATCTCGGCCCGCTACCAGCCGACCCAGGCGGTGCTGCTGCGCGGTTCCTTCGGCACCGGCTTCAAGGCGCCGAGCATGCTCGACATCGGCCAGCCGCTGGTGAACGCCGGCTTCACGGCGGGTTCCTATACCTGCCCGATCCAGCACGCCGAGTACTGCCGCCCCGGCAAGACGCAGTACAACGTCCTCTCCGGCGGTAACGAGAACCTGAAGCCGGAAACCTCGAAGCAGTTCAGCGTCGGCATCCGCCTGGAGCCGTCGACGACCCTGTCGATGGGCCTGGACCTGTGGGACGTGACGATCCGCGACGCCGTGTCCGGCATCTCGGAGCAGCAGGCCTTCGGCGATCCGGTCAAGTTCAACAGCCTGTTCACGACCTACACCGAGCCTTCGACCGGCAACACCTACTGGGCCTTCAAGTCGCTGTCGGTGAACATCGGCCGCCAGCACAACCGCGGCATCGATTGGGACGCGACCTCGCGCTACCGCTTCGGCTGGGGTACCTTCACCGCCACCGTCAACGGCACCCATATGCTGAAGTCGGACTACACGCTGCCGGGTACCGATAACCAGTGGACCAACAGCCTCGACTTCTTCGGCGTGAACAATGCCGTGACCTTCCGCAACCTGGCGCGCTTCAGCGGCACGCTGGAAACCGGCAACCTGTCGAACACGGTCATGCTGAACTACCGCAACGGCTACACCGATGCCTCGGCGACGGCGCGCAATACTGCGACGAATGCCAACGAGACCAGCCGCCTGGATGTGCCCTCGTACATCACCATGGACTGGCAGACCCGCTACCGCCTGGGCGAGGCGATCACCCTGCGCCTGGGCGTGAAAAACCTGCTCGACAGGCAACCGCCGCTGTCGCTGCGCGCGTCGTCCGGCCACCAGGTCGGCTATGACCCGCGTTATGCCGATCCGCTGGGCCGTCAAGTCTATGTGACGGGCAACTACAAGTTCTAAACCTTGCGAGCGCCTTGCCGCCGGAGCCCATCCCGGCGGCAGGGCGGCTCGCTTGCTTCAGTTGTTTCCGCTGCTTCAGCTGCTTCAGTTTCGCCACACCTGGCACAGGAGCTGTGCCGTTTCGGAACAGTTGTCCAGATCCTGCATACTGGCCCGTGTGTGGCACGTCATTTGCTGCATGACAGTCAAACATGACAAGACTAGGGGACAGCATGGCGCATTCAACCGGCTCTGCGGCAAGCGCCGCAGCCGTGGCACGACGTCGCATTTCTTTCCTGTCGTTCCTGTCCTTGCCTTGCGCCGCTTTCGCTGAAGAAGCTCGCGCACCTTTCATTCCCAGAGTCGAGGTCGTCGGCGTCGCGCCGGTGTACGGGCTCGGCATCGATCGCGAGCTGCTGCCTTACCCCGTGCAAGTGGCCAGCGACAAAACCATCCGCAAGGCCGGCGGCGAAAACCTGGCCGAGTTCATGGCAAACAACCTCGGCGGCGTGAACGTCAACGAAATCTCGGGCAGCCCTTTCCAGAGCGATATCACCTTCCGCGGCTTTCGCGCTTCGCCGGTGCTGGGCAGTTCGCAGGGCATCTCCGTCTACCTGGACGGCGTGCGCGTCAACGAGCCTTTCGGCGACGTGGTCAACTGGGACATGGTGCCCGAGGCGGCAATCGCCGACCTGACCCTGGTGACCGGTGCCAATCCCCTGTACGGCTTGAACACCCTGGGCGGCGCGCTGGCCTTCCGGACCAAATCCGGCCTGACCGATCCGGGCGGCGAGGCCGAATTCTCCCTCACCAGCCAGGGCCGGCGCCGCGCCGACATCGCCTGGGGCCGGCAGGGACCCGGCGGCTGGCACAGCTTTGTGGGCGCAACCCTGTTCGACGACGAAGGCTGGCGCCAGCATTCCGCCGGACGGCTCGGCAATGTTCTGCTCAAGGTCGGACGCTCGGCCGGCGCCACCGACTGGAGCGCATCGCTGCTCGGCGGCCGCAGCCGCGTGCTCGGCAATGGTTTGCTGCCGGACTTGCTGTACCGGGATGACCGCCGCGCCGTTTATACCTATCCAGACACGACCCGTAACCGCCTGCTGCAGGGCACGCTCAACATCACGCATCGCCTTGCGCGCGACAGCGAACTGCGTGCCGTGGCCTATGTCCGCCACAGCCGCCGCGATACCGTCAACGGCGACGTCAACGAAGACTACGGCGACTACGTGGAGGACTGCGGCGCCGGCTTTGCCGCCGACGGTGCGCCGCGCGCGCCGGCTTCCTGCGAATTGACGCGGGAGCAGGGCGCCGCCTTGCACACCGGTGTGCTCAACACCACCAGCACGCGCCAGAATGGTCGCGGGGCGAGCCTGGCTTTCAGCACCCAGACCGGCACGCTGCGCCTGGATGCCGGTGTCAGCCTCGACCGCAGCAGCGTCGGCTATGCCCAGTTCGAACAGGAGGGTTTCGTTACCGCCACACGTGAAGTGCTGGGGGATCCGCTCGAGGAGCGTGAGCCGACTTCAGCGGTGAGCGGCAAGTCGCGCACTGCCGGCGTCTACCTGTCCGCCGGCATGCAGCTGGCGCCGGGCACGCAGCTGACCGCCAGCGCACGCTACGGCCGCACGCGGGTCGAGAATACCCTGAGCAACGAGCGCGGGACGCAACCCACGGAACGGTTCAGCTACAGCCGCCTGAATCCTTCGCTTGGCATCACCCATGTCTTCCGCCCGCACATCACGCTGTTCGCCAACGTCGCGCAGGGGAACCGCGTGCCGACCGTGATCGAGCTCGGCTGCGCAGATCCCGACAATCCCTGCCGTCTGCCGGTGGGACTGCAGTCCGACCCCTATCTGAAGCAGGTGATCGCACGGACGATCGAGGCCGGCGCACGCGGACGCTTCCAGGACGATGCCGCTTCGGGCAGCTATTCGCTGTCCCTGCACCGCACCGTCAACCGCGACGACATCCTCTTCCTCAGCGCACCTTCGCGCCAGGGCTATTTTTCGAATTTCGAGCGTACTCGCCACCAGGGCCTCGATGCCTTGTTGAGCCGCCAGTCCGGCCGTCTCGGGATACGGCTCGCCTACAGCTACCTGCAGGCGGTGTACGACGCCGATGGCGAGCTGTTCACGGGCGCGCGCCATGTCCGGATCCGGCGCGGCACCGCGATGGCGGGGCTGCCACGGCACAGTGCCAGGCTGTCGCTCGACTGGCAGCTGCGTCCGGAACTCAGCATCGGCGCCGACCTGCACGCGGTATCGAGTCTGGTCACGCAGGGCAACGAGGACGGCCTGACCGAAGACGCCGACGACGATGACGACGCCGCCGGCCAGCGCGCCAACTGGCGCGTGCACGGCTATATGCTGCTCGGCCTGCGCGCCAGCTACCGGCCGGCCGACAAGTGGGAAGTCTTCGCACGCGTCAGCAATGTGTTCAACCGCCGCTACGAAACCTTCGGTGCGGTCGCGCCCGACCTGTTCCCGCATGGCCGACTGCTGGCACCGCACGAGGAAGAGGGCGAGGCGGAACAGGCGCGCTTCGTGGCGCCCGGTGCGCCGCGCAGCATCGTTGCCGGCCTGCGCTATCGCTTCTGATCAGAACTGGTATTCCGCACTGAAGCCGGCCATCCATTGCCGTCCCGGTGCCGCCTCGTAATAGCGCTTGTTGGTATCCGCAACGATGACCGAACCGATGTAATTGCGGTCGAACAGGTTATTCAGGCGAATGAACTGCTTGAAGCGCCAGCGCTCGACTTCCTGACGCGCCTGGAAGCGCAGGTTCATCACCGCATAACCGGGCGCCGGCCGTTCCGTGTTCGTGTCCTCGGCAAACACCTTACTGTTCGCAATCGTCTCCACTGCCGCGCCGAAGCGGCCGGCATCGTCTTTCCAGGCGAGCTCGCCGTACAGGCTCGCGCGCGGAACGCCCGGCAGGCGGCTGCCCGGCTGCACCGCGCCGAAGCCGGTCTCATACGTCGCACGGACGGCGCTCAGGGCCACCCTGGCGTTCCATCCCGCTGCGATGGGCGTATCGAGCGAGACCTCGGCACCGCGGCGCAGGGTCTGGGCCGCGTTCCTGTAGCTGGTACGTCCCGCAACCGAGCTGTCGACCACCAGTTCGTCGTCGGTGCGCACCTGGAACAGCGCCACGTCGAGACGCGTATCGGTGCCCAGCACAGTCTTGGCGCCGACTTCCAGGTGGCGGCTTTTTGCCGGGGCCAGCCTGAAGTTGAAGCCGGTGCCGCCGCTCGAGTAGAACAGTTCGTTCAAGGTTGGGGTCTCGAAGCCGCGCGCGGCGCTGGCGTACAGGTTCAGGCCGCGCTGGACCTTGTACAGCACGCCCAGCACGGGGGTGGTGCGCCGGTAATCGATCCTGCCGCTGTCGTTGCCGTTGCTGAGGAAACGGTCATCCACCTCCACCTTCAGGCGGCTGTGGCGCAGG
Organism: Massilia norwichensis; assembly: GCF_024753245.1. GTDB lineage: Bacteria > Pseudomonadota > Gammaproteobacteria > Burkholderiales > Burkholderiaceae_D > Telluria > Telluria norwichensis. The sequence goes on along the minus strand of NZ_JANUGX010000048.1, from coordinate 12,541 downwards.
CCGGCCGTGACGACCCAGGGCCCGCCCTGCCATTCGGTCTGCACATAGGGGTCGACGTTGGTCAGCACATCGTCCTCGTCGCGCCGTAGCGCTCCCTTGACGCCGAAGCGGACGCCGGACTGGTCGGCGATGAAGTTCTCGTAGCCCTGGCGATCGTCGACGGAGCGGTCGACGGCGAGGCCGACTGTGGTGCTGAGCTTGCCGTTCGCCAGCGGGCGCACGAACATCCAGCTGAGATCGGTGCCATAGAAGCGGCGGTCGAAGTCGACCACGCCGCCCGAATGCGTCGCCGGCGCCTGGAAGGCGCGCGAGAAGGCCTGGTACTGGATGACGCGCCGGTTGCCGACGTAGACCATGGCGCGCAGGCGGTCGTCGCCGAAGCGCTGCTCGAAGACCGCGCCGGCCTGCTGGTGGTCGATGCTCTTGCGCGTGTTGTAGCGGTCGGCCAGCGTGCGCTTCGGCGTCTGGGTATCGGTGGCGTCGATCTCGCCCGCACGCGGATCGCGCGCGAAGGTGGCCCAGGTCACGCCCAGCGGATCCTGCGTATCGTCCTGGCTCAGACTGCTGGCGGTCACCGTCAGCTTGCTGGTGGCGCTGGGTTTGAGGCTGAGCTTGGCGAAACCCTGGTCGCGCCGCGCCGCACTGTGGGCACGGTAGCCCTCGGTGCCGAAGCGTGAAGCGTCCACGACATAGCCGATGCCATTGGTCTCGCCCTGTGCATTCACATCCGCCTTCCACATGCCGTCGCTGCCGCCGGAGATATTGGTCTCGACGGTCGGCCGGCCGCGCGGTTCGCGGGTGAACAGCTGGATCACGCCGCCCGAATGGTTGCCGTAGACGACAGAAAAGGGACCGCGCAGCACTTCGATGCGCTCGGCCATGTCGAGGTTGAAGGTGGCTGCCTGTCCCTGGCCGTCCGGCATGGTCGCCGGGATGCCGTCGGCGATCAGGCGCACGCCGCGTACCCCGAAGGTGGAGCGGGCGCCGAAGCCGCGCGAGGAGATCTGCAAATCCTGGGCGTAGTTTTCGCGGTTATGGACCACCAGCCCCGGCACGCCGACCAGGGATTCGGATGCGTTGACGCGCATCTGCGTATCGCGGATCTGGCGGGCGTCGACGACGTCGATCGCCGCCGGGAAGTCGGCGATGTCGTGTTCGACGCGGCTGCCGGTGACGATCACGACCGGTATGCCTGGCGTCTCGCCGGACGCGTCGGCCCCGGGCCCGGCCGCACCCGCCGGGGCGACACCGGCTGCCGCACACAGCGCGGCAATCGCGTTCAGCTTGCATGCTCCATGCTTCATTCCATCTCCTGTCTGGATGCTCTCGTTTGCAGTTCAAGCAATATGTCTGCCATCCCGATTTGCTTGTGAACGCTGCCCCCGCGACCTGCCGCGGCGGCCGGGCACCTGTTCAGGATTTGCACAGTTGACGTGTGGGTGTCTCGATTCCGGCACGACCGTACACAGGGCCTGCACAGATTTCAAGCTGCCGCATGGCTGGCACGACCCTTGCGAATGCCGGACATATCACAAGACCATTCACAACGGAGACACCATGAAAACGAGCGCCGCCATCGCATGGAAGGCCGGGGAGCCCCTGTCGATTGCCGAAGTCGACCTTGAGGGACCGCGCGCCGGTGAGGTACTGGTCGAAGTCAAGGCCACCGGCATCTGCCACACCGACTGGTATACGCTGTCGGGCGCCGATCCGGAAGGCCTGTTCCCCGCCATCCTCGGCCATGAAGGCGCAGGCGTGGTTCTCGAAACCGGTCCCGGCGTGACTTCGCTGCGCAAGGACGACCACGTCATCCCGCTGTACACCCCGGAATGCCGCCAGTGCAAATTCTGCCTGTCGCAGAAGACCAATCTGTGCCAGGCCATCCGCAGCACTCAGGGCCGCGGCCTGATGCCGGATGCGACCAGCCGCTTCTCGCTGGACGGCAAGCCCATCTTCCACTACATGGGCACTTCGACCTTCTCGAACTACATCGTGGTACCCGAGATCGCGCTGGCCAAGATCCGCTCGGATGCGCCTTTCGACAAGGTCTGCTACATCGGCTGCGGCGTCACCACCGGCATCGGCGCCGTGATCTTCACGGCCAAGGTGGAGGCGGGCGCCAACGTGGTCGTGTTCGGCCTGGGCGGCATCGGCCTGAACGTGATCCAGGCGGCTCGCATGATCGGGGCGGACAGGATCATCGGCGTGGACATCAACCCGGGCCGCGAAGAGATGGCGCGCAAGTTCGGCATGACCCACTTCGTCAATCCGAAGAACGTCGAGAACGTGGTCGACGCCATCGTCCAGCTGACCGATGGCGGCGCCGACTATTCCTTCGAGTGCATCGGCAACACGACCACGATGCGCCAGGCGCTGGAATGCTGCCACAAGGGCTGGGGCCAGTCGATCATCATCGGCGTGGCCGAAGCCGGCAAGGAGATCGCCACCCGTCCGTTCCAGCTGGTCACCGGCCGGGTGTGGAAGGGCTCGGCCTTCGGCGGTGCCCGCGGCCGTACCGACGTGCCGCGCATCGTCGACTGGTACATGGAAAACAAGATCAACATCGACGATCTGATCACGCATCACCTGCGCCTGGACCAGATCAACGAAGGTTTCGACCTGATGAAGCGGGGCGAGTCGATCCGCTCGGTAGTGGTGTATTGAACGGCAGTCCAACGACAAGAGGAGACACGACCATGGATAGTCCAGACACTGCAGTGCGTATTCATCCAGCCGTCGATAACGGCATCGCGCCCGAGGCGCCGGATTTTGCGGGCGGAACCCTGACCTGCCTGTGCGCGACCGACCCGGTGCAGGTCGAGATCAAGGGGCAGGTGGCGCACAACCACATCTGCGGCTGCACGAAATGCTGGAAGCCGGCCGGTACGCTGTTTTCCCAGGTTGCCGTGGTATCGCGCGACAACCTGCGGGTCGTCGCCAACGGCGACAAGCTGCAGCCGGTCGATACCACCGCCGCCATCGTGCGCCATGCCTGCCGCGAGTGCGGTGTGCATATGTACGGGCGCATCGAAAACACGGCCCACCCGTTCTTCGGGCTCGACTTCGTGCACGCCGAGCGTTCCAGCCAGAGCGGCTGGGCAGCGCCGACCTTCGCGGCCTTCGTCTCGTCCATCATCGAGTCCGGCGCACGTCCCGAAAACATGGGCGCCGTGCGGGCGCGCCTGAATGAGATCGGCCTGCCGCCCTACGACTGCCTGTCGCCGCCGCTGATGGACGCGATCTCGACCCACGTCGCCAAAGCCAAGGGCATCCTATGAAGCGCTTGCTCCTGCTTCTGCCGGCACTCCTTGCAGCGCCTGTCGTGGCCCGGGCCCATGACTACCCGACCAGCGGACGGGTGGAGTACGTGTTGGAGTGTATGCAAAAGCACGATGGCAAGCCCGAGTTTCTCTACAAGTGCTCATGCGTGATCGACCGTATCGCCGAGGCGATGCCGTACGAGGACTACGTGGCGATGTCGACCGCCTTGCGCGACCAGACGCTGCCGGGCGAGCGCGGCGGCGCGTTTCGGGATCCCCCTTCGGTCAGGGTCATGGCCGATAAATACAAGACCGTCCAGGCCAATGCGAACCAGGCCTGCCATGTGCAGCAGCGCTGATATAAAAAACGATAGGAGACTACCATGTCATTTCATACGAGACTCATCCGCTGGTGGCCATGCCTGGCACTGGCGGCTTCGCCGGTATTCGCGGCCGACACCGATCTGGCACAACTGAGCAAGGACCCGAAAAACTGGACGATGCAGGCCGGCAGCCTGAGCAACCAGCGTTACAGCGAACTCAAACAGATCAACAGCAAGAACGCCAAAAACCTGCAGGTAGCCTGGATGTTCTCGACCGGCGTGCTGCGCGGCCACGAAGGCGGTCCGCTGGTGATCGGCGACACGATGTATTTGCACAGCCCCTTCCCGAACAAGGTGTTTGCGATCTCGCTGGACGACCAGAGCATCCGCTGGAAGTACGAACCGAAGCAGGATCCGACCGTGATCCCGGTGATGTGCTGCGACACCGTCAACCGCGGCCTGGCCTACTCGAACGGCAAGATCTTCCTGCAGCAGGCCGATACGACCCTGGTGGCGCTGGATGCCAAGACGGGTGCCGAGCTGTGGAAGACCAAGGTGGGCGATCCGAAGATTGGCGAAACCACCACCAACGCGCCGCATATCTTCAAGGACAAGCTGCTGACGGGGATCAGCGGCGGTGAATTCGGCGTGCGTGGCCGCATTGCGGCCTACGATCCGAACACCGGCAAGCTGCTGTGGAAGGCCTGGAGCACCGGGCCGGACAAGGACATGCTGATCGACCCGGCCCGGACCATGACCTGGACCGACGGCAAGATGGCGCCGGTCGGCCCCGATTCCTCGCTCAAGAGCTGGCAGGGCGACCAGTGGAAGCTCGGCGGCGGCACCACCTGGGGCTGGTACAGCTACGACCCGCAACTGAACCTGATGTACTACGGCAGCGGCAACCCGAGCACCTGGAACCCGCGCCAGCGTCCCGGCGACAACAAATGGTCGATGACGATCTTCGCACGCGACCTGGACACCGGCGTCGCGAAATGGGTCTACCAGATGACGCCGCACGACGAGTGGGACTATGACGGCGTCAACGAGATGATCCTGGTCGACATGAAGGTCAAGGGCCAGCCGCGCAAGGCGCTGGTGCACTTCGACCGCAACGGCTTCGCCTACACCATGGACCGCCAGAGCGGCGAACTGCTGGTCGCCGAAAAATACGATCCGGTGGTCAACTGGGCCAGCCACATCGACATGAAGAGCGGCCGGCCGGTCGTGGTGGCGAAGTACAGCACCGACAAGAACGGTCCGGACGTCAATTCGAAGGGCATCTGCCCGTCGGCCCTGGGCACCAAGGACCAGCAGCCGGCCAGCTATTCGCCCAAGACCGGCCTGTTCTATGTGCCGACCAACCACGTGTGCATGGATTACGAGCCCTTCCAGATCGAGTACACGGCCGGCCAGCCGTACGTCGGCTCGACCCTGTCGATGTATCCGGCGCCGAACAGCCATGGCGGCATGGGTAACTTCATCGCCTGGGACGCCAGCAGCGGCAAGATCGTCTGGTCCAAGCCGGAAAAATTCTCGGTGTGGAGTGGCGCCCTGTCGACCGCCGGCGACGTGGTGTTCTACGGCACCCTGGAAGGCTATATCAAGGCGGTGGACAACACCGGCAAGGAGCTGTGGAAGTTCAAGACCCCGTCCGGCATCATCGGCAACGTCACGACCTGGGAGTACAAGGGCAAACAGTATATCGGCGTGCTGTCGGGGATCGGCGGCTGGGCCGGTATCGGTCTTGCGGCCGGTTTGACCAAGGGAACGGAAGGCCTGGGCGCGGTGGGCGGTTACAAAGACCTGGTCAAGTACACCGAACTCGGTGGCGTGCTGACTGTGTTCGCCCTGCCTGACCGCTGATCCGCACGATCGCAGCCTCCGCAGCAAACGGCCGCCGGCATGCAGGACGCCGGTGGCCGGCTCTCGACCTTAGCAGGAATCGATATGAACAAATCTGTGAAATTGATGTTGAGCGCGGCCCTTTGTCTGACCGTCGTGACCGCTGTGCCCGCCCTTGCAGGCGATGCTGCCGCACCGGCCGGCGCCGCGCCGTACAAGGTTGCCGACGGCAACAAGGTGGATGCCCAAACCCTGAGCGGCTGGAAAACCTGGCGCGCGCTGGCCTGCGAGCGCTGCCACGGCGCGGCACAGGAAGGCATGGTCGGCCCCTCGCTGGTGAACAGCCTGAAGGTGCTGACCAAGGACCAGTTCAAGGAAACCGTCCTGCATGGGCGGATCGATAAGGGCATGCCCAATTTCGACGGCAGCAAGATGGTGGTCGAGAACATCGACAACCTGTATGCCTACCTGAAGGGGCGTTCGGATGGCGCGATCCAGCCCGGCCGCCTGCAGGAGATCGGCAAATGAGGTGGCGCATGCGATGGGGCCGGGTGGCCGGGGTCGTGGCGCTGGTCTGCCTGGCAGGCACGGGCGCCGCCCAGCAGGGGGCAAACGACGATGGCCCCGGACGGGACAAGGTGCTGCGCGTCTGCCAGGACCCCAACAACCTGCCGTTCTCGAATCGGGCCGAAGCCGGCTTCGAAAACCGGATCGCAGCCCTGTTTGCCCAGGAGCTGGGATGGAAGCTGGAGCACACCTGGTTCCCGCAGCGGATCGGCTTCATCCGCAATACGCTGCGCGCCAAGGAAGAAAATTCGAGCCGCTACAAATGCGACCTGGTGACCGGCGTTCCCGCCGGTTACGAGCTGGCCGCCACCACCCGACCTTACTATCACTCGACCTTTGCCATGGCCTACGTAAAGGGCAAGGGCCTGGACGGCGTGCGCAACCTGGACGATTTGGCGGCGCTGAACCCGGCGCAGCGCCGCAAGCTGAGGATCGGCGCTTTCATGGCGACACCGGTGACCGAATGGCTGATGCAGAACCAGCTCATGGACCAGGTCAGCTGGTACCAGCACCAGACCGGGGATGCCGAGCAATACCCCGGTGAGATCATCGAGCGCGACCTTGCCAGCGGCAAGATCGACGTGGCCTTCGCCTGGGGGCCGATCGCCGGCTACTTTGCGCGCAATACGCGTGGCGCGCCGATCGTGGCCGTCCCGATTGCCTCCCGTCCCGGCATGAAGCTCGATTTCGAGATCGCGATGGCCGTACGCCAAGGCGACAAGGCATTCCGCCAACGTATCGACCAGCTGATCGCCGCCAACCAGGCCAGGATCGACGCCATCCTTACCGACTACGGCGTGCCGCTGGTCGATCAACAGGGCCGGGCGCTGGCACCCCAAGCTTCGGGAAGACCATGATGAGCGGACACGCATGCGGTTCCCTGCGCCATGCCTGCGCAGCCCTGGCCGTGCTGGCTTCGATTGGTGCGGGCACGGCAGCAGCCCAACAGATATCGCCCGCTGAAACGCTGCTGTTCGAGACCGAGCACCTGGCCCGGGTCAGGGTGCCGGCCACGCTGGTGTACGCCTTTCGCAAGGAGAGCAATGTCGAACCGGGCTTCAAGGACGAAGTACGGCTCGAGCTTGCGAAGGTCAACGGCAAACTGAACGCAACCCTGCATTTCCTCACCGGCGTGCACAAGCAGGACATTCCGGCGCTGGAGGAGGCGCATGGCAATCCGGTGCTGCTCGGCTTTCTCGAGCACGACATCGCCGAGATGAAACGCTTGACCGGCGGCTCGACCGCTTATTTCCGCAAGCGTATCCGGATGGCACTGGCCGAGGGCGCGCAAGTGAGCCTGCAGCCGATCACCTACCAGGGCAAGACCGTGCAGGCACAGGCGGTGCGCATCCAGCCTTACCTGAACGATCCGATGCATGCGCGTTTCGAGAAGTACCTGCGCAAGACCTATACCTTCATACTCAGCGAGCAGGTGCCGGGCAGCCTGTATCAATTGCACAGCTCACTCGGGAAGCCCGAGACGGTGCGGACGGGTACCCAGCCGGCCGATGCGCCCGTGATCGACGAAACCCTGACCCTGATCAGCGTCACTCCCAAGCAGCCTTGAGTAGCCGAAGACAGCAGCAGGAGACATGCGATGGCGCCGTTGAAAGTACTCGCATTCGATTACGCGACCGCCGGCGGCCCGATGCCAAGACGGCTGCCGCAGTCGCTCAGGCGCCAGAGCGACATGCTGCTGCAGGCCTTGCAGGCCGACTTGCGGGCCTTGCCCGGCGTCGAACTCGCGACGATGGCGCCTGCGCACGATGCGCCCCAGCCGCAGCAGGCGTTCAGCGAACGCTTCGAAGCCTGCGTGGAAGCCGCCGATGCGGTGTGGCCGCTGGCGAGCGAATCGGAGGGCTTGCTGGAACGGCTGTCGCGCGAGATCTTGCGCGCCAACCGCATCCTGCTGGGCAGTGCGCCCGGTGCCGTACGGGTGGCGGCAAGCAAGCGCGAGGTCGCGCGTGCGCTGGCCGACGGCGGCGTGCCGGTCGCGGCCGCCTACAGTCCGCATGCACCTCTGCCGGACGAGCGGGGCGCCTGGGTCGTCAAGCCCGACGATGGTGCCGGCTGTTTCAACATCCGTCTGTTCAGCGACCGCGCTGCGGCGCTGGCCTGGATCCGTGCCGCGGCGGTCGAGGGTTATGTGCTGCAGCCCTTCATTGCCGGCAAACTGGGCAGTCTGTCGCTGCTGTGCTGCGATGGTGTGGCGCGGGTGCTGAGCTGCAACCTGGAGCGGATCGCCATGCGTAATAACCGCTTCCACTTCCTTGGCAGCACCGTCAACGGCCTGTGCGATCACGATGGCGCATTCGATCGCCTTGCCCAGCAGGTCGCTGCGGCGATTCCCAGCCTGTGGGGCTATGTCGGCGTCGATTTCGTCCTGACCGACCATGGCGCCGTGGTCCTCGACGTCAATCCACGGCTGACCGCTGCCTATGCCGGCCTGCACGCCTCGATCGGTCACAATCCGGCCGGCATGGTAATCGAGTTACTGAAGGGGCCGGCAGCCATGCCCGGGCCCTTGAGCGCCCGGCGCGCGGTCAGCGTCGACCTCGGCGAGGCGGGCGGCTGAGACTCAGCGGATCGCCACGCCCCATGGCAGCTTGCCGACCGCGATGTCGCGCAGCTTGACGCGGTTTGCCGTATCGATCACGGACACACTGTTCGAACGGCCATTCGCCACGTACAGCTTCTTGCCGTCGGGCGTCAGTGCCATGTTCCAGGGGCGCTGGCCGACGGGAATCGTGGCCACGACCTGGCTGGTGGCGGTGTCGATGACCGAAACGCTGCCGTCGCCGCCATTCGACACATACACCTGCTTGCCGTTCGGGTGCACGGCGATCCCGTTTGCACGCAGACCGGCCTTGATGCGGGCGACGATGGCGAAACCTTCGGTGTCGATGACGAACACTTCGTTGGCGTTTTCCGTCGCCACGTAAGCCCGGCTGCTGTCGGGCAGGAAGCCGATGCCGCGCGGACGGGCGCCGACAGCCACCTGGGCCACCTGCTTGCGCGCGGCAAAGTCGATGATGTCGACCGCATCGCCTTCCTCCGCACTGACGAACAGCAGGCGTCCGTTCGGGCTGAACACTGCGTGCTCCGGGTTCTTGCCATGTACCTTGATCGTAAATGCCAGGCTATTGCTGCGCGTGTCGACCACCGCGATATCGTTCTTGCCTTCGACCGCAGCCACTACCCAGCGGCCATCCGGTGAGATCGACACACCCTCGGGCGATTCGCCCAGGGGAACGGCGGCACCCGGCTTGCGGGCGGCGAGGTCGACCAGCTGCAAGCGATTGTTCGGCTGATCGCTGACGTACAGCCAGCGGCTGTCGACACCGACAGCAAGACCGCGTGGCTTGCTCCCGGCTGGTATTTCAGTCACGACCTTGTCGGTGGCAGTGTCGATGACGGACACGGTGCCGGCGCCCTCGTTGGGCACATAGGCGAAGGGCTCGGCATGCAGGAAAGACGGCAGGGTGGCCAGAAATACGAGAGCGATCGGGAGGATGCGGTTCGGCTTGAAGGTCATCGGGGCTCCAGGGGCAGGTCGGGATGGGGATGGATGCCACGCTCGGCGCGCCGCGGCCACATACGCCACAACAGGCCATCGCGGTCGATCAGCATATGCTTGGCAACCGCGAGCACATGCAAGCCGACGAACAGGGCGAGCAGCAGGGCGGCCACATGGTGGGTGCCGTTGAAGAACGCGTACAGCGTTTTGTCCTCGGGCCCCCAGGGCGGCATGTGGACGAGGTTGAAGAACTTGACGCCGTATTTGCTGAAATTCGAGGCCAGGTAACCGGATAGCGGCAGTGCCAGCATGCACAGGTACAGGGCGATATGGCTGAGCCTGGCCGCATACCGCTGCCACGGCCGCATCGAAGCCGGCAAGGGTGGCGGCCTGTGGCGCAGACGCCAGGCGATACGCAGCACGATCAGCAGGCCGATGACGATGCCGCTGCTTTTATGCAGGTTGACGTAGATGGCGCGCTCCGGTGTCCCGCGTGGAATGTCCTCCAGCGTCAGCCCGAAGGCGAACTGGCCGAGCAGCAGCACGGCGATCAGCCAGTGAAGGGCAATCGCAGTCCTCGTGTAGTGGTCGCGCATGGCCGTGTGCATGGGAGCCGACTAGTGAATGAGGGATTTTTCGGGCGGTTTGATGTTCAGTCGTTGCAGCTTGCGGTATAGCGTATTGCGGCTGATATCCAGCTCGCGCGCAACGCCGCTCAGGTTCCATTCGTGGCGCTGGAGAACTTGCAGTAGTGCCCGGCGCTCGGCACTCTCGAGCGTGTTCAGGCTGGTCTCGCACGGGGAGTCGCCGGCGGGATCTTCGCCGGCCACCGGTGCCAGGCTGGCCGTATCGGTCTGGTATTCAGGTGGCAGGTCGCGCACCGTCAGGCGATCGGTTTCGCGCAGCGCGATCATACTTCGCAGCAGGTGACGCAGCTGGCGCACGTTGCCGGGCCAGCGCTGCTGCTCGAGAACGGCCAGCAGCCGCGCATCGAGCTCGACCGGGCCGTCCTCGGCGCTTTCTTCCGCCGCCAGATGACGTATCAGCGCGCCGCGGTCGGCACGTTCGCGTAGCGGTGGCAGCGTCAGCGTGATGCCTTGCAGCCGGTAATACAGATCTTCGCGGAACTCGCCCATGCCGATCTTTTTCGGCAGGTCGCAGTGGGTGGCGCTGATCAGGCGGATGTCGAGCTTGACCGGGGTTTCGCTGCCGAGGGGTATGACCTCACGTTCCTCGAGCATCCGCAACAGCCGCGCCTGCAGGGCAACCGGCATGTCGCCTATCTCGTCGAGAAAGAGCGTGCCGGAATTAGCTTGCAGGAGCTTGCCACGCTGTCCGTCTTTGCTGGCACCGGTAAAGGCGCCGGAACGGTAGCCGAACAGTTCGCTTTCGATCAGCGATTCCGGTATCGACGCGCAATTGATTGCAACGAAAGGGCGGTTGGCACGGCTACCGGACGCGTGGATCGCACGAGCGAACATTTCCTTGCCGGTACCGGTTTCACCCAACAGCATGATTGCCACGTTACGCTCGAGAACCCGTTTGGCCTTTTCGACGTTGACAGTCATGAGGGGATCGCCGAATTGCAGCTTGTCGAGCGGTCCTTCAGGCTGGGGCGGCGGCGTTTCCTTCGCAGCGACGCCCGGCAGCAGGCCGATGTGTGCCGCATGGCGCCCACCGCTCGTCGCCACAGGCTGGTAGACGACGGCGAAAAAGCGCGCCCCGTTGCGGATCTCGAAGATCGGGACCGGATGGAAGGCTTTCCTGACCGTGCTGTCGATCAGGCCGGAAAAGGTAATGTTGAACAGTTCGGTGATGTCGCGGCCGACAATCTCGCTGCGGTCGTTCAGGCCGAGCTGGAACAGGGCGGAGCGCGTGGCGGCCAGCACTTTGCCGGTGACGCTCAGGGCAATCGCGCCTTCACTCAGCGTGCCAACAAACTCCGGACGATTATGGAAGCGCAGGATGAAATCATGACGGAACTGGTGCAGGAATACCCGGTTCTCGATCATCTGCACCGACATACTGACCAGGGCCAGCGTGTGCTGCTGGGCCAGGCGCGATTCACCGGAGGCGTCAAGTACGCCGACGAGGTCGCCTTCGTGGTCGAAAATCGGCGCCGCAGCACAAGACAGGCCGGTATTCCGCGATAGATAGTGTTCGTCCTGGTGGACGGTCACGGGACGCCGTTCGAACAAACAGGTCCCCATGCCGTTGGTGCCCTGTGCACGCTCGCTCCAGACTGCGCCCGGCATCAGGCCGGTCTTCGATGCGGCGTGGGTAAAGGCGGGGTCGCCAAAATAGTTGAGCAATACCCCTTCGCGGTCGGTCAGCATGATCGCATAGCCGGAACCTGCCAGCTGCTGATACAGGTTGGCCATTTCGACCTTGGCGACGGCCTGCACATCGGCCAGGCGTTCCTGGCGCTCGCATAATTCGGCAGGCGAGACCACCTCAGGCTCTGCACAGGTGCCCGGGTCGAGCCGATATTCGTCGAGACATCGTATCCAGGACTGGGTGATGCGGTTTGCAGTTGCTGACCGTCCGGGTCCGTTTCGGCTCTGAACGACCGAGCGGACACGATTGACGTGTTCCACGGCAAAGTTCGGCATGCTGTCTCCTGCGTCCCCACTCATGGCCTACGTTTGGCGTCGACCACGGTTTGTTATTGATGGACTGTTATCGAGTTGCAACCACAACACTAGATACTACTCTCGGCAGCGAATAGTTCAAGCGGTTCCGGGTATTTTCTCCCGCTCGTCTCGCTGGGGATGTCTGACTTTCGGGAATCCAGACAGAAATCAGCGTTTGCTGAATCAATGGGAACTCCTTGCATGCAATGCGGTCACGTTTACCCAGAACGACTCGCTAACGCAACAGGACTTGTGCACTCACCACGAGGTTTGCTATAGTTCGCCTCCTGCTTCTGCAGCGCACGAAAAGTTTAATAGAATCAATAGATTAAACTTGTGAAAACGACCAAGTCGAGTGTGTTGCAGAAAAGGATGAGTTGACGAGTTAAGCGAATT
>NZ_JANUGX010000047.1 GCF_024753245.1 Massilia norwichensis | reverse complement strand
TTTGATCGCTAATCTCAACCATGTGATTTGCACCCTGCAGCCTTACCCCTTTCTTGCCCCGGATCGTCACCCAGTCGGACTCGCTCAAGAGCGCGAGCACCTTGTTGGCGATGATCTCCACGTCGTCGTCCTGCGCCTGCACGGATACCTTGCCGCCGGCGGCGATCAGCTTCATCCCGGCCTTGTGCACGAACAGCCGGAAGGTCTTGCCGATGCTCGCGAACAGACCGTCGACGCTAGCGATCGATAGACTTTTGCCGCTTGTAATGGCTGTATGACGGCTGCTGGCGATGTGAGTGGACTGTGCAGAGCTCAGCTCGATACCTGCCGGACTGGCGACGACCAGATGTGGTTCGGCTAACTCTTTAAACTTTCCTGTGCCGCATCCCTGGATGCCTTGGCTCTGGGATTTAAGGTCCTTAACCGTGTCCTCTTGCTGAAGTTCTTGCTTCTCCTGGGCGCCATAGTGCTGCGCCATCCCGGTCAACTGCTCCTGCACGTCCGCGGCAGCCGACAGCCGCTGGATTGTCTCGCCCATGTCCTTGGTATGGGAAGCAGCGTTCGGCCGTGCTTCCGTGGTGATGAGCATGCCTTGGGCAGCACGCGCCACGCCCCAGGCGTTGGTGGACAACTCCCAGCCTTCACCACGCGGGTCTTTTCGACCGGACGTGTCCTCGATACGGGTGATGTGCCCTAGCGACAGCTGACTGCACTGATGATCGCTCTTCAACTGCGCCTGGATCTTGCCCGGCGTATCGTCCAGCACCAGGTGATTGCCACGCTCGCTCGCTGCACCCGACTCCAACTCACGACTGCGCAAACCCATCAAAGCCTGCTGCTCCGGCAACTTCCACGGCGGCATGTGCGTGTAGTTGTACAGCACGCCAAGAATCAGCGGATGGTCGATGTTGCCGTTGACGAACACCACCCCCACTTCCTCGCCGACGCGCGGCAGGCGAATCTGCCCGAACTCGACGCCAGCGCCAGGCGACATCACGCGCACCCAGGGCGAACTGTTTTCGTCGCGCTTGCCCAGCCGGTCCCAGTGGAACTGGATCTTGACTCGCCCGTAGCCGTCGGTATGGATCTCGGCGCCGGCCGGCCCGACCACGATGGCGGTCTGGACGCCGTGATAGACGCAGGGGTGGCTGTTGTAGTGGCGGCCTGGGTGCCACTGGATGTCGCGGCGCACGCACGTCAACGTGTTCCCGTAGTGCGATGGCGCGCCCGGGCCGGCCTGGTAGTTGTTGCTGGCTTCGTGGTCGACACTCAGGATCAGGTACTCGCGGTGGCGGATGCTGGGCTTGGCCGGCTCGCCGCGCTTGGGCACCTGCAACTCGGCGCTGAAGTGGCCGCCGAGCTTGAAGCACCGGCCGGGCTGGGCGGTGCGATCGTTGCCGCGCGCTTCGAAGGTCTGCGTGTTCGCGTCGCTCTCGCCCATGCGTTGTTGCGCAAGTCGTTCGCCTTCGTCGTGGGTGCGAAAACCGTATGCGCCCGTGTTTTCGTAGATTTCGTAAGGGAAGACGTCACCCTGCTTGTTCAGGGACTCGGCGGTCGAGCGTTGCGCGACCGGGTTCTTGTAGTCGAAGCTGACCAAGGTCGTCTGGCCCGAACCGAGCCGGCGCACCGCGCTCCATTCGCGGATGCCGTCGTCTTCGAGCGAGCCGGCCTTGTCGCGAAACGGGATCTCGCCGGAGTCGTCGATGCCGGTCGGGTCGATGAGTTCGGCGAGCGTGCTGCGGTCGCGCAAAAAGAGCGTGTGCCCATCGGCGCGGTGCTCGTAGTAATAGTGCAGCCCGGCCTCTTCCCAGCGGCGGTGCAGATGGTTGTAGTCGGTTTCGTCATACTGGTTGGCGTAGGTCAGGCGCGGATACTCGCCGACGATGACCGGATGCCAATCGTTCTGGCGGTAATGGGCCAAGGTCAGCTCAGTGATGTCGATGACGCTCTTGCCGAGGAATGAACGGTTATCCTTGCGCAGTTTGGCGAAGGCCAGCCAGGGTTCCAGGACCATGTGATAGAAGGCGAAGCCGCCATCGGCGCGCAGGAAACGGAATTCGGTGACGTAGCCGTTGAAGTAGCGCAGCGAACCGTCTTCGCGCACGAGGGAGATCGTGACCATCCTGGCCATCATCGCCTTCAGGGGAATCTGCGCATCGTCCGACAGGAGTTCGACCTCGAAGCGAAAGCAGCGCGAGACTTCCTCGTGCGCCTGCATCCGGTTGGGCAGGAGGATGCGGTCCGGGCCGTCGTCGTAGGGGAAGTCCAGGCGCATCAAACGGTCGTGCTGCGCATCGTGACTGAACGCCGATAGCGCAGCGCCCGCCGCGATCGCTTGGCTTCCGTCCATGTGTTGCCTCCGATGGTGTAACGGCTATCAAATTTTCCATCGGCTAAGGTAACCAAGCGCTTTCAGGCCGCCTTGATCGTGAGCAAGAACCGGGCTCTGCTGTTGCCCTGGCGGGTAACGACAGGGCGAACTACTTTCCTTGCATGTGCTGATTTTGCTCAGCTTGATGGATCGCAAGGTGTTCCAACAGGTAGGTTCTACATTTTTCCTTTGGTTGCCAGCAGGCAGCGCAAAACAAGGGGAGAGCATGCGCAAGCACCTATCCAACGAAAAACCCTTGGAACGGGACATCGTTCTCGGACCAGCAGCCAACGCTTACGTGACTGAGCCCATTGTGGAGCGCATCGAGGTCGGCCCGGCCTTGAAGAAGAGCCGCGTCGGCAGGCTGCATGGCCGGCCTTACCCGGTCCAGTTCCGCAACCAGGGCGCGTTCGACGCCTGGAAGCAGGCGCTCGGCAGCGGGCCGGAATGGACGCGGTGGGCGGACCCGGCGGCGACCTGCTGGAGCATCCGCTAGGAGATCCAGCAGCAGCTCAACGCCATGCGTGCGGGCAGGCATGACGGCGTGGAAGCCGAAGCGCAGGCGCAGACCGACGCGCGGATGCAGGCCATATCGATCAGCGCAAACCTGAAGTACGAGTTGCAGAAGGGGACGATCATCGAAACGACGCCGGCGCTCGAGACCCTGCTGCTCAATTCCGACATGGACCTGGACCTGCCGATGAAGATGGTTGCGCCTCCCTATCCTGCGCAATATCTCAGGTTCGGTCCGGAGGCCGCCCGCCACCTGAATGTGCCGGATTCGGATTTGCCGGACCGTCTGTTCGACGGCGTGTTCTGCTTTTTTACCCCGCCATCGAACCGCCACGGCGATGCAACCGCCAAGTGGACGCTTGAGCTTATTTTCGTCAGCCAGCGCCAGGACTGCTTTAGCGGCCAGGTCGCCCTGCTGGGGGAAACGGAGCGGGACGACAAGCCCTTGGGCGAATGGCTCAACCGGGTTCTCGACACGGCGAAGGGACGGTCGAGAGAGACCTTCTACAAACCCATGTACGCAGCGGTGAGCTATGTGGTCAAGGTCTTCCTCTACATGGCGCTCAGGCAGGCACGCGCCATCGAGCATCGCGAATACGATGAAGCCATGCGGCGCATCGCTGGACTCGGGGTCAAGAAGCGGGCCCGATTGCTTCAACGCGTCGAGTCCCTCTACAACGGCATCCGGGTCGGACCGGATGACCTGCCCCAGGAGGGCACTGGCCATGCAGGCGGCAGTAGCGTGGCGCCGCATTGGCGCCGCGGGCATTTCCGGATGCAGGCCTGGGGAGCCGGGAAGCGCGAACGCAAGCTGATATTCGTGGCGCCGATGTTGATCCACGCGGCACAGCTGCAGGGCGAGATTCCGGCGCCGAAGCCGTATCGCGCCGGCAGTAATGCCGCGGTCGCATGAGGAAGCTGGCGATCGCTGAATACGCTAGAGTTATCTTTCAGGGCAAGGCGGCGCTTCCCGTCAGCATACTTGCGCCGAAGATGGCACCGGTCACGGCACCGCCAACGAATCCCAGAACAAGAGCACATACCACGGTCGCGGCGGTAAACCCTACGGCCTTGTCTTCAGGTACTTTCATCATTGGCATCACGCCAAGATAGAAGACATAGAGGCTGTACAAGCCGGCCAGCACTGCCAAGCCGCCAAGTGAGGGCACGAGCAGCAGGATACCTGCGACCCAGGCTGGCGTGTAAGCATACGCGGCAAGTTTCAAAGCCTGGATTCGGTTCCGCTGCCCGCCAAATGATGGTGCCAGCCCATCAATCAGCAAGGCAATCAGATAGACGGTGACCAAGGCGACCACATAGTTCGTCAGCTGCATCGACAAGTTGGTCGACAGCGGCACGCGATATGCGCCGGCGAAAGGTAGACTCAGCCCAAACACGGACATCCCGATGAACGAGGCGGCAGGGCCAATCGCAGCAAGCGGGATGATGTAACGCGTGTACATCTCGCCCAGGGTCGTCGTTTCAGGTCCTATCACTTCCCATTCGCTACGCGGGGTGAGTGAGATATTCTTGACACGCGGGATCAGGTTCATCGCTTATTTCTTATCGTTGGAGTCAGTGGAGTAACCGCTAAGGTGCGAGCGTCGGGTTTCAACACGCTCGTGTAGTCAGCCGAAGGACGGAACGGATGTCGGCCCGGCTCGCTTTCCCGGCACTGACGGTCAGGAAGGAATTCAAGCCCAGGCGCTTCCGATCCGGCCCCCTGGTCGCCAGGGTCAAGGGCTTGAGACACGGCTTGTCCAGCAAAAGCCTGACTTCGTACTGCACCGAAGGCACTGCGAACAGGCTGACCATCTCCTGCAAAGCGGCGTGAGAGCGCCCATTCGGCAAGAACGATTTCGCCGTCTCTTCATCCAGCGGACCGATATGCAGGCGGACCCGCAAGTCGTTGCGCCACGCGCGCGCGCCCAGGGCGGCGCCGTAGCCGAGGGTGGGCTCGGTCACGCCCAGCGTGCTGCGGATCTTTTCCGGTATCGCATCCCAGGCGCCGACGAATTCCTCGACACGGACGGGCACGCCGAAGTACTCGCCCAGCACCCGCTCCACGGTCGCGGCGGCGATTGGACGCGTCCTGAGCAGCCCAGCATAGTAACCGGCGACTTCCACCGGAATCGACGTGTATGGCCTGTTTGGCCCGAAGCTGGCCGGACGCACACCACCCAATGCGCTCAGCAGCGGCAGCAGATCGTCCCGGCCGCGCGTGTCCAGGCCGTGCTCGACGCGGTACTTGCCCCAGGCCTCGTAGAACAGGCCGATGACGCGATTCGAGAACAGGTCGACGAACGGCTTCCAGCTTTCGTCCGCGCCGAGGTTTGCCTTCGACGCCGCGCGCTCGGTGTCGTGTAGTGGCAGGGTACCGCTGGCGCCGAGCAAGCCGATGAAGGTCGGCGTGATGTGGATGCGCGGCGTGCCGTCATCGGTGGCGCCGACCTGCATGCCCTCGATCTCGCTGGCCGGAAAAGCCAGCGACAGGCTGTTTCGAAAGCGCAGCACCTGGCCGAATGCCTGGTTGTACGGGATGCCCTGCCGGCGCAGCATCCGCACCAGGATGTTCAGCAGTTGTGCGAACCGGTAGCGGTAGGGCGCCGCGAGCAGGGGCTCGATCAGGAGAGCGGCATGCTGCCGCTGCGTGGTTTGCATCGGAACAGCTCCTCCCCGGATTGATGTGACAGGATCACCAGCTCGATAAAGCTGTTCATCTGGACGTACAGCGCGAAGAATTGGTCGATGACCTGCACGAACAGGTGCAGGCCGGCGCCAACAAAAGCCTCTTCGTCGATTGTCAGGCGTACTTCCGTCCCATGCGCCAGCGACGAGCCACGCTTGTGCCGCAACCACGCGGTGGCCTCCACATGCTCCAGCCCGACAATGCCGGCGATCTGCCGCCGTGACACCGCCGAGCCGGTGAAGTCGTACAGGGCCAGCATTTCGCGCAAACCTTCCGCGCCCTCCATCGCGAGCGAGTGGTGGTTGAGGGTCAGGTGCGAGATCAAGCGCCAGTGGGCGCCCCGGCCATTTGCCAGGCGATGGGGACGCGTAGGCCGGCGCAGGAAGCGGATCGCAGCGCCTTCGGTGGCGCCGGGTACCGACAGGTCGCCCCCTGGCGAGCCGGTTTTCAACAGGCAGGGCAGGTCGCGGTTCGTGCAGGTGAGGTCGAGCGAGAGAGTCGCACGCCCGACCGCGAGCGGGCCGCCATCGGCATCGACGATCGAGATCACTTTTTCGTGCCCGGGACTGGTGGCGGCCAGCGTGTCGTCATGGCGCAGTATCCAGTAGCGCCCCTTGCGCGCATCGCTCTCACCGTGCCGCAGCGCGTAGAAGGGACGGAACTCGACCGGCACGACATCCTTGCCGTTCTGCCGCACCATGTGGACGCGGTCGACCGAATAGACTTCGTAGGCCGCCGCATGCGCGGAATGCGCCAGCACCGAATACTCGGCCGTCTGCTGGCTGTAGTCGATCGGTACGCCCGCCTGCCTGAACAGGTTGACGACCGGCGTGCAGCCCGAGAGCAGGCTGCGTGCCGACAGGCCAGCGAGCATTCTGGCCTGGTCCAAGCCGGGCGATACGCCTGCCAACGCCAGGTGCAGTGTGAAACGGGTGCACTCCGTGGGCAAGCGCGCGCAGAGCGCGGCCAGGTCGATGTCGACGAAGTTGAATTTTTCCGGGAAGGCGAAATACTCGGCAAGGATCTGGTAGGCGCGGTGCGAGCGGGCATCGAAGGGGATCAGGGCGTCGTCGTCGGCAAAACCGGCCGCCGCGACCGGTATTATGGGGAGCGGCACCCATGCGCCGTCAGTGCCGGCCTGGACGTAGGCCGCTGCGGTGCGCATGAACAGCGCATCGCGCAGCGCCGCGCTGAACGAAGCGTCGCCATCGAGATAGAGCCTCAACGGGGCCGGCGCCGTCAGCGCGGCTGTGGATTCGAACTCGATGGCGATCGATGCCGTCACGCCCGGCGCCAGCCTGGTCGCTGACGGCGCGCGGATGGCCTCGTCGAAGCGGGCAGCGGCAATGGCGGCCGGGGACGACCTGACATCGTATGCGGTCTGGAACCTGCAGTTCACGCCGCGTACAGCCGCCGAGTCCAGCAGGGTTCCGCGCGGGACCGTGCTGGTGCTGCCGCCGGCGCCGCGCGCGGCAGGCAGAAAGCGCACGATCGCGCACGAGGGAAAGGGCCGCAGGTAGTGCGGAAACAGGAGGTTGAGCAGCGCCTCCGTGAATTGCGGATACGTGTCGTCCAGCCGCTTCGACACACGGGCGCACAGCAGGGCGACGGACTGGATCAGGCGCTCGACGTGCGGATCATCGCATGCTTCGTCGCCGATCTGCAGCTTGGCCGCGACCTTCGGATAGCGCTCGGCATACTCGCGGCAAAGCTGCCGCATCGTGACGAGCTCGCGTTCGTACTGCGCAAACAGTTCGTCCATGGTGAATGAGCCTCGATTTTGCCTAACTGGCGCTGCGTACGCTCTGCACCGAATAGCGCTGCAGCGAGGGCTGGAACACGGCATTGAACTGCATCGGCTCGGCCACCGGTGCGTTCTTCAATTCGGCGGTGATCACGAAGTCGACCCGATTGATCGCGCCCTTCCTGGGCTGCAGCGTCGCCGTTACCTTGTGCAGCCGCGGTTCGTGCCGCTCGATTGCCTTCCGGACTGCGGTGCAGATGCGCTTCTGGTCGGTGTCGCTCGTCATGCACATGCCAGCGAAATCGATCAGGCCGTAGTTGACGATGGACTTGCCTACCTCAGGGTAGCCGTCCAGCGCATCGGGCAGCAGGGCGGAACGGGTGTTGAGGAGCGCTTCGAGGTCGCGGGTGATGCTTTCCCGCCATTCGTCAAGCTTGCGAGGCGATGCACGGAACGGACTGTGCGGCACATCGTCATCGGCGGCATCCAAACGGTCGAACAAGCCTGGCACGAAACTCTGCATGCTGTTTCCCCTAAAGCCGTCGTGAGCAGAAGAAGCGCCATTATTCCCTTCTTGCGCGGAATAAAGTTGCGTCCTATCAACGGAATTATTTAGAAGAAGAAATTTAAGGTTGATGCGCCGGATCAACAATTTTTTGCACAATGCCGGCCATGCTTTGTGGAATCTGAACAATGCGAACCTGGATCAAGGAGAGGCAATGAGCATGGGCGCGAAAATCTTGTGGTCGGAAGGCCTGACGCTAGGGCCCCAGCATTTCCAGCGGCAGGACTTGTACCATGAAACGCGGCTGCTTCGCATGGCGTCGGCTTTGAACCCCCACTTCTGGGGTGCGCGCTCGCTGCAGTGGAACATGGAAGCACTCGGCCATAACATGCTCGAGGCGCATGCGATGTCGCTGATCTTCCAGGACGGCGAGGTCTACGACGCACCGGCGACGGACCTGTTGCCGCTCGCGGTCGACCTGACCCAGCTGCCGCAGGACACCAATACCTTCACCATCTATGCCGCGCTTCCGACCATCCGGCCGCATGGCGCGAACGCGGAGGAGGGCGGCCGCTATGCGCTGGCGGAGGCGGAAACCTCGGACCTGTTCAGCGATGCGGTCCCGATCGATGTGCCGTTCCTGAAGAAGCGGCTGCGACTCATCACCCATACCGAGCCGCGCGATGGCCATGTTAGCTTTCCGGTGCTGCGCATCCATCGCGATCCACGCGGCGGCTTCGAGGCCGACCCGACCTTCGTCCCGCCGTGCGTGGCGATCAGTGCTGCCCGTCCGCTCCAGCAGCTGCTCGACGGCTTGATGAGCGCGCTGTCGGCCAAGATCGTCTCGCTGCACAACGCGCACCGGAAGACGAACGCGTCCACCTTCGAGGTGCACGCCGGCGACATCACGTCCTGGTGGATGCTGAACATCATCAGCACGGCGAACGCGTCTCTCCAACACTGTGCGCGATCCCGGGTACAGCATCCCGAGGACCTGTACGAAAAGCTGCTCGCACTAGCTGGCGGGTTGATGACGTTCTCGGACAGATACAAGACGGTGGACCTGCCCGCCTATGAGCACGCGGATCCGGGCGTCACGTTTGCACAGCTCGATGCCGTGATCCGGGACCTGGTCGACACCGTCATCTCGGCCAAGTACTTCACGATTCCGCTTATCGCCGAGGACAATCGGCGCACGCACTACAGGGGTACGCTCGATGCGTCCAAGCTAACCCAGGAAACGCAGCTCTGCCTTGCCGTCAGTGCGGACATGGCGGCGCTCGAGCTGGTGGCGGCCGTACCGGTTCGGTTCAAGATCGGCTCGCCCGACGACATCGAGCGCATCGTAGTGTCGGCGCTGCCTGGCATCACGCTGACGCACATGCCGCAGGTGCCGACGGCGGTGCCGGTGCGTCCGGATACCTACTACTTCCTGCTGTCGACCAAGAATGGGCTGTATGAGAATGCCTTGAAGGCGCAGGCGATTGCGATCTATGCGCCGGACGGGATGCGTGAGTTGAAGATGGAGCTGATTGCGTTTACGCAGTGAATTCTGGCTATTTGATCCGTCAACGCGCTTGGCGGCATCGTTCTTGAATGCGACAAACGTCGTGATCTGAAGCAGTCTAGCGATGTGGCGTAAGGACTGGCTGTCGGCTGCAGACAGCCAACGAAGTCGAGCTACACCCAAATCGCGGCCGTGCTCCCGGCGAGTGGTCGACGTGCATTCAACATAGTTGGGCTTGCCTCGGATCGCTTTGCTCTCCCGCGGTAGCGGAGTTGATGGGAGGCTCGGCATTCGAGGCACTTGACTCACCAAGGCTTTCTACTTTCCTATGAGGGCGGGGTCCTGCTTGTAGCGTGCGTTCTGGCTGATTACCGCCGTGTTCGCTGTTGCCTGACGCACGCGGACGATCGCGGCTCGCAGCAGCGTCTTTCAGTTCGACGATTCTCGCTTCCAGGTTGTCTTTCTGCGCCATCAATACGGCAGCCTCCAGCTCGGCACGAACGCGCCTTTCCCGCTCGGCCTCAATGCCGACGCGCAACTGCTGCAGCTCATGTTCTACCGGTACTTGTGCTTCGAGGCGGGACTGGATCCTGGTCAGTTCGTGTCGCGCCAGCTCCGCTTCGCCGCGCTCACGCACGGCCTCCTCACGGGCGCCCCTCAGCTCCTCAAGCAGTCTGCCCAGTTGGCCTTCCTGCTTGTCTTTGAGCGCGGCCTGGTTCCCCAGTTCCTCCCGTAGTTGGCTTACCAGCGTCGTTAGCGCCTCGTTGTCGTCGGCAATGTCGGCGGTATCGCGTTCCGCTTGCTCGACTTGCTGCCTGAGCTCGCCGTTAATCCTGGAAACTTCTTCGTCCAGGAATTTGAAGACGGCGCGCTGGACTTCTGGCGGCAGCATACGGGCTGCTGACTGTCCGCTCCCTTCCCTCGAGCGCCATTCGGTGAGGTGCTTTTGTATGGTGGCCAAGCTCCCAACGTTTCCCAACTTGGTTCGGACGAGTCTGGCCGTCGGCGTAAGCCCATCCGATTGAAGTTGCTCTGCCGCTGCCGCAACTTGTTCGTGGTTCACTGCTGCGTGTCGACCCATGGCATCCTCCGGTTACTGTCTTTCTTCATTACGGTACGATACGGTACGTTATCTCGACGTGAAGACTGGCGCCATGACCGGACGCAAGCCGGGGTGAGCAGTAGTTTTGGACCCTCCGCTCATCCCCGGCATCTGGAGCGCGGCTACGCCGGCTCATGGCGTTTTCTCAGGCTAGCTTAGGCGTCGTGGCGGCTCCGTTTGGGCCTACGTGCACCAAGGTAAGCGCCGGTTATCCGAGCCCGCCCGTGCCCTAGCTGACGCGCTACCTCCAAATATGCTGCCGTCATGCTGTTCGGGTCTAAGGCAGCCGCCCCGCCCTTGATCGGCGGAGGAACCTCGGCCAGTTCGAAGTACAAATCCGCACCGAACTCATGCCTCGCTCCATGTGGTGTTACGCCCAGCTCCCGTTGCGAAACGCCACAGCGGCGTAACACGTTGGAAAACCGATCCAGCGACTGTTTCAATGTGAGGCCGGGCTTGCCGATGTGCATGCCAGGACGTGGTGCCACCATCAGCGCCCGAGCCAACACCTGGCGCTGGTAGTCATTCCGGATGGCCGTGTACCTTAGCCTCCCGCCCTTGGTCCCTCGCTTGATCCGCAGGAACGCCAGGAAAGCTCCGGCCTCGACGCCATCTGGTAGCGCATGCGACGGTACATCAGCCAGCGCGGGCGAGAACATCACCGCTTCCTTTCTCCGCAGTCCAAAGGCCAGCATCACCTCCAGCTGCAGACCAACAGTTGGGTCCATCCTCGTGACGCGCGCGATTACCTCGTCGCGATCGACCTCGGCACCGGACCAGGTCCGGTCGCGAACGGCGTTGCTGGCGCGGCTCACCAGGCTTGGGTCGTCCACATAACGACGGCCAGGTAGCACGAGACCAGCCTTGCCTATCCAGGCGGCCAGCGATCGCAGGAAGGACAATTGCTGCTGGATGTACGCTGGGCTGAGCGGTGTAGTGCGTGGCTTCAAGGTACTGCCGCGCTTGCGCAGCTCATCGACGACCTGTTCATCGGCCGTCCAGTAGCGCATGAGGAACACAATGTGGCGTCCGCTGAGCTGCCACGGACCGATCTTGAAACCTGCTGCGCGCAGCAGCGCAAGGATGGCGAACAAGCGGTGAGCGCGCGCACTCTGCGTCTCGAACGCCACCACCTTACCGCGCAAGGCGTGGAGCCCGTTATTTCCGTTCAGCAAGAGCTGCAGCTCTCCCTTCCAATCTGAGTTGCTGGTATTTCCGTTCTTTGTGGACATGGCGGTCCTTTCGGCTCGTCGCCGACTTGTTGGTGGGCGCCAAGTTCTGGCGTTCTAAGCGCTGCCGGTCGGGCCAGGGCACAGCAGCGGGGCGGGATACTCCACGTGCGCTGCCCAGGTGCGCGTGGCGGGATAGTGGTGGCCAAGTGGCTTGGCCGAGGGTTCCGTAAAAATGTGCGTTTGATGTGGCAGCGGATTTCTCCTGCGGGCACACCCCCGGTGTAGACGGGTAGCCGCGCTGCGCGAAGCAACGCGGTGAACGGCGCATCTGCCGTTCGGTGGATAGTTAGTGCGCTTATCGCCGCTGTATCCATGACCCCACCCATCGGGGTCCAGCGGTTACGCAGCTGGACGACGCGCGACGGTCTCGTGGACCGAACACGCATCGCACCGCGAACGCGGTGACGCGCTGCGAAGTGATAAGCGTTCCTCAAGGGATGACAAGAATGCTGCCGGTCGAGCCGACAGGCGGCGGGGTCTAGCCCCACTCGCTGAGAAATGGTTGCGTCGGTTGGGCCGCGCAACCGCTGCAGTTCAACCCAATCGCCGGGCGAAAAGCAGGATCTGGAAGGGCATCGTTAGGCGATGCGGGACGCGCTGACCGGTCTTGCCGGTAAAGCGCAGACGCACCAGAGGCGGTGCGAGAGACAGGGACGGCGCGGGCTAGGCGTCGTCACCGGGACGGAACGGGTCGAGCCCGATTCCGCCACTTGGACGGGTCATACTTGGTGGGTGAAGCATCAGTAATCCCTGCGGGTTAGGACCGCAACCCCACTTTGAGCCAAAGGCCACGGGGACATGGAACCCCTACAACGAGTCTCAAGCATAGGCCGGAGTGCTGAGCTCGTCAAGCATGGCTAGCAAACGCCGAAACATTGTCATTTATCGCGATTTTATGTTGTACCCCCATCTTTTGGCTGATTTTTGCCTATGGAGGCGAAAAAGGGATGGCGGCCTCTGGTTGTCAGCGTCGTTGGTTGGAGCTCGGCTGGCCAGGCCGAACCGACGCTTGCTGATACTTGTAATGTTTCTTAATGGCATAGGCATCCTTAACAGAGTAGTGGAAATTGGTGAATTATCAGCAATATCAGATGTGCTACCGTGGGTTCCAAAAGGACTGCCTCCACCTTGAAACCTGATCGGGAGGCGAGCCACAAAAATGCTGGTTTTGCCAAACGGGGAAGAGCGTGGAACAACTGGAAGAACAATCCGTGGCGCCTGCCGCGGCAGTAGTCGAGTATGCAATTCGGATCGCGAACGCGAGCAAACTGAACCTGGCGGACTTTCAAAACTCCGTACCGCTGTTACGTGAGTTGGCCATTGTCAACGACAGCGAAAGTGGGCTCTCCCATCTACAGCTGCGCCTGGAGTCCTTCCCGCCCTTCCTGAAACCGAAGACGTGGACGATCGACGCCTGTGATGCAAGGTCGCACTACGTCATCAAGGATTGCGACGTGCAGCTCGACGGTTCCTTGCTCAGCAAGCTGACGGAGGCGGAAACCTCGACGCTGACGCTGACGCTGACCGAGAAGCCAGGAACCCAGGACGAATGCGTGCTCGCGACCGCAGAACGCAAGGTCGAGCTCTTGCCGCGCAACCAATGGGGCGGACTCGCCCATCTTCCGGACCTGATAGCCGCGTTCGTGCAACCCAACGAGCTGGCCGTCGACCGCCTGTTGAAGCAGACCGCGGAGGTTCTTCGCAAGGCCGGCAAAAACCCCGCGATCGACGGCTATGCTGGCGGTGCGAAGCGCGCGTGGGAACTCAGCTCGGCACTCTGGAGCGCCGTGGCCGCTCTTGGCCTTGACTACGCCCTGCCGCCCGCGAGTTTCGAGCACAGGGGCCAGAAGGTGCGTAGTCCCTCCCAAGTGCTGGACGCGCGCATCGGGACCTGTCTCGACCTGACCCTCCTGTTCTGCGCAGCGCTCGAACAGTCCGGGCTGAATCCTATCGTGGTGTTCACGAAGGGGCACGCTTTCGCCGGCGTCTGGCTTCGGCAGGAGGAGTTCTCGACCGTCGTGGTCGACGACGTCACAGGCATCCGCAAGCGCGTCCGGCTGAAGGAGCTGGTGCTCTTCGAAACAACCCTGATTACCCACCGTCCGGTACCTTCGTTCACCTACGCGACAGAACACGCCGCAGGCAAGATAGCCGAAGAGAAGGAAGAGGAGTTCGAGCTCGTCGTCGACATCCGGCGTGCCCGCATGCAGCGGATCAAGCCGCTTGCCAGCGGGGACAGCCAGGTCATCTCGCATCCGGCTGAAACCGTGACCGACGTCGCGGGGGTCTCCTTCGACGATGCGCCCGACCTTCCTGACGACGTCCACCTGGATACCGACGCCCCAGCGCTCGACCCGAAGGATCGGCTGGCGCGCTGGCAGCGCAAGCTGCTCGACCTTTCACTGCGGAATAATCTGCTGAACTTCCGCAGCGGCAAGAAGTCCTTGCGGCTCGATGCTCCAGAGCCAGGTGCGCTGGAAGATGTGCTGTCGGACGGCGCGCCGATCCGGTTGCTGCCGCGGCCCGACCTGATGGACGGCCGTGATCCTCGTAACCAGGCCATCCATGAGCAGCGCTCCCGCGAAGACGTGCGCCGCGAACATGCCCTCGATGCCCTCAAGCGGCGCGAAGTGTTCGTGAGCGTCGACGAAAAGGAGCTGGAAACGAGGCTGGTCGAGCTGTATCGCAACGCCAGGTCGACCATGCAGGAAGGCGGGGCCAACACGTTGTTCCTCGCGCTCGGCTTCCTCAACTGGACCCGTGACGACAAAGCAAGGCAGAAGTACAAGGCACCGCTAATCCTGATTCCGGTTTCGCTGCATCGCAAGAGCGTACGGTCCGGGTTCACCATCTGCCTGCACGAGGACGAGCCGCGCTTCAATCCCACGCTCGTCGAGATGCTGCGCCAGGACTTCAACCTCAACCTGGGTGTTGCCGACGGCGACCTGCCTCAGGACGATGCCGGCCTCGACGTGGCACTGATCTGGAAGATGGTGTCGCACGCAGTCCGCGACATCAAGGGGTGGGAGGTTTCGGACGAAGTCATGCTGTCGACGTTCTCGTTCGCAAAGTACTTGATGTGGGTTGACCTGACCCAGCGCACCGACCAATTGCGCCAGAGTCCGGTCGTCAGGCACCTGATCGATACGCCGCGTGAACCCTACGCATCTTCGGTCGCCTTCCCGGTGGCGAAGCAGCTGGACGCAGAGTTCTCGCCGGACACGACGTTCTGCCCGCTACCCGCGGACTCCTCGCAGCTTTCGGCGGTCATGGCGGCCGTCAAGGGCAAGGACTTCGTATTGGTCGGCCCGCCGGGCACCGGCAAGAGCCAGACGATCGCGAACCTGATCGCGCAATGCCTGGCCGAAGGGAAACGTGTGCTGTTCGTTTCCGAGAAGATCGCGGCCCTTGACGTCGTGTACCGGCGGCTGCGCGAAGTGGGGCTGGGTGAGTTCTGTCTTGAGCTGCACTCCAGCAAGGCCCGCAAGCTTGACGTGATCACGCAGCTGCAGAAGGCCTGGGAAGCCCAGGGCGAAGTCGATCCGGAGGAGTGGCGCGCGCAAGCGCTCAAGCTCAAGCGCTTGCGCGCCGATCTCAACCAATATGTCGAGCGGCTGCATCAACGCTACCGCAACGGCCTGACGATCTACAAAGCGATCGGCATCGTCGTCGATGGCGAGGATGTTCCGGTGATTGGCCTATCCTGGGCGTGCGCCGACGCACACGACTTCGGCCAGCTCGACGAATTGCGGGCAGTCGCCGAACGGCTGGAGGTGAATGCGGGAGCGGTCGGCGTTAGCCAGCTCGTGGGCGGGCCGCTGACAGCCGTTGGTTACGCGGACTGGACGCCGACATGGCAGGAGACCTTCATCGGCGCCGCACGGGCTGTCGTTTCCATCGCAGAGAATGTGAAGCGCACGATTTCCGGATTCGAGGACGTCACCGGGCTGGCCGGACTCCCGACCGGCCGCCGCGCCCGGCTCGCACTCGTCGACCTGGCGCGTAATCTGCCGGCGGCATCCGGTCAAAAGTGGGGCTTTGTCTTCCGCGCCGACGTCCGCGACCTGCTTGCCCGGCTTCGAGAGGGCATGCAGCTGGTTGTCCAGCATCGGGACTTGACTGGCCAGATCAGCCAGGCCTGGCCGGAGTCGGTCGTGGCTCGGTGCAAGAAAGGGCTTGCTTTGCTCGCCGAACGGGAGCGCGTACATGCGGAACTTGGCAAACCTTGGAGCCCGCATGTCGTGGAAGAGCTGAACAAGGGCCTGCGCCTGTTGGAGGAACTCGCGACTTCCGAGCAAAGCCTTTCTGTCCAGTACGGGGAGCAGGTGGAACAGCTCAACGTCCACCAACTCCAACGCGGCTGGAAGGAGGCGGAGCAAAGTGCCTGGCCGATGTCTTGGCTGCGCAAGCGCCAGTTGCGCAAGACCTTGCAGGAGTGCGCGACCGGAGCAGGCGAGATCGATGTCGCCGCCGACCTGACGGCCTTGGTCAGGATCCGCGAACTCAAGGGAGAAGTCGGCAAACTCGAAATTGGACCGGTGGTGGACGGTGTCTGGGCTGGATTGAAGACACGTGCGGAATTCGTCCAGACGGCGCTGCGGTTCCAGGGTGCGCTGGAGAAGGCGCACCGTCGGGAAGACTGGGTCGACGAAGGCTTCGACACTATCGAGAGCGGACGATGCGGCGTCCGCCTGGCAGCGGAATTGAGCCGTGCCAGAACCCTCCGCGCTCTGGATAAGGAAATCGGCGACATGCAGTCGCTGTCGGCCGACACTGCCGGGCTCTGGTCGGGGCATACGACGAAGCAGAATCTTCTCGCGGCAGCCATGCGGTTTGCCAACGCACTCCGGGAGGTCCAGCAGTCGGGCGTCCTGCAAGGGGAGCACGACGAGGTCGCGTCTTCCGAATGCGGCTCCGCTTTGGCTGCGGCCTATCAGCGCTTGCGCCAACGCGCGGTGCTCGAGGAGACGCTTCGTGGCTTCGACGATCTTCGCACGGCAACCGGCGGGACCTGGGCAGGACTGCAGACCAGCCAGGACGCCATCGACCGCGTCACTTGGTTCCATTCCGTGGTCTCGGCGGCGATCGCCAATCTGGCCGAAAGCCCGGAAGACATCGCTGTCCTGCGCCAAGCATTCGAACAGATCGTCGTCGAGGGCAATGCCTTGCTGGATCCATCCGGTCCGTTTGCAGAGGCTGGTAAACACTATATAGATGCGCACGAGGCGCTGCAGCCAGCGCTGGACAGGCTCAGCACCACCGGGTCGTTCAGCGATGCGGCGGGGTCGACGTTCAACGACTTGCCGCTGGATGACATGGTGTCCCGCTGCAGGGAGATCGTATCCGTGGAGCCACGTGTCAGGGCGTGGTGCGCCTGGCGCAAGGTTCGCGGCGAAGCGGTGGCGCTTTCGCTGGCGCCGCTGGTGGAGGCGATGGAGACGGGCGCCGTGGCGCCGGCACAGGCGCTACGAACCTTCGAGACGAACTACAGCCGGTGGTGGCTGAACAAGGTCGTGGACAACGAACCGGTCATCCGCAACTTCGTCTCGGCGGAGCATGAGAAGCGGATCGGCGACTTCCGCGCTCTCGACAGGCAGTTTACCGATGTCACGCGCGCCTGGGTGAGGGCTTCGCTCTGCTCCGGCATGCCCAAAGCCGACACGGTAACCCGGAATTCCGATTGGGGCATCCTGCGGCACGAGATCAGCAAGAAGAAGCAGCACATGCCGCTGCGCGAGCTCATGAAGAGCATTCCTGGTGCACTGACCAAGCTCACGCCGTGCCTGTTGATGAGCCCCTTGTCGATCGCCCAGTACCTGGCTGCAGACGCCACCCCGTTCGACGTCGTCGTGTTCGACGAGGCATCGCAGATTCCGGTATGGGACGCGATCGGGGCGATGGCCCGCGGTAAGCAGGTCGTGATGGTCGGCGACCCCAAGCAGCTGCCGCCGACCGCATTCTTCGACCGCGCCGAATCGTCGCTGGACGACGAGGATGTCGAAGGTGACCTGGAAAGCATCCTGGACGAGTGCATGGGCGCAAACCTGCCAACCATGAACCTGGCCTGGCACTACCGCAGTCGCAGCGAGTCGCTGATTGCGTTCTCCAACCACCGCTACTACGGTGGCGGGCTGGTTACTTTCCCGTCGCCGGTCACCGAAGACCGCGCCGTCAGCTTCCACCACGTCAGTGGCGTCTACGAGAAGGGTGGGGCGCGCACCAACAAGGCGGAGGCGAAGGCGCTGGTGGCGGACATCGTCGCCAAGCTGAAGTCACCGGGCTTCAGCGAATCGAAGCTGACGATTGGCGTCGTCACGTTCAACACCGAGCAGATGAACCTGATCGAGGACCTTCTCGACGAAGAGCGCCGCAATGACCCGTCGCTGGAGCCGTACTTTTCGGAAATGGAGCTTGAGCCGCTGTTCGTCAAGAACCTCGAGTCGGTCCAAGGTGACGAGCGTGACATCATCTACTTCTCCATCACCTATGGCCCAGACCTGGCGGGGGCGGTGTCGATGAATTTCGGCCCGATGAACCGTGACGGCGGCGAGCGCCGCCTGAACGTTGCCATCACCAGGGCCAGGCATGAGCTGCGCGTCTTCTCGAGCTTGAAGGCGGAGCAATTCGACTTGTCGCGCACTCAGGCGGCCGGGGTCAGGGACCTGAAGCATTTCCTTGAGTTTGCCGAGCGTGGACCGCGGGCACTCACCGAGGCCACCAAAGGGAGCCTGGGCGGGTTCGATAGTCCGTTCGAAGAGGCTGTCGCAAGCGCTTTGGCTTCGAAAGGTTGGCAGGTGCATACGCAGGTTGGCGTATCGGCCTTCCGTATCGATCTCGGTGTGGTTCACCCCGACGCGCCCGGCACCTACCTGTGCGGCGTGGAGTGCGACGGCGCGACTTACCACCGCTCCGCCACTGCCCGTGACCGCGACATGCTGCGCGAGCAGGTGCTGCGCGGACTAGGTTGGGAGATCGTGCGGATCTGGTCGACCGACTGGTGGATCGACCGGGAGGGAACCCTGGACAAGGTGCATGCTGCGCTCGAAGAGTTGCTTCAGCAGAGCCGGGAGAAGCGAAGCAAACAAAGGGAGCGCGAGGCTGCCATGGCAGAGGCGGTCGAGGCCATTGCGAAGGCGCGGTCCGAAGCCGTTGACTCTCAAGTGACTGCAATCGAAGACAACGTGAAGATAGAAGAAGACGGGGAAAGTCGAGGGGAAACCGTTCCCGGCGAGGACCTGGGAACTAAGCACCAAACAACGTCGGAGATGGAGCCGATCTCCGACGCCGTCGATGCCGACGCATTCTACGACACCGCATACGACGAACGGCTACGTCAGATGGTCGAGCAAGTGACGGCAGTCGAGGGGCCGGTCCGCGATACCGTCCTGGCACGCCGCATCGCCCGCGCGCACGGCTGGCAAAGGACTGGGGCGCGTATCCTGGACCGCGTCTCTTCGATCGCGCGTGCATGCCTTCAGTCGACCGAAGAGGATGTCGGCGTGTTCTTCTGGGCGAACGACAGGGGGCCAGATGTCCCCCTTGTATTCCGTGGTGCTCCTGACGTTGAACGAAGCGTCGAAGAGATTTGCATGGCGGAGCTCGTGGCTCTGGCCAAGTTGGTCGCAATGGAGGGAAAGAGCGGTGATACCGCCGTTGTCGCGATGGCACACAGGCTCGGGCTGCATCGCGTCAGGGCGGCGAGCCGAAGCCGTTTCGAGAAAGCACTCGAGTTGGTGGGGCAGGTAGAGGGGAGTGCGGCGTAGGAGGCCCGTCCACGGACAACACTCGACTTTACTCGGCAAGCAGTCGACGCCGGATTCATCGAACTAAACCAGAGAGCTTGCCGGGTTTCTTCTTGAGTGTCCCCTACGCGATCATTCGGGCAGTAAAGTGCCCTGGTGCGCCGACGCGAGCAGGGCGAAATTGGCACCAGTTTTCCTCGGAGGCTCGCATCAGGACGAGTACCTCGGATACGAAGGAAAAGGGGCGGCACAGCCGATATCGCAATGTTGGGCAGGGGTATCGTTCAAGTATTGGCTTTGCACTTGGCGCCGGCACGCCAGTGCTGAGCATACTGGCTGGCAAAGGCGTACACGAATTCTTTCTCCCGGCGCGGCAGATCTTTGATTGCGCCAGCGAGCACTTCATCGCAAACATCGCTCTTGTCCGGGGCCGTAACCAGAATCGCCCCGCAATGAGGCAGGCGGACGATCTTCTAGTGAACCGACCAGTTGACGGCTCCAGGGCGCTTGAGGAGAAGCTGGCCGCGGCTTTGGTCGCGCATCCCTGGATGGTTTTCGAAGACGTATCGGAGACCGTCTCGAAAATCGCCAACGAGAACGCAAGTGTGAAGTCGAAACGACCGAAAGTGATCGCGATCGCGAACCGTATGACGGCTGCCCTCGCGCCTTACGTCGCGTGTAAATCGGGGTGCAGCGAGTGCTGCCGTATGAACACAGTGATTTACGAACACGAGGCGATCCGCCTGGCGGAGGTGTCTGGGCGGAAGATGTCCAGCCTCCCGTTCCGGCCACCTAGTGTCGTCCATGCCGAAGGTATGAAGTTCAACGGCAAGCCCCGCCCATTTCTGGTCGACAGCAAATGCTCCGTTTACGAGGACAGGCCCCTTCTGTGCCGGACGCACCATTCACTCCGGGAAAGTGCCGACGAGTGCTCCATGGATATCCCTGCGGCCGAGCAGGTGCGTCCGCCGATGTATGATCCCGACGTGCTAGAGGCGCCGTATCGGGCGATGAATGCTGCGTACAGGCCGATGGAGCCTTGCGGGAACATTGGCGAGTTTTTTCCCGATTGAGTCCAGCTGGGCAGATATCGGATTTGGTCACCCCGGGGCCAGTGCCGGCGATCAGGACCGCTCCAAGTCGAGTACGAAGATCGCGATCCGTCCCTCGCGTGCAGCCTCGCTGCCTGAGGCGAGCATGTCGCGTAACTGCTCGGGTGTGCTTGGGGCAGACATGCCACGTCTTGGGCGATAAAGGCTCTTATTGGTCGGGACTTTATCGCCAAACCAAAAGACAAGGTAGATGCCGCAGCCACTGGCCCGCCAGTCCTGCGCGTATAGCTTGTCCAACTGAGCATCGGCTGCCTGCCAGAGCTTCGGATGCCACTGTCCCTTGACCTCGATCGGCAGCCTGATGTGCCCGGCCGTGCACGTGATGTCAGCCTCCTTGTCGTCAGCCATATGCGCTTCAGGCTCAAGCGAAATGCCCGGCGAACCCTGTCGAAGCAATCCGAGCAGATGATCCCGGCAACGTTCCTCGCCGTAAGGCTCGTTCGTGTCATCGAAGAATCCTCGCCATGAATCCGTATCGTCACCTTTGATCTTGTCCTGCACAACGGCGAGCTCTTCAAGCATGAAGGCCTGCAGGTCGCGGAGGTCGGACGGCACGCCATCACGTGTGATCGCCGTGATGGCTGCCAGCGTCGGCGGCGTGTAAATCGATTCGACGCGCAGCCGCTCTTGTTCAGCTGCGACCGCGCGGATCGTCCGGGTATAACCGTCCGGTGTGGCGTCCGCCAAACTGCGCAATGCAGCGGCGGCGGTTTCTCGGGCAATCGTACCCAAGCGACGGATCAGGGTTTCGAGAAACTCGCTGGCATCCCAAGCGTTTGTATCTCCGTGCCTAACATGATTCGGGTAGCCCGTCATAGGCCACTGTGCCCGGAACGACGTGATGAGCCATTCAAGCTGCTCGGCGCCCAGTGTGCTCAGATGGTTTCGATGGCCCCCACTCGCGCGATCCCGAATATGCCACAGCAGTTCAGGTTCGACAGGTGCTGTGGCTAACTGCGCCACCATAACGTCGAAGTCGACGAGGAGTCCGACCGCGGTCCAGTTAAGGCGGCGCACACGATCT